>JAILZT010000001.1 GCA_023512345.1 Paenibacillus sp.
ATGGGATCGTGCAACGACACGTCCTTCCGGGTCTTTTTCAACGATCTTAAGTGCATGAGGATCTCATTTTCGATACAACGGGCAGCAAAAGTGGCCAGCTTAGTCCCTTTGTTCGGGCGGTAGCTTTCGATGGCCTTAATGAGTCCGATCGTTCCGATGGAGATTAGGTCCTCCATATCTTCGCCTGTATTGTCGAATTTTTTGAGGTTGTGGACACGATACGATGTAAAAAAATAAACCAATTACGATCGGTACCGATTCGAATTGGCTCAGCTGTAATTGTTGATCAATTATTTGTGCCCATTCCAGCAATTCATCTGAATCATATTTTATTCCAATAGTATCTGCTCCAAGAATATTTTCACTATCTGCTTTACTATTATCAATAACTAATAATATCCTCGGTTTCAATATGATCACCACCATTTTTCACACGCGTAGCAACACGTTCAATATTAAGCCGAACATCCCCTAGTCCTACATAAAAAAATGATTTCAAAGCCTTGTTGCTTCGCATTCCTCATCTGTCGAATAACGTTGCCACCAGATAGAATATTTCTTACCGTAAAATCCCATTTATTCAGATATATTCTCCAGTTATTCTTAAAGGCTTCTTTATGGGTATAAATCCGGTGCGGATGGTCGATCCGTATGTTTGACTGGTTTGGTGGAATTTACAGCACCTGCCAGCACATGAACGCCTTCGCCGGTCAGCGCATTTAGATAAGCAAGCATAACAGCAGAGATGACCCTAAGTTTTGACACTCGACGAACCCGCGTTCTACTGTCTAAAAATCGAACAGAAATTGGGAGCCCAAAACTTAAGAGTTATGATACCTTGAAATGAACTTGTCATCGGTTTACCGTTCAAGGATGTGAAAAAAATATCTTTATCTTTTAGTTCATACTTCTTTTCAATCAGTCAATTACATCTGTTACAATCTTACGTATCTTATTATGTCCCGAAACTGGGTTGACGATCATTTTTAGTCTCATATAATGCCCAAGTCCCTTCATCTATTATTTATGATCTCTCGTTGAATGTTATCGACATCTTTGCTATGTCCCCATCTTACAATACTTGAAGCCGAGCTACATCGTCTAAAAGGGGACTTGGTTCTTGCCCTTTTGGGCTTTGATCGGAAGTTCTCATTACATAAAAAAGGACAAGAGTTTATTACTCTCGCCTGCCTGTTTTCATTATTACTCTTTTATTGGAAGTGTGTATCCATTTTTTTCATCTGAATGCGCCCACGATGGATCCACGCTCCGATTAGGCTAAATATACAACCAAATACAAACCCATGATATAGTGCTTCAATAAGAGAAAATCTACTCGTAATATCAATACTTTCTTTTATAAAAGGAATTGGGATTGAAGCGGTAGATCCACCGGTTACAGACATCGTAGCTAAGAATAGAGAGTTTAAAACACCTATCCCAATTCCAGCCCAAATAACCTCAGTCCAGGTGTACATATAATTTATTTTTGATGTAAGATAACCACCTACTATAAATGAGAATAATGGAACTGCTAGAATAGAAAATAGTTTCATATGAAAGAACACACTTCCATTTAGAGAACCCAATCCTGCGGTGATTTTTATTCCGACCAAATTGGTTAACAGCACGACATCTGGAAACTCGCCCATATTCAATTCAATCTTAGATTGCTGTAGAAATCCCAGTTTGAAAATACCTAGACTAAAAAGCCGGTTTATTATCATATTATTGAACAAATGGGCTACTACAGTGCTTATTGCTATACAGATCCCACATTGTATCGCAACAGCGATTATAAATCCAGACAACACCAGTTTTAAGTATTTCAACTATTATCCCACCCTTAATTGGGTTTAATTCATAGTAAATGTCTCTATTTCGCTATCTTCATTTCTCTGCTTTGAACCGTTTATTAAGTAAGATATTTCTAAAGGACATTACTCACAAGAGCTTCATAGGACACCCTGAGGGTGTTCGTTTGTTTATTCGCTTATGGTCCTTAAGTCTCCATCATTCTTCTTCCGAGGGGTCTGGTGCCGGTAGCTTTGGCCGTATGACGTTGCTAAAGGTAGCTTCTGCGAATTTACAGTCTTCACCTGCCTATACCGCCAGCTCCATTGTATAGGAGCCGGTAAGGTTTAAGGTTCCACTTGAGACACGCCTTCAATTTATCAAACTTTATAGGTTGAAATAGTAGCTTTAAGATCTTTTGAAGATTTGCTTAAAATATCCACGGAGCTAGCAGTTTCTTTGAGTAATGTCATTTGTTCCTCAGTTGCTTTGACAACTGTCTGGCTTTCTACATATGCATTTTTAGCGATATCAGCTAACTCACTTACCGCCGCACTAACCTGCTCCGAACCAACTGACATCTCCTCAGCTGCAGAAGATACTTCTTGCATTTGTTCTGATATATCTATCGTGGCTCTCATAATGTTCTCAAACGCTTCTTTTGCTAGACGTACTGATTGTCCAGTGTGTTTCACCTCAGCTTGTCCGTTTTCCATTGCAATTACAGTTGCTCTAGTGTCTGCTTTAATGTTCTGTATTACTTCATAAATACGATCTGAAGAAACGTTAGTCTGTTCAGCAAGCTTGCGAATTTCATTGGCTACTACTGCAAATCCTTTACCATGTTCACCTGCTCTTGCAGCTTCGATTCCAGCATTTAATGACAAAAGATTAGTCTGGGAAGAAATCGATTTAATGACATCGATGATATGATTAATTGATTTTGAATGGTCTTCTAATTTATTAACGGAATCTGCAAATTTGCTTACAGTTTGCCCGAGTGTATTCATTTGATGATCTACAACATCCAAAAGTTCGTTACCTTCTTTGGCCCTTTGCTCCGTTGATATGGATAACTCTGCAACCTTCGAGGTGGAATCTGTAATTTGTAAAACCCCTCTGGTCATTTCCTCTATAGCAAAGGCAGTCTCTTCCGTACTTCTCATCTGTGTGTGTGAACCACTGGATATCTTTTTGATTGATTCTGTCATTTGCATTACAGAGTGTGCTGTGTTCTGGGCAGATTCTGATAATTTTTCACTTGATGTTGTAACTTGATTGGCTGTATCTTGTGAAGACTTTATAAATGTTGATAAATTCAACCTCATTTTTTCAAAAATTCCAGCAAGTTGGTCTATTTCATCTCTGGATTTTAAATCAAGGGGTCTGCTTAAATCCCCAGCAGAAATAATAGAAGAGGCATTTATTAAACGCTTAATAGGATTAATTAGAGATCGTGCAAAAAAGAAAGACACACAAATTGCTATCAAAAATATGAAAACTTGCAGAATGACAGAGTTTTTCCGAAGCTCATCATTACTACTTACAACATTCTTAAGAGATTTAGTGATATTTTCAATATTGGAATTATTAAATTCTCCAACTGCTTCATACAAAACAGTTGCTTTCCCTGCGTCCCCCCCGACATATTCACTGAAGTCTTGTTTAAGAGTTTGTATATTTCCCTTCGACTCAGGATTCAAAGTCTGATATTGGTCTAATACCGAAATAAAGCTTTTTACCAAACCATCTATAGTCGGTTTAACTTCTTCAAAAGTGGCATATCCTGTTGCAGGCAACATACTTTGGATTTGATAGCTATATAGTGTCTGTTGTAATTCTTGAGCTAATAAAGACGATTTTAACGTTTTTTCATTTACTTCTCGAATTTCTGCATTTTGCACATTCGTCTTTACTATCTGGTAGAATGATGCTGCTAAAAACAATAGAAGCAATACCCCGAATGACAAAAAACTTTTAGTGCGGATACTCATGATGTATAACTCTCCCTTTGAAATAAAATATATATGTATTTAGCGGATAATTTAAATAACAATAGCCTCCTATAACCGTGATATAAAAAGCGTCAAGGTCATCCTCTGCGAGTTAGGAACGTAGTGACTAAGAGATGACTTTAAGCGTTATGTTTTCCCGTTCAGTGTGAGTATTTACAGCTTACTTTGATCTAAAATAAGATTCTGCTCTTGAGACGACTTTTCGTTATTCATTTGACGACTTATTACCTCAGCAGATCTTCCTCACCATCGATACTTCTCAGTACTCTAGCTATTAACGAATATCTCCTTTGGTATAAACAGTGCGAACCCGCGTGAAAGGGGCGCTCAATGCAAAACAGCCTGTCCCTAGACAAGCTGTTATCATGATACAACTTCATGAGCGCCCTTTTCTCAATCCGCAAAACATAACTGCGGCTGATTCCTAGCTCTATTGCAATCTCTCGCTGCGTCCGCTCTTCCCACCGGTACTGAGTCCAAAGTGGCCAACCACCACTTCCTTCACAATATCATCCACGTCAGAGCCGAGGATATCGATTAAAGTGATCTCAATGCCTTCCTTATCCGTCCAGATCGGATCTTGCAGGGAAGGTTGTGAACACGATGTGATGTCAAAAATTTAGGTGCGAGTTCTTAAAGTTCCAATTAGCAGTAAACTTGCTTGAGAAATTTGTTCTAACCATGGGATTAAGTGTGTCTGGCACTCGCATTACCAAATTAGATTTACATCCGATATTTCCATCGACTTAAACCAGCGGTTTGCCGTCTCACCAGATCTGAAGCCCCAAAACACCCTTACGGAGTGGATACACAGGGGTTGTCGGGCTTTCAATCCATTGGCATAGACTTCGATTATAGAGCGGTCCAAATAGATATACAGCTTCATATTCTCGCCTGACAGTTCCCATACTACCTAGTTGGGTAAACACATAAAAATATTTACTCCTTCTCTAACCAATAACTATCGGCTTTCTTCAACTAGTGTAATTGCATAATTTTATTCTCCGATCCTTTTCCTGCCGATAAATTAATCTTTCTTATTAGAAGGGCAAGCGATAAACCTGCCACAACAAAAACAAGGGACCATATAAACACGATTTGAAGGGAATCCACCAAAGATACCTTCATCACCGGAATAATAATATCGACCAGGGTCTGAGGCATCTTAGCTATCGTATCCGGACTGAGAAGGGCGGAAAACAATTGCTGTGGATTATGGGCGATTTGAGAAATGATAGAGGAAATATAGCCGTCTCCATCATTTAATGGCTTCAGAACAGGAACGAGGCGTTCCGTTAAATACCGCCCGGAGTAGTGATTCATTACCGCTCCTAGAACAGTCATGCCAAAAGTACCTCCGATTTGCCGAAAGAAGGTGCTGGAAGATGTGACAATAGCCAGATCCGACTCCGGATATGTCTCTTGTAAAGCCAATGTCAGGCCGGGAAAGATCATCCCCATACCTAATCCGAGAATAAACATATATATAGAAGTCATGAGCTTCGTTGTATGAATATCCATCTGGGCAATAAAAACAAACCCGATTGCCATGATCAGCAAACCTGTAAACATTTGGAGCCGGATCCCCATTTTCTCAATAATCAAACCGCTAGCTATGCTTGCGAGAATCATAGTGACGGTGAGGGGCATCATAATCATCCCGGTAGCAGAAGGACTTACGCCTAGTATCCCTTGCATGAACAAAGGAACGAACATCATAGCCCCGAACATCCCTACACTCATTAAAAATCCGATGCTGTTGATGACCGTAAACGTTCGGTCGAGGAAGAACCTCATAGGAAGAATCGGATCCTTCGCCCGGTTCTCTACCATGACGAACATGATAATGAACAGGATCGAGACTATAATTAACCCGATGATCTGCCAGGAGTCCCAAGCATAGTTTACTCCCCCAAGAGTCATGGCCAACAATAGCCCAACAATCCCCAGAGACATGGTAACGATGCCTGCAATGTCAAAATGCACCTTACCTTCTGCCCGATGCTTCGGCAGCGCCATGGAGATCAAAACGACCGAGAGCAGGCCGACCGGAAGATTAATGTAGAAAACCCACCTCCAGTTTGCGTAATCTACGATCCACCCCCCAACCTGCGGGCCTAAGATACTGGCGAAGCCAAATAACGCACCGAACATTCCTTGCCACCGGGCCCGCTGTGCACCGGTAAACAGATCTCCGACGATGATCATAGCCATCGGCATCATAATCCCCCCGCCGATACCTTGTATGGCCCTAAATACGATGAGTTGGATCATGCTTTGCGAAACTCCACAAAGAGCGGATCCGATAATGAAAATCAGAAGTCCAGAAACGTAGACGAATTTACGACCCAACACATCTGATAGCTTCCCTGCAATCGGCACTATGACGGTCGAGGTCAGCATATATGCGGTCGACAACCAGGCCATGAGTCCCAGCCCTCCCAGATCACCGATGATCCGCGGCATTGCCGTTCCGACAATGGTGCCATCTAAGGCACCGAAGAGCATTGCAATGAATAATCCAGCCAACAGTAGGCTTTGGTTCTTGACTTTCACCCTGACTCACTCCTTCTGGGTTGTTTTCTTCATTCTTTTTTCTTTATGATTTAACGGCGTTGTTACCCTTCTCAGCAAGGAGGCTAAGGTTTACCTCCGCCAGGATATGATTTTCACTTGAACTCTTCTTTAATTTTATTACTTTTACCGCAAACATTATGGTACTTTTCTTATTAAAATAGTATGGTATCGTGTTCCGAACTTTCATTCGTTCAAGACCTACCTTCCTAATACCGTACTAACGGCAAATGAAAACGGTTGGAGAGGGGGGCATTCACCCATGTCCAACCGTTTTTTCTACTTTCTAGTAGCGACTTACTGGTTAATAGGCTTAAGAACAACTTCTACACGATGGATCCGCTCATCCTGAAAGACAGATTGACTTGGTTTCCGTCTACCTGAATCTCCGGTTGTCCTTTTCATAACGTATCCCACGGAATTCCCTGTACACCTAATCCTGCTCCCAATCCGCAGGGAGACAATAGGTTTTAACTCAGGTCTCCTGCATCTGATCTAATTCATTTGGAATTCTATACACATTAATTTTTTTTGATAATAATTCGCTTTTTTCTATTGTTGTAAACACTTCTGTATTTTTAGGATCAACTGTATTGCCTAGTAAATAGGTGCTTTTTTCAGCTAAATGATATATGTACCAACGCTGTCCGTCATTTTCATCATAATAATATGTTTCTCCAGTATAGCGAGCAAACTTCTTAATTAGAACTGTAAAAATCATTTTAGATATAGCTACTAAAAACATATTATTTGTTAGCAGTATTATAATGAAAATAGACAAATTATCTCCAGTAAGATCTTCACCTCCAGTAAATGCATCAGCGAAAGCACTTGATAGCAAGGAGAAACCGCTCACTACATATAAAAGGTAGACACTGAAAATCCAGATTAATTTTTTCTCTTTACTATTAAAAGACCAGTAAATAAGGCCATATTTAGAGACCTTCAAAGGCACATTAAAATTACCGACTATAAATAATATTGTCATAGAGCAGAGAAAAACTATGGCAATTATTAACATACTTATATCTATATTGGTCTGATCAGAAGTGAATTGCTCTGTATTGTATAGCATCACATAAATACTAAATAACACTACTGAAAAAACTATAGACAAAATTATAGTACCTATATTACGGATAATCCTTACTGATACTTTTTTCTCCTTTGAAAAAAGTATTCGTTCAAATTTAGTGGAAGTCAGCGTTGTAACCGGATTTAATTCCCAGATAAGAGTTATCACGATTCCAAGTAATGAGACGATCCATCCCCAACCTAAAGCTTTAACTATAGGCAACTCGATAATTTCTTTAATCAACTTACTTCACTCCTTCCAATATATGTACATCACTTATAGACTGTTTCATATGCTTTTTCTCCAAATTTTCAGTTTGCATTCCTTCCAGCAATACGCAGGAACTTTTCCGCAGTGTAGGGCAACTCAAGTAATGTTCAAAGTCATTTACAGTTCCAGTAGGGAGGAACGCAACAGTTTATCAATTCCCAAGATGTCATGGCGTTTTTACATATTATCAAGTTAGACAGGTTCTTCTCACTTTACCTCTATTCATTTTACGATTTAGAATGGAAAAACACATCGTCCGAAAGGGAAGCCCGTCAATGTACTTTTGGGAAAAACATAAAAAACATACGGAAGAAACTCTCCGCATGTCCATTTTACTAAGCTATTTAGATATGAATAATCCCACGTTCCATAGCCGTAGCCACGGCTTGGGATCTTGAATCCACTCCAAGCTTAGTATATATGCTTGTTAAATGCGCTTTGACCGTTCGTTCTGTTACTCCCATGTCAAAGGCGATCTCTTTGCTTTTATATCCGCGTGCTACAAACTGGAGTATTATTTTCTCCTTGTCCGTTAATACGGGAATCTCTGTTTCTTTGTATTCGGAACCTACCTTACGCTTTTTGGCCGCTAACACTTTGTTCATGATATCAGACTGTAGCAGTGTCTCTCCCCGGATCGCAGATTCGATAGTCCGAAACAAATGAACACGGTTAGTATCTTTCAGTAGATAGCCCTTTGCTCCCAATGCTAGCGCATTTACCATTAATTCATCTTCATTATAAGTTGTTAAGATGATGACCGGTATCTCACATTGATTATCACTTAAAACCTCCATCGTTTCCATCCCGCTCATTACTGGCATATTCAGATCCAGCAGAATTACATCGGGCTTCAGCTTGTCTATCAGGCGCAGCGCCACCTGTCCATTCTCTGCTTCTCCAATGATATCAAACCGTTTGTTGGTTTCGACAATCAGCTTCAAGCCGTCACGAATGAGCTGATGATCATCGACAATCAACACCTTTATGGTACTCATAGCTTGTCTCCTTTATGAATGTATGCTTCTAATATAATTCGTGTGCCTCTAGATGAACTAGTGATTTGGAGTTGGCCTCCAATCAACCGTACACGTTCGTATAATCCCAGCAAGCCATAATGACCTGCCTGTTTGCCGATCTGGCTTGTATCAAAGCCTGTCCCATTATCCTTGACCTCAATCTCAATACGATTATTCCGTTCAGTCACAGTCACCCAGACTTTGTCCGCCTTAGCATGCTTCGCCACATTGGTTAAACATTCACTTACGATATATTGACTGTGCTCCATCAGCATTCTGGACATTTGGCTAACCATTTGGATTTTAGAATAAACATTTATTCCAGTAGCCTGGAAGAAACGTTGAACCTCATCGGTAAGTGACTCGCGAAAATCAATATCGGAAGAGGATTTCAACCTTAGATTATCAATCGCCCTCCGGGCATCAGCCAATAATCCTCGCGCCTGGCTCATCGACTGCTGAATAATTTCCTGAGATCTTCGAATATTTCCTTGTGAGATAAATTCATCTGCTGCATCAAGCTGCATAACGAAAGCAGCTACCCCTTGCGCAAGCGTATCATGGAGGTCTCGGGCCATGCGCTGCCGTTCATTTGCCAAGGTAAGTTCCTCTACTTTTCGGTGCGTTTTTTCCAAGTCCTTCAGAAAATTCTGTGTCCTAAGTCGGGCATGAACTTGTTCAAAAAACAGCAAAGCATACGCTATAACAACAATTAACATTAATATGAATAAGGGAATGAGCAGTAGCAAGTCAGGCATTTTTCCCAAATACAGCTGAGCATAGAAGAAAATAAACACACAAAACAGAAATACAAATGTGATTTTTCTTTTGTGATAATAAAGCCCTACACTCTGGCCAATTAATATAGGCAATAATCCAATGAGAACAGCAGGAGAACCTTCAGGTAGCAGTAATGCACAGGTCAAGATCAGCAGTCCTTGAATCAAAAAATACAACCAAGACCGGGAACGGGTCAGCCTAAATGAATTCCAGTGTATCAGGACATGAAGCAAATAGGTGATTGTGAAGAATATGTCGGGTAGGATGAGCAGTTCTTTAACATTTTGCAGAATCATTGTCGCTACATATACCATTTGTATCCACAGCAGGATGGGAATTCGTGAGACAAGCATTTCATCGGAATTTCCATACTGTATTGTACTTTCATTTAGAAAAGTGCTCATACTTTTCATCGTTACACAACCTGTCTCTTATTATTCTTCCTTTTAATAAAAGGTTATTTATATGACTTCCGCCGCAAAATAAATCGAATTATTCGAACGAAGAAAAAATAACCTAATAGCAACCTCGCAGCAGTATACACCGTCACTTGGATTCTGTTCAAACGGCGCGCCTTCTGTTCTTCTACTTGGTGAATAGAGTCCATAGCCTCTGCTAATTGTTGTCTTTGTCGTTCATTTTCAGCAAATAGTTGCGAATTCTGCTTCTGTAAGTTATCAGCCATTAAGCGTGTTTCCTCAAGCTTGTCCATGGTGGTTTGGTAATTTTCTTTCAGTTCGTTCACCTCATCGGTAATCGTATGATACCAACGATATCAATATTCACTTTTGCCACAACCAAACCTGTCATTCTCTCTACTTCTTCTTTCACATTTGTTTGGAGAATTCTCGATAGCAGATGTAGTGGGGTGCCTAGAAGAATAACTGTATGCAAATCAATAAACAGCTCAGCCTCTTCGATACGGACTCCAACAGCCTTATAGAACTTTTCTTGGTCCGTTTGCTTATTTCGTCCATCTACAAGTGCAGCCACTTCACTAATCGTTTGGACGGACGAACTGACGATTTTTGCAATCGCCTTATGCGATATATGAATATTCCCCTTTACATTTTCATGTTTAATTGTCATTTAGCTTCCTCCTGCTTATAGGACTTTGTTTTAGCAGATTTCATTAAAAGCCAGACTTCGCGGTTTAGCGCGGCTTAACAGCCCGCAAAATCTGGAAGCAATGTGGATGTTCTTCATGTCTGTCAAATCGGTTAGTTTTGCCTTTAAATATTCCTCTGGGCGCTGGGCCAAAGTCTGTGAAATGAAATAACCTCCATTTTTCCCCGCATAATCCCACCGCAGCTGGATTAACTATTTCCAGATAAAAAGCAGCATGTCACTTGACACGCTGCTGTAATAAATTTCATATTAATAGGAACATCTATACATATACCGTCAAATTCAATATCCTCTGTTGCCCAACGTTTGTTGCTCACTTCAGGGACATCATACTGATTGTATATAAATCAAGCTTCATTTCTACTCAAAATATTGATTTGGAGACAACTGCAAGCTTTTCTTCTTTTCCACTCCACTGTCTGAGTGTTTCAGCTTCTCCATCACTGCTTCACCTTCAATATCCAGATTGGGCAGAATCCGGTCCAGCCACTTCGGCAGGTACCAAGCCGATTTTCCCATCAGTGTCATAGTTGCTGGAACAATCAACATTCTAACAACAAATGCATCGAACAGAATTCCGAAGGCTAGTGCAAAACCCATTGATTTGATGATCGGATCTTCAGCCAGCATAAAGCCCGTAAATACCGAGATCATGATGAGTCCTGCCGCAGTCACCACGCTTCCACTATGACCCATTCCGGCAAGCACTGCCTTTTTCGCATCTCCAGTCTTTTTATATTCTTCACGCATCCGGCTTACAAGGAATACCTCATAGTCCATCGCGAGACCGAATAAGATACCAACAACGATAATCGGCATGAAGTTCAATATCGTACCTGTCCCATAGAATCCGAATAAGCTGCCCATATTCCCATCCTGAATAACAAAGACCGAAAATCCGAGTGTTGCCGCAAGAGACAGAATAAAACCAAGTACGGCTTTAAGTGGTACAAGCAGGGAACGAAACACTACCGTCAGGAGAACAAAAGCCAGCCCAACGATAACCATACAGAATTTAGGGAGCGCTTCGTTCAGCTTTTGTGAAATATCAATATTGACTGCAGTAGTACCAGTAACCATCAGTTCTATATGATTCTTTTTCAATATCTCAGGTGTCTGATCCCTGATCGATTGTACAAGCTCCTTGGTTTTCACGTCATGCGGTCCGGTAGCAGGGATGATATTGATTAGCGCCAATTTTCCTGATGGACCCGGAATAGCCGGAGACATACTGCCAACATTAGGCAATGTGCCAATCTCTTTAACTACATTAGAGACATTCTTAAGAAAGTCTCCTTCACCATCTGCCCGGGCAAGGATTACAAGTGGGCTATGGAAACCTGGGCCATATCCTTCAGACAGCAGATCATAAGCACGGCGTTCAGTCTTTTCAGTCGGCTTTTGCCCATCATCCGGCAAACCAAGCTCTATATGAAGAAACGGCAGGGCGATTGTACTCAGCAGGATCACTCCAGAGATAACCATTATTAACGGCTTGCGGGTCACCACGTGTCCCCAACGATTGTCCTTGTGATTTACTCTTTTTCGCGGTTTAAGCCACTTATTACCACTGCTAGCGCTGATACGATCTCCAAATACTGACAGCAACGCCGGAATCATAATGACGGAAGATAACATGGTTACGAATACAACAAATGCTCCGGATAATCCCATTGCAGTCAAAAATGGGATTTGGACTACAGAAAGACCAGCCAAGCCGATGATCACTGTTACGGCTGCAAAAACAACCGAGCTCCCTGCAGTTGCATTAGCGATTGCGATAGATTCGGACCGTTCATACCCTTCCGCCAGCTGCTGGCGGAATCTGGAGACAATAAAAAGTGCATAGTCAATTCCAACAGCCAGACCAAGCATCGCTGCAAGAGAAAGTGCAACGGATTGTATTTCGATCATATTGGAACCTATCATCATTCCCAGCAATCCGATTCCTAGTCCAACGGCCGCAGTGACAATCGGCAGGGCACCCAGTAGAAACGAACTGAACGTAATGGCCAACACCACGAACGCAATGACGACACCGATGACTTCCGATGGTCCCAAAATCTTCATTTGTACAAATGCTTCACCGGATAGTTCAGCCTGCCAGCCTGAGAAGCGCATATTTTCAGCAACGTGGGTAATATGCTCTCTGGATTTATCCGTCACCTCTCCGGCAGGAGATTTATAAGTAACGTCTATATAAGCTATTGTTTTATCTGCACTCATCGAATGATTCTCATCAGGACCTACTACCGATTGCACTTCTGTATCTTCCACAATCTCTTTTAAGATTTTCTGAATGACCGCCTTAGAAGCTTCTGAGGACAATGTCTCCTGCTTCGGTGCTTTGATGACCATACGAGTCTGTCCTCCGGCCTTCGCCTGTGGGTTTACAAACTCCTTGTTCAGCACTTCAATCGCTTGTTGAGATTTAAGTCCCGGCATGCTTGTATCATCACTGAACGCTGGTCCCATGGACAAAGCCAATACCGCTAATGCCAGCAATACTCCTACCCCACTGATAATCACTTTCTTTGAATTCCTCACCGACCAGTGTGCCAGCCGATATAATAATGTTGCCATTTCATTTCCTCCCTCTATCCTGCATTACTGATCTCTACTTGAACTCATTCTACGATTTTGGAATGAGAAATACATCGTACTTAAGGGAAGGCGGTCAATGTACTTTTGGGAAAAAAACTTACGAAAAAAAAAGAACAACCTGCACAGGTTGTTCCTTCGTCATTATCTTAAACCGATATGGGGTTGGACATGCTTTGGTACATGCAATTAGTGTTCAATGGAAAAAAGAGCTGGGGATGGGAATATGAGATTTCGATCAAGACAGTACAGCTCTGGTTCATCCTAATATCTAACCTTTCGCTACCGCAAGAAGAAGCGCCAAAACATGCAAAAAGGCAGCAGGAAAGATTGCAGCTTATGCTAAGCTTTATCCATCAGAACTACTTGAGTCCTATCACGTTACGTGAGATTGCTGATACGGCGCATTTAAGCATTTCGGAATGTACACGAATTTTCAAAAAGACAGTTCATATGACGCCATATGAGTACCTCATAAAATATCGGATTAAAAAAAGCTGCGAACTACTGGTATCATCGGAGGATACAATTACCGAGATCGCTCGCAGTGTGGGCTTCAATCATGTGAATCACTTCATACAATCCTTTAAAAAAGACCAAGGAAAAACACCTAAAGTTTTTAGGGAATTCAGAAGAGGACTGGATAAATCAAAATAATCAACATCTATGGTTACTTGAGTGATTAAATGCTTGAGGGGTAACATTTAAGCTGACCAATTAGATATGAATAATTCCACGTTCCATAGCCGTGGCCACCGCTTGGGATCTTGATTCTACTCCAAGTTTTGAATAGATGCTTGTTAAATGAGCTTTGACCGTCCGTTCCGTAACACCCATATCAAAAGCGATCTCTTTGCTTTTATATCCGCGTGCTACAAATTGAAGTATTGTTTTCTCCTTATCCGTTAAAACAGGAATCTCCGTTTTTCTGGCGTCGGTACCTTCTTTACTCTCTTTGGCCGCTAACACTTTGCTCATGATATCGGGCTGCAGCAATGTCTCTCCCCGGATTGCAGATTCGATGCTCCGAAACAGATTGGTACGATTGGTGTCTTTCAGCAGATAACCTTTTGCTCCCAATGCCAGCGCATTTACCATTAATTCATCTTCGTTATAGGTTGTTAAAATGATGACGGGAATCTTACATTGTTTGTTACTTAATGCCTCCATCGTTTCCATCCCGCTCATCACTGGCATATTCAGGTCCAACAAAATCACATCAGGCTTCAGTTCTTCAATCAGATGCAGCGCCACCTGTCCATTTTCTGCTTCTCCAATAATAACAAACCGTTCGTTCGTCTCAACAATGAGCTTCAAACCATCACGAACGAGCTGATGATCATCCACAATCAACACCTTTATAGTACTCATAGCTTGTCTCCTTTATGAATAGGTGCTTCTAACCTTATTTTTGTACCGTTTGAGGTACTGGTAACCTGGATATCTCCTCCAATCAACCGTACACGCTCATATAATCCCAGCAAGCCATAATGACCTGCTTGTTTGCCAACCTGGCTTGTATTAAAACCTGTCCCGTTATCTTTAACCTCAATCTCAACACGATCATTCTGTTCAGTCACTGTGACCCAGACTTTGTCCGCCTTAGCATGCTTTGCCACATTGGTTAAACATTCACTTACGATATATAAACTGTGCTCCATCAACATTCTGGACATTTGGCTGGACATTTGGATTTTAGGATATACATTAATTCCTGTGGCCTGGAAAAAACGTTGTATTTCATCGGTGAGCTCCTCATGGAAGACCATTTCAGAGGCGGAAGTCAACCTTAGATTATTAATCACCCTCCGGGCTTCAGCCAAAGTTCTTCGTGCTTGTCCCATAGACTGCTGAATAATTTCCTGTGATCTTCGAATATTTCCTTGTGTGATAAATTCATCAGTAGCCTCAAGTTGCATAATGAAACTCGCCACTCCCTGCGCAAGCGTATCATGGAGGTCCCGGGCCATACGCTGCCTCTCATTGGCTAATGTAAGTTCCTCCACCTTGCGGTGAGCATTTTCCAAATCCTTTAGAAAGATCTGTGTCCGCAAACGCGCATGGACCTGTTGAAGAAACAACATACTATACGCTATTACTATAATCAGCATAAGAAAAAACAGCGGGGTTATCAGTAACAGTTCATACGCCTTGCTCAAAAATATTTCAGCATAAAAGAACATCGACACGCTGTATAAGGACACAAATATGATCTCTCTATTATGAGAATAGAGCCCTATGCTCTGACCGATTAATACAGGAAGCAGACCGATAAGAACAGCCGGTGAGCCGAAAGGCATCAATAAGGCACAGGTTAATATCATCAAACCTTGAATCAGGAAATACAACCATGACCAGAAACGAGTTAATAAATATGAGTTCCAGTGCACCAGGATATGAAAAAAATAGGTGATTGAAAAGAATAAACTGTTTAGAAAGATCAATTCGTTAAAGTTCTGCAGGATTAATGTCGCCACATATACCAATATTATCCAAATTAAGATAGGGACCCTCGAAACAAGCATTACCTCTTCATTGTTAAATGGGGCCTCCTTATTCATTTTATATTTTTCTATAATCTTCAATTTCCATGCCCCATTTCCATTACATTATTTGTAGGCTTGGACAATCGTACCCTAATTCGTACTTTGATTCTACTCTACACACGATTTTTAGTTAATCATTTGACGACTATTCGGCTTGAATTCTATCCATCAGTAAGCTCATTTATTAATCTTTATTAACAAAAGGAAAACGGTTGGACTTGGGATTCATTATCCTGTGTCCAACCGTTATTCTTTCATTTCTCAAAACCGCTTACTAGCTAATAGGCTTAATTACAACATCTACACGATGGATCTGGTCATCTTGAAAGAGAGGCAGCAGATTTCCATTGATAGAGCTTCCGTCCACCTGTATCTCTGGTTGTCCATGGGACAACCCTAATGGGTTTCGGATGGCAATTTCATAACATGTACCGCGGAATTCCCTGTACACCTGAGCTTGCTCCCAATCCGCAGGGAAACACGGATCAATTCGGAGGCCGTCATAATCCCGCTTGATTCCCATAATCCCCTCCAGGAGCGACATAAGTCCCCATGCCGAGGTTCCGGTTGTCCAAGATTGGTAAGACTTCCCATAATACTTAGGGTGAATGGAATAACAATTAGTGAAGACATACGGCTCCGCGCCGGATTGAGTGGATGGATTCGCTTCGCTGTCCGGAATGATCTTCAGTAACGTCCGTATCGCTTCTGCTCCTCGGCCTGCCTTGCAATCCGCCATAATCTTAAACCCTGTTGCATGGCAGTAAACTCCGCCGTTCTCGAATAGCCCGGGAAGCATGCCAGCCATTCTGCCTACATGCGGGGAATATTCCATATAAGGAGGCATATTGATCGGGAAGCCAAAATCATGCTCCATGCTGTCCATGGACTCCAGTACCTTGGGTAGCTTCTCTACATCTGGAATATCGGCAAGTACGGCCCACGATTGTGCATTAATATAGATTTTGCTCCCCTCACTGTCTTTGGAGCCGATATTCTCTTCTTTGCTAAGAGCGCGCATATACCAGTTTCCGTCCCAAGCCGTTTCGTTAATTGCATTTCGGAGGATATGGTACTGTTCATCCAAGTATTCAGCATAACTGTTGTCACCCACTCGACGGATCAACGTAGACAGTTCCTTCAGGGCATAACAGAACTGCTCGGACAGCATGACAGATTCCGCATCCGGGTCCGTTGTAATATTCAAGGCATCGTTCCAATCCGCAAAGAAAATCCGTACCAGGCCATGCTTTCCTTTGTCCTCAATTAAACGGTTGACCGCTGCCTTCACATGCTCAAGCATCGTTGCCGAACCTTCATCCTGATATTCAATCTCCATATTCAGAAGCGAATAATCACCGGTCTCCTTAATCAGCTCACATACCGACCAGATAATCCAGAACGGCTGATCTGAATAACGGGTAGCGTCGTAAGGATACCATGTCAGTACGGCATGACCAGCCTTAAACTGATGCCGCAAGCATTCGATGATTTCCTCTTTGGCTCTCTCCTGTCTGTAATTGAGAAGGCCAACGGCAATTTGAAGATTGTCACGCACCCCTTTTTTGCCGACGATACAGAAGTCTACCTGTTTTTTTACCCATTCATTCATAAGTACGTTCAACTTCTCATTAGGCGTGGAAATATGAAGAGCAGCGTATTTGCTTGTCTGGTGCTCCTTAGTTTCCTGTAATGCTTGTTCGATGCGATCTCTGCTACTGTAAAGCTCAGCTGTTTGAACCGCTTCATCCAAAGATTCACTAACACCCAGCACATAATATAGTTCCTTCTCTTCACCTGGCGCCAGTACCAACTTGTTCTGCAAAACACCGCCGAGGTTGACCAGTGTGGTGAGAGAATTCGTACAATCTCTCCCCTTAACAACAACGTCAGGCCGCTGGAACATTGGCGACGGCATGGAATCCAATCTGGTGTACGTTCCCAATTCCCCTAGAAATTCTCCAAGATTTCCATCAAAAGCATGAATGGTTTCCGAGCAGGCGATATAACCGTTATATCTATTGTGAGGCGCAAAGGGATGTTTGGATTCGCAATAAACACCGTTTAGCTTCTTATCGAAGAAGGTTTCACAGCTTCTATACATCTCGTAATACCGCGGGTATTTAAAGCCTTCCAGTTCAAAGCTTACGGTAGAAAATACGCTGATTCGCTTCACTTTATCCGTATTATTCTTAACCTTGACCACCCATACCTCATTATAGCCTTCGTGGGGAACAAACAGCTTCCAGGAAGCATGAACGCCGTTCTTTTGAGACTCTAGGATGGAATATCCAATATTATGCTCACACGAGAAATTCTCGACCTCTTCGTTTAAAGGACCTTCCCCTATATTCCAGTACACATTGGCTTCATCATCACGCAAGTACAAGTACTTGGCATCTTGATTATTAATCATACACATGTCTGCTTTTGAATTAATATAGTAGCTTCGACCGTGCCCGATTTGGGATACCTGTGTGCAATACCCTTGCTCACTCCACAAGTAGTTGTACCAATGCCTTGGGGTTCGTGGCGTATTAATGACACAGGTATTACCTTCATCTGTAAAATGGTGGATTTTATATGATTCCATTTTCTCACTCCTAATTAACATTAATGTACAGGGATCTCAACCGATGCGGAATTCAGTCCGTCAATATTAACCATCAATGTCGACACTCCAGATTGATAGCCCGCACGAACAATGGCAAGCAGTCTTCCTTTATACGAGGTAAATTCACCTTTCGTATAGTTCTCTGTGGTTTGCGGTCTGCCCGTACCGAATGCTGCCAGCGTTGCCGCACCATCCGTCTTGGCAGTTGCTTTCAGCTCAGCTGTTGGAACCAATCTGCCTTCCGAGTCGATGATTTCGACTACCGCGTAAATTAACGATTGACCGTCCGCTGCAAGCTCCTTCTTGTCGGGAACAACCCTTATTCCTTCGGGTTTACCTGCGGTGAGCAGTTTATCGGATGAAATGCACTTGCCTTCGGTATAACTTACTGCTTCCAAGGTACCCGGTTCATATACAAGTTCAAAACTGGCTGTATATCTGTTCGTCTTCCCGGCCGGCTTTCTGCCGAGACTCTTCCCATTCAGAATCAGCTCCACTTCTTCAGCTCTAGAGTAGATATCTACCTGTATCGGCATATGCTCTGAACCCGTCCAACTCCAATGATGTTCGCATTCCGGCCACCCCCATCTGCTCAGAATCTCCAACTTCCCGTAGTTTTCCGGATTCCTCGCAGCTATGAAGGTCTCATCAGAGCCCCAAACGATTTTTCGGTAGAATAGCTGAGGACGTGCCAAACCGCAAAGATCGAAGTCTGAGCAATTAGCCGCTCGCCAAGGATATGGAGAGCTGCCAATACTGTTATAAGTATTGAAGGTTTCGTCCGGGTGGACATATTTCACTTTTCCAAGCCCCGCTTCGCCAAGGTAATCATGGCTCGTCCATACGAAATCACCAATTACGTGGGGAAACCGTTCTACATCGTGCCAGTACTTATCGGTCTGAGGCGGCATGCTTTCAGTGCCGCAGATCACTCGGTTCGGAAAGTTCTCAACTGCATTCTCATAGTGATAATTCAAATAATTATATCCGACGACGTCTAAAGGTGCTGCGAAGGCTTCCGAATAGTCGGCCCAGATTCTCATCCCAAAATCAGTATCATAATTCGGAGTGAAGCCTCCCCCATCTTCAAGCAGCAGAGACATTTCCTCGTAAAAAGTTACAGTGTCTTCATCATCAAGGCCGTTAAAGAAAGAGCATAACGAATTCGTGACCAGCCGGGTAGGATCGAGTTCACGCACTCGTGCCGCCAACTGCGCTGCCAGACGGTAGCCGTCTGACATTCCTCCGCGTTCCAGCACCTCGTTGCCCGTTGCCCACATGATGATACTCGGATGGTTCCGGTCACGAAGCATAAATGTTTCCAGATCCTTCTCCCAATTCTCTGCGAAGTATAGACTATAATCTTGAGCGTTTTTCTCCATCGTCCAAACGTCGAACGCCTCGTTAATAACCAACAGTCCTAAACAGTCACAAGCATCAAGTAAATCTCGTGACATCGGATTATGGGCAAATCGAATAGCATTATATCCGTTTTCTTTGTGCAGCTTCATTTTCCGGAATTCACTGTCCTTAAACGAAGCTGCGCCTAGAATGCCATTGTCATGATGGACGCAGCCGCCTTTAAGCTTAAGGGAACGCCCATTTATCATAAATCCGTTAAGTGGATCAACGGATATCGTTCGTATCCCAAATTGGGTGCTATCGTGATCTACAACTGACTCTTTGTCAGCCAACTCTGCTGTGATTTTATACAGATTTGGGCTGTCGATATCCCAAAGTTCTGCCTGTGCAACCGCAATTGTGACCCGGCCAACAGTCTTCTCTCCAGCAGACAAATGCACTTTCACTCGACCGGTTCCTGCGTTGGTTCCGGAGGTTTCCTTTGTCATCTTGATGTTCAACCATAAATCGGCGGCAACGGCTGTAGAATTTTCAACCGTTGTTTCGACAATGACAAATGCGGTTCCGTTTACAATATGAGAGGTATGGGCGAAAATACCCCACGGAGCGATATGCACCTTCGGGGCGGCAAGCAAATCGACATGACGGTAAAGGCCGGAGCCCGAGTACCAGCGTGCATTCGGTTGGGCTCCGTTATTGACAGTAACCATAAGATTATTAGGTCTGCCTGGCTTCAAAAATGGCGTAAGGTCAGCGTGGAACGGAGAATAGCCGTAATGATGTTTCGTAACGACATGCCCGTTCAATTTAACAGTCGCGTTCATGTATACACCGTCAAATTCCACCATAACCCTTTTGTCCGCATATTCTTCGGGAATGTCAAGAATCTTGGTATAGGTCCCGATTTCTCCATCGTAATAACCCGTTAATGATCCTCCCGGCGACTCTGGTTTTGTATCTGTCTCAATCATGAAGTCATGAGGCAAATTCACTGGTCTTCCTGGCCGACTGAAGCCGGGTATTACCGATGGTACTCCATGGTAAAACTTCCAATCCCGGTCGATGTTGTCTCTAATCACTGTCCTCAGCTCCGTTATTATTGTGCTGCAATCATTACCTTTGATGAAAATACCTTCCGATCAACAATAAGTTTGTCACCTGTAATCTCAAAGGCACCTTTTAGTCGAATATCTTGCGATGAAGACCCTATAAATACTTCCATCATCCCAGGTTCCACAACTTGATCCATATTCAAGTCATGAAATGCCAGTTGTTTCATGTTCACTTTAAAGGCAACTTTCTTTGTTTCGTTAACACCCAGGGTAACCCGTGCAAATCCAACCAGCTGCTTCACAGGTCTTGCAACACTGCTCACTTTATCCCGGATATAAACCTGAACCACTTCATCCCCGGCAATTTGTCCCACATTTCTCAGCTTAAATTCTAAGTTCAATTCACCGTCTGCCTGAACTGTGCCGTCCTGTACTAATTCGCTGTAATCAAATTGTGTATAGCTTAATCCATGTCCAAACGGATATAACGGTGCATTTTGATTGGTTTTAATGTATGAAGCCCATTCATTAATATCAATATAGAGGGGCAGCCTGCTGTTATACATTGGAATCTGGCCTACTTCTTTCACAATGGTTACCGGCAGCTTTCCGCTAGGATTGGTTCTACCTGTAAGGATATTCACGATAGCTTCAGCTCCAGACTGTGCCGGAAGCCATGAATACAAGACCGCTTTACTGTGTTCGCTTACAAAAGGTATAGATAACGGCCTGCCATCAATAATGACCGAAATAACAGGTTTATTCAGCTTAAATACTTCTTCCATCATTTCAAGTTGAGGCTTCTCAAGACCAATGTTGATGTTATCTTTGTTCTCGCCGCAAGTAGCTTCAGGATCAATCATGCTCTCTTTGCCGCCCAATACTGCGATTACAATATCCGCCTGTTGAACCGCAGCCTTTACTGCTTCAATCCCTCCATCTATAGACTTGAACATACTGCAGCCTTTGCCGTACAGCACATGATCCTTCCCGAACTCTTCTTCCATCACATCTTTTACAGATTTACAATCCGGATAGAATAATTGAACAAATTCTTCGTTCGTTTTATAGACTCTTTTCGAGGAATCATCCGAATTCAAGTTTTCCCTGAGCATATTCATAATGATTTCTCTTTGTTCAGGGGATGGCTGGTCCTCAAATTCAATTCCCATCAGTTTTAATGACTCTTTATTGTCGGTAATGGTCCCTGTATAAATCATTCTGAGGAAAGTGTCTTCTTCAGATTTGTCAAAATCACTGCTTTTTGTGCTAGCTGATCCTACCGATGAATATCCCCCAAAGAAGTTAGTTTTAGTATCTGAGTTGGGTCCGATCAGCGCTATTTTCAGGTTCTTTTTGAGCGGCAATATATTGTCCACATTTTTCACCAGTACCATCGATTTCTCAGCAATCTCCAGTGATAATTCTGCATTCTCCGCTTTTTTAATTTCATTGAAGAAATCGCCATCTTCATAAGGGTTTTCGAACAGCCCCAATGTGAATTTGGTCTCTAGAACCCGTCTAAGCGAGATGTCGATATGTGCCTCATCAAGTTCACCTGACTCAACCGCTTCTACCAAGTGCTGGTAACACTGGTTCCCAGGTTGTTCTACATCCATTCCAGCTTTTAAGGCTAGTATTCCCGCCTCTTTAGCATCTTCTGCCACTCTATACCGTAAAAATGCATGCGTGATACTGCCGTAATCAGCTACAACTAGTCCTTGAAAGCCCAGCTTATTTCTTAAAATGTCTGTTAGAAGCCATTTTGACGTAGACACTGCCTGCTCATTCAACATCCCGTAACTGTTCATTACAGCTTTTATGTTTGCCTCGTGAATTGCAGCCTCAAAAGGGAAGCAATAACTATCCAACAGTTTTCTATCGGATATTTGCTGTTCTCCGCCACCTCTTCCCCCTTCAGCATTTCCATAACCGACAAAATGCTTGGCGGTAGCCATTACCTCATTGTCGCCTTGTATTCCTTTGACAAAATCAACACCCATTTGCGCAACTAAATAAGGGTCTTCTCCGTAGGTTTCACCAACTCTTCCGAATCTCGGATCTCTCGCCAAGTCGAACAGCGGGGAATGTACAGCCTTGAATCCAAAAGCCGTTAATTGTTTTTTTACTACCTCACCCATTTTTTGTGCCAAAGCGGGATCCCAAGTAGAAGCGAGATTAAGAGACTGTGGAAATGTTGTTGCACTGGGTATCTGCGCACCAGATATCCCTTCACTATGAAACAGCCCCGGAATCCCTAATCTCGTTTCCTCCACAAGAAATTTTTGTATGCCTTTTATAGTCTCCTTATCCTTTTCAAGGTCACCCGTAAAGGAATCATTTAAAAAGCTTACCGTCCCAATTCCATCCTTTAATTTTTCGGTTCTGGAATCATAAACGGATTCTCCTCCGTATGAATTTGCACAATATAACTGGGCTACTTTCTCCTTTAGTGTCATTCTTCCTATTAAATCATCGATTCTCTCTTGAATAGACTTGCTGTCATCTTTGTAGATCATCATTTACCTCCTAGTGCTTATTATTCCGTTTTAACGTACAAAAAGGACCTCATATTAATTCAAGTTTACAAGGAGCCATGAACCAGCTCTACTCAATAAACGACCTTTCATTGCTCATTTGACGACTTTATAACCGAACTGTCTGTATAAGCTCAAATGATGCTTCCTTCACATCAGAGGAACTCGAACCGATGTATATCTTGAAATCGCCCGGTTCAGCCCCATACTTCAGATCCGGATTCCAGTACACTAAATCCGCCGTGGTAATACTGAAATAAATCTCTTTCGCTTCACCTGGCGCTAAATTCACTTTCTCGAATCCCTTTAGCTCCTTTACAGGACGAACTACGCTGCCATAAATATCCTGAATGTACATCTGAACGGTTTCTTCTCCCGGCAGCGCACCTGTATTGGTAACCGTTACGCTGGCCTTAATCGATTCCGAATCCGTCATCTTCGTTTGCGATAAGTGAATGTCCGAAATCTCAAACGTCGTATAGCTTAGGCCGTAACCGAACGGGTATAGCGGCTCATTGGAACCATCGATATATCTGGAAAAGAATTTTTCTCCTTTATTGCTTTCCGTTACCGGTCGTCCTGTTTTATAGTGGCTATAGTATACCGGTACTTGTCCGATATGGGCGGGAAAACTCATTGTCAGTTTGCCCGAAGGATTATAGTCGCCTAAGAGCACATCGGCAATGGCATGCCCGGCTTGTGATCCGAGGAACCACGTCTCAACAATGGCATCCACATGCTGCTCGAACCAATCCAATACCAGCGGTCTTCCATTGGTCAGAACCAGTACAATCGGCTTGCCCACACGAACGATGGCCTCCGCAAGCTCCTGCTGCACCTTCGGCAACGTTATATCCATGCGGGACGCCGCCTCGCCAGACATTTCACTGCTCTCTCCAAGTGCCAGAATGACGATATCCGATTGTTCCGCCGCGGCAACAGCCCGTTCGATTCCCCCATCCACAGCTTCTTCAACCTTACATCCTGCTTCCATCAGCAGATGAGTCCTTGGAAATCCTTTCTCTTCCAGACCCTCTCTCAGCGTAACCGTCTCCTTCGAATACCGGGACCACTGCCAGGGGCCCAGCATATCCTTGCTATCACCAAAGGGACCAATGACCGCCAGCTTTTGTTTCTTGTCTGCAAGCGGGAGAGCGCCGTTATTCTTCAACAGGACAATAGACTTCTGAGCTAACTTTCGGCTTGCCTCTAAATGCATCGGATGGAAGTGGTATTCCTTCTCTTTCTCCGGACGAACATAACGGAACGGATCATCCATTATGCCGATCTTATACTTAAAGTTCAGTATGCGCCGTACGGCTTCATTGAGTTGTTCTTCCACAACGAAGCCCCGTTCAATTAATTCATGAAGATGGTCATACGAACGCGTCACCATTTCTATATCCATGGTTGCCTCAAGCGCCTTCTGGGCTGCTTCTTTACTGTCTTTTGCGTTTCCATGAGCGACAATTTCATCAATGGCACCATAATCCGAGATCAATATCCCGTCAAAGCCCAGCTCTTGTCTTAACAAATCATTAAGGAGATAGCGGCTTGCTGCCACCGGAACGCCTTGGTAGTTATTGAAGGAATTCATAACCGACCCGGCTCCGGCATCAATCCCCGCCTGGAATGGCGGCAAGAATACATTGCGGAGTGTGCCTTCCGAAATATCCACTGTATTGTAATCCCGGCCTGCCTCTGCAGCCCCGTATGCCACGAAATGCTTCAAACAAGCAATGATCGTCTCCGGATCAAACAGGCTGTCCCCTTGGAATCCTTCGACTTGAGCTTTGGCGATTAGGCTGCCCAGATAGGGATCTTCGCCAGCACCTTCCACGACACGGCCCCATCTAGGGTCTCTGGTTACATCAACCATTGGTCCGTGATTATACGTTATACCAGTAGCACTAGCTTCTTTCGAGGCAATCGCGTTAGCTTCTTTGATTGCTGCCAGATCCCAACTGCAGGACCAGGCAAGCGGTACCGGAAATATCGTCTGAAAACCGTGAATGACGTCAAAGTTAAATAACAACGGGATACCGTGGGGGGACCGTTCAACCGCGATTTTCTGCAATTCGAACACGCGGTTACTGTTTACGGCAGAGAGTATTGAGCCTACCCGACCTTCCGTAATCAGTTTTTCTGGCGTTTCAGACTCGATGTCTGATCCAAGGGAGAGGTTTGTAGACATACACTGGCTCATTTGACCGATTTTATCGGTGATGGACATCTTGTTAAGCAGGGTTTCTACTGCTTCACGGATCTCTTGATCGTCCCGTGGCTTCACATCGCTTTTCCGGTAAGGAGAGAGCGTTGAAATCAACAAATCTTCGAGAGATGGACCGTTCCCTCTCGTACCCTTCACGAAGAAGAGCTCCTGGTATGGAAGTTTGATACTGCCCTGGAATTCCTCATCCTCAAAGGTCAAATCAAATTCGAAAGTTTCGCCGGGGACGAACTGGGAAATTCCTCTGGCTTGCAATAGATTCCTTTCAACTGTCACCGTGTGGATCTCTACTGGAAATGGAAAAGGCTCCAAAATAACGGATAATAAAAAAGTTTCCTTTTGATCAATGATGAACTGCATCTTTATCGTCGTATCCGGGGTTTGATGCAGAAAATGCCAAGTACCGATCATATCATTCAGCTCACTTTCAATATTCTTTTGAGTCATCATGTATAGACAGTATTTAAAAGAGCGCAGAAATGCCTACTGCGCTCTTTTAAACAGTATCATGTTAATTTATCTAAGTAGTGCTGATTATTTCTTCTTTGCCAGGAATTCCTCCGCTTGGGTTTCAACCTCAGCTTTGACCTTATCCAGACCAGCACTGTTAAGGTTTTTGCTCAGTTCGTCAAAAGCTTTATCCACATCCTTGACAGCACCGATATAAATCGGGTTGGCAAATTGTGTCGAGGCATTGGCCAGGTTGGCAATCTGCGTCTTGACGTTATCCGAGTTGAAGCTGAAGTCGTTATATGCATAGTCTAAGGTATTATACTCACCCAGCTTAGCCCAAAAATCCGCATAAACCTTTGGCCAGGTGCTCATTGGCTTAAACAAAGCCTTGTTCACGAACCAGAAACCTGCAGCATCTGGAGGATAGGAATTTGTATCAGCTGTTACTCCTTCAGGCAACCCGATTTTACCATCCGGGGTGCTGACATAGTTTTTTCCTTCAATACCGAAATAAGTCAAGTATACATAAGACGGGTCTTCCATGATAAGGTCCATGGCTTGCATAACACGTTCCGGATTCTTGGAATTAGCCGCAATGGATATTCCAGCACCTATAAAATTCCCCATTGGAACCTTACCGTTTGGCATCAGGGATGGAATAATATAGCTTTCAATTCCTTTCGCTTCGCCCGCTTCAATTGTGGCAGCAATATCGATACTGTTGCCAAACGCTACTGCAGATTTGCCTTCCACAAAATTATCCTTAGAACGGATTTTGTTTGCATACGGGTTCTTGTTAACATAACCCTTGTCATACCAATCCTTCATGATGCCGGCAGCATATTTCTGTGCGCTCAGGTAAGGCTCCTCGACCATGCTATAGATTTTCCCTGTTGGATCTGTAAAATCATAAGTTATCCCTTGGGCCCAAGGTCCTCCTCCAAAGGTTCCACCTGTGAAACCAATCTTGTCG
Source organism: Paenibacillus sp. (assembly GCA_023512345.1). Taxonomy (GTDB): domain Bacteria; phylum Bacillota; class Bacilli; order Paenibacillales; family Paenibacillaceae; genus Paenibacillus_AQ. The sequence goes on from JAILZT010000001.1 coordinate 27,024, forward strand.
CGCATTAGATGTTGGTAAGGCGTCGGTAAATCAACCTGTGAATCCAGGTTTAGTCCTATCATATCCGGATGGTTTTTCTTAACAGCCTCCAGATAAGGACCAATTTCAGAGAAGTGTTTCACCTCCGTGAGACCTGCTTCTGCCATAATATCCTTACGAAGTACAGATACGAAGACATTACTGTCTGGGGTGGTTTTCGGAATCATGTAGATTTTACCGTTAACTTTCGCTTCCACCCAAGCGGCAGGATCAATAGCAGCCGATTTCTTTGGCATATATTTGGCGATATCCTCTGGCTTGAGTTCATAAAAGGCACCTTTATTTGCTTGTTCAACATAAGAATTCCAATCTGCAGAAAAGATAAAATCCACATCTTCGCCTGCAGCCAGCAGCAACGGATACTTCGACTGAACATCCCCCCAGCCGATGTAATTCAGTTCAATGGTAGCATTGATGTCTTTTTTCAGCTTCTCATTAAGTGCAGTAAGCACCTCTGGCATTCCTTTTGGTGCCTCTCCAAGCAGATATCCTTTCAGAACAACCTCTTTTTGATTGCTTGTCGTTGAATCATTGCTTGCAGTTGAATCATTGTTTGCCGAGTTTTCATTGTTTGCGTTTCCTTTGGAGCAGGCAGACAACAGCATCGTCAATGACAATAGTATTGTCAGGATGAAGATCGCATTTTTCTTAGCCTTTTTCACTTTCATTCCCCCCTAGCTATTTCAGTATGTTTTCCTCTGTCTCTATCTATCCTAATTGTAATTCGCTTGCGAGTTTGTACCTACGAGAGAAAGTTTCGATTTTCTTTAATTTCCTTGGTTAATGCTTAATTTCGGAAGGCGGATTCGAACGGTAGTCCCTCCATCAGGTAAGCTGGTGAAGGATAATCCGTATTGAGGCCCATAATTCAACTGAATTCGCTCTTGAATGTTCCGTATGCCGAAGCCTCCTGTTTGTTTGCTAATTGGTCTAATCAACACATTCTCTAATACTTCTTTTTCCATACCAATGCCGTCATCGCTGACTTCTACAATCAAATCTCCCTCCTCCTCTATTGCTGTCACCTGGATTTCGCCTTTCTCCGAATCCCGCTCCAATATGCCGTGCAAGATTGCATTCTCAATTAGAGGCTGAAGCATAATTTTCGGCACCGTATTGCTTAGCAGTTCTGGCGGAACCTTCAGGGTCAATAAGATCGCATTATTAAACCGCATATTCTGAATTGACACATAGGATTCAATATGCCTTAGTTCACTTTCTAAGGTGACGATTTCTTTGCCATTCGATAGGCTCAAGCGGTAGAATAGTGCCAGCCTGTCCACTACTTTGGATATTTCTCCATTGCCGGATTCAATAGCCATTACATTGATTAGATCCAGGGTGTTGTATAGAAAGTGCGGGTTAATTTGGGCTTGCAATGCCTTTAACTCTTTGTTTTTCACTTCGCGCCCAAGAGTGTAGGTCTGATCCATTAACCTCGACACATTTTCCACCATTACATTAAAATTACGGGCAAGTTCACCGATTTCGTCCTGATTGGCCGGAAGCGGATCAATACTGAAATTACCATTTTTAACTTTTCGCACATGCCGCAGAAGCTGCCTCAGACGTTTAGTCGCTGAACCAGCAACGATAAAGGACAGCACAAAGGTGAGCGGAATGATCATAAAAAAAATGAAGATCAGTCGGTTGCGCATAATATGGCTAGATTTCAATATGTCAGAGTAAGGTACAATCATAGCTACACTCATATTCGTACCAGGGATCGGCTGAAGTCCCAGCAGAATTTGCTGTCCATTGAACTCCAGCCGGTCCAACCAGAGATCCATTCCTCCGGTTACTGAACCCTTTGTCAATATCTCATTAAATTCTATAATGCTATACTCAAATGTATTGGAGGTGCCGATAATTTCACCCTGGTCATTGTATAAGGCTACAGATGTGGAAGGAGTGGCAATGGCATGTTCCAGTATAGAAATCATTGTGCTCTTTAAGATCTGGGCGCTAACTATCCCGTCTATCTTCTGTATGTTGTGAGTATTCGGAATGACTCGCAGAACGGATATTGAACCACTGCCTGTTTCCTGATCTAGGGAGGAAGATGGCATCCAGGTAAAAACAGATTGGGAGGTTACGAAGCTATTGAACCAGCGGCTATGCTCCAAATTATCCATTCTCAAAAAATCGGAACTCTCAGTGGATGAAGCAAGTCCCTGTTTCATATAGAGTTGAACCGTTTTAATATCCGAATTGTAGCGATACTGTCCCAATACCCGGGCTAGCTTGTTAGCATCCGTTCCCCAGAGATTGACATCCTTATATCTTTTCGGATCCTCATTGACTAGGGTCTGCACTGTATCATTAAAGGCTATGAAATTTAATACTTCTTTGACAGTTTCTGCACGATATTGTAAGTACGACTTCGTCTCCTCCAACATTTTCCGTGCAGAATACAATGCCTGTTTCTCCGTTTCATTTTCAGTTAAATTCAAATGCACAAAGAGCAATAAAACCAACGGAATAATGATGACCAACAAATAGGAAGCAAATAGCTTATATCGGATGCTAAAATCTGCGAAAGGTCTCCGGGACTTCCATTTCATTTGGCCATCCTCTCCCGATACTCCGAAGGTGTACAGCCTGCATATTTTTTGAAAAAGGTGGTAAAGTAGTTGGCATCGGCGAAGCCTGTCCGGTCTGCCACCTCATACAGCTTCAGTTCCTTATCCAAAAGCAGTTCCTTGGCCTTCTCTACTCTTAAGGAGGAGATATACTCTTTGATGGTACCGCCTTTCTGCTTCTTGAAAAAAGAACAGAGATAAGTCTCATTTAGTCCGACCTGATTGGCGATATCCTGAATCGCGAAGCCCCTTTCATGAAAGCGTTTGTGAATATACTGAAGGATTTCCCTCATTTTGCCGGAACTGCCCTCCGGTTCCGTCGGCATCAGGAATAAATTTAAAAAGGAGAGGATATAATGCTCCATGCTTACCAGATCGGGAATACGGTCAATATCCTTCCAAATATACCGCCGCTCGGTATCTTCATCTGTGTCAGTAAATCCTAATTGCACCGCGACATCGAGGATGACCAGTAAGAACTGGAAGTATGAATCCTTTAGCCGGACTATATCCAAATCACGAGCATCCCTTGCCTGCTTGGTCCATTTCATAATAAGACTGCGGGCTGCTTCTAACTCTTCCTGTTTGAGCAAACTTCGTAGTCTGCGAACCATATCCCAATCCGTAGCCAACTCCCTACTGACGCCAAGTTCACTGGCAAAAAAAAGCCTGCTGTTTTCGTTATAATAATGAAGATTACACGCACTCAGGGCTTTGGAATATGAAAAGGGGATCTGCATCCGTTCTTTTACAGAGTCTCCGACCCCCATACGGAAACGGATACCTCCACCAGTAATCCCGTCTACTTCAGCATAAAGCTCCTCCAGTATGGTGCGTTGCTCCCGATAGCTGCTGCCAAAAGCTTCCGGTAAAATAAAGATCAAAAATTGTCGTGAATCGAAACCGCAGATGCCATGAAGCGAAGCAAGCGTACTATTCATGTTTAGTCTCCGCAGCAGGCTCTCCTGTAAAGACTTTAAATCTTCGGGATACTGCAGCGGCTGCCAGTACAAGGACGAAGAAATCACAGTGTAAGTACCTTCTAAAGGCAGAAGGAAAGTCTCACTGCTCTCCAATGCCTTCTGCACATGGGGCGAACCGGGATCGGTAATCAGCTTGCGGACCATTTCCTGTCTAAGGTAAGGCAGACCTTCATCGCGGGCATCTTGCAGTTGGCGTTCCTCCAGCTGCTTTCTCTCTTCATGTTTTCTGGATTCCACTGCCTTTCCAACTGCCTCACGGACTTTGTCCAGATTAATAGGCTTCTCTATATAGTCAAGAGCATTTAGCCTGATCGCCGACATTAGATATTCTTTATCTGAGAAGCCGCTTAGAAACAGCAGTTTACATGAGACACCGCTTTCGCGGAGCCGCTTCGCGAATTCAATACCATCCATCTTCGGCATCCGGATATCACAAAGCACAATGTCAGGAGCAAAACTCTCGCATTTCTCCAAGGCAACTAAGCCATTACGTGCCGTTTCCACCTCATGAATACCTAGTTCAGTCCAGGCAATATGCTTATAAAGCATTTCCCTTGTTCTTTCTTCGTCATCTACGATCAGCAGTTTCATGATGTACTCCCCCTTAAGGAATCCAAATTACGTTATACATTTAAGAGCAGCTCTTTGCAGTTGCTAGGCGACTAAATTCTTATTCCGATTGATTCCCATCGGTTATACATACTTAGCATGACCAGGTATGCTGTAATAACAATAAAGCCGGTGGGACCCCCGCCCGGCTTATTACTTACAATACCAATTTGAATTAATACTTTAGTAATTCATCATTTCCCTGGATAACTCGATTTATTCTTTAAGTAAAATCAACAATTGGCTTACAGACTAAAGCTAATTTATCTTCGCCAGTTGTATTCAACTATACGATGAAGCATGGACCACTTCTGCTCTTATAACGACTTTTCATTATTCATTTGACGACTTTTCTCTACATAGCACAATAATTAAATCAATACAGTTCCACACGTAATGCAGAAGGAAAGCTGCCTATCGAGAATCCATAAGCGGCCTCATCTCCATTCAAAACGCGCCCACGAACCCATTGCTCTTGAATAAATACTCCCTCCTCAATGCGTACATACCCCGCTTTAGATGAGGCACCGCGCTTGGGAAGAGCTTCAACTGAAAAATTCGCTCCAACCAGAATAAATTCATTGTCAGCTATCTCAATTACTAGTCCTCCGGCCAAGGGCTTTCCTTCCTGCCTAATCTTATACGTTATTTTTAAATCGTATTTAGAGAAAGAAAGTATGCAACCGGGTTCAAGACTTTGAAGAAAGCCTGTCATTTTGTCTGTTCCACGATACTTCTGAATCGTCCCAAGCATATTTCCTAGCAACTCATAACTGCGTGCAAGGTAGGGACCTGCTCCAGTTGCATTAAATGCCGAAAAGTCTATATTGAGACTCGTCAACAAACTCATATCTACTTCCGCAAAGGCATCAGGTGCTGCTAAAAAGTCTTCAATCCCAAATGGAGAGAAACATAAAGCATTATGTTTGCCGAATGCATAAAATACGTTCGTTACAGATGCAACATCTCTTCTCGCTTCTGGAATAAATAACGGATTTTCATTCCCAGCCGAATACTCCTCGCAAATCTCTGCAAAGTTATTAACATAAATATCTGGCGCGTAAAGACAAATGGTTGGAGCAGTTGCCTTCCAGATAGACATAACTTTTGCAATCGGGCCACCTGTTGGGTATGATCCAGGGTTCCATGGGAACTGTTCCAGCCATGCATTTACGAACATCGGAAGAGGATATTCATCAGAACCTACCCTCGCGATTTGTTCGACTGCGTGGGCATAATAATAAGCCATGAAGTATTCCTCTGCATGGTCTGCAAATGCCTCTTTCCAAGTTCCTGATACTCCAAAAACTGTTTCTAATTCTTTAGGAATTGCGAGAGAGAATTTCTCATTAGCAATATTGGAATAATCACGATTACTACCTAGAAAACCTATTTCATTCTCCACTTGAATCATAATGACGGTGTGCTGATCACTATCCACTTTTTTCAAGTGAGCCATCAACTGTCTGAAGGCCGTAGCATCAGCTTCAATCGCTTCTTCGCATAACGGTGAAATTGTATCTGACGTATCTTTGTTCTGATACACCGCCTGGAAATAGGTTGCATCATTTCGTTTCACCCAACCCGGAACATAGGACGACTTGCCATTTTTCCATAATCCAAACCATAACAATACTAATCGTACGTTTTCTTGGCGGGCTTGTTCGATGATTCCATCAACGAGCTCGAAATCATATTCGCCTTGTTTTGGTTCAATTAATTCCCAGTAGACTGGAACAATGAGTGTATTCAAGTTTAATTCTGTCAGACTCGGCCATACCTTTTGCTGCATATAGTTTAAGTTTGAGGCACTGGAGTTATGGACCTCTCCTGCTAACGCAATAAAAGGTTTATCTTCGACGTAAAGGTTGAATAATCCATTTTCTTTCTTCAAATAGGGCAAACTCATGGTTAACACTCTCCAATTCGATTATTATGATAACCTTGATTTAAACAATAACAAGCCGTTACAAGAGCACAGCAAGAACGCCTGCACTCTTGTAAAACGACCTGTGATTATGATCTATATATAGTTTTTAAGATACGGTTATTTCTTCTTTGACAGGAATTCCTCCGCTTGGGTTTCAACCTCAGCTTTGACCTTATCCAGACCAGCACTGTTAAGGTTTTTGCTCAGTTCGTCAAAAGCTTTATCCACATCCTTGACAGCACCGATATAAATCGGGTTGGCAAATTGTGTCGAGGCATTGGCCAGGTTGGCAATCTGCGTCTTGACGTTATCCGAGTTGAAGCTGAAGTCGTTATATGCATAGTCTAAGGTATTATACTCACCCAGCTTAGCCCAAAAATCCGCATAAACCTTTGGCCAGGTGCTCATTGGCTTAAACAAAGCCTTGTTCACGAACCAGAAACCTGCAGCATCTGGAGGATAGGAATTTGTATCAGCTGTTACTCCTTCAGGCAACCCGATTTTACCATCCGGGGTGCTGACATAGTTTTTTCCTTCAATACCGAAATAAGTCAAGTATACATAAGACGGGTCTTCCATGATAAGGTCCATGGCTTGCATAACACGTTCCGGATTCTTGGAATTAGCCGCAATGGATATTCCAGCACCTATAAAATTCCCCATTGGAACCTTACCGTTTGGCATCAGGGATGGAATAATATAGCTTTCAATTCCTTTCGCTTCGCCCGCTTCAATTGTGGCAGCAATATCGATACTGTTGCCAAACGCTACTGCAGATTTGCCTTCCACAAAATTATCCTTAGAACGGATTTTGTTTGCATACGGGTTCTTGTTAACATAACCCTTGTCATACCAATCCTTCATGATGCCGGCAGCATATTTCTGTGCGCTCAGGTAAGGCTCCTCGACCATGCTATAGATTTTCCCTGTTGGATCTGTAAAATCATAAGTTATCCCTTGGGCCCAAGGTCCTCCTCCAAAGGTTCCACCTGTGAAACCAATCTTGTCGCGCATTAGATGTTGGTAAGGCGTCGGTAAATCAACCTGTGAATCCAGGTTTAGTCCTATCATATCCGGATGGTTTTTCTTAACAGCCTCCAGATAAGGACCAATTTCAGAGAAGTGTTTCACCTCCGTGAGACCTGCTTCTGCCATAATATCCTTACGAAGTACAGATACGAAGACATTACTGTCTGGGGTGGTTTTCGGAATCATGTAGATTTTACCGTTAACTTTCGCTTCCACCCAAGCGGCAGGATCAATAGCAGCCGATTTCTTTGGCATATATTTGGCGATATCCTCTGGCTTGAGTTCATAAAAGGCACCTTTATTTGCTTGTTCAACATAAGAATTCCAATCTGCAGAAAAGATAAAATCCACATCTTCGCCTGCAGCCAGCAGCAACGGATACTTCGACTGAACATCCCCCCAGCCGATGTAATTCAGTTCAATGGTAGCATTGATGTCTTTTTTCAGCTTCTCATTAAGTGCAGTAAGCACCTCTGGCATTCCTTTTGGTGCCTCTCCAAGCAGATATCCTTTCAGAACAACCTCTTTTTGATTGCTCCCCGTTGCATCATTATTCATCGTTTTTGTATTATTTGCCGAGTTTTCATTGTTTACATTTCCTTTGGAGCAGGCAGACAACAGCATCGTCAATGACAACAGTATTGTCAGTATGAAGACCGCATTTTTTTTAATCTTTTTCACTTTTACGCCCCCTATTTATTAAGATTCCATTAAATCACTAGTTAGCAGGACTCATATGGAATGGTTCGCCAACAAATCGTAAGATTTAACCTTTTACCGCACCAATCGTGATGCCTTTGACGAAATACTGCTGAAGGAAAGGGAACAGGATTACAACCGGACCCGTAGCAATTACCGTCATAGCAAGCTTGAATGTTTCCTTTGGCATATTAACAGAAGATATATGCTGTGCCATTGCCGCCGACATGTTGATTGAAGACAGCATTTTATAGAGCATATATTGCAAAGGAACGTACTGTTCCTTATCAGTAAACATCATCGGAGTCCACCAGTCATTCCAATAGGCTAGGATAGTGAACAAGCCGATAGAAGCAAGTGCAGCTTTACTGAGAGGCAATACCATCTGCCAGAAAATCCGAAAGTCTCCGGCTCCGTCAATCTTAGCGGATTCTATCAGCGGTTCCGGTACTGAACCCTGTATGAAGCTGCGCAGAATCAGTACATACATCACATTGAACATAGGAAGCAAAATTAGCACTGCAAGTGTATTCTTTAGATGCAAATAACTAGTGATCCAGATAAAATATGGGGCTAGTCCACCACTAAACAAGGTAGTAAAGAACAAAAAGAATGCCAGTTGGTTCCGATATTTTACCTCCTTGCGGTACATCACATAGGCAGCCATCGTGGAGATCAACAGCGAAAGCACCGTTCCTATCACCGCCACAACTACCGAAACGCGGTAAGCGGAGAATATATCACCAGGATTACGGAAGATAAAGGCATAGGCATCCAATGAAAAGCCGCGAGGCAGGAAGGAATAACCCTTCGCCAAAACTTGTCCTTCATCCGAAATAGAACCGGAGATCAGTACGATAAACGGAAGCAAGCACAGAATTGCTACAATTGATACAACAATGTACGAGAAGGCCTGAAAGACAGGCGCTGAATTCAATTTATTTTTTTCCATAATAGAGTCCTCCTTTCTTCAGGTAAGTTAGAACAATGCGTTGTCCTTGTCGTAACGACGGACCAGGTAGTTGGCAAAAAGAATAATGATCAGAGTAAGCACCGATTGATAGAGCCCCACTGACGAAGCCATACCAAAGTCCTGCGTACCCATTAGCGAACGGAACACTAATGTATCAATAATATCTGTAGCATTCATGAGTGATCCATTGTTACCAATCAGCTGGTAGAACATATCAAACTCACCGCGCATAACCCTTCCCAAACCGAGCAAAATCAATACGACGGCAGTAGGTTTTAGCAAAGGCAACGTGATTTTCATTATTTTCTGAAACCGTGTTGCACCATCAATGGTTGCCGCTTCATAAATTTCCTGGTCAATCCCGACAATAGCTGCCAAATAAAGAACACTACCAAAACCAACCCACTTCCACACATATAGTAACGGAAGCAGAAGGTACCAATAGCTACTGTTCGAGTAGATATCAATGGCCTCTAAATCGAGATTTTTCAAGAATACATTCACAATACCAAACTCGTAATTGAAAAAGTTGTAAACGAACGCAGATACGGTAACCCATGATATGAAATATGGTAGAAACATAAATGTCTGTGCAGTTTTTTTGAAAAACTTGTTATATGTCTCCGAGATCAGTACCGCGACCATAATCGAAAACAAAGTGTACAATCCCAGAAATACAACATTGTACATAATGGTATTCTTTGTCACGAGCCAAGCCTTGCCGGATTCAAAGAAATACTGGAAGTTCTCCAGCCCGTTCCATGGACTCATAAAAATACCGTCCCTGTAGTTGAATTCTTTGAAGGCCATAACGATACCCGTCATCGGTATATAGGAAAAGATGATAAAAAAAACAGCAATTGGCACAAACATCATGTAAAGTACCCAGTTTTTCCTTAGCTCCTGCAGCGGGGACAATCCCTTAACCTTTTTTGGGGTCCGCACCGCAGCTTGCTCAATATTGGTGCCCATAAGCAACCTCCTTCTGAATGTCTCTCTCTCCTTCCTTATTGTAAATGGATTAAGAGTCTCTACCTACGGGGGAAAGTTTCGATCTACTTTGAAAACCTTTGTTAAAAGAGGAACCGAGCTAGGACGGATTAGCATTTTCCAACAAACAAACCATCCTGGTTTTGATTTCGCGCGTTTCCCGCACATAACGGGCTAAATCCTAACAAAAAAGCCGGTGGAGTACCCCCGGCATTTATTTTGATTATCCAGGTATGCCCAGAAAGCGAAGTCCGGACGATGAACATCCCAGGCTCCTTATGCATCTTTGGCAAACGGATATAATTCCGGATCGTTATGGTTGTAAACCATGTTTTTAGGAAATACGCACATCCAGATTTTGTTAAAAGGGCTTTGAGACATCGTATGCTTCGTCAATTCCACAAGCTCAACGGGTTGATGCGTCCACGCGTAGGCGGTAGTGCCAAACGGGATATATGTGGAGCCGTCCGCATATTCAAAATGCATTCCTTTGACTCTGACAGGACCGTGATTGTTCCCCGTATTCTCAACGCATTCAATCTCGCCGTAGACCGGTTCCACAACAGATGATTGAACTTTATACTTCCAAACACCTGTTTCTTGAGGCATAAAGCGAATCTTGTATGCATCGTTGCCACTATAAAAACCCTTCACCGTAACCTTTATCTCGCCGTTTGTGAATTCGGCCTCACAATCCACATTTACATGCGAACCAATGGGATTATTCCCGGTCAGCTGAAGTTCAAACATTTCGTATCGTTCTATTTTGTTCATTTTTAACTCCCTAAAAGAATTTGACTTCGTACTTATAGCTGCAAGAATCATCGTTGCGCCATCGTTTCTAAAGGAAACTTTAATTGTCGCAGGTTCGCAGGAAGCAGGCAAAGAGATGAAAAGTTCCAGTTCAAATTTAATTTATATCTTGCTAATTACTACTTCTACTTTTTTAACGACTTCACGCTATTCTTTAACGACTTTTTACGATCGATTTCTTTTCAAACCACAACAAGCTTGCAAACAGCAAAAAGCCGGAGAAAGAATCTCCAGCGTTGCTATATAGCAATTTTTGTATCAATGATGTCCAAGGCTGTAGGCGTAACGGATTTGCACCTTCTTGATTTCCCTTGAATGATAAGTTTTTGTACTTACAGAGTCAAGCCGCCATCTACGGCAATGATTGAACCTGTCATATAGCTGGATTTTTCAGATGCCAGGAACACGACGATCTCCGCGATTTCGTTAGGCTCAGCGAAGCGTCCAATCCGCATGTTCGGGAACTCTTCGGGCATATAACCGGACTCCTGCATCATTAGAGGAACACTCTGCGTCAATGCCGTGTCGACTCCCCCCGGACAGATGGCATTGACGCGGATACCCTTACGCACGTACTCGATTGCCGCCGCCTTCGTCAGGCCGATAACTGCATGCTTGCTCGTGGTATATGCTGCCATGCTATGCTCGGCGCGAAGTCCTGCTGTGGATGCAGTGTTGATGATTGAACCATGTCCCTGGGTGTTCATTACTTTAAGCACCTTCTTCATTCCAAGGAAAACGCCTCGGACATTAACATTTAGAATACGGTCAAATTCCGCAGTGTCAAGGTCTTCAACCAGTGAGAACTTCTGCAGGATACCCGCATTGTTGAAAAAGACGTCGATCCGGCCGTAAGTATCAACGGCTGCCTTCGTATAACGCTCAACATCTTCTTCTTTGGATACGTCAGCTTGAATAAAAAGGCCTTCTCCGCCTTGATCCTGAATCAATCGAATCGTTTCTTCTCCTGTCGCCGCATTAAAATCAACAGCCACTACTTTGAATCCTGCGCTTGATAGTTTAAGTGAGGCTGCACGGCCTATACCTCCGCCTGCACCAGTCACAATAGCAACCGAACCGTTCATGGATATAGACTGACTTGGAGTCAAACTTTGCTGAGGAATCGCCTTCTCAACTGTTTGCAGGTTTTCCAAGCTCGTTACAATCTCGGACAGAATCTCTTTGGGAATATTAGCCTGTGGAAAAGTGCTAAGTTGCTCCAGGGTAAAGCTTTTCCCCATGCTTGCCATCGGATTGGTGGAAATACCGGGCAGGTGCTTCTCTAAAATTTCGACGGCAGCTTTGTTGGAGAGCAGTTCACCAAGAGTTGATTTTTCTGAAAAAGACATTTTTATATTCCTCCTTTAAAAGGTATCCATACTTTCTAACTGATTGCTTTAAGTTTCAAATCCAGCTCGTCGAGCATGCTCGAATCAAATGGATAATGGGCAGCCATTTCACGGAGTGAAACATCCTTAATCATTGAATAAAGCGAATCCGGATTCAGCACGAAGCTCGGAGGCAGTAATGGCGCGATCAACTCGCAGGCTTGCTCATTCTCGGCAAGAATAGTAAGCGGAGTATACGTGCTTAATAGTTTGAGATAACTTCTGGATGGCATATATCGGATAACGTAGCTGCCGCTTTCCAGCTCAAGCAAACTGTCTTCGCCTTCTTCAACACCTGGAGAGTATACTGGAGAACCGTCAATTGAAACAGGAACCGCAGCTGCTCGCGGAAGACGGACTAGAGCTGTCGAATGAAACGGTATCTCAAAGCGGAACTCAAGCCCACCATCTTCTTCAAACTTCCATTCGCTCTTAAATGTCCCGGCCACGGATTCAACCTTGGCCTTCGCCCACCGTAAGCGGAAATCCGGCTTAGGTGCCAGCACGACGCGGCGGAAGCCCGGGGCATCTTCAGACGGATTAATCCCCGCAATCACCCGGTACATCCATTCTGCGATAGCCCCAAAAGCATAATGGTTCAATGAATTCATTCCCGGATTTCCGATCTTACCGTCTGTATCAATGGAATTCCAACGCTCCCAAATCGTCGTGGCTCCCAGTTTGACAGCATAGAGCCAGCTTGGGTAGTCGTCGTTCAGAAGTAGTGTGTACCCCAATTCTTCACATCCATTGTCCGAAAGAGCGAAGTTCAGATATGGAGTTCCGACAAATCCTGTAGTTAGATGATTCTGGTCCTTCCGAAGCCGATTGACCAAGCCATCCACAAGACGTTTCCGGTACATTTCCGGCACCAGCTCCATTTTCAAGGCAATCGCATAAGCCGTCTGTGTATCAATTGCAAGACGGCCGTTTTTCGTTAAAAACTCATTTTCGATGGCTTGCCGGACTTCTCCTGAAATTCGTTCATAATAAGACGCATCATCTTTAAGCCCAAGCACTGTTGCCGCCTTGGCAACCAATCTTGATGAATAGCAGTAATAAGCCGAAGCGACGAAGTCCTGGTCAGTGCCACCCATCGAGGATTCAGAATTGCTTCCATCAAGCGAGAGCCAATCCCCGAATTGAAAGCCGACTGTCCAAAGCCTTTTGCCGCCCGATCCCTCGTCAGCACGAATGATGAAGTCTACCCAGCTTTTCATACTCTCGTATTGCTGTTCGAGTATCGCTTTATCTCCGTAATGGAGATATACGTTCCAAGGAATGATTGTGGCCGCGTCCGCCCATGCGCTGGAGCCGCCGCTCGGAACATTCACGGCAGGTACGACCATTGGGACCATTCCCTCGCGGTCCTCTTGCTCCTGATACATATCGTAACCGTACTTCGAATAGAAGGCATAAGTATCCATATTGAAGCAAGCCGCTCCGGAGAAAACTTGTGCATCTCCGGTCCATCCCATACGTTCGTCGCGTTGCGGGCAGTCTGTCGGAACGTCCAGGAAATTACCCTTCTGCCCCCACAATGCGTTCAGAAATAACCGATTCACGAGCGGGTCACTTGTCTCGAAGCTGCCGATCTGCTCCATGTCAGAATAAAGGACACATCCAGTAAAATCGTCCGGATCTAGTTCACCCGGCCAGCCTTCTACCTTGACGTAGCGGAAGCCGTAGAAAGTGAAGAACGGACGAACAACAGCATCCTCGCCGTCGGCAGTATAGACATATTCTGCCTTAGCTGTTCGCAGGTTTTCACGGTAGAAGTTCCCCTCCTGAAGAACCTCACCGTGTTGAAAACGGATGATGGTTCCCTTCGGAGCGCGTGTACGGAAGCGCATCCAACCTACCATGTTTTGACCCATATCCAGCACAGTCTCACCGGCTGGTGTTTTTATGACCTCTATTGGCTTTAGTTCTTCTTTAACGGTGACAGGCAGGCTCATCCTTGCCTTCAAGCGTTCGAAACCAAGTTCTGCTTCATGTACCACATGCAATTCCGTTGCCTTGAATTTGGCGTCATAGACTTCTCCATCATACAGATTTCCGTCCATAATCTGGCTTCTCTCTGCCTTCCATTCTGCATCAGACTTCAGTACTTCCGTCGTTCCATCGGCGTAAGTTACCCGAATCTCACATAGAAGCGCAAATTCGCTGCCGTACAACTCTCTGGAATGACCATCGAATCCAAAACGTCCTTTGTATAACCCGTTCCCAAGGCTAACTTGAACCAGGTTTTCTCCTTCGCCCAGCAACTTCGTAACGTCGTATGTCTGGTACTGCAGCCACTTATGGTAGGCGTTGAAGTGCGGAGTGAGATACTCATCCCCGGCCTTGGTCCCGTTAATTTGCATCTCGTATAAGCCGAGACCGCAAACGTACGCCCGCGCGGATGTGATTGCTCCGGACAGCTTGAACGTCCTGCTGAGCAGCGGATGATGTTCTTTATCCATATCGGGAACGATCCACTTTGCCTCCCACGGTTCGTCCAGCTTTGCTGTCTCAAACCATGCCGTTTCGCTCATGGCATGATCACCGTTATCCGCCCACACCTCCACTCTCCAATAGTAGCGTGTTCTTGCTTTAAGCTGGATCGGCAGCTCGAAAGAGAGACTGTCGATATCATTTCGCTTACCGCTGTCGAATACCACTGACGAGAACGATGCATCATTCGCCACTTCATAACGGGCTGCGGTCTGCTTCCTGCCATCGGTACCCGTTACGATATAAGAAAGCCGAGGCCGGACGCCCATCGAGAATCCCAATGGATTTGAGATTCGATTGGTTTTCAATTTCGTAATAATCATTGAATTCTTCCCTCTCCAATTAAAGTTTATTGATTGCAAATATCTGCAATACAAGCAGCCAGCCAGATTACTCAAGTCCTTCTCTAAGCTGTTTATCCCTCTCTTGTTTCATTTTATATCTTTCAGTTCATAAATTATGGTATGATACTCTTATAAATAGTATATTTCACGACGAAATGGATGTAATCAAGATGAAATCTGGCAAGCAAATCGACCTGCTCCACTCTTCATGCAAGCTATTGCAAGAATGCCTGGAGCTTCCCGTGTTTTATTCATGGATGCAGGGTGATGACGAAATCCATTCTTTAACTGTGAAAGAAGAGCGAACGAACCCCTTCTTTCAAAATCAGTTGGAGTTTGTGCGCTTCGTTAAACAACAAGTTCAGCTGTTGGAGGTTCCGAATATTCAAACGACAAACTTCGGTGAATCTTTCATTACCATTCCATTCATTCAAAACAAATTCATGACGGCCATCGTTTACATCGGTCCTTCCGCTACTCTCCCGCTTACGGATGAAGTCATCCATACCATTCTGATGGATATGAATCAAGCTGAAAGCACGGTTTGGGCCTCCTACCTGAAACAACTGCCACTCGTATCAACAAAGCGCCTTTATAATATAGGAATTCTGGCACATCAATTGTTAAATGGAGTCATACTGGACGTGACTGATATCCTTGAAAAACATTTACGCATCGAGCAGCAGCCCAAAGACAAAAAACAGGTTGAGGTGTTAATTTCAGATCGCAGGGATTCTTCAGAGTTCCGCGGGCAGTTCGAAATTGAAAAGCAGCTGCTTAGCTCCATTCGTAACGGGGATAAAGCCGCTTTCTATAACATGACGTTAACGGCTGACTACGACGGTAACGGCATCCTGTCGAACCACACCCAGCTACGAAACATTAAAAGTCTTGGCGTTTATGTGATTGCCCTTGCATCCCGGGCCTCGATCGAAGGCGGATTGTACCCTGAAATTGCTTATTCTCTGAGCGAACTTCACATTCGCTGCATTGAAGATCTCCAGGATTATCGGGCTGTAGTAACCGCTATAGGTGATGCTTTGATTGACTTCGTAGAGCGAGTATCCAAAAGCAAACGAAAGCATTTGTCCAAATCGATTGCAACCTGCCAAGAGTACATTTTTAACCATCTGTATGAGAACATTCCCATGTCGGTCCTGGCGGAAAAAGTGGGTCTGAATGAAAACTACTTGTCCCAATTGTTCAAAAAAGAAACGGGGCTGAAGATTACCCAGTTCATCCATCAAGAAAAAGTGGAAGAAGCCAAGAAACTACTGGAACTGACTTCTGATCCCATCACTTACATCGCTACCAAGCTCAATTTTTATGATCAGACCCACTTTATTAAAATTTTCAAACGATATACCGGGTTCACACCTAAGCAGTACCGCAATAAAAACAAATTTGATGTCACACCCGAGGGTGATGATGAATAACGCAAGCTACCCCATTTCCTTGTGTCGGCTTGCGTTATATTCTTCAGACAGTTCAATAAGTTCATCTGTACGGATATACTTCTACACATAGTACAGCAGGAAGGCTACCGACTATGATTCCGTATGAAGATTCATCCCCGTTTAAAACGCGCCCCCGAATCCATTCATCTTGTACGAATGTTCCTTCTTCGACCCGAACATATCCTACCTTCGAAACATCGCCAGCCTTTGGCTGGAATTCCAATGTGAATCCGATACCGGCTATAATAAACTCATCTTCCGACACTTCAATTACAAGTCCTCCGGTTGCCGGTTTTCCTTCCTGATTAAATTTATAAGTAATCTTCACATCATATTTGGTGAATGACAATATGCTCCCAGGTTCATGATTCTGAAGAAATCCTTTCATTTTTCCTGTACCCCGGAATTTTTGAATAGTCACTAACATATTGCTAAGAAGCTCATAACTTCTGGAAATATATGGACCCGCTCCAATGGGATTAAAGGCAGACAGGTGGATGTTAAGAGACTGAAGGATATCGGCATCGACACCTTCTCCCGATCCCATAGACGGATCCAAAAAGTCTTCAATACCAAACGGAGAATAGCACAGGGCATCATACTGCCCAAATGCATAAAAAACGTTAGCCACAGAAGAGACATCTCTTCTGGCTTCAGGTATAAACAATGGATTTTCGTTTCCAGCCGTGTATTCTTCACAGACCTCGGCAAAGTTGGACACATAAATGTCAGGCGCATAAAGACAGATGGTCGGAGCTGTTGATTTCCAAATGTTCATCACCTTTGCAACCGGTCCCCCACTAGGATAAGAACCAGGGGTCCAAGGGTATTGTTCAAGCCATGCATTTACGAACATTGGAAGCGGATATACATCAGAGCCTGCCTTCGCAATCCGTTCGACAGCCCGGGCATAATAATAGGCCATAAAAAATTCCGCTGCATCATCCGAAAAGGCTTCCTTCCATGAGCCCTTCTTTCCAAATGTAACCTCTAATGCTTCAGGGATCGGCAATTTAAACTGCTCATTTGCATAAATTGAATAATCCCGATCACTGCCCAAAAATCCAATCTCATTTTCTATTTGAACCATGATAACTGTATGTCTGTCGCTATCTACTTTCTTCAGATGGGCCATAAATTGTTTGAACGCATTCGCGTCTGCTTCTGCGGCTTCCTCACACAAAGGCGATATCGTATCGGAAGACTCGCTATTCTGGTAAACCGCCCGATAGTAGGTTTCATAGTCCCTTTTTACCCAGCCTGGAACGTAAGTGGATCTTCCATTCTTCCACAAACCGAACCATAATAGTACCAATCGTACGTCCTCCTCCCTGGCTTGTTCAATAATTCCATCAACGAGTTGAAAATCAAATTCTCCCTGCTTCGGTTCAACTAACTCCCAATAGACCGGTAAAATTACTGTATTTAAATGCAAATCTTTTAAATGAGGCCATACCTTGTGTTTCATATAGTTCAAATCTGAAGAACTGGAGTTATGAATTTCCCCTGCAAGTGCGATATATGGCTTTCCGTCAACATACAGATTGAATACTCCGTTTTCCTTCTTTAATTGTGGTATCAAGTCTAAATTACTCATATTTCACTCCTCAATATGATTTCAAGTTTTTTAAAAAAGGCATTAAATAGTAATTTTAAAAGGTTTTGCAGGAAGGTCAGCACTATTATACAAATTGACTTCCTCATAGTCCGAACATGCGAATCGAATATTTATGGTTTCCAAGCTTGTGATCTCCTCATCCAAAATAATGACAAGATTATTCGCTTTCACCTCTGTGGTATATGGAACAGGTCTTTCGGCTGTGCTTACCTGTAATCCATTCAACTTGTCGCCATTTACAACCAACTGCTCCCCTGCATGATGGAATGTAATCCGGATGCTATTCCCCTCCTTCATCACCTGATCGACTTCGGGAGCTTCGCATAATATATTATGTCCATATACTTTGCCTAACGCCAACAATGCCAGTCGTTCTCCAACTGGACGCTTCAGCTTAGGATGAACGTCATACTCCATACCGACATCCATAATACTGGCCATATAGGCCTTCTGAACGTATTTCGATACTTTTTCTTGCTGTTTCCTAATATACAGAAACCCTTCTCCCTTACATTCAATATCTCGAAATGGCGCCAACTGGACAAAAAGAAACGGTAATTCGTCCTTCCACGTTTCTCGCCAGCATTCTATGAGCGCTGTGAACAACTTGTCATACAGGGATGCCTTAGGCGCATCAGCCTCACCTTGGTACCAAATTACTCCTTGTACTGTATATCCTGCAATTTCTTTGACCATCGTATGATATAATCCATTAGGACGATTGTAATGCTTAGGCCCAAGCTGTTTTATATAAGGCGATTCTAATAATGGAGCAAGCGTCCTGTAAGTATCCTCTGTTGAGGTTCCTACATTCATTCTATCTAACGCTGCTCTTCTCCCGAAAAACTTACCTTTGGCGTTTCGAAATAACGGATATGAGTATGATTAGCTTCTGATAGAACTTCGTTAGCTTCGACATCGTATTTTAACCGGAACTCCATATTCGACTGCCCACCCGCAATCCAAACCTCGCCAATCGCAACATCCCTGACCTTTATTTGTTCACCTGAACTCGAAAGTACGATCAACTCTACATTCACCATTGCTTCCATTGGCGGTAGATTAGCCGTCCAGCAACCTTGCTCAATAATGGCGACAACTTCCTTTGACCCGAGCTTAACCCTTATCTTGTCATCAACATTGCACTGCCCCCAAATTCGAATGGGCTTTCTACGTTGAAGTATCATGTGGTCTGAAAAGACTGGGGCTAATACTAACCCTTGGTTTTGTGTGTGCATACTAAACCTCTTTTTCAAATTTTTTTAAAGCTTCTTTGTTACTGCAGCAAATAATATCATTTCTGCCAGCAACCATTTCGCAAATTTTCTCAAAACGCTCCCAGCTATTTCTCTTCGTACCATAATCGAATTCATAGCCGTGTCCCCACATAAAAAACAGCAAGTCTTCTGTCGGTTCTAAGGATATGAATTTATTTAACAATCGAAAAACATCCTTGTCGGCATGCCAGCAAGTGGGGTTTAAATGTAATGGATTATCAGGAAACTTAAAATTATGAGAAGACTTTATTGTCCTTGCATATAATATGTGCTGATTTTCAAGTGACCGTTTGATGTTATTGGAAATCGTTCCACCTGGATAGGCAAACCCAACTACCGATTCTCTTTGTATCTGAGAGTTTCTGTATGTCTTTGGCTATTGCTTCATCTATATCTTTTTGATCTAACATTCGCAAATTCTCATACTTGGTTTTCTTATCTTGTTCCAGTCCATCATCATAACTTACAGTAAAAAATTTATTAATATCCTTTCCACCCTCAAACAAACCGATTTCAACTGTCCTTTAATTACTCCTGGTCATAAAATTAAATTCAAACAACTCACCCGATCACTTTGAGCACTTCGCCTTCCGTAATTCCTTTTTCATTAAAAGCATCCACTCTCACATAAAGCGGCTGGCCTTTAATTAGAGCGCTCAATGTGACCTGATTGCATCCGAATATCATATAACTGTGATACAGTTTATCTGGCGCCAACCCCCAAATGACGTTATGTCCAACTGCATCATCTTCTTCCCATAGGACTTGCAGATCAAGATCGCTTATCAAATTCGTTTGGGTACCTCTGGTTGATTCAGGCAACGGGCCTTCCCCAATACCAAATACTCTTAGCCCGGAGATACATGCACTCTGGTTATACGGGAGTTCTTTAACGGTGCACTTAATGTACCTCGCTTTCATTCCTTCCTCTTTAACAACAAGATCATGCGATAGGTCGGAGTTTGCTTGTGATTTATCCTCAATAACGAAATATTCTTTCCCATCCAATGAACCTTCGAGAAGCCATCTGGTAAAATGCTGTCGTTCGTCGATAAACCTTCCTTCATACAAAGCTGCACCATCAGGTAGCTCAAGACGCAATTGATCATCTGCAAAATTTATTTGTACGGCATGTACATGGCATACCTTCTTCAAGTCTATTTCAAGCCACTCACCGGATGCATTAGAGGCAGCCCTCCACCATGTTTGAACGTTTTCGTCAGTCGCCTTAGCAGCTTCTTTATTCTCTTCATAGGAGGAAGCCGTTGCCGGCTTATCATACGACAGCAACATCCATTCTGGATTTCCCCATGGATTCATGCTTGCGTGTTCAATCCTGAAGGGCCAGTCTCCATAACGCTGATTGCAATATAATTCGCCATCCTGATCGTAACCCGCAGGCCAAAGCCCCAATCTTCTTTCAAATATATGGTTTACACTGATTCTCATAGTTGCAGCATGCCAAAGGTTTGCGTGACAATCTTCAACTGTAGAACCATGACCAGCACCTGGGAGGAAGCCTCCCGGTTTATAGGAAAACGGGTTGTTTCGGGCAAGAGTGAATGGACCAAGCGGATTGGCAGATATATAAACACCATCCGAGTAGATATTGTATTCCGTTCCGGGAGCAGCGTATTGGAGATAGTATCTACCATTATGCTTGTTCATCCATGCTCCCTCTATAAAGGGATTGTTGTTAATATAGCCTCTAAGTGTCTGAAGGTATTCTTCCGAGATATTTGGATTTCGGGCAACAAAACCCTGAACGATATCCTCAAGCTCTTCTGGTGATTTTGTGATATGATTTTCAAAGTTTCTCTCAAAACCGTGCTCTTCTATATTCCCATAAATAAGAGCAACCTCTTCCCCTATTGGCTTCATATCACCCGGATTAAGTTCGATCCCATATATGGGAGTTTGATTTGAACACCCCCAGTAAAAATAAACTCTGCCATCCTCATCTTCAAAAAGATTGGGATCCCAGAAAGGAAAAGTCCCCTCTATTTCTTCAAATTCACCGTTTACGGGATCTTTCGTTCTATAAAAGGAACAGTTCTTAGTTCGATGTGATGCGGAAAAATAAATATATTCTCCGATAACTCTGACATCAGGCGCATAATCATACACTGGTAATCCTTTTAACGAATAAAAGATCCAATCAACAAGATTATCTGATACAAGAAATCCGGCTGTCATAGAGGGGAAAAGATAATGCCTTCCCATAAAAAATACGATCGACGGATCGGCTGCCTCCCGGTAGATCGCCATTGCACCATCACTATAGTTAAACTGATACTTATATTCAATATTCAGTGGGTTGCAAGTATACATGTTTAATATCTCTCCTCCTTGTTCAACTTTTGCAGAACTCCCTAAAAGTTTATTGAAATGATAATTACCGTTCTACCATTATTCCGACTTTTCGTTGTTCATTTGACTACCATTTTGAAAAAGCCTGTAGAGTTGTCCCTTTAAGGAACTTTATCTACAGGCTAAGATGATTCTCTTACTTTCTTTCCAACAAGAAGTGAACTGCTGGGATGGTGCCATCCAACGTGAAGTTCATTCCGTCTTCGAAAGGCGTCCCTTCAATCTGGGTGATTGGAACACCTACCGTGTCCAGTGCAGTAAGCGTTGCCGAATTGCATCTTACGAACAACGTGCCTTCTGGAGTATCAGCATACAATTTTCCTTGGTGGTTTACCGTTGTCACGAACCCCTCTACCGTGAAGATAGTTTCATCCATACCTGTCTCACCAATAATTGTAAGCAGGATTGTCTCCGCCCGTTCTAAGGAAGTGCCGTTAAGTGGCAACGCCGCCGCAGAGATTCGCTGGTTGCTCAGGGACAGTGACATATCATTTGTTAATGAGATACCACGAACCGGATTGCCGCTGAAGTAGGAACATCCTTTGGCACGGATACGGAACGTTCCAGCCTCTGGGTCAGATTCCAACTCACCAGTATCCGAAACGAGAGCATTTCCAACCAGACCGCGGTCATGATGCAGAAGACCCCAACGCTTGAATGCAGCATCCAAATTTTTGGCGAAGGTAGTGTAATTTCCATTTCCGGCCAAGGAGGCGATATCTTCGAAGACAAGGGTTTGGTCACCAAGCTTTGCACCAGGAAGTAGTTCATCAGTCTCGTTCGCAAGTCGCTCCAAACGTCCACCATCAGAAGCATGTCGCATGGCGTCCCTATAAGGTGACCACGCAAAGTATACAGCACGTTCAGCTTGAGAAAGATCGCCATTGTTCAGGAAGCCGGCCGTAACGGCGACATCCGCAACTCCGGTATAGATATCCCCTTGGTCCAGGAACACGTTACGCATATTGGTGATGTACGGGAGAAATGTGTTCGGCATACTGAAAGAAGGTGGCAATGTTAGCAGATCATTCTTCGTAAATACCAGATCCACCTTGTTCTCTGCCTGACGCACAAGCCCCTTCAGGAATATAGAGGCCATAAAACCAAACTGGCAGATCAGGGACGGATCATTGTACGCATCGAAAATGTCCTCGATCACATCGTCAGGCTGGTCGTTCCAGCTTTCAGACGTATGGAAGCAGTAGAGCATAAGACCGTCCCAATCGTTTAAACAAGCATAAGCAGCCATAGATAGGAACGCTGTTGAGTGAAACGGATTCACACCATATTCGTTCCATTCACTTAATATGAAGGGCTTATCTCTAAGCGCTGCTGTTGTGGCCATTTGCAACATTTCAGTGCGCATATATATTCCGTCCTCGTGTACCTTCAAAGGGTTAGACGTTACATATTCCCGCATCCCCGGAACAACCAAGGTATCTTGATGAAAAGGCGGCATCGGGTGATTAAAATACGTATTATTTTCCATAATATCGCCATCCGAGTGAGAGTATACATCTGCCGCTCCGTTTAAGAGATTACTGGTGTTGATAGGCACCTTCGCTCCTAAGGAACGCACATGATCAATCATCGTCCCGTAATACCGTTTATTGATGTCGATGCCAAACTCTATAAAATCGGCATAGCGGGCGGGACTTACGTTGCCATTCCATTCACCCATAGGATGGTTAGGAACCTGGTAAAAGTCTCCTTCAGGGAACCATACAGTACCTGCCTCAGGATCTTCATCTTCCCCCAGTGCACAGATGCCGTTAAATGTCCAAGCCTCCGCAAGATTCTTCCTTGTGTCATACTTGGCTAGCAGATACCGATTGAAGCGGCGCTGCAGCTCCTGCCGGTAAGGCTCAATTCCTTTCTCGTTCTTAATATCTGCAGTTCCCTTAATGGCGGAGTCCTCATTCGCGATCTGAATGGTCATAACCGCCGGATCATCAATCAGTGCTAGCCCCGTATAGGGATTCACATGGGACAAAAGCTTCGTTGCATACTCCTTTTGCAGTTGAATTAATCGTTCATTAATATGTGTGAAACTCTTAAAAGGAAAGCCTGGTGCGTCAGGATAATCAAGATCGTCCCCGTCCTGAAAAGCACGAGCTACCAGTAAATCGACTTGTACGTAAATACCTTTTTCTTTAAGCTTTGCTACAAAGTAATCAAAGCGGTCAAGACCCTCCTCATGAAAATGACGACTAGATCCGCTGTTATAATCAATTAGCGGATTATCAAGGCTTGAGCTCCAGCCTGAAGGGCCAAGTGGCGCATCGGCTGCATGAAGACGAATCACGTTAATGCCCAAGGAAGCGAAACGATCAGCCAGACGCTCTGCAGACTGGTGATCAGGTGTATTAGAACGCGTAGGCATATTAAAGCCGATGAACTTTGCGCGGGTCCCATCCTCAAAGTACAAACGTCCATTTTTCACTTTAGTAAATCCGTGTTTCCCCGCAGGAGCGTCCAATAGATAGGAAAAGTTCAAAACGCCAGTGTTAGGTGCAGTTTTGTCGATTTTAATTCTCTGCTTCATTTTAAATAACCTCCTATAAGTTACGAATTATGTTTGACTCTCTTTCCAATTTTATAATTTAAAATGATATAATTATCGTACGATACTTGTTAAATAGGTACGTTAATTATTTATTTCATAAAAACTCACTCAAGCACTCAATGTTTTTGAGTCATTAGATTATCCCTTAACTGCACCGATGGATATACCCTTCACAAAGTATTTCTGAAAGAACGGGTAAGCAATCAGAACGGGAATTATGCTGATTACGGCAATGGCCATCCGGAAAGACTCGCTCGGAAGTTTCACCGGATTCGTATTGATTCTGGAGCTCAAGTTGCTATTGGTTGATAGAAATTCAATATCGCTCATAAGACGATTCAATACGTTTTGCAGGCTAAACAATTTGGGATCAGTCAGGTAGATCAGACCATTATTCCAGTCGTTCCAATACATAAGTCCCTGCATAAGCCCAATTGTCGCCATAATCGGTAAAGAAAGCGGAATGACTATTTTACGGAAGATAGTAAATTCAGTTGCTCCGTCTATACTTGCCGATTCCAGTACAGGAGTAGGTAAGGTTGTCATAAAGAAAGTTCTCATCATTAGAACCATAAAGCCATTCATCAATAATCCTGGTACAATCAGTGCAGCCACTGTATTCTTGATATCAAAGATTTGAGTATAAACCAGGTAACTTGGAACTAATCCACCGTTAAACAGCACAGAAAAGAACAGTAGAAAAGCAAAGAACGAGCCCCCAGGCAAATCACGTCGAGACAACGGGTACGCAAACATCGCTGTTATGAGCAAACTAATTGTGGTACCCACCACAGTGACAAATATAGTGATTCCATATGCATTAAATATCATCGAGGATTGGTCCCAAATGTATGCATAAGCTTGTCCGCTCCAATGTTTCGGAAAGAGAGAGTACCCGTCCTGGATAATTGAACTTTCATCAGTAAGGGATGAAGAAACGAGCAGGATAAACGGGAGCAGGCAGGCAAGCGAGAACAACAACAATATCGTGTGTGACATCCATTGCCAAAGCCGATTTTCTTGAGTCATAGTATTTTCCCCCTCCTAGAATAAAGCATTGTCTTTGCTTAATTTACGAACCACATAATTTGAAACGATGACAAGAATGAAGCCAACTATTGATTGGTAGAAGCCTGCAGCAGATGCCATCCCGATATCGCCAAGCTGCATAAGCCCTCGAAATACATACGTATCAATTGTGCTGGTTGCATCATACAAGGGGCCTGAATTCATCGGTACTTGGTAGAACAACCCGAAATCAGAATAGAATATCCGGCCGATGTTTAATATCAACAACATAATGATAATTGGGGTGATCAGTGGAATTGTGATGGTTCGAATTTGTTGCCACTTTGTAGCTCCATCCAATCTTGCTGCTTCATAATACTCGGGATCGATGCCGATTATTGCGGCCAGATAGACGATACATGAGTACCCTGCACTTTTCCACACACTCACGAATACAAGAATATATGGCCAGTACTTTGGTTCGTTGTACCAAGAGATAGGTTCTATTCCTAACGCTGGCAGGATAGTTTTATTAAGAAATCCCGTCTCGATGCTTAACATCGAAAAAACCAGGTAGCTGACTAAAACCATTGATATCAGATAAGGCAGCAAGATAATACTTTGATAAGCCTTCGTTGCAGCTTTGCTCTTGATTTCATTCAATAAAATGGCGAAGGCAACGCCAACAATCAGACCTATAATGATGAAGGCTAAATTATATAAAATTGTATTGCGGGTAATAAGAAAAGCATCTGCCGACTGGAATAAAAACTTGAAATTCTGAAACCCAACCCAATCACTGTTCCATATTCCTTTAGAATAATCAATGTTCTTAAAGGCGATAGAGATTCCAAACATAGGGAGATAGTTATTAATAAGCAAATATGTAAATCCCGGTACCATCATGAAATATAGAGGGTTATATTTCCAAATGCGCCTCCTCAATAAACTTTGTGTGTTATTCCTCATTTCGTTTTTCTCCTTTCTGTAGTAGCTGTGTATTTCTCATCAGTTCTATCTTTATTTTATGGAAAGAGCCGTCTCGGCTCTACCATAACACCGACTTCCGAATTGCATTTTACCGACCATTCTATCAAGCCAGTTACATGACTCCGAATTAAGAACAACGTCCAGTACAATTTACAGGGAGGTCCAATTTTAAAACAAAAAGACCATGCAAAGTTGCATGGCCGTTAATTTGAGCATTGAAATTATTTATTATCTTCTGCCCATTTGTCGAGTTGTTTTTGTTTCTCCGCGATGACCTTATCAATTCCCGCTGTTTTTAATTTATCAATAAATTGAGGCAATATCTTCTCCGGGTCAACACTTCCGGTTTCAAGAGGCAGGAAATATTGACCAACAACATTACTAACGTTAGCATATTCTGTTTTTACCGGAGTAGGGTCAAACGAGAAACCTAATGCTTTGGATTTAATAGCCGAATCATTAAATTCTTGTACCTTTTTCCATATATCGGGATCAGTCCCATTCCAGACATAGGATAAAAACTGGTTGCCGAACAACCAACCATAATTCAAATTATATCCCGAATTTTGCCCATCAACCCCAGGGGGAAAATCAATGATATTATCGGACTTCACTACATAGTGTTTCCCTTCAATACCATAATCCAGGATGTTAACAAGTTCTTTATCTGTATACATGAGATTTAAGAATTCCATCGCTTTCTCTGGAACTTTCGAGGTAACAGGCACTCCCCACATTGCATTAGTTAAGGTTGATGACATGGATACAGAGGGCAGCAATTCTTTAATTACCCTAGGGTAACCAGCGCCATTACTTGCATTAGCATATGACATAGGGTTAATAACGGTTAGAGTAGCAAAGCCACGGTTGGAGTTAATCAATTCATTTTCATTAACCTTATTGGTCGTTGCGTCTTTAAGAATCAAGCCCTCTTCATACCATTTTCTAACTAATTGAAGCTGCTGTGCATATTCTTCCGTTTCAAACAAATCGACCACTTTCAGATTATCGCCATGATTCATTAATACACCGATTCTATCAATGAGAGTGTCATATGTCGGTAAAGCGTTAATAACTGAAGAAAAAGTCGGTGGCAGCAATGGGGCCAGATTTGGTTCACCAGCTTTAATTACCTTGAGTGGTTCTTCCAAATCTGCAAAGTTATTGATTTTTTCAACATCAATTTTATATTTCTCAACAAGATCCTTTCGCATCGAAATGCCATAGCTGGTAGCCATGTCACGCAACGTAGGGACGGCATAAATGGCATTATTTACTTTCCCTGCTTTTAAGTAATCAGGATCCAATGCTTTGAGAATCCCCTCCCCTTGTTCATCCAGAAGCTTATCTAGGGGAATCAATTGATTTTTCGACATGAACTGAGTGAAGCTTCCTACAACCGCAATTAAATCCAGTTTCTCGTCACTCGAAAGCATCAGATTCATTTGTTGTTGCCAACTCGAAAAATTAATAGGTAACAATTCAACTTTTGCATTAATTTTCTTTAAGGTAACTTCGTTAACGGCATCTTGTATTAAGGCCATATCTTTTGGTACGGAGCCGAAAAGCGGAAATGCCACGGTTAATTCCGTCGGTTCTTCTACCTTATTACCGGATGAATTAACAGCATCTTCCTCCTTACCTTTTGTATTATTTCCACTACAAGCAGATAGTAATAGTGTTGCAATCAAAAGCAGCGAGCATAGCATTTTCCATTTTTTCGTCATACTTCTCCCCCATTTTTGTGTTATTTTCAACGCATACGATAAAAAATATGCTTTAATGCTTACCTTCAGCTTAAATGAAACCGCATTCATTCACTGCTCGCCGAACGACATTCCATTATTCATTTTCCGACTTTATTTCATCTGACAGGCGATGATGCATCTGCCGGTATTCATTCGGATTGATATTTGTATGTTTCTTGAAGGTCCTTGAAAAATGGGAGAAGTTGGAATAACCAATATGAGTGGCCACTGCACTGATTGGCATTTCCGTCTTTTTGAGTAATTCTTGAGCAATCTTGAGACGCTCTTTTAAAAGATAATCCGATATTGCCATACCGGTTTCTTTTTTAAAGACACGGGTTAAATAATCTGGATTAAGAAATACATGCTTTGCAATCTCCTCCCGGGATAGATCTTCGGATATGTGCAGCTTAATAAAATGAATCACTTTCTCGATTACACTTTGGGATTGTTCAATTGATTGCATATATTCTCTCGCTCTTTGGATCGTATAACGCATCCAAGTAAGAAGATTAACAACGGATTTTGTCGCAGTCGCAGACAGGTTCTGTGAGTGGGAATCGCCAAAGAGCTGATGGGCTTGAATCCCTTTTGTCTGAAGCACATAGTATACCATTTGTTGAAAATCCTGATAAAACTGACGCAGAAAGCTGGCGTCTATTTTCTCCTTCTCCATTATGTCATTTAGAAATTGAGATGATTCTGCTAAAACTTCGTTGAAAGCTCCTTCTGTCAACATCACGGACCATATAGTCATGCTGGTAGATTTGTATGTCGATACTGGAGTAGTTTGCAGAGAAATTGAAAAGACCTTGTTATTATGGACAACATTGTTTTGTTCCAAATCATATAGCATGTTAACCTTTTCTAATAATTCATAACCACGAACCTCTTCTCCAATGTAACAGGACAAATCGCAATAAAAATACTTGCTGCAAGCTTTGATGTATCTTTCACATCGTGATTGTATCGTTTCATGATCAATTTGATTTTGAACCGAAAGAACAACAAGCAGTCTTCTATTGCTGAGTGTAATTATTTGACCCGATTGACCGGCTTCAAGCATTATTTCTTCTGCTGAATTTTTAAGTCCATACTCCAGAATTTTTTCATCTCTCAGGTTCAATGACTTATGCCAGCGTTGAATACCGATGAGAATTGGTAAAAACAACATATCTTCCAAATATGGGATTTTCCTTTCTATAGCAGCACGTTTTACCGTTTCACGACTAGATGGAATGGTTTGATTTAAAATATCCTGCCAGAAACGCTCGATGCGTAGGGGCTGATGTTGAAACCATAATTGCCCATACTGGCTATATTTCACTGCCTCTTGATCGTTATTAATTTTATCAATAGCAGTTCGTATCACTTTCTCCAGCTCTCCAAAAGGTACAGGCTTCAAAAGATAATCAAAGCTGCCTAATTGAATAGCTTGCTGTGCATACTTAAAATCAGCATGGCAAGTCAGGAATATGATCTCCGTTTTGGGATGGCATCCTTTCACCCATTTCGTCAGTTCAAGTCCGGTTGCTTGCGGCATCTCGATATCGCAGAGCAATATATCAATTCGCTCCTGCTCAAAACATTCCTTGGCTTGTCTTACAGTATAAGCTGAATATACGGCTGTAATTCCAAGCTTCCCCCAGTCAATTCCCGACCGGATCCCTTCTACGGCGTGAATTTCGTCATCAACGATTAATAATTGATACATATTCTAACCCACCTTTTTTAACTTTCTTCTGTAAAAGGCAATTTGATTTCTATAACAGCTCCATTGGGATAACCATTGTAGCAGGTTATTGAAGCCAAATTCCCGTAAAGAAGCTTCAGTCTCTTGCGAATATTCCAGATCCCAATATGCTCTCCTTGTTCGTCAACGACACGGTTACCGGAGTTAATCTCTGTCAGTACTTCTTCCGAAAACCCCTTCCCTGTGTCACGGATTATAATTTCAACATACGGCTCCAAGCCATCTTCCCTTAAGTCCAACTGGACAGAAAGATGAATCGGGTCCTCCAAAGTAACACTGTGCTTAATAGAGTTTTCCAAAAAGGTCTGAATCAGAAGCGGTGGTACCGATAGCTTTTCCAAAAATTCAGGAACGTTGATAGTGCATGTTAAGTGTTTAGGGAACCGCATCTCTTGAATCCGGATATAATTATGCACATGTTGGAGCTCTTCACCCAAAGAAACAAAGGATAAATTGCTGCGGAACATAAATCGAAAATACCGGACCAGACATAAAGTCATCTCTTGAATAAGCTCATAGTTTTTCACCTGCGCCAGGTTATATAAAATGTTCAGGGAATTCAGAAAAAAATGCGGATTAATCTGAAGCTGGAGATGCTGAAGCTCTGCCTTTTGTTTGTTCAACTGTTCTTCATAGACATTAATTTTCAAGGATTCAATCTCTGACATCATGGTATTGAAGGTTTGATTCACTAATATAAATTCATCAGATGTTTGATAATCTTCAATACGTGTGTGAACCATACCCTTATTAATTCTTTTCATGACGGTAATCAATCGTTTTAAGGGCATAAGCAAAATCCGAAATAGAAATAACAGGCCTAAAGGCAATAACCCGATAGCTGCAAAGGAGACTATTGTATTAATGCTAGTTAACCATGGGAGATTTTGAAGGATTTGCTTGTTTGGAATAATCGCCGCTAAACTAAAATCACCCTTGTCTGAGGATTTTCCTACTACCAGAAGATTGTTTTTGGTTCCTGTTACATAATATTGCTGAAATCCTCTTGTAAGGTCAATATTCTTATCTTGCAAGGAACGGGTGCTAGTCAGAATATCACCCTTTGAAGTTACAAGTGTAACACTTCCTTCTGCACCCAAATCGATCAACTTCATAGGTTGAAGCAATGTTCTGGTGTTTACCCAAGCACCAATATACAAGTTCCCTGATCTCACTATTCGAAGAATATAATAGTTATGATCAATCTTTTGGATAAACCAATACTTGTCCACCGCTACTGAAGAGTTGGCAAGACCATCTAAGTATTTCTGCAAACCCCCTTCAACCTTCACTTGCTCAGGATAGAGAACGACAGGCTGAAAGGCATCAACTAAATCCTGTCGGAGATAATTGTAGACAAAAAAGGCATCAACAGATTTGTAAAAAACCATATTATTTGACAATGTAGTTGATATGTTATATTTTGCCATCTGGTAATCATCTTCTGAGTTGGGAAGATCCATGGACTTGATGTCCCAATTGTTGTTTGCCAAGCTCAGTACATTGCTTTCCGCGTCTTCCAGTTGCAAATCAATCTGGGCCATATATAAAGAAATTAAGTTCTTGTTGGAAATAGCCACTTGATTACGAACGACTCCAATACTGTAATAATTATTATAAATAAGAAGTGTAATGAGAGGGACCGTGATAAGAAATAATCCGATGATTAGTTTGACTCGAATTGAATTCCAAGAAATCTTAGGAAAGCGCGTTCTTAGCATATATCCTCCTTGTCAATCTAAAAAGACTGCCATCAGTTTACTCAGGCAGTCGGGTGCGATAACATTATTTCTAGTCCCTTGTGAATTTGACCGCCTTGGTGAAATTTATTTTAGCATGGCATGGGGGTGCCAACTACCAGTATAACAACTTTTTATTATACATTTTACGACTTATTTCTTCTCCATGCGCTGTTGCCGGTAATAAAACCTGTACTTCTTCGATCCGTCACTGGACGGAGAGGAATGTCATGCACCCATATTGCTGCCCTTTCACTCGAAATCCAATGGGAGGCAGGCATTGTAGAAACAGCTTCGGCAGCTGCGCGATAACCTTCTTTGCCATTCATAAATTGCAAGTTGCTCAGGTATTCCAAAAGAAGCTAGACAATTCAATCTTTCCCTTCCGTAGCTGCCAAGATACTATCAGGTAATTCATAATATTGAACCAAGAATCCTTCTGTTGCTACAGTATCTATAATTCGTCCGCACACCGAAGTAAAAGTACTTCTTCCCTCGTGAGTAATCTGCTGTGTATCCCTGAGCATTGTAAGTCTATCAAGGACAGAAGGTAAATGTAATAAAATAATGTAGATTCGCCTTCTTGGCCGTTCCGTAAAATTACTCATGGTGACATTTGATATACCGTGGCGCTCCTTAGCAGCGATAAAAGTCCGGCAACTAATGCATTTTCAAGCACAACCAACACTAATATCCAAAGTACTCATTTCGCACTATTTCATAGTGTACTCTCTCTTCATTGAGGTTGTGGACACGATACGATATCAAAAAAATAAACCAATTACGAACGATCCCGATTCGAATTGGTTTACTTTTTTGTTTGGTTCTTGATTCGTAATTGTCGATCAATTATTTGTGCCCATTCAGGAAATTCATAACGACTAGATGATCTGTTTGGTCCTAGTGAGACAACAGATTATTCATACTCGTTACATTTCGTCTAATAATATCCTGAGTTTCAATATGATGACCACCATTTTTCACACGCATAACAACACGTTCAATGTTAAGTCGAACATCTCCTAGTCCTACATAAAACATAATGATTTCAAAGCCTTGTTCCTTTGCATCACGTATCTGTCGAATAACATTTCCACCCGCTAAAGTAGTTTCCACAGTGAAGTCCCTCTTGTTTCGAATACATTCTCTGGCTATTCTTATGGCTTCTTTTCCAGCAGATACTTTGCTCCGCTCAGGATGTTGGGTGTTGATTCTGCGAACTAGTGCATCCGGATCGATATTCACACTTACTCCAAGCCGATCAACAATCAAGTTACGAATTGTACTCTTACCACTTCCAGTATTACCTGCATTCAAACATGGTTGCAACGGTCTCTTTCATGATTAAGTGCCTGTTCATTCACTTTCTCAATTTCACCCGTGCTATATTCCTTAACCATTTGCCCTTCAGCTGTTTTATATACTATATATGTCCAATTTGCTTTAGCATCCAATTTCGCTCGATCACCCGTTAATCGAATCAATTTAGCAAGGTCCTTCGTAATATTCATCATTTATACAAACACCTCATTTTTCCTTATAGTTCGAGTATACCACAGCACAGCGCAATTTCTATTTGCTTACGTATGTTTGCAATAATCCCGTAAGCATGAACAGTTTAAGTCTCACTCTAACTCGCTATCACATTCATCCATGACAATAAATCCCGGGGAAGACAAATAGCCTGTAGGATTGAGACTCTAATATCTCGTTCCTACAGGTTAGTATTTTAATCTTCAAGTTATCGCTTCACCTTATAAAACTCATGATACAGCTTCATGAGCGCTCTTTTCTCAATCCGCGACACATAACTCCGCGAAATCCCCAGCTCCTTCGCAATCTCCCGCTGCGTCCGCTCTTCCCCGCCTGTATCCAGCCCAAACCGTCCCACAACAACTTCTTTCTCCCGATCATCCAAAATATCCAAGTTACGATAGATTTTACTCTTCTCAATATTCAAATCCACTGTCAACAGCAAATCGTCCGCTCCTGAACCCAAAATATCTATTAGGGTAATCTCATTGCCTTCTTTATCCGTTCCGATTGGGTCGTGCAGGGACACGTCCTTCCGGGTTTTTTTGAGCGATCTTAAGTGCATCAGGATTTCGTTTTCAATACAACGAGCAGCAAAAGTAGCCAGCTTTGTCCCTTTGTTTGGGCGGTAGCTTTCGATCGCCTTGATGAGTCCTATCGTTCCTATGGAGATCAAATCCTCCATATCCTCACCTGTATTGTCGAATTTTTTTACTATATGAGCGACTAAGCGTAGATTGTGTTCAATTAGTATATTCCGAGATTTAGAATCTCCTTCCGCCATACGTCCTAAATGTAGGCTCTCTTCTGTCTCCGTTAACGGCTGTGGAAATGCATTGTTCCTAACGTAAGACACCAGCAGTGTCAGTTCTTTTATTAGCAGCGCGACGGCACTTATCAGTCCAGGCACTAGCGACACCTCCCGTATATGTACAATGAATCCCATCTGTGAGCCCTACGGGTTCATGGTCATTGTTATTGTATGTGGGTAGATGCCTAGAAGTGCCTGTACAGCAAAAACAGGTGCATAAATTAACTTATAACTTGATTTTTCTTTAAAAGATGTTCTACATTTTGTGGGTTACCAATCTGACAGATCGAGCTCTCGCTTACAAACATCGCACTGTACTTTAATCACCAAACCAAATCCAGTTGGAATGAAAATGTAAGCAAATTTTGCTCCGGTCACATCCTCTGGCTTACAAGAGTCCCATTCATTTATTTTCTGTTCCATCTCCCCAGACACATGAAAATCCATCCCTGTACTCTCGGATATATTCTTGGGCCCCAGTAATTGATCACGTATATGACCAACATAAATCAAACCCCCAATTTCATCAATTACGTTGGCGAAGTCGTGTACATTCATTAAGACCATAATTTCGTTTTAGTCCTCGGTAATGTTGTAAAAAAACTCTCTTCGCATCGATTTCTGTGTACCCTAACTGCTTTAACTCATTTATTACTCCAACAGCATAAAGTTTTCCCTTCAACCTCAAATCATCCATCTTTCTCCCCACTTCCCTTTGTGTGCTATCTAATCGTACTTTTAAAAGGCTCAACTATTCTTATTGCTCATCCTTTTAAAATAGGTTTCGGAGCACCACTGAATGAGATTTTCTCTTTCTTTCTCATGAATTTTTACAATCTGGTTCAACACAAAAATACGCTGAGCCACATCTTTCGTAAATAGCAACTGATCTCTATAGTAATTCCTTTGAGTATCGTAAGGTGAGTTGCATCTTTTATGCTCCTTATATGTTTCCACTAGATCTAGATGTAGTTTATATATCTCCATGAACCCCATAATTCACTGATCCTCTCTTGTTACATATATAGTCTTTTACTTAGGGCTAATGGGATTTTCTTTATTAATTTATCTTGAGTATTGGAAAGTTCGCTTAAGCTCCCTACAATGCTGATACTGAGCCCTTCTTCCTCTGCCTTAATGATGATTTCATCAATAAGTGTTTCAACGATGAAGCGCTTCTCATTAAAAGCGAGCATTGCTCCTTTGCTGTTAATAAACTCATTTATTCGTTCAACTGCCTTTAAATTTTCCTCATGAGAGAAATGCCGATCCCTGTGTGTCTTAATCTGCACTTCATACAGTTCAAGCTGAGATTGAAGGTCATTAAACTCTCTTGTTAATTTATGAGACTCGGTAGCAAGCTCCTCTTCAGAAATCACATCCCGCCGGAACATAATTTTTAACTTGTCCGACTCTTTTCTTTTCTCATCAATTTGAGATTTGATAAAACCAGCGGTTAATTCCAACTCATCAACAATCTCTTCAACTTGTCCATCTAATCTCTCCATATAGTCTTCCGGATTAGACAATGTCTCCATTACCATATCCCAAATGAACGCTTCAAGCACGTCTGCTCTGATACTTCGTCGAGTTGGGCATCGATCAGTAGTAACCCCGTATATCCTGGGGTTAAGATTAGGACAGCGATAACATCTGTACTTTACTCGAGATCCTGTTACTTTATCATGTCTGCCAGAGTAGGTCGTACCTCCCCATTTACGCCCACAATGACCACAACGGATTAGGGATTTTAATAAATATTCAAAATGTACATTTCCACCTCGAGTGTAATTCTTAATACGCTGTTGCCGTGCCTGTTCGAATAACT
This sequence comes from Paenibacillus sp., assembly GCA_023512345.1. GTDB lineage: Bacteria > Bacillota > Bacilli > Paenibacillales > Paenibacillaceae > Paenibacillus_AQ. The sequence continues at coordinate 62,597 of JAILZT010000001.1, forward strand.
CTTCAGAGATAATCGGCTTGATTTCAACCAGTATCCAATCACTTCTGTCTCGTACTGTATATGTCTTTTTAGGGGCGCCGGTTTGAGTCCGTTGTCCTTTGATCTTCTTCACTTTTCTGCGGTTGTAGTAGTACTTTCCGATATAAATTTCTGAGCAAAGTATCCTACCAATTGAGCTTGCTCCCCAATTTCCGTTAGTGGAACGTTTTGGCAATACGCCCATGGTAAAAAGCTTGTTCCCTATTTGGCGAATCGTCATTTTGTCGTTTAAATACCAGTCATAGACCTTCCTTACATACTCTGCCTCATGTTGGTTTACAAGGAGCTGTCCTTCTACCCAATCGTAACCAAAGGGAGGGACGCGCATAGGCATAATTTTTTTGTCTTTTTCTACGGCTTTCAGCCTTCCCCGAACTGTTCTTTTCTTAATAAGCGAAAGCTCATATTGAGCAATGACACTCATCAAGTTAAAAAACAACTGACCTTCGGGTGTGTTCTGGTACTCGGTATCCACAAAAATCAATTGAACATCACGTGTCTCGAATTCCCGGCACAAGAATAATTTATCTGTTAGATCACGCGACAGACGATCAGGATGGGTGATGATGACCCGTTCGACCAAGTGAGCATTAATGGCTTGCCGAAGTTCATTCATTGCTGGCCGATCTACATCCTCTCCGCTAAAACCCTCCTCGCGGAATACTTTAATGGAATCATGCGGAATGTTCATCTCTTTCGCTCTGCTCATACAGAGTTCAAGTTGGTGATCTAAGCTATGGCCCTCTGCAACTTGCATTCCTGTGGAGACACGTCCGTATATTGCGGTGTACATACGTCCACCTCCTTCCCTTGATCATTATTTTTTAGTGAATGACAACTAGCACAATTGCGAATTAAGAACATTTGTTCGCATTAAATATAGTATCCAATTGCATAGAAAATAAACCGACCAAAGTCAGTCGGTTCTTAAAATTATTTTTAAGATATAATCAATAACTATGTTTTGGTTTAATCGAGCCTTTAGATAATGGGCACTCTCACTTGGTTCAGCGAATTTCACCTTACTCTGAGACGAACAATCTGATTTTTTCGCCATCAACCCTCCCCTTATTTCTTAAATGACCATTATGGATTTTGTCCACGATAAGGATTTTCTTTAAATTCATTGGATTGCCTAGGGATATCTTCATCGAGTTTTTCTTCATCCTTCATCATCTGTTCTAGTAGTTCAAGAGCCTTCTTCCTGTTCTCTTCGATCTTCTTCATTTGCATAAAAAAAACCTCCTGATGTTTTTACATCAGAAGGTTTGACTCAATTTTCATTGTTAATATCCCCTACCCCATCTATAGGGTAATGTTTATTAGTTAAAAAATTTAACCCAAAATAATTTTTCAAATAAAATACATAAACACCCCTCATTTTAAATGTAATACACGCTTGTTAATTTTTTGATTTCTTCTTCAAATCGCTTAACAGCTGCAGTTGGCTTCAATGACCCTACAATACAAATCTTAGTCCTTCCTCTACTTAAAATAGACGGTGCATAGTAATAGAACAATGGATTCAAGGATGTTAATTTATTCATTAAATCACTCAAAAAAAATTTAATTTGAGAGGTAAGAACACTAAACCTAAATTCATAGAAGCCTCGGTAAGTATGAAAATTCAAATACATATCATCATTATCTATACGTAGAATACATGCATTAATGCTTCTTTTACATCGTGGATTATCTTTAAACAATTCTGTTGCTTTTTTTATGAATTGTGTTGTCATGATGTGTAGTTCTTCGACTTCAATTTTGGGAACCTGTAAGAGATAGTACTCATTTAAGTTTTCTTGTTTTCCTATTGATGAAGGTAGCCCTTCGTAATTAAAAACAAGTGGTAATTCTAAAAAAAGAGAAACAGTTGTCCTCAAGTGCATGGAGTCAAGTGAGTTTTTTCTTTTTTTATTTTCATGTCCATAACCAAGTGCTCGATCTAGCCTTGTATTAGTAGCAGGAATACCAAAATTGTCAAAATTTAATTTAATGTCCTCGTTAATTAAATCCCACATTAGTTTGCAAATATATAACCGATCTTCCGGCTTAATTGATAACATTACATTATTCAGTTTCTCATTATTTTTGAAAAAATAACTTCGTACGTCATCTTTTTTTAAATCTTTAATATTTTGAATAAACGAATCGCCACTAGAAGTAGTACCATTGTTCACTCGTGAATCTTCAAAAAAACCATTCTTAATACCGAGTGGGTTTAGTAAGCGTTCAACATATTCATCAATTTTCTTGTACTCAGTGTCATTTAGTCCGATTATTGGCTTGTTGTCCACATTAATCACCTACAATTATTATCTACATTTTTCAAATTAATGCTTTATTGACCCTCTATATGGGGTTAGAAATCTTCAATAATGATCACGAATCCAATAGATATCAAGATCCCTAAATTTGGATAGCCTTGTAAGCAAGGTTTCCGGTAAGTTCCTTATTTGTCTTGCTAGAATAAGTAATAAATAGTGAAATAAAAAAAGCAATCATTCTCGAATTTGAGAATGATTGCCTCTATTGGTTATCACGCTATGATGATAGCTGTTTAACTTCCCGTCTCTCCTTGTGTACAGGGCGTATCCTACAAATCAAAGTAGATTAACACCAATTTACCATACCTGCGTGTTCTAATTACCACTCAAGGTTATAAAGCATAATTTCCCAAAAAACCCAGTTCAAATAAACTAAGTAATTTACTACACCATTAACCCTTTACGCATAAAGTGTTTATTGTTATTTCTTCATCCATCAAAAGCTTTAACCCTTTAAAGGACAAAGTTATTTATATTATAAAAGAAATTTTACGGTAACTATGGATAAAAATGGTAAATAATTCAGTCATCTTCCTTATCCATGATTCGTCAATAAAACTCAATGCCTTCAGCTTTTTATTCCGCAATTAAGCGGCATCCACTCCGCGTTATCAAAAGGAGCTACACGGAAAATTTTAGTTAATTGTATTGTTTCCAGTTTACAGTAGAAAACGGACTCTATCAAGTATAAATAACTATCAACTTTACAATACTAGTCTTGAGGTGAATTTAAATGATTGCAAAGAAAAAGACGCAGATTAGACCTGAACGACTTTCAACGGATGAACTCGAAAAAAAACGAGTTAGGTTTAATACTCTTCAAACCATTATTGCAAGTACTGTAAGGGATCAAGAATTGGCCAATACACTCATATCCGAGATCGAAAGTCATATCAGGTATCGAAATGAAAAAAGAACCTACAATCGTATGCAAACTAGTTGCCCAGAATTGATCAAAGCCTTCAAGAATCACTATGCAAAACGATATGCCATAACCACTCTTAAAAATCACTCAGTTCATATTGGTAAATTTATCGGTTACTTGCAAAAGAACTATTCTTATCTTCATTTAAAAAATTCAAAAGACTGTAAAAATATCACAAAAAGTATGGTGATTTCATATGAAGAATATCAGGTTGATCGTATGAATCAAGGATTAATTCAAAAAAGTACTTTGAATCAAATGCTTTGTTCGGTAAAAATATTTCTGGACATGCTCTCTAAAGAAAAAATCATACACATTAGATATTTCGTCAGGCCAGCCCTTCGAGCAAATGGTAAACGTTCAAATGAGTATGTCAATTTGGATGAAGTTCTGGCGTTGCTAGAAAGTATAGGAAAAAGCAAAAGTAATATAAAATTAAAAGATATGAGTATTATTATGCTGATCATGGAGCTTGGATGCCGGCCGATTGAAGTGGCCAATCTTAAACTTGAGGACATCCGGTTTACGGATCGCCTCATCACCCTTAAATCAGTCAAGTCTAAAACAAGAACACTAAAAATAAGCAAAGACTTGGCAGAAATAATTAGGGAGTACGTAATAAAGTGGCGTTCAGCTTATGAATGTGACCATGGCATGCTTTTTGTTAATCAAGGCGGCAACTCAACCTCTTCCCTATACATTTCTTGTATGTTTCGTAAACGAAACTTGCAATGTTTTAAAGAAATACGACTTACCGCTAAAGCATTAAGGCACACCTACGCCACCAATGCTCTTGATAATGAAAACGATTTTGACCAAGTGTCTGAATCATTGGGACATAAACATCGTCGTTCAACAGAATGGTATATACACCGGAGTGTCACTCGTATGCTTGCACGAACCCTCCCACATAATCCATTAACTCAATTCGAGGAGGTGTGATAAATGGCTTTTGAATATCAAGTTGACATTACCCCTGAGCAAATATGCGACCTTTATGATATTGATATTCATGACTTTTTAAATCTTGTTGAGGGTAAAAAGATAGCTGATCAAGATGAAAAGACAATATTATTCGTTATAGAGGATTATATTCATTCCCTTGAAAGAAACGAGTCAAAATCGAAGCTGACAATAAATCTCTACATTACAATTCTTCGGGCCTTCGGAAGGTTTATTATGAACAAGGATTCCGGATGCCTCATGTCGGGTTTAACGGAAGGGCTTTTCATTGACTTTGTTCAATCATGTAAACCGAGGAAATCAAAAAGTCTTACCGCAAGAACTTACAATACGTATCGAGCCATCATCAGAAAATTGATGGAATTCGCTCTAACCAAAGACTATTTAAGTAAAGATTTACGCCACACAATCGAAGTGAAAAGAGGAGAAATTCTCCCCCACTATTTACCTGACGAGCTGGTTCCTTTGGTTCTTAAAGAGGCAAAAAAAACAAATTGGCCTTTTTTAAACTTCGCTCTAATCTACTTCATGCTAGGGACAGGCTGCCGTGTTAGCGAAGTTGCAAGCATGAGAATCTGTGATTTTAGAATTAATGAAGACATAATATTTGTTCGTGCAGGAAAGGGGCAGAAAGAACGCTTTGTTCCCATGTATCCCGAAGTCAAGATAGTGATCTTAGACTTTTTGAAAAGAACCGGTGTCTATGAGTGGGATCTGCGTAATCAGTCTCCACTTTTTTCAAAACGATGCTTAGAAAATCGTGAATTCTTAAAAATCAATAATATCCAATATATGATTACAAAAATATATGAAAAGCTAAATGTTAAAGGTTTATATACAGTACACAGTTTACGTCATACTTTTGCTTACAATTCTTTGAAAGTTGGAATGGCCATTCATGACATTCAAGAAGTTCTCGGACACAGTAACATAGAGACTACAAGAATCTATACCAAACGAAGACCAGCAGACTTGAAAGATTCTGTGAATCGTTACCCATTTCCTCTTGAAAAACTCGTAGCTCATATCGTAGGCATTGGAGGATAATCCATGATCAATTTTCACGAGGAAATTTACAATTTCAAACGAATGAATAAGCTGTCGCCAGGTAGAATAAGAGACTATGTAAAAGCGCTCTATAAATTTTGTGATTTCCTGGCCTGTGAATTGGTTGTTCAACCAAATGAAGTATGTCTTGACCGAATCTACACATTAAAAAACGGTGAACGAATTATTGCCTACAAGCCTCTCGATGCAAAACTTATTGACAATTACCTTTATGCACAAGTTAACAATGGATTCAAAGTTTTAGAACTAACAACGCATGCTCTTAAAAAGTTTATCAGGTTTTTGTCGGATAACCGGAATTTTCCGGAGGTTGTCCCAAATATGACATTCAAACTAAACGATTATAACCCTGCTGCTAAACCAATACGTATCCTTAGCCGGCATGAAATGCTACGATTTCTGCATTGCTTGGTATCTAACAGTGATAATTATGTGCGAGATACTGTATTATTCGCCTTGCTATTAACAACAGGTTGTAGGGTTTCTGAAATCACGAATTTAAAGATCTCAGAGATAAACTTTGATGATGAGATGATTACTCTTCTTGAGACAAAGACTAAAAAGCAAAGAGTCTTAGTGCTACGTCCAGGTTTTGGCGCAGTGTTGCGGAAATTCTGCTCGATATATGAACTAGGGAAAGATAACTGGTTATTCCCCAAGGAGAATAACCAAAAGCCCATATCTAGACAGTATGTGAGTAAACTCTTTAAAAAGTATGTGAATCTAGCCATGTTGCCCGATGTACGACTTCACAGTCTGCGCCATGCTTTTGCAACTCACATGAGGGATCAAGGTGTCGATCTCTTAACGATTATGGAACTGCTCGGGCATGAAAAACTTCAAACTACATTGCAGTATACGCAATCCCACTATACACGGAATGCTGGTATTAAAATTAAGGAGCATGATGAGTTTTATCGGAAGTTTCGATCTCGAAAACAAAACCGCCCTTTACCTTCTGTATTACTTGATTCGATTTAATGCCTGCCTCTTCAGCATAACTCTTACTCAGTTAACTGCTGCGTAATAGGTTACCCTTAAAAATCTATGAACCCACAAAAAACCGACTTTAATTAATCAGAATGCATTACATTTCCCTGGAACTCTGCAATGGATGAGTACAATTAGAGAATACCTATTGTTACCCTGTTTTTGATAACAGTGAAAAGGAGGTCAGTTGAACTACTGACCTCCTTTCGTCTTATTATCGACACTATGTGTACTATTACTCATAATCAAGTCTATCCATTCTTTATGTTCCTTCCAGCCGTTTAAGACACGTATTCCTTGGTATGCGAGTTTTTTCACCCAATCTGTTTCTGACCGAAGTGAATCTGTTTTGGTGGACTGGATATCAACGATCTGAAACTCTGGTTCAAGACCGTCCATCTGAATGCTGGAAATCGTCCTTTTATAGGCTTTATATATATGCGAATCTTTTAAGTGGTTACTTTTCCTGTGTTCCATGTTAAGAGTTTGTCCTACATAAAAAGGTATCTCTGTCCGAGGATCAATAATAAGATAAGTAAAGTATGGCCCTGTTTGCTCAGCTTCTACAAGGGAAGGCTGAACTTGACTAGCATATTCACTAATAAAATGATAGATCGGACTAATTAATTCCGGAGACATTTGCTCCCACCATATCTCGGCTATTTCAATCTTTGAAAACGACTTATATACTGCCCCTTTATATCCTTCTACCTGTTGTTTGGCTCCTCCTTCCCATTTATCAAAAATTCCTGTTTGTCTCCCTTTAACAACGACATAAAATTTAGTTTTCATAAGAACCTCACTTAAAAATCAAATATATCTGAGACATAGATCTTATAAACTACCAAAAACATCATTCCTGTAAGAATTAATAATTCCCTTGTTTATTAGTACTCCTGTTCTAACTTCTTTTGACGCACATGCCAAGTTTCCCACTCTCTTTTCTCATGTTCGTAGGCCACATGATTAACAATTCTGGGAACAACCCCGCTCATTTCATTAACAGGATCTAACCCAAATATATGACGATGTGCGTTCTCAGCAATAAATCGATTTAAGGTCCTAGCTAGCACTCTGGTGACATTATTCATTTTTACTTTGTTTCCGACCTGAGTATATAACAATAATTCAGGTGATAACGGAAAGAAGATTTCGGTTCCTTCATTTCCCCACCCACCCTTGAAATCATAAGATCCATTTTCATAGTAATTCAACCTCACTAATGGATTGTCACTTGTAATCCAATGCAATTCTCCAGGAGCACGAAGTATACTCCATGTATGCTCATTCAGAACCTTATATGTAGCAGTAAGTAAGTGACGGATAGAAAATAACCAAACTCCACGCCCCAACAATACTTCTGTTTTCAAATGTCCCAACTCAGACTCAGTACCGATTTCTTTAGTTACTCGAATAGGAATTAATTTGATATCACCATTATCCTTATCTGTAGGAATACGCCCCTTACTGGAGTCAGCTTTCATTTTACTGAGAGCTGTCTGCATCGCCTTTTCAATGATAGTTGGCATATCTAACTTCCAACGCTCTAATTGTTCTATATACCTTTCAGGATTACGAATATCTTGAAGTGCAACAAATCTAAGCAGCTGCTCCCATTCATGTTTACTTAAAGAATCATCAGTACGAACTTTGGATAAAGCAATTTGCGCAGGCGACTCTATTTCCTGATCCATCCATATCTCAATCTCATCTGAATCATCTCCAACAATACTACGCGTAAATAGATGCTGGTGATTAGCTATACTTTTAATGGACGACTGAGACCACTCCGGGACTGAACTATGTGAAACTAAAGTCCGATAAGTCCATATTCTATTATGATTATTCGCCCAGGCTTTTAAATAGGATTGTGAGACATAGTGATGATTCTTTCTAAGATTCCTCAATGGACAATCCTCCATTTACCAGTTAATAATCTTTTCATGTAAGCGACATGCTCATTAAAGATGTGAGAGAAGCTTTTTCGTGTAATATTAATCCCATCCGTGGTAGAAAAGATTCAAAAATACTGTTAGGGCTCTTTGAAATTGTTCGCCTCTACGACCGTTTTATTGTGAGTGCAATGAAGATGCATGAGATTAAATAATACATGCCGATTATTTGGACATTGAAGGTTGAATTTTTTAAGTGTAGGGATAACTTAACTTATTCACAAACCGGGGAAATGAATATCATCTGAGTTCTCTCCTTTTTTCTATTTAAACTCACTACATACAGGTGTAGCGGACATGATAGTTTAATTTATATCATTGTATCTTTTTAAGGTTTTGTTGTTTTAAATCAATAATTTTCGAATCGCTATTAACCTCGATATAGTCAATTTTATCTTTATGAATATGGTAGATTTTCGAATCATTCGAGATATTTATTTCATTACTTGCCATTATAAATTTCACATCTGATGTCTGAAAAATATATAGATCTTTTAACACTTCTCCAGAGGTTAATTTAATTCTAACTTTTGGCTTCTTTCTAAAAGCCCCCGTTAAAATCTTATTTATTGGTGACATGTATAGCTTAATAAACATAAAGTACATCAAACTTGATAAAATTAAAAATGCATATATAACGTATCTATTTTCTTTGTAAGCATAATAAATAATATCAAGATTAGTTGCCCCACTTAAGCTCAACGTTTCTTTTAAGCCGCTAGTCATCAACACAGTATAATATGTATAAAAGATTAATAGTAAAAGAGTATGCGTAAAACTCAACGCTACTCTGTAAAATTTGAAGCCTTTCTCTTCGATGACTTTAATCATCACCTTGTTAATAAACAATTGAAAACGGCTATTTTTAGCTTCTGCATAAATGAGTCCCAAAATACTCGTGATGATAATCCCGCAAAACACAGCTACCATTAACTTAGGCCTTACATGAGGAGATACGAATAAAAGGATTACCATTGTAACCACTATAAAACCAATTAGATCGTTAATGATCCTTCTTAACAACCTTGTTTTACTATTTTCTAGCAGACGAGCAGATGGTGAGGTCCTAAAAAAATCAATACCAATAACAAGCAACATAAAAACACTAAAAAAACTAATCACTTGTGGAAAAGGTAGTAGTTTCAAAAAATCCATAATACCACGCCTCTCTGAGATTATTGAGATTTTTCTATTGTTGCTGCTACTTTATCTGTAACAGTTTGATGATCTTCAGAGACTATGAGGCTGAACGAATCTTTAAACACACTCTCAATAATGAGTCTCCAATGAGAAGAGATTGATTCCCAATTTTCCGTCCAATTTTCATTTATATATTTAAATGCTATATATGGCTTTTCATTAGAAGGAGCGGGGTATCCAAGAATATCCTCAATACAATTTATTAACATAATCCGATTCTCTTCTTCACCGATAGCTGCTAAAATTGGCTCATTAAATACCTCTGCTCGTTTAACTCCTTCATCTTTATCATGAATAACTACTGGATTAATCCCCATCGCCTTGAGGTATTTTACAAGTGAAATTATCGCAGCCTTACCCCTTGCTTTAATAATCTGCCAATTGCATTCAATATCTTTTTTTACAACAGTTGGCATGCGATTAATAGTTTCTCTTAGAACTATATCTTCTGTGTCTCCTTCTACGATTAAAACATTTTTAGAGAAAAACACTCTTGATACATAATCATCAATTTTCAGCAACATCTTAACGTATGTCTTATCCTCATCTTGAAGTTTTTTGAACTCTTCACTAGTATTAAAAGAGGTACAATTCAGTCTTTCGACACTTAATTCTCGAAGACCTATTCTATGTGTCGAACTGCACCGTGAAAGACAATTTAGAATTTGCTGAGGTTTTTTACTGAGATCAATCATATAAGGTGAATGTGTAGTACAAACGATTTGATTGCTAGAAGCACTTGCTAATTCATAGATTGTCTCTCTCATTTGTTTCGCAGCATTTGGATGTAGATATATCTCAGGCTCCTCAAACCCAATCAACAAGGGTCTGCTGTGCCCTACCCCTTTTCTATTCTCCCTTATATTTCTATATCTCAACAAAGCAAATACTGCTGATCGTATAATTCCAGTCCCCTGCATATTCACTGCCGTTGTAATGTTGCTAAACATCGAAATCTTAAATTGAGGCTTTATAACTTTATCTGCTTCTGCTAGGTTAGTTATTGCCTTAATTCCTGTATTCGGAAACACATCACTAACTGTTTTATTTAGTTCAAACATCATCTGTCCAAATTCACTTTCCCCATCTTCTGGGTTTAACTCCGCAGCCAACAAATCCAAATATAACTGTGCCTGTCTATAATTATCAGAGCCTTCCCTAACGTCATTAAATAGCTGTGTTAAAGTAGATATCAATGTACCAGACGTGCCAGACAACTCATCTATTTTGTCTTGTGCCGGAATAAGTAAGAATTTAGGTAGCTTTGTTAATACATTTGCAGGTATTCCACCTGGATTCGTAAACCACAACTCATTTTGAGTATCGAAATCATACAAATCCTCCAACTCTTTTATTAGCTCATGCTCTTTTTGAGTTAGTTTCTTTGTTGGAGCTATATGTGCTATCTTCTCTAATATTGTTGAAGTGTCTAGACCTGCATCAATGTAATCTTGAATAGTAAGGCATTGCTCAAAATCAACCTTCATTTTTTTGGATTGCTCACGCATTTCAACAATACAATCAATGTTCGGTTTAAATGTTTTTTTATAAATAATTCTGTAGTCCAGCTCACCGTCATCATTTGTGAAACTAAGTACGCGCCCCTTAAATCCAATCCATCCCTTTGCTTCTTCAGGTATATCACGAAACTCAGCTATTAAGGTAATTGTCTCAACACCACGAGTGTTGAAAGTAAGTCCGTCTTCCCTCAGAGAGAAGAAATCATCTTCAGTTAGTTTTTTAACGTCATTGAGTAGAATATTCAATGCATTAAGTATTGAACTTTTCCCAATATTGTTTTCGCCTATCAAGAATGTTGCATCTGAAAATAACACCTCCGTTTTCAGATGTCTTCTAAATCCTTCTAATTTCAAGCTATGTAATTTCATATTCTATCCTCCTAGAAACTGCTTTTCGGTATAGTATAGAATTCGACAATTTATTTCCTATCCCTCCAAAATAAGTATTATGACCCATGTCTTTTTACACGCATAAAAGCCCAAGTTTTCTCGAAATTTAAATGGGTTATTCTCTCATCAATCATTTTCTTTCCAATTCAAATCTTGTAAATAAGTTGAAAATCCATTGGTTTCTTGAGGACTAAATGTTAATAACCTATACAGAACAAATATTCGCAAAAATATGTTTACAAACTCAATATGTTGGGCTATTTTAAAAGTGTTGGTACAAAATATGGAAAAATAGGAACTACTTAAAAGTTAAGACTATATCCCTTTTACAAAGCTTCCACCAAAAACTAAAGGTTTTTTTTGAGGATAATCCTGTTAAATATAGTTATGACTTAATAAAAAAAAACATGGTTCTATTCTCTAAGCGAGCCTAATGTCAGTAAAAAGGAGATTATTTATGCTGGATATAACAGGAAACGATATAACAGAACTTAATGATTCAGACCTTAGATCACTTGTTGGCCTACTTTGTGAAGCAGAACTGCGTAATATGGGATTACCAATTGCAGGCGTTACATGGGGAGGGCACCAAAATGCTAGTGATGGTGGTATAGATGTTCGTGTGGAAGTATCTTCAGTATTACAGAATGATGGTTTTATCCCAAGACCTAATACGGGATTTCAGGTCAAAAAACCTGATATGCCAAAAGCTGCAATTATTGATGAAATGCGTCCTAATAATCAACTTCGACAGGTTATCAGAGAGTTAGCAGATAATAACGGGGCATACATCATTGTTAGTAGCCAGGGCTCCACAGCAGACTCAGCTTTAAAAAATCGCAAAGTAGCGATGCAAAATGCAGTTTCTGATTACGTAAATGCGTCACATCTTAAGGTTGATTTCTATGATCGTGAGCGAATCGCTGGTTGGGTTCGTGCTCATCCTGCCCTAATTTTGTGGGTACGCCATAAGATAGGTCGTCCAATTCAGGGATGGAAAACCTACGGGAATTGGGCAAACTGTCCTAGAGGAATTGAGGAAACTTATATTACAGATGACTATGTCCGTTTGTATAATACAACAAGAGCAAATTCCGATGCTATTTCAGTAATAGAAGGAATAAAAGAACTTCGAAGTATTCTTAGTCGTCCAGGATCCTCAGTTCGTTTAGTAGGTTTATCTGGGGTCGGAAAAACACGCTTAATACAGTCTTTGTTTGATGAACGAATTGGTGAAGAACCGCTTAATTCATCTCAGGTATTTTACTCGGATATTAGTGATGGCCCCTATCCTGACCCAAGAAATTTTGCAGAGATGTTAATTGCTTCCCAAAAACCACTAATACTTATAGTTGATAACTGTCCACCAGAATTACATAGAAGATTAACTTCTATATGCTCAGCAACCGGAAGTCAACTTAGTCTTATGACTGTAGAATATGATGTGAGAGATGATCAACCTGAAGAAACTGAAGTTTATCGTCTAGAACCAGCATCCCGCGACTTAATCGAGAAGGTAATTCTTAGTCGATTTGCTTACATAACTGAAATCGGTGCCAGTACTATAGCTGAATTTGCAGGTGGAAATGCACGTATTGCTATTGCATTAGCAAAAACAATTGAAAAAGGAGAAGATATATCTCAGCTAAGAGATTACGATTTATTCGAGAAATTATTTCAGCAAAGGAATTTCCCGGATAACAAACTCCTCAAAGTGGCGGAAGTATGCTCGCTTTGTTACTCATTTGACATTCGAACAAGTGAAGTCGACGAAAATGAACTAAAATTAATAGGATCTCTAATAAACCTTAGTGCTCGTGAAATCTATGAAAATGTAGTTGAACTCAAACGACGTGAACTTGTTCAACAGAGGAGTCACTGGCGGGCAGTGCTTCCGCATGCGATCGCTAACAGACTTGCTGAAAGAGCGCTTCAGAACATACCCTGTAATATTATTACTGATACTTTTATAAATAGCGGTTCCGAAAGGTTATTAAAGTCCTTCTCTAGACGACTAGGCTTCTTGCACAATTCCCACACTGCAAAGAAGATTTCTAGAGAATGGCTTTCTGATTCCGGGTTGTTAGGTAATATCATAGATTTAAATGGGTTTGGTGTTACTTTGCTTAGAAATATAGCACCGGTAGATCCGAACTCAGTTTTATCTCTCCTAGAGGGAGTGACTAGTAAGGAAAATTCTCATGTATTTTTTTCACGTGAGAATGATCACTTCATTGATCTTACTAGACTTCTTAGATCTATAGCATATGACCCACTTTTATTCGAAAGAGCTACCCATCTTCTATGCCGATTTGCTCTGGTTGAAAGTTCCGAAGAAAATAATAATTCAATAAGAAAATTATTAAAATCATTGTTCTATATTTATCTCTCAGGCACTCATGCAACGCCCGACCAGCGAGTTAGTGTTATTTCAAATTTAATAGAGTCTGACTCAGAAGATCGAGTAGATTTGGGTGTTTCACTGTTAAGCGCAGCACTGGAAGCATGGCATTTCAGTTCAAGTTACGGTTTTGAATTCGGCGCTCATGCAAGAGATTATGGCTGGTCACCAAAATGTAAGACGGATATATATCTTTGGTACAAGACATTTCTTGATTACATATTACCATTAGCGGTTGCTGAAAATTCTTTAGCGCTTAAAATTAGAGGTCTTCTGTCTATGAAATTCAGAGGTTTATGGACTAAAGCTGCGATGTATGATGAATTAGAACTAGTGGCTAATTATATTGCTGCGAAACATACTTGGAACGAGGGATGGACAGCGGTAAAAAGCACAATTAGGTTTGATGCAAAAGAAATGACACCAACTATTGTTGAAAGATTAAATAATCTAACCAAAATTCTTGCCCCAACTACTTTGATTGATAAAGCCAGACTATTCGCACTCTCTGGTTATAAAAGTGCCTTGGACATAATTGATACCATTGAAGAAGAATCAGATATAACTGAAAGTTATACTAAGATACAAAATACTGCTCGCTCACTTGGGCAAGAAATTGGTTGTAGTATGGAATTTGTAGATGAATTGATGCCGGAACTTCTAAGCCATGAAGGGATAAGAATTTTTGATTTCGGTCAAGGTCTGTCGGAAAGTATTGGTGATCCGAGAGGCATATGGGAAAATATGCTCCATCATTTACAATCTTTACCTGAATCCAAGCGTAACTTCCAGTTAATTCGAGGATTCTTAAATGGTCTTTCTAATACTAATAATGATTTATGTGAAAACTTATTAGATGAAGCTGTAACGAGTCATCTTTTATCTGCTAATTTCCCTATTATTCAGACCAGTGTAAGTATAAAACAAAAAGGAATAGAACGGTTGAAAAGAGCACTTGAACTAGAGAGTGCTCCAGTTTGGATGTATAGAAATTTATCGTATGGTAGGGCACTCGATACTATAAACGATAGTGATTTTTGTGAATTAGTACAGTTCATTGCCTCTAAAAGTGAAGGAAGCAACGTAGCAATCGAAATTCTCCAAATGAAAATTCATGGAGAGGAAAAGGGAAATCTTAGTGATGAAATTATTACATTAGGACAAGAACTTCTCGTGCAATATTCATTTAGCCGTAATAATGCAGCCCATAAGGATTATGAACTTGCAGAATTAGTAAGATACTGCTTTTCTGATGAAGAAGCGAAGGAAAACATTCGAGCAGTAGCCAATAAAATAGCTATAGGACTAGGAAGCTATGAAATTTATTTTACCGATTTTGATGATGTTTTAGAGGTGATCGCCTCAATACATCCTTTAATATTTCTTGATGTTTTTTTAGAAAAAGAAGAAGTTATTTATAGCATGGCTCGACTGGTTTCAGATGGAATACACTCTTCTACAAATCCGTTATCTGCTATCAAAGATGATGTGATTCTTACTTGGTGTGCTGTTGATCCAGAGGTTAGATACCCAATAATAGCATCAGTTATTATGCCATACAGAAATATTGGACACGAAATCAAGTGGACCACTATCGCCATTACTTTGATTAGAAATTCTTCTGATCCAATCTTAGTTTTAAAAGAATTTAAGCACACTTTTAGACCAACTTCATGGAGTGGTTCTCGGGCAGAACTGATGCGAAAATTTATACCATTAATTTCACAGCTAAAACAACATGAGAATCCCATTGTTCAACAATGGGCCATCCAAGAAGAGAGGGCATTCAGTGAAGAAATCCGATCCGAATACGAATGGGAATTGGCACGAGATAGAGAGTACAGCGAACGATTTGAATAGGTGTTATTCCACCTTGTATAGGAAATCCAAAGTTTCCATCTAATTCTCCTCTACATTTACAGTCAGGACGTTAAGTATTCCTAACTGAAGTATTCATCAAACAGACTGCTCAACAAATGAGCAGTCTGTTTGAATTAATACACGTTACTCCTTCTGCTTAAAAACTCATGATACAGTATTATGAGCGTTCATTCCTCAATACCCGACATACATTCCAACTTTTTCCAACTCTTTATAAAATTCCCGCTATGTCAACTCATCTCCCCTGTGTTCAAGCTGAATCGACTGTTAATTTATTTTTGGCCTTTAATCCATTATTTATAAACTCCACACATTTTGAAACAGCAATAACCCCTGGATTTTTTCCAAGGGTTTACAGATTAAGCAACGGAACGAAAAACTAATATGATTAATACTCGCCATCAAAGAACTTTAAGTACTATAGGCTTGGACTTACATCATATCGTGTCCATAACCTCTTCACTATGTGGGCTACGAGACGAAGGTTATGCTCAATCAACATATTCCGGGCCCGAGAGTCTCCCTCCGCCATCCTTCCTAAGCAGCGGCTCTCTTCTTCTTCCGTCAACGGTTGTGGAAACGCATTGTTTCGGACATATGACACCAGCAGTGTCAATTCCTTAATCAGCAGTGCTATGGTGCTTATTATTCCGGGCAACTTAGCGACACCTCCCGTACATGTACAATGAAACCGTTCCGTCAGAGTGTAGGGTTCATGGTCTCTTTATTGTATGTGGGCAAGGGCCTAGATGTGCATGTACGATGGAAAAACAAAAGGCGCAAAATAACTTTGTTGTTTGTCATACTTTCACAAACCTGCTTGATTTTAAAATATCTCCGCAAAGTCATTATTTACTTCCTATTTTAGTTGAACTTAGAACCTATCCACTTCGGATCTGATTCACAACTGGGGTGCTATACATGAAACTAGCGATTAAGCTTGAGCCAAATTGCAGCAGCTAGATCGAGTGAAGAACGCTATGCGGACTACAGAGCCCTTATTGTCTATAAATTACTCGATAAATAAGTTATGCGGACACAGATGCCGTTATTTACGAATACTGGGCTATTTTTAGCCGAATTTTTGTAAATAAGATCTTCTGAGACCGCATAGATAAGGAATACAGGTAAATGGAGTTAATAGCGTCCTCTGGGTCCGTATAGATCGCGCATTCATTTTAAGAAGATATCCATGCGTGTTCGTACATCAAGAAAAAACACTATACTATATAAATCGAACTTTATAATTCTATATAGTTACCTTTTAATCGTAGACTGGTTATTGTCCCTCATTAATCCCCCGCAGCTTAAACCCGCTTCCGCCACAGAAGGATACCCCTTGTTCCATAGCGTCTAAGACACTGTTCCTTAAGGTCGTATCCCGGGGTGCTTCTGCCAGCTTTTCCGGTCTGCCGCCGAACACCCGCTCCATCAGTTGGTCGTCACTGGAACTATCAGGAGTCAAATGAAATTCACGCTGAAATTTAACGATATTAGAGGATTCCGGAAGTACTTTCTTAAGATGGGGGCTCAGCAGCCACGATGTGCAGACAAATGCCTTAAAGCCCTTTCCAATCCCATTCTCTTCAAAAAAAGTCTCCGCCATGTCGTAGGATACCGAACAATCAGCTTCAGACAGGGAGCCCCCTTCCGGGATATGGACATCCAACACCAAGTCCCCTTCCTCTAGAACAAGCTTCCATTCCTGCTTCTCCAACTGTATCGTTTCGGGGTCTGCTTCTCCTCCCTCGAGAATGCGGTGTCCGGTCACATGTAATTCAGTCTCGTAAAAGACAGTTTCCCAGCCCTCCTCGGTGTCCCCCCGACCAATCGCTTCCACAACCTTTCCGTCTCTATGGTATGAAACTCCCGGTCTAGACAAAATGGCGAGCTCGCCGCTTTCACTGCTTCGATACGCCTTAATTTTCCCCTTATAAATTATGGGCATAAATTGAAGCCTTCCCAACTTGAAAAGCTTTCCGCTCAAATGATGGATGAGCCACCCGACCTCACTTAATCCCCATTCCCCATACCTCATCCGATGATGCTCCATCCACACCCGAAAGTCAGATAAAGTATCGATTAAAATAGTCTGAGAAAGCCCGCGGGTTTGGTACCACTCGGTTAACACTGGTACACAGGAGCCAAGCACAACGGCAGCGAACATCCCTTCCTCGGGCATGAGTTTCTTCAAGCAGTCGACGACATCCTCCCTGCCTTTGCCCCCGCGCCGCAGCATTTCGTGGAGCGAGATTGCCCTTGTCTGTAGACCGTGATCGGTGTTGATTGGTTCGGTTTCATCCCGGTAAGCTTGCAGCGCCGACTCCGGAAGTCCTAATAGATGGTTGATGTCGTCCACAAACGTTTTTTTCAAAAATGCATACGGCATGTATATATCCCTCTTTTTGTAAAAAGTTTAAAACGAAAAGAGCCCATCATTGAGACTTTCAGCATCTGCTCGTGGGCCCCTTTCCTTATGTGCACTTTACGGTCATCCCGTCTAGAATGGCTTGGTCCGCCATAAGAGCAATCTCCATCGCGCGGTAAGCTTCATCCAAAAGGGGCTTGGATGAAAGATTGTTCTCGATCATGGACAGGAAATAGCCCAACTGGGCGCCGGTCGGCTTCTCAGAGAAATCTATATTCAACTGCAGAACGGTTCCCTTTCTGTAATCCTCATATTCAACCATGTTCCCCAGATGCTGCACTTCCTGAGGTCGGTCACATTTATAGATGATTCGGATCCGTCCGGCTGGACCCATAAACTCCTTGCGGTTGTCGGAGGGCATCCCCCTGCCCCATCCCGTTTCGAAAGAGCCGACGGAACCGTCTGACATTCGGAGAGTAATAAGCCCGTAATTGTAAGTGTAAGGCGGAACATCCTCGTCCAGCCGCTGCCCGATGCCATTAACGCTCAGAACGTCCGCCCTGGTGGCCCAGCGCATCACATCGATATAATGAACCCCGCAGTCCACAACCGGTGATGCATCCTTCAAGAGGGAAAGATGGGTCGCCCAATCCTTGGATCGCTTCAATTGAGTGAAACGCATGACCATCGGGGATCCGACAGCTCCGTCATGAATCATCTTCATGACAGTCTGGTAAGTGCTATTGTGTCGCAGGATGTGGCCAATCAGTACTTTCGGCTTGGACTCCCTAGCCATCTTCATGAACTCCAACGTCTCCTTGGCGCTCTTGGCAATAGGCTTCTCGCATAAGACATGCTTGCCGGCGGCTATGCTTGCTTTGGCGATTTCCAGATGGGAGGACGGATACGTGGCGATAATAACGAAATCCACATCGTTTCGCTCAATGAGGTGGCGATAATCATTGCTCCAACATGTAGCCCCGTATTTATGAGCAACTTGTGCAGCCTTCTCCTTATTCCAATCCACAACACCGACCAATTGGACCCGCTCATGGCGTACAATGGCGTCCAAATGGAGGGATCCCATATATCCGCAGCCGATCAATACCACTCCGTACTTTTTCATGATGAATCATACCTGCCTTGTTCACCCTCAAAGGGTTAATCTGATCTTATTCAATCCTAATCCAGGCGCCTTCCTGAGCTGCAGATTTGCTCTCTGCCTGAACCACAGCAAGAGTCTCGGCAGTACTCTCCGGCGTGCACACTTCGATTGGCTGTTCATTATGAACAGCATTCAGGAAATACACCAGCTCATTATAATATCCGTTATCTGAGGACAGCTCCGCTGTAAACCCGGATGCTTCATTAGGATTTACCTTCACAACCGATCCATCAAAAATGATATTGCCGCGTTCAAAATTGACCCGGTAGCCCATATAGAAGCCAAAATCACCCTCAAGTGTCCAGTCTGCCTGGGCATTAATCACCTTGCCGTCCGTGTAGTAATAATGACTCGATACAATGTCATTGCCTGCACCGGGAATCACATTGCGTCCCAAGACGGATACGCGAGTCGGCTTGCCGAAAAGGTACTGAATCATATCCGTATCATGAATATGCATATCGAGTAGACAGCCTCCGCTCAGCGATTCATCAAGGAACCATCCTTTCGGAGCGCCTGATCCTCTGTAGAAGTAGCCTTCTGTTACTGCGCCATAACGTCCATCGGACACAGACTCCTTCAGGTACTGGTAGGCTGGCCAAAAGCGAAGACACTGTCCTATCATCAGCTTATTGCCGGTTCTGGTGGCGGTGTCGGCCATTTTTTTGGCATCTTCCGCATTCAGCGCCATCGGTTTTTCACACATCACATGGTAGCCCTTCTCCAGCAGGTGACAGCTCATCTCGGCATGCAAATAAGTAGGAACGGCCAGATCAATAATATCCAATTCTTCCGCCGCAATCATTTTCTCAAAATGGTCGTAGAGATTGTAAGGTGTCAGATCATATACTTCCTGCGCCGTTGCCATATTGCCGCTGGCTTTTCCATCCTTCAGCTCATCAATCCGAATATCGCAGATCGCTTTTAGTTCAATGGCGTAGCCTTCTGATTTAAGGCGAGTGTAGTTGTCAAAATGCATACGGCCCATAAATCCGAAGCCAACTAATCCAATTTTTAACATGAACTATTTCCTCCTAAGTAGAAATTTATAGTACTGTGCGTCCCAGGATAACATCCATAGAAGCGGAGGTATTAAAAATGATTTGCTCGGTATGGTGGTTATAATTAGGAATCATCTCGGCCGTTACATAACCGTCATAGCCAATGTCCTTGAAGGCCTGCATTACAGCCGGGTAATTCACATCCCCTGCCAGCAAATCGACGAAACCGTGCAATCCGCCTGCCTGACGGCGGTAGTCCTTAAAGTGAACCTTCTTGATTCTATTGCCCAGAATGCGGATCCAATGTTCGGGGTAACCGGAATGCACCACATTGCCTACGTCGAAATAGGAGCCTACGTAAGGTGACCCTACAGTGTCGATAAACTGACGAAGCTCCAGCGGAGAAAGCAGGAATTTGTTCCACACGTTCTCAATCCCGATGGCAACTCCCGATTGTTCCGCTGCAGGAGCCAATTTGCGCATAGCTTCCAGCGCGCGGTCATAAGCCTTCTCATAATCAATGACATCGCAACCAGGGATAAAATCAACCCCTACAGCTCCCGGAATGACTAGAATCGCATCCGATCCCAGTGCAGCCGCTGTTTCCAGCTGCTTCCTACAGATATCTATCGCTTTGTTCCGTACCTCTTCAGAGTCGCTGGTCATCCAGTTGGCCCAGTACTGTCCAGTGGCCAGTCCGCTAATCTCAAGACCCAAATCGGCTATATTCTGGCGCAGTGCCATAGCTTCCTGCTCTGTCGTTTCCAGACCCAATTCTCCCGATTCGTTCAGGGACAGTTCAATACCGTCGAAGCCCGCTTTTTTAGCCAGCTTCGCGCATTCCAGGATCGGCCTTCCCTCCGGGAACGACCAGATGTTAATGCCCTTCTTCATGTGCACGCCTCCACTTCATTTGTGAAATTCTTGAATTTCAAGTATGACGACTCACCGTTGTGAAGAGTTGTTCTTACCTGTATTATAGTAAATAAAATGTTTGATTTATTTAGTTAATGAAGATACTTTTTGGACTATTCCGTTATTAATCATCCATTTATCGGGAGGTGTTAGACCCATGAAGCAAGAACCCGACTACCATCCGGTCCGCAAGCAAATCCCCTTTCAGGAATGGTCCCCCTCCATCCACTATGCGCAATTCCAAAACATTGCTCCGCAAGTCTTTCCCGGCAGAAAGCTGTACGATTTTGAGCTGCTTTACTTGTGTCACGGCCAATTATCCGTCGCCATGGAACATAAAACCTTTCATTTAACCCCGGGACAGCTGATTATCCTGCCTTCCGGAGTCTATCACCAGAACGAAACGGTTGCTCTTCCTACTACTAAAATGATCGGAATCCATTTCGACTTCTTCGGCGAATTAAATGTTACTGGAGAGGAGGATATGGTCGTTTACGAGGGAAACGCACAAGAGGACAAGTTCGCCGTGGAGGCAGTGGATTCCAGCTGTTCGCCGCTGACGGAGGATCCGGTATACACCCCTTCGCATGATTGCATCCAGTCCATGGAGGATCTGGTCCGGGAATTTACTATGCGCCCTTTGGGCTACCCATTGGTTTGCAGAGGACTGATGCTGAATATCCTGGCTTACCTGATCCGCAGCCAAGTAACGCGTAGAATTACGGACGCAACCGTTCATGGACAACGCATAAAGGAGCTGATGCGAGAGATAGAAAGTAACCCTACAGTGGCTTGGACTAATCCCGTGCTTGCGGAACGCCTCGGCATGAGTGAAGATTACACCTCCAAGCTGTTCCGCCAGATCGCTGGAATGCCGCCGAGTGAATTCCTTCGCTCTATCCGGCACCGTGAGGCACGCAAACTGCTGCAGGAGACAGATTGGCCCATTGGACTTGTTGGAGAACATGTTGGCTACCCCGATATCCATTACTTCAGCAGAGTTTTTACCGCCGTGGAAGGCATTTCGCCACGAGAGTACCGTAAACTGTCGCGGGTGCTATAAGTAAGTTCTGCGATATCTGTGCCCCAAAAAATGAAACCCTAAAGAAGTTAGATCGTATGTAATGTCAAGATCATTTAAATTTTAAGTTAAAAACAAAGCGGATAAATAGTACATTCTCTCAAGGAGGCGTTAAGAATGTTGAAAAAGTTACTTGGCAAAGTCCTGCATTCATTGGAGCATTCCAAACATGGAGGACATCGTAAATATTCCAGCAGCCATAGAGGACGCCATGTCCATTATTCAAGCAGTGCAGGTCACCGCAGTCACCGGAATTCCTCATCCGGTCACGGACATAGCGGCGGACGTTACGGACACGGGTATTATAAGAACCGCCGCGGCAGTTCCAGTTGATTCTTCATTGTTAAGAGCCGTCCCGTATCAACGGGACGGCTCTTTGTTGTCTACTGTATCATCCCTGGACTCACTCAGCGCCGTGTGCAGATCAGCAACAAAAGCGGCAGAGTCAGGATAAGGATTATCCTCCTCTAAAAGACGCCTGAGTATCTGCCGTACCGCAGCGGAAAGACCCAGTTCCTCCTCCCAGGGACGTTCCGGTATGCCCGGTTCCGGACTGTAGCCGGAGTAGAGCATGTATAACATTAGATGGCCAATATCGTACAGATCCGACTGGATGTAAGGTTCCATGCGCGCTGGAGGTATAGATTTGAGCGCAGTATCGTCCCAAAGCAGACCTTGTCCGCCCCCAATAGGCCGTGCCAATCCAAAATCTATAACCACGAACTCTTGATCCCGCACAATAACATTCGGGATACGCAGGTCCAAATGTACAAACCCCTGTTCATGAACATGGGTTATCCGATCCATGAGCATTAACGTCCAGCGCAGGCAGTCACGCTCACCGATAACGCGCTCTTCCTCAAAGATAAGATCCTCGATTGTCTCGCCAGCAATATAGTCTGTTACGATCCAGCTTCCCTCTTTACTCTCCCCATAATTCCTCAACCTTTGAATATAAGGGTGGTCGAGCCGTGATAGGACCTCTCTCTCACGTTCTAGTAGAAGCTTCGCAATCTTCTTCTTGCTAGGTTTGGCGAGTTTCACCGCCACTTCACAGCTATCCAGCTCATCCCGGCACAGATATGCGATGCCATAACTTCCGATGCCCAGTACCTGAACTACACGATACCGTTCACCAATCACTGACCCGGTCTGAGCCGGATAATCACGCCAGGCCATTATGAAATTGCGCCACCTGTCAAACAACGTTAATACACTCCCTCCATAGCTTTAAGGCATTGTCATAATCTGAGGTGCTCCTATTACAATAACAGCTCCCAGCTTAATGGAGTTCCACTTTTTAGATTTCTTCTAATTTCTTTTCCTAAAAGTACATCATAGTATTTCGGATCTAAACCAAATCCTGGGCGAATTACTCTTATATTTTCTATTGTCAACACTTCGCCAGCCTTTATATCCTTAGAAATATAAATCGATCGTCTGAATTGAAGTGATTTTTCCTCTTCCTTTGTTGGACCAATTGACACCCCGCCGAGTGACTTCCAAGCAGTATCTGTTTCTTTCACGAGTGAAGCAAATTCTTCAGGCTCCAAGGAAAAAGCAGAATCAACTCCTCCTTCATCACGGTTAAGTGTAAAATGCTTCTCAATCACTGTGCTGCCCAGAGCTACACTTGCAACAGCTGCTCCAATTCCTAAGGTATGGTCTGATAAACCCACCTGACAATCAAATAAATCTCTTAAATAGGGAATCGTATTCAGATTCGAGTTTTCGGGTGAAGCTGGATAACTGCTCGTGCATTTTAATAAAATGAAATCATTGCAGCCTGCATCATTAATTGTTTTTACTACATTTTCAATTTCACCAAGTGAAGCCATCCCTGTTGAGATAATCATCGGCTTTCCTTTTGATGCGACCTTTCTTAATAAAGGAATATCATTATTTTCGAAGGAGGCGATTTTGTAGCAAGGAACATCAAGGGTCTCTAAAAATTCAAGCGATGTTTCATCAAACGGTGTACTAAAAGGAATCATCCCTAATTTCCTGCAACATTCAAAGATCGTCTGATGCCACTCCCAAGGTGTATACGCCTCTTTATAGAGTTCAAATAGAGACTTCCCTTTCCAAAGTCCATTGGATTCAATCCTAAAATCTCCGTCTTGAATATTAAGTGTCATCGTTTCAGGAATGTACGTTTGAATTTTAAACGCATGCGCTCCTGCTTTTGCCGCTGCTTTAACCAAATCGAGTGCTCGGTCAAGTGACTTATTATGATTCCCTGACATTTCCGCTATAATAAAAGGAGGATTGCCCTTTCCTATTCGTTTGTTACCGATCGTTATTTCCTTCATTGGCTCCTAAAACCTCCTCTTTAAGAAAATCACTTTGCGTCTCCCATTGTTCATAAAATACACCCATTAAAACCACATCGACATATTTATTATTTTTTAGAATTTGCTTTACTAGTCTGCCTTCTTCAGCAAAACCCAATTTTTGGTGATAGGATAGGCTCTTCCTATTAAAGTCTAGTATTTGAGCACATACTTTTCTCATCTGTCTTTCTTTAAAAATGTAATCCAAAGCTAATATCCCCATGATCTTCCCGGATCCGCGAGGACTGGTCTTATC
Source organism: Paenibacillus sp. (assembly GCA_023512345.1). Lineage (GTDB taxonomy): Bacteria > Bacillota > Bacilli > Paenibacillales > Paenibacillaceae > Paenibacillus_AQ. The sequence continues at coordinate 87,372 of JAILZT010000001.1, forward strand.
CCCAATATAAAATCCCCAATCACATGTTTTATTCTTAGGATCGATTTGTGAAAAGTTAACTAAACCAATTGGCTTTTCTTTGTAAAAACACAGTTTTATTAGTTTACTTGCGTCTTTTTCCACGGCCTCCAACCATCGATAATGATCTTCTAACAAAATGAAATCATCATGATTCATAAAAGGACGTATATGATCAGCGTTACGCCATTCCCACACAAGTTTTATTTCGTTTTGGCCTAAATTCTCCAGTCTATAATCGTTAATGGCTGTCATTTCCCCCTCCTATTATCATGTCTATGACTTCATTAAATTTATCCTCCCCCATAAGCTGAAGAGCTTTTCCAGATATCTCTTTCACCAATAAGGGGTTGGCAAGCATTGTGTTCATTTCGTTCTCAATTCTTTTCGTTGTTACTTCAGCACTAACACCTAAGCAACAAGCAGCCCCTTTATCATGGACTAGTTTTGTTATTTCTCTTTGGTTATCTGCAGTTACTATGGAAAGCGAAGGTAATCCTAAATAACACCGCTCCCAGGTCGAACTTCCGCCTGCTCCGATTGAAAAGTCTGCCTTCCACATTAATTCGGCCATATAATCAATCTGACAATGAAAAAATACATTTGGCATAGTGTTACACATTTGTTCAATGACATCCTTGTTTGTATTCATTTCACCTACTACGACATCAATGTGTAAATAAGAAAACTGGAAATTATTCAATGCTTGTAATGCTTTTAAAGTTTCATTAGTAGGGTCTGTGCCACCAAAAAACACAAGAATTCTGTTTATACTTCCATCACGCTCAGCTAACTGCTTTCTAAATGTCCGAAATTCAGGCCGAAGTATTGCATAACTAGTCCCCATTAATTTCACGCAACTTTTGGGGACTAAACCCTGATAACGGTCCTCGGCATGCGAACTATTCTGATCCAGTACAATACTGCATTGATGTGGCCGATCGGCTAAGTCATCAATCACAACAATCTTCATTACATTCTCTTCTATTAATTTCTCCCATCTATAATCGATTCCATAATGGTCAATGATTAACCAATCCACAGGCGAGCATTTAATCAGGATTTGTGCGGTTTCCATCGCGTCTGTTTCCCAGTCCACTTGTAACCAAGATGCATAAGTTCGATCACTTTGGAATGGCAGCAAAAATACATGATAGCCTTTGTCCCTAATATAGTTTGCTAGATTTCCAGGTAACTCACGGCAAATGAACGAGACTTTCGCTTTTTCTTTTTTAAGTTCATTGGCAAGTGTTAGACAACGCATGACATGACCCGTACCCATTTCATATGAAGAATCGACCCTAAAGATTATATTCATTTTTAAGATCTCCTGTGTACTTTCTTTTGTTCGATATGAGCATTGATTAATACCCACTCTGGATACTCTTGCAAAATGGAGACAACATCATCCAGCGTGAACCGTGATATTTTCTTCTCGCACAGGGCTGTTATCAGTCTCGCAATCAGTTCAAAGTCCTCGTCCGTATCCACTGTGAGGCGATAAGAGCTTAAATCTGTTGTCTGCTTAACTTGCCCTACTCTAAAAACTTCCGGATGCTGGTACAAATAAGAGGTAACATGTTCCCGCTCTGCAGCATAACTCGCATCCTTATACGCCTGTTCCAACACCCTCATTGAGAATACTTCAACATCATATCCACGAGGATAGGTTCTCTCAATGGTGTTAGATACATAATCATAACGTTCTGAATTGGATAGAAATACAGTAATTACTTTGTCTATAACAGCCGGGTCCAGTAACGGGCAGTCTGAAGTAAGGCGAACAACTATCTCTGCCCCATAATAACAAGCCGCTTGATAATACCGGGACAAGACATCTTCCTCCGAGCCCCGGTAGTAGTCCACTGACATTCGTTTACACAAATCAATGATGGGCTGTTCTGCATCCTTAGTCGTTGTAGCAATAACAATGTGATCTATGGTTTTGGATCGTCTTACTTGCTCTATTTGATATTCAAGTAGAGGTTTACTTCCAACCTCTTTCATAATTTTTCCTGGCAGTCTGGTCGATTCCATTCTTGCCTGTATAATCGCTACTATTCTCATAAGATCTCCTTCATATCACTTGGAGTAATAGTCTAATACTTTATTTACAGCACGTATAACATCATTAACATCCTGCTCCGACATCCCCTGGAAAAGCGGCAACGTAATAATTCTGTTATACAATTGTTCCGCCTTCGGGCAAATCCCTTGTGGGTAGCCGAGCTCTTGATAATAAGGTAAGAGATGCACGGGGATATAGTGCACATTAACACCAATGTTCTCCTTAAGCAGTGCATCAAAGACATCTTTCCTACTGCCTTTTAGCTGCTCCAAGTTAAGAGAAATGATATACAGATGCCAACTGGAGTCACCCTCACTGCTTTGGTAAGGAATCTGAATGGTATTGGTTTGTCGAAATGCCTCGTTATACATAGCCGCATATCTTTTCCTTAGATCAACAAATAGATCTAATTTTTTGAGCTGGCTTGTTCCAAGAGCTGCTTGGATATCAGTGATTCGATAGTTATATCCTAGAAATTGCATCTCATAGTACCAGGGACCATGATTTTGGATCATATGATCAGGATTACGAGTGATGCCATGCGAGCGGAAATGCAGTAGTTTCTCATAGTACATCGGGTTATTCGTTGTAATAATCCCACCTTCACCCGTTGTTATATGCTTTACTGGATGAAAACTAAACATCGTCATATCCCCAATGGAGCCAATACGTTTATTCTTATATATCGCACCAAGCGCATGTGCCGCATCTTCAATCACAACTAAGTTTTTTTCCTTGGCTATTTTAATAATTTCATCAAGCTCAGCTGGCTGACCTGTAAAATGAACTGGAATAATAGCTTTTGTTTTTTCTGTTATTTTTTCCCTTATCAATTTGGGATCCATGTTATACGTTAGTGGATCGATATCGACGAATACCGGTTTTGCTCCTTGGTATAATATACAGTTAGCGGTGGCGGCAAAGGTCATTGGGGTTGTAATAACCTCATTACCCTCACCAATGCCAGCAGCATAACAGGCACCATGTAAGGCTGCTGTTCCGCTTGAGAATGCCACAGCATACTTCGCTCCTGTAAACCTTGCAATTTCAGATTCAAATCCCTCAATGGCAGGACCCGTTGTTATGAAATCACTTTGTAACACCTTAATAACCGATTTAATATCCTCATCATCGATTAATTGTCTTCCATACGGCAAATAGTGACTACGGACGGGAGTTCCACCATGGATTGCTAATTTTCTGCCGCTCATGATTTGAAACGATCCTTTCTATGAAAGGTTGATGTTGATTGTATCCATTTTTCCGTTTGTTTTATCCCCTCTTCAATCGCTACCTTTGGTGTCCAAAACAAGGTGTTTTCCGCTTTTTGAAAATTACATAACAGCTTTTGGATCTCACTTTGAGGATGAATATGGGGGATATGATGAATAGGCACTTGTTGGTCTGCAATAAGCTCTGCTAAATGATTGATTGAAATATCTTCCCCTGTACCTGCATTAACAATTTCTCCATTTAACTGATCGTTGTAACCAGCTTCAACTACAAAATCAGCACAATCTTCTACATACAATAAATCCCGTGATTGTGTACCATCTCCATAGATGTTTAGGGCTTCACCTTTTAATTTATTATGAATAAAGATGGCCACGACTCCGCCTTCCCCACCGGTTCTCTGGAAAGGACCATACGTATTAAACGGTCTCACGACTACAACTGGTAAACCGTAGGCGAAAAAGTAGGATAACACCATATTCTCAGCAGCAATTTTTGCTCCAGCATAAGGGGAAGCGGGTTTGATAGGGGACTGCTCGTCAATTCCATGTTCCTCGCTTGCTCTGGCGTATACCATACATGTACTCATAAAGACTATTTTCACTTGTTGCTTTCTGCACTCTTCTAGTAAATAAAAGGTAGCAACCGTGTCATTGTTAAAAGTGGTTTCAGGATCATCAATGCTGTCTTGAACATTGATACTTGCTGCAAGGTGGTAACAAAGATCAAATTTTGTATCGCGAAAAAGCTCATTTAATGATTTTCGATCTTTAAGATCCATAATTTTAACCATTTGCAGATTTTCATTGTCCATAAACTCGTTTACATTCTCAAGTGATGAATTCGCTAAATTATCTATTACCCATACCTTCTGTCCATCCTTTAACAAACGTCCAACGACCCATCTACCAATGAAACCAGTACCACCGGTTACGAGTATGTTCATATTAAACCTCCGCTAGATTAGATTTTGTTCGTTAGTTAGTTTCCGCACTTGTTCCTTAGTCAGTGGTATTGCTCCTTCCGAACTATAGGTACCGGGTTTCGGTCTACTGGCCTTCTTGTATGTTTTTCTAGAGGCAAACGGAGAAGGAACAATATATAAATTAGGTAATTCATAAGCACTTAATGATTCGTCATACGTCATCAGTTCTTCATATTTTTTTTCACCAGGTTTTAAGCCGACTTCAACAATATCAACTGCGGACGGGTCAATCCCGTATTTCTTTCGCGTTTCTTCCACAACAACTTCTGCTAAGTCCTTAAGTTTAATTACAGGCATTTTTAAAATAAACGTTTCTCCACCTTTAGATATTTGCAGGGATTTAATTGTAAGTATAGTCGCCTGCTCTAACGTCATCATAAATCTAGTCATTGATAAATCCGTAACGGATACAGCTTTGCCTTCTCTGACTTGCTTAACAAATAAAGGGATAACTGAACCTCTGGAGCCCATTACATTACCAAACCGCACCGTAGAAAAAATAGTTTTTCCTGAGCCCTTCGAATATTCAGCCGAGGAAACAAGCTTCTCAGCGGATAATTTTGTTGCTCCATAATTATTTGTTGGAGAAATGGCTTTATCTGTACTTGTAAACACTACTTTTTTTACGTTTTGCTGCTTCGCTGCTCTAATCACGTTATACGTGCCGATAACATTCGTAAGTACAGCCTCAAAAGGGTTATATTCACAAAATGAAACATGCTTCATTGCTGCTGTATGGAACACATAATCTATATCTTCCATCGCACTTAACACACGATCATAATCACGAACATCTCCAATCAGGTAACTAAGCTTTGAATTTCCATTCACTTCATTTTGCAGCTCGAATTGTTTATATTCATCCCTACTGAAAATCTTGATGACTTCAGGATCCTCTTGTAAAATATGTTTCGCAATGTTTTTCCCAATGGTGCCTGTACCGCCAATAATCAGGATTTTTTTATTCCTAAAAAACATACCCGTCCTCCTCCCTTTTCATTTATTCAGATCTTACATTTATTAATTGGTTGATCAAATTTGTGAGTTCTTTACCTGATTGCTCTGTTTTATAGGATTGTAGTAAAAACTTACTCTTCACATCTTCATAATTTAATTTCTCTTTTTCACTAGAAAAATATAAAGAGACTGTTTTTATTAATTCTGTTGGCTCGTTCTGAATATAATTCTCAAGGCTATTATAATAATCGTATTCACGATTTGCCTGAATGAAATTGTAGACAAAAACGGGTTTATTAAATAAGAAGCCTTCCAAGGCTACGGTAGAAAGTGAAGCGATGACACCATCTGAATGAATAATCAAATCACGTATATCTACTTTCCTATCTTTGATAACATGGACTGATTTATATTTGTTTTCCAAATCCGTATAGATTGAAATCAGCTTTTTAGAAAGTTCCCAAGGATGAGGTTTTATGATTAATTGAATTTCCTCATTAGTAACTAACTCCGTAATTAGCGTTTGTATCTTTTTTTCATCTAATTTAGGCCCTGTAGCTAGTAATAAGGTAATTTTATTGGGGTCAAGATCGTATGCTTCAATAAACGTATGATTTGATAGTCGTGTAGAAGTAAATATCTCATCATATCGAGGGTGACCTATCACTGCGATTCGTTTTTCCTCAAGACCTCTTGTCTCAAACCATATTTTTTCATATTCTCCATATACGCCAACATGACTTGAGAAAACAGGGATAAAGGCTTCCTCCCCCATTAAAATCCCATGTTGCAAACAGATGCAGGGAATTCCTTTCATAGCTCCAACGATCGCTAGAGACCGACTCATAACATCTTCTGACGTACCTATCAATATAGTTGCTATCGAAATTTGATCATAAAGATTACTAACAGTCTCTATTGCATCTACGATACCGGGAATCCGCTTAATGAAGGTTTGGCTAAAAAAAGGATTACTAAAAGCCGGATGTCCCTCGTATTGAGCTAAAATTGAAGTTGCCATTGTGATTAACTCTTCAGACATATGTCTTGTGTCACTCTTAAAGTTTCCAACATATACATTTGGAATCCCAAAGTATTCAGATGCTCTGGAACGTGACAAAATGATCGTATGATCTCTACTAAAATAATCACTTAATTTTTTCTCTGGAATTCTTGTGTAGTCTAGATTGATTAATATCTTTCCCTCTAAGTTTGCCTTAAATGGTTGCTTAAAGGGTGCTATCATCTTATCGAAAAAAGGTTGGATCTCATTTTGTCCCTTAATACTAGAATCCTTCAATTTCATCTTAAAATCTTTTTGCTCCATATCACTTCTAAGTTCATCATTAATTTGTTGATAGAAATTCGTCATGAGAGCAATGGGGATGTCTCGATATTTTAAATCCTTTAACACATTGATGAATTCACTATAAAGAGACCAGTAATTTGATAGATAGATAGACACTTCGGTTTATCCCCCCTTATCGTTTCATTGCTCTCAGTTCTTCTCTAAGTTCTTTACAGGTTCTTTGCAGCGGCAGCATTTGTATAAATTCACTCTTTTCTTGTTGTTGCAGTTGATAATGAATGGATAATTCCGTTATATAGTTATCATCCAAAATATCCTCTATCGGATAGAAATCCCAGAAATGATTGAGTCGCCAAAAAAATCTGGCATCACCAATCCTATAGAATTCTGGACTCTCGTCCCAAAATGAGCCGAATTTTTCTTTTATGATAGGGAGAATGGATCTTCTATGCATGACTGAGCAATGATCTATTTGGCAAGGTGCTACCGGGACAATTCTCTTTGCATGTCTTATTTGTTGTTTTGTAATCTCATTTTTTTCATTCAAGTAATTGACTAATGATGCAGAATAGACAATCATGACGCTGGGGTGAACCTCTAAATAATCCACCATTTTTTCTAGTCTAGTATCTCTATAACAGTTATCATCCGTTGCATATGAAATGTATTCACCCGACGCTTTTAGCAAAGCTTCATTGATTAGAGCAGCATATCTGACCTTCTCAACTCTTTCGTTCATGGTTTGTATATTACTCTGATAGAATTTGATTCTTTTATCATCTAGAAAGGGCTCAATGGCTTTCATTGTTTCTGAATTCGAGTTATCATCCATCAAAAAGAGCTCAAAGTCTGTAAAAGTCTGATTTAACATGGATTGAATGGACTTTGTGATATATGCAGACTTATTGTAGCTAGTCATTATTATGGATACCCTTGGCAATATAAAACCTCCTTTGTGCTGTTTACTTTCTATAGTATGTTTTGATAATCAAAAGGTAATAGGATACAAGGCCAAATTTTCCAAACTATGGATAATAGGGCTGAGGTTTCATATTTCTGATTGAACCTTCATTAACAAATGATCGATTCGATGTTGAAAGGTGTGTGAAGTCAAAACGCGTTTTCTTGCTTGTATCGCCATTTGTTTGCGTTCTTCGTCGTGTGCAATATAATAATGAACCTTCTCAAGTAGATCATTCTTATCCTCGAAAGCAACCATTTCCTTCCCTTCCTCAAAATGATTTCCCAGCTCATCTTTAGAATCAATAAGTTGAAATGCTTCGCAACTGGCAGCATCAAAGGTCCGGTTGTTGATACTTTTGGCAATAATCCCAATACGATTTTTATTGTATTTCTCATCAGAAGGACGATGGATATTTAAAACAATTTTTGAACCATTATAATAATTTACAACGGTTTCGGGCTTTACCCAGGCATTTACTAAATCTAAATCTAGATTTAAATTTTTTATCCATTCATTATTATGCTTGCCCCATCCTCTCCCAACGATTTGAATTTGATAGTCTGCGCTCTTTAACAAGAATTCAATAAGCTCAATTCGATTACTATAGGGAACTCCTACTAAACAAATATCACTTGTAAACTCTTCAGACACTGGTGTGGAATGAAACACTTCTGGATCTGTCCCTAACGGAAGATGATAAACTGATGGATGTCCAAGTCTTTTATATTGTTCTACTGCAGCTTGATCGATGGTAAAAATGCAGTCAAAATAACTGATAAGCGGAATAGTCCAATCCATATAATAAGGATCTTCCGTCATCCAGATGGCCGACTTTACCTTTGTTTGTTTTATGAATTCTAGTATGGGTTTGGAGATTTTCAAACCAGTCATTGCTAAAATAAGATCTGGTTGCAAAGATTGTTTCATTAGTTTTAATGCATTTAAATCATTTTTCAATATAAAAAGTTCACAATAGTGACCTGCATTCTTAAAGGCTTCAACTATACTTCGTTCGAAAAAGTAATAAACTCCTCTAAATCCTGAAGTAATAAAAAGAATTTTCACTTTTCTTCCTCCCTTGTAAATCGTAGATTTTTTTAGTTAATAGGACACTGTCACAAACACAAAATAAATTTAGCCATATGATGTTTTATAAATTTGTGGAGGTGAAAATATGGCGCATACATTAGAGGAATTCGGTAGAAGCTACCAGACAAACCTAAGCAATGGAGTTATTGTTCCAATTAATGCAACACCAACGTTGATATTAGCATTTGGTATTAATGTTCCAACTGCAACTAACTTTTTAGAACTCATTACTACAGTAGGTTGGCAGGTGACGAACGTTTTTGCCACACCACCAGATCAACCAAAACTCTTCCTCCAAGTCCTTATGGATGGAGTCGTTGTGGGTAGTAATGCGCAAGAGTCCATTTCAAACGATGAAGATGGACCGCTTGAAATGAACACAACGTTCCACGCCATTCTTACGAATGTATCCGTAGGATTTCATGCAATTCAAGTGTTTGCCTCAAACCCAGAGGATCTTCAGGGGGATATTACCCTAACGGGTCCAGTCAATATTACTGGAAAGGTTTACGTGCCTGCATAAACCCATTGAGCTTACTTATATTAATCAAAGAAAACTCCTTGTAAAAGTCTTGTTTGTTTCAAGGAACAAACAAGACTTCTACTGTAGGAGTTTTTTTTATCCATTAAATAATATGTTATTCATCTGAATGACAGCATATGCCAAGAAGAAACGGCTTAGCCGTCCTCAATGGGACGGTAGCTTACGCAACCTGATGCGATTCTTCCCGTATTAACTTCAGTAAACTGGCACATACGATAACTAAGAGGAGTGAAGCGAGTGAAGAAATACAGGTTAAGTCTGCTGTTACTCATCTTGCTGGTTATGCCGAGTTGCGGGTTTGCGGAAAAGGTGGGACACAGTGTGAATTTCGCCACCGAAACAGCATCTTATATGCAAACCTTGACGCAATTCGGACAAGAGATGGATACGCTAGCTGCCAATGCTGCCACAGACCTTCAAAGTAGGGAGGCATTGACGGATAGGCTGGTTGCACTGAAAGAACAAGTTACCCAATATGCCCAACTTCAGGTACCGGAGTATGCAAAAGACCTCCACCAATCCATTGTGGGGTATAATGAAAATCTGCAGCAAGGTCTGGATCAAGCAATTACCAACCTGGAACAAGGAAAAGCAGCCTTCGAATCGACAGGCATTCCCGAGACTATAAACCGAATCAACGAGTTATTGAACCAGATCACCCAGCTAATCCCGGGATCATAACGTAAATAAGCGCTCAAAGTATAGCAGCACATACTTTGAGCGCTTATTTCATTGGTTAGCCAATTTTAATCGTTGAATCCGTTGAGTTCGTCAGTGTTTTCGTTCCAACTCCTTGCTGCTCTATCCGTACCCTGTCGGCCGTTCATTCCGGGAGCACCGTTCCGTACCCCGCCGTTCATCCCCGGAAAGGAGCCTGAGTCTGTTTGGGTGATCTTTTGCGCAGTAATGGCGTCACAGGAGATGAGCATCAGGGAACAGACAAGCATCACCAAGCTTGTGAGGATAACATGTACTCTTTTTCGCATAACTTATAACTCCTCTCTATTGGATGATTGGTAACGGGGGAGAATGCTACGAATAACGTAGTCATAGACGTCTTTGAACCCCAAGTAAGACAGGATGATCAGCAGCGGATACACGGGATAAATATATCTGGACTTAATTTCCCATAAAATATAGAAACCGATGAACCCTAATATCACTAAGATTAGAGGCACTTCATCAAATCTTTTCGCTTTAATCCCGCCGATTAACCGGACCAGAATGAAGCAATACATCAGAATATTCAAACCATATACGATCCAGAGCAATGCCTTTCTGTACTTCGAGTCGTCTGCAAATAAATCCGTTGCAAAGGTGGAGTAGCTATAGCTTCCCGCGATACCCCCCATGCCCCGCGCATTGCGTGCATTGCCTGAAGATCCATCGTTACCGAGGCCATACCGATCCATTTGGTAGGTTCCTTCCGTCCAGGTCCAAATCATTTTTTTATAATACATTTCCGCCAGATCGCCCAGGGACGCCTCAGATAATTTTCGGCTGATTTCTTCCTTGAAAAGTTCCGTGCTGTCCTCTTTGTTATAGTTCGCTTGTTCTTGGTATATAGTGTAGCTCTCCCTGTTATCCCAGAAGCCGAACGTGTCCGTATTGAAGCCCATATTCAGCCACATATACACCGGAGCAGAATTTTTGGTCACCGATTCATTAACTACGTTAGTTGACTGCAGAAGCACATTTTGTGTCCAGTTCGGAACGTTAAATAACAAAATCAGAATGCCCAAAGCCGTAATTCCCTTTTTGATTCCAATGCTCTTCATACTCAGCAGAATGGATAAGGACACAGCGATCAGGACGATAACACCTATGCTTCTAAAATAATTGCCGAGGCCCAAGAAAATCGCAGCCCAAATCAAATGCCTCAGCGCCTTGCCTTTCATAAACTTGATCGAAAAATACAACGCGCTGGTAAGAAAAGCGGTAGCAACAACATCGTTATAGATCAGATTATTCATGAATAAGGTCGGGATATAGGTTGCTGCAAACACCAGAACGCCATAGTCATTTTCTTTTGACTTAGTATTGATTGCCTTATAAATCAGGTAAACCATTAGCGTCGTAACCAGAGTAAATAGAATATTGAAGATTTTGATCACCAGATAGTTGTCTGGAAATAAGAACAGCAGCGTTTTTAAGTACAAGACGATTGAGAAATTAAACGGAAACATATGCAGGTATCCGCCCGTTTGGAATGAGGAGTAATCATTATCATAGAGCATACTCAAGGCCAGCGAGAGTACAGTCTGCGAATCATCCGTAGGCATTCGGGTAAACAAAAAGATAATCACGATTTGAATCATGAACGAACACAGCAGCGTAACCGGAAGGACAACCTTTTTACTATACTTATTAAGCTTCAGGCACAATCGGTACAAAGCTACGCTAAATAATATGACCCCTATGATCACAAGTAGAAAAATACCCAGTTGCTGTCGTTCCAGAACCGGCGTATCCCCATAAGCAAAAAAATTGTACTGCGCCCTGTACACAAACGAGGATGCAATGAACAATCCGATAAAGAACGTTAGCATAAAATATACTGATTTTTGGAACATCTTTCCCATAAAAAATCTCCTTTGCGGCAATATAACGAGTACATGTCCGTGACTTGGCAACGGCTACTCGACCTTTGGGAGCATTATATCTGCCTATTATGAAAATTAGCTGAGCGCGAAGGCTTGGATCCTAATTTCTAAACAAATAAAAAAAACAGACAGCGAGTGAGCTCGCCATCTGTCCATCTTTCATTACGACTATGCGGTCCGCATCGCGGATGGTAGACAACCGATGGGCTGTCCAACCGATGGGCTGTCTTACCCATAATTAAACTTCCTCTTTACCTTGATAGGAAAAATGAGTGAAGTCGGCGTGGCTGCTTTGAAACTGCTGCATATCATGAGCGGCGATCCCCACAAAGTTTCCGGTAAAGCCCCCAGACAGAAAGCTGATATTCTGGGATTCAAATACGGGGCTCCACGATGATTCGTTCCCGGTGCGATAAGAGAATTGTGCCTTAAGTCCTTCAACTTCAACCGCCAAATAAACGGGAAGTTCTTCACTCAGCACAAACTGCCCAGGAACCGTTACAAATTTATCTGCCTCACACCGCATCATCCGCAGTATTTTACCCTGCCCTCCCTCATGCGTGACATACATATACAAATATCTCTCTTCATTAAGATACAGCAGCAGTCCAGCCATTTGTAAATAGCTCTCCGGCTGATATTCAAGTCCCGTTTCCGCTCTGAAATGCTTGTCCGTTTGCCGAATGGCAAGTATATGATGCTGAAAAAGACTTTGCATGGATTCTCCGGCTTTAATTCTCAGGTAGCCAGGTCTTTCATGAAGTGAGCACCAGCTTTCATCAGCCATGATGCGCAGGGTATTCCAATTTTTGTGTAAATGGGGTCCATCGAAGGTGTCTACAAATTCAAACACCTGTCTCTGCTCGTTCACGAGGGTACCTTTTGGTGCAGGAACTTCTAACTGAGGGGAATTCCCACCAGCCGTAAGACGCAGCCATCCCTGCTCATTCCAATAGACCTGCTGAAGAGCTGTCTCCCGACCGAGAATGGCATACTCGCCTTCTATCGGACGTGTACACAAATGGGCCATGTACCATTCACCCTCTGGTGTCTGCACAAGACTGCCGTGGCCGGCGCATTGCAACTCCAGCTCGGGATTATCCCGCGAAGTCAACATTGGATTCTGTGGATCTACCTCGTATGGTCCCATCAAATCTTTGGAACGGGCCACGGTTACAGCATGACCTGAACCTGTACCCCCTTCTGCAGTAATTAGGTAATAATAGCCGTCACGCTTATAAATATGTGGCGCTTCTGTCTTTTTGAGCGAAGTGCAATCAAATATTTTAACCGGTTTGCCTATAAGACAACGGTGTACCGGATCGTATTCCTGAATGATAATGCCGCTTGATTTATTGCCTTCCGTGATACGGTAATCCCATAGCTCGTTCAGAATCCACTTACGTCCGTCTTCGTCATGAAATAAAGACGGATCAAACCCGCTGCTGTTCAAATAAACAGGCTCAGACCAGGGACCTTCAATTGCAGAGGCTGTAATCAGGAAATTATGAGAGTCTTTGAACGGACGTTTGGTGCTTTTGACATCCGTGTATATCAGGTAGAAGACCCCTTCGTGGTTGCTGAGCTGCGGTGCCCAAATACTGCAATCCTTCGGGTTCCCCCTCAAGTCTACCTGGTGAGTGAGAATATCCGTACAATGTTCCCACTCCGCCAAATCCTTGGATTGATACACACGCACACCTGGTAGCCACCCAAAAGAAGACACTGCAATATAATAAATATCACCAACCCTTAGCATATAGGGGTCTGGATTAAAGCCCTTGAGTATAGGATTTTGTATGATGGTTGTTTTCTTGTTCTCTATGGTCATAATTCAATCTCCTCTTTCCAAAAATCCGTATCAGCAAAGACTTGCTCTTTCCGAAGATACATCCATTTCTCAAACCCAGAGCAGATCGCCCATGGAACGCGGTGATACCTTAAAGCATCCTCGCTCAAGGTCCCGAACTCCCGGTACCGAACGCTTCTTTCGTTAGAAGAATTGCCCCAGCTATCCCAACCCCGAGGATGAATATGGCTGCCCATCTTACAATCCACAAAATCTGTTTTAGCATATTCACGCCAAGGTCGACCCAAATATACTTGGTTCACCCCTACTTCGGCAGTTAGGAAACACTCCTGAAAGATATAACCGTGCTTATTACCCTCCGGTGTAGAAGCTGCTGTTATATAACCTGGCTCATTACGGGCATGCCGCAAACTTCGAATCTCGCAGTGCTCAAATAAAGCCGTAGCCCCGCCAAAAATAAAGTCCACGGTTCCCTCAATACAGCAATGCTGATACAGCTGACGATAGTGCGAATGATGTTCTCTTAGGGGGATTCCCCCGAAAGAGTTCCCTGCTTTTGGCGCCGGTGGAAGCGGGCCTGTAAATAAGGTATCCTGATACCCCTTAAAGGTACAATGACGAAATACGGTCTCATCGCAATGAGCGTATACAGCGATGGCTTGCCCGATCTCTACCCCTTGCCCAGCCGCATTGACGATTACTAGATTCTCTAGTATGAGACAACGGCCGCCCAAAAATAAAGTGGGAGTGCCAAATGTACCGAGTTCTCTCCCCGATTCGTCGTGTTGCCTTGCATAAAGGTTCCCGCGAATCTCCACCTGTCCGATACCAATAATCGTGAGATTGGAGCGGTAAATTCGCACCGTTTCTTCATAAACTCCGGGCAACACATACAAAGTCTCTGCCTGCTCGGGTGATTGTTGTTCAAGTGCATCAACTGCATCCTGTATGGAATGAAAATCACAAAAGGGTTCTTTTCCCACCAGCAAGGGATTGCCACCTTCTTTCGACTTATAAATATTGAGCTAAAAAGGTCTGCCAAGTGGCACGCATTTCCATAGTCTCCATATGCCCGCCACTGGCAATGACTGACCGCCAATGCGCCGGGCTTTCTGCCTCGTTATAGGCTTCTATTAAACCTTGATCCAACAGCCGGACGCCTTCAATCGGACACATTCTATCGTTCTGGCCGGTCAGACTCATACGTGGGCGAGGTACAATCATTTTTTGAATATCCAATGTCGTAAAGGTTTTCAGCAAGCCGGGGACATAGGAATAAAAGCCATGATGATCCAGTCCCCTCTTTCCAATCAACGTATGGGCATCCACCTGTCCGCAAATATCAATCGTAACCTTGATCCGTTGATCCAGCGCCGCCAGCCACCATGCCATCAGCCCCCCCATGGACATGCCAAGAGTCGCGACCCTGGAGCCGTCAATATCTTCACGACTGCACAAATAGTCCAGCATCCGCCGGTTGTCGTAAAGCATCATGCCCCACATTACCTGACCTTGCCATAGCATTTCCTTCACAAGCTCGCTTTCCGTTTTGCCGCCGCGTTCATTGAAGCCCCACATATCGATGCAGCAAGCGGCATACCCCATATCTGTAAGCGTCTTAGCAAAGGAGGGCTGCTGCAGGTAAGAGCTACCACGGATAAATTCATTTCGCCCGTGAGTGTAATTGCCCCCGTGGGAATGATTGAAAAGTGCCAAAGGAAACGGACCTTGTTTACCCAGAGGTGTAGCAACATAAGCCGGAACCCTTTCGATCCCGTTCAAATCCAGCAACAGCGTTTCCAGACGAAACCCGTCGAACTCCTCGCACCAGAGCAGCTCCACTGAGATCGGCCCGTCTTCGGGAAGATCCCCTAATAACGTTATCAATGAATCGCGACTCATCCTTATACGCCCTGCTCGCTAAGATCTTCTTCTGAAGGTACAACGGTAACCTGCTCAACCAGCACCTCAGATTTACGTGTATTCCTGGATCTACAGTCCGCGACATCAATATCTTCACCATTCTCAATGTAGAAAGCAGGCCCTTCATGATTCTCAATCGTCACATAGCGGAACTGCACATCTCTAACATTGCCCAGATAAAAACCGCGATTATTCATATCTTGAATGCCCGACATCATCGCAGGACGTCCTGGAATAGCATTCTCCGCCATTGAAATATCAATGTTGGTGAACGAAATTTCTGAAATGTACTGTTCTGCCAGACCATATAGGAAACCTGCTGCGGCATGAACATTCCGCGCGGTGATATTAGCAAAATGAATGCGTCTAAAGTTTGGCGTTTCCTCTGTAACCGGATAAGGGTGTTTATCCCAGACGTATTTTTCCTTGCCGCGAGGTCCACAGAAATAATAAAGATTCAGAATAAAGGGACAAATTACGTCATCCATAACAATATTACTGATCCGAATATCTTCCACGATTCCACCACGTCCACGTCTAGACTTCAGACGAATGCCACGGTCCGTTTGTTTGAACACGCAATTGCTGATAACTACGTTACGGATATCTCCGCTCATTTCGCTTCCTAATACAACACCGCCATGGCCGTGAATCATAGTGCAGTTCGTGATCGTGATATTCTCGCACGGAATGCGTTCCTTGGTATCTTCAGTTCCTGCCTTGATGGCAATGCAGTCATCGCCTACGTCAATGTAGCAATTACTAATCCGGACATTGTTGCAGGATTCCGGATCAATACCATCCGTATTGGGTGAATCTGCTGGATTATAGATGGACAAATTATCGATATTTACATTGGTGCAAGCAATAGGATTAACCGTCCAGCTTGGTGAATTTGTAAGTTTTAAATCTTTAATCGTCACTCGTTCGCATTTGTAAAAGCTAATTAATGTTGGTCGCGGATACTGCAGCTCTTCCGGACGATTACGTTTCTTATCCCACCATAATCCACCATTTCCGTCTACCGTTCCGTTCCCCGTTACCGATACATTTTCCAAATTCGACCCAAAAATACAGGGTGCATGAACCTCCTGCTTTACACCCTCCCAACGGGACTCCACTGGAGGATATTCATTCGGATCCGTACTGAAGAAAAGAACAGCCCCGGAGCTAATGTGCAGCTCAATATTGCTTTTCAAAAAGATCGCACCGGTATGAAAGGTTCCTGACGGTATGTAAACCGTTCCCCCTCCAGCTTCACTTGCTGCTTGAATTGCACTCGCAATAGCTGCTGTAGAAAGCTGCGGACTATTTTTATGAGCACCGAAATCCTCAATATTGTACATATGCATACCATTCACTCCTTTTTCGTTCAACGTTGTAAATATTCGTATTCTCCACAGGCTTGTAAGAAAGCGCCCAATCCCTTTTGATCATTAGTAATGATCGGCTCACTGATATAATAGGCGAAAGTACCATCACGTTGATCCGCTCCGCCCAAACCTGCTACTTGGCAGTTTTTATTAAGATTAACTAAGCCTTCTTTGGTCGTCGTTATAAATTCTGCGATAAGCCCGTTATAAGCACTGTCGAGTGTTCCGTACCAGCTGTTATCCAGTACTTCAAGACGAATTCCTTTGGCAATGGCATAGGCGATCATACTTGATGCTGAAGCCTCCAGATAATTACCTTTACGGTCAGCCAAATTGACTACCTGATACCAAACTCCGGATTCAGCATCCTGGTAGGGCTTCAAAGCAGACAATGTATCGTTCAGAATACGAACAAGAACCTTATAATCCTTATGATCAGCAGGCAGTATCTCCAGTACATCTACCAGCGCCATCAAGTACCAGCCGAGCGAACGCCCCCAGAAGTTTTGAGACAGTCCCGTTTCAGGATCACACCACGGCTGTATCCGTTTTTCATCCCAAGCGTGAAACAATAATCCCGTCTCCGCATCTTTGGTGTGCTGCTCACAAAGAATAAATTGCTTGGTGATATCGTCCAGATTCGCCCCGGCTTCAAAGGCAAGCGAATATTCCAAATAGAAAGGGGAGCCCATATACAAGCCATCCAGCCAAATTTGGTAAGGGTAAATTTCTTTGTGCCAGAACGCTCCTTCGGAGGTGCGGGGATGTGTTTCGATTTGCGTTCTTAAAAGCTCCGCTGCTTTTTTATATTTCTCTAGCCCGGTCTCTTTATAGAGAACAAACAATAACTTCCCGTTATTCAAGTGGTCAATATTATATTCATCCAGGCGGTACCCTTGAATAGAGCCATCTTCTTGAATGAAATGATCCATATTGTCTTGGATGTATTGGTAATACTTAGAGTCGCCTGTCTGTTTCCAGAGAAGTTCGAATCCCTTTAAAACAACTCCATAATCATACGACCATTTTCCCAGATGTCCCTTGTCTTCATACAGCTTCGGTGTACGTACCATAATAGAATCTGCCATCTGAATTGCCCAATTGTGATTAATCATAATAACCTCCTGACTGAATACAGTCCTACTCGCGAGTTGCGAGTAGGACCCTTCAGCTAATATTTATTTATTATTGATATTTATTTACTTACTGCTTTATAAGCGGCTTCGTACTCGGAAATAATGTTGCTGCCACCAGATTTCTTCCAATTTTCAATAGCGGCCTTATACTCATCCAAAGTCATTTTACCTAGGATGTATTTATAAGTAGCGTCTGTAGTAATCTTTTGCAATTCTGAACCTTGGGTTGAGAACGTTTCAGATTCCAGAGAGTACGCTGGATTTAATACTGCATAATTCTTGTTATCTAGTATTAGTTTGTCCGCTTCCATTTTCAAAGGATCGGCATCATGAATCTTATATCCGTACTCAATAGGACGAGAAGCTGAGAACGGCTGTACTTCTTGCTCCCACAGATCACTACTCAAGATGGTTACGGCTTTATCTGCATCGGCTGTGTAATGAACGCCTTCGATACCATAGGTCATTAGGGCATAGGTCTCTTCGTCCATCAAATCATTTATAAATTTCAAAATTCTCTTCAACTCTGCTTCATCTTTTACTTCCGATTTCGGGAAAGAAAGCAGACCTCCAATACCGTTGTTCGCAGCCCAGATTGCCCGGTCGCTTTCATTACCTGTAGAGGTAATATCGTTAACCATAACGAGTTCCATATTGTCCTGAATTCCTTTGGCCTTATTTAACAAGTTTTTACTATCAAATAGGGCACCAACATAAATCCCTGCTTTACCCTGCGAAAATTTTTGCTGCTGGTCGGTCTTGGCTGTTACAGCAAAATCCTGATTGATATAGCCATTGTCAAATAATTGCTTCATAAAATCCATGGTTTTAATATAACCTTCTGTTTCAAACTCTGGAGTCATTTTGCCGTCTGCGCTGACACTCCAGTTATTTGGAGTTCCAAAGTACGAACCCAATGTTTTGAATGCACCGTATATAAGATCATTGCGGTCCGTAAAGCCTGTGGTATCTTTAACCCCATTGCCATCTGGATCCTGTTCGGTGAATGCCTTTGCGACTGCCATTAAATCATCCGTTGTCTTTGGAACCTCCAGCTTGAGCTTATCAAGCCAGTCTTTACGAATAACCACACCATTACGTGCTAATGATTTTTGGAACGGCACTCCATACAACTTGCCTCCGATGGAAGCTGATGTGCGGATTTCCTTACTGATCTTAGCCAGATTAGGGAACTCGTCTAAAAAGGGTTCAACTTCCCAGAACATACCGGACTTCAAAGCGTTTCTTACTGCTGAATTTTCAAGAATGGTTAAAGTAACAATATCTGCCAAGGAGTCCGAAGCCAAAGAAGTATTGATTCGTTCTTCCTTGGAAGCGTCAGGAACCCAAGAGAATTCAAGTTCCGTGTTCGTCTTTTCTTCGATTTTATTCAGTACAGTATCCGTTGGAGGAGATGGCGTGTGTAAGATATTCAGCCATGTAATCGTTGTTTTAACATTTTCCGCTGGGGCATTAGTCTGGGCAGCCGGTTTATCACCCGATGCTGCATTGTTTGCTGCATTGTTTGTTTCTTTGTTGTTGCCACCACATGCGGTTAACAATAACCCGCTGCAAACTGATAAAGCCACTAGTTTCTTATAATTACGCTTCATTAACACTATCCCCTTTTATTGAAATTAGCATTGCTCTATCTTCCTCCTTCGCCACTGGCGAAAGCAAGAATTCCTTGTTGTTAAATCTTTGGATACGGGCTTAATATACGCCGTCTTCCCCAATTTTCTTGGCAAATTTATTGGACAGTATGACCAGGATAAGTCCTACCACTCCTTTGAACAACCCAACCGTTGTACTGAAACTCAATTGTCCATTTCTCAAACCTGCTGTGTAGATATAGGTATCAAAGATTTCCGCAACATCCCGGTTTAAAGAGTTTAGAAGCAAGTACATGTGTTCAAAACCAAGATCCAGCGTATGTCCAATCTTCAGAATCAATAAGGTAATGATAACTGGACGAATGGCTGGCAGAGTCACATGCCATGTTTTTCTGAGTCGTCCTGCACCGTCCATTTGTGCTGCTTCATATAATTGCGTATCAACTACTGTAATGGCAGCTAGATAAATAATAGTAGACCAACCAAGCTCTTTCCAGATGATTTGTCCGATATAAACGGTACGCAGCCATTCTGGGGAAGTTAGGAAGCTTATTTTCTTGCCGCCGAGACTGACAATTAACTCATTCAATACTCCGCCATCCACTGTCATAAATACATAAGAAATAGAAACGATAATAACCCATGACAAGAAGTGGGGAATATAGATGATTGTTTGAATCGCGCTTTTGAAAAACTTGTGCCGGACTTCATTTAACATTAGTGCCACAACAATAGGTAGCGGGAAAAAGATAAAGATATTCATCGCGAACAGCACCAGTGTATTTCGCAGCAGCATAAAGAAGGTAGGCTCGGTAAACAAGCGGATAAAATGTTTGAATCCTACCCAGGGGCTCCCGGTTATACCCTTATAAGGCTGATAATCCTGAAAGGCGATAATGAGTCCGCCCATCGGCAAATACTTGAAAACAACGAAATACAATAATCCTGGCAAGATCATCAGATACAACAGTTTGTACTTTTTTAAGTTGATTAGACTTTGGGGGGTTCGTTTTTTCCTTTCTATTGTCCTATTCAATTCCATCACGGTGACGTTTGCGTCTTTCACCTGGTCGACCTCCTTGATCGCGTTACTTTACGATTCCAAGCTTACGGAATTTCCGTCATAACGTATATAATCATTAAGTGATAACGGTTGCAAAACCGTGTAACCATAAGGATGCCGCCTTCCATGCCTCTTTCAATGATTACTTCTACAAGATAAGGATTATTATGTGCCTGTACCGATTTTGACCGCTTATTCTTTCGTTTTCTCTCTAAAATAAAGCCTCAGCTTATGATTATATACGGAATACCTTCTACTTGATAAAGTTTCACTGTAAACGATTACGAGGAGGATAACCGCATGTCGCAATCTCAACTAAAGAAAGAACCCTTGGGCAGTCGCTTGTTTACCATTATAAACAGCGCCTTATTAGCACTCATTGCCCTCGCCTGTCTACTGCCATTTGTTAATGTATTTGCTAGCTCGTTCGCATCCACCCAGGAAGTTGTGGAGAAGAAATTTATTCTATTCCCGACAACTTTCTCGTTAGACGCTTACCGCTACATACTATCAACACCCACCTTATTTAGAGGCTTGGCCGTATCAATCGGTGTTACAGCAGTGGGAACCATCGTAAGTATGGCTCTTACCGCACTAATGGCATACGGATTATCAAGGAAATACCTAGCTGGAAGAGACTTCATCAACTTTATTGTTGTATTCTCCATGCTGTTCAGTGGGGGAATGATCCCTACATTCCTTGTGGTTAAATATTTTGGATTAATAGATTCCTATTGGTCCCTGATCTTACCGGTCGCGATTAATGCCTTTAACTTGATTATTATGCGTAACTTCTTTCAAGCACTGCCAGATGCACTTGAGGAATCAGCCAAGATAGACGGCTCCAACGATTTTGGTGTATTTATCAAAATCATGCTTCCATTGGCACTCCCATCCATTGCGACCCTCTCTCTGTTCTATGGAGTGGCCTACTGGAATACGTATATGAACGCTATTCTTTATGTAACGGACTCTACGAAATGGCCGATTCAAGTACTGCTGCGCCAGATTGTTATTGTCTCCAGCGGCATGCAGTCGGAAGGATCTCCAGTCGATGTAATTCCACCTGCTCAGACCATTAAAATGGCAGTCATTGTGATTGCAACAGTCCCTATGCTCATCGCATATCCCTTCGTTCAAAAGCACTTTACTAAAGGTGCCTTACTGGGATCGGTTAAAGGCTAATTTAATGAAAAAACAAACAAAGAAGTCTTGGTTGCGCAGGGTATCCTACGTAATCAAGGCTTCCTTGTAAATTTATGATTCAAATTATGTTATTGGTCTTGCCTAATTTTACGGTAGGTCCCAGGAGTCACATTCTCTTTCTTGCGGAACGAGCGGATAAAATTTTGTGAATTATGGTATTGCAGTCGCTCAGCGATATCTTTAATCGTCATATCGGTTTCAACGAGCCACTTTTTCGCCATTTCCAGTCGATAGGACATCAGGTAATCACTAAAGGTCGTTCCAAATTCCTTTTTGAAAATGCTGCTTAAATAGTTAGGGTTATAATGAAGACGGTCCCCGATGAGTTCTAGAGATAAATCCTGATCATATTCTGAGCGAACTATGGTAGCAATTTTTTCAGATAACGAGCGGAACTGCCTGTTGGTCTTCTCTTTCATACACTTCACCATGGGATGGATAACTTCTTCCACGAGAATACGTTCGATCTCTTCCGGATTACGGATATCCAGTAACCGATGATATAAAGTGTAATTGTCTTGAGTAATCAATACTTCGACGCCAATTAGCTGCTCCAATTGTATCAGGTTGTTCACGAACCGAATTAGCGTAACCTCAAAGTTCATTGAGTTTTTGCTATGCTTCATCATTTCAGCCAGCAGCGGATATAAGGAGGATGAGACCTGTTCTTCATCTCCCAATCGGATAGCATCAAACAGCTGTGACTCTAGCTCTACAGGATAATACAGAAGCACAGGACCTGAAATGACCATCGAGATATCCTCGTAGAAAATAATGGACTCTTTACCCAGGTTCAAACGATGGTGCAGGGCTTGCTTACCCATCTCACAAGCTTCCTTGCTGTTTAATAAATCGTCATACGTATTGCTAATACCGATACTGACTGACACCTTCAGGTAATCCCTGGCTGTTTTGATAATGCTTTTGGAGTATTCTAGTAGTTGTTTTTGAATTTCTTGTTCACTCTCTATATCAAAAATCAAAATCGTTGCTTGGGTACGGTCATTTAGTAGTATAGGAAGTAACCTTTGCCGCTCCGGTATCAGTTCCTCCACTATTTTGTTAACGGCCACAAGCAATAAATCCTTGTCTGAGGCTTCATGATCTCCATAGTTATCGAGTTGAATTAACAGGGTTGTATATAACGAATCAGTGGATAAAATATAGCCAAAACGCTTCATATTCCGTTCCAATTCTTCTATAGATATCCGATTACGGAACAAGTTAAGAATAAACTGGGTTTCTAACTGAGGCATCTCGGACTCAATTAGACTTTCCAAGCTTTTTTTCTCCGTCAGAATCGTATCAATCGAGCGGATAATCCAATCGATTTCATTCTTAGGTGCATGCTGGGAGCTGCCTGGCAAACTCCGTTGAATCTGTTGAATCGGTTTTGTAAAGTAGATGGAGATCATATATGCTATCACAACGATCAATAAAGTGATAACCAGACCCATCATAATTAATCCGAAACGCGTTGTTTTTAAGGCGTCTGCAACTTCACTTTGATCCAAAAGCGTGATGTAAATCCAGTTGTTATAGGAGGATCTAGCATAAATGGCCTTAACGGATTGATGATTATCTTTTTCTACTGTAACAATCCCTGTCTGATTCTCTGGTCCTGCAGTGTTCATAATATAAAGTAGCTGTTGTTCGGACAGTGAATGCTTATCGGGTTCGGCTTCATATAAAAGATCGCCTTGCTTATTAAGGATAAACACAGCCGAATTATCTTCAGTCTGAAGCGTACGGTTCAATGTTTCCACTGAAATATCCGATAATGCAATCGCCTGCTTGGCTTTCGAAAAAACCGGCAGCGTATTTACAAATCGGATACCTTCATTGGATTTAATCCAAAATAGCCCCCGGCTGCGATTATCAATATAGTTCTCATAGAGAAGCTTTCGGTCATTCTCTGTTAGATGGGACAGCTTTCCATTTAGTATTTGCCAATTTTGTTCCAGACTGATCAAGGAATATTGCACACCATCCATTCCCATAGTTGCTATATAATTAAGCTGGGAATTCACTTTTCGGTACGCCTCGAAATCCTGCTCTGTAATCGGGTTCTTCACTACCTCACTAAATGAGCTTGTGGTACTGTATGTGTTAAAGGCGTACTCAATAGATTGTATTTTCTGCTCTAAGGTGTTTTTGGTTTGTGTAATGAAACTTTGCTTACTGTTGGCAACTCTCTCAATCACTGAATTAATGGTTGTTAAATAAATATAGATTCCGAAACTGATTACCAAACTGATACCTAATACCAGAATTGGAATGAATATTTTGTAAAACATTTTACCTTTTTTCATTTCGAAACTCCTTCAGGGATTTGATTACTACAATTATAGCGCTTACAATCCAATTATAGCAAAAAAAAGCAACGTGTGCATTGCATTAAATCCTTGACTTGATTGAAAAGAAGAACTAGACTGAAAACGTTAACAATTTCAGTACCATGAGGAGTAACATGATTACAATTAAAGACATCGCTCGTATCGCCGGCGTCTCTCATACTACTGTTTCTAGAGCCCTGAATGGCAATCCGTTGATTAAGAAAGTAACCCGGGACAGAATTTCAAAAATCGCTGCAGAAATGAATTACATTCCCAATTACAACGCCAAAAGTCTGGTTACCAAACGATCTTTTACGATCGGATTGTTTTTCTCCAGTATTGATCAGGGGACTTCTGCCAGTTTTTTAGTGGATGTAATCAAAGGGATTAACCACGTCCTGGATGAGAATTATACTCTTTCAGTCAACGGTATTGATGCCCTTCATAACTTCGGTACCATTCTCCCCCAGCGTTATGACGGAATTCTGGTCATGAGCCAAAGCGATGAGGACAATGCGTTTATCTACCACGCCAAAAAAATGGGTATTCCGCTTGTGGTACTGAGCCGCCAGTTGGAAGATTCAAGTATTATGAACGTGGTAGCCAATGACCGAGATGGCGTTAAAGAAGCTATAACTCACGCTATTCTTCAGGGACATACAAAACTGGCAATTATTGAAGGTAAGCCGGGGTTCAAGTCTTCAACCGAACGCAAGCAAGGATTTATGGACAGCCTGATCTCTCATGGTTTACTGCTCAAACCGGAATATTTTGCAAGCGGGGATTATAGTATTGAAAGCGGGTATTCTGCGATGACTTACCTGCTCGATTTGCCGGATCCGCCTACCGCCGTTTTTTGCTCGAATGATGATATGGCGATTGGGGCCATGAATGCCTGTTATGCCCATAGTATTGACATTCCCAAGCAGCTTTCTCTTATTGGCTTTGATGATATTATGTTTGCGCAATATACCAATCCGGCTCTAACCACAGTACGGAAGCCAATCAAGGATATCAGCGAGCTGGGCACGAAAATGCTGATTCAGCTTATGAGTAATCCACAGACGGAACCCCAGCAATTATTTGTCAAAACAACACTGATGCTGCGACAGACCGTCAATGAAATCTAGAGGGATCATCCAATATAATCAACACTAAAGATGCATCCCTATTTTCTTCTATCAAGAAGAAACGGCTTTGCCGTCTTAACGGGACGGTATCCGTTTCTCGTAGAAATATAAGCAAAGTATACTAAAATCCTTACTTTCCTATATTTTTAAAAAAAGAGTTTCTCTTTTTTTTTAAAAAATGTTATCGTGTGCATTTTAATTTCTAACTAACAAAGGAGCTTAAAAAACTTATGACAACCCAACTTTCTAGAAGCACTCATTCCCATTTATCCATTCATCCAGAACGTATGATTCAATTCGGTGAAGGTAACTTTATGCGGGCTTTCGTGGACTGGCAGCTGCAGCAAATGAACCGCCAAGGACTCTTTAATGGAAGCGCGGTTCTCGTACAACCTATAGAACAGGGTCTTGGTGAAATGTTAGCAGAGCAAGACTATCTTTATACCGTGCTGCTAAACGGCATTATGCAGCAGGAGACCGTAAACTCCAAAGAGATCATTTCGAGCGTCAGCCGTGTTATTAATCCCTACTCTGATTACGAAGCCTACTTGGCTTTGGCTGAAAATGACGAATTGGAATTTATCACATCGAATACTACTGAAGCTGGTATAGCCTATCATCCGGGAGACACCCTCGGCGATACCCCGCCAAAAAGCTTTCCCGCTAAATTGACAGCCCTTCTTCATAAACGTTTTCAATTAGGCAAAAAAGGCTTCGTCATTATTCCTTGCGAGCTGATTGACCGCAACGGTGAGAAATTGCAGGAAATTGTCCTCCAGTACGCTGTGGAGTGGAACTTAGGTGCAGAGTTCCTGCAGTGGCTCAAGGCAGAAAACACCTTCTGCTGCAGCTTGGTTGACCGAATTGTTCCTGGATATCCTCGCGATAAAGCAGCGGAGTTGGAAATAGAGCTGGGTTACAAAGACAATCTGATCGTGACTGCGGAGCCTTTTCTCTTTTGGGTCATTGAGGGACCGGAATGGCTGTCAGAGCGGCTTCCACTAGCCAAAGCAGGATTAGATGTTGTCGTCACGGAGGATATGACTCCTTATCGTGAGCGGAAAGTCCATTTGTTAAACGCTCCCCACACTGCCATGGTCCCTCTCGGCCTGCTGGCAGGTCTTGAAACTGTAGAGGATGTAATGAATGACGATACCTTCTCCCCTTTTGTACAGAATTTAATGGAGAATGAGATATTGCCTATGCTGAATCTGCCGAGAACAGAATTGCTTGCTTACGCTGACGCCGTTCAGGAGCGGTTCAGAAATCCTTTTATCCGTCATGAGCTCACGTCTATTTCATTGAACAGCATCTCTAAATTCAAATCCCGATTGCTTCCGATCTTGCTTCGATACAGTCAAGTGAATGGAAAGCTTCCTGAGTTAGTTACGCTGTCCTTGGCGGCTCTGCTGCTAAGCTATCGGGGTGACCGCATTCCGCGTCAGGATGGTCCTGAAATCCTCTCTGTATTTGACCAGGCATGGAGCAATCCTGCTAGCTTTGTTACAACTATTCTCAAGGAAGAAAGCTTATGGGGCGAAGATTTGTCAGGGGTTCCCGATTTGGCAGTCCGTCTTGAAGCCCATATCCGGCAGTTGGACGAATCCGGCAGCCGCGCTGCTTTACAACAACTAGTATAGGAGGGATTACTCAACATGAAACGATTAATGAAAATGAACCCACGGGATACGGTGGCCGTTGCACTACGCCCCATTCAGGCCGGTGAACAGATAGATTTTGAGGAACAAACGGTCTATGTGCTTCAGGACATCCCCCAAGGACATAAAATTGCGCTAATAGACTTTGAAGATGGTGATGTTATCACCAAATATGGCTCTCCTATTGGTTATGCGACCGCCTCAATTCCAACAGGATACTGGGTGCATACGCATAATATAAAAACAACTTTGGCAGGGGAAGAACAATATGAGTACCTTCCTGATATGCACCAAGTGACCTATCCGGTTCGCGAGTTAACCTTTCAAGGCTACCGTCGTAAAAACGGCAAAGTTGGAATTCGAAACGATCTGTTTATTATTCCTACAGTGGGCTGTGTAAACGGGATCGCCGAACAAATGCTCCAGGAGTTCAAGTCCATTCACCCGGATCTGGGAACTTTTGATAACATCACAGTGCTTAAGCACCCTTACGGCTGCTCCCAGCTTGGCGATGATCACCGAATGACACGCAGTATTCTTCTTGATGCTGTCAATCACCCCAATGCAGGGGGTGTGTTGGTCTTCGGTCTGGGATGCGAGAACAATATTGTATCCGAGTTCCGCAGTATGTTGGGCGAATACGACGAGGGGCGCGTGAAGTTTCTGGTCGCTCAAGAGGTTGGCGATGAAGTTGAAGCAGGAATGACCTTATTGGAAGAGCTATATGAAACCGCACAAGGTGATGTTCGTGAGCCTGTTCCTGTCAGTGAATTAAATATTGGATTGAAATGCGGCGGTTCCGATGGGTTCTCCGGCATTACGGCCAACCCTCTGCTTGGTGCTTTTTCCGATTTCATTATTTCACAGGGTGGCACCTCGGTATTAACCGAAGTTCCTGAAATGTTCGGTGCGGAGAAAATGCTGATGGCACGTGCCATCAATCATGAGGTCTATGAGGATATTGTTTCTCTCATCAATAATTTCAAGCAATATTTCCTTTCCCATGGGGAATCAGTCTACGAGAATCCTTCTCCTGGAAACAAGGCGGGCGGCATAAGCACCCTGGAAGACAAATCGCTTGGTTGTACACAAAAGGCCGGAACCTCACCTGTTGTAGACGTTCTTCAATACGGAGAAAAACTACGCAAAAAAGGTCTCAGCCTTCTGCAAGCACCGGGTAATGACTTGGTAGCTGCTTCCGCTTTGGCTGCATCGGATTGCCAACTGGTTCTATTTACTACTGGCCGGGGTACACCCTTCGGAAGCTTTGTGCCTACGATTAAGATTGCAACCAACAATGATCTATTCGCTAAAAAAGGGCATTGGATGGATTTCAACGCGGGTCCCCTGCTGGAAGTTCCTATGGCCGATGTGCTTGAGGAATTTATCACTTACATCATTGATGTAGCCAGCGGTCAAAAAACAAGAAATGAACAAAATGAAGTACGTGAACTTGCCATTTTCAAAACTGGGGTTACATTATAATTCAAATTCTAAAATTTCATTGTAAAGGGAGCAACAACCATGTTTTTAAATGATGATTTTCTTTTGTCTACCGAAACCGCACGAAATCTCTTCCACAATCATGCAAAGATCATGCCTATAGTTGATTATCATTGCCATCTTGATCCGAAGGAAATTTATGAGAACAAGTCGTTCAGTAACCTGACCGAAGCTTGGCTCTACGGTGACCACTACAAATGGCGCCTTATGCGTGCGAATGGGGTTCCAGAATCTCACATTAC
Organism: Paenibacillus sp.; assembly: GCA_023512345.1. GTDB lineage: Bacteria > Bacillota > Bacilli > Paenibacillales > Paenibacillaceae > Paenibacillus_AQ. The sequence goes on from JAILZT010000001.1 coordinate 116,135, forward strand.
GGGTGAGGCCTCCGACTACGACAAGTTTCTGGCCTGGGCTAGAACTGTATCGATAACCGTAGGAAATCCATTATACAGCTGGACTCATTTGGAGCTGCGCCGTTTCTTCGGGATTTCAGAACTATTAAATGAAAAGTCTGCACCTCGCATTTGGGAGGAAGTTAATCGGATGCTGGCTGAACCCGCATTTACACGCCGCAATTTGATTAAGAATTCTAATGTCAAAGTCATCTGTACTACTGATGATCCGGCGGATTCACTGGAGTATCATAAGCTGTTACGTGATGAGGAACAAGCCTTCAAGGTATTTCCGACCTTCCGTCCTGATAAGGCATTGAACATCAACGCTCAAGGTTTCACCGAGTGGCTTACCCGCTTGGAGGAAGCTGACGGACAACCAATTACTACCTATGCCTCACTGGTTGACAGTTTGAGACGCCGAGTGGATTTCTTCCATGATAACGGCTGCCGCCTGTCTGATCATGCGCTGGATGTTCTACGCTACCAAGCCTGCGATTCAGCTTCCGTGGAGCAGATTTTTGCTAAAAGAATTGCCGGCGGAGAATTGTCATCGGAAGAAATTACGATGTATCGAACAGAGCTCCTCTCCACACTAATTGGCTTCTATCATGACAAAAATTGGACTATGCAGCTCCACCTTCATGCCTACAGAAACAATAATACACCGATGTTCAAACGGCTCGGACCGGATACCGGGTATGACGGCATTAATGATTTATCACTGACCGAAGCACTTTCCCAGCTTCTTGACCGAGCTGAAAGCGGTCCTGGATTGCCTAAGACCATACTTTACTCATTGAATCCCGGAGATTATCCGGCCTTGCTGGCATTAATGGGCTGTTATCAAAAGGATACACCAGGCAAGATCCAATTGGGCTCCGGTTGGTGGTATAACGATACCCGTAGCGGTATGCGCCAGCAGCTGACGATGTTTGCCGACAACAGCGTGCTCGCTAACTTTGTAGGTATGCTGACAGACTCCCGCAGCTTTCTTTCTTATACTCGTCACGAATATTTCCGCCGTGTTCTATGTGAATTGGTTGGAGAATGGGTGGAGCGTGGTGAGGCGCCTGACGACGAAGCATTATTGGGACAAATCGTAAAAGACATTGCTTATAATAATGCCACTAACTACTTTGGCTTTGAATCCGCCAAATAGATAGGGAGTGCATTTCAATTATGTTAAAGGTTGTTCTTGATAGGGGTGGAGCTGATGCGGTTGACTATTCGTCCGGCACCTCCCTCCTTACCCTTTATCCCATATCGGAAGTTGACCATCGCCCGTTTATCCTGGTCCTGCCTGGCGGGGGATACCATCATTTGGCCCAGCACGAGGGCGAGCCGGTTGCCCAGTGGTTGAACAGTCTGGGAATTCATGCCGGAGTGCTGAAATACCAGACGGGGAGCGTTGAACCCGCTTCCCTCATCAAGGACGTAGAAGACGCGCTCCAATGGGTACGCAAGACACCAAAGGATTGGAAGGTCAACCCGGAGCAGGTGGGTATTATGGGGTTTTCGGCAGGAGGTCACCTTGCAGCTATATCCGCCATAACGGGAAGGGTACAACCAGATCTACTACTGCTGGGCTATCCTGTTATTACATTTGAGGAACCTTATGCACATAAAGGAAGCCGACAGCATTTTTTGGGCGACTCAGTGTCTGACGAGGATATTCGCAGCTTCTCAGCCGACCAGCAAGTCGATAACCGAACACCTCCTACCTTCCTATGGACTACGGCCAACGATGCAAGCGTTCCGGTGGAGAATAGTCTTTTGCTGGCAGGGGCGCTGTCGAAGGCGGGGATTCCGTTTGAACTGCATATTTTTGAAGAAGGCCGACATGGGCTCGGACTCTCCCCAGACAATGAATCTTGTCTGCAATGGCTTGATCTATGTGCAAATTGGCTTATCAAGCATCACTATGTAAAGAAGGGAACACAATGATGCAAACTCTGTTTATCGCAGGCGACTCAACCGCTGCACTTAAAGGTGCTGACCAAAAACCTATGGCCGGCTGGGGAGAATTTCTTCAGAATTATTTCAGCCCGAATATCATCGTGGATAATCGGGCTGTAAATGGCAGAAGCACCAAATCATTTTTGGCGGAGGGCCGGCTTGCCGATATTGAAAAGGACTTTCAGGCCGGTGATTATCTGTTCATTCAGTTCGGACACAACGATGAAAAGATAGAAGACCCCACCCGATATACCGAACCCGATACAGAATATCGAAGTAATCTTATATATTATATCGATACCGCACACCGACTCGGAGGCTTTCCAGTCCTGCTGACCTCTGTCAGCCGACGACGCTTCACCTCCGGCGGGGAACCCGATCCACTTGCAGTTGGACTTTATCCAGACGCTATGAGACGAGTCGCAGCAGAAACGGGAACACCTCTTCTCGATGTTTTTGCCGCCTCACAGCAGTTATACCGGACATTAGGAATGGAAGACTCCCGTCATTTATTTATGCACCTGCCCAACAACGGACACCCCAATTATCCTGACGGAATATCGGACGATACTCATTTCTGCACCCAAGGTGCCCGTCAGATAGCCGCACTGGTAGCGACAGCCATCGAGCAGTCTTCCGAATGTGTCGGGCTGCAGATGCATTTGAAAAGGAGTGAATGAGCATGGCACTTATTCGTGAGGTCATTACTGAATATTACCGAATTCCTCTACCCGAAATTATGGAGGATGCAAAACACGGCTTACATACCCATTTTGAGGTTCCGATCGTAAAAATCAAGACAGATGATGGACGTGAAGGCGTAGGATACACCTATACAGGCGGCTTCGGGGGCAAAGCGATCTGCTCTCTGATCGCCAATGAGTTGACACACATTCTGGTTGGCAAAGATCCAAGCTGTGTTGAAGGTATATGGGAGCAAATGAACTGGGGCATCCACTATGTTGCCCGTGGCGGACTGGCCAGTTTCGCAATCGCCGCCTGCGATATCGCCCTTTGGGATCTGCGTGCTACAAAAGCAGGAGAACCACTTTACAAACTATTGGGTGGAGCCAGTAATCGGGTTAAATGTTACGGTGGTGCGATTGATTTGAACTTCCCGCTGGAAAAGCTGCTGCGTAACAATCAGAAATATTTGGACATGGGCCTGAAGGCTGTAAAAATTAAGCTGGGGCAAAAAACATTAGCCGAGGATGTGGAACGTGTTGCTGCGGTTCGTCAGTTGATTGGCCCGGATACCACGTTTATGGTTGATGCCAATATGAGCTGGAGTGTGGAAAAAGCGATTAAAGCCGCACGGGAGTTTCTGAAGTATGACATTCTATTTCTGGAAGAACCAACGATCCCCGAAGATTACGCCGGTTATGCTCGAATAGCCGAAGAATCAGGCATTGCCGTAGCAGGTGGTGAGAATCTGCGGACGTTAACTGAATTTCAACACATGCTGCAATACGGACATGTAGACTTTCCACAGCCGGACGCCTCCAATGTGGGCGGTATCACCGGTTGGCTTAAGGTAGCCCATCTGACTCAGGCTTACAATGTTTCAGTGTCCACCCATGGCATGCAGGAATTGCATGTCAGCCTACTAGCGGCTATGCCAAACGCCGGGTATCTGGAAATGCACAGCTTCCCTATTGATCAATATACGACCCGCCCTTTAGTCATAGATCGCGAAACGGGTATGGCTATTCCACCGGAAGAGCCGGGCATCGGGGTAGTCTTTGACTGGGAGAAGCTGGCTCCACATAAGCAAGCCTTTTAGAATTATAACTCTTTAGGAGATGTCTTCTCATGACCGTTCCGCTTCATCTTGGCATTCGTGCCCATGACTTCGAGCAAACTTCTTTGCCTCAACTCATTTGTAAGCTGCAACAATACAAGTTTTCTCATATTCAATTCGCCATAAAAAAGTCCTTTCCCGAAAGCGTGACAAGTCTGTCCGCTTTGAGTCCGGGAACAGCTGCTTACTTCGGAGAAGCCTTTCGGCAGGCGGGTGTGCGGATTGCCGTTCTCGGCTGTTATGTTAACATCGTTGACTCTGATCCCGAGAAGCAGGCAGTGGCTCTGGCTGACTTTAACACCCACCTTCGCTTGGCCTGTGACTTCGGCGCCAGCTTGGTAGGAACTGAAACAGGCAGCGTTGGAAACGGGTATACTCCGGATAACTTTACGGAGGAAGCTTTTCAACGAGTAGTTACTTCAGTAACAGCCATGGTCGCAGAAGCCGAACGTTTTGGAGTGACAGTGGGCATTGAAGCGGGATTGAACCATCCCCTTTACACCGCACCGTTGATGCATCGACTGCTGGATCTCGTTCCTTCCAATAATCTGCAGGTGATTCTGGACTGCGCTAACCTGATGAGTCCTGATAATTACTTACAGCAGGAAGCCGTCATTACGGAAGCCTTGGAGCTGCTGGGAAATCGGATTGCTGTCATACATCTCAAGGATTTCACAATTCAAGAAGGACAGATCCAAATCGTTCCTGTAGGCAAAGGTCAGCTGCAATTCGCACCGATTCTACGTTACATGAAATACATTCGCCCTCACCTTCAGGGCATCCTTGAAAGCACACCCGAGGCGGATCTGCAGCAAAGTGTGGACTTCCTGCTACGGTTGTACGACGAAGTATAGAGAGTAAAGCTTTCTACTAGCACAAGGGGTTCTATGGATTCTTGGAGTTCTTGGAGTTCGTGGCGTTCGTGGCGTTCATTGGTTCATTGGGTTCCCGGGGTTATGCGGACTCCAGGGACCTTATTGTTGTATAATTACCCTCATGCGAAGTTATACGGACTCAGATAACGCTATTGGCATACGTAAAGCCTAAATCACCATCATTTTAGCTAAATAGTGGCCTCTCAGTCCGCATGACTTCGAATTGAGTACATTTCAAGCAAATAGGGTCATCTGAGTCCGTAAGACTTTTGAATTGAGCTCATTCCATGCGAATCGAGTCCTTTGAATCTGTAAGCCTTTGAAATGACCTCATTTCACGAAAACGGGTCTTCTGAATTAGTTGAATCCTCCCTTTGATTTCACAGGATATATATTTAATCCGCGTAGTTTTCCGAATCGCAAAGTCCCATTTTAGGGGTTGAAAAGGGCTGGAAGTTCGCCCTTTTCCATTTCCTCAGGATCTTCCTCGAATCCTTGTTTTGCTACAACTGTTTTGTTCCAAGGATCCAATTAGTATAGTGATGCTGCATAATTAAATTGTCTGTTTGGATAACGCGTCAAAATACTCTACAACGACCTCACGAAATTCCAGAGCAGCTCGCGAAATGTACCGATTTCTGTGCCATAATAAAGCTATCTCCCGTACTAATTCGTGATTCTCTACTTGAAGATATTTGATATTTTCCTGTGAATACCTTGCCGTGCTTGGTATGAAGGCTATGCCAATTTCGGCTTCCACAAGAGTAATTAGCCTTGCTGGTTCATCCCCCTCATATACATATTTGGGTACAAACCCAACCGATTTGCATATAGAGTCCACGAAATCGCGAGTGCCGTAACCTCTCTTAACACCAACAAATCCTTCATCCCTTAATTCTGTCAAGGATACACTACTTCGCTCAGCCAGCCGATGCCCCTTTGGAACCGCTACAAGAATTGGGTCAATGAACACGATTTGACACTCTATGTCATCCCCCTCTACAGGAGGTGAGGACAAGCAGAAATCAACTTTTCCTCTATGAAGAAGCGCAACCATTTCCTGCGTGGTCAGCATTTGCACGTGAAATTGGATATTAGGCCGTTTTTTCCGAAACTCTCGGAGGATACTGGGTAGCGTGCTTGCTGTTGTCACCGCCAATTCGAGTGTGCCATGTTCCGGGCTGGATAAATCGTTAAGCTCCTGCTTCCCCTGTTCCAGTTCAAACAAAGCCCTTTCAGCACGGCGAAGAAATCTGCTTCCGAACTCATTCAATCGCAGCTTCCTCCCAATTCGATCAAACAGAGGGACACCTAGATCTTCCTCCAAGCGTTGAATTGTTTTGCTTAGTGACGACTGAGTAACATGCAGACTTCGTGCAGCTTCGGTAACATGCTCCAATCGAGCTACCGCGAGAAAATATTGCAGTTGAAGAAGTTCCATTTTACACCCTCCATTCATTCCCTCTAGTCAATGAAATCATAACATGAAATGCGTTGGAATGAATAAACAATTTCAAGTACGATGACTTCAATGATATCAAAGACTTTGAGGGGTGATCATAAAATGAATGTTCACAGCAGGTGGTTGTTAATTTCCGTTGGACTGGGAGTACTATTGAACCCATTAAATTCTTCGATGATTTCCGTTGCTATTGCAAGGCTGCAAAATGTATACCATCTTGACTATACAGGTGTTTCTTGGATTATTTTTTCTTTCTACATCACGAGTGCTATCGCTCAACCTGTCATGGGAAAGGCCAGTGATTTATTTGGTCGCAGGAAAATATTTCTCACCGGGCTAATTGTAGCTTTCATTGCATCATTATTAGCTCCACTCTCACCAAACTTTGGGTGGCTCATTGTATTCCGCATAGTACAATCCATCGGAACAAGCATGGTGATGTCCGTTGGAATGGCCATTGTGCGAATTCATATTACGGAGAAACAAGCGACTGCGCTTTCAATTATGTCCATTTTTCTATCGGGAGCGGCGGCTATTGGACCCTTTATTGGCGGAGTCTTGATTCACTGGTGGGATTGGCCTGCTATCTTTTTTGTCAATATTCCGTTTGTGGTGACGAGCTTTCTATTAGCTTGGAGGACTATTCCTAAGGACGAGCCGTCAACATCCGTTGCACGAGGCATATCCTTTCGTAATTGGTTTGAGATGATTGATGCGTCAGGAATCCTGCTCTTTATAGTGGGTCTAGTTGCCCTGCTCGTTGGATTACTGTCAGCAAAGTCATCTGGGAACATCTCGTTAGGACATGTCATTGTCGGGCTGTTAGGTCTGGTTGCATTAGGGGCTTTTGTACGACATGAGTTAAAAGCGGAGTCACCTTTTATACCTTTGCGCACATTCGCCAAATATCCGGCTATGACTTGGGTCAACGTCGAATTCATGCTCGTTAACGCACTCTATTATTCACTCTTTTTCGGGCTTCCGTCTTACTTGCAAATGGTACGTCATGTCAGCGAGTTCCACACTGGGATTCTCATGCTAAGCTTAGGACTGTGCTCGCTCGTTGCTTCTCCAATAGCAGGACGATGGATAGATAAATCAGGACCTCGACCGGCATTGCTAGTATCCGGAATGTTGATGACATTAGGGTCCGTATGGATAGTAACATTGAATGAAACCTCACCGGTTATCAGTGTGAGTTTGGCTTTAGCTGCGTTCGGTATTAGCAACGGGTTGAACAATGTCGGTATGCAAGCGGCGATGTTCAAAAGTTCTCCAAAAGAAATTATCGGTGTAGCATCCGGACTATTTATGACATCAAGATACCTAGGAACCATTCTCTCTTCATTATTAATAGGCATCGTAATGGGGGATAAGTTCAGCACTGGGGGATTTCAACTGCTCGGGGTTATCCTCACGGTAATTGCATTGTCCTTGGTATTCATGAGTTGGCAACGCCGGGAATCAAAGTAATAAATCAAAAAGCACTCGTGGAGTTCGTGGAGTTCGTGGAGTTCGTGGGGGTCGTCGGGTTCGTTGAGTTCGTGGGTTGTGGGGTTCACGGGGTTATGCGAACTCCAGAGACCTATTGTTGTGTAATCATGCTTCACAGGATAAATGCGGTTGATATTAGCCGCGATACGCTCTCTACCCAGTGGTCCTCTGTTCAGCATAGCTTCAAATACTCCAGAAAGTCGATGCCCTCCATCTTCCAGAAATCAAAAAAAGGTGACTCCTGATAAACTCAGAAGTCACCTTTGGGCGGCCTTTAAGGGCTGTCCGTCTTTTACAATCTGCTTACATATTCGTTAATTCGGCTATTTGTTCCGCTGTCAGCGCTTTGTTGTACATCCGGAACTCATCCATACTTCCATTGAAATTCTGATCCCAGAAGTTACCCCCTAGGAAATGCTCGTTAGTACCAAGTGTCGTCCGTGTTGATGATGCAACTCGAGCTATTTCCACACCATTTAGATAGAGCACTGTTTCTCCCAGCGGGTTAACAGTCATGGCCACGTGAGCCCAGGAACCCACTGGAAGCTCAGAAGTGGAACCGACGAGGGGTTTGGATATATATAGTTTTTGTGCATCGGTCAAGCCCATGTTCATGAAGTAATTCAATTCATTTTCAGCAGAAACAAACGTATCGCTAAAATAAATGCTGGAGTAGTTTTGGGACCAGTCGGCGATATTTCCATTCCATTTCACCCAAGCAGCTACGGTATAAGCATTATCACCTGCAATAAGACCATTCGGAAGTCTCACCGGGATACTGTCAAACGGAGCCCCAGAAGTTGCCTTTAGGAATTGAGCTGCCTGATCGCCATCTTTGCGGCCCGCGACATATTCCACACGTCCGTTCTGGACGGTGCCGTTCTTGTTATTGCCACTGCTGTCATTTGCATTTCCATTAAAATCAAGTAAGGTTATCAGATCCGCTGATGGATCAAATCCCACTACCGGCTGTTTTACTGTAACGGTAGTAGTTGCTAAAAGAGTAGGGTCAGCGTTTGAAGTCGCTGTAATAACCACCGTACCCGCAGTCAATGCCGTAACCAATCCATTATCCACTGTAGCGACCGCCGTATTGCTCGAGCTCCAAGATACATCCTGGTTTACCGTAAGCTGATAAGTATCACCAACGATAAGAGTTTTCGCGCTATCGCTAACAATGACTGCGTTAGCAGTTTTGAACTCCTGTTCGATTTCTGCTGCAGTGAGAGCCTTTCTGTAAATTTTCAGTTCGTCCATCTTACCGGCGAACGGTGTATCCCAATAGTTAACACCAAGTCCGAAGGCGGCCGTGTTATTCGTGAATATATCAGGGAAATTGCTGCCTGAGAATTTCTCAGCCCCATTAATATATACCTTCACATTTCCGTTCTCTACGGTGAAGACGACATGAGACCACTGATCTTTCGGAATCGCAAGGCTAGTCTCGGCATCATACCATTTACTGCCGGACCAGAGCTTCGTTTTGTTCGTATTGCTCAGAGGCATCAAGCTGATCCAGCTGTCTGATGTCTGTGCACCGAAGAAAGCAGTTGTATATGGCGTAAGTGCCGAAGGTTCGAGCCACAAGGAAACTGAATAGTATTTGCCCTCTATTAGCCCATTTGGCAGACGAACGCCAGAGCTTCCATTAAATACAGCTCCTTGACCGGAGATCCCCTCACCATAAGAGATAGTACCGCTTGTATTTCCAGATAACCGGTCACCAATTACTGTACCGTCCGCGACATGCTGTAATGAATCGCTTAAATTACCGTCGAACGAGTAATAAGCAACTTCACCCAAGTCTACGTTAATCGTGTAACTTGACGTTGCACCGCCTCCATCCACTGCCAGTGCGGTTATAACTGCCGTACCTAGAGAATTCCCGGTTACTTTACCAGTGGCTTCATCTACAGAAGCAATGGCCGAGTTACTGGAGCTCCATGCCAGACTTTTATTCCCAGCATTTGCAGGCAGTAAGGTAGCTGTCGGAGTAAAGCTCACGCCCACTGCCAGTTTCTTTTCAGCAATGCCTAGATCAATAGTTTTCAACTTAATGTTCTGATCCGGCAATCCGTTAACCGTCCAGCTTACTTCATCTGCCGTTAGGGCTCTTTCATAAATACGTAATGAATCCATCTTACCTTTGTAAGGGTTATCCCAGTAATTAACTCCTAGGCCGAATATACCGGTATCACTAGTAAATACATCCGTAAAGCCATTACCACTAAATTTCTGAACTCCGTCCACATATACCTTAACTGTTCCCCTGTCATAGGTGAACGTTACATTGCTCCAACGATTGAGAGGTAATTGCATGCCAGCGTTCGCATTTAGCCATGCCTCGCTACCGAACCACAACATCGTTTCATTAAGCGAGCTTGTTCCAGATGGCAGCAGACTAATCCAGTTTGTTTTGGATTTAGCACCAAAGAAGGCGGCGGTGTGTGCCGTTAGCTCATCCGGGTTAAGCCACAGGCTTACCGAATATTCGCTGCCGCTAATTAGCCCGTCGGGCAATTTCACACCGGATTCTCCGTTGAACACAGCCGCTTTACCGCTATTTCCGTTATCATCGTACGAGATCGTGCCGTTTGTGCTGTCTACCTTACTTCCGGTAATGGTTCCAGTTCCGAAACGGTTGGACTGCTCATTCAAATCGCCTTCAAAGTTATAGGCTGCCGTTAGTCCATCCTCTAACGGATTTTCACTTTTCTCTAATACTACAACGGTGAAGTTTTTGGTCACTACCGAAGTGCCTAACGTTACCGTTGCCGTCAATTCAACTGTAGCATTACCGCTACCCGCCTCTGGACGAATGACTGTTCCGTTTGAGGAAACAACTGTTTCGTTGGAGGAAGTCCAGGAAATGGTGGAGTTCCGTTGGCCTGACGTTGGCAACTTGATACTTTTGTATACTTTAGTTGTATCGCCCAGACTTAGAAGACCCGCTATGTTGGATGCAAGCTGTGCCTCGCCTAGTGTTTCAATCTGGCTGCCCCATACAACATCGCCTTGCTCGGACAATGCACTGAACGCCATCACATTAGCTTTTCTTGTAGAATCCCATTGCTTGACGAAAACACCTTTATAAAGCACCTGAACATTGCTTCCGTCAACCACTTCATTCATTCGAAGATTTGCATAATAGTCGCCAGTTAATTCCCATGTTCCAGTAACTGAACCAGCTATCGTACCGTCTTGCTGAAAATTGATATAGACGGTAGACTTAATGTCGCCAGTAATGTCCTGTTCATGGTTTACAAACTGATACGACCCGGTGATATCAGCATTAGATACCTTAGCAATCGTTTCACCGGCATACCTGTGTGGTGCGACTAATGGCCAATTGTCTTCATTCATGAACATTTGATGCACGCGAAGTTCATGTGATTCACCACGATAAGGAAAGCGGGTATGGAAGACATTGAACATTTTGTCGGTTTTATTATCGTAAAATACGGAGTTATGACCGGAAGATACATATCCATAGGTCGGGAAGTCAGCTTCCGCATTCAGATTGCTGAATTCAAAATTCCCAATCATCTTAATCCCTATTGGAGAATGATCGGCATCACTTGTCAGCACAGCACTTTGTCCTTTTGCATCCACATAAGGACCATCTGGAGTGGAGGAACGGAACACCCTGATGTCGTAACCTCCATCCGCACCAAGCCATCCATAAGACACGTACAGATAATAATAATCCGTCTTCTCATCATAGACGATATAAGGACCTTCGCCTGATTTGCCATAACCGCCAGAAATCTTTGTTCCAAAATATCTGTCGATTAGTCGTCCGTCTTCCGTTGTTCCGTCAACACCGGGATACTTCAGCTTGCCTGTTGCCGGATCAACTTCCAAGACATAAATACCGCCGGACCATGAACCGTAAGACATCCACAGCTTACCGGATTCGTCATAGAACATACCAGGATCAATGGCATTAGGATAAGTGCTGTTTAAGTAAGAACCACCCGAACTGAACCAATTGGAACTCACTTCACTAAGTGTTCCGTCGTTAATTAATGCCGGAATGTTTGTGTTGGTCCAATTCTTATTGACTGTACTTTTCTCATCATATTTATCACCCTGTGTAAAACCAGAGTACATGATTGTATCTCCGTAGACATACGGTCCCTCAATGTTCTGCGATACCGCATAGCCGATTGCGGAACGAATGTAGGTCGAAGATGTACAGTAATACATCATGTACGCACCTTTAGTTCCGTCTGCGTTGACATAGTCCTTGTTCCAGAAAACGTCCGGAGCCCATACGGCAAAACCGTTAGAGCTGTCGGCGTCATTTTCACCTGCCCAATCAAAAGAGTTCGCTAAATTATCCGAAAGATTACCGAACAGCACATTATTCGGGGTCGTGTAACCATTCGTAAATCGGGTCCAATTTAGCAGATCCAATGATTTAGCAGCCTCAACATGTGAACCAAATACATAGTAGGTTCCCTTGTCTTCTACAATGGAAGGATCATGCACAGACACATTAGTAAATTCCGGGGTACTCACCGGTGTGGAGGTCGGTACAGGAGTAGCTACTGGAGTCGCTGTTGGTGCTGTGGGTGAACCCGGTACGATTGTTGGCGTCGAGCTCACATTTTCATAACGTATAAAGGCTTTGAATTTATCATCAAAGCTCACCTTACCAGCGCCCTGAATGGTAATGATTCCGTTCACACCTGCAATCACGTTCTTAATTTCCGTACCTGTATCTACACGCAGGGATGCCTTCTGATTTACAGTTAATTCAGTAATAAAGCCCTTCGATATATGCAAGACCGGTTCACCCAGTCCATTCATTTCCACTGCATTAAATCCGCCTATAAAGTGAAGTTGTGAACTTTGGAGAAGGTTTCCATTCACAATCACTCGGCCGAAGCCTGTCCCGGTCAAGCCTGTCTCCTCTTCAAGTGAAACACCCGATTGAACGGAAACTTCACCAATGGCAGTTGTTCCGTCGGCAGAAATACGCAGCTTGCCATTCGTTTTGTTAACGATCATTCCGGCCGCAGATGAGTCCTTCAGAACAACGCTGTGTTCACCGCCGCCGTTTACAAATATTTTGCCAGAGACTTTAACATTATCCAGTGTGACGTTGCCTTCCCCGATTCCCTCGGTTAGGTACAGATTCCCACTGATAACGACGTTCTTTAATGTCACGTCGGCAGCACTTACTACCAAATTTCGTGATTTCAGATCTGTAAATGTCCCACTTTGCGAAATAATTTCTCCAGCTAAATTATCGATCATCCGGAGAGATTCCGCTCTTGTTATGTTCTGTACTCCCTTGAAACTCCCATCCTTATAACCTGTAATATACTCTCCACCGAGTAGAGCAAGCACAGCATCCCGGCTCCAGGCAGGTAAATCATCAATATCTTTCGGTTCAACACCCGGAGTTACCGCATCTAAATGGAATAAACGGAACAGCATCACAGCTGCTTCCTGGCGGCTAACTAGTTGACCTGGACGAAGCATATTGTCGCTGTAACCTGAGATATATCCGGCTGCAACCGCTTTCTTAACATCTTTATAAAAAGCGTCTTTTTCCGAAACATCCTTGAAATTTAATTCCGCTTCATTTTGGAGATTAAATACTCGATTAATCAAGGTGATCCATTCCGCCCGGGTGATTTTCTGATCAGGTTTATAAACTCCCTTGCCGTAGCCAGAAATCAACCCTTTATTCACCCACGCCTGAAAATCCTGCTCCGCCCAATGCCCCGAATAATCGGCTAACATTTTTTGATTATTTTGCTGACTCACACCTACAGGTGTACCTGCTTCTGCTGCCGAAATCATCGATGTTGGCATTAATAAGGCTAGTGCAAGCAGTGAAGCAGCCATTTTTTTAGTTGTTTGTTTCACTTTTCATATCCCTCCAACCCTGTAAATTTCACTAGATACATTTCTAAACGAGATGCTGCTGAACACACCATTTACTGTCTCCTCCCAAAATGTAAAACGCTTACATTTCTTAATTTAAAAAAACCTTCTAAAAATATACTCATTTAGTTTATAAAAAACTAAAGTAATTTTTGGAAGAATTCTTTTCTTTATTATATATTAATGAATTTATAAGCCTTCTGTCAATTTAATATTTATTTTGTTAAACCTATTCATAATAAGTTAAATGTATTTGTACTTTTTCTTATTTTTCTTCAACTAGTCATTAAAGAGCCAACGCTTCTTCTGTAATACGCTTAATATCAATTGTGGACATGCTCTCCTCATTCACAATATCCGGCAAAATATTCTCCAGAAAATACTCCACGCACTTTAAATTTATATTCTTAATTTTAACTAGAGCATTACGATACATGACCACAAACTCTTTCTCGGTGTTTCCTCTCTGAAGCTCTGAGAAGGCCTCATACACCTGATCCATTTTATCTGCGACTTCCAATATCAAACCTTCAATGGAATCATCTTTGCCCTCCCGTAATTGATTGTAAAAGATACTTTTGAATTCCTCTGGAATATTCTCTTTAATGAAGTTATTAATCATACCCTCCTCCACCTGCTGGATCAAAGAGCGTAGTTCCATCGAAGAATGCTTAACAGGCGTCTTAATATCTCCAATAAAAATTTCCCCGTAATCATGGCTGCTTGTGATTTCATAAAGCTTCTTCCAATCTATGCTCGCACCATTTTTTTCTTCGATATCCGCCAGTGTTTTCGCATATTGCACTACTTTCCAGGAATGAGCCGCCACTGTGTGCACTTCAAATTTGAACTTACCCGGACAACGAAAGATTCTTTCTAATTCATTAAGAGATCGAAAATAAGTGTGAATACCCATCCAATTCGCCATCCTTTGCTTCATATATTTTGAACACTGGACATGAGCCTAGTATATATATGGAGTGTTAAATGGGGATTAACTCCCCGCAAACAGCGATTGGGTGAATTTCTAATTCTATGGTTCCCCGCCTATTTACTAGAGCCTTCCCCGCCTCAGGTCGAGTTAATAAAACAGTCCTCAGCCCGTGTTGCCGGATACGGAAAGGTCTTACAATAAGTACATAGACAACGGATACGAAACAAATTAAACAGATTCATAATAAGAGAGGAAGCGATTTGAAATGAAAAAATTATACCGTACTCAGAGTGATAAAAAAATCAGTGGATTATGCGGAGGGCTGGCGAATTGGTTAGGTTTCGATGCTACAGTCCTACGGTTGATCGCATTAGTTGCTGCAATATTCAGTTTTGGTTCAGTCGTTTTATTTTACCTCATCGCCAGTGTCGTTGTTCCGAAAGAACCTTTTGGCGGTTTCACAGACTCCTATGATTTTAACTAACATGCGGGTCTATCTATAACAATCATAAATAAAAAGGAGAGAATATAATGACTATATTGAAGAGAATCGCTACATTGACAAGAGCAGCCCTGAATGAGGGATTGAATAAATTGGAAGACCCTATGCTGCTAACCGGGCAATACTTAAGGGATTTAGAGGATGAGATTTCTACGGCGGAGCGTAACGAGCGCGACCTCAAAGCAGCGGAAAATGTTCTGGAGCGCCGCAAGCATGAATATCATCTGATGGCTGAACAAAGTGAAGTCCTAGCCATCCAAGCAATCGAGCAAGGAAATGAAGCAGAGGCCAAGCTTGCGGTGCAAGCCAAGCTGAAGTACATGGAGAGCGAACAGGAATGTAATGCGGGTCTGGTAGAAACCCGAAACACTCTGTCTAGTCTAGAGAAAAGTATCCAAAATGCCAAGGAAGAACGTACTCGCCTTAAGGCCAAAAGAGCAGAACTGGCCGCACGTGCTCGTCAGGCAAAGGAAACGCTAAATACGGCTCCACGGGTTATTGGACAGAACCCGAGCAATGGAAACTACGTACAAGCCCTGAACACCGGGGAAACATCACGCAGTTTTGATCGGATGGAAGAGAAAATTACAGAATGGGAGATTACCGCTGAAAACTCCAACCGGAATTTCCGCGCAACGTCGCCTTATCCCCCAGTTGATCCCCATCTGAATAAAGCTGTAGATGCTGAACTAGCCCGCCTTCGTAACCAGAACTCCAGTGTTGGAAATTAAGAAATCAGCATCCTAAAAATATTAAAGCCATGACTTCTCTATTCAGAGAGTCATGGCTTTTTAGTTGCATTTATACTTTTAGAGAGACAACTGCATGCTCCCATACTAAATCGTTTCTGATTAGACACGGTTGGCGGTTTCCGTAACCGCCCTTGCATATCGATTTTCCGGAATGGCCAGACCCAGATTTCCCCGCAATGTATCGCTTTCGTACTCTGTTCGGAACAAACCACGTTCCTGTAATATAGGCACAACAAGGTCTACGAACTCCTCAATACCGTTGGGTACGGCTGCCGCCAGCATGAACCCATCTGCTGCCCCAGATTCGAACCAGGTTTGGATCTGATCGGCTACCTGCAATGGAGTGCCAATGAAGCTGCTGCGTGGTGTTGCCGATTGAAGAGCTACTTCCCGTAAGGTCAAGCCCTTTTCCTTGGCATCTTTTTTGATTTTGTCCGTACCACTTTGAAAACTGTTCCTGCCAAGCTCTCCAAGCTCAGGAAAGGGCTCATCCAGCGGATACTGTGAGAAATCATGATGCTCAAAAAATCTCCCTAAATAATTCAGGGCATTTTCAATCGTCACCAGGCTGGCCACTTCTTGATACTTTTGCTCTGCTTCCTCTGGGGTATTACCAAGAATCGGTGCGATCCCTGGGAATATAAGCACATCCTCTGGATTTCGTCCGAACGAAACTATACGTTCCTTAACGTCCCGATAAAACTCTTGGGCTTCAGCCAATGTGTCATGTCCGGTAAAGATTGCATCGGCTTCCTTCGAAGCATAATTTTTCCCAACGTCCGACGAACCCGCTTGAAACACAACCGGCTGCCCTTGTTTGGAACGAGCAATGTTCAGTGGACCTTTTACTGAGAAAAACTCACCTTCATGATTAAGTGTATGCATTTTTTGCGGATCAAAAAAGACACCCTTTTCCTTGTCCCGCACAAATGCATCATCCTCCCAGGAATCCCACAATCCCCTTGTGACCTCTAGATATTCCGTAGCAATACGATAACGCTTGCCATGATCCGGATGCTCCTTTTTACTATAGTTCAAGGCGGAGCCTTCCAGCGGTGAGGTTACTACATTCCAGCCCGCACGCCCACCACTGATAACATCGAGTGATCCAAATTGTCGAGCGACGGTAAAGGGCTCACTATAAGAGGTAGATAAGGTACCCACAAGTCCGATGTTTTTGCTAACAGCCGCCAAAGCACTCAAGATCGTTAGAGGCTCAAACCTATTCAGGAAATGAGGAATGGATTTATCATTAATATACAGCCCATCAGCTATAAAAATCAGGTCAAATTTGCCTTCCTCAGCTTTTTGTACCCACTTTTTGTATAGCTCAAAATTCACGCTGGCATCCGGTTGTGCATCCGCATGCCGCCACATAGAAGTACTGCCCCCCACTCCATGCAGCAGGGCTCCGAGCTTCAATTGTCTTGATTTTGCCATATTCTCTCCTCCTTATATTGAGTTAGTGTACATTGGGTGCAGTCGCAGAAGTTGCAGCAACCGCGGCCGCGGCCTTAATCCGTTCGATTTGGGCAAGATGTCTCTGTACATGTGCAGTGAAGCCTTGGATAATAGCCGTTATGTTGACGGATTCACCTTTAAAGTTGATGCCGCTTTTGTTCCAATCCGAATCGCTAAGCCTTGCAAAGAGTAGACTGTTATATTGCAGCAAGCTCCCAAAAACTCTTAAAACATCTGCGGCATTCCCTTCATTGGCGTGCTGACCTGTTATCCAGCTATCCTGATTAAATGCAGGCAGTTGTGCCTTTGTATCAGCGAGGATATCACGTATCCGGAATGAAACGACGATGTTATGATCCGCCAGATGCGTCAACACTTCTGTTACACTCCAACTTCCCGGTTCTTGCTTCCACTTGAGCTGCTCTTCGGTAAGTCTCTCCACGGATTGGACTAGCTGTAGATGTGTATTTAAATAATCCTCAATTAGATCCCTGCTCATGCAAATCCCTCCAAATGTTGATTGACGTCCGGTTCTCCCTCAGTAGAGTGCTGCTCCAGATACCGTATTGCTAGCTCGGTAAAGAAATCGGCACTGATCGACAATGCATGTTCATCCAGATTGAAGCCTGGATGATGCCATTCCTGGGTTCCAGCTATACCCATAAATACGAACAATCCTGGGACTACCCTCTGATAAAAGGCAAAGTCTTCTCCCGCAGGGGAAGGTAGCGGCTTCACAGCGGTCAACTCAAGCGCAGCAGACGTTTCTTCCGCAAGCTGTGCCAGTGAAGTATCATTTATAACCGATGGCGGCCCCTCAATCCAATGGACTGCAGCCTTTGCTCCGAAAGCGGTAGCTACACCCGCTACTACCTGCTCGAAACGTTCCAGCACACGAACCCGAATTCCTTCATCAAAGGTGCGGATGGTTCCATCCAGCACCGCTGTTTCAGGAATAATATTCCACGAGGTGCCGCTGTGGATTTTGGTAACGCTGATCACCGCACTGTGAAGGGCACTAACATTACGGCTTACAATCGATTGGAGCGCCGTTACAATATGTGAGGCTGTAACAATAGGATCGATTCCTGCCTCCGGTACTGCTGCATGCGATCCGGCTCCGGTCACCTCAACCACGAACCCATCTGCAGCAGCCATGAGTGGACCTGATTTAATTCCAATCGTCCCCACCGGCAGATCCGGCTTATTGTGCATTCCAAAAATGGCCCGTACACCTTCGAGTGCACCACTTTCTATAATCTGCCGGGCTCCTGTCGCCTTCTCTTCAGCAGGCTGGAACAGAAAACGTACCGTTCCCTTTAAACGTTTCTCCTGCTGTTTAAGTAAATAGGCAGCTCCGATTAACGATGCCGTGTGAAAATCATGCCCACAGGCATGCATTATGCCGGGATGGAGCGATTCATAGGGCAATCCCGTTTCCTCTTGAATCGGCAAAGCGTCGATATCTGCACGCAGCGCAACGATAGGTCCGCCTTGCTCCCCCCTCACTTCCGCTACAACACCTGTCTTTAGGCCATAATCTACGATGGTCACTCCAGCCTGCTCCAACAAGGAAGTGATATATTTGGTGGTTTCATATTCCTTATTAGAGAGCTCCGGATGCTGATGTAAATGTCGGCGTATCCCGATTAATTGATCCTTAAATACCTCAGACTTCGTGTCCATGGTGATACTAACCATTGTTTGCGCCCCTTTCCTTCAGCAATTACTGTCTACGCTCAACAGCCTGTATTATACTTTCGAAGGCACCCCGGCGAGCGCTTCATTTAAGAGCTCAAACGAGCGGATCCGCTTGTCAAAGGGGTAAACATTTGTGGTCACGATAAACTCTTCAACACTGGATGCATCAGACAACGCAAGCAACTGATCCCGAACGAAGTCTTGGGTACCCTTTATAATCTCAGGCTCCTTCTCTTCAATCGTATATGCCTCCTGGCTCTGCTTGGCAAATTCCTCTGCCTGCTCCCGGCTGCCTAAAGTCAGTGTCTTCCCGTTAGCTAAATGAACCCGAACCAGCTTATGAGCTCCAGCTAGTTCCGCTGCCTCTTGAGCAGTTTCGGCTACAATAATGGCTAGTGCAATAATGACTTGCGGGCTTCCTCCCCGCGAGGAGTTAAAAGTGCTGCGGTAAATCCGAATGGCTTCCAATGCCACAGCCTGATCTCCGCCAATAAATAATGAAAAAACATAGGGCAGACCCAACTCGGCAGCGATTTCGGCACTGGCTACACTGGCACCTAGTACATATAACTCTGGTGGAGCTGCAGGAATCGGACCTGCCTTAAGTCCTGCCAGAGGATGATCCTCCTCTAACCGGTTATGTACATATTTCTCTAGTTCAATAATTTTATCTGTTAATGCAGGTGATGCGGAGACTCCCTGCTGCAGTGCTTGGGTGCTTCGAGGTAGCCCGCCAGGAGCACGGCCAACGCCTAAATCTACCCTTCCTGGAGCAAGGGAAGCCAGAACATTGAAATTTTCGGCTACCTTATATGGGCTGTAGTGCTGAAGCATAATCCCACCAGAACCGATTCGAATGCTTTCTGTCTTGGCTAGGAGGTGAGAAATCAACACCTCCGGGGATGAACCTGCTACCTGTTCGGAGTCATGATGCTCGGATACCCAGAAACGACGGAAGCCCAATTGCTCAGATAACTGCGCAAGCTTAATCGTATGTTGCAACGCTTTTTCAGAAGTCTCCCCCGGATAAATCGGACTTTGATCCAGTACACTAATTGTTATCGCCATCGTGTTACCTCCTAAATGGAATAGTTCAGTTCCGGTGTTATCCGCTTCAAGAACTGTTTGGTTCTTTCTTCTTTGGGATGGTTGAATAGCTCGGTTGGAGTGCCTTCTTCAACAATGACACCACCGTCCATAAAGACCACATGATTCGCTACATCTCGGGCAAAGCCCATTTCATGCGTTACTACAATCATCGTAATGCCTTCCTTCGCGATTTTACGAATCACTGCGAGCACTTCCCCCACCAGTTCTGGGTCAAGAGCAGATGTGGGTTCATCGAACAGAATTACTTCTGGCTCCAGCGCTAGGGCACGTGCAATTCCTACACGCTGCTGTTGTCCTCCGGACAGCTGGCTAGGATACGAATCGAGTTTTGAACCCAAACCTACCTTCTCTAGGAAGGCAATGCTTCTCTTTTTCGCTTCCTCCTTCGGAAGCTTTTTCACTACAAGCAAACCTTCCATCACATTCTCAAGCGCTGTTTTATGTCTGAATAAATTGTATTGCTGGAAGACCATAGCCGTTTTTTGACGCAGCTGATGAATTTCCTTCTTGCGAGCTTGTTTGCAGTTTACGCTGAAATCACCAATTACGATTTGTCCACCGCTAGGTTTCTCCAAATAGTTCACGCATCGTAGCAGCGTAGTCTTTCCCGAGCCGCTGGGTCCAAGAATAACGACAACCTCGCCCTTCGTGACGGTTAAATTAATATCGTTCAAAACCTGATTACGGCCAAAGGCCTTGGATATATGGGTTAGCTGAATCATACAACTCCACCTCGATTGTACAGATTAATCCGTTTTTCAATTAGGGACGTCAAGCGCTCAATAAGAACCGTAAGTCCCCAGAAGATAGCAGCAGCGGCCAGATAGGCCTCAAAAAATTTCCAATTCGTCGAAGCTACAATTTGTGCCTTAGCGTTGATATCTACAACAGATACAGTGAAAGCAAGGGTTGAACCATGCAGCATCCCAATAACTGAATTAGACAGATTGGGCAAGCTTGCTGCCAGTGCCTGTGGGAATACAATCCTTCTAAGTGCTTGCGGTGTGGTCATACCCACGGAATGAGCCGCTTCAATCTGCCCCCGGTCCACCGCGAGCAGACCTGATCGAACTACCTCAGACATATAAGCCCCTGCTGTGATCGAGAAAGAAATATAAGCAAAACCAATCATCGGAATAGACACTGAACTAAAACCCCATCCAAAGTAAGTAGCAAGCCCATCGACAAGTATAGGAAGTCCAAAATAAATCAGTAATAAATGTGTCAGCATAGGGGTGCCTCGGATAAAGGTGACATAACCCAAGGCTATCGGATAAAGTACGGGCACTTTGTAAATCCGAATCAACGCTACTACCGTTCCAATGACAAAACCGACCAGTACGGAAACCAAGGTGATGTACAGTGTGGTGGGTATTACCCCCAGAAGTTGTACGAAGGCAGTCCAGATGAATGATGGATCCAGCTTCATAGACTTGCACCTCCTTTGCCTGATCCCATTTCTGCAATAATGCGCCGATAGGAAATGTTTTTGCGAATACCAAACACTTTTTTCACAGAGCTGTTACGATCTTCATGCTTAAGCAAACGGTGTTCCGCCTTAAGAAGAAGCTTCTCAATCGTAAAGCTGATTGCCAAATAAATAAGAGCAAGTGCAATATAAGTCTCGATAAAATGTTGGCTGATCGCGCCTAACGTTTGGGCCTTCCCTGTCAATTCCATAACGCCCAGCGTGAAAGCGAGTGAAGTATCCTTGAGTAGCGCAATAACCAAGTTCGAGAATACAGGAACAGCGATTGCCAATGCCTGAGGCAGCACAATCCGAGTAAACGCTTGGAATGCCGTCATCCCTGTGGCGTACGCCGCTTCCACCTGTCCCTTATCCACAGCAGATACTGAGGCTCGAATCATCTCCGACATGAACGCTCCTGTGTGCAGCCCATAAGTCAGAATCACGAAGACCAACACCGGTGCCCGGGTCAAATCCAGATTCACAAGCTTAAGAATTTCCGGCAGACCGTAGTAGAATAAGAACAACTGGATCAGAATAGGCGTTCCCCGGAAAAAAGAAATGTAAATCTCGGAGAAAGTCTTAAGCACCGGCACCTTATATAGGCGAGGGAGGGCAATTAGAAAACCAACAATAACTCCAGCTACGAGCGAACAGATGACAATTAGAAGCGTTGTACCAAGGGTTGTCAAAAGCTTCGGTAAAAAGTTAAATATATAGCTAATGTCAAATGGTGCACCCATGATTTACCCTCCTCCCCCTATGATTAGGTTGTATCATTTGACCGAATCTTCTGTAACGTCCGCTCCAAGCCACTCAGTGCTCAGTTTTCCTAGTGTACCGTCAGCTTTTACTTCCTTGATTGCTCCGTCTATCGCATCAGCAAGCTTTTGTGAATCTGCACCATCTTTACGAAGCACATATAAAATGTCAGCTGAAGACAGTTCATTTCCTACGGTTTTCAACTTGCTCTGCGGATCGATAATGGGCATTACAAAATCTGCTGCAAGGGTAGCATCAACACGTCCCGAAGTAAGTTGGTTCACCGTGTCATTGGCTGCGCCATTTTGATAGACGATACTAATGGCATTGTCATTCTCTTTGTTATAGTTCTCCAGAATTTGAGCCTGTGCGCTTGTTGCACTGGTTAAAACTTTTTTCCCTTTAAGATCCTCGAGGGATTGAATCGAGTTAGTATCCTTAGCGACAACGATACGGTTTCTCCAATGGGCATATGGCTCATTATTAAAAAGATACTTCTGTTCACGCTCCGGGTTTTTCTCCATGACATGGGCTACCAGATCAATTTTTTTCGTATCCAGACTCAGCAGCAGGTTGCCAAAATCCATCGTTTTAAGTTCAAACTCATACTCTGGCAGTCGGTTGTCGACTTCTTTCAGCAGCTCTACATCAAAACCTGTCAGCTTACCATTCTCATCAATAAAGCATACCTGAGGGAAACCCGTGCCCGTTCCCACTATAATTTTGGTTACTTGAACCGGTTCTTCTGTCGCCGCCGCAGCCGAGTTAGTAGTCTCAGGCTCTGCTGCCGCCACATCCTTGGCGTTGGTACTGCTGTTATTGTTCGCACCGCAGCCCGCGATTGCCAGTGTAAGAACCATTATGTTAACCAATAAGATTGTCTTCTTCATTTTTCTATCCCCTTTTAGTAAAATGTTTTTTGTTTGTATTTCAGCGACTTTTTCATGAGATACATAATTCCGTCCCCGTTCTGCGAATCAATCTCCAGAAAGCGTTCATAACCGCGCCGTTCATACATCTGAACCAACCACGGATGTTTCTTGGCAGTCGCCAAGGTTACCGCTGAAGCTCCCAGCTTATCGTGGATCACTTTTTCCTCTATCCAATCCAGCAATTTACCGCCCAAGCCCTTTCCGCTATGGTAAGGATCAACCGCAAACCATTTGATAAAAGGAAGCTCAGTAAGCGTCTTGACTTCGTTGCTCTTCGATAGTGTAATCGTGGCTACAATAGCTCCATTGATCTCAAGTACATAACAGTCATTTGTCGTTACATTATCCTGAATCAAGGCAAGATCCGCTGTAGCCGCTGGCCATTGCAAGCCTAGTTCTCGAATTAACTGATAAGCACGGTATGTAATATCCAGTAATTGTTCCGCGTCCCGCAGCTCTGCTAATCGGAAAATTCCGCTCATTTTCGGCCTCCTTTTCAATTAATATAATTCCTATAGTTTTAGTCGTGATTATATGCAATTCACTTTATCACGCTATTCACCTCTGCGCTAATAGAGTTTTTCTATATATCCATCTAATTATTTGATTTTAAGCAGGGTTAGCGCCTATTTCCAGAAGCGACTCCATAAACTCAGCGTTCTCTCCGTTCAAGGAAATGAGATTGGTTCGTAGTGATATTCCAGCGGTTTCCGCAATGTCTACCCGAATCAGCCTTCCCGCCTCGACTTCTTCTTTCACACTTAATGTGGGCAGAAAACAAATGCCTGCCTTTCGAAGCACCAGCTTTTTAGCCGTCTCCAGATTATCTACCTGATACACAATATTGGGCTGCTGATCCATACTTTCGAATACACGATGCAGGCGCATCCAATCCAATGAACCACATTCGAAAAATACTAATGTCTCATTACGAAGCTCATGTATAGATGCTATATCCATCTGTGCAAGCGGATGTCCCTCATATACATAAAGAGAAATGGGATCTTCGCAGAACGGAAAGGCTTGAAAGGCAGGGTTAACCACCTTACGTATAAATGCTAAATCAATTTCCTTGGATTTCAGCTTATCTATTAGCAGATCTGTAGATGCCGTAGTCAGTTTGAAATTAATATTTGGATATTTCCGCTGCAAATGGATCAGAAGGTGGGGCATTAAATAATTGGAGACGGACACCGTACTGCCTATCCTCAACTCATTAGGAAGATTCCCCTTGGATTGGATCTGATGCTTACCCGTTTGATAGACCTGAAGGATTTGCTGTGCATAGGGAAGAAATTGTTTACCTTTGTCTGTCAAATTAATTTGCTTACCTAGGCGGTCAAACAACCTGCAATCCAATTCACGCTCAAGTGATTGTATACGGGCAGTTACCGTGGGCTGCGAGATATACAGAATATCAGCGGCTTTGTTAAAACTTCCATAGTGATTTATATAGACAAATGCTTCAATATTCTCAATGTTCACTTGTAGGCCTCCAATTCATCAAATAGATAGTTAATTATTCCGATAGTTTAACACTGATTTACAAGGAAAAAGGTTCCATTGGTTTTTTTCCATCTTAATCACGCCCCCTTATATTGTCAATCTAAATTAAATTTGAAATTTTCTATTCCGATATCAATAATATTAATCCCCCTTATAAACATCGGATTTATGTATTATAATGAGCTACATGATGAAGGAGGGTTATTATGGTGAATATAAAAGAAGTAATTATTCGAGAAGCTAAGGAGTCGGATCGTGAAGCGATAGCCAGGGTTTTACTGGAGGCTTACAGTCAATATTCAGCCCTTTTATCCGAGACCTTCTGGGAAGAGTACCGTAATTCTATTCTTGATTCTGTAAATGGAACTAGGCCTGCCGCACGTATTATTGCGGAAATTGACAAGGAGATCGTGGGAAGCGTTCAGCTGTTTCTCTCTTCTGAAGCTGCCTATGGAAAGCCCGAGCTTGGCATACATTCACCTATAATCCGTCTTTTAGCCGTCTCCCCTAGCGCACGTGGACTTGGGGTTGCCACACTTCTGATCCAAGAAGCAGCACGCAGAAGCCTTGAATTTGGTGCAAGCACCTTAAATTTACACACCTCGGATATGATGGCTTCAGCCGTGAAGCTGTATGAAAGACTGGGCTTTCAGCGCGCCTATGATACGGATATTATGAACGGAGATAATCTAATAAAAGGATTCGTTCTAAATCTGCATTTGTTGCAGCTTCAGCAAAATGCCGTATCCTAGACAATACAGACAACGATAACCAGACACTAATAAGCCCCCAGAATCTCAGCAGATGAGAATACTCGGGGGCCAGGTTAGTTCGTACTGTGTAAATTCGATAGATTGTTTTTAGCCTCTCACTCCTATAATATGAATATATATATGATAGATAAGGGGCTTTACTTATTATGAACTTTACAGCCATTGATTTTGAGACGGCTAACGCTAACCGCTCAAGTGCTTGTGCACTTGGCCTTGTTGAGGTTAGAGCAGGAATTATCACGAAAGAACATGTGTGGCTTATTGATCCTGAGCAGCGGTTCGACGGAAGAAACATAGCCATACACGGCATCACACCTTCAATGATTCATGGGAAGCCGACCTTCTCGGAGTTGTGGACCCAGCTGGAACCTTTGCTGCAAGGACAAGTTGTGGTGGCACATAACGCCTCTTTTGATATGAGCGTCTTGCGATATTGCCTGGATGGAGCCTCATTGGACTACCCGGATTTTCAATATCTATGTACTTATATACTTGGTAAAAAAATGCTGACACATCTGCCTTCCCACAAGTTAAACGTTATCTCAGCACATTTCGGTATTCCCCTGAACCATCACGATGCTCTGGATGATGCTCGGGCGTCTGCTGCCATTCTATTAAAGCTCATGGAACAGGAACAACACAGTGACCCTCTCCTTCTTACCAGCAACCAAGGGTATAAGACTGGAACAATGTATAATAGAGGATACACCCCATTTTCAGCTCCGAAGTTAAAAAAAAAGCCCGCTCTACGTACGAGCAGACTTTCTATGTAAACCTTAAATCCCACTAAATTTTCAAACGGTAAACCGCTTTATTCTCCAGGCCTCTTATAAAAGGGGTCCATTCCTCTGACTCAGGCGTTGTATCCAAAGCATCCTCAACCATTTGCAGCTTGGCATCCATAGCGTCTATATGATGCAATGCGACTGCCTCAGCCGTCTGTGGTTGAACAGGGCTACCCCATTCTCCCAGATTATGATGCGATAAGACCAAATGCTGTAATGCCAGAACTTTCTCCGAATCCAGATCAATTCCTGAACGGATAGCCGCCTCCGTAATCCAGTTAGCAGCCATTGAGATATGTCCGATTAGCTTGCCCTGAACACTATAATCAGAGACGATACCGATTTGCGAAATCATCTCCTCTGGCTTAGCGATATCATGAAGAATAATCCCTGCCTTCATTAGATCAGCATTCAAGAAAGGCCGTTGTTTACATAAAAACTCACCAAGCTCCAACATACGAACCATGTGATAGGCAAGACCAGCAAAATAAGCATGATGATAGGTTTTTGCTGCCGGATAATGCATTAGCTTCTCTTCTACCTTACCCACACAGAACGAGACAATCGTTGATATTTCTGGATCTGCGATACTTGCCATAACCGATTTAATGGTATGAATCAGATCTACGGGACGAATAGGTGCAGAGCGAATAAAGTCCGTTAGCGCTACTCCATCAGAATCTACGACCAGTCTCATTTTTGAGACTTTGATCTGCAGCTTATCACGATAGGTATGAGCCGTACCTCGAACTTTTACAAGTGCCATTGGGAAAAATGTTTCTTTATCCGTTGTAGTCACGTCCCAGAACTTAGCAGACAGCTGCCCGGTCGAATCCCCTAAAACAATATCAAAATAATCCTTTTGAGGAGTACCATTCGTTTGTTTGATTGTCAGCTCACGCAATAGATAAAAGCCTACAAAATCATCCTGTGGAGCTAACTGTTTAATTTGAGTCATGTTGAGCCTCCTATTGATAACAGGTTTTACCTGCCCTTGTATATTTAACTTTTTGACACATGAACCATAATATCATATTTGGCAGAAAAAGGGGTTATCCCCCAGCCATTTTCATGACCTTTAGGATAACCCCTTAACCTTTTACTACTGTATAACGAATTATTTACCGGCAGATTCAAGAGCAGATTTGATAGCTTCTACTGCTCTAGCAGATACTGCTTTCTCATCGTCGTTGCTGCCAAATGCAGTCGGTTTGTAACCATATTTATGCATGATTCCAACATTAGTACCTTCAATTTCATTCTTCACTGTTTTTTCAGCTGCTGTCAAGGATTCAACAGTTCTGGTTTTGCCTGCAGCGTCAAGGAAGTATACAGTCATATTCACTGGAACTCCATTTTTAACAGTTACCATTACGTTAACGAATTTATCTTTGCTTACACCGATGAAGATACCGTTGAAGTAAGCAGCTTTGTTTGTTTCTGCGATTTCTGCTTTTCCATAAGCTCTATCAACAGCGGCTTTCAATGCGTTGCTGCTGCTGGTTGCGCCAGATATAGCATCAACTTCTTGTACGCCTTCTCTAGTTCCTGCAGCCATGAAGCTTGCAGTTAATTGCGGGATAGCTTTAACAACTTCTGCATAAGCCTTGGCGCCTAGGTCAACCATGTTCATGCCTACACGTGACAACACTACATCAACAATCTTGCCATTACGCAGTGTTACCTCAGCTTTGTTAGTTCCTTTATCATATGCATTACCAAATGCAGTAAATGTACCATCTTTGTATTCGCTTTGTTGTTTCGAGGCATTTGCTAATGCATCAGTCAAAGCAGCTCTAGCTGCAGCAGACAATACAGTTTGATCTTCGATATCAGCCATATCAATACCGTTTTCAATCAATCCTGAACGAATTGCAGCAACTGCTACTACTTGACTAGGTGACAATTTATTATCAGCAATAATTTTTTTGTCAGCTCCGAACAAGCTTACTTTAACATCAGTTACTTCATCAGAAGCAATGTCAACCAACAAGAGGATCTTGGATTGGTTATCAACGCCGGCAAATTTGCCGTCAAAATATTGACCTGCAGTTGGTACTTTCAAAGCTTTTTCAAAAGCTCTTTCTACAGACTGATTCCAGCCATGGCTGCTTTCAGTTGCTCCGGAGATTCCGTCTACCTTCTCATCGTAGTTAGCGAAGAATGAACCGTTTGCAAGCAATTTAGCAGTCATTGGAGCGTATGCTTTTACTACTTCAGCGTAAGCCGTGTTTCCTCTGTCGATCAGGTTAGTTCCCAATCTCAACAGTTTCACATCAACCAGCTTACCGTTACGGATAACGATGTCTGCTCTTTCAACGCCTACACTTCTTGCAGTTCCATAAGCAGAGTAGAATCCATCAACATATGCGGATTTATTATCAATAGAAGCATTTTGTTGAGCATCCCAGAAAGCATTTACTGCAGCCTTGAAGTCAGCTTCCAGACCTGCTGTAGCTTTTGCGGATGTACCGTTAGCCAACAGTTCTTGTTTGATTGCTGCAACTGCTGCGGTTTGTTCAGCTGTGTAGACCTTAGCATCAATGAAGTCTCCAGCAGCATTCATTGGATATACCTTAACGTCTGTTAGTACGTTGGCTGAATACGTTACGAAAATGGAGTATTTACCTTCAGGATCAACACCCATGTGTTCACCATCGAAGAAAACAGCACCAGCAGGTTTAACCTTCAATGCTCTTTCGAAAGCTCTATCAACAGACAATTTCCAACCGTTGCTTGAACGGGTTGCGCCAGATACAGCATCAACTGCAGCGGCTTCGTCTCTTGTTTTTCCAACCAATCTAGTTTCCATCATGGCATATGCTTGCCAAAGAGTCTGATAGTTGTTGCGTGCATCTCTATCAATCATCTTAGGGCTAGTTCTCATAAGTTCAACACTAGCAACCTTGCCATTTTTTATAGTTACTTTAGCGCCTTCAGTACCTTTGGAGTAAGCATCGCCGTAAGCAACATAAACTCCGTCTTGGTATACGCTTGCTTTAACAGTTACAGGTTTTACTGTAGCTACTGGTTTTGCTGTTGCTACTGGTTTTACTACTGGTTTTGCTGTTGCTTTTACAACTGGTTTTGCAGTTGCTTTTACAACCGGTTTTGTAGTTGCTTTTACAACTGGTTTTGCCGTTGGTTTTGCCGTTGGTTTTGCTGTTGGTTTTGGTTTTGCTGTTGGTTTTGCTGTTGGTTTCGCTGTTGGTTTTGGTTTTGCAGTTGCAGCAGGTGCTTCCTCGGAAGCTGCTGATACGGCATCAATCTTCAAATTCAACGCAGGTGCATTGATCGTATAAGCGATCGGTGACAACAAAAGTGCAGCAGCGACAGTCAGTGAAATAAATTTTCGGTTTTTCAATCTGTATTCTCCTTTACCAAATCCCCAGTTTTTATGTTGCCATTTGTTAAAAAGTGAACCTTCGCAAGTGATATGCTTCCCTTCTCATGAAGAGCCTGTTGTCTCCTCACAAGAGGTCATCCCCCCTCTCGCTCCTGCATCTCTGCCTCATAATCTAAAAATGTAAAATAATACTTTATGTATGTTTATTGCGTTGAAAAATCTATAAGGTGAATTTATTCACATAAAAAGGTATCAAAACTGTTACCAGTATTTTCAGCTTGATATTATCAAACATTTTAGATTGTTTTCTGTGTATAAAATCACACACCCTATAATAAAAATCACAATTTCCATATTAAACCACATTCGCTTGTCTTTTACTTATCAGACCTTTATGTTTCTACATCGTACAAAACCATACTTTAATTGGCCGGCACCAGATCAATAGACTTAAGATTCTTACAACCTCGACCGGCCATTTAAAAGTATCTTATTAGAAGTAACTCATGCACTCATTTGTATATATTTATTGGTAAGCTCCTCGAACCATTGTTTGTCTTGCAATGCGAGCGCGAAATCTATCAACTCTGTAATCTCGCTTTTTTGCAATTCCGGTGAGTCATTGAAACTGATCTCAGCACTTGCCGCTGCGGCGCCTTCAGATCCCTCTGTAAAGTCAAAGGAAAATTGTAGTTTAATATCACTCTCCATAAACTCATTACGAAGAAAATACAGAATCTCACACATCAATACAGGTCTAATCTGATTATCAAATACGCAGTCCATTACCCGAGCCCAATAATGCTGATTCGTGAGGTGCAGCTTATCATTGGTCAGGAGATACCTTTCTCCCTGAAAATCATTGACGAAATTCAGCTCCAACGGCTCCATTTTAAATATACCGGCGATTTGCTTCTTGGCGATATTCACAATGTCTTGCGTTTCTAATTTAATCATCTCTCAAGCACCTCATCCCTCATATTTGGACTTCCACTAACGTCTCTGCTATCCGCAATATATTACTAATTTTTATTTAATTTAAAGTTAATATCGTCATCTTACTATACTTTGTTTATAGTTTTATATATCTTTTTCAAAATAAATGATTCAATCTTAATAAATTTGTTTAATTTATGTCCCACAATAAAAAAGACTGCTTCGAGAGTTGGAAATCAACCTCAAAACAGCCTTATATACGATGTTACGGAATTAGTCTCTACACCGTTGAACTGAATCTAGCTTATACAAAAAGCGATACAAGTTGAATCCCCTCTTCCGGCGTAATTCGCACCAGCCCTTTATCCGTTAAACGAAGCGTCGGGATTACAGCTAATGCAAGCAAAGACAGCGTCATAAAGGCATAATTCAACGTACAGCCTGCATCATATAGAGCCTTGCTTATAGCAGCAGACTGAGCGGACGCAACCTCGAATGGCTCTGTAGACATCAACCCAGCTATAGCCAATGGAAAAAGAGTAGTACCGCCTGCTGTTATTACAGTCACTCCCCCCTGCGCATCAGCCACTGCATTCGCAGCTTGGGCCATCAACTCCTCATCATTGCCGATTACAAGCACGTTATGGCTGTCATGGGCAACAGTCATAGCTATGGCTGCCGGTTCATGAAAACCAATTCCAGCTACAACACCTACCGATTGGTTCCCCGTTCCTTTGTGCCGCTCCAATACAGCGATTTTACATAAGCCATCCCCATCACCTATCTGCAGTTTCCCGTCTTCTACAGGAAGAGTGAGTATCTGCTCTAGGGTCTCCACATGGTTTTCCCGGATTTCAATCACTCTAGTGGGCAGCATGCCAGATACAATCGGAGCTGCTATCACAAAGTCTTCAGCGGTTGGGCGTTTTGGTAAATGAACGGAGGTCAGGACTTCCTGCGGATAAGTGTACGGAGACAGTGACGCTGTCATTACACCTTTCTCGGCAACAACTACACCAGCTGCTATCGTGAGCACTACGTTAACATCCGACAAGTTGCCATCCAACAGTATAATATCTGCATAGGAGCCCGGTGTAATGGAACCGATATCCCTGGTTAAGCCAAAACGTTCAGCTGTATTAATAGTCGCCATCTGAAAGGCAGTCACAGGCTTCACACCTTGTGAAATCGCATGGCGTACAACAAAATCCATATGACCTTCATCTCGCAGCGATTCCGAGCTCCGGTCATCAGTTACCAACATCATACGGCGTGGATCAAGCCCTCTCTCTGTATGTGCGGTAATGGTTTTTGCTACATCATGCCAGGCGGAGCCACGGCGCATTTTCGCATACATTCCAAGCCGGACCCGCTCAATCACATCATCCGCTGTGACACATTCATGATCGCCGGTAACACCAGCCGCCGCATATACTGGAAGCCTCCAGTCATTAGAAGGCCATGTGAAATGTCCATCCACGTATCTTCCTGCACGCAGTGTAGCCTGAATTTCCCCTAACATTTTGTCGTCACCATAAACGACACCTGGGAAGTTCATCACTTCACCCAGAGCAATCACATCTTCACCCCAGGTAAAGGCTTCAGCCACTTCTTCAGGCCCGATCGATGCACCCGTGGTCTCAAATTCCTCACCTGCCGCCGGCACACAGGAAGCAACCTGCATATAAGCAGCCAGCGGCGTGCCGCGCATTTCATCCAGCATCAGCTTTATGCCCTTAAGACCAAATACATTGGCAATCTCATGTGCGTCAAAAAATCCCCCGGTCGTTCCCATTGGTAGAACCGCACGGGCAAACTCAGTAACGGTAAGCTGTGTGCTCTCTATATGGCAGTGTCCATCCAGCAGCCCCGGGGCAATGTATTTGCCGCCCGCGTCAATAACCCGTGTTTTTTCTCCAATCATATGTGACACGTCTTTTCCGACATAGGCTATGCGCCCCCCTTGAACACCAACGGACATGCCCTCCAAAATCTCACCGGAGCATACATTAACCAACTTACCGCCTATTATAACTAATGTTGCAGATTGATCCCCACGTGCCGTAGCCACCAGTTCGGGCACACAATCTGCCAACGGTTTTCTTATAAAATCCATAATTTTCTCCCCCGTTATCATCCTATTTGTTCTTCTTTAGAAAAACGGCTTCATCGTCCTAAATAGACGAAAGCCGTTTTGTTTTGAAGTAAATAGTGCTGATGTATTCCACCGATTATCTTATGTTTGACTCATATACGTCAAGCGCTGCTTGAACACCCAGGCCGCAAGGCATCGAATATCCGTGGCGTATCAATACGGCTTCGAGTGCACCCAGCAGACGCAGTATGTTATTTTCACGGCAGCTGAATCCCATCGTACCTATACGCCAGATTAAACCTTTTAGAGGCCCGAAGGAACTGGCAATTTCAATCCCAAACCGGTTAAGCAGCATAAAACGCACGGATTCTCCGTCCACTCCTTCCGGAATAAGTACACATGTGACTACCGTTAACTTACTTGCAGGATCTCCATAAAGTTTAAGCCCCATAGCTGTTAATCCAGCTACAAGTGCTTCTTCATGCAAGGCATGTCTGGCAAAGCGTGCTTCAAGCCCTTCCTCTAAGGTTAAACGCAAGCCTTCCCGGAGTGCATATAGCATAGAGGTCATCTCTGTATGATGATTCAGCCTCTTGGGGCTCCAATAATCCTGAAGCATGCCTAAATCAAAATAGTTACTGCGAACAAAGGACAGCTTCCCCCTCTGCGTTTCTCCGGTTCTTAATCCGCGCTCAACCCGTTTGCGACTCAATAGCTTGGCCTCAGCACGTTCATTATATGAGATGGGCGCCATACCCGAAGGAACGGATAGACATTTTTGGGTACCGCCAATTACAGCATCCAGCATCCAGGCGTCCGTCTCTACAGGCACTCCGCCAATCGTTGCTACGGCATCGACAATGAACAATGCATCTTGCTCGCGGCAGGCCCGGCCAATCTCCAAGAGAGGCTGCACGCGGCCTGTTGAGGTTTCACCATGGACCATGGCGACCACATGCGGCCGGAAGCTTTTCATAGCTGCTATAACCTCATTTGGCTCAAATACACTTCCCCAAGTTTTCTCCAGAACGAATACCTCCGCACCACAGCGCTCGGCAATTTCATGCAGAAGATGCCCAAACCGCCCGAAGATCGGGATCAACACACGGTCTCCCGGTTCAATAAGACTAACCATCACCGCTTCAATGCCGGAGCGAGAAGTACCATCTACAGGGTAAGCCCAATCGTTGTCGGTAACGAATAGTTTCCGCAGCATTTCCATGGTTTCATTCATAATGTCGGTAAATTCCGGATCGAACTGCCCCAGCACTGGAAAAGACATCGCCCGCAGGACACGCGGATCAACCTCCACCGGTCCCGGGGTCATAATACACCGCAGTGACGGTGACAAATCTTCGTACCGCTTCATGATAATCTCTCCCTCTAGGACGCTAAAATACGTTGTAATCTATACTGATATTTCCTTATAGGCAAGCTCATATAACAATTCGGTCAGAACGTCCAATCCTGCGGCCAGCTCCTCTGGGGAAGAATATTCTGCAGGGGAATGACTGATGCCATCCCGACTAGGTACAAAAATCATCGCCGTAGGACATTGCGGTGCAAAAAGCTGCGCATCGTGCCCAGCACCGCTCACCATGGTGCGGTAACTCCTGTCCTGCTGTTGACATATGCGTTCCAGACGCTGGCACATCTCGCTGTCCATAGGGGCGGGAGGAGCGCTGAGCCTAGACTCAAGTTCAATAGTCAGACCACGCCGTTCCGCAATTTCATCGAAAATTGAAAGAATATCAGCACAGAAGCTCTCCAGCTTCTCAGCTTCACTATGCCGAATATCCAGTGTAAAATGAACCTCACCCGGAATTACATTCGGTGTATTGGGGATGACCTCTAACCGACCCGATGTCGCCACAAGCGGTTCACCGGCCCCATGGGCTAAACGCTCCAGCATAAGCAGCATTTCAGACGCACCCGCCAGCGCATCCTTCCGCAGGTTCATGGGTGTCGTACCCGCGTGATTTGCCGTTCCGGTAACTTTAACCATGAAGCGTCTTTGTCCGGCAATAGCCTGCACTATCCCAATCTGCGTCCCTGTCTTTTCAAGAAGAATCCCCTGTTCAATATGCAGCTCCACAAAAGCTCCAATATCCTTTCTCCTGCATGAATATCCACGATTTTCTGAGTCAAAAGTGTCGCCATCTCCGTACTTAGCCATTGCAGTTCTTAGAGTAATACCCTCAGAATCGGCGAAGGATTCCGCTTCACTTCCGTCGTACATCCCCGTAACATGGCCAGAACCCCAAAAGGTTAACGGAAAACGGCTACCTTCCTCTTCACAAAATGATACAACCTCTAATGTCCGCTGCGGTGCTCCATAAGTTTGCTGCAAATAATGTATGGCAGTAACCGCAGCCGCTATACCATAGGCTCCATCATATTTCCCGCCATTCACTACGGTATCCACATGCGAGCCTGTTAAAATCACTTTTTCGTCTTCGTTTCGGCCGATCAGCCGTCCATATACATTTCCAACCTTATCTCTTGCAACCTTTAGACCCAGCCCAGCCATTTTCTCCTGCAAAAATAACTGCGCTTGGTTCCATTCCGGCGTGTACAGCAATCTGGTGATGCCCGGTCCCGGAGCACTAAATGCGGCCAGTTCATCAAGCAGCTTCAACATTATCGAGGCAGGTGGCTGTATTATCGGCGCACTCATCGGATTAGCTGCCCTTTCTTGATCTTCAGCCATTGACCGCCATCTCCTGATATCACTCCGTCTTCAGCGGTGTAGACAACATCTCCACGGCTTATTGTTGCGGTTATCTTGCAGGATAGGGCCATACCGATATAGGGGCTATGTTTGTGACGATATAATAAGTCCTGAGCGTTAAGTCTATAGGAACTGTTCGGATCAAGCAGAACCAAATCGGCATCGAGCCCCACAGCTATGGTTCCTTTACGATCATGCATTCCAAATCGCTTAGCAGGGTACTCAGCCAACAGCTTTGACATCAAGGTTACCGGGAGCCCCCGCACGTTGACCCCTTCATGGAACATCAGCTCCACACTGTTCTGCGCACCCGAAATCCCTCCCCATGCTTCAAAAAAAGTCAGGCCGGATTTCATCTTAAGCTCTGTTGGACATGGAGAATGATCAGAGGCTATAAGGTCAATCTTTCCTTCGGCGAGTACCTTCCACAGTTTCTCACGCTCCTCCTCACTGCGCAGCGGGGGGGCACATTTGGCCACAGGTCCGAGGGTTTCCATATGAGTCTTATTTAAAATCAGGTAGTGGGGACAAGTTTCTGCAGAAACATCCAGTCCGCGAAGCTTCGCATCATGAATCATTTCGATAGCTGCGGCAGTACTGATATGAACAAAATGAAGTCGGCATCCTGTCCGTTCACTGTACAGAAGTGCTCGTGCGACAGCCTCAAGCTCGGCTTCTGCTGGACGACAGGCAGCAAAATCACGTGCGTTATGGCGACCATTCCGCTCGGCATCTGCAGATAGCGCAGCTGTTATATCCTCACTTTCTGCATGCAATGCCAGGATACCGCCAAGCGAAGCAATCTTCTTCATCCCTTGATAAAGAGTATCGTCATCCACCTCACGGAATCGACCTTCACCCTCGCCTCCTGGATTGGATAAAAAAGCCTTAAAACCGGTAACACCAGCCGCTGCCAGCTCCTCTAACTCTCCTAAGTTGCCAGGAACCAGCCCCCCCCATAACACATAGTCTATGGCGGAGTTTCCACTAGCTGCTTCTGCTTTTAGCTTAAGAGCTGCCTCATTTACCGTAGGTGGATTACCGTTAAGAGGCATATCTGCATAAGTCGTACAACCACCAGCCGCAAGAGCTGCAGAGCCGCTCTGGAACCCTTCCCAATCGCCCAATGTCGGTTCATTAAAGTGAACATGCATATCGATCATGCCTGGCAGCACATAGTGTCCCTCAGCATCAATAACCTTTGTATTCGACGCAATGGACAGATTCTTACCTAGTGCGGCGATTTTCCCATGAATAACACCGATCTCCAACCTCACTACATCACTAGAAAGGACTACATTCCCATTCTTAATCACAAGGTCATATGAATTGTTCATGAAATGATCCCCTCCGGTCATCAGGTTTTCACTAGCTCCCCCGATACGTACTGTACCCTCCAGGAGCTACGAGCAGCGGGACATGGTAATGATCCATAGGGTCGCTGATATTAAAACGAATCGGAATCTGCTCAAGAAAAAATAGCGTAGAAGCATCCGAATGACTCACTGCTTCCACAGAGGTTCTGCGAAAATAATCGCCTGCCATAAACAGTAATTCATAACAGCCTGACTTCATTTCTGAACCTTCCAGTAGAGGAGATTTCAATCTGCCTTCACCGTTCGTCACAGCTTCACACAGCAATTCATTGATTTCATCGTTAATCCTCCACAACTGAAGGCTCAAACCCGCAGCTGGAATTCCACGTGAAAGATCAAGCACGTGAGTAGTTAACCGTCCGCAAGGTACAGTGATATCTTCTACAACCAAATCATTTATACGGAATCGTGTAATGGTCTCGATTTCGGACAATGCCTGTTCCCACTCCTCTTGCGGGGAACGATTTACACGTTCTTGCATAGCGCGGATAATGTCATCTTTATTTTTGCCGCGTACGGCGAAAATGAAGGGGAATTGATATTTTTCCGTGTAAGTTTGGTTTAAGTTATTTAGCAAAAGGAACTCGTCAGGAGTCAGTTTATCAAGCCCTGCTCCCTGCTGTTCTGCCGCAGACAACGGACTAACCTGTAATCTTGTCGCCAGATCCGGGTGAGCTCGCAGGAGTTCTTCAATTCGCCTCCTGTCTGCATGCCGGGCCGTTTCCAGCATGGAGTTATGCAGATGCTCTACAGATTCGAATGGGGCCTGCTGGTAAGCCTCCTCGGCTACCCAAGAGGAATGTTCAAAAATCCCACCTAGACTTTGTACAAACTCCGCCTTGCTCATCCCATTTATCTCATCCAGTGACAAGGAAGATACAGGTCCCTCCATCTAGATCCCCCCTCTTTCGATAGCTTTATTCACAGCACGCATAATCCCTCCGTAACCTGTACAGCGGCAAAGGTTGCCGGATAAAGCTTCCTCTACTTCTTCCTGGGTAGGCTGGGGATTCTCTGCTAGCAGCGCAACAACCGAAATCACCATCCCAGGTGTGCAGTAGCCGCATTGAAAGCCGCCTTCTTCCAAAAAGGCTTGCTGAACAGGATGAAGTCCCGCTTCGCTCAAACCTTCAATTGTAGTAATCTCTGTGCCGGTACATTGGTAAGCCATTGTCAGACAAGCGTTGACTGGGTGGCCATCAATCAGTACCATACAGGCTCCGCAGCGGCCCAGCTCACAGGCCCTTTTCGTACCTGTCAGATCTAAATCTTCCCGCAATACATTCAGAAGCCTGCGGGTTGGCGGCACTTCAGTCGATATAGGCTGACCGTTAATACTGCAATTCAATATGATATTACTGGGCATGTGATTTCACCGCCTTTTGCGGAATAAACGGCGTAGCCTGAAGCCATTCAGGGTCGATCGGCAGCCGGGTTACCCGTTTCCCCACCGCCTGAAATACAGCTGAGGCAACTGCAGGCGCCAAATTAACAGAACCGACCTCTCCGATACCGCGAGGGCCGTACGTATCATGATCCGGTAAATCCTCTATCGGCTCCACCTGAATACTGCCATTCATATCAGCAATGGTGGGAACTAGATACGTATCCAAGTTCTTAGTTACGTAGCTTCCATCTGTCATAATGGCATCCTCCGAAAGAGTAAAGCCAATGGCCATACTGCTGCCACCTTCTATTTGTCCCAAATATCCTTGTGGATTGGCAACAGGCCCCGCAGCCACTGCGTGATACTGATCGGTTACACGAACACGTCCAGTTAGCAGGTTGACGGCTACTTTAACGGCTATGGCCGAATAGGTATACAAAAAGTGGGCGCCCACTCTTTCATAGGTTGTAGTCGGATAATTAAATTTCGTTTCACTTACAATGGGTGCTGAGATACTGCGTGCCAGCTCATTGTAAGACAGGAGCAGCCCTCCGTCCTTCTTCCAGATACCGCCGGGACCGATTCTCAAATCTTCCACCGCTGTATCTGACGAAGCAGCTACTGCTGCATTAAGCAATCGGGCCGTAAAATCTGGGTGCAGGCGTCTAAGCGCCATCCACATCATACTCGTCGCCCGGGAAGCCGTGCTTGAGCCGCTGTCTGGAACCACATCGGTATCTCCGATTACGATTCTTAAATCTTCAGCGGCGAAACCATATTGCTCGATCAGCATCTGCTCCATCGTCGCGATCAGCCCTTGACCAAATTCCTCGTAGCCGAAAACGGCTTCTATGTTGCCGTCAAGGGCCAATATCAGTCTCCCGCCCGCAGGATCGGGAATACCGTAACCGAGACCCGCGCCATGCATAGCGATGGCAGCTCCTGTCCCCGTTACAATCCATGGTTCGTCAGCACTGCCCCTACCGCCGGCATCCTCACCCTGAGAAGCCTCACCTACCATAAGCGGTGAGGCCGCCAAGGCCTCCCACACTTGCATGGCTCCGTCCGTCTGGGCAATCTCCTGCCCGAGCGGCCCCGGATCTCCATACTGCCGTAAATTCCGGCGGCGCATTTCCCAAGGATCTATCGCCAAAAGTTCTGCCAAACGATCCAACTGCCCCTCCAATGCAAAAATTGCCTGATTCCCGCCAAAGCCTCGAAACTCACCTGATACGCCATTGTTGGTGTATACAGCAAAACCCTCTACATCCACGTGATCGATTAAATAAGGACCCATTACATGCTCCGTTGCAAAATTAAGCACTTCTGCGCCTAGTGTGGCATAAGCCCCAGTATCGGAAATGATTCTCACCTGATGGGCCATTAATTTCCCCGCAGTATCACATCCTGTTTTCATCGTGATTTTCATGGGATGGCGCTTCAGCCCGGCACGTATAGACTCCGCTCGGGAATTATGAAGCCGAACCGGAAGCCGTGTCCGCAATGCCAGCAAAGCTCCATAGGGCTGTACGTTAAGTTCATCTTTCCCTCCAAAGGATCCACCGATAGGACTGGAGATTACGCGTATTTCTTCTTCTGGGATAGCCAAAATCCGGGATAATTGTTTACGGTCCATCAGTCCGTGCTGAGTGGCTGAATATACCGTAAGCCGCCCGTTATTTTCAGGGATAAACAATCCGCCCTCGGTCTCCATGTAGGTATGCATTTGGCGCGGGGTCCAATAAGTCTCCTCCACCACATAAGAGCAATCCTCAAAAGCAGCCTCTGGTTCTCCCTTTCGATATTCCGTATGATGGAGCACATTACCCTCCGCATGCAGCAGGATGGCGTCCTGCTTCATCGCCTCTTCAGGGTCATCGAGCAGTTGGAGGGGTTCATAAACCACTTCAATCAAGGACAGTGCATACTCCGCAATTTCATCGGTGTCTGCCGCTACGGCTGCAATGGCATCCCCCGTATAACGAACACGATCACTGCAAAACACTGGCTGGTGAGGCAACGCGATCCCAAAACCATTCAGCCCAGGCACATCCTCATGAGTAATTACAGCATGCACACCAGGCACATTTAGAGCCTTATCTGTATTTATAGACAGGATACGGGCATGTGCCTGATGACTGCGGAGCACGCGTCCGGTCAACATCCCATCTGCGCTCATATCGGTCAAATACTGCAGCTTGCCGGATACCTTGCCCTGTCCGTCGGGCCGTGTACGCCAGCGGCTTCCGCTGGATTCCTTATTCAGCAGCATTTTCCCTCTCTCCTCTCACTTCATTCCAGCGTATTTAGTAGCCTTCCAGAGCTCCGATACGATGAGGTTCCCTGCGGTTTTTTTCTTGTAGGCCTCTGAAGCAAATGGATCGCTATAGGTTGCAAAATCACTAATTACTGCCTCATATAAAAGCGGGAGCAGCCTCTCCTCGTATACGTTGTCCTCGAGTATAGCTTCCGATGAAGTTAGCCGCTGCGGCCGCCCCGATCCCCCGCCCGCAGCTATCCTTACACTGCTAAGCCGGCGTTCGGTATCAATCGTCGCGGTTATTCCCACTGTTACTAGCGATGGAGTGAAGGCTTCTCTACGGCCAACTTTCCGATATACCTCAAGCTTGCTTGAGTTCAGACGCTCCCCTGCAGAAGAAATACGAATTTCGGCAACGATATCCGTTGCAGACTTTAAGCCATCCCACCTGTTATTCAACCATTCTGTTACAGGCTGAATATTTAAGCACTCCCCACCATAGGAGGCAATCTCAGCATCATATATGAGTAATGCAGGAAGAATATCTCCAAAGCCGGAGGCAATATTACCGCCAAGCGTAGCCAAATTGCGAACTGCCGGGGCAGCTATGCTTTTTACCGCCTCTTGAATTGCTGGGGCCACAGCCTGCAAATATTCATTCTTACGGCATAATGAAAGTGGAGTAAGAGCACCCATCGATAAGTAGAATTCTTTGGCACGGATGTCCTTGATCCCTTCAACTCCTCGCAGATCAATCAGTTGCTTCGGCATAGGAACTGTGCCTGCATCCCATTGCGTTCGCAAAAGTGTGCCACCGGAGATATAAAGAGCGCTGTTCCCCAAAGCTGATTTCAACTCCCAAGCCTCATGCAGGTTCTGCGGCTGGTATAAGCAGGGCCGACTAAGCGAAGAACCCTCATCCTTTAGCGCTCCCATACGAAACTCCCCCTCTCCCGTAGGCATTCGGTTCAGAATTAAATATTAAAACCTTTGTTCCCGGATATAAGGAACACCAAGCGCTTCCGGCGTACCGGAAGGCTTATTACGGTTGCGGTAGCCTAAATACATCAGCACCAATATAGTTACGAGGTATGGAATCATTTTGAGGAAATACGATGGAACTCCGCTGCCGAGCAATTGAATACGGAAGCCAAGTGAATCCAAAGCACCGAAGAAATAAGCACAGAACAGCGCTCTTAACGGATTCCATCTAGCGAAAATAACAAGCCCTACAGCAATCCAGCCGCGCCCGGAAGTTAACCCTTCGTTCCATGTTGGAGCATAGGCCAACACCATATCTGCACCGGCAAGACCGATTAGCATAGCCCCCGCGATCACATAGCTGTAACGAATCAGTTGTACGCGAATACCCATTACATCTGCGGTAGCCGGACTATCACCAACCGCCCGCAAATGGAGTCCCCATGAGGTTCGATGGATCAGTAGATGAAGAACAAGAACTAATATAAGGCTGAACCAGGTTAGGTAATCCATGTTGGCAAATATTTTCCCGATCACCGGAACAGGCTCCAGCCAAGTCAAATGGAGTTTTGGCGAGGGGCCCGGCAGTGGAATACCGCTGACCGGCTTCCCTAGATAAGCACTTAATCCGCTCCCAAATAAGGTCATTGCAAGGCCGGACATCGTCTGATTCGCCCGCAGTGTGACACACAGGAAGGAATGCAGCAAACCTAGAACGGCTGTTACCGCTACCGTCGCCAGTAACGCAACTGCCAGATTGCCAGTACGAATATAGACAATACAGGTAGTAACTGCCCCCATCAACATAAGTCCCTCGGCACCGAGCTGAATGATGCCGGCACGCTCATTCAATATTCCACCTAATGTTGCGAGAAGAAGCGGCGTCCCCGCTGAAATCGCCGCTATTAATAACTGAGTTGTAAAATCCATTCTATAACCCCCTCCTTCAAGCTATCCCCACAGGATAGCAACCCTAAATTATGCGCTCCGCCGTATGCGGAACCGGTGAATCATATCTCCGGCTATCAAGAAAAACAGGATAGCGCCCTGCAGCATTTCGGAAATAGATGAAGGCAATCCAATGGTCTGTACACTAAATCCGCCGACAATAAGTCCTCCGAACAGAATGGAAGTGACAATCAGCCCAAGTGGATTCAGCTTGGCAAGCCAGGCAACAATAATCGCCGTATAGCCATACCCCGGTGAAATCCCCTGCATTAATTTATGAGTCACACCAGAAACCTCTGCCATACCCGCAATTCCAGCCAATCCTCCGCTGATGAGCATTACAATAATAATATGCCGTTTGATATGAATCCCTGCGTAACGAGCCGCTATTGGGTTCGCTCCAATTAACTTCAATTCATAACCCCAACGGGTAAACCGAATCATCAGATAATAAATGACTACAGCAACAAGACCGAATATCAACCCGATGTGCAGGCGCGTGCTCCCCAGAACAGGCAAGGATTGTGCTGCGGTGAACATAGGTGAACCAGGGAAGTTAAATCCTTTAGGGTCTTTCCAAGGCCCGAATACTACATAATCCAGCGCCAGAAGTGCTACATAATTCAACATTAATGAAGTAATAAGCTCATTTACGCCAAAATGTGTACGCGGAACCGCCGTCATTAACCCCCATAGTGCGCCCGCAACAAAACCGAATATAAGCATAAGGAGGATCGACCAGAACGAAGTCAGATCTGGAAAATAAATAGTGACGGCGGTAGCTGCCATAGCCCCAACCGTAAGCTGGCCTTCAGCTCCAATATTCCATACCGATATCCGATAAGCTACAGATATACCAAGACCACATAAGAGCAAAGGAATGGCTTTTACCAAGGTTTCGGTGAATCCATAAGAGGTGCCAAAGGCCCCACGGAACATTTTTTCATAAACAACGATTGGACTCATACCGTTAGCTGCGATGAATATTGCGCACAACACGAGAGCTAGAAATACAGAGAGAACCGGTGTCCACCAAGGTGAACGGGTACGGCTAGAGTCGTATTCCAGACGCAGTGAAGGCCGTTTTCCCGATTTTAGAGGAGTGGGTTCAAGCACTGCCGCAGTAGAATTTCCATGGGTCTGGCTCATACGGCACTCCCCTCTCTGCCCCGAATACCTGCCATCAGCAAACCTAGGGTCTCTCGATCTGCGTTGTCATGTGTTTCCTCACCAATGATGGAACCGTTATAGATAACCAAGATACGGTCAGATAATTGTAAAAGCTCATCCAAATCCTCTGATATGAGCAAAACGCCGCTTCCAGTTCCCCGCAACTCCATTAGCAGGTCATGCACACCAGCCGCAGCAGCCACATCAAGCCCTTGCGTTGGATGTACAGCTACCATCAGCTTGGGCTGGTGGCTAACTTCTCTGGCAAATAGCAGCTTCTGTTGATTTCCCCCAGATAACTGCTGCACAGGTGTATCCAGCTCAGGTGTCTTGACATTAAATCTTTTTACAAGCTCCTGCGACCACGAGCGGTTTTTTCCTGCTTTCAAGAAGCCGAATTTGGAGTGATCTTCGCTGCGGTACGATTTGAATAAGAGATTATCGACGGAACCGAGTCGTCCAGCCAATCCACTTTTCATGCGATTCTCAGGAACATGGGAAATTCCTGCGTCTATCGCACCTCTTACAGAAGCCGACTTCACCGTATTACCATCAAAAGTGATCTCACCATTCTTCCAAGTCCGCAGACCTGTCAACACTTCCGCCAGTTCCTTCTGCCCATTGCCCGCTACTCCCGCAACACCCACAATTTCTCCCTCGCGTACACTAAGAGATAAACCATCAAGAGCCTTTCGGCCATGATCTGCATAAACGTCCAGCTCCTTAACAATAAGCAGCGGGTTAC
This sequence comes from Paenibacillus sp., assembly GCA_023512345.1. Taxonomy (GTDB): domain Bacteria; phylum Bacillota; class Bacilli; order Paenibacillales; family Paenibacillaceae; genus Paenibacillus_AQ. The sequence continues at coordinate 160,306 of JAILZT010000001.1, forward strand.
CTTCTGTCGCTTCCCGTTCTTGACGGCTGATCGTCACCTCTCTGCCAACCATCAAGCGGGCCAACTCCAGCTCATCCGTATCCGCCGTTACTAAGGTGGCGATCATTTTTCCTTTACGCATGACCGAGATCCGATCGGAGGAAGCCATAACCTCTTTCATTTTATGAGTCGTCATAATGACGGTTTTCCCCTCTTGCTTCATCACCTTCAAGGTGTTAAAAAGCTGCTCAGCCTCCCCGGGAGTCAGGACTGAAGTCGGCTCATCCAAAATAATAATATCTGCACCGCGATATAGTGTTTTGACAATTTCGACACGTTGTTGCTCTCCAACAGACAACTGCCAAATGGGGCGGTCTACATGAAACTTAAGACCAAAATGCTCCGCCAGCGCCTCAATTTCCTCATGCTTTTTATGCATCCATTTTCTCCCGCGCCAGAAAGACGACTTTTCGCCAAGCACGATGTTTTCCGCTGCCGTGAGGCTTTGCACCAGTCTGAAGTTTTGAAATACCATGCCGACGCCAAGTAAGGACGCGTCTTTAGGAGAACGGATTTTAACATTCTTTCCGTGAATAAGAATCTCTCCTTCATCCGCTCTATACACACCCGACAGCATGCTCATGACTGTGCTTTTACCTGCCCCATTCTCACCAAGCAGCGCATGAATTTCACCCGCATTTGCTGAAAAATCGACTTGATCGCTCGCGGTCACCGGACCGAATTTTTTCACTATACCCCGCATCTCTACTGAATGGTCCAGCATCTTTGAACGCCTCCTTTCCTTATGGTTATAGTATGGGTGGGGAAGGTTCTCTTGAAAGAACCCGCCCCACCCATTAAGTTGCACGTTAAAGCTATGATATTCGCAGAGCTCACCATTACTGAGGAATCGTGCCCTCTACGCCTTTTACGAGCCAGTTCATTCCCAGAATTTCTTCAAGTGTCAGCTTCTGACCCTCCTTCACTTGAACAGCACCTTGGTTATCTGTGATAGGCCCTGTGAATACTTCCAAGTCACCGCTGATAATCTTAGCCTTAGCCTCTTCCACGAGTGCCTTAACATCATCAGGAACCTTGTTGCCAAACGGTGCAAGTTCTACCATACCGTCAGTCATATCGCCCGAATACTGCTCATTCGTCCATGTACCCTCCATAACCGATTTCACAGCCTTAACGTAATATGGACCCCAGTTCCAAACCGGATTTGTCAAATAATTATCCGGTGCGTATTTACCCATATCGGAATCATTTCCTCCAGCAAAAGCGCCGCGTTCTGCAGCAGCCTGCAGGGTAGCCGGTGAATCCTGATAGGCCAGCAATACATCTGCGCCTTTATCGAGCAAACTAATCGCGGCTTGTCGTTCTGTCGTAGGGTCATACCATGTATTGGTCCATACCACATCAACTTTAATATCAGGGTTTACGCTTTGAGCACCGAGTGTAAAAGCATTAAGATTATATATAACTTCACTGATCGGGAATGCCCCAACATAACCTAAATGGTTGTTCTTTGTCATTTTCCCCGCTGCAATACCCGAAAGATAACTGGCTTGATAGTTTTTACCGAAGTAGGTTCCCATGTTCTCCGCTGTTTTGTAACCGGAAGCATGCAGGAATTTCACATTCGGGAACTTGCTTGCTACATTGAGGGTGAAATCCATATATCCGAAGCTTGTTGTAAAAACAATGTCATGGGATTGTGCAAGCTCTGTGATAATACGTTCCGCATCTGCACTCTCTGGAACGTTCTCTACGAAATCCGCTTTAATTCCAAGTTCCTTCTCCATATAAAGACGGCCTTGATCATGTTGATAGGTATACCCGCCGTCACCCGGAGGACCGATATAAACGAAAGCCACCGTAGGTTTTTCTGCAGCCGGCTCTGTTGTAGCAGCAGCTTCACCCGTTGTCCCCGCATTTGTTGCCGGTGCCTCTGTTGCACTGTTTGACGCGGCATTGTTGTTACCGCAGCCTGCCAGAACTACTGCCAATACGAACGTTAGTAGTATACCAAGCGAGAATGACTGACCCCTTTTTTTCATAATTCTCCTCCTCCAAAGTTTTATCTATCTTGGCTTTAGCCAATAATGTATCTCTACTATACTGAGGCCTGAGCCTTACGTAAATTTACATGACATACGTTTGTTTATTTTCACAAAATCACAAGTTAATACTGTGCATGACGCCTTATTGGATGAAAGTAATACTTAAAATGTGTGATATTATCTAACATACATAACACTGTCTATCATTTTCTGCCTAATTCCCCGTTGATCTGACTCCATTGACTGACAATATCCCCGAACTCTTCCTGTGTATCAGCATCCATAAAATAATGGGCAGAATCCGCTTCTAGAACTACTCCTTTATAATCCGGTGAACGCAAGATACTCGCCGCCCCACGATCCCCATCTAACCCCTGAAGTGCTGGAAACAGAGCTTTGGAAAACAATGCAGGGGGCATGCCCGCACTTTTATGACTACTGGCCACAAAATCTAATCCAGGTGTATTCTCAAAGGTTTCAATCAAACGATTGACAAGCCCGGTAGTGATAAAAGGCTGATCGGCCAGTGCAACAATAATGGCATCAGGTTGTGTAGGAAGTACTGCATTCAGCCCACAGCGTAACGAAAAGGACAACCCCAGATGAGCGGTTAGGCATGTCTCTGTACGTCTCTCTCTGTGATGGGCAACAGGTGGCAACCAATCTAGAGTGTCATCCGCACGCACCACCACGACAAGTGGAGATAGATCACAGCGATCAAGCTCACTGAGCGCGACGCTCCCGAGTGAAATCTCCTGTGTGAGCTTCAGAGAAACCTTGGAGACTCCCATTCGTCTGCTTTGCCCTGCTGCTAGATAGATACCAGCTACTTTCAAAATGGTCCCCTCCTTTTGGCAGTTTACCTGAGCCTGCCCTTCTATTTTGAATCATTTCGGCAACAATACTAACTGCAATTTCCTCAGGACCTTCTCCGCCAATGGCTATCCCCACCGGGGCATGCAACGATGAAGGGGCATCTAGCCCTTCTAGAAGCAGATTAATTCGAGCAGATGAACCAATGATTCCGATGTACTGAGGATTTAAAGGAATCACACTCTCCAAAAAATGACGATCTCTCTGGAATTGGTGGCTGCATATGAGCACAAAATCCCCAGCACTAATTCCAAGACGGGCTGCGGCCTCCCCAGGGGGACAGATCACTCTTTCCGCTCCCGGAAATTCATTCTGCAAGCTTCCCTCCCGCCAGTCTGCAATAGCAATCCGGTAACCAACCCGGGTCGCCAAAGCAGCTATAGGCCCTGCATCATGACCTCCTCCAAAAATCACAAGTCGCGGCTTTGGCAGCAACAACGTGCAAAAAGCATTAGAATCGTTATTCACCGAATTCATTGACCCTGCCGCCGACTCCAAGCTATAGGAATAACCACCTAAACGTGTTGTTTTACGAAGCAGAATCAAACTTTCTCCCATGGCCATACGTTCGTTAGCAGTCAGAAGAGTGCACTTCAACTCACCCTTAACCGGTTCAAGCACCACCTTGATTTTACCGCCGCACCCAACCGCCTCTCCCCAGGAAAAATCATCAGGAGACAGCATATCGTATTCGACAACCTCCGGCTGGCCTGAGGCCCATATCTCCGCAGTTCGCAGCTGCAAGTCACTTTCTAGACACCCTGGACTGAGACTCCCCATGAATCCACCCTCAAAAAACAGCATCACCGCTCCGGCTTTCCGATACGAATGTCCCTCTACTCCAATTAGAGACGCCAGCACGGCAGGGGAGTCATTATTTTTGATGTGCAATACGATATCATGCGTATCCATGAACTCTCCCTCCTTTGGATGTTGTCTTTTCTTTACCTCAATCCCTTTCCAACATTCGGCGGAACATAAATACGAGCTTCAATCGCAGCAGATCGTTCACCTTTTTGAAATCGACATCCAGCAGCTCACTTAGCTTCTCAATCCGATAAGTTGCTGTATTGCGGTGAATGAACAGTCTTTTGGCTGTTTCATTGATATGGCCGTCATTATCCAGATAAGTCTCCAGCGTGTGCAGCATTTCCCGAACATACTCTGGCTCTCGGCACAGCAGGTTTTCCAGGCTTCCATTGCAATATTTCACCATAACTTCAGTAGGAATTTGTTGGAGCATCAAAGTGATCTCAAGCTGCCGGTAATAGACAACATGCTCATTCAACCCCCAAAGTTGAGGCTTGCTCAAACACTCCTTCACCTCAGCAAAAGCTTCCTTTATTCCCTCAACTTTGGCTTTGCGGCTGCTGATGGCGGCCTTTGGACAATAACCCGGTTCAAACTTCAGCTTTTGAAAGCATTCATTAATGATTACCTGAAGGTTCTCAGAGCTATGTTTCTCCACCGGAAAAATCGAAAGCAAGCCATCATCTACAATGACATGTATCCCGTTCATGCCCTTCAGCAAGGGATTCTCTAGATACTCTTCTTTCAAGCGATACAATTCACCCTGTCGGGATTCACCCAAGCTCGGCGTAGCCGTTAACATAAGCTGGAATGGAGATTGAAGAAGTTGGGTGTCCAGCTTGGCGGCTTCTTGTGCAAACTCAACACTAGATAACCCACCGTTCAAGCAACGGCGGAGCAGACCACTGAATTCTCTTAACACATCAGGCTCGAAAGAATCCTCGTATCCCGACTGGATATGAAATGAAATTAACTCAGCTCCTTGAACAAATAAGCTTTCTTCTACTGGGAGCAGCAGCGGATCAATATCGAAGTATAGAAGAAAACCAGTGCACTCTTCTCCTTGCAGAAGCGGCACTCGAAATCCCACACCTTCACCCGCTCGAATTCGCTGACTTCGGTTCAGCCACGGCCAATTCGCTTTCGCTTGAGATTCCGGATATTCTGAGTTATTGTAGAGCACGCTTCCCCGGGAGTTAATAACCGCAATAGAATGTCCCATGACCTCAGAGATGGAATCAAAGAGCGGACGACTTCGGCCTGAACGAAGAGCAAATCGCATCAGCTTTCTTTGTTTCTCCATAACAGTCTGCAAAACATTGGTGCTCCGAGTAAACTCTGCCCGGAACAATCCATTCATTTGATCAGAGAACGTAAACTGAAAGGGCAACTCGATCAACGGGAAACCCAACAACTCTGCCTCTGTAATCAGCACTTCCGGAACGGCATCCCAGAAACGTCCTAGCTTGATACCCAAACCTGCCGATCCCCGGCGATTCAAGGTATGAAGCAACGCCGATGCTTCTTCCAGATTATCTTTAATTAAATAAGCTGTGGTCAGCAGCATTTCACCTTCTTTAATCCAATCAGAGATATCCGGAGCATCCATCACATTAATCGACTTGACAATTCGGTGCTTTCCCTTGGAGCCGGCAATAAGTTTTGCTTCAGATAAAGGATAAATGGATAATGCCTCTTCAACCGTAAGATGCATACTGCCACCCCTCCCTTTAAAGTCCAATGTCTTCTCCGTTTATATGTTACTTTATGTAACATTATAGAGAAAATGAACCACTTTGGATATAGGAATATTAAAATATCGTTAATTTGTGTTAGTTATCATGACATTACAGAACTACACTAAAGTTTTACTCGTTGGGAGTGTGGTAGTAACTACGGTGAATGTTTGGACTTCCAGCCGCTGTTGTCTCCAGATTTTTTTGATTTGTACCGCTATCTGCGGATAAAATCCGGAGACAAAGGCGGTCGCTCCCGCTCTTCCAGTTCCAAAATTCCCCTACATTCCTATCACCCCGAGGTATTTTTGATTTTTAGGAATCCATATTTCCAGAGGCAAATAAAAGAGACCGCTTTGATTAACGGTCTCCCCAAACCTCTTTTACCCATGACAACAGACGTAAATCCTGTCCATAACCTCCAATAACCGATATGCCCAATGGGAGTCCATTCTCCCCCGCCACCGGAAGGGTCACCTGCGGCAGGCCTGCCAGACCCGCGATGCAGCACAGCATCATTGCCCTACTCCGGTTTATCTCTAGCTGCCGGGAATCCCCGCCACGCAGTGGAGCAGGACCCGGTACGGTCGGTATCACCAGACAGCCCGTCTCTCCTAGAAGCTGATGCAGGCGGGATGAAATACCCTCTCTTTGTTCCTGCAGCAGCGTAGATACCCCCATCTCACCTAAGCTGGATGCCCAAGCAAACCTCTCGGCAATATCCGGTCCGAACTTCGGCTGCTCCCGTTCAATCCACTCCCCATGGGATGCCCATATTTCTCTGCCCTGCAGCTCGCGAAACACATCCATCCAAGCTTTAAGTCCTTCGGATGCAATCTCAATGGTGGTGGATCGACCTGCACCCCATTTCAGTCGCCTAAGCGCCTGAGAAAGGTTCATTTCGTATGCCTCATCTGCCAAAGCCCAAGCATCAGTGGCGATGTAGATATGCTCCATAGTATTACTCACAGGTTCATTCCCCATTGGCAAAAGAACCTCGCCCACCCGTCGAAGCCGTTCTGCATCCCCCGCCATCCATCCGACCGTATCAAAGCTCGGAGCAAGTGGAATAACTCCCTTCATTCCCACCGCTCCATGCGTTGGGCGAAACCCATAAATACCGCAATAGGAAGAAGGAACACGAATAGAGCCACCGGTATCCGTACCAAGGGCAAAATCAACGCTTCCAGAAGCAACAGCCACTGCGGAGCCGCTGGATGAGCCTCCCGGAATACGCCCTGCCGCTCGCGGATTCACAGGGGTGCCATAATGATAGTTCTCCCCTCCAAGACTGTACATCAGTTCATCCGTAAGTGCTGCCCCTCTCAAAGAAGCACCGGCTATCAGCAGCCTGCGAACTGCATCGGCATGATAGGTGGAGGCCGAATGCGTCTGGAGCCAGCTTGGATTACCTGCGGAAGAAGTGTGTCCGGCAACCGCGAACACATCCTTCACCGCAAAGCTCAAGTTGTCGAGCGGCCCGTATCCAAGCGGCATAACCTTCAGCTCCGGGACTATGAACGCGCCATAACGATTATCCAGAACCATCTCTTGCACCTCCTAAGCCGTGCTTACCAACCAATTGCCGCTCCATCACAACGCGGATCAGTGCCGCCGATGCGGAATCCGCTGTCATCTATAGTGATCACATGGGCATGACCCATAACCCCGTCGTAAGCCTCGACTCTTTTTACAATATGCCCGGCAGCCGCCAGCCTTTGCTGAACAGCTTCGGGCACCCGACTTTCCAACTTCAGCTCCTGAGTGGGCTCTCCCCAAGTTCTTCCCCACACAAAACGCGGCGCCTCAACGGCCTGTTGTGGATTCATTCCATAGTGCAGCATACGAGTGAGCAGCAAGGTTTGCGTTTGTGGTTGTCCCTCGCCGCCCTGTGTTCCATATAAAATCGCAGGTTTGCCATCCTTACAGGCCATCGCGGGCATAAGCGTGTGAAAAGTACGTTTGTGTGGCTCCAGCCTATTAACAGCATCTGGATCCAACGAGAAAAATGAACCTCTATTCTGCAATAAAATTCCGGTGTCTCCTGCAACTACCCCCGAACCATACTCGAAATACAAGCTTTGTATAAAAGAGACCGCATTACCCTCTTCATCCACCACCGCTGCATAAGCTGTATCACGTCCGAGAGGCTCACTTATCAAGTCAGCCGCTTCATAAAGAGAGATAGAGGCTGCAAGCTTGGCCGCATAACCTTTATCTAAAAGTGCTTTTAACGGAATATCACTGAACGAAGGATCGGTAAGCACCTGATCGCGGTCTCGAAAGCTCAGCTTCAGAGCTTCAACAAGGAGATGATAATACTCATAAGAACCATGTGCGATATCCGCAAAATCAAAGAGTTCGAGCATATTGAGAGTCATCAATGCCGCGAAGCCTTGGGAATTGGGGGGCGCTTGATAAAGGGTATACCCAGAGTAATCAGTAGAAATCGGTTCCACCCACTCCCCTGCATGAATCATAAAGTCCTCTCGTGTAAGCAACCCCCCTGCCTTCAGCATATAATCTGCAATCGTACCAGCTAACTCTCCTTTATAAAAAGCATCCCTACCACCTTCTTGAAGCTTTTTCAGGGTGGCGGCTAACTGATGCTGCACGAATCTCTCCCCTGCCTCAGGGACCCGACCTCCGGGGATGTAGATAGCTGATGCCAAAGGCTGTGCCTTCAGAACGCTCTCTGCAAGCCATGTATTGTGAACTTGATCCGGCGATATAGGAAATCCTTCGGACGCGTATTCTATTGCTGGCTTCAGAACCTCCGCTAATGTAAGGCGGCCATACTGCTGAAGTACAGCATCCCAGCTATCCACCATACCCGGAACCGTAATTGCACTGCGGATACCTCGTTTGGGGATGGACGATTCGCCTGAATAGCTCTCCCGGTTCACGTTATAACCGGAGCGGCCGCTGCCATTATAGGCCCTAACCCGACCTTCCACTGCGCTGTAGGTCAGCCAAAAGGCATCGCCACCGAGCCCGGTCATATGCGGATATACCACCGCCAGACAAGCACTAACAGCTACAGCTGCGTCAAAGGCGTTTCCGCCTCTCTGTAGAATTCGAGCACCCGCTGCAGAAGCTAGGTAATGGGGACTTACGACCATCGCACGGGTACCGATTACCGGTTTTCCTCCCATTATTCCTTCCCCCTCTGATAACGAAAAGCCATGGAGCGGCTTAATTAATGCCATTTAACATTACAGCTAGCCCCTAAGTCAACGGATTACGGAAGGACTTAAAATCCCTTCGTGTTATTTGTGAATGATGCACAAACTTCATCTACTTCGATAGACATAATGAAATTAAATTGGGATGATTATATTAGAATTGTATAATATAGAGGGTAATTAGGATGTGGGTCGCCAAGGAGGACATAACGTGAAATCAAACCAAAATAAATATGTACAATTAACAGCTTCCATGTTCAGAACTGGAGTACTGGGCTACGGAGGAGGACCCTCCGTTATTCCACTCATCCGGCATGATGCAGTAACGCGTTATGACTGGCTGAATGATGATGAATTCGGAGAAACATTAGCTATCGCCAATGCCTTGCCAGGTCCCATCGCTACTAAAATGGCAGCTTACCTTGGGTATAAGCTTAAAGGGGTACGAGGTGCCATCGTTTCCGTTCTTGCCCATATTCTCCCCAGCTGTATAGCAATGATCGCTCTTTTGTCAGCGGTTAATTATTTAAGCGGCTCGAAGGTAATTGCAGGGATGATTGCGGGGGTATCACCTGTTATTGCGGTTATGCTGGGGCTGATGGCTTACGAATTTGCTCAAAAAACATATAAAGGATTAGGAAAATGGCTTGGCCTAATACTGTTCATGTTAGCACTGCTTCTGCTTGAAGTCCTTCACCTGCATCCGGCTATAGTTATCGTAATCTTTCTCGCTTACGGAACAATTCATTACCGTACATTGGCGAAGTTCAAGTCTAAACCCAACAATAAGGGAGGAACCCCATAATGGAGTGGCTCCAACTTATTTACGGTTTTTTCATGGCGAATGTGCTTGGCTATGGCGGCGGCCCTTCCTCTATCCCGCTTATGTATGAGGAGATCGTCCCTCATTACGGCTGGCTGACAGATGAGCAATTCTCCAATATGCTGGCGCTGGGCAATGCCCTTCCGGGTCCAATTGCCACCAAAATCGCAGCCTATGTCGGCTATGATGTATATGGCTGGTTTGGGGTGTCTGTCGCTTTGTTGGCTACAGCCCTGCCTTCCGCCGCAGCGCTTATTATACTGCTTCAAGTGATGCAGAAATATCGCCAGTCCCCCATTGTAAAAGGCATGACCCTGCTTGTACAGCCGGTCATTGCCGTAATGATGACTGTCCTCACCTGGAAAATGGCCAAAGGACCTGCAAGTTCCATCGGAATCTGGCAGACAGTAATTATTGCAGCCGTTGCCTTTTGGGCCATCAAACGCCTTAAACTGCACCCTGCTTTAGTCATCGTTGCTGCTTTTGCCTATGGTGGGTTCGTCCTCCGCTACACTGTCTGAACTATTTCAAAATATATTGCGACAAAACAGCTTGCACCTCGTAAATATTAACGCTTTTGTTGAACGTTTTCTTGAGGGGCAAAGAACCGCCGGAAATGTAAATACGCAGCTCTGCATCCAAATCGAAATGTCCGGCTGTCTCTACAGAATAATGCGAGATACTTTTATAAGGAATGGAATGATACTCCGTTTTCTTGCCGGTCATCCCTTGTTTATCGACCATAATAAGACGTTTATCTGTAAAGATGAACATATCCCGTATCAACTTGTAGGCTCTTTCAATCTTTTCTTGAGGGGCTAGAATTTGGGCAAAATCCCTTTGTATTTCGGTTATATTCACCTGTGAAGCATTCCCAAGCAACCCGTTAAAAATGGCCATGATTTCATCCCCTTTTCATAGTATTGATTTAGAGTAAACTAAGATAATTATTCAGTCATACAAGGTTTATTCCACTTTTTTCTTGCTTATTCCCCTCATTTTGATTAAAATAACTATAAATTTATTAACGAAGGAGGTGTGGTAGGATGGATCGCAATTGGACCAACAGTGTTATTAGCCGGCTGCCTATAGCTATGGCTGGCATCGTTCATGTAAATGGAAACAACGGGAGAACTCTGTCCATTTTCAAGAACTTAATAACACTACACTATTGCGAAATGCCTTTCCTGCCATCATCTCAACGGGTCTCATAACCGGGGAACTGATAAGGCCGTGGGGAAATTTCCCTACGGTCTTTTTTTGTAATCTGAGGGCGGCAGACGGGCTATCCATAAAGGAGAATACCCATGATTATTCAATGTCAAAATGTTCAAAAGTACCACGGTGCCCAGCTTGTGCTGTCAGACATCACCTTCGATATTCGCCAAGGCGAAAAGATCGGCCTTATCGGCCGTAATGGCTGCGGAAAAACCACCCTATTCCATCTGTTAAACGGGCAGGAACGCCCTGATCAAGGACAAATATCGATTCGGAAGGGCAGCGTGATTGGACAACTGTCGCAGATTCAAGAAGCGAGCGGGAATGAAACCGTGTATAACGTTCTACAGCGGAGCTTCGCTGAGCCCTTGCAGTGGCAGAGTCGTCTACGAGAGTTAGAGCTGGAAATGTCCCTCCTGGATGCTGGGAAGGATGAAGAGTGCTTGAACAAGCTACTGAAGGAGTACGGCAGCCTGCAGGATAGATTCGAATCGGCCGGTGGTTATGAAATTGAATCTTCCATCCAGCGCATTGCCGCAGGACTCGGGATCGGGACTGGACAATATGATCGTGTGTTTGCCTCTCTCTCCGGCGGGGAAAAAACAAAGGTGGGTCTGGCAGAACTGCTTCTTCGTAACCCTGATGTACTATTGCTGGATGAACCAACCAATCATCTCGATATGAATGCTATCGAATGGCTTGAGCAATTTCTTCAGGATTACGAAGGGACTGTGCTCGCAATCTCTCATGACCGTTATTTTTTGGACGCTGTCGTGAAGAAGGTTATAGAGATTGAGGATGGAGAAGCTATCACATACCATACTAACTACAGCGGGTACCAAACAGAGAAAGAAGTCCGGTTGATACAGCAATTCGAGGACTTTAAAGAGCAGCAGAAAAAAATCAAACAGATGAAGGAAACTATTAAACGCCTTATTGAATGGGGTAACCGAGCTGATAACCCTAAGTTCCATAAGCGGGCAGCAGCGATGCAAAAGGCACTGGACCGCATGGTAAAAGTAAAGAAGCCTATTATGGAACGTAAATCCATGGATCTGCAATTGGAGCAAAATGACCGCTCCGGAAATCAGGCCCTCATCCTGGATCAGGTAGGCAAATCTTACGGGAACCGATGTTTGTTTCAGCAGGCTACTGAAATATTGCGATACGGCGAAGCTACTGCTCTTATCGGCGGCAACGGAGCGGGCAAGAGCACACTGCTCAGAATTATTCTAGGCCAGGAAGCTCCAGACATCGGAAACTGCACGCTAGGCTCGAGAGCGGTCGTAGGCTATCTAGCACAGGAAGCTGTTCCTGAGAGCAATGGACATTCAGTACTGCGCTATTTCCGTGAGGAAGCGGGGCTTGAGGAAGGCGAAGCACGGGGCCAGCTGGCACGGTTCCTGTTCTTCGGCAGCGATGTGTTCAAGGCCATCACCAACCTTTCAGGCGGAGAGTGGACCCGGCTGCGCTTTGCAATTCTTATGCATCGTCGCCCAAACCTGTTGATTCTAGATGAGCCCACCAACCATTTGGATATTGATTCTCGTGAAGCCTTGGAAGAAGCTCTGGAGGAGTTCCCTGGCACGGTATTGGCTGTATCCCATGACCGTTATTTCATAAATCGGCTGTTCCATAAGATATGGACCATTGATGAAGGACGGTTTGGCGTTTTCGAGGGGAACTACGAATACTATAAAGAGAAGCTGGCAGAGAAAGTCATGGCTGCCTCCACTCTTCAGGAGCAGAAACCTCAAAGAATCCTCACTAACCGAAGCACCTCGTCACAGCCTGCCTGGGAAAAGGATATTGCAGAGGCGGAAAAGCAAATCGAGGGGATCGACGCTATGATGCTTGATCCGAGAATGAGCAACGATGCCATTGGCCTCACTGAGCTGCAGCAACAACGTGATACGGTTCAGGAGAAGCTGGATCAACTTTATGCAGGCTGGTTGAGTGCTACCGAGAGTGCTGTTGAATAGAGAGGAGATATAAGATGAACAGTAAAGAAAAATCCGACCTATTCTGGAAAGAATATCTCAAACTCCATCCTGAGGCTGGAGAAATATATGATGTATGGTCATTCGGAGATAACCCCAGACTGGCATATGAGCTGCTTGAGCTTGTTAGACAAGGAGTCAAAACAGGTACCGCTTCAAGCTATGATCTGTACGAAATGCGTGGAGAAACCGTACCTTTTTTAGGTGGATACAGCGTTATATTAGACGAAAAAGGTGACCCTAAGGTTATTGTGGTAACAACTAAGCTACAAATTCTCCCTTTCGACGAAGTTGGGGCTGAATTTGCTTATACCGAAGGCGAAGATGACCGGACGTTAGAATCCTGGCGTCACGAACATGAGTTGTATTTTACGAGGGAATGGAATGCTATTAATAAGCCGTTCAATCCCAAGATGAAAGTCGTATGTGAAAATTTTAAAGTGGTTTATATGAAGTCTTAACCTCTGTAAAACCAAGAAATATAAGCAAACTATACTGAAATTCTATACTTTCTGATATTTCAAATAGGCTGCCTCTTCAATACGAAGATGCAGCCTTATATAGGATAAATCATCAATTGAACACCATTCAAACCGGTTTACCGCATAATACCTGTAGCCCATCCAAAAATAGAGATCCATAACGGAATACTAATCAATATGCCCCAAATCAACCCAGCCCCAATGTTTCCTTCAACAGGACGTACCACAACAGCCTCTGGATTTAATGGAAGTCTCAACTCTTCTGGTTCCATGCGATCCCCTCCTAAATTTCTTATCGTCACAGTAGAGGAAAAAATGTAGACCGCTTGACCTAAAAAGTTAATTTTTTAGGGATGTTTTAGATAGAAAGGCTCAGCGGCTTTCAATTGTAAGTGCTTTCATAACGACAATTACCCAAAATTCGTACTAGTTCAAACGTTAGCATCACTGATTTTACTTATTGTATGCATGAACCCTAGTCCAATATTACCGGTTTAGCTGAATTTTGTAAATATTGAAACATAGTATGAAGCTGCTCCACTGTATTACGTTCCAATGATAATTCCGGCAGCTCATCCTCGGCAAAAAAAGAAACATCACTTGTCTCCAAGCCTTCCACAGCTTCCCCTCCAACAATCTGGCAGAGAATAAAAAGCTTGTAGATATGATAAGCTTCCGGTGGATGATTATGAAATTTTTTATCCATCACAGCCAGAAGGCGTACGGCTTCCGTCTCGAACCCAGACTCCTCCCGTATCTCCTTCACTACCACTTCACTTGGGGAAAGCCCGATATCGGCCCAGCCTCCCGGAAGTGCCCATTTGCCATCCGACTTTTCCCGAACCAGCAAAATACATTGATCGCGAAATACAACACCACGAATATCCGTTTTAGGGGTACAGTAGCCCTCATCGTTTGCAAATGAGAGTCGGATACTCTCCTTGCTCTCTAGTGTATAATTAGCCAAAATATCCACGCTCAGCTCCCGCAAAGCCTGATAGCGTTCCACGTCATACACATCCTTGGCATAAGCAAGGCCCGTCTGTGCGATGGCTTGAATTTCTTTGGCCCATGATAACCATTTGGGTTCCATAACTGCACCTCTTCTCCGGATATCCGTAAAGTCTCTAATGGCAAAGCATTAGATGTCGGGAAAATAGTCCCTTCTTCGCAATACAACGGTCTGTGATTGTAAATCCTGCTTCAGAGATCATCTCATCCATAGCCTCTATAGCTACAATAACAACTTTATCCGCAATTCGACGTGCGTTCACCAGAATCGAAAATTGCTCTTCCGGTGTAATTCGCGAATACAAATTGTAAGGCATATCCACAATTGCTACATCGTAATGCTCTGTGATATCCGCTATATCACCTAAAGTAACCTCACTCGTAAATCCGAAATGGGCAATGTTCGTCCGTGCTCCAGTAGCAATAAATGGATTAATGTCCCGCCCCACGATGTCGATTCCCATGGAAAGCGCCTCTACCATAACAGTTCCGATCCCGCAGCAGGGATCTATGGCTTTGATACCTGCCGGATTTGGAACGGCCATATTCACAGCTGCTCTGGCTACACGTGTACTGAGCGCAATAGAATAGCTGCGTGGTTTTTTCATCTGACGGAACCAAGTCGCTTTATTCTTGTGATAGGTCCCGAAGTACCAGCGGCCTCCTAGTGTAACTATTCCATAGACCAACTGCGGGTGGTTCACATCAGCTTCGCCCTCAATATGCAAGCCGATTTCCCGCTCGATGACTCTGCGTTCATCATACTCTATTTTATTCTCAGGGGACAGATCATTTATTTTTACAAAAATAGCCTTGAAGGTCATACCGTTGACTTGCACCTGTTCCACCTGTTTATAAATCTCAGGCAGTATATCCCCTTCATACATCACATCGATCCGTTCCTTAATAAAGGGGCTACGGCTGACATCTACCTCAATATCACTTTCAAAAATGGTCGGGGGCACTTCCCTGCCAAAAAGACAACGCAACTCCATCTGGCATAGGGATATCTCATCCTCTGAGCAAGCGTATGTATATATAAATGTTGGTTTTCCACTATCTGTATGCAAATCGATCTCATCCTCTACCCTTTTAAAATAGCATGTTTTTGAGCCTTCTGGCCGCTTTAGCTTACCCAGTCTATCATGGTTATTGATCGTAATCAACAAATCTGAAGGTATCAGATAATCAGCGAAAAAAACACAAGTTATTGCCTGAAACGGTTATCTGGTTAATACATCCGTAATCGTTTTGATCCCTAAGGAGTTCTCAAGTATAATGAACCCTGTAGATTGCTTAACAAAACATTGGCGTAACGCCATTATGCTAGGCTTATGAAGCCGGTTTTGCAGGGCAAAATTTCAAGGAGGTACATAACACTATGTCATACGAAACTTATTTCAAGGAACACCGGGAGGAGCATCTGGATGAATTGAAGCAGTGGCTTACTATTCCCAGCATCTCCGCCCTATCAGCGCATAAGGAAGATATGCTGTCTGCAGCCAATTGGCTGCTAGATACCCTTAAGCGTGCAGGATTAGAGAATATAGAACTTCACCCTACAGCGGGCCACCCTGTAATATATGCCGATTATCTGCATGCCCCAGGCAAGCCAACCATTCTGGTATATGGCCACTATGATGTGCAGCCGGTAGATCCACTAAATCTGTGGACGACTCCACCGTTTGAGCCTGAAATCCGGGATGGCAAGCTGTATGCTCGTGGTGCTACAGACGATAAGGGCCAAATATTTGTTCATATCAAGGCACTTGAAGCCATTCTTAAGCAAGAAGGTACTCTTCCTGTTAATATCAAGCTCTGCATTGAAGGCGAGGAAGAGATCGGCAGTGCCAATCTGCCGCCATTCTTAGAAGCCAATAAGCTTAAGCTGGCTGCTGATGCTGTTCTTGTCTCTGATACTTCTTTACTGGAACGCGGCCGTCCCGCTATTTGCACCGGATTGCGCGGGCTGTGCTCACTAGAAGTTATTGTAAACACCGCTTTAACAGATTTACATTCAGGTACGTTTGGCGGTGGTGTTCCTAATGCACTCCATGCACTCGTTTCTCTGCTCTCCTCCCTGCATGATGATAAGGGACGTGTAGCTGTAGAGGGCTTCTACCAAGGGGTTCCTGAGCTCTCCCCGCTGATGCGTGAAGAATTCACCAAGCAAGGCGTCGACGAGGAGAAGATTCGAGCAAACCTGGGGCTTGAAGCTTTATACGGAGAAGAAGGATACTCCTTTGTAGAGCGGGTTGGTGCTCGTCCGACGCTTGAGCTTAACGGTGTCTATGGCGGCTTCCAAGGCGAAGGCAGCAAGACAGTCATTCCAAAAGAGGCCCATGCCAAAATCACCTGCCGACTTGTTGGCGATCAGGATCCGCAGCATATTCTCGATGCTATAGAGGCTCATTTGAAGGCTAACCTTCAAGCTGGAGCCCGGCTGCAAGTGAACCAAATGGAGAAAGCCCGGGCCTTTAACATCGACCCGTCTAATCCTTTCTTGCAAACTGCAGCTGATGCTTACGGAAAAGTATACGGCACCCGGGCCCTCTTCACCAAAGACGGAGGATCCATTCCAATTATGGAAAGCTTCTCCCGTGTTCTTGAAGCCCCGGTTGTTCTAATGGGCTTTGGCCTCGATGATGAGAACCTGCATGCTCCGGATGAGCATTTCAATCTGGAGAATTTTGATAAAGGCCTGTTGACGGTGGTTGAATTTTTAAAATCTGTATAAGGTATGACCCATTAAAGAGATGACTCCTGTAATTAGGAGCCATCTCTTTTTTTCAAATACAAAATAAAAAAACCCTTGTATCACAAGGGTTTGGAATGTTAATTATGGAGCGGGTGATGGGAATCGAACCCACGCTATTAGCTTGGAAGGCTAAAGTTCTACCATTGAACTACACCCGCGCTTATAGTAAGACAAGAAATATTGTAGCATTATCTCTTACAAAAAGCAATCCTCAATGTTCATGATGGGATATCCAGCATAAGCATTTTTAGAAATGACTTTTCAAATTCCAGCGCTCTAATGGGTTTGCTGAACAAGAAGCCTTGTGCTTCGTGACAATGCTGCTGCCGTAAAAACTGCAGTTGATCCTTATTCTCTACCCCCTCAGCGGTAACCTTAAGCTTCAGGTGATGAGCCATCGAAGTTATGGTTGAGACAATAGCCGCATCGTTGCTATCCTCCATAACCTCTTGAACAAAGGAACGATCTATTTTCAAGCGATCTATCGGCATATTTTTCAAGTAATGCAGTGAGCTGTAGCCTGTACCAAAATCATCAATACTGATGTAGACTCCGAGCTCTTTTAATCGCTTCAGTTGGTCAAAGGTGGTTTCCTTATCAAGTGTCATGCTTTCTGTGATTTCCAAATCGACATAACAGGCATCTAGACCGATATCACTTAGGATCGAGCCGATTTTCCCTGCCAAATTCGGCTGTAGGAACTGACGCATAGATAGATTGATGGACACGCAGATAGGCTGATAACCTGCATTCTGCCATAATTTGTTCTGCTGGCAAGCCGTTTTGAGCACCCATTCTCCAATCGATACTATTAACCCGCTCTCCTCTGCAATCGGAATGAATTCAGATGGAGAAACAAGCCCTCGCTTCGGATGATCCCACCGCAGCAGCGCCTCCATGCCTACAATTTCCTCGGTTTCAAGGTGAACCTGCGGCTGGTATACAAGGTAGAATTCGTTTCGCTCAAGAGCTCTCCGCATATCATTTTCCAGCTTCAGACGTTCCTTGGCTTTCATCTGCATGGCTGGAACAAAGCGGCGAATTTCAACCCCTTGATCTTTGGCATTATGGACTGCTGTATCAGCATTTTGAATAAGTTGTTCAGCCGTTTCCCCATCACCAGGAAAGATACTCATCCCAAGGCTTAGCGAGATATGATATTCTCCTGATTCAAGCTGAATGGGCACTTCAAACAAGCCGAGCAGTTCCCTTGCCCGAGTCATACTTCCCTCAAGGCTCGACCTCTCCATCATCAGAAAGGCAAACTCATCAGCACCCATACTGAACAGTTCCTCATTACGTCTAGCTTCAGAGTTTATACGTTCGGATACCGTTTGCAGCATTCGGTCACCGGCAAAATGTCCAAGGGAATCATTAATATTTTTGAAGTGATTAATATTCATGATCACGAGCGCTGAAAATCCTTTACTTCTATCTTTCTCCCCTGCCACAATCATATCTTCGACACGCTGCATCAAACGGCGCCTATTCGGAAGGCCCGTCAAATCATCATGATAGGCCAAATAATTAATTTGAGCTTCGATTTGCTGATTCTCTTGAAAGGGTTCTTCTATCGTCAACTGATAAACCCCTTGAAGCATTAGATAATAGGCAATACCACTGCAGATCATACCCATTAAGTAATCTAAATCGTTAACAGCTGCAAGATTCATAAAGAAGGCTTGTCCAAGAACAAAGAAAATTAGGGAACGAATAATAATCAGAAGGGAAGCAGACTTCTCCACTGTACCTGGAGATACAATGATAGCCACCGTCATCAAGTAGATAAACAGCACTACCATATCAATTATTTGTTTCAAAGTTTCAAGACCTGCTAGATTTATTAGCTGAGGAAATAGAGTTTGGCTTAAAGCAAACAATGCCAACGCAGATAATATCATTAAAAATGCTTTGCGAAATACTCTGCGTTTGTCGTTAATGGAGACCGGTGTATCTTCTTTACTAAATATAAGCAATATCCCGATGGAACTTGCAAGACGTGAAAAGGTAAGAATCCATAATGATTCTCCTGAACTTATATAGGAAGATATGAAAGGTACACCGACAAAACTGAGAGTATGCAGAAGGTCAAAAATACTGACGCCTAAAAAAAGTGCAGCAGTATACAGCCTTCCCTTCGATAGTCGATTGGAGAAAAAAAGCCAACCTTGTGAAAAAACGGAGAATGCAAAGGCAACATTGCAGCAACCGGCAATGAGATAAAACGCAGATAGCATATCCAAATTGTCACCCTGATTTAATTGAGTGTGAAAAATCTGAAAAAGCAGGAAGAGCAATGCTCCACCTAAAGCTGCACGAATTGTCTTTTTCTCTTCTTGTTTCATATGTCCCTCGCGTCTAATAATAATATCTAATGTAAGAATGGATTTATTTATGTCCTATGTATAAATATCGGCTGGATAGATCTGTAATGTTACACCCTTCTTTCGACAATACAAAAGCAATATAATAGGGTTCCAGCTTATAAAGTTGAGAGTATGCATAAATATGAAGTCATCCAAGCTTGTCACTAAAAAAAAGCAGCTGCCCCCTGTTAGGGGCAGTGCTTCTGCGAGTTATTCTTTATCACCAAAAGTTACTTCTGGTGTTGTAAGTGTATCGAAGAAATCAACAGCTTTATCCTTATCCGAGGAGGAACGCAAAGCCATGGCAGAACGAGGATGCTCATCAAGAGTACCCGTAATCATATATGGGATGATATATCCCCACTCCTCTTTTTCCCGTAAAGGAATCATCAGGCGTTCAACGATATCAAGTACTGGGCGCAGCGTATAACGAGTATTTTTCAAATGGGTAACAAGCAGCTCTGTAGGGCAATTGCCCGCCGCACGTCCCATTCCGTAACAGGAAGCGTCCAGTAGTTCTACACCCTTCTCTGCAGCAACCAGGGTATTGGAGAATGCCAACTGCAAATTATTATGGGTATGTACACCCAGACGTTTGTTTGGCAAGTGTGTTTGGAATTTCTCTATAAGATAATTCATATCATTATGATCTAGGCTTCCATAGGAATCTACGATGTAGACCACATCCACTACACTTTCATTGATCTGTTCAAAAGCTTCTAACAATTCATTCTCCATTACATTGGATAATGCCATAATATTGATAGTTGTTTCATATCCTAAGTTATGGAAGGTTTGTACTAATTGAAGTGCCTTGTCCACATCTTTACTGTAACAAGCAACACGAATTAGATCGAGCATGCTTTCGCTGCGCGGTAAAATGTCATTCTCATCTACACGACCAATATCCACAAGGGCAGAGAGCTTGGTGTGTCCCTTCTGAGGAATAACCTTACGGAGAAAATCATCATTAAGAAACCGCCATGGTCCCGCTCCTTCAGCACCCTTAAGCAGTTTAGGAGAATTTTTGTAGCCGATTTCCATATAATCAACACCAGCCTCATTAAGGCCCGCGTAAAGATTTTGTACAAACTCTACACTGAAGTCCCAGTTGTTCACAAGTCCTCCATCACGGATGGTACAATCAACGATTTTGCTACGATTAATTTTCACCATAAATTCTCCTCTCAACTATATACATCAACATTATCCCACCATATCCGATAGGCAATCATTATCATTCATAATACTTTAGTAAAGATTAAAATGTAAAGAATATTTCACCCTTCTCCCATATATGTTAATGATATCGTTTGTATGTGACTTATGTCACAGAAGATAAGACGAAATAATGCTACATTACAGAAAACAATTGAGATTGATTATCAGTCTCTTTCGGAGGGATAACAAATGGTCACAATACCCTGCTCCCTACTACAATTACAACCGGGCTCAATGGGCTCGATTCATAAAATTGAGGGAATGAATCCCACATTGCGCCGTCGACTTGCTGACCTTGGCGTATCGGAAGGCGTCCTAATCAGCCTAAAAGGAAAGGGCCCTTTTCTGGGACCTGTTACTCTTGAGTGCAACGGTCAGCTGTTCGCTATCCGCCGTAAGGAAGCTTTAAGGATCGAGGTAAACGTCTCATGAGTTCAATCGCATTAGTTGGCAATCCAAACACTGGGAAAACCTCTCTATTCAATACCCTAACTTCATCCTATGAATACGTTGGAAACTGGGCTGGGGTAACCGTAGAGAAAAAAGTAGGCAACCTAAAGAATGGTGCCGGTAAACTGATTGACCTCCCCGGGATTTACTCTCTGCACCCTCTCTCACGTGATGAAGGCGTAGCCGCTCAATACTTGCTTGAAGAATCACCAGAAGCGCTCATCAACATTGTGGATGCCTCACAGCTGGAACGGAATCTACTGCTCACACTGCAATTGCTCGAATATGGTAAACCGACTGTACTGGGACTCAATATGATGGATGTTGCGAAAGCACGCGGCATTCATGTAAATCCTGCAGTTCTGGAGTCCCGCCTAGGCATTTCTGTGCTCCCGCTTATCGCCAGGACCGGTAAAGGCAGTGGACAGGTTCTTAATATTCTGGAGAAAGCCTCATCCATTCCTCCTGTTCATTTCAAACTAGATTACGGCGATATCACCGAATCAGCCATATCTTCTATTGAAAAAGAATTACAGAAAACAGCTCATTTGCCTAATCACCGTTGGGTCGCTTTGCAATTGCTGGAGCAGAACCCGGTAGTCCTTGAATTTATTAAATCTCGTGTAGATACAGTCAAGTTATTAGCTATATGTGAGGCTTGTCAAAGCGAACTGCAAATTAAAAAACTGGCCTTAACTCTTCCTCAGTGGATTCGTTCCATTCGTATGGATTATATTCGATCGATTTGCATAGCTGCTCTGGATACATCCGGTCAAAAACCGCATAACCTGACGGAACGGCTTGATTCCGTGTTAACTCACCGTTTTTTGGGAATGCCTTTGTTCATATTCTTTATGTATGCATTATTCAAAACCACCTTTGATTGGGTAGGCGGACCTTTATCAGATCTTCTAGATGGTCTAATCTCCGGCCCTTTAAGCGACGGAGCGTCTTCGCTGCTTCAATCTATCGGAGCTTCCAGCTTCACTCATGCACTCATTGTCGACGGTATTATCGGTGGTGTGGGCGGCGTTTTGGTCTTCGTCCCACAGATTTTCATTCTATTTCTAATTATCTCGTTTCTAGAGGATTCCGGATACATGGCCCGCGTATGTCTGCTAATGGACAGCACCATGGAGAGAATGGGCCTGAATGGCAAAGCCTTTATTCCTTTTATTATAGGATTTGGCTGTAATGTCCCAGCAATTATGGCTGCGCGCAGTATTGAACAGCCTAAGGACCGAATGCTGACTACGCTCCTTATGCCGTTGATGTCCTGCTCGGCGAGACTTCCAGTATACGCCCTATTCGCAGCTGTATTCTTCCCGACTCAACAGGCAGCCGCTATATTGTCCATGTATGTGATGGGTATTATATTCGCATTGTTGTTATGTAAGCTGTTCTCCAAATTCTTATTTAAAAATGAAGCCTCAATCTTTATTATCGAGCTTCCACCTTACCGTCTACCGCAGATCAAAACGCTCTCACGCAGTACTTGGGAGAAGGGCAAAGGGTTTCTGCGCAAAGCAGGTACAATTATCCTTGCCGGTTCCGTTATTATCTGGTTAATGTCTTATGCTGGACCGAGCGGGTTTGGTGTAGAAATGGACTCCAGTTATTTGGCTAAATTCGGAGGGCTGATTGCTCCTTTGCTTGAGCCGCTGGGCTTCGGAACTTGGCAAGCAGGTTCCACACTCGTTCCGGGATTCCTGGCTAAAGAAGTTGTTGTATCTACAATGAACATCATATATCACAGTCCGGATGCTGCCGGATTGCAAAGTCAAATATCTGAGGTATTTACACCCCTGAGCTCTATCAGCTTTATGGCCTTTATTCTGCTCTATATTCCTTGCCTGGCTACAGTAGGTGTTATCAAAAAGGAAACAGCTTCCTGGAAGTGGACTTTCTTCTCTATGGGTTATTCACTTGTACTGGCGTACATTGTATCATTGATTATTTTCCAAGGCGGACGATTGTTAGGCTGGGCATAAACGGATAATCATGCAGATTTTCAAGGAAAGTGGGGCTTGGCGATGATAAATGTGTTGATTGTAGGCCTTATCTTCGGATATTCAGGCTGGATGCTGTACCGTCATGTACAGAAGGGTAAAAAGGGAGCTTGTGCTGGCTGTGACAAGGGAAAAACCTGTGAGGCGGCGTCATTGGACTCACCATTCTCCTGTGGCGGGGGAGCTATCAATAGCAAGCAATAATTACAAATTATTTCCTACTACAGGATTACATTTAAAAAATAAATGGTTTAAACTCTTGGGAGACGGGTATGTTTGTTATAAGCAATTACAACCAGACTCACCAAGGAGGGAATAACAATGAATACTAAGAAAACACTGTTTACAACCCTAGCGCTCGGTGCCGTTTATCTAATGAAGAACAAGGAAACTCGTGATAAAGTAATGAATGGTCTTCAGTCCTTTACAAAGGCTAAAAAACCAAGCAGCACCATCTAAGTATAGTTGTAAAATACCCGCTATTCCCTTAACTGGGATTAGCGGGTATTTTATTATTGCTAATCTAACGTTCCTTCTATTTCTCGGCTTGGCTAATCAACCACTCCAGAATGGTTCGGACCATAACTCCTGTAGCTCCTTTAGAGTGAACTCCACGCTCCTTGGCAAGAAAAGCTGTTCCAGCAATATCCAAGTGTATCCAAGGCTTTTCTTCTGCAAAGGTGCCAATAAACAGACCTGCGGTTATAGCCGCTCCATACCCTCCTGTAGCATTTCGGATATCCGCGACCTCGCTTTTTAACATTTCCTTAAATTCAGGGTAGGCAGGCAGGGGCCAGATTTTCTCTCCTGACCTTAGGGATGCTTCTGTGAACTCCTTTAAAAAAGATTCATCGTTCGTAACAACACCTGTAGCGACGTCTCCTAAAGTGGAAAGCACAGCTCCAGTAAGTGTGGCAATATCTATGATGCGTTCAGCGCCCCACTCTCTGGCATAGGTAAGCGCATCTGCCAGCACAATCCGGCCTTCCGCGTCTGTATTTAAAACCTCTATTGTACGCCCGCTCAGAGAGGTGATAACATCACCAGGTTTGAAGGCATTCGCTGACAGCATATTCTCAGCGGACGGAATCACCATCACCACGTTAATCCGCGGCCGCAATCTCCCCAGAGCCTCTGCAACACCCAGTACAGCCGCTGCCCCACCCATATCGCTGATCATATTCTCCATCCCTGGAGCACGCTTAAGTGAGACACCACCCGTATCAAAAGTGATTCCTTTACCCACAAGACCCACAGCATTCTCCCATTGGTCTGTTCCTTGATATCGAATAACAATCATACGCGGAGGATTACTGCTGCCCTTTCCTACAGCCCATAATCCCCCCATCCCTTTTGCCACAATCTCGCGTTCATCCAATACCTCTACAGGGAATCCATATTTCTCCGCAATGTGCACCGCAGAAACAGCCAGATCTGCCGGAACCAGCATATTCCCAGGAATATTAGTTAAGTTGCGTGCGATAAGAGCAGCGTCTCCAAAGGCCTGCCCCCGCTCTAATCCTGTAGTCCATTGTTGAACTTCGGATTCTTCTAACTGATTCTCCCTGTAGAACATAATTGAAGACAGGCCACCATATGGAGATTGATCTTGTTTGTAATGTTGTCTTACATAGCCTCCGAGTATAAGGCCCTCACTGAAGGCTTGCGCCGTTACTGCCAGATTTACGCCCTTCGTCCATTCGCTGATATCGCTCGGGATAGGGATTACAAGCTTTTCAACTTTAAGTTTAACTGCCGCCCGGGCAATATTCGCAAACATTAGTCGTAAATCATCTGAACTAAGAACACGATCTCCCCTGCCGACTAATATGGCGACAGGAAAGCCGGGATCCTTATCTAAAGGCAGAATATATATTTGCTGCAATTTCCCTTCGAATAGCCCCAGGGTGCCCAGCTTGCTGATTTTGGAATCCCATTCAGATATAAGCCCATCACTCTTTATTTGGAGTTCCGATACAATCTGTACCAGAACGTCACCTTGCAGCTCGGAAAATGGGACTCCGTTATTCCATGCTATCTTCATAAATACGTCCACCACCCTTTAATATATCTTATGCATTGTAACACAATAAGGCTGATCTCCTTCGGCAAATGCAGAACCGTAAGAGATCAGCCTATGTTACAAACACATCATTGTGGTTATCTTATTGAATTAGAGGAAGCGAGATAACAAAACTGGTGCCTTCATTAACTACGCTGCTGACTGAAATGCATCCTCCATGATTTTTGATAATTTGGTCGCTGACAGATAGACCCAGTCCCGTCCCATTTTTCTTCGTGGTAAAGAAGGGATTAAATAACCGATCCAGGGTACAGAGGTCCATCCCTTTGCCATTATCAGAAATGAAAATACGCACCTGAGCTCCCTCTCGGCGTGCTCCAATCTCAATTCTGCCTGTATAATCATCGACTCGTTCCATAATCGCTTCCATTGCATTTCTTATCATATTAATTACAACCTGCTTAATTTGTTTTGCATCTACTGATATACTCAATTCCTCTGAAAAAGGATGAAGGTGAATCTCGCAGCCTTTCATCAAGGCTTCACTCTCAGTCAGAAGGATGACCTCTCTTAGCAGCATGGATACTGGAATTACTGCCGCTTGGGGAATTGAAGGTTTGGAGGAAGCAAGGAATTCATGAATAATATCATTGGCACGATCAATTTCAACTAGAATAATTTTGGCATACTCTTCCTTACCCAGTTGAGTCAGGTGAGGCCGAAGCAATTGGATAAATCCACGTATGGATGTCAATGGATTGCGAATCTCATGAGCAATCGAAGCAGCGAGCTTTCCCAGCATAGCCAAGTTATCATTCTGATAAGCTGTGTGTTCAATTTTTTTGTAATCGGAGATTTCCTTAATAACAAATAGATACTGCCCATTCATCTTTTCCCCGTAAGTCACGGTTACTCTCCAATAACGGCCAAACTCATCTACAAATTCACTAGCTGAATTGCCCTTGTATATCGTTTCCCTGTAAATACTTAATACTCTTCTCTTCTGAGCGCGACTTAATTGAACATGAGTTAACATACTGATGATGGTAGATCCCACAAGAGCATGGCGCTTTAGCCCCAAAATTCCATACATTTGGTTGTTAATAAAGCTGAGGATACCGTCTTCATCAAAAAGCATAATTCCACTTTCCAAGTTCTCTAGAACGTTCTCATATGTAGTATTCATGAGGCCGGATTGAAATGATCTTGCTGATAACAGCAAACCTTCCTGATATTCGCGTAACATGACACGAAGTTCCCCCTTCTACTGCAATTGACGAAGCCGCTCAACGACAACAAATTACTATGTATATGATTATATGACGTGGCCGTCAGAACATTCGGTTTTTGTTGTAAAATATCCAACCCCAACTATTATATTCCAATCATATCCAAGAGAAGGGAACAACGCAATCAGAGATACTGTCGAATCCTAATTATTTTATATAAATGATTCTTTAGACTTACGAAAAAAAAAGCCCCCACAGTTTGAAATGGAGGCTTTCTGAATGATTTGGGACTGATGATTCATTTATGACAAAGTCTCAGGCTTTTTGCTGTAGACGATGACGCCGTTGACTCATTACAGCCAACCGCTTTTTGAGCTCCCGTTCCCATTTGGCGTCCCCAATTTGCTTGGCTACGGCCAGCAAATCAAGCGACATGTCAATTTGGCTTCTTACAATAGCCAATGGGTCTTCGGTTTCCATATTGATCACATTTTCGAAAATAGACTCTTCATCTTCCATGACATAATCCTGAAAGTCCACATCGGTTACGCCATCACCATGTGCGTATTCCGCCAAAATCTCATATTCATTTTCGACCTTGTAATGAACCTCCACCCGGTGGCATACCGGACAAAAAAGCAGGGGAACATTATGAACTTGCGTACGATAATGTTTAAGTGTTCCCTTTGTTCCTACCATACTCGCCCCACAGCAAAAGCTCATGATTGCTCACCCTCCTAGGTTAATTCCAATGGTTTCGTATTATTGTATTACATTATGCCGACGGAGATTCCTCTTCCATAATTAACCTTTGCGCCTGTTTTCAAACAAGAATATCACATCTTAGATGTTTGGTGCAAAAAACCCCCTTATACCGAATAAAATTCCGGTAAAGGAGGTTCCTAATTATCTCTCAAGGATCACCTGGAAAGGGACCTTACAGGTTCTTATCGCCTGGTTTCCAGTTCATTGCACACAGACCGCCTGATTGCAACGCTTGAAGAACACGAAGTGTTTCTTCAACACTGCGGCCTACGTCGTTATGATTGACGACCTGATACTTCAGTTCGCCTTCAGGATCGATAATGTACAGACCGCGAAGGGCGATGCCTTCTTCTTCGATCAGTACGCCATAATCCTTAGCGACATTCTTAGTGATATCGGATGCGAGCGGGAAGTTCAGCTGTCCAAGGCCATTTGAGTCCTTAGGTGTGCTAATCCAAGCCTTGTGGCTGTGGATGGAATCCACGCTAACCCCAAGGATTTCTGTATCAAGTGCCGC
Source organism: Paenibacillus sp. (assembly GCA_023512345.1). Lineage (GTDB taxonomy): Bacteria > Bacillota > Bacilli > Paenibacillales > Paenibacillaceae > Paenibacillus_AQ. The sequence continues at coordinate 187,827 of JAILZT010000001.1, forward strand.
GAATTGATCTATAGCATCACTCAGTGCTGTAATTTCTGTCGGACATACAAATGTGAAATCAAGTGGATAAAAGAAGAATACAAGCCATTTACCACGATAGTCGGACAAGCTTACCTTACCAAAATCTTTGCCGTCACCAGATACTGTTTCCATTGTAAAATCCGGGGCCGGTCTACCTACCAAACGTTCTGCCATTGCTTACATCCTCCTTTGATTATGTAAGAAAAACAGCTGACTTGATCAGCCCATAAAGGGTTGACGCTATCTATGCTTTTCTTGATATGATGAGTGGGTAACTACCCTTTCTACTACACCTCAAATGGTATCATCGTACAAAATCAAAGTCAAGATTACATTGATTACTTTTTTATAATTATTATAAATAAGCAATTTTATGTGACATTTTTTATGCTTTACGGATAGCTGCCGCAATCAGATTACCCATTTCTGTGGTGCTGATTGCCTTGCTCTTATCTACCGCGATATCGCTGGTACGGTGTCCTGCGTCCAGAACCTCGGCTACGGCAGCCTCAATTGCTGCGGCCGCATCTTCGTATCCGAAGGTTAAACGGAACATTAACGCTACCGAAAGAATTGTTGCAATCGGGTTAGCCAGTCCTTGTCCTGCGATGTCAGGTGCTGAACCATGTACCGGCTCGTACAAACCGTAGCTGCCCTCACCCATCGAAGCTGAAGCAAGCATACCGATGGAGCCTGTAAGCATCGCTGCTTCATCACTCAGAATGTCACCGAACATATTCTCGGTAACGATAACGTCAAAGCTAGATGGACGGCGCAGAAGCTGCATAGCGCAGTTATCAACCAGTACATGCTCAACTTCTACATCCGGATATTCCGGAGCAAGCTTGTTCACTACCTCACGCCACAGACGAGATGTCTCCAATACGTTAGCTTTATCTACAGAAGCCAACTTCTTCCGGCGCTTCTGAGCAATCTCGAAAGCCTGACGAACAATACGCTCAATTTCTACAACATTATATACGCAAGTATCTACGGCTTCTTCGCCAAATTCTCCTTGGCGGCGCAGCTTCTCCCCGAAGTAAATACCGCCTGTCAGCTCACGAACAACCATAAGGTCAGTGCCTTCAAGTACTTCCGGCTTCAATGTAGAAGCATCCTTCAAGCAATCAAATACAACTGCAGGACGAAGATTAGAGAATAAGCCTAACGCTTTTCGAATACCCAGCAATCCTGTTTCCGGGCGAAGTTCCTTGGGGTTATTATCCCATTGGGGTCCGCCTACAGCTCCCAGCAAGACTGCATCCGCGCTGCGGCAAATTTCCAACGTATCTTCAGGCAGCGGAGTGCCTCTCTCATCGATTGCGATACCCCCAAACAAAGCATGCTCCGTCTCAAACTTGTAACCAAATACCTCTTCGGTCACCTTCAGTACTTTTTCCGCTTCAGCTACAACTTCAGGTCCGATACCATCACCGGCGATTACTGCGATTTTTTTTACATTGCTCATTCCAGTCACTCCTCTAGTGTTCTGCTGTCCGCAGACATAGTTCTTCTGTATATTGTTGTAACATACTGAGGGCAAAAGGACAAAGATATAGATTCTATTGAATTAATAGGTATAGCCTATAAGGCCTTCCTTCCATCAATTTGCTCTTAATTCTTAAGTTGTTTACAATTAATATGCAGTAGTTAAATATACGTCATTTCAAATTCATTGAAGGAGTGATTGCGAAGTGCAGTACGCAAAGCTTGGTAAATCAGGCATGAAGGTTAGCCGCCTTTGTCTGGGAACGATGAATTTTGGCCCACAAACGGATGAGAAAGAAGCCTTCCGTATTATGGACGCAGCTCTGGATGCCGGAGTTAACTTTTTTGATACCGCAAATGTCTATGGATGGGGTGAAAATTCCGGTCTAACAGAAAGTATTATGGGTCGCTGGTTCAAGCAAGGCGGCGGACGCCGGGAAAAAGTTGTACTCGCCACTAAAGTATATGGGGCTATGAGCGATAAGCTGGACGGCCCGAACGATGAAGGTGGACTTTCCTCCTACATTATCCGCCGTCACTTAGAAGCTTCGCTGAAGCGCCTTCAGACCGATCATATCGAATTATATCAAATGCACCATGTTGACCGCAGTGTTTCATGGGACGAGCTGTGGGGCACCTTTGAGCTTGCAGTCAATCAGGGAAAGATTGGTTATGTCGGTTCTAGTAATTTCGCCGGCTGGGATATAGCAATAGCACAACAAGAGGCAAAGGCTCGTGGATTCCTCGGACTCATATCGGAGCAGCATAAATACAGTCTGACCTGCCGCTTACCGGAGCTTGAAGTACTCCCCGCTTCCCGAAGCCTTGGCCTTGGCATTATTCCATGGAGTCCATTGGATGGGGGCCTTCTTGGCCGTAATGCACTGATGAAAATTGAAGGCAGCCGCAGCGGTGGCAATGTAGAGCGTGTAGAGCAGCATAAGAGCCAGCTTGAAGCTTTTGCAACTTTGAGTCTGGAGCTTGGTGAGCCACAAGATAATATTGCCTTAGCATGGCTCCTGGCGAACCCTGCCGTTACTGCACCTATTATTGGCCCACGCACACTGGAGCAATTCGAAAGTGCATTGCGCAGTCTTGAGGTTGTATTAGACGAATCCGTACTCACCCGTCTGGATGAAATTTTCCCAGGGCCCGGAGGAGAAGCTCCAAAAGCTTACGCCTGGTAGATTTTCCGAAATACTAAAGGGATATCTCGTGGTCAGTTAATGACCCAAGAGATATCCCTTTTTTCATAATTATTCAGTTACATCCACCGTCACACTTCCGTTGCTTGTAGATAAATCAACCAAGTGAGTTCCGTTTCCAAGGATAGCCGTTCCTCGATCATCTCCGTCACGCTCCCAAGGCACATTGCCCTTTAACGACCCATTGCTTGTATCTGCCGTTATTTTTGCATTTACACCTGTCGGGAGTGTTAGCTGGACCTTACCGTTACTTGATGTACACTTCCAGGCACCAGTGATATCCGAGTTAACCATTATTTTGCCGTTGCTGCTCTTGACCGTCATCGGACCATCGATATGCTCTAGTGTAATTGCTCCATTGGAACTGACCAGTTCAACTTTACCTTGTATATTCTTGACATTCAAAGAACCGTTACTGGAATGTGCATCAACATCACCTTTTATATCATGCAGATTCATAGTTCCATTAGACGTTTCTGCGATTAAGCCCGATTGGAGATCCATAGCTTCGATTGAGCCATCACTTGTGTCAACTTCCACGGCTAAGTCCTGTGGGATATTAACGTTTAGATAAGGACTTTTACTATTGAAGCCGAATTGAATAAGGTTGAACCAATTGGTTTCTTCGTCCAGCTTCAGTACCAAGGTATCTCCTTCTGTCGTAACTAACCACTTCTTCTTAAGCGTACTTAGTGCATCGCTCTCTGTATCTCCTGGAACAAGCAGGCTTCCTTCATAATCCAGAGAGTTCCCTGCTACACCATTGATTTTCACTTTCCCGTTAGGAAGATCTATCCTCACTGCCTTGATTTCGGATTTCACCTCTATAGCCCCATTTAACGGAGTGAGCTTCATATTACCAAACAGACTGAATGAACCCCCGGACAGAAACGATTGTCCTCCACTTGCCCCGATTAAAAGAATGATAAGTAGGATGGCCCAGCCGCTTACACGGCTTTTGACTTCTGAACGAATCATAAGACGACCCAGCATTTCCAGACCTAAGGCAATAAGCAATACCGGCCATAAATAGCCGAGGGCAGCATAGGTCAATTCACCATACTGTACAAGCCCAATAATAACCCCCAAGGCTATACAGCCAATAGCTGCAGTTAAACTTCCGATCTTCCATCTCGCCATTGTTTGCCTCCAGCTCCCTTAAGCCCTTGTATTGTTTTTCAGCATCCGCAGCCCATACCCTATGAGTCCGACTGACAGCAGAATGGTACCGATATTAATTTGGGTAAGAATATCCCATAGTGTTGGAAATGCTGTAATAATCAGCAGCAAGACTCCAGCAACTACACAAGCACCGCCAACCCATACCGGGTTGACATCATCCTGAGGGTATCCAGGGAGTGAATGCATATCGAACGTCCATGGCGCACCGAAGCTATCTGGATGAAACATCAGCCGCTCATGCTCCGCTAATGATATTTTCATCCAAGTTGCCTTTTGCAGAGCATCAAATAATTGATAGAACCATAATGCAGCCAGCGCGAATGGAAACACCGTCGGCATGGATGGGATAAATATAATACAGACGAAAGCCCCGATCATAAATTGCAGCCCTAATTTCTTGAATCCAAGATACATGTGGCCCACTCCGGGCGCCATAGCCAGCATGAACGTAAGCCAGCGCTTTTTCTTAATCATGAAATACCCTCCTAATATATTAATTAATTATTTATTTATGTGTAGATGAGTCAGGGCCGAACAAAGCAGTAACCGAATTCGACATGTGACCATTTATTTCTGTAATCTGATAAGCTAACCCCTCAAATACACCAAACTGGAATAATAAGAAGGTTAGGCATGCAGCCACGCTATAATGCATCCACGAGGTCCGTGGTGTATAACGTCGTCTAGAAGTTGTTGGTATAGGTGCGGATACTCTTTGCTTTCGTTCGGCTTCGATAAGTTCAATTTCAGCCATAACAGCACCTGTAAGATCAGGGATATCCAAGTCTACCTGTATACCTATTTCTCCTTCCATCTCACTCCAAAGGGCAGCCATCTCCCGTGCTTGCTCCAGACTTTCTACACAGGCGGGACAGGAATCTATATGGTGGCTAATGATTCGCTCCCTCTCAGGGGACAGTAAGCCTTCTAGATAATGCGGCATCCAATCTTTGATCTGTTCACAATTCATCGCCAATCCTCCCCACTCTTGCGCATCATTTGTCTGGCACGATATAACTGAGACTCTACTGTTTTAACAGAAACACCTTTTTGCTGTGCAATTTCCTGATAGGAATGTCGTTGAAAATAATACAGCTGTAAGACCGACCGGTACGGTTCTGCAAGGCTGCTTAGATTCTCATCCAGTTCTGCGGACGCTTCTTTGCGAAGGGCAGCATGTTCTGGAGTTTGCGACGTAACCCAATCATTCTCTGAATAGGTAGCCGTACTTCGGTGCCGCCATTCCCTATCGTTAGCACGTTTCCAGTCCAGACAGGTTCGGTAAGCGATCTTGTACAGCCAGGTAGAGAAGGAAGATTGTCCCCGGAAGGAGGGGAGCGCTTTATAAGCTTTTATAAAAACCTCCTGCGCCATGTCCTTGGCTGATTCAGCTTCTCCAGTAATCTTTAAGCACACTCTATATACCAAGCCCTGATAACGTGTCACCAAATGCCCAAAGGCTTCATGTTGACCGTTGAGCACGGCAGAAATCCACTCCGCCTCTTCCAGTATTCTCCCCTCCTCCCGCTTCTTTTAAGTTAGACGACTCCCGAACGGATATCCCTGCAGGGAATCAAAAAATATTATGAAACTTAAATCAAAGGTGTTCAATTCTCTATTCTTATCCTACAACAGATAATGATAAAACGGTCATATTCAGATCATCCTTATATTTCAACAAAAAGAGGTGACACATAAGCTCATGAAATGGCTTACTTGGGACACCCCTCGTTTTAGGAGTTGGATAGACGGTTGTGCTTGTGAGGACGCTCCGCGAACGGACCGTTGCTGCAATCGCTGTTGTGTCCAGATTTCATTTATTCTCCTTAGCGGTGAAAATCCGGACACAAAGGCGAACGCTACCGCTTTTCCGCAATCGTTCCGTCCTCTCCGCTACTTTCAGCGGAAACCGTTCCAAAATTTATCGGCTCGACGATGCCATCTTTGACGCTGCCGATCACGGGGGCAGCCTCGACAGTTATCATCCTAAAATGCAGACTAAAGTCATTATACGCTTGCCCATAACCTGCTAAAATAAGCCACTACGGATCTAAAACGAAAACGAGCCAGTCTCCAATAACCCGGAGACTGGCTCGTTTTTTAGCATTTAAGGCTTTGAAGTACAAAAGTCTATCTAAATCGTTAAAAATATCTACTTTTGAGATAGACTTTTTTGTCGAATATTAGTTAATGTTACAGACTGGCATGATCACGCTTCGTAAAAGTTCGGCGCTTTTCCAAAAGTTTATTCAGTGCATTAAGATAAGCCCTAGCACTTGCTTCGAGAATATCCGTACTTAATCCTCGACCTTGTGCAGCCACGTCTCCCTGTGTAAGGACTACGTGAACTTCACCTTGAGCGTCCTTACCGCGGCTAACCGATTTGATGGAATAGTCACCTAAGGTGACTTCTTCACCTGTTGCCTTATCTATAGCATTATAGATGGCATCAACCGAACCGTTACCCTCTGCAACAGCTGTAATTAACTGTTCATCAGGCCCGCTGATCATAACTTTTGCAGTTGGAATTGCCTCATTTCCGTAGGTCACATAAATCGTCTTAAGGCTAAAGACTTCCGGTGTATCAATCAATTTCTCTTCTATCAACGCCAGAATATCCTCGTCTGATACCTCTTTTTTCTTATCAGCCAAATCTTTGAACTTGGAGAATGTTGCGTTCAGCTCAGCTTCCGGAAGATCATAACCCAGATCCGTGAGCTTATCCCGAAAAGCATGGCGGCCCGAATGTTTACCGAGCACCAACTTGCTTTCCTTAAGACCAATGGTCTCAGGAGTCATAATTTCATACGTTGTTTTCTCCTTGAGCATACCATCCTGATGGATCCCTGACTCATGGGCAAACGCATTTGCACCTACAATCGCTTTGTTCCCAGGCACTACCATACCCGTCAGCTTGCTGACAAGGCGGCTAGTACGGGAAATTTCTGAGAGCAGCAGTGAGGTCTTCGCACCGAAAAATTCACTGCGTGTCTCCAAAGCCATAGCTACCTCTTCAATCGCGGTGTTACCCGCCCGTTCACCGATCCCATTAATGGTTCCTTCGATCTGGTCTGCACCGTTCTGAATAGCGGCGAGTGTATTCGCTGTTGCCATTCCAAGATCATTATGACAATGTGCGCTTAGCTGAACACGTTCAATGTCCGGAACATTTTCTTTCAGATATCTGAAGATGGCCCCGTATTCAGAAGGGTTCAAATATCCTACAGTGTCCGGGATGTTGACCACGTTAGCACCTTCACGAATGGCCATACCTACAACTTCTGCCATAAAGTCAAGCTCTGTACGGCCAGCATCCTCCAAGGAAAATTCAAGCTTGGGAAAATACTTTCTGGCATAACGGATAGCACCTTGAGCGGTTTCCAGTACTTCTGCCTTACTCATCCGCAGCTTGTGAAGCCGATGAATCGGTGATGTGGCTAGAAAAATATGAATGCAAGGGTCTTGAGCTCCCTGCAGAGCTTCTTTCACAGCATCAATGTCATTCTCACGTGAACGTGAGAGACCAATGACCGTCACATTCTTGACAGCTCTGGCCACTGCATTCACAGCAGCCAGATCGCCTGGTGAAGCTGCAGGAAATCCTGCCTCCATGCGGTCAATCCCCAGTTTTTCCAACTGGTAGGCAATCTCTACTTTCTCACGCGTATTCAAGTTCACACCCGGCGACTGCTCTCCGTCACGAAGCGTCGTATCGAAAACATATATTTTCCGCATGCTAGGCACCCCCTAAATTGAAATGGAATCCAAAACCTTCAAATGCGGCTCGCAAAGTGTACGGCCGCATCGAAGTATTACATTATATGTTCTTAAATTCTCTTAAGTATAGGAGATTATTTCTTAATCCAGTGCATCATTTCCCGCAGCTGAGCTCCAACAACCTCTACAGGGTGATTAGCTTCGTTACGACGGGTAGCTGTCAAGAAAGCACGGCCTGATTGGTTCTCCAAGATGAAGTCGCGAGCAAACTTACCTTGTTGAATATCGGTAAGTACAGCTTTCATTGCTTTCTTCGTATCTGCAGTTACGATACGTGGTCCTGTTACATAGTCGCCGTATTCAGCAGTGTTACTGATGGAATCGCGCATGGACGCCAAGCCGCCTTCGTAGATCATGTCAACAATCAGCTTCAGCTCATGCAGACATTCAAAGTATGCCATTTCAGGGGCATATCCAGCTTCTGTTAATGTTTCAAAGCCTGCTTTGATTAATTCAGACACACCGCCACACAATACAGCTTGCTCACCGAACAAGTCGGTTTCTGTTTCTTCACGGAAAGAAGTCTCGATAACTCCTGCACGAGTACAACCGATACCTTTTGCATAAGCCAAGCCTACATCTTTAGCTTTACCAGTAGCGTCTTGTTCAATTGCGATCAGTCCAGGAACGCCAAAGCCTTCCACATAAGTACGGCGAACCATGTGCCCTGGAGATTTTGGAGCTACGAGTAATACGTCCGCATCTTTAGGAGCCACAATTTGTCCAAAGTGCACGTTAAAGCCGTGTGAGAACATCAGAGCCGCGCCTTTTTTAAGATTCGGTTCGATATCATTTTTATATACAGATGCTTGTGTTTCATCCGGCAAGAGAATTTGCACTACATCTGCACGGGATACAGCTTCCCCTACTGGAAGTACTTCAAAGCCATCATTCTTCGCAGAATCGAAAGACTTACCTTCACGCAAACCAATAACAACCTGCAAACCGCTGTCACGTAGATTTTGAGCTTGGGCATGGCCTTGGCTACCGTAACCTATTACTGCAATTGTCTTGCCTTTCAATACGCTAAGTTCTGCATCTTTTTCATAGTACGTTGTCACTGCCATTGTCAAAATCCTCCTTTTATTTGGGACCCATCTAAAGAGCGGGTACTTCAAGAGAGCTGATTGCTAAAATTTAGATAAAAGCTGCTCTTCAAGCTCCCGCTCTTTAGCGGGAATACCGTTCGCTATCTATTAGTGCCTAAAAGCATCAATTCGTTAAAGCCATAAAATATACTCTTTATGCGTTGCCGCGGATCATCGCTGTAACACCTGTACGTGAAAGTTCCTTGATACCGTAAGGTTTCAACAACTCAATCATCGCATCAATTTTTGTCGTTTCTCCTACCACCTGAACCAGCATGCTGGTACTTCCAATATCAACAACAGAGGCACGGAACGTCTCCACAACCCCCATGATTTCGGGGCGTTCCGCAGGCTCGGATTTCACTTTAATCAGTGCAAGTTCACGAGCAACCATTGGCTTGGAGCCTAGATCAACCACTTTGATTACATCAATCAATTTGTAAAGCTGTTTCTCTATTTGTTCAAGTGTATTCTGATCCCCAAGAGTCACTATAACCATTCTGGACAATCCAGCCTCTTCAGACTGTCCAACAGTGATGCTCTCAATATTGAATCCACGGCGTCCAAACAAACCGGACACCCGCTGCAATACACCTGGCTGGTCATTTACTAGAACGGCAATCGTGTGCTTCATCACTATTCTTCATCCCCCATCAGCATTTGATCGATGGTTGCACCCTGTACGACCATCGGGTAGACGTTCTCGTTCTTAGGTACAACGAATTCTACCAATACTGGACCTGGTGTTTCCAGCGCTTCCTGCCACGCTGCACTTGCTTCTTCTTTGTTCGTTGCCCGCAATCCCTTTACACCATAGGCTTCAGCAAGCTTTACAAAATCAGGGCTGCCTGCCAAATCTGTATAGCTATAACGTTTGTTATATATAAGAGTTTGCCATTGTCTTACCATTCCGAGTACTTCATTGTTGATAACAACGATTTTGACCGGAATGTTGTTAATGGCACAAATGGCCAGCTCTTGGGAACACATTTGCATCCCGCCGTCACCATTAATGGAGACTACTAACCGTTCAGGATAAGCCATCTGCGCTCCGATTGCTGCTGGGAATCCAAAGCCCATCGTTCCCAGGCCCCCAGAGGTGATCCATGAACGCGGATGATTGAATTTGTAGTATTGAGCTGCCCACATCTGATGCTGACCTACGTCCGTAGTAACAATGGCCTCACCTTTAGTGGTGTCATTAATCATCTCAATTACCCATTGCGGCTTGAGCTCCGACTCCGAATCATTATAACGCAGGGGTTTGTCCAGCTTCCACTGGGTAATTTGCGTTCTCCATGCATCTGCTTTCGCCGCACGGCTAACTTCAGGATTCAGCATTTCTAGTACCGTCTTCACATCTCCAACAATCGGAATATCTGGCTTAACATTTTTGCCAATCTCAGCCGGATCTATGTCGATATGAACGATTTTTGCCTTCGGTGCGAAACCATTAAGCTTGCCGGTAACTCGGTCATCAAACCGGGCACCGATGTTAATGAGCAAATCGCACTCTTGTATAGCATTATTGGCGGTATAAGTACCATGCATGCCCGGCATGCCCATCCACAGATCATCAGCACTTGGAACAGCTCCAAGACCCAGCAATGTAGTTGTGATCGGAATCTCAGTCCGCTTCACGAATTCGTACATGGCCTCGTGCGCCCCGGAGTAGATAACTCCGCCACCCGCGATGATAACTGGACGTTCAGCAGCCGCAATAGCACGAACCAACTTATCGAGTTGGAGCTTATTCGGAACCGTCCGAGGATTATATCCGCGAAGATTTACAGTATTAACTGGAGTGAACAATGTCATCGCTGCAGATACATCTTTTGGAATATCGATAAGCACTGGACCCTTGCGTCCTGTATTCGCAATATGGAAAGCTTCATGGATGACGCGCGGCAAATCCTCAACATCTCTCACGAGGTAACTATGCTTAGTAATCGGCATCGTTATTCCCGTAATATCCGCTTCCTGAAAAGCATCCGTCCCAATTAAGCTTGAGAAAACGTTCCCTGTAATAACTACCAACGGAACCGAGTCCATAAATGCGGTTGCGATACCGGTAACCAGATTTGTTGCACCCGGACCAGATGTTGCTATACAGACACCCGCTTTACCGCTCGCTCTTGCATAACCATCCGCCGCATGGATAGCTCCTTGCTCGTGACGTGTCAGGATGTGCTTAAATTCCTTGAAGTTGTGCAATGCATCATAAATGTAAAGTACAGCTCCACCCGGATAACCGAATACAGTATCCACACCTTCCAGTACAAGACTGCGAAGTAAAATTTCAGATCCGGATATGACCTCAGGCTTTTTCCATCTCTCACGTAGCTCTTCAGCCGACTGAACTTCTTCTGGTATTTGTGCGCTCATCAGTATTCCTCCTCCGATATTTAACATTCTTTATGCAAATGACGGACCGTCCTAAACACAATTAGACAAGAAACAACAAAATCTTCCTTCTTGACAACAAAAAAACCTTCCGCCTCCCACGCACAGTATTAGCGCGTGAGGGACGAAAGGTTGAGCTTCCGTGGTACCACCCATGTTTGCATTACATCTCACGATGCAACGCCTTATTAGGTATACAAAAATCCATCGATGTAGGCAGGGCCCAAATCTTTGTAACCTAAAGTCCGTAACGCGGACCAAACGATTCCCCCTAATAATTCCATCGCTCTTGCCAATGGACCTTTCAGGGAAACAGCTCCGAGGTGAGCTCGTATAAAAGGGGTATTGGTGGAGGTTGCAGCAGTAGATCCTCTCACTCTCTGAACAACAGTGCCCTTAAAACTTCGTCCTCATCATTGCCGATGCATGTATACTCGATAAAATGTTTAGACACATTATATGATTCCTCACACGGATAGTCAATACCCTTCTTTTCGCAAATCCCAATTGTCCTTCTTATACATGAATGGAACGCCGGTGCCCCCTGCCGTCATATGATGTACAACAACGCGTGGAGAGGGGGTACTTTATGATTCGTTACCGCAGACCCAAACAAGATGATGCCGTGATTTTAAGCTTAATCGAAACCGAACTTGTGCCTTTATCGCATATGCCACAGAGCGTGATAAGCCAGATCAGAAAAGAAATGCCACGCCGATTGGGACATGGTGTTACCCTTGTGGCTTGTCCCGATTATGAAAGCGATCCACTGGGATTCGTCCATTTCATGCTTCATGGAGATTTACTCTACATCGACATGCTGGCCATAACACCCGCCGCTCAGCGCAAACGCTGGGGAAATATGCTCATGGACCGAGCCGAACGGTTTGCACTTTCACGTGGGTGCAAGAGGGCCAAGGTTGCCGTTGATACAGGGAATACACCAGGGCTCACCTTTTATCAAAAGTTAGATTACAGCATAGCACGCTATCTCACACAAAGCTATTGCTATGAATTGGAAAAACAACTTTCATAAATGTAATTTATTGTTTTGGTATTAAAAAAAACCATAAGGATATGGTGTTCCAGCATAACCTGGGTTGTATCCGTAACCATAGCCACCGCCGCCATACCCATGCCCGCCCCCATAAGGTGCACCGCCATATCCATATACATTTCCGCCATAAGCGTAAGGAGCAGTCCCCACAGCCAGCAGATCAAACAATACCAGAGGAATAAGCGCCTTTGTTTGTACTTTTTTGCCGGATACTCTTTGCAATATAAGACGATTTCCCGAGATTCGGAGAAGCTTACCGGAAACTTTTGTACCATCCTTTTTTAAGGCTACGATATTCTTACCTATAAGTCTCATAACCTGCTTCTTCGTTACTGGTTGTGACATAATATCCCTCCTCTAATTTTACCGTCTACGAACTCAATGTATTCGTCAAATCAGTTGTTTGCCTGTACCTCTGCCCGTTCCCAATCAAAAAAACGCATTCCCGGAACAACCGGAAATGCGTCTCAAAGTACAATTAAATTCAATTGATCCGTAAAAATGTAACCTTAGCGTTTACTCGGATCATAAGGCTGGCCCAAAGCACTTGGTGCTGAGGAACGACCCACGGCACTTACGAGAACAATAATGGTTAACACATATGGAATCATAAAAATGAATTCCTGAGGAATATTCTTGGACCATTCAAATAACTGGACATAGTTACGAATGGCTTGTGAGAACCCAAAGAATACGGCTGCCCCAAATGCACCTACAGGATTCCATTTTCCAAAGATCATTGCAGCTATTGCAATAAATCCTTGTCCTGAGATGGTATTGTGAGCAAAGGTACTCGTAGTGGTAAGGGTAATTGTCGCTCCACCAATACCAGCCAGCATACCGCTCAGAATTACACCGATATATCTCATTTTGTTAACATTAACGCCCAATGTATCCGCAGCACTTGGGTGCTCACCAACCGCTCGCAATCTAAGACCGAATGGAGTCTTGAACAGAACGAAATAAATAACGAATACCAGCACAATGGCTAGATATGTTGTGGGATAGGAGCTAAAAATCCCTTCCCCGATAAGTGGAATATCGGAAAGCAAAGGCACTTTATATTTGCTGAAACCCGCCAGTAACGGCGTTTCACCAGCACCGTCAAACAGCAGCTTTACCATGTAGAGCGTACTGCCAGCGGCTAAAAAGTTAATAACCGTACCACTTATTGTCTGATCTGCCTTAAATGTAATAGATGCAACAGCATGTATGAGTGATCCTAGAGCACCTACAACAATAGCGCATAAAACACCTACCCAAGGAGCCCATGCTCCAAAACCTGCATCTTGTGCATAATAACCACCTACCGCAGCAGCAAAAGCACCAAACATCATCAAGCCTTCAAGACCAATATTTACTACACCGGAGCGTTCTGAGAAGATGCCGCCAAGTGCGGCAAAAATGAGCGCTGTGGAAAATACAAGTGTCGTATTTAGCAATTGACCTAGCAGCGTCAGCACATCCATCTATAACACCTTCTCTTTCTTACGCTTAAAGTAAAAGGGTTTAAGAACCCATCGTACTATTCCTTGTGCAGCAATAAAGAATATTATCGAACCAATGACAATACGAATCAATTCAGGAGGAACATCCGCCCCGAAACTCATACCCGCAGAGCCATAAGTTAATGTACCGTATAAAATCGCTGCTAGAATAACTCCGAGTGGATGAGTCAGCCCGAGTAGAGCAACCGCAATTCCATCAAAGCCATACCCTGGAGATGCTGCAAAGACAGATTGATAGTGGAATACTCCCAGAACCTCTCCTGCACCTGCCAAGCCAGCAAATACTCCACTGATAAACATAGCCTTTACAACGTTGCGCCCTACGTTCATCCCAGCATACTCAGCTGCGTTAGGATTCAAACCGACAGCACGCATTTCATACCCTTGTTTTGTCTTCCATAAAAATATATAGAAGAAGGTTGCTGCCCCAAGAGCAATGAAGGTTCCCCAGTGTAAGCGGGCATTATCAAAGAAAGAATTCAGGAAGGTCATAGACAAAGATGCCGGAATATCCTCCGAACGGTTTTGGCCCGGAAGCAGCAAAAACGTTCTAACAATATAATTGGACAGGAACAGTGCAATCCAGTTCAACATGATTGTTGTAATAACCTCATTAATTCCTCGCTTTGCCTTCAAATAACCGGCTATTCCCGCATAAAGTCCACCAAAAAGACCGGCAGCAATAACAGCAATCGGAACAAGGATGAACATTGGCAAGCCCGCGAACTTGATACCTACTACGCTAGCCGCAGTCATTCCAATAATTACTTGGCCGTCAGCACCAATATTGAACAATCCTGACCGGAAAGCAAAGGCAACTGCCAAACCCGTCAACATCAACGGAGTCATTTCGCGAATGGCCTCGCCAAAGTCGTAAGTACTACCGAATACGCGCTTAAATAATGCAGCGTACGCTTCGATAGGATTGTAGCCACCGACAATCATAACTACAGCTCCAACCAAGAAGCCAAGCAAAATAGCGACAAGAGGTACAATGTAGCTGTCCGTCGCAAATATTTTTTTAAGCCTTTGCATTTGCGCTACCTCCCCGCTTCAAGCTGCCTGCCATCATTAGCCCAAGCTCCTGATCATTCGTATCCTGAGGGAATACCTCACCAACAATTTGTCCTTCATAGATAACAGCTATTCTGTCGGATACGTTCATAATTTCATCCAATTCGAAAGAAACGAGCAATACAGCTTTACCCTGATCCCGCTGAGCAATCAATTGTTTCTGAACGAATTCGATTGCACCTACATCCAGACCCCGCGTAGGCTGTGCAGCGATCAGCAAAGTCGGATTTTTGTCTATTTCCCGAGCAATAATCGCTTTTTGTTGATTACCACCGGATAAGGAACGTGCCATGTTCTCGATAGAGGGGGTCCGCACATCGAACTGCTTGACCAAATCCTCAGCATGCTTATTGATAATCTCCTTATTTAAGAAGCCGTTTTTATTATAAGGGCTCTTATAATAGGTTTCCAACACCATATTCTCACTTACAGTGAAGTCGAGCACCAATCCGTGTTTGTGTCGGTCCTCTGGAATATGGGATATATTCATTTCAATAATTTCACGAGGAGAATGATTGGAAATTTCTTTTCCAGTCATGGTTATGGAACCGGAATCAATTTTGCGCAGACCTGTAATGGCTTGAAGTAATTCACTTTGTCCATTTCCATCTACACCGGCAATCCCTAAAATCTCTCCCGCTTTCACTTCAAAACTTAATCCGTTTAATACAGAGATGCCATCCTTGTTCTTACTGATTACATCATTAAGCTTGAGAACAGCTTGTCCCACATTTGGAGCCTGTTTATCCACTTTGAATGTCACACCGCGTCCAACCATCTTTTCAGCCAATTCGTTCGGATTTGTAGTAGAAGTTTTGACTGTATCAATAACTTTACCACGGCGGATAATGGTAACCCGATCAGATATTTGCATAATCTCTTTTAGCTTATGCGTTATCAAAATTATAGATTTACCCTCTGCAACAAGCCGCTTCATGATGGCCATTAGTTCAATAATTTCCTGCGGTGTTAATACGGCGGTGGGTTCATCGAATATGAGAATATCCGCTCCTCGATACAGTGTCTTCATAATTTCTACACGTTGCTGCATGCCTACAGAAATATCATGGATTTTAGCATTCGGATCCACTTGAAGGCCATACTGCTCGGATAGCTTGCGAACCTGTTCGGCAGCGGATTTATAGTCGATTTTAAGACCTTTCTTTGGTTCCATCCCAAGGACAATATTTTCAGTAACCGTAAACGGCTCTACTAGCTTGAAATGCTGATGAACCATACCTATCCCAAGCTCAATAGCTTTATTGGGGTTATCAATTATAACCGGTTTCCCGTCGATTTCGATGCTTCCTTCATCGGGCTGATAGAGACCGAATACAATATTCATCAAGGTCGACTTGCCTGCTCCGTTCTCACCAAGCAGCGCATGAATCTCCCCCTTCTCCAATGTCAGACTAATGGAGTCGTTGGCGATAATACCGGGAAAGCGCTTTGTGATTTGCTTCAACTCTACGACAGGAGCCGCAGCACTCATGGAATCACCCTCATCACAGAATATAATACTGGTAGAAAATATTAGACACAATAATATTGTTAACAAGGAACAAGGCCAGCGTTATAACCGGCCTTGTTCCTTGTTCATTATTCAAATACAAGAAAGGTGTGGCAATATTACTCAGCAGGAACAGTAATCGTTCCATCGATGATTTGTTTTTTGAACTCTTCAACTTTAGCCAAAATTTCTTCACTCACATTAGCCTTAGAAGTTTCAGGGAGACCTACACCGTTATCCTTCAAACCAAGGACAGTTGTTTTGCCACCTGCGAACGTACCATCGATAACTTGTTGGGAAACCATCTTAACAGCTTCGTCAACACGTTTAACCATGGAAGTCAAAGTTACGTCGTCGCCAAACTCAATGGATTGGTCTTTGTCAACGCCGATAACCCATACTTTTTCTCCACCAGCTTTGTTACGGGAAGTAGCTTCATTGAACACTCCGTTGCCAGTTGCGCCAGCAGCAGGGAAAATGATGTCATTTCCATCGTCATACAAAGTAGTAGCCATTGACTTACCGATATCTGGTTTGTCATAAGCACCTGCATAAGTATTGGTTACTTTAGCATCAGGATTAACTGCTTTGACACCGGCTGTGAAACCCAGTTCAAAACGTTTAATTACAGGACTTTCCATACCACCGATAAAGGCTACTTTATTAGTTTTAGTTGTAAGACCTGCAACAACACCAACCAAGAAGGATCCTTCGTTCTCGGAGAAGGTAACGGACTGAACGTTAGGAGCGTCCACTACACTATCGATGATTGCCAAGTTAGCATCAGGGTTATCTTTAGCTACTTTACCAAGTGCATCTCCAAGATCAAATCCAATTGCCCAAGTTAGGTTATAGCCATCTTTAATGAATTGGTTAAGGTTAGGCTGGTAGTCAGCATTGGACTTACTTTGCAGATATTTAACTTCAACACCCGCTTCTTTATTAAGACCTTCCAGTGCTTCCCAAGCAGATTGGTTAAACGATTTGTCGTTTACTCCGCCAACGTCAGTTACCATACCGACTTTAATATCGGACTTTGCACCTGTATTGCTGTTTTCGTTCTTGCCGCAGCCAGCTAGAATAACTGTCATTGCGAGCAACATAACAAGCGATAGTTTAAATGCCTTTTTCATCGAATGTGTTCCCCCTTAAGAAAATTGGATGTCTTCTGTCTTTGCATGGACATTCCATTGTACAAATTATACCTGCAAAAAAACCTAAAATCCAGTTAATTAATGACCTCCGGTCAATAATAATTTGCATATTTCAACAAGTAAGCGTTTCCCATGACATATGATGTCACCAATGTGTGAATAACATGTCATATAACCTCGAAATACCTACACTATTTCTTCGACGTCTACAAGTAGTATTGCACAAGATTGTATTTTCTATTATCATGAGTGCTTATAATTGTATTCGAAAGGAAGTTATCTCAAAATGAAGGAAGAAGAGGATTTAACCCAGATTCCCGCTTTCAAATACTGCCGCGAATCAAGAGTGTTCAAAACAGGCCGCGTATTCCCCAATGATGTAAATAATCATAAAACTCTGTTTGGCGGCAAGCTCATGAGCAGCATAGATGAAGTAGCCTCTATATCAGCTATGCGCCATTGCCGGGCAAATGTAGTCACAGCATCTACGGATTCCGTCGATTTTCTACTGCCAATCAGACCCACAGATTCCGTATGCTTCGAATCCTTTGTAACCTGGACAGGACGGACCAGCATAGAAGTGTTTGTAAAAGTCATATCAGAACATTTATATACAGGGGAACGTGCAGTTGCAGCCACTTCTTTCCTCACCTTTGTCGCGGTTAACGAAGATGGAGTTCCAGTGTCAGTTCCAAAAATCATCCCTGAAACCGTAGAAGAAAAGCTGATGAGCGAATCCGCTGAGGAACGTGCGCAGTTGCGGAAAGTGAGAAGGTCCATGAGCAAAAAACTAGCCTCACAGCTAAACACCTCTAAATATTGGGAAGAGAACAACCACTCGAATTAATAATCTATTCCCTAAAACTCCAAATTATTTGACACAAAAAAAGCACCGCTTGCGGGTTACCCGTATAGCGGTGCTTTTCGGTTATATCATTTCACCTACGCGTTGATTTTCTCTTTAGCTACAACAGCCAATGAGTTGAATGCGTTAAGATCATTTACAGCTAGATCAGCCAACATTTTACGGTTAACTTCTACTCCAGCCAATTTCAGGCCGTATACAAGTTTGCTGTAAGACAAGCCGTTCAAACGAGCTGCTGCATTGATACGAACGATCCACAGTCTGCGGAAGTTACGTTTTGTTTGGCGACGGTCACGGTAAGCGTAAACCATCGATTTCATTACTTGCTCTTTAGCTGTTTTAAAAATGCGGTGCTTTGAACCGAAATAACCCTTTGCCAGCTTCAATACTTTTTTATGTCTACGACGAACTACAAATCCGCCTTTAACTCTTGCCATATTAATAAACCTCCCAAAAATGTGTGTTTAACTATTTCAAGTTAGCTAGACCTTGTCTCAAACGTCTTACATCCCCAGGGGCCATTACTGGATTGCCATTCAGAACACGCTTAGCGCGTTTCGATTTGTGGGATAGCAAGTGGTTCTTGTGAGCTTTGTAACGTGTTACTTTGCCAGTTCCGGTAATCTTGAAGCGGCCTTTCAGGCTGCTATGTGTTTTCATTTTAGGCATGGTGTTTGTTTCCTCCTTGAATATTATGCGGCGTCATTTTGCATCGCAAGTGACTCCAATTATTGTTGTTTAGGAGCCAAAATCATAATCATGCTGCGACCTTCCAGCTTAGGCTGGCGCTCAACAACAGTTATATCGGCAACTTCATTCTTTACACGCTCCAAAATCTTCTGGCCGATACTCGCATGTGTAATCTCACGTCCGCGGAAACGTACGGAGCACTTTACTTTATCGCCTTCACCCAGAAACTTGAGAACATTGCGGAATTTAGTCTGATAATCATGTTCCTCGATGTTAGCACGGAACCAGACTTCCTTAATGTCAACGATCTTCTGGTTCTTACGAGCTTCCTTCTCTTTCTTCTGTGTTTCATAACGGAACTTGCCGTAATCCATGATGCGGCATACCGGCGGTTTCGCCTGTGGTGCTACGTTGACTAAATCAAGATTAAGATCAATCGCCATCTGCAACGCCTCGCGGATCGGTGTAATTCCGATTTGTTCCCCTTCTGCACCAACCAACCGAACCTCTTTGGCCCGAATTTCATCATTGATCATATGTTCCTTACTGATAACTCTCCACCTCCGGAATCTTGTTAACCATTTACACTTTTACATTAGATTGCAGGAATCCCCGCTAAAATAAAAAGGGATGCCGGCTAACGCCCGACATCCCTGTTTGATCAACGTTCATGAATTATAACATCCATAAATCATTGAGATCAAAACCAGCCGGCAAAAGTGCCGTTCAGGTGAGAAGCCGGTGCTTCTTCTTGCAATCTCTATGTTTTTCATACTTGAATAATATACAACATTGCCCAAAGGTATGTCAATAGTTATTCAAATATTTTTAGGAAGAGTATTAATATCCTTAAACCTGTTTACTCTGTACTTCTTCTAATCTCACCACTCGAGTGTGCTTGGTATGGCTCCATTGTTTGTTGTTCTGAGTGAAGAACGCATAAAACGTAATGGGATACCAGGAGATCAGATAGATTGGGAAGACGAGTAAATAAAGATATACTTTCTTGAACTTAACCTTCTCAAGAATCATAGCTACAAAGAAGGTTAACAAGTTCCCAATAATGGCCGCATAACTAAGCCATAGTGGCAAATGTCCATAAATGTTAGCAATATTAGGTCCGTTAAAGAACGAAATATCAACGAACATTACCCCAGTCATCAAAAAGGTCAACAACACGATATAAACATTCGCGCCGTAGATAGCTAAATCGAACTTCGTGAGGCTGCGCTCTTTAATACTCTGCCATAGCAGCGGGAAGAAATAACGACGGGCTACCGTAAAGTGCCCCTGCATCCAGCGGAGCCGCTGTCTCGAAGATGCCTTGAAGGTTAATGGCTTCTCGTCGAATACTTTGGCATCATAGTTAAATTTCGGAAATACACCTTTCGATGCACTTCGCATTGTGAATTCTAAGTCCTCTACAAGGCTTGTAGCCCCCCAGCCAATCTCTTTCAGAAGATTGGTCTCGAAGCACATTCCGGTTCCGCCCAAGAAGTTCGCCATATTGAGATTATGACGAGAGAGCTGCCATAGGCGATTGATGTACCAATACGAAACTCCATAAGCTGCTGTAATCCAGGAGTCCTCCGGATTCTTCGTATCAATGTATCCTTGAATAACTTGAGCTCCTGCACAAAGATCATTATTCATCTCCATGAGAAATTCTGTATGGGCTAGATTATCAGCGTCAAACATTACGATGGCATCGTACTCACGCGGCATGCTCCATAATTCTTTAAGCATCCACTCGATGGCATATCCTTTACCTCTTTGATTCGGATTGGTACGAACACAAGCGTTCATGCCATGCTCTTTTACAATTCGAGCAGTTCCGTCCGTACAATTATCACAAATCACAAATACATCATACAATTCTTTGGGATAATTGAGTTGTTTCATATTCTCCATCAATGCCCCAACCACTTGTTCTTCGTTATGCGCTGCTACCAGAACTGCAAATGACTTCTCCGGTGCGTAATGAACTTTATTCTTTTTCTTGTACAATCCGAATATCGAGAATGTAAATTGATAAAGCGCGATTGCCGCCAAGATCACTTGGAGCGATACAAATAATGCGTCTGCCATGACCTCTTGATGCCCCCTTTTCACTCTATTTGTTTCTTTTTCTCTCTGTCTGTTTAAACGAAACTACTGACCCTTTTGTTGCATTCTTGTTAAGCAGATACATGGGCTTGCTGTTATCTTTAGCGTTTTCCCGTTATATATATATCGCGCATCTGTTCTTCTCGGATTCAGTCTTCCGAAGGATCCAGTTTTCTCTGTTACCTTATAAACGCGTTCGGGTCGCTTGAATCATTGTAATCCGTAAGGGTGTCTTAAGTCAAAACTGTCATTATTCGAGCAAAGCTGAGCTTTTTCTTGAAATAGGCTATCTGAAAAAAGTATGATATAGACAGCTTCATGCAAAGAACGGAGAGCCAAATTAACGCCTAATACTGGCGGCCGGACTAGCGGAGGGATAAGCTATGAGACAGTTATTTATGAAATTACACTCCTGGGAGCGACATCTTTTCCAATGGATCAACGGGCGATTACACAACCGTTATCTAAACTTCTGGCTATTTTATTTGACTCATTTAGCTGGTGCTACAAGTACTATTTTAATCAACATTATGGTGTGGGCCTTTGCCCCGGAGCCTTGGAAAACCACCGCTCTGCAAGCCTTTATTGCGCTCGCTATCAGCCACATACCTGTTGCTATTGCGAAGAAATTGTATCCGCGACTGCGCCCATACCTAGCTCTTCCAGGAACGAACACTTTTCACAACCCACTTAAGGATCATTCATTTCCTTCGGGGCATACGACAGCTATCTTTGCCTTTTTAATTCCTTATATGGTTGTGATGCCGAGTCTAACCCTCTTACTGCTGCCGCTGTCTTGTATCATTGGGTTCTCCCGCATTTATCTGGGGCTTCATTACCCTTCTGATGTCATTGCGGGTGCGGCAATCGGTACGACTGTTGCATTTAGCACCATTGCGTTGTGGGTTTGAAATCACACAACATCTTACCACGCTTGCCTTTCTTAGGCATTTTTATACTTCTGCACTCTTTACTGTTATCATGAAAAAAGCAAGGGCCCTTAACTGGTAAGAGGCCCCTTGCCTTTTTTTGTTTTACAGCCTGTATTTTTCCATACGAGTCGCTTGGTACAGTTCCAGCGCTTCCGCTCCGACAATGGCTTCACAGCGATGAATATTGACCCCGCGGCCTGTGAATTTGGTCTCATACTCTGTCATTACGTGTTCTTCATTAATAATGCCATCCGCATGAAGGTCCAATGAAATATTTTTCATCTGAAGCCCAAAATCGGCAAAAGAATTTAAGGAGAACTCGAAAAGGCTGCGCGAATCTGTCTTTAGATGAATCTCACCGAGCGTTCCGAGCAACCCGCGGTATTTGTCGAGAAAACGCGGATGTGTCAAACGACGTCGAGCATGCTTGCTCTTTGGCCATGGATCGCTAAAATTCAGATAAATCCGTTCCAATTCTCCCTGTGAAAATACTTCTTCAGCATAATCAATATTGGCAAGCGCCAACTTAAGATTTGGTGGTGTTTCATGACCCGCCGGCTCCCATACCGCACGAGCTTTCTCACCGGCACGGCGAACCAATTCGTCGTACATATCCACACCGATAAAATTAATCTCTGGATATTTGAAGCTCATCTGACTAATAAACTGTCCCTTGCCCATCCCAAACTCTACATGAATCGGATGATCATTACCGAACAAAGCCGACCATTGTCCCTTATGGCTACGAGGGTCTAGAATGACCAAATCGGTCTGCCCTTCCAGACTTTCGCGTATTCCTTTTCTTCCACGTAAACGCATGCTTACTCCTCCGCTATCCTTAGGCTATAACTATCACTTGCAATATTGTGCCGAACTTACTCGCAAAAGTAAAGCAATAACGTAAAAAAAGAAAAAGGAATTCTCTGGTTCCGCTCAAGGCGGTGTATCAGAAAATTCCTTACGTTGTGTTATTTGGGACTCAGGGTCCATTTATTTCGCGCAGCTGATAGATTATTTTGTGTCTGAATTAAAATCAAATGTTTTTTCGAATGCACTGCGAATTTTACGTTGTGCTTCTGACTTGATCTTCGGGTTGCCATTAAATTCTACACCTGTAAGCGAAAGAGCCTCATCTGGAGTTAATTGCACATCAACAGAACCTTTACCTTCTGCATATACCGTTTGAGAATTCATCGTTATCACCTCACGGTTATTATTATGGACCGGACGACACGTAAATATGAATCCTAGAATAGACTCCTGATCACAGCATCAAGTGTTTTAACAAGTTAAATATAACATACTATGTAAGCATTTACAAGGAAATAACGCTTGAATTAAAGCCTATTTTCACTGTATTTACAGGTGAAATATTACGCTTAGCGCTTATTTTTGATACAATAGATAAGATTATCTAAAACCAAAGGAGCAACCCATGTCTAACCTTCAACATACAACGGTCCCCCTGCTATGGGGAGATAAACGATTTCATACCTGGAACTACGAAATGCATGATCAATTTAACAACAAAGTATTCAAGGTGATGCTCGACGCTGGTTTCACTTGCCCCAACCGTGATGGTTCTGTAGCCAAAGGCGGATGTACCTTTTGCAGCGCACGCGGGTCTGGTGACTTCGCCGGAAGCCGCCGGGATGATCTCGTCACCCAGTTCAACAATGTACGTGACAGACAGCATATTAAATGGCCAAGCGCGCAATATATTGGATATTTCCAAGCGTATACCAACACTTATGCTCCCGTAGAAGAGCTCAGAGAATATTTCGAAGTTATTTTACAGCAGCCCGGTGTAGTCGGATTGTCAATCGCCACACGCCCGGACTGTCTTCCTGACGATGTCGTAGAATACTTGGCTGAACTAAATCAACGTACCTATCTGTGGGTAGAAATGGGATTACAGACGATTCACAATTCCACATCAGAGCTTATTAACCGCGCACATGACACTGCCTGCTATGAGGAAGCTGTTCAGAAGCTGCGTCGACATAACATCCGAATATGCACCCATATCATTCATGGACTGCCGCAGGAAACTCACGAGATGATGCTTGAGACCGTATCCGCAGTAGCCGGAATGGATGTTCAAGGGATTAAAATCCATCTCCTTCATTTAATGCGCAAAACTCCGATGGTGAAGCAATACGAAGCTGGACTTCTGCGATTCCTCGAAAAGGACGAGTATGTAAAGCTTATCGTTGATTCATTGGAACTGCTGCCGCCGGAAATGATTGTCCACCGCCTCACTGGAGATGCTCCAAGAGATCTGCTTATTGGACCTATGTGGAGTCTGAAAAAGTGGGAAGTTCTGAATGCCATTGATGACGAATTAAAGTCACGCGATAGTTGGCAGGGTAAGTATTGGAGGAAGAGCTGATGGGCTTTATGTCCGTACTCAGTTTTGCTCATAAATTAATTACGGAACGATTGGCACCGGGTGATCGAGCAATCGATGCTACAGTTGGGACGGGTGCTGATACACTCTTTCTAGCCAAAACGCTAGGCCCTCGCGGTGAAGTATACGGCTTCGATATCCAATCTGCTGCGCTAACGCTCGCTGAGGAACGATTACAGCAAGCGAGCAAAGAATCTGTTGGAACAATCGCTCCCGTAACATTGCTGCTGGAGAGTCACGCGGCTATGGCCGAGAGTGTCCCTTTAGCCTGGCGCGGAACTGTAGGAGCCATAATGTTCAATTTAGGTTATCTCCCTTCCGGAGATGCCGATAAGAGCATTATCACGCAAACGGACAGTTCAATTGCTGCGCTTGAGGCCGCCCTTCAATTGCTGCGTCCAGGTGGAGTCGTTACCGTGGTGCTCTATCCCGGCCATGAAGGCGGCGATCTTGAAGCTGCTGCTGTGGAAGCTTGGGCAGCGGGAATTCCAACACAACTGGCACAAAGCATTATTTATCGTCAGTTGCAGCGCTCAACATCTCCCTTTGTCATTGCATTAGAGAAAAAAAGGAGCTGAACATTCTATTATGAGTGTACTCAAAATGGAGCACGTAGGCATCAAGGTTTCTTCTTTGGAGGCTTCCATCGAATTCTACACAGAAGTTATCGGTCTTACCCTTCTTCATATCATCGGTGAACCCAGTGATGATATACGTCTAGCCTTCCTTTCTTTTCAAGAACAGACAAGTGTAGAAGTTGAATTAATTGAAGGCCGCTGGGAAGAACTGGCGGAGGAAGGCAAGGTTAGCCATCTTGCTTTTACGGTTTCTGGAATTGAGGATGAGCATCGGCGCATTGCCGGGCTGAATCTTGTAGGTCTAACCCCTATTCGACAGTTAGCAAATGGCAGCAGATTTTTCTTTTTTAATGGTTTGGATGGAGAAAGGCTTGAATTCTTTGAATCTTAAATGCGAAAGGAAGATGTTAAAATGACACAACCATATCCTTTGAAGTTTCAACCTGAGTTTAAAGAACGAGTCTGGGGAGGCCGCGCACTGGAGAAATTCGGCTTTGACTTGCCTGAAGGGCATATCGGGGAAGGCTGGAGCATTGCAGATCATCCAAATGGTGTCTCATCTGTAGTAAACGGAGATCTGGCGGGTCTTGGACTTGATGAAATCCGTGAACAATATGGACAAGAATGGTTTGGGAGCAAAGGTATTTCGGAAACCGGTGGAAGATTCCCATTGCTGATCAAGCTGCTTGATTGCAACGACAATCTCTCCATACAAGTACACCCTACAGATGATTATGAAGGATTGCCTAAGGGTGAACTGGGTAAAACTGAAATGTGGTATGTACTGGATGCCAAGCCCGATGCCAAAATTATTTATGGCCTGAAGGAAGGCGTTGATCGTGAGACCCTGCGGGCAGCATTGGAAAATGGTACCGTTATGGATACCCTTCAAGAGGTTTCCGTCTCAGCAGGAGACACTTTTTATATTCCAGCAGGTACAGTTCACGCTTTGTGTGCCGGTGTCGTTGTAGCAGAGATTCAGCAAAACTCCGATACTACATACCGTATATACGATTACGATCGCCCAGGACTTGACGGCCAACCACGCGAACTTCACGTAGAGGACTCATTAAACGTTACGGCTTACGAAGGTGCAGGCGCTACTTCCATGAAGACCGATAACGCTGTACCTGGAGAATGGCTGCAGCTTGCTGCTTCGCCTTATTTTATTGTTGAAAAGGGAATTGTAAATGGCGAGTGGAATTTATCTACAACTCCGGACAGTTTCACCATAATAGTGGTATGCGAAGGCAGTGGGTTCTTGAATTGGGACGGTGGATCTTATCCTTATTCGGCTGGTGAATGTTATCTGTTGCCAGCAAATATGGGAGAATACGCACTCGAAGGTCAATCCACAGTGCTGCGCTCTTACTTGCCTTAAGTTTCCTTCTATCTGATATAAAAACGCTATATGCTATCTATAGCTGTCTTGCCTTACCATGATCCTGAGGAGGAAAGGCTATGCTTGAAAATAGCTTTATAATGACCGATCCCATTGGTGTAAAAATTCATGTATATGAATGGTTGCCTGAGCCAGGTTCCGTAATTAGGGGGATTTTGCAAATTTCCCATGGTATGTGTGAAACCGCAGCCCGTTATTTCAATTTTGCAGAAGTGTTAACCCAATCAGGTTATGCAGTTTATGCGAATGATCACCGGGGCCATGGAAAAACAGCAGGCAAGGTCGATGTATTAGGTGACGTTGGTGACAATGGTTTTTACTGGATGAGGCGAAATTTAATTCAGCTAGCGGGCATAGCCCTTGCCAAGCATGAAGGAGTACCCATCTTTTTATTTTCACACAGCATGGGTTCCTTTCTCGCCCAAAAGCTGATGTGTGAGGAAGATAGCGATGTATACGCTGGCTATATTCTAAGTGGAACTAATGGACCGCGCAGGATGCTAAGTATCGGAGAAAACCTGGCTAAAACCCTTACTAAGCTCCAGGGAGAGCATCATCGCAGCGTACTGCTTAACAGCGTAGTGTTCGGTAGTTATAACCACTCCTTCTCACCCGTGAGAACTGCCTTTGATTGGCTTAGCAGTAACCCTGATGAGGTAGATCAGTACATTTCCGATCCTTTTTGTGGAGCTATTTGTACTACACGATTTTTTCGTGACTTTTTCGGCCTTCTGCGTGAAATTCATAGACCCGATTCTCTATGCAAGCTGTCTAAGGAAAAACCTATTTATCTTTTTTCTGGTGAAAAAGACCCCGTAGGCATGAGCGGAAAAGGCGTGTTGAGCTTGGTAGAAATCTATCGTCAGCTAGGTGTGAAGGATCTTGAGTATCATCTTTACCCGGATGGCCGCCACGAAATGCTGCATGAGGTCAATCGTGATCAGGTAACTTCCGATATACTCGACTGGTTGGTTCGTCATCTTCCCTCAGAGTCCATGTTGCTGCAAACCAACTAAACGTAGTAAAAAGACAGGTTTTCCGATAATACCGGAAAGTCTGTCTTTTGTTTTTTGGCTAAAAACTACCACTCATCCATTTTTTAACATCGATATTATGCTATGATTTTAATGTACAATGCTGCATATTAACACTTCTGCCTATAGAGAAGGCGGAACTAGGGGGTTGTTGGAAATGGAAAAAGAATGGGGACAGTTGAAGGATCAGGAACAGTTGAAGGATCAGGAACAAATCTTGGAGTACTACAATTCCGGGAAAGAAAAGGATCGCCTACTCCGGGGAATCGGTGTCATAGAATGGGAGCGGAGCCGAGAGATCATCTCCAGATATCTTTCAGATAGTAAAATGATCATTTACGATATCGGCGGGGGTACGGGTGTCTATTCCAGATGGCTGGCCGAACTAGGTCATGAGGTGCATATGTTCGAACTTTCCCCTACCAATGTCCACTGTGCCCAAGAGTTGCAAGCATTTGGTACAATAACACCCATACATCGAATCGAAGTTGCAGACGCTCGCAACATAGCAAGGCCAGATAACAGCGCAGACTTAGTCTTACTTATGGGGCCTCTCTACCATTTGCCTGAAAAGAAAGAACGGATCTCAGCTCTCCAAGAGGCAGTAAGAGTATTAAAACCCGGTGGAAAAGTGATTGTTTCAGCTATCTCCCGGTTCAGCTCTACCCTTTGGGGATTGTCCGTATTTGGGGATCAGAACAATTTTATTGATGATAAGGTGTTCATGGAGATGCTTGAGGGTGAACTTGTAGAGGGACAGCATATCCGCCCAGAAAAATTCCCGAACTTCATCTCGAGAGCCTTCTTCCATCTACCAGAGGAGTTAAAGAATGAAATCGAGGACTCCGGATTAACCTACGTGAACACTTTTGCAGTCGAAGGCCCGATTTGGATCGTACCCGCATTTGCAGAAAAATGGGACAACATTCATAGCAGAGAAGCGTTATTAAAAATAAGCTCTCTTGTAGAATGCCAAGAGAGCTTATTAGGGATGAGTCCGCATATGATGGCTGTTGCTACTAAGAACACCTGATGAACATATAAGTCGCCCAAATAGCACCTTAAACTAACCATTCTCATGCACTGAGCAATTAATTTTGTAATACTGCAGTCCTATTTCTAGCCCTTTTCCTTTTCCTTTTCCTATACTGGCGCTATTTTGAGGCCATCGTTAGAACATTTAGATGTACTTTGTACAACTAAAATCGGTTAATGCGAGGGAAAAGGTAGTTTAGTTGTACTTTCTGCAGTTATTTCTCTACATTATGATCACAAAGGTCTTTGAGATCGTTTTCAGTTGCAGAAAGTGCAATTAAAGTTCATCCTAAGCTGATTTCAAGGAAAATAAGTGTATAAAGTGCAATTAAACTAAGGGGAACCAATAGCTATAGCTTAAGACCATAGATCAAGACTTTTCGGATAGGACCTTTTAGCTACTCTTCTACATTCCAAGGAACAACGTGCAGCTCTGGCCATTTTTCAATCCATTTTTGAACCTTGCTGTTGTATATCCCCTCATTAATCAGCACCTTATTCGGCCTAACCACTAACCCAAACAAATCTTCAAGTCCGTAAGGTGAATAAACTTCCCAGCTATTATCCTCCGGATTCATCCTAGCACCTAGACATGTTGCCGTAGTCGGCCATGTATTAATAGCATCCTCAAGCGATGTATAAGGGTGAAGATCAAGTCCGAATTTATCGGCGTACCACAGATGAACGCGGGCCTGATTCTTAATATCTACAGGAATAGGAAGATGCGAAAAAAGTGACTTCCCCCTCTCGACTACTTCGTTCTCGGCAGCGTAGCTCAAATCATTGTCATCGAAATAAATAATGTCGATATCGGATATACCATAATTCAGCGGACGGCCCGTCAGTTCATTCCACACCGTTTGTACGAGACAACCTGCCCCGATGTAATAGGGATGCGGCCCCAGCCTTTGTGCGGATAGGAATAAAGAGTTCAGCATAGCACTCTGGGACAATGTATTGATTAGTCTTTTGTGGAATTCATCATCTTGAGGTGACCTTGCAGAGTCTGGACCTTTTACCACACTATATTGAAGTATCTTCTGCATCCCCTTTTTCCCCATTCGGCGTAACCCATGGTCTTCAAACCCCGCTTGGGAGTAAAGTCTGTCGGCAGCTATATTCTTTTCGTTCACAGCCAGCACAACCTCATCGATAGCAGGAAAATAGGATCGCATAAATTCAGGCAGCAAAGAAAGGGCAGCTTTTGCATACCCTTTTCCTTGGCTCGAATAATTTATTAAGAACGCACGCAGCAGCATAGCACCTGAGTATTCACTGTAAAAGTCAGCTATTGCTTCTCCGGTATGAAGGATGAAAAAGCCAACTGCTTCTTCTCTATCAACAATTACGACTGCGAATTTATCGGTGTCGTTCAATGCAGGTTCCAATGTATCTAATGGTAATCCAGTAAACGCCTCCTGCTCTGCTGGAAGCTGAAAGGCCAATAGACTTTCCTTGTATTTCTCCTCATACAGAAAAAGCGAAATCTCCTGCTGCCCGACGACCGTACCCATACCTTCTAGACCTCCCAGCTACAGCGGTAACGTATAATAATAAGCGCGCTGAGTCTCATCCTGCTGATACATCACGATAAGCAGTGTACTTCCGCCATCAGAGGAAGGCTCATCGGCAACTGCGGTAAAGGCGCTGTCTGTCATTGCAGAAGCAAACGCAGTGTTTGTATCCGTTACAGGTACATGGACACTATTAGAACTCCTTAAGTCCATAGGCAGGATTACGCTGTCCGTGTCACCCACCCCGAAAGAATCCTCAGAAGGTGCATCGGCGCGCAAGCCGCTAATAGATTCCAGCACCTTAGACAACTGGAAGGGGAGCACTTCAAGGACGGTATGCTTATGGAGATCCCGTTCATTAAGCCCAGCTTCCGCTAGACGACTTGATATCCGACCGGGATCACTGGCAATATCCTTCATATAGGAAGCATACTCCGACTTATTCAGCGTGAAATCCCACCATATTTTACGTGGCTTGTACTTATGTCCAAGGAAATAATCCAGCTTCATCAGTCCTGTTATAACATCCATATTATCTGTTTCCCGGTCCGTCAGAAAGGCCTGTAAGCGAGTGAAAAGATCCTCTAACTGGTGCCCAATCTTCTGCCAACCGCGTTGCTCCCAGTAATCACCGAACTCCTGAAAGAAATCGAACGGCGATACAAAAACATGCCTAATCAAATATTTTACAGTATGATCTAGGCGGTGGCTGTTCCAGTATTTCTCCAATACATCCTCCAGTCGTTTCAAGCGGATGATATCAGAGAAAGGCATCACATGACTGCTTAAAATTTCATACGGTGCATGCTCCATGTACGTATAATCATACTTTGCTGCCTGAGCACGAAGGCCTGTGCCGCGAAGCATTTTTAGGAATCCGAGCTGCAGTTCCTCTGGCTCCATAGCGAATACATCATTAAAAGTTTTACGGAAGGTACTGTAATCCTCCATAGGCAGTCCGGCGATCAAATCCAAATGCTGATCTATATTGCCGCTTGCCTTAATCTTCATGACGGTGCGGGATAGTTTCTTGAAGTTCTGCCGGCGTTTAACCAACTCATTCGTCTCATCATTGGTCGATTGCACACCAATCTCAAATCTAAAAACACCAGGTGGAGCATTTTCCGACAAGAAATCCAAAACCTCAGGCCGCATGATATCCGCCGTAATCTCGAATTGAAATACACAGCCTTGGTGGTTATCAATCAGAAACTGAAACATTTCCATCGCATAGCTGCGGTTGATATTAAAAGTACGATCTAGAAATTTAATGACCTTCGCACCATTTTCAATTAAGTACAATAGATCCGATTTTACCCGCTCTATATCGTAATAGCGCACGCCTACCTCAATACTAGACAAGCAAAACTGGCAATTGAACGGGCAGCCCCGGCTGGTCTCAAAATACACAATCCGTTTACTAAGGTCAGGCAGATCGTCAGCAAACCGATGCGGTGTAGGCAGCGTATTGAGGTCTGACTTAGGTCGAGGCGGATTGACGATCAGCTCCTCTCCCTTGCGATAAGCGGCTCCATATACAAAGTGAAACTTCCCTTCGTCCCGCAGCTCCTGCAGCAGATGATGAAAGGTCTCCTCTCCATCTCCGTTTACCACAAAATCTATACTTGCTTCCCGTTGCATCCAATATAGCGGTTCATAGGAGACTTCCGGTCCTCCCAGAACGATCTTCACTTCAGGCATAACCTGTTTGAGGATGCCGGCCAGCTTGACGGTCTCTTCGATGTTCCATATATAGCATGAAAATCCGATTACATCCGGTTTCTTCTGATACAGGTCAGACACGATATTCATCAAGGGATCTTTGATAGTGTACTCCGCCAAAAGAATATCGCTAAATTCATGCTCGCTGTATGCCTTAAGCAGACGGATCGCCAGCGAGGTGTGGATATACTTGGCATTTAATGTGGCCAGGACGATTCTCATGCTTCACAACCTTCTTTACATTTCATTTTGAAAAAATTCAAGGAATGCTTTACCGTACTTACGGTATTTCACTTCCCCAACGCCCTTTACTCTCAGCATTTCCGCTTCCGTCTGTGGGCAAACCACACTCATCTCACGAAGTGTAGCATCATTAAAGATAATATAGGATGGCACATGCTCACGTCCTGCAAGCTCCCGCCGGATCAAACGAAGCTGCTCGAACACTGTCTCGTTAACAGCTGACGGAGATAGATCTTTCGATCCACGACTGCGCTCACGCGTACCCACTCCACCACTGGTACGAGAAGGTCGGGCTACACGCTGCAGCACCTGGCGCTGGCCTCGCAGTACCTCTGCAGCCGGAAGCTGTAATCTTACCACCGGATACTGGCCTTCCGACAGCGATAAATATCCTTCCGAGATCAGGACATTGATACTCTCCGTAATTTCCTTCTCGGTACGTCCGGCCATGGCTCCATGAGTCGGAAGAGTCTCGAAGCCGTATTGCATCACCTTCTGGTTCCGCGAACCCTTCAACACGGATGATACCAGCGCTACGCCAAAGCGTTCACGCATACGGTGAATGCAGGAGAATATTTTCTGCGCATCCAAGGTCATATCAATCAGTTCCCGCTCATCTGTACAGGAACTGCAAATGCCGCAAGGCTTGTCCATATGCTCTTCACCAAAGTAATCCAGCTGTGCGCTGCGCAAACAACGGGTTGTATAACAATAATCTATCATTTGCTGGAGCTTGCGATATTCATTGTGCTTACGGTCCGCATCCTGTGGATTCTGCTCGATCAAGAATTTTTGAGTCATAATATCCTGAGCACTGAATAGCAGAATACATTGACTGGGCTCTCCGTCACGTCCAGCTCTACCCGCTTCCTGAACATAAGCCTCCATGTTTTTTGGCATATTATAGTGAATGACGTAACGTACATTGGATTTATCAATTCCCATACCAAAGGCATTTGTCGCAACCATGACACGGATATCGTCATACAAAAAGCCTTCTTGGCTGTCCGCTCGCTCCTGGTCACTCATCCCCGCATGATATCGCCCCGCGGCTATACCTGAATTCTGCAGTCTTTGGTATAAATCATCTACCTCTTTACGCGTAGCCGCATATACAATTCCGGGCTGGTGCGAATGAGTAGCGGTGTGATCCAATACGAACTCCCGCTTGTTCTCACCTCGCAAGACTGACATCGCCAGATTATCCCTGCCGAGTCCAGTCATGAACACACCTGGCTCCCGTAAACGCAGCAGCCGAACCATATCCTCCATGACTTCAGGCGTCGCCGTTGCAGTAAAGGCTGCCAAAATCGGCCGAACCGGTAACTGTTCTACGAATGGAGACACCGACAGATAGCTGGTCCGGAAATCATGTCCCCACTGGGATACGCAGTGGGCTTCGTCCACCGCTACACATGAAATGGACAACCCAGCCATCTCCAGACGAAACCAATCCAGCTCCAGTCGCTCGGGGGCAACATACAGCAGCTTCAGATCACCTCGCCGAGCGGCTCGAATCCGCTCATTAACTTCTTTACCGCTAAGGGTACTATTAATAAAGGCAGCCGGAATCCCAGCCGTTGTAAGTGCGTCCACCTGATCCTTCATAAGCGAGATTAGCGGTGAAATCACCAGCGTCAGACCCGGCAGCAATAATGCAGGAACCTGATAGCATATGGACTTCCCGCCCCCTGTTGGCATGATCCCCAGCGTATCGCGGCCCTCAAGCAAATTCTCGACAATCTTTTTTTGACCTTCCCGAAAATCGGGATAGCCATAATATTTTTGCAGTTCAGCCTGCGCTTGTTCGATGGTGGGTGCTTGAATCTTCATAAACTATCATAACCCCTAAACGTTTTGTGACATATGCTTCGTTCGGAACGCTTCGCAACAACACTGACTTCGGAAGCATACACATGTTCTATCTTTAGTTTAATAGGCAACGAGCCAATGAGCAACCACTACAGAGATGAATACAGTGCCTCCTTTTCAAAAATTTACATAAAAACAGCACCTCAGTGCTACACTTCATAATGATCCACCCAAAGGGTCGGAATGCATGTACCCAATCCATGGTATTTCTGCACGGCACATGGTATATTGAGGAGTACACTATCAGAGGACGGAGAATGCAGTCATGAATACAAGAAGAAATCCTAAGGAAACATCCAAAAGAGCTTCCAAGCCCACTTCTACTTCTAAATCGCAGCCTAAACAGAATACAAGACATGCAAATAAACCCAGCAACAGAAATAATGATAAAGTTAAAGCACCGGCTCCTTCCAAAATCTATCCTGTAACCGAACCCGCTGAGTTGCTGCCTTTTTTGATTACCCATATCACGAATCGGGGTCGTAATTCCATCAAGTCACTATTGTCCAGAGGGCAAATCTCAGTGAATGGCAAGGCTGTGACCCAGCATAATTATCAACTGCATCCCGGTCAGACAGTGGCCTTGGATATGGAAAAAATCGTTCAAGTCGAAGAATTGATCGGACTTCAAATTGTTCACGAGGACGACGATATCATCGTCATTCAAAAGGATGCCGGACTATTGTCCATAGCAACCTCTGAAGAAAATGAGTTAACCGCCTACCGACAGCTCATGGACCATGTACGCCTCAGTAATCCTAAGAATCGGATTTTTGTCGTTCACCGATTGGACCGGGATACATCAGGTATCATGATGTTTGCCAAAAGCGAACGTATACAGCAGGCGTTGCAAAACACGTGGAAGGATACCGTTAAGGAACGCTCATATGTGGCACTCGTGGAAGGATCCGTTAGAAAACCAGAGGGAACCGTTAGCTCTTGGTTAAAGGAAACATCTACGCTTAAAATGTATTCCAGCCCTCATGAAGGTGATGGACTCCATGCCGTAACTCATTACAAATTGATTCAGTCCAATCGCCACTTCTCCCTGCTGGAGGTACAACTCGAGACCGGCCGCAAAAATCAAATCCGGGTGCACATGGCCGATATTGGACATCCAATCGCGGGTGATAAGAAATACGGTGCCGAAACCAAGACTGTAGGACGGCTTGGGCTGCACGCCCGCGTGCTCTCTTTTATTCATCCATCCTCAGGGGAGTTATTGACCTTTGAAAGTGCTATTCCGAAGACATTTTTGAAATATACAGCACCTGCTCCAACGAACTAACCATGATAACACAACCATCTTTAAATATATAAATGAAGAAAGGAGTGCTCTCTGTTGAATTCATCAGAGGCACTCCTTTTCATGTTTAGCACTTATATTTAGAACGAACCCCTGATAATTAACTCAGCCGGAAGCCGATATTCCTCAAAAGGCTTTTCGGGGTCCTGAATCCTGCTCATCATAATTTCCGCCGCTCTTCTTCCCAGCTCGAAAGTCTGCTGCTTAATTACAGATAATGGAGGGTCCATAACCTCTGTCCACTCATAATCATCATACACAATCAAACCTAACTGATCGGGTATCAGCAATCCAGCCTCACGGATATAATTGATGGTTCCCTTTCCCATGATGTTATTGGCTACAAAAAGCGCATCAACAGCAAGTTCAGCAGTTAATTTACGGGTGTATTCGTACCCGTTAGCAGCGGTTCCTTCCCCAATACATATGAAAGAATCATCATACTGAATTCCATGATCCAATAATGCCTGCCTATAGCCTTCCATCCGTTCATCAACAGAGGTTAGCCCTAATTCACCCGAGATAAAACCTATTTTCTTGAACCCTTTGTCCAATAATGCCTTGATCCCAAGGTATGTACCTTCAGAGCTGTCTGAAACGATACAATCACCAAATTTAGTCTTACTTCTTGGTTTTCGATCTACAAAAACTATGGGATAGTCTCCGAAGACACCCTCTTTATTATCCAGAGGGTCCCCATCAGTAGGAGCAATAATTAAGCCGTCGATATTTTGGGTGTTAAACATCTTAATACAGCGGATTTCTACACCATGATCCTCTTGGGAATTGCTTAGCAGTAAATGGTACCCTGAGGATTTTAGTACGCTTTCAATCCCATTTGCGATGGACATGAAAAAATTGTTCGAGTTATCGCTATTTTTAATCGGTACAATTAACCCGATGATATTGGATCTTTTGTTCCGTAAAGAACGAGCCACAGGATTAGGGGTATAATTTAATTCTTCCATCGCCTGTTTAACCTTTTTTTCCACTTCCTGAGAGACGTACCTCGTTTTATTAATGACATGAGATACCGTAGCAGTAGAAACACCGGCATGTTGTGCGACATCTTTAATTCGTGCAGCCATTTTAGAACCTCATTTTAGAGTGTTTATTATTAACATACTTCTTGATATCTGGACTGTCAATAAGACACACTATCTCCGTTGCAGCAGATACTGAAGTTGAGTCGCTCTTCGGAATCCGCAGATATTTAATTACTCCTTGAGTTCTGCTAAAGATACATGACATAATATTAAATGTATAATGTGACCATTATACGGAATCAACCAAGGGTGAATCTGAACGACATCTATTTAGCCGTAGGTCGTCCGGATTCGCTTCTTTGTGCTTAGAAGGAACTGCGTATAACTAAATCTGCTTCCATCAAATATCCCTGGCATTTCGCCCCGGGCTTTTTTATGCGTTTTAACATAATTTCCCCCGCTTTTTTCCCTATTTCGTATGAAGGCTGCCGGATAACAGACAGAGGTGGATTAACCATCCCTGTCCATTCATAATCATCGAATCCAATGAGCGCAACATCACCTGGAATATCAAAATGGTTATCCTTCAGGTATTTAACAGCCCCTAGGCTCATGGCGTTATTCGCCACGAATACTGCAGTTACAGCTTTCTGTCCAATTAATTCCCCGGTCAGCTCATACCCCGATTCGCCACTTAAATCTCCTATACGGATATAATCTTCCTGAAACCCAATGCCATAATCCTCTAATGCCTTTTTATATCCACAGAACCGCTCCATACTCGTGGAAATATCCATCCTTCCGGCAAGGAATCCTATTTTCCGATGTCCCTTTTCAATCAAGGCAGCCACTCCGTCATATGAACTTTTCATTCCATCAACCAAGACCCAATCCCCCGGTACTCCCTCAGGTCTGCGATCAAAAAAAACTACAGGATAGTCTCCGAAAAGATCACCTGTTTCGTTACTGATCCCAGAGGTTGGGGCAATGATCAGGCCGTCGATGCATTGCGTATTGAACATTTTGATCCGTTCTATTTCCTCTTGAGGATCCTCATGCGAATTGCTTAATAACAAATGATAGCCGTTTTTACGCAGGACACTTTCAATCCCGTTAGCTACAGAGAGAAAAAAATGATTAGAATTGTCATTTCCCTTAATCGGCACAATTAATCCGATGGTATTGGATTTTCGGCTTCGGAGAGACCGTGCTACCATGTTCGGAGTATATTGAAGCCGGTTCATGGCGCTCTTAACCTTTAACTTCACTTCCTCTGACACAAACTTGGTATTGTTGATCACATGGGAAACAGTTGCCGTTGATACACCTGCTTCGTTCGCGACGTCCTTGATCCGGGCTATCATCTTTTGTCTCCCTCCTTTTAAAGTGGTTGCAATTCTTAACCGTGAAAATAACCCTGCCAAGTTTATCTCCAGATGAAGTGGCAGGGTTACTTCCAAGGCTGACTAGTTACGGAGTTTATCCAGAAGTACAGCGATTACAATAACGAGTCCTTTTACAATCATCTGCCAATAAAAGTCTACATTCAGAAGCGTTAAACCGTTACTCAATACAGCCATAATTAAAACACCGATAATCGTGCCCTGTATTCGGCCTACCCCTCCGACAAAGCTTGTTCCTCCTAGAATAACTGCCGCAATGGCATCCAGTTCAAAGCTTACGCCGGCATTCGGTTGCCCGGAGATGACGCGTCCGGCCATAACCACACCTGCGATTCCTGCCATCAGACCGCTGATGGAATATACGTTAATCAAGGTTTTCTCCACTTTAATTCCTGTTAAGCGGGCTGCTTCTTCATTACCGCCGATGGCATATACATGGCGGCCGAACATTGTATACTTCAACACAAAGAACATGATGATATAGACGACCATCATTATATAGATAGGTGTTGGTATACCCAGCATGGAGCCTGCTCCGAAAAAGATGAAGAACTTATTCTTAAGCACCAGAGGCAAGCCGCCGCTTATGACAAAGGCGATCCCCCGGAGATACGTCATGCTGCCAAGAGTAACGACGAATGCCGGCAGCTTCGTAACTGCTGTGAAATATCCGTTAATAACTCCGGCAAGGTAGCCGGTACCGATTCCGGCAAACATTGCCAACAGGGGAGGTATGCCCGCATTGGACAGCATTACCGAAATAACACCTGAAAGAGCAAGCGTCGATCCCACGGAAAGGTCAATCCCTCCGGTTAGGATAACTACGGTCATTCCCGCAGCAAGGATCGCCGTGATGGAGGATTGCTTCAATATATTCAATACATTATTAATCTCTGTAAAATAAGGAGCGAATAAAGCCATGATGATACAGAGCAATATCAGGATAATCAGCATGCCGAGCTGATTCCAGACCGGTAATACTTTCTGCTTCAACGTTAAAGAATGACCCGATGAGAGTTGAGTATTTGGATTCATTTTTTTATCTCCCCTGTTGCAAAATACATTATTTTTTCTTGGGTGGCTTCTTCTTTGGAAAGTTCTGCCCTCAGTTTTCCTTCATGCATAACGAGGATCCTGTCACTTACTCCAAGGATTTCAGGAAGCTCTGAAGAAACCATGAGCACGGCCAGCCCTTTTTCCGCCAACTCGCATATAATTTTATGAATTTCGGTCTTCGCCCCTACATCTACGCCACGAGTAGGCTCATCTAACAGCAACACCTTCGGGCCGATTGATAACCACCGGGCGATAACGATCTTTTGTTGATTTCCTCCGCTAAGGCCCATCACATTCTGCTCTGTAGAGGCTGCACGTACACCCAAATCGTTCATATACTTGTCGATCTCAGAATTCATACTCGCATATTGAAGTACTCCACCTTTGCGGTATAAATGCATCTGGTTCATTATGATGTTTTCTTTAACAGATAGGTTGGGGAACAACCCCTGTTCCTTTCGGCTCTCGGGTACGTGGGCGATTCCATATTCCATCGCTTCGATTGGTGACTTTATGTTCACTGTTTTGCCGTTCAGCTTGATTACTCCGCTTGTCATTTTACTGATGCCGAATATTGCTCTGAATAGCTCCGTCCGTCCTGCGCCAACCAAGCCTGCTAATCCTACAATCTCACCGGGATAGATTTTTAGGGAGACGTTCTTGACAATCCCTTTATCACACACGTCGATGAGTTCTAGCATCGGTTCTCCCTGTGGAATTCTCGGCGGAGAGAATTTCTTCTGGAACAGGTCATTTAATTCTCTACCTACCATTTGCTTTACTAGCTGCTCGGGATTGGTCTCGGCTATCGGATGGCTGGAAATCCACTGGCCGTCGCGAAGAATCGTACACCGGTCTGAAATCTTAAAGATTTCATCCATTCGATGGGAAATATAGACGATCGCTACGCCTTTTCTTCTTAGATCATTAATGATGACAAACAACTTGTCGATCTCTTTATCGGTCAATGAAGCGGTGGGCTCATCCATGATCAATACTTCGGAATTAAATGACAGTGCCCTAGCAATCTCTACAATTTGCTGCTGGGCAACGCTCAGTTCGGATACTTTGAGCTTAGGATTTAGATCAGAGCCAATCGATTCCAGAACTATTTTCGTCTTTTTGAAAATCTCATCCCACTGGACAAAACCCAGCTTATTCTTGGGAAACTTAGTCCCCATAAGAATATTTTCGCCTATCGTAAGGTTCGGAGATAAGCTTATTTCCTGATGAATAACGCTGATTCCTTTTGCTCTCGCTTCAAGGGGATTGTGCCAGACTATTTCCTCACCCTGATAAATGATCTTACCGGAATCGGGACGGTAAATTCCTGCCATAATCTTCATAAGTGTTGATTTTCCGGCGCCGTTCTCCCCCATCAGGGCATGAACTTCACCTTTATACAGATCCAGATTAATATTGCGGAGTACTTGTACGCCTGAAAAGGATTTATGAATAGATTCCATGCTTAGGATCATTTCATTCGAACGGTCTTCTTTAGACGTCCGATCTAATTGTGAATCTACTACAGAAGACACAGTTAATTCCTCCTTCACTCCCATATTGCCTTGCTCTTGAACTCGGTTACCCCTAGTAAAGCAGGTGGTGCCCTGATTAAGGACACCACCGGAATTACGCTTACCAGCCTCTGTATGAATCCACGTTGTCCTGGGTAACCAGTTCTACCGGAATCAGAATTTGCTGCTCTACTTTTTCACCATCGAGAATTTTAAGGCCGATTTCAACCGCTTTTAGAACCATTTCATTAGGAAACTGAGCGGATGTTGCTGCGAAAGCTTTCTTTTCTTTTAACGCTTCAACAGCTTCAGGAGCTCCATCCACCCCTACGATAAAGAACTCTTCGCCACGTCCTGCTTGTTCTGCGGCAATCTTTACGCCCACACCTTCTGGGTCATTGATGGCGAATACTGCATCGATGTTCTTGTTCGCCTGAAGAATGTTTTCCATAACGCTTAGTGCCTTTTCACGGTTTCCTTCTCCGTTTTGCTTGGCAATTACTTTAATATCAGGGAAAGCCTTAATGCCTTCTTCAAAGCCTTTAATACGGTCCGTTACTGCGGATACCGGCGGGCCATCAATGACAACAATATTGCCTTTTCCGCCAAGACGATCAGCAAGATACTGAGCTGCCAGTGTGCCGGCCATCACGTTATCGGACATAACTACGGAATCAATTCCACCCTCTGCAGAACCGTCCACACAAATTACTGGGATTCCGGCGGTTTTAGCCTGTTGAACTGCTGCCGCGATACCTTTAGAATCAAAAGGACTCAGAAGAATAAGATCTACCTTCTTGGTAATGAAATCTTCAATTTGGGCAGTTTGCTTAGCCAAGTCTTGATCAGCACTTACAGTGATAACTTCCGCATTATATTTAGTTGCTACTTCTTCTGCCCCTTTGGACATAGCCACAAAGAACGGATTGCTTAGCGAAGGTACCGTTAAACCGATTTTCAGCTTTTTCTCAGTTTTGGCCGGTTCAGCATCCTTTCCACTGTTGTTCGATGCCGTATTATTGTTCGAAGAGCAGGCAGACAGCAGAATTAGAAGGAATGCAGACAGTATAATCATCAAGGATTTGTTATTTTTCAAAAGGATACCCTCCATTAATTTAATAAGAGCGCTTTCATTAACGTTTGAGAATGTGACCCATTTCAATGCAATCAACCACGAGTGAATCAGGACGATATCTATTTAGCCGTAGACCGTCGAATTCGCTCCTTCTAGGACACCTCCTAACTTAAATTTAAAGGCCCCCTTAAATGTCCAATCGGACTATTTTTTAACAATCACCCCCTTAAAGTAATTTCTAGTCTTAGAAGCGCTTATATTTATGCTTTGATGATTAAGATTGTTTCATTTACTATAATGGATTATGAATATAGTTATGATGTTTTGTGCTCATTTATGATTATTATGAGTCATTTAATCGATTACCTTACTTAAATCGAATTATAATCGGCTTGTTTTGGGCTGTCAATCAAAAAATCAAGCAAAATCATTCAAACTAAGTATTATAGTAATCGTCCTTTACTTTGAAACATTATCAATGCTTTTAGCGTCATGATACAATATAAAGAAACAAAAGAAGGTGCACGTGTTGTTCCACCCTACCGTCTTCGACAATGTAAAGTATGCTTTTGAAAATCAGATCTATGATTTAGATAATTTGGATGGGGTTATTGAGGTTACAGATCGCGCAGATCTGCTGGATTTAGCGTTAATGTCGCGGGAATTCAGAATTTCCTTCCGATTAAAGGACAGTGAAAGAGTTACAGCTCAGATTGTATTACTGTCTTCTATCAAAGATTTGGGAGATGAAATTCTCGAGGTTCCGGGAACGGCTCCCGGCTGCACTCTCCTGCTGCGGTTTTTTATGGAAGTAGAAGATGAAAGCGGTCAATGCGAGGATATCCAATCAACTCTCTACGCTATATGGGGCCCGGATTTACAGCCCATTCAGACCTTGAGCTTCATCTACGAACAGGAACGGGAAACCTGTAATAATACGATAGAGCTTAAATTCAAACGTCAGATTAATGAGGATCAGATGGATGATATTCCAGATCTGCTGAAGCATATGATTCAAAGTGCTGAAGAGTTGGAAACGATTTAATCTGCGGATACACAGAACAATATACTTGAGAATGGGGTGGGTCCATAATGAACTTTATGCCTCCGGTAAAAAGCAAACGCTGGTTCTTTTGGTTCGGAGCCTTCGGGCTAGTGCTATGGTTGCTGCTTAGTCTTTATCGATTTGCCTTTTTAGGACAAAGCATGGATACTCTCATACTGCTGCGTTTCGGTCTATTTGCCTTTGTTGTCTCTGGTATCCTTAACGGATTTGGGTGGCTGGGTGCTCGCTTGGTGTGGCTTTTCACTACAGCTGGGATTACGATCGGGATTGTACTTATGTATGTGTACACTTCAAGAGACTTATCTGGCTGGGAGGATCTCGCAGGTTTCCTGACCTTTGTAGTGTTCATGGCGGGTGGATTTGTTGTCGGCTTGTTGGTAGAAGGGATTAATTTGATCATTAGACGGCAACGTAGGAATCCTTAGGTTGAGCCGAAGATCACCTACAATGTTCCGCAGCAAAATTCTTCTCTAAAAGGTGTTGTTAAGATGTCCAATTCCTTCCTAACTAAAAACGCACTAGCCCATTCATTAAAAGATCTAATGGAGCATACGCCGCTGAATAAAATTTCCGTCAGGCATCTGGTGGATGATTGCGGACTAAATAGACAAACCTTCTATTATCACTTTCAGGATATTTTTGATTTGCTCGGATGGATCTATAAGACAGAAGCAGTCGAAAGCCTCGCCCAATATCGGAGCTATAACACGTGGATGGATTTCATCGTATCTTTTGTTATATCGAAAGCAATAAAGCATTTTGCTACAACACCTTGGATTCCCTGGGTCGAAATCATCTGGACGCCTACTTGTACGAGGTAACGAATGACCTGATTATGGGAGTCATTAACGAACTCGCAACGGGACTGGAGGTCAGCGATGAAGATAAACGGTTTATTGCGAACTTTTATACACTTGCCTTCACCGGCCTCTTGATTCAATGGATGAGAGACGGAATGAAGGATGAGCCGAAGCATATTATTACGAAGTTGTGCGGGCTGATTGAGGGAAACTTCCTCAAAGCCTTGCATACATACGAGAAAAGACCGTCGCAGCCCTAAGGGCTCGGCGGATTTTTTATGTGTAGAAGGGACGGGCCACGCATCCAAGTTCTGTCGATATCACACACATATTGTAAAAAAGATAGACACTTTCCCTCAAGTGACCAAAAACCTTACATTTTGAAGATTTTGATTATACCCCGTATGTCGGCCTTAGTTTACATTAGGTTCATGAACAGCAATCAGTAACCTTTGGAGGCGACAATCGTGAAAAAAGAGTACGGTAACAAACAGGTTTACTTTGTAGGCGGCGGAATTGCATCACTTGCGGGTGCAGCATACCTCGTCAGAGACTGTGACTTTCCGGGACAGAACATTCACATTATTGAAGAAATGAGGATTCTCGGCGGCAGCAACGATGGTGCAGGTGATGTTGAGGAAGGTTATGTTATCCGTGGTGGACGGATGCTTAATGATGAGGTGTATGAGAACCTTTGGGAGCTGCTCCTTACCATCCCTTCGATCGATCATCCGGGGATGTCTGTGCGTGAAGAAATCATTGCTTTTGATACCGCTAATCCAACGCATTCCAACGCCCGCCTTGTAAACAGCAAGGGTGAAGTTGAAGATGTACTGTCTATGGGCTTCGACATGGCTGACCGGATGGCAATGGGCAAGCTGATCATCACTCCTGAAGATAAAATGGGTAAATCCAAGATTAACGACTGGTTCGCTCCACACTTTTTCGAGACGAATTTCTGGTACATGTGGGCGACTACATTCGCTTTCCAGCCTTGGCATAGCGCAGTAGAGTTCAAACGTTATATGATCCGCTTCATGCATGAGTTTCCAAGAATTCAGACTCTCGAAGGAGTCACTCGTACCCCTTATAACCAATACGATTCCATCATTCTGCCGATGCACAAGTATCTTGAGCCCTTTGGTGTTGATTTCACTTTAAAATGCACAGTAACTGATCTCGAATTTAAAGACGGCGACGGCATTACAGTGACTAAGATGAACGTGCTTCGGGAGGGCGCTCAGGATGTAATTGTTGTGAACGAGGAAGATATCGTGATCGTCACGAACGGATCTATGACTGAGGGATCAAGTCTTGGCTCAATGACCTCCGCTCCCTCTTTAAATGGCAAGGGTAGTTCATGGAAACTGTGGGAGAACATTGCGGCAAAAAAACCAGGCCTCGGCAATCCTTCTTCCTTCGATGACCATGTGGACGGATCGAAATGGGAATCTTTTACCGTGACCTTCCAAGACTCTAAGTTCTTTGATTTGATGGAAAAGTTCTCGCGCAACCGTGCCGGTACAGGTGCCTTAGTTACTTTCAAGGATTCGAGCTGGTTCATGTCTATCGTATTGGCATTCCAGCCGCATTTCCGCAACCAACCGGAGCATGTAAAAGTATTCTGGGGTTACGGGCTGTATCCGGACAAAATTGGTGATTTTGTGAAGAAAAGAATGTGCGATTGTACGGGAGAAGAAATTATGGAAGAGCTGATCGGGCATCTCCATTTTGAAGAATATAAGGATGAGATTATGGCTACAGCCAACTGTATTCCTTGCATGATGCCATATATCACTTCCCAGTTCATGCCAAGGTTGAACAGCGATAGACCGCAGGTGGTTCCTGAAGGCTCTACGAATTTGGCGTTTGTTGG
The DNA here is from genome assembly GCA_023512345.1 of Paenibacillus sp. GTDB lineage: Bacteria > Bacillota > Bacilli > Paenibacillales > Paenibacillaceae > Paenibacillus_AQ. Next base: position 232,782 of record JAILZT010000001.1, read on the forward strand.
ACAGTATTGTGAAATTCCCGATGATGTAGTCTTTACTGAGGAGTACTCCGTACGGGCAGCCAGAATTGCAGTCTATACGCTGCTTGGTATCAATCGGCCGATTGAACCGATCAACCAGTATCAGTTCGATGTAAGAACGTTGTTTACGAGCTTCGTAACCTCTTTTAGATAATGTACATTCCTTATATATTTAAAAAGGCGAAAGCATGAGGAATCCCTCTGCTTCGCCTTTTTTATTATTCCTACTATATTAAATGTCACAGGAGCCGTCAGAGCATCCGTCGTCTGGGGAAGCTTTTGAAGAATCAGACCCTACTAGCTGCAAAGCTGGAGCCCCCTGCTCTTCTGCCCATACCGTATCCAGAACCTCAGTGAATACAGGTCCAGGTTGTGCACCGGAGATCGCATATTTGTTATTAATGACGAAGAACGGTACGCCTGTGATTCCAAGCCGCTGTCCTTCCTCTATATCTCCATTCACCTCATCGGTAAACGACTCGGTCTCCAGCATGTCGAGTACGTCTTGCTCATTCAGGCCGATTTCAGCTGCAAGCTGGGCCAGCACAGTACGCTCTCCAAGATTCACCGAATCCGTAAAGTATGCGCGCAGCAACCGTTCGGACATCTCTGCACCTTTTCCTTGAGTGCCTGCATAGTGACTTAGGCGGTGGCTGTCAAAGGTATTGGTGGGCACAAGGCTATCGAAATGGAAGTCTAGACCCACCCCTCTAGCCTGCTCTGCCAGTTGTTCATTCATCGCTATAGCTTTATCGCGGGTCATTCCGTATTTTACCGCCAGCATGTCATGAATATCCCGGCTTTCATTCACCTTAGCGTTAGGATCCAATTGAAAGCTGCGGAACACAACTTCAACCTGATCACGATGAGGGAACTGGCTTAATGCATTTTCCAGCCGTCTTTTACCTATATAGCAGAAAGGGCAAGCATAATCAGACCAAATATCTATTTTCATGTAGTTAGCCTCCTCTAATATCAATTACTTAAAATACGTCACTTACTATTATATAGTAGTATGCTTTAAATTACAAACTTTATTCCTCTAATAGGCAAGTAACGTTAGATCAAAAAAAAGCCAGGCTCATGGGTTAACCATGAGTCTGGCTTTCTAATATGGGCAGTTTCGGAATTAAACTTCCCTCTGTTTCCGCTATGGGCCACAGTCTCATCGCTGCCTCTATACCCACACTTTCTTTAATTAGATCCATTAACTTGCTGCTCGTAATCTCTTCCGAATAATTGATGCGGACAATTTCTTGAGCGTTGTTCCCCATGGCTGCCCGAGCTTCTGGGTCGTCCAACAGCTTCTGCATTGCGGTTGCAAGGCCGCTTGGATCAAGGTCTTCCACCAGGAGCCCATTCACTCCGTCTTGAACAAGCCCTCTTACCCCCATCACATTAAAAGCTACAGTCGGGAGTCCACATGCACTGGCTTCCAATATAACTAAAGGCAATCCTTCATAACGTGAGGGGAGTACGAATAACTCTGAGGCATTATAGTAATTCGCCAGCGTCTCCTTGTCCCGAATGGAGCCGAGCAGAACAATACGATCCTCAAGCCCCTTTTGCGTAATCAACTCTTTTAAGCTTTGTTCATCGGGTCCGTTGCCTGCTATTAGTATTTTGAGGTGAGGTACGTTCTTTAGATGCTGGGCCGCTTCTACCAATAAAGAATGACCTTTCTGATGCTCAAACAAACGGCCCACGGTAATGATATATCGATCCTCAGGCTTAAGTCCTAGTGCAGCTCGAGCAGTCTCCTTGTCCCTCAAGTAAAAGATTGAGGAGTTCACAAAATTAGGCACAAGCTTAATCCGACTAGACATACTAGGAAATTGTGCAACCATGCTGTGGTGTTCATCCTCATTCAGGGTTGTAAGAAAAGCAGCCTTATGAAGCGTTCGCTTCTTAATGGGTAAAATCCATTTATGAATACTGCCCCCATGGTAAGCGGCAATAATAGGTATATTAAGTTGCTTGGCAGTATGTGCCAGGCGTTCAAATCGGCCGGAAGCGTATTCCTGAGCATAGATCAAATCAATTGCATCTTCCTTCAAAATATCACCGAGGCTATTCTGAATGGTGGATACATACTGTGATATGAACTTGCCAATGGGCGTTCTGTGGGAATAGGGAATCGCACAATAAGCTTTGTACAGCTTGCTTACCGGAATAAACTTCACCGTACAATCCACAACCCCATGCTGGTAAGTCCGGACTTCGTCACCCTTCTGCGTAAAATTGTAAATCGTTGTATGGATGCCACTTTTGTTCAAGAGTCTAGCATAATCAAAGGAAAAATCATTGTGGTAGGAATTCACATATTCCTCTTCACTAAGACCTAATCCCTTAACGAAAAAATCTTCAAAGTAATTGGTGTGCATAAAGATGCCAATGTTCATACGGACCCTCCTTTACCCAGCTGGATTATTATGGGATGATTCTTTCATTATAAACACTGTTTTAACAATTAAAAGTAAACGAAAGTGGTATATACGTCCTACTTTTGGGGGAGTAAAATATAGGAAAGCCAGTAGTGAGTCTATCTACCCTATATTTCAACTAACTTCGGGTGTTTAAAACAATTGATCTAGTGGGCAGTCTTTCCACTTCAAATATAGAGGGAGGCAGCGGCATGCATGATCTATCCATAGTTATTCCAACACGAAATCGTATAGACGATCTTACATTATGTATACAATCCATTGGCAGACAGACCCAGCTTGAGAATATATCTATAGAACTACTTATCGTGGATGATGGTGACATTCCAGAGGGCTTACTGAACTACTACAGGGCCATCCTTGCTGGACTGCCAAAAGCTGAACTTCGTTACTATAAAAAGACCAAACCCGGCGTTTGGTTATCCCGTTACGAGGCGCTTGGACTGATTGACGGAGAAATTCTGCTAACCTTTGACGACGATGCGGAACTCGACGATCCGCAATATATCCGGCATATGCTCGATACCTACAGCATGGACAAAAGCATTGTCGGGGTAGGCGGTATCGCTAAAGGTCTTTCCAGCAGCTCATCAGGAAAACTGCTAGGCAGGCTTACCTGCCAAATGTCCAGTTCTCCAGGCCGGCTCTCAGCGAGCACACTTGCAGGATCACTGCTGCTATGGGGAGAGACCAAGGAGATCTTCGAAACTGATTTCTTCCACGGCTGTAATATGTCATTTCGCCGTTCAGCGCTTCAGGATATGAAGCCTTACCCGTGGATGACCAGTTATGCCGTTGCGGATGACATTTACATGTGTCACTTAGCGAGCCGTTATGGCAAGTTGGTTATCAATCCTAAGCTGAAAATCCTCCATCACGAATCCCCAAGCTCGCGGGATAAAGCAGGACGAGTTGCAAGGGCTACCGCTGTTAACCATTATTATTTACTTAATCTACGCAAGGCACCCATGAAAAACTACGTTGCTCTCCTATGGACACTGTCATACTTGACTGTAAAGGAAACGTTGAAGCAGAACTTCAATGCTGTAACAGGTTATGCTTCGGGCATTTTATTCGTTCTTAATCCTAAGAAGGATAAATATAACGAGTATATGTTGGACTAATAGAATTCCACTTCTTTTCTGATCCGCTCCTAACTTCTGGAGCGGATTTTTTATGCCCGAATTGTTAGGAATAGGAGTATCCAGCTTATCCTCTTCTGGGGTATGATAGTATTGATGTGATAAGAAACTAACTTTATGGATGGTGAAACATGTTTAAGAACAAAAAATCGACGCTAACTCTAGCCGGTATCGTCATCATCATTGCTGTAGCAGTCGGCGCTTGGATGCTTTTAAGCAACAAGGACAATAAGGATCCACAAGCTTCAAATGGTGCCCAAAATGAAACCAAAAATGTTGCGCAAGAATCCACTGAGGGCGGAACAAAATCGCTGTCCCAAACATTCTACATTTACGATACGGTCGTCAATATCAAGGTTTTTGGAGAGACTGTTGCTCAGAAAAATATGGATGATATCCTGCATTTGTTGGAGAAAATGGACATAGAGCTTAGCCGTACCAAAGAAGGCGGCGATGTATACGCCGTCAATCAAGCAGCAGGTAAAGAAGCGGTTGTTGTCTCTGACAATACGTTGGAGGTAGTAAAACTATCCGTGAAGTACGCTGAGGAAATGAATGGACTGTTTGATCCCACCATCGGCCCACTCGTAGATCTTTGGAATATCGGCAGTGGTGGAGAACAAGTCCCCCCACAAGCTGACATTGATAAAGCCAAGGCTCTGATCAATTACAAGGATGTTATTATTGATGAAACTGCCAAGACCGTAAAGCTGGCTAAAGAAGGCATGGTGCTTGATTTAGGCGGAATTGGTAAGGGATATGCGGCTGACCAAATCGCTGAGTATCTGAAGGCTCAAGGTTTGAACAGTGCAATGATTAACCTTGGGGGCAGCAGTATTATTGCATTGGGCACCAAGCCTAACGGTTCCCAGTGGAACATTGGACTTCAAGACCCGGACCAAAGCCGTGGAACCCAACTTGGTACGATCAAAGTTAGCGATGAGGTTATCGATGCTTCTGGTGTATATGAAAGATTCTTCATTCAAGATGAAGTTCGATACCACCATATCCTTGATCCTAGTACAGGCTTCCCTTCCCAAAACGGGCTTAAGAGTATCACTATTATGAGCCCTAATGCTACGGATGCAGATGCCTTATCCACCGGGGTGTTCCTGATGGGTCTGGAAGAGGGAATGAAGTATCTTGAATCGCTTCCTGGAAACATTGAGGCTTTCTTCATTACTGATGACAACAAGATCTATGCAACATCGGGAATAAGAGAACGATTGCAGCTAACTGATTCTACGTACAGTTTTGGAAATTAATCTTTAAGTACAAAAAAGGCTATTCCCAACCATTGAGAAATGGAGGAATAGCCTTTAATATTTCACGTATTGGGAATTCGTTTATAGGATAGGAAGCTCCCCGAATTCAGCGTAATTGGTAAAGGTGTAGCTTGGTTTATGTGCGGTAAGCGGCTGTCTGTCTCTTGGGTTGTACCAGCATACCTTCCAACCTGCATCCATTGCTCCAACCACATCATTAGCCCAAGTATCACCAATATAAAGACACTGATCAGCTGTTGTCCCTGTCTTTTTGTTAACATAAGCAAAGATCTCCGGGTCCGGCTTGGCGATCCCAACCGCATCAGAGATGAATATCCGGTTCTTGGGAATCAGCTTATCTACACCCAGTGCACAAATTTTCTTCATTTGGTGATCCTCGGGACCATTGGTGATGATCCCCACAATATGCCCACCGGAAATAAATCTGTGAAGCTGCTGGAGTACTCCATCAATCATTTGGATTTTATACTGACGGTCAATGTAAGCGGCTTGTACCTGTGCTGCCTTATCGCGGTCCAAGTCTAACCCGAACTCTGCAAAAGCCAGTTCCATCCGCAGCAATCGTGTTTCCTCCAGCTCAAGCTTCCCCTGTAAATATTGGGGCCACAGTAAATCACTGTGATGTCTAACCCTATGAAATAAATCCGCTATGTTCAGAACGCTATCGTCCAGCCCCAGCACTTCCCGCACTGCGTTCCGAAAGGGGACTAAATGATTGTACAGAGTATCATCCAAATCAAAAAAAACCGCTAGCTTGTTGCTGTTATTCACGTATTTGCTCCTTAATCATTTCACTTTTTAGAATCATAAAAAACATGGCGTGCGTTAATTTCCCCATTCTCTATCTCCATCAATCCGAAAGAATACAGCTTTTCACGCCGTTTGTCGGTCGGTGAGCCTGGGTTAAACAGTAAGATTCCCTTATCATTCCTCATGAAAGGTTGATGGGAGTGCCCGAATAAGATGCAATCCACCTGATCATCGGAAAAAGCTTTTAATGCATTCCCCTCGGTCCCCTTTCCAGAATAAGGGGTATGTCCATGGACCATACCCACGCGCAGGCCCCCGAGCTCTAGGATCTTGCGTTCCCCGAACCTCTTAATAATTTCTTGGCCGTCATTGTTTCCTGCAATGCCTTCTACCGGAGCTAATGCGGCAAGCTGTTCATAAATTTCCATGTCTACCCAATCACCAAGATGCAGAATGAGATCCACCTTTCGGAATTCCTCCGTTAGAACCTGCGGCAGGGCCTTCGACATTCTCGTCATGTGCGTATCCGATACGACTCCTATTCTCAAGACGTCAGCTCCTCTTATCAGCTATTTATATTTGTGCCAGTCCTGGCTGCTGTTCTCCAGCAGATGTCCAAAATCATTCTCCAACCGTTTCTTCTCTGCGTTACGCTGATCTTCTACGGCTTTGCGAGCGAGCTCTTTGCGGTTGTTCTCTTCCGCTTTCCATTCATCGGTCTGTGCCTTAAGCTTGTCCAAAACCTCACTGCTCAGCATATCTTTCAAAGTAGCCGGACCCTCAGCAGTTGGAGGACGTGATGGGCTTGGCATCTTTTTCTTTTTGGCCACGATTCATCTCTCCTTATTAAAGTGTATTTTATAATTTACGGCCAATGATGACCAGATCACGCTCTATACCGTCGAGTTCGGCAACACCGGGAAGGAGCCCCCACTGGGTAAATCCAAACTTTTGCAGCAACCGCAAACTCGGTTCATTATGTCCAAAGACAAACCCGACAAGATTCTTAAGGCCTAGACGCGGACTCTCCTCCAGTGCCTTACTTAGCAGGATGCTGCCGGCTCCACTGCCACGGAATTTCTCACTTACGTAAATACTGAGCTCTGCGGTTCCGTTATAAGCAGGTCTGCCATAAAAAGATTGAAAACTGAGCCAAGCAGCAATCTCTCCATCCTTCTTCAATACCCATAACGGACGATGATGGCTGTTGTGCTCATGGTACCATTCCTCTCTATCTTTAACGCTGATAGGCTCCAGATCTGCAGTTACGACCCGCCCCGCTATCGTTGAGTTATAAATATCTACAATTGCTGCCAAATCTTCGAATGCTGCGTCTTCAATAATATTTTGTTGCCACTCCATAACTACTATTCCTCCATTAGCTGGGCCGCGACCAGGAAATGCCTCCGCAGCAGCGTTATTCTAATGTACAAGTTAATTCATTGTTGCCGGTCAGTCAATTTAAACTACATAAATATATGAAGAAGATCAATTCATCCCGACCTGTTCTTCGCTCCATTCCCACAGACGTCTGGCCTCCTGCATGTTCTCGGCTCTAGCAGAGAGACTCTTGATTTGACGGCGGTAAAAATATTGACCCGTCACTTCAACAAGCTCCGGTGCTGAAGCTAAATAAATGGCCGTATCTGCTCCCTTTTCAGGGGTAAGAAAGAAAAGGGAGAGCATTTTTAATACCCCTTGCCCAAAGCCCGTTTCACGATTCACACCAATATTGGTACCCACCGCGCCAGGATGAACACAATTTACTGTTACTCCCGTACCTTTAAGCCGTGTTGCCAGCTCTTTAGTGAACAAGATATTCGCCAGCTTGGATCGTGCATAGGCCTTTGCTGGATTGTAGCTGCGGGAGAGAGTTGGATTATTGTAATGAAGTGCTCCAATTTTGTATGCACCAGAGGCAACAACTACAATCCTTCCTTGCTCTGACCTTTTCAAGGGATCAAGCAGCAGATTAGTCAACAGAAAATGACCTAGATGATTTACACCCAGATCCATCTCAAATCCATCTGCTGTAAGCTGTCGCTTGGTTGAGACGACACCAGCATTATTGATAAGCACATCCAGAACAGGGTATTTGGCTATGAATTCTTGGGCAAAGCTGCGAATGCTGTCTAGAGATGCGAGATCACAACGCATGAGTTCAATATCTTGGCTTCCACTCTGTTGCCTTGCCTTAGACAGGGCTTCTTCTCCCCGCTGAGCACTGCGGCATGCCATAATTACCGTTGCTCCCCTTCGAGCCAGTTCTACTGTAGTAGCTAGTCCCATGCCGGAATTGGCACCGGTTACTAGTACGATTTTCCCCTTCATAAGGAAACCCTCTCTCCTGTGACAAAAATCTATCCATAAACTAGATCCATAATCTAGGTAAAAACTAGCCTTTCATGCGAGTATACTCTAAGATCATGTTACAACATTTAGCGGTATGGAGAAAACAATAATTGGCGACTGATGACTTTATGTGAGGTGTAAACAACAAAAAAAGAGTAAGAGGAATTCCCCTTACCCCAACATATCTTTAAAAACTATTGTCCAAAGCCAACACGTGGACGCTCCCGTTCCTTCGTATCGATCGTTATCGCTCGTATGGACGTTATTGGAATGTACAGTACCTGAAAATCAGTCCGATATTTAACGAACCTATCATCCACCTCTTCCAATATGCCACCTTTCACACTAAATCCGTCTATACAATTAATGGTTACTTCTTTACCTTGTAGAGCTAACAGCATATTCACCCGCTCCTTTGCCTAAAGTGTTGTAATAATTTTATCAATAATACCGTATTCTAACGCTTCCTGAGGTGACATGAAATAGTCACGTTCCATGTCTTTCTGCACCTTTTCCACCGACTGGCCTGTACGCTCAGCTGTGATCTGAACGACTTTTTCCCTCACCTGCAAAATACGTTTGGCACTGATCGCGATATCGCTGGCCTGACCTTGAGCGCCTCCATGCGGCTGATGAATCATAATCTCACTATTAGGCAACGCGCTGCGTTTTCCAGTAGCCCCTGCCAGTAATAGAAGTGAAGCGAAGGAAGCTGCAAAACCTGTACAAATCGTATTCACCTGCGGCTTAATAATCTGCATTGTATCATAGATGCCAAAACCAGCTGTAGTCGATCCTCCCGGGCTGTTAATGTACATGTGTATTTCTTTATCGGGATCCTCTGCCGCCAGAAATAACAGCTGAGCAATAATGCTATTCGCAAGGTTATCGTCGATGGCAGCACCTACAAACACAATTCGATCCTTCAGCATTCTGGAGTAAATATCGTAGGAACGTTCACCTTGACTCGTCTGTTCAATCACATAGGGAATAAAGCTCATCATCATATACCTCCTAGAGTAGCCATACTTTAACCTGTAAACGGATTAGGAGACCAAAAGGATACGCTGACCGTCTGTATTAAAAAATATTGGAGGTACGTACCTTTTACGGCACTCTGTTCGTTTATATTTAAGGAAATCAGATCTCAAATTCAACATGCAAAGGAGACATGCGCAATGATCATCCTTAACAAAAATAACACCGGCAATCTGCCGGATGAGAATATGTTGAAGACGCTGCAGACTGCCTTGAACAAATACTGCCTGTCGCTTACCCACTCTACTTGGGATGCTGAAGATTTGGCTCAGGATACATGGATAAAAGCTCTAGGGGTGTTAAAAACTTCTGAGAATACGAATGTGCAAGCGCTGCTGATGCGTATCGCCAAAAATACTTGGATCGACGTAACTCGAAGAAAGGCTACATTTTACAAGGTGCTGGAACGTATTCATCGCAAGGAAACCGTATCGCCCGATAACAGCCTTTTTGAAATTGAACATGTATTTCAGGCTTTAATCCAGCATTTGTCCCCGCTGCAAAGAACGGTTTTCCTGATGAGGGATGTACTCGGGTATTCTGCAATAGAAACAGCAGAACACATTGGAACAACGGATGGTGCTGTCAAAGCAGCTCTTTTTCGCGCACGCCAAGCGTTGCAGTCCGTAAGAGAAGAGTTATTTGCTGAGGCTAAGGGTCCTTCCCCATCCAAAGATGAAGGGTTCAAGGCGTTCCTGAGGGCACTTGCGATGTCCTATGAAAAGGGCCAGCTTACTACCCTGTTGGAGCTTGTCCTTCAAGACGAAACCAATGAAGTTATGGCTATAGGAAGCGTTCAAAACATACAGCTCAGCCGCAGCATCCCAGTACGAAGCCAATTTCAACCTGAGATTAGAATGGCAGCTTAACAGGGCACCCACATTCCATCGCTCGGCATGCAAACGGATCAAAACCCTATACAACCCGGTGCGCTCTCCTGCATTATGATCTATAATGTAAACATTGTAATTGTTCTAACGTGGAGGAGAAAGGGGATTTACCAATAATGAATACAGCTCTTAAAAGCCTGGATCAAGGAATGGCAGAGAAGAATCTAGACGCTCTGCTTGTGACAGATCCCAAGCATGTTTATTATTTAACCGGCTTTGCCTGTAACCCGCATGAACGTTTTCTAGGTTTACTGCTCGTTCGTGGAGAGGAGCCGGTATTAATCGTTCCAGCATTGGATGCAGAGGCTGCTCAAGCGGCTTCTTCCGTTTCAACGATTCTGACACACAGTGATACGGATAATCCATACGACCTTCTGTCCAAACAACTTAGCTCCATGAAGCTAGGTTCGCTCGGCATCGAGAAAGAGCATTTCTCCGTTGCCCGTTACGAGCTGCTAACTTCAGCGGTAGCGGTGGATCACATCAGCGACATTGGTCCCCTGCTGCGTACTATGCGAGCCAAGAAAACACCTGAGGAAGTAAGCAGAATGAAGCATGCCGCCGAGCTGGTGGAGGAAGTTCTACGCCGTGGCTTGGAGCATGTAAAGACGGGTGTGAGTGAAATCGAGCTGGTCGCTGAGCTGGAATATCTGATGAAAAAGGTAGGTGCCTCCGGCCCTTCCTTCGACACTATGGTTCTCTCCGGCCCCAACACGGCACTGCCCCACGGCGTACCGGGCAGCCGCGTGATACAACCGGGTGATTTCATCATGTTCGACCTTGGTGTATATGCCGCAGGTTATGCTTCCGATATTACCCGAACCTTTGCCGTTGAAGATGCGGACAGCAAGCTGGTCACTATCTATAATACCGTGTTGGCTGCGAATGAAGCAGGTATTGCAGCGTCCATATCAGGTGCCACTTTCGGCTCTGTGGATCGGGCAGCACGAGAAGTTATTGATGCTGCAGGGTTCGGCCCTTACTTCATGCACCGTGTCGGCCACGGACTGGGAATGGATACCCACGAGTACCCTTCACTTCATGGCTTGAACGAGGACATTATCGAGAAGGGCAATGTGTTCACAGTTGAACCGGGCATCTATGTACCGGGACTTGGCGGGGTTCGGATCGAAGACGATATTCTTGTAACCGAAGATGGACCGCAAACACTTACTAGCTTCCCCAAAGAATTAACAATACTTCATCTGTAATAAATCATAGCGTTCGTTCGAGTAGAAAGGGTGAATTCTCTATTAGGGACGACGGCACTCTTCTCGGAGAAATTATTAACGGCAGATCAAGGGATTCTCTTGATCTGCCGTTTTTTAGTTCTACCTATGATCTATCTTGTAGGTGACAAGTTCAACTATAAAAAAAGCATAATTGTCGAAAATGCTTACTTAACATGTAATATTTTTGTCGTAAAACAGAAAAAAATCACAAAAATACAATCTTTTTCTGAAATTTTCCATCATATTAATACATTTTCTCTATTCAACCGCGGGTTAATTCTATAGAATAGTTATCAATCGTGTCATTGTAATGACATCGGCAAATGCACCGCTACAGAAAAGGAGAGAATATTATGTTTCGGATCAGACATTCCATAAGTGGAAGGTTTACACGTTTATTGTTTATTGTACTTTTGCTCACATCGCTTTTATTAAGTATTAGTTTTTATTTTATATCCATCGGTACATTTGATAATTACGTCGTGCCGCAAATCGAAAAGCTGCTGACATCCTCATCGCAAGATATCAATAAGAATCTCAATACTACATATGCTCAACAAGCCAGTCAAGATAACGAGCAAGCATTGATGAATGTCGAGTTTTATTTTCAGGACAAGAAAAAACAATACGATCTAGAAACTATCTTTCTCGCTGATTTGAAAGAAGGCAAAGCAACGATTGTCACCGCAGACCACGGAGCAACGTTAAAGGCTAAGGAATCTATTAAAGTCCTGCCTGCAATGGAGCAAGCATCCAAAGGTAAAAACGGGCTAAGTGAAATTTATATGGATAGCCATGGCATACATAAAACATTGTTTACAGGAATACCAGGCAGTACCCTCGTAGTTGGCGTAAGTGCCGATGTAAGCTTTATTAAGGAAGAAATGAACAGTATTCTCTGGACAAGTGCAGGCATCACGCTGCTGTCGATGATCATAGGCCTCTCCGCTGCCATGTTCATGACCCGACGGATTACCAAACCATTAACCCAGCTCGCTTCTTACAGTAATAAGTTGGCAGAGGGAGACTTCACCCAGCAATTGACGATCAAGGGGAAAGATGAGGTTGGACAGCTGTCGGAAAGCTTCCAGGCCATGACCCAGCACCTGAAAGGAATGATCGGGCACGTTCTGAATACCTCCGAAACTGTAGTATCCGACTCTAATGATTTGAAGGAACGTGTAGATATCCTGAACGATATGGCTGACCGTTCTTCTGTATCCGTAGAAGAGATAGGCCAGGGAAGTCGAGCGATCGCAGATAGCGCACTTGATAATTCACGTGCTATGGAAGAGATTAACGTAGGTGTTCAACATATTGCTTCTGCTGCAGGAGAAGTCACAGAGCAAATTAATGAAGCCTCCGCTGAAGCGGAAGGCGGCAATGAAATTGCCCAAAGTGCGGTAATACAAATGCGTCAAGTCGAGCTGGCATCCGAACAAAGCGTGGCACAATTTCAGGTTATGAACGAGCGCTCACTGAAGATTGGCGAGGTTGTTCAGGGTATTACAGAAATTACAAAACAGATTCAAATGCTGTCACTTAATGCTTCCATAGAAGCCGCACGTGCTGGGGAACATGGCCGTGGATTTGCAGTTGTCGCTGGAGAAGTTCGCAAGCTGTCTGAGCAGTCTCGCCATGCTACCGAACAAATCCGTGATTTCCTGCTGGGACTCCAAGAAGATATGGACCGATCCGCTATAGAAATGAACCACCTGAACTCTGAGGTTGCTTCCGGGGTCGGTAAAGTAAGAGAAGCAGGCAATGCCTTCAACCATCTGCTGACCCTCATTCACAGCATTAGCAACAGTGTTCAATCCGTATCGGCAGCAACTCAGGAAATATCCGCAGGTACAGAAGAGGTTAGTGCCTCCGTGGAAGAGACTGCCCAAATCACCGCCAAATCTGAAGCGAGTGCCGGGACTCTATCTGAGAACTACGCACGTCAGCAGGCTGAACTGGAAGGTCATGCGCTAACTGTAGATCATCTGCATGAACAAGCTGTTAAGCTTCAGGAAGCCGTGTTGAAGTTTAAAATTTAACGCAATTTAAGATATAAAAAGGGCTATTTCTCAAGTTCTGAATCAGACCTTGAAATAGCCCTTTTTTTTGTGTACAATCCGATTGTTCACCTAGATTAAAGCCCCATAATTTCATATATTTTTGACATATTCAGACTCTGCCTCGTTGCGTCAGCCAACCGATCAAATTGCTCCTCACGAAGTTCCGCAGCCGAGAAGGTCTTTCCTAGAATCTCCAGACCCTTTGCAGCCCTTATTCCGTCAAGCCAAGCTCTTCTCAGCTCATCGTTATGGAACAGACCGTGCATATAAGTCCCCCATACTTGGCCATCCAGTGTTCCCCAACCTTCCGGTACTGTTCGCTCTTCCGAATCTATTAATGTGAACAGTGTTCGTACCGATGAAGGATCATGGTTCGTCGTCGTGCCCATATGAATCTCATAACCCTCAACAGGCCATTCCATAGGATTACATCCGACAGCAGCAACTTGCAGCTTAAGGGGATGCTCCAAGGCAAGGCTTCCACGAACACGGACAGTTGTTTTTTGCTGCAGAAAAACCGTCGACAGAGGTAAATAACCCAATCCTTCACTTTCACCCGGCTCCACACTCTCTACTGCATAGGGATCCAACAGCTTACCGCCTAACATCTGGTAGCCTCCGCAAATCCCGACAAGCTGATGGGTTCCACTGCGCAGCGCGTAGGAAATCGCAGCCGGAAAGCCCTGCTCCCTTAGAAAATTAAGATCAGCGGCTGTATTTTTGGTACCCGGTAAAAGAATTACATCAGGTGTACCCAGCTCCTCGGCCCGAGTCACATAACGTACAACCGTATCTGGTTCATCTTCAAGCGGGTCGAAGTCGGTGAAATTAGATATTCTGGGGTAACGGATCACTGCAATATCCAGATCTTTTCCGTTATCCTCCCTCTTACGCCCGGATGTCCCTTCGAGTACAACGGAATCTTCTGCCTCAATGCGAAGCTCCGGCAAATAAGGGAGGACTCCCAGTACTGGAATTCCAGTACGCTGCTCCAGCCAATCAAGCCCCGACTGCAGCAGCGATAAATCACCCCGAAATTTATTGATAATAAAGCCTTTGACACGTTCCCGTTCATGCGGCTCCAAAAGTTCAAGTGTGCCCACCAAAAAAGCAAATACGCCTCCACGGTCTATATCGGCAATCAGCAGGACTGGCGCATCCGCCCACCCCGCTAAATTCATGTTAACGATATCCCGATCCTTAAGATTAATCTCGGCAGGGCTGCCAGCCCCCTCAATAAGAACCACGTCGTAAGTCTCCCGCAGCCGACCCAAAGCCTCCAACACAGTGTTTTTGGCTTCCGGCAGAAATTTATCGCGATAATCCTTCGCACTAAGTGTCGAATAGGGTACCCCATGCACGACGATCTGCGCACTCATTGCGCCCGAAGGCTTCAGCAGAATAGGATTCATATCACTGGTGGCTGTTATCCCTACTGCCTCAGCCTGCATGCCTTGGGCACGCCCGATTTCTTTGCCATCTGCCGTAACGTAGGAGTTGAGTGCCATATTTTGTGATTTGAAGGGAGCGACCCGATATCCGTCCTGCTTCAGGATCCGCCCCAAGGCGGCAGTGATCAAGCTTTTGCCGACATCGGAAGCCGTACCCTGCATCATCAATACAGCTGCAGGTGTTTTCTCTCGTGAAGCTCTATTTCTAGACAAGCTTATTCCTCACTTTCTCCCGTGCAATTACATGAGATTATGCTGCAGCAGCACGAGCAATAGCAGTAATGCTGCTTCCAGCAGCTCGTTCAGCGCGCCATATATGTCGCCGGTGAGCCCGCCGAGCCGGCTGCTGATTCGGCGCGCAGCCAGGGTGCCGCAAATCCACGCGGCACCCGGAAGCAGCAGCACGGCCGCCAACTGGAGCGGCCATGCTGCTGTGCCCTCGCCGAGCGCTGGCAGCGCGCCGGCGGCAAGCGAGAGCAGCGCGGCGCTGAGAAGCGCGCGCCGCTCGAGCAAGGGCGGCATGCCGGCGAAGCTGCCGGCCAGCCCTTCCCCGGCGCGAGCGAGCGGCCAGCGGCTCATCGCGCGCACCATGAACCAGCGGCTCCAGATCAACGGGAGCAGCAGCAGGGGCAGCTCAAACAATGAGCTGCCTTCCAGTAGGGCGGCCAGCAGCGATGCCTTGAGCATTAGCAGCAGCACACAGGCCAGTACCCCCATTGCTCCCACGCGGCTGTCCTTCATAATCTCCAGCATACGCTCACGCGGACGGTAGCTGAGCAGCGCATCGGCACTGTCCATCCAACCGTCCAGGTGCAGTCCACCGGTTAGGCCTACCCATAAAATAAGGGTAATCACTGCAGCTGGCAAAGGCGGTAACAAAAGCGTAGCGGCAGCAGCGCATAATGCCGTACATAAACCGATCGCTGCACCCACCAGTGGATAATAAACAACACTGCGTTTTAGCAGCTCAGGAGAGAATCCCGGCTGGCTCTTTACCGGAAAACGTGACAAAAACTGAAAAGCCGCCCCGGCGGCGTCTCTCCGCTCACTCATAATATATACTCTCTAGTCTTTAATTCTATCGGAATGCCCGCTGTAACCAAGAATACCTGATTGCATTGACGTGCAAGGCGTTGATTCATACGTCCAGCCAGATCTCGGTAGAGGCGGCCCAGTGAATACTCGGGTACGATTCCGTTCCCAACCTCATTAGTAACCATAATCAAATTCCCGTTAAAGGACATCACACTCTGTTCAAGAAGGCTAATCTCCCGCTCTATAATCTCTTGTCTATTCTTATCTTTTTCCACAGACAAAAGAAGATTAGAGAGCCATAGGGTAAGACAATCCACAAGGACCGTCCTCCCCCCTGAAAGGCCATCCAAAAGACTTGCTAAATGAAGCGGCTCCTCAATCGTCTCCCAAGAATAATCCGATTCGGAACGCTGCAGTTGGTGCAGTGCAATCCGTTCCTCCATCTCCTGATCAAAGGCTTGGCCCGTCGCGATGTATACGGCCCGAGCCGCTAAGGTCATCGTCAGCTTCTCAGCGAAGGTGCTCTTGCCGCTGCGTGCACCTCCCGTTATTAGAATACTCATTTACTGTCCTTCTCTGCCGCGGATACCCCCGCGCTTTCGAAGGTCGCCATCTCGTTCATAATATGGGAGACCGCATCGATCAGATGAAGAGATAGTACCCCACCTGTACCCTCACCCAGCCGTAATCCCAAATCCAGCAGTGGTTCAAGTCCTAACCGCTGCAGCATCAATCGGTGTCCTTGTTCCCCCGAGACATGGGATGCAATCATATAGCTGGCAGATTCCGGTGCTAACGCCCGCGCCACTAAAGCTGCTGCACTTGAAATGAAACCGTCAATTACAACGGGTACACGGTTGGCTGCGGCACCTAGAATTATACCCGCCAAGCCTGCGATCTCCAGACCTCCCACCTTGGACAAAACATCCAAAGGGTCAGTTGCATTTGGCTGATTTGTATGTAACGCTTGCTCAACAACTCTAACTTTATTACGAAGCTGTGCATCATCGATACCAGTTCCTCTTCCCACAGCCAACTCCGGGGATATATCCTCAAACGCACATAAAATTGCTGCGCTTGCTGTTGTGTTACCAATACCCATCTCCCCTGTGATGAACAGTTCAGTTCCATCCTGCACAGCATCCTGAACTACCTTTACTCCAATCAAAAGAGCTTGAAGCGCTTCGTCCCTGCTCATCGCCGGTCCAACCGCCATATTATCTGTGCCCATTCGTACCTTTCGTGCAATAAGATCCGGATGACTTAATTCGCCGTTGATACCGACATCAACAAACTTTACCTCGGCGTTACCTTGACGGGCCAATACATTCACAGCGGCTCCGCCGGTCAGAAAATTATGGGCCATCTGCAGCGTCACCTCTTGAGGGAATGCACTTACTCCCTCACAACAGACACCATGATCAGCAGCCATTACAACAACTGTCCGCTTCTTATACGATGGATTTTCTATAGCAGAAATACCTGCAAGCCTAACAGCTAGGGTTTCCAGACGTCCCAAACTTCCCGGTGGTTTAGTAAGGTTGTTAAGTCGGTTAACCGCTCCAAGAACAGATTTCTCATCGGGGGCCTCAATACGGCCTATTACTTCATTCATAGCTGACAGCATAGCAATTCCTCCTGATTTAAATTAAATTTTCCTAACTCACCTGTCCATAAAAAAATACCCCGCTCACAAAAGAGGGGGTGCGCAAGCTGCATTCACCTTCCTTTATTGGAGCCGGAAGAGCAGCATTTTAAATGCCTTATTCCAGTTTCTTCTATAAAGGATTATAGGTGAAATGTATCCTTCTTACAAATACAATTACTTCTCAGGAGATATAATCCGCTTACTGGTAAGGGGGAAAGATGGGTTTGATAGAGTTCGCTGTGTTGCTAGAGTGCGTGAGTTTGCTGAGTTCGTTGGGTTTGTTGGTTTTTTTGAGTTAGCTAGAGTCTGCTGGAGTTACAGAGTCTGCTAGATCGGCTGAGTTTGCTATCCTAAAATTTATGGAGATACTATGTTTGAGTTTTCTTCTGGGAAGTTTATTCTTGCCTCTTCAAGAATCAAGTGAAGGTATCTTTCACTTGATAATATAAATAGAGGGATTTCTTCCCTCTATTTGAGTCACTTGGGTCAATTATCGATAACTAGAGGGATTTCCTCCCTCTAATTTGGATACTTTGTCTCAAATAGACCTAAATTGGCTAAATTAAAGGGATGATTTCCCTCTATATTTATAATTTTATACTTTTCTCACAAATTAGAGGGACTTTTTCCCTCTAATTAAAA
Source organism: Paenibacillus sp. (assembly GCA_023512345.1). Classification (GTDB taxonomy): domain Bacteria; phylum Bacillota; class Bacilli; order Paenibacillales; family Paenibacillaceae; genus Paenibacillus_AQ. Next base: position 250,773 of record JAILZT010000001.1, read on the forward strand.
GGCGTAGTTGATTCTTGGGGTGATAGAGAATATTTTCATTTCCAGCGTCCCCCACCCCTTAGGAGGTCAATCTTCTAGCAGGGAGCATCCTTATAAAACGTTCGATTCTATCCAGCGCTTCGGCTAACTTTTGCTGGGAAACGGCGTAGCAGCAGCGGATATATCCTTCGCCTCCCGCTCCGAACACATGGCCTGGAACGGCAGCCACCCCGGCTTCCTTAAGCAAACGAGTGCTGAAATCCTCAGAACTTAAGCCGGTTCCTGCAATAGAAGGAAAAGCATAAAATGCTCCCTCCGGCTCGTGGCAGGGCAGTCCAATCTCCCTTAATCCGTCTATAAAAAAGGCCCGTCGATGATTATAGCTAGCCTTCATCTCATCCTTCTCCGACAGCCCGTTCCTCAGGGATTCAATCGCTGCAATCTGACCAAGCACGGGTGCGCACATTGCCGTATACTGATGAATTTTCAGCATCGGCGCCAGTAGTTCTCGATTACCGCAGGCATAGCCGATCCTCCAGCCCGTCATAGCAAATGCTTTGGAAAAGCTGCTGATGACTATCGTCCGCTCCTTCATTCCCGGGAGTGAGGCTATACTGGTGTGTGCGTGATTATAGGTAAGCTCAGCATAGACTTCATCTGAGATAACAATCAGGTTGTTAGCTTTGACAATCTCAGCAATCGGCAGCCAGTCTTCATAGGTCATCACTGCACCTGTCGGGTTGTTCGGAAAGTTCACCATCAGCACCTTGGAACGGGGTGTTATGGCCTTCCGTAAAGCCTGCGCAGTAAGCTTGAATCCCTCTTGAGCCGAAGCTTCAACTTCAACAATAACGCCTCCATTTAGATAGGTGATCGGAGAGTATGCGATATAGCTTGGAGCAGGAATAATTACCTCATCACCTGGCGCAATGAAGGTCCGCAGCGCTAAATCAACAGCTTCACTACTTCCAACCGTAACCATAACCTCATGAGCAGGCTCGTAACGGAGATGAAAGCTATTTTGCATATATCGGGCGATTTCTTCCCTCAACTCTAACAAGCCTGCGTTCGGAGTATATCCCGTCTCACCATTGTTAAGCGCACGAATACATGCGGCTCTGACATGCTCCGGTGTTACAAAATCGGGTTCACCCACCCCTAATGAGATCACATCCTTATTGCTAGCACTGAGTTCAAAAAAAGCCCGGATACCTGAAGAGGGTATCTCTTTCACACGCGGGGAAATCCGATCACTCAGCACGCCCTCGTCACTCCGGTAGATTTTATGATCTAGGATTAAACTACTCCGAACACTCGCTTTCATGATTAGCACCTCTCATCCCATTAATTGCCGTGCCATCCGTCCAATAATTTCAATTCCTTTGCGGATATTCTCGTCAGACACCCTGGAGAAACCAAGCCGCATCGTATGTTTCCCTCCGCCATCTGTGAAGAAGATATCTCCCGCTGTAAAAATAACCCCCTGTTCACGGCAGGCCTCCAGCAGCACCCTTACATTAAACTCCTCAGCAAAGGTTACAAAAAGATGCAGCCCGCCGTCACCTGACAGAGATGAAAAAGGTACATACTCCTTACAACACTGAAGAGTCAGCTCATATTTCCGTTTATACTCGGAGCGGGCCCTTTTAAGATATTTTTCCAAATTACCATTGTACAGATATTGATATAAGATCGATTGATCTAATGTCGAGGTATGAATACTACGGGCCCGCTTGATGCTCTCCAAATAATTAATCAGCTCCCGATCGGCCAAAATCCACCCAATCCGCAATCCGGGAAAAAGAACCTTGGAGAAGCTTCCAAGATACACGACACTGTTCCCCCCGCCCGCCGTTGCAATTAAAGGTGCTACATGAGACCCCGAATAGCGCAGCTCCTCATTGAACCCGTCCTCTATAACCGGTACACCATAGTGGTTCATCAGCTTCATTACCCTTTGTCTTTTCTCTGGGGACATTACAATCCCAGTCGGATTATGATAAGAAGGAACAAAGTAGGCACAATCGTAGACGCCTTCTGATAACGCATTTTCGAGTTCTCTCAAATGAATTCCGTCACGTTCCATGGGGATTCCTGTAATCTCGAAGCCATGGAGTTTGAGATTCTTAATTGCTGTATGGTGAGTCGGATTCTCACAGATTACCTTACCGTTCTTCCGGCTTAATGCAGACAATACCAGATCAAAACCCTCCGTAAATCCATTGGTTATTAAAATATCCTTGCCCCTCATATTCACGCCTTTATGCTCCATATATTGCTGCAAATACTCTATCAGAGGCTTATACCCTTTGGCATAGCCGTAGTTAAGTAAAATGTTCCCCTCTACAGACATACGGTCCAAAAAGGCCCGCTTTACATTATCCAGATCGAACAGACTCTCATCGGGTGCAATACTGGTGAAGGAAATGGTCCCCTTCTCGGCGCGAATGCCGCGCTTCATAATATCTAGCTCCACTGCCAGCTGGGCATGCCCGTTCATTCGGGATTTCCAATCCATGTTCCAGGAGGAAACTGCTTCGGTACCGGGTGACGTTGAGGCTGCATAACTCCCTTGACCCTGAACCGTATAGGCAAAACCATCATCCTCAAGACCCGCGTACGCAGATATTACCGAATTTCGGCTGACCTTTAAAAGTGTGGCTAGTTCTCGTGTGGATGGGAGCTTCTGATTGTCCTGCAAGGCACCCTTTACTATTAAATTTTTCAGGTAATCCTTCACTTGGATATATACCGGACGTCCGGCAATGAGCTTGAAATCTTTAAACATTCGAACATCGCCCCCACAGCTATCATGGCACATACAGTCACGTAAAAAAAGAACCACAGCCTCGGATATTTCATCCGGCTGTGGTTCTTTAGAAATATCGATTGGTATTTTGAAGCCTCAGCTTTTGCCTGTGACTGCGCTCCATTGGCCGCCACGCCACAAAAGCTTCAAAACCGTCACCGTGCCTGGCGAGGGAGCAACCGCATCCCGGAACGTAAGCTCAGGTATTGTCCGTGCCAGTAATTGGCGAATTACACCGCCATGCGTTACAATAAGAACCCGTTTGGGGGAGTGACCCGGGAGAACCCCATCACTAACAGATTCACTTTTGGCGTTACTAAGTGCACCATCAGCTGCACCTGATTCATGATGAAGCAGATAGACCTCTTTTACGGCCAGAAGAAGCTCACTTAGAAATTCGTCTACTCTGCTCTCAAAAGCTTCCCAAGCTTCTCCGTTAGGCGGTGTAATGGCCCAAGGCTCATCCAGCCAGCTTCGATACAGCGAATTGCTCTTCAATTGCTCGTAAGTGAAGCCTTCCCAATCCCCAAAGTTCATCTCACGCAGCCGGTTATCATAGACCACTACATCCCTAAAAGCAGGCATCATGCAGGCTAAAGTCTCCCGGCATCTGAGCAAATCACTGCTGTATACGCGCCAGAAATCGCCCAACAAACCATTCTGCTCCTTCTGCCCAGACAATTGCTCCAGGATGCTCGGCAGCAGTGAAAGATCAGTCTGACCCAAGTATCGCCGTTCAGCATTCCATTGTGTAAGACCATGGCGAAGAAGTACCAGCTCAAGCTCTTCATACTGCATCATCATATTCCTGCCCAACCCCCGATCCCTATCCATGCCGCTACTGCACACAGGCATACAAATATCGAGGAGCAGAGGAGCATAACACGAGAGGTCTGGATAATATCTTCCGGCTCCATGATACGTAAGGGATCACCCATATACGCACGAAAGGAACGGATGCCGTGATACACGTTCTCTCCTCCAAGACGTATACCTAGTGCTCCCGCTACTGCAGATTCGGGGTACCCGCTATTAGGGCTGGGGTGAAGGCGTGCATCCCGGATTACCGTACGCAGAGATCTTCTCCAGTCCAATCTCAGAAGGCTGGCACATAGTGCAACTAACAACGCAGTTAATCGTGACGGTATCAGGTTCGCGACATCATCAAGCCTGGCGGATGCCCAGCCTAGCTCTCGATATTTCTCGTTTTTGTAGCCAACCATCGAATCAAGCGTGTTGACAGCACGGTAAGCCATAGCAAGCGGCGCCCCGCCAAGCAAGGCGTAGAACAATGGGGATATAATTGCATCAACAATGTTCTCTGCAACGGTTTCAACTGTACCGCGGACAATTTCCGGGCTGTCCAAATGTTCCGTATCCCGGCCTACGATCATCCCTAGTGCTTGGCGGGCCGCAGGTAGATCTCCTTTACGCAATTCGTTGTAAACAGCCATTCCAGCATGCTTTAAGCCTTTGGAGGCAATGGTTGTGGAGATCAGCCAAGCCTCGGCTGCCCACATGAGCCAAGGTGATACTAGTGACAGCAGCCATAAGATTCCCGCAGTTAGAGCCCAAGCCCCGCCTACTACTATTAACGGTAGCAATATGCCTGCTAACCGCAGACTTCGTGGTCTGGAGACATAACGGCGGATGGCCTTCTCTATAGCAGTAATAGCCTTACCCATCCCTATAACCGGATGGGGCAGGCTTCGCGGGTCGCCTATCATTCGGTCAATCACATAGGCTGCGAGCAATATTACAGATATCATCATAGGATCTCACCTCGAGTGGCTCTCCAGGTATCCGCTAATCTCATTGGTAGTACTTCCTTGCCTGAACAGACGCTAGACTTGCCGTTACCGCAGAGTAGACAAGCCGCCCAATGGCACCGCCTAGATCAGTAGCCGTACCGGCATAGACATGCTCTGCATGGTATCGATTATCTTGGCTAACTCCGAGTACGATAGCATCCGTAGTTGTACCTGTTGCTACTAATCCGTTCTCGGGATCCGTAATGCCTAGATCAGCTAACGCTGACGCCTTAGCCTCGACAGCTGTCATGACAGCATTGACCATCGCAGCCGGGGTTAGGCGACCATCAATGCCTAACATGATGTTAATGGTACCCGGCCGGTACACCGCCAGCACATTACGTTTCACCCCTGCCCGAGCAGCATTTCCAGCAGCAGCAGTTACGCAACAGAAAATACCAGCTGAGCCCGTGTCTTCTTCAGCTACTGCCGCATGCTCAAGAGGCACAGCTGTCATCAAGCCTGCGCATCCAGATAACGGATAGCCCCATTCCTTGAGCTTATTCTCCATATCCCGTACGGGATCACTGCACTCATAATTCCGGCTGACAAATAAATTAACAGCCCGCTTCAAGCTGACCATGCCTCCACCATATACTGCACTGGATATCCCATCTGCCTCTGACGGAAATTCCAGTTCTAGATGATCCCCTTTCAATGTGAGCGCAAGACCCGGCCACACTTTAGAGTGATATGAAGATAATGTTTCTGTTTCTTTTGGTTCAAAAGGTATGATGACTTCACTCATACGGTATCCCACCTCTCCTCTTTTCTAGTCCATCTCACGGTTCATCCGAAATAACCTCATCCATACACTGGAGTAAACGTGCGCAGTCCGCCTGACTTTTGACGGCAACGCGAATATGCTCCGCTCCAAGTCCTGGATACATGGCACAGCTGCGTACCAAGATCCCCCTGCGGCCAAGACTTTCCTGCATTTTCTCTGCACTCCATGGAGAAGGTAATCCGCACAGTAAAAAATTAGCCTCTCCCAATGGCACCTCACAGCCAAGATTCATTAATCCCTGACGTAACGTTGCTCGCTCAGTAAGGATCAGATCACGTGTGCGCTGTTCATAGTCCAATCCACTCGACAGACAAGCTTCTCCCGCCAGCAGGGCCAATCCGTTCACACTCCAAGTGACTTGTTTGCCCGTCATAGCTGCTGCAAGATCGGGGTGAGCTATTGTAAATCCGAGTCGAAGGCCGGGAATCGCATAAAACTTTGTCATCGACCGAACCAAAACCGTTCGTCTATAATGCTCCAGCTCCGGCAGCAGTGAATTTCGCTCGGCTTCAGGAATAAAATCGATAAAAGCCTCGTCCACCGCCAGATAAGTCCCGCAACTCTCTGCCTTTTGCGCCAATAACCTGAGCTCGGCCAAAGAGTATTGGACTCCATTTGGATTGTTGGGCTGTCCTAGAAAGAGCAATTCCACCTTTTCCAGCAATCTAGAAATAGACTCTACATCAGCTTTATAGCTATGTTCTCTTGTCCCAAGTACGGATACGACCTGAGCACCGAACTGTTCTGAGAGCTGACGATATTCGGAGAAGCAAGGTTCCACAATGCCAACTTTTTGAGGAGCAACTGCCAGCAAGAGTAACGCCATAGACTCTGCCGCTCCATTGCCGATAGTCAACCACTCGCTCTCCACCTGAAGGATATCTCCCAACTGACGTTTTAGCCGCCGATGTCCGGGATCTGGATAGGCGATAATGGAGGACAACGAATTCTGCAGCAGTTGAAGCACCTCAAGTGGAGGCCCTAACGGGTTAATATTGGCACTAAAATCAAGAAAACTGCCATCTCCTCCCCCATAAAGCTCCGCCGCCGTTAGTAAATCACCACCGTGGCCATACTTTTCAAGCATAGTTGCACTCCCTTATCTCATCTCTGAATCCATAAGTTTAACCATTGCCCTCATTATTGCTTCAATGCCAGAAGTACGTCAATGATTTCAGCGTTTCTCTTTTGTGAATTGGGTACTTTTAGTTTACAATAAATGCTGTATTCAAACATGCTGCAACGGAGGAACTTACTATGATTTTCATTGATAACACGGGGATAACAGACGCATCTATCAATCTTGCGATTGAAGAATATGCACTTAAGCACTTGCCTATGGACGAAAGCTACCTGCTCTTTTATATCAACAGTCCGTCTATTATTATTGGCAAGCATCAAAATACAATTGAAGAGATCAATCAAGAGTATGTAAAAGATAACCACATTCAGGTCGTGCGGCGTTTATCCGGCGGCGGTGCGGTCTATCATGATCTTGGCAATCTTAACTTCAGCTTCATCACCAAGGACGACGGTCAATCGTTCCATAACTTTCTGAAATTCACACAACCGGTAATCGACTACTTGCAGAGCATGGGTGTTAATGCCGAGCTTAGCGGGCGGAACGATCTGCAGGTCGGTGAACAGAAAATATCCGGTAACGCCCAATTCTCTACACGCGGACGGATGTTCAGCCATGGCACACTGATGTTCGATCTAAATCTGGATGATGTACAAGCCTCGCTGAATGTGAATCCGGAAAAATTCAAATCCAAGAGCACCAAATCCGTTCGCAGCCGCGTCGCCAACATCAAAGAATTGCTTGGAACCGACATGACGATTGAGGAATTCCGCGAAGGTCTGCTCCGTTCAATCTTTGGGATGGAAGTTGCCGAGGTCCCTCAGTACAAGCTCGAGGAAAAGGACTGGGCCAAGATTAACGAAATCTCGGAAGAGCATTACAAGAACTGGGACTGGAACTACGGTCAATCGCCGAAAAGCAATGTGAAACATATGCGCAAATTCCCAGCAGGACTCATTGATATTCGTATGGATATTGAGGATGCTAGAATTCAGGATATCAAAATCTATGGCGACTTCTTTGGCGTTGGTGACGTTATCGATGTAGAAAATGCACTGCGTGGCAAACGTTATGATCAGGTCGAGGTTAGAGAAGCATTGGCGGGACTGGATTTGAAGCATTATTTCGGCCGTATTGAGCCGGAGGACTTTATTGGTTTGATATTTTTAGAGGAATAAGGAAGATACCTATCACCAGCCTCGCCCACTTAGGCGAGGCTGGCTGCCGTAGAAGCAGCCTTAACTTCAAGGAGTAAGTATGAATACATAGATGACCAACGCCAGTGTAAGGATGATGCATGTGCGCTCCATGGCATTTCCTTTCTTAGTGCCGGTACTCATAAGCTTCAGGCGAAGCTTGAAAGGGAGCGGTGGCAGCGGCGTAATACCGTTGTGGGTTAAAGAATCCGCGAGCAGATGCAGGGCATAAGACATACCTCCTGCGATCCATATGCTGCTTCCATCTACCCTGCCCATTGAGGCAAAATACAAGAGCGTGCCCCAGCCGGCAACACCATAAAGCGTATGCGTTAGTCCGCGATGCGGAACAAGTGCAGATAAAGCCAGAACACAAGCTGCGATATAATTCCACGGGTCATAAGCTCCTCCGAACGCAAACAATCCTAAGGCAATCAATAACATGACAAGATGCCTTAGCCTTCTACCCGGCAGGAAAGATACACTACCTACCAACAAAGAGAGTACAATATTCCACGGAGGGGATGCGATACCGGCAAAATAAAGATAAATTGCCGCCCCTATCAAAGCAATCTGCAGCGCTCTTAGCAGGAATTCCGGAATAGCCTTGCGTACCAAAAGTGAGTTAGGCTCGTCTATGTCAGGCAGCAGGGAACTCAGCGTTGCCACGACAATTACAGGAATTGTAATCTCATAACCTAACAGGCTCATAGCCGACAGGGTAACCCCAGTGCCGATAATTAAATGGGATTTGCCCATCATAGTGAAACCGCCCCTTTCTAAGATGTTAGAAAAACAGGAACAAGTGTGCGGTTATCGAAGTATACCAAGACCCTTCTTTTTTGTCCAGCAAATGGTTAAAATCCCTATGGCTTCGAGGTTTTTTCTACAGCTTTGGCTTGTCCTCCACCTTAATTTAAGATACAATTTGGACAACTTGACCTTACCCTCCTTGAAGGGCGGTATATGCCAGAGAAAGGATGAGCTTCCCTGTGAATCGCTCCCGTATGGCCGATTTCAGCCTGCTGCTGGTAGCGATGATGTGGGGTTGTACGTTTCTGATTGTGCAAAGTGCAGTTAGAGTCTTGCCTCCGCTCGCTTTTAACAGTATTCGTTTTACGGGTGCTGCCTTACTGCTGGCGTTGATTACGATGGTGTTTTATCGAAGTGAATGGAAGAAGTTAAGCTGGGGCATGGTACGTCATTCTTTATTGCTAGGGTTATTTCTCTTCATGGGTTATGGCTTTCAGACAGTGGGATTGCTCTACACCACCACTTCCAACACCGGATTTATTACCGGACTCTCAGTGGTACTGGTTCCTTTCCTGTCTTTGGCACTCTTGAAGCACTCTATCTCACGTTATACCTGGGTTAGTGCAGTGCTGGCAGCCGTCGGATTATACCTGCTCACCTTCACCGGAGCTACAATGTCCTTGAATAAAGGCGATGGGTTTATCCTGCTCTGTGCCTTTGCGTTTGCCTTGCAGATAGCCTATACAGGTGTGTATGCTCCGCGTTATCCCGCCCTGCCGCTTGCAACCTTGCAACTGGCTGTTGTTGGATTGTTAAGCATCGTGAGTTCCCTGATTGTAGATGGTCCAGGAACCTTGGCTGCTGCAGGTGAATCTATCGGGAAGCCGGATGTGTTGTTGGCACTGCTGATCTCCATCGGTCCAACCAGTGCTTTTGCCTTCTGGATTCAAACTGCCTGTCAAAAGTACACTACACCTTCACGTGTAGCCATTATTTATGCCATGGAACCGGTATTCGCTGCAATGACTGGGTTAGCCTTTGGCGGGGAGACCCTAGGTGTTACTGCACTTCTTGGCTGTGTGTGCATACTATCCGGTATGCTTATGGCAGAGCTCACGCCTGATCTAAGTCGCTTAAAGAGTAATTATTGGTTCAGCTATCGTCTATTTAGAAAGAAATAAGGAGAGAAACCACACATGTACAAATTGATTGCGATCGACATTGACGACACCTTGATTAATGATGACAAGGAAGTAACCCCTGCCACACAAACCGCTCTTGAGCAAGCCGTAGCTGCAGGTGTTGTTGTAACACTGGCAACCGGCCGAGCTTATGCATCCGCACAAGCCATCGCCCGTCAGACCGGACTGAATGTTCCGATCATCACTTACCAAGGCGCTCTTATTAAGAACCTGCTGGACGAAGAAGTTCTGTACGAACGTTATGTCCCTCAGGACGCTGTACGTAAGCTTTTCACTTACTGTGTAGAGCATGATTTGCATTTGCAGACCTACATTGACGACAAGCTTTATGCCCGCGAAGAAAATCAAAAGCTGATCGACTACACCACCTTGAACAAAACCCAATATTATGTGGAGCCGGACTGGGAAAAGCTCGTACCACAGAAAACACCTAAAATGCTAATTATCGATGATCCTGATTTCTTAGATGAATTAACGCCTATCCTCCGCGAACTTCTGGGAGACTCTGTGCACATTACGAAATCCAAGCCTTACTTCTTGGAAATCATGCATCATGAGGGCACTAAGGGGCTTGCACTCGAGTTTCTAGCCAACCATTTTGGCTGTGACCTGTCCGAGACCATCGCTGTCGGCGATTCTTGGAACGATCATGAAATGCTCGAAGCCGCAGGCCTTGGTGTAGCGATGGAGAATGCGATTCCTGCACTGAAGAAAGTAGCCGATTACATCACCCATAGCAACAATGAAGATGGCGTAAAACATGTCATTGAAAAGTTTATTCTGCAAAACGCTGACCAGCAAGCGTAACAAAATGAAAACCAGTCCAACACTGAACTGCACCTCCAATCGTTAGATGGTGTCTACCAATTGGGGTGCAGTTCAAAAGTGTGGGCTGGTTTTTTCACTTTCTATCACCGCGTTCTAAACGCCTATATTATTTGGTATAGATACGTTTCCGCTCTTCCTCAACAAGTGAGGCCAGTTCCAGTGTGGCATATCCAGCAGGATTAAATGCAGCATATTTGAGATTATAAGTGATTTGAATACTGGAACCGTCGTTCAGTTCGACTTGAATCCAATACATCCCACCCGACCAGCTTTGGGTCTCCTTGAATAACTTATTGAATGGAACATATTTGAGCTTAGGATAGGCTTGGGCAAAACTTGCCGCGGACTCCGGAGTAAAATCTTTCAGATGAGTGATGCCGTCTTTTCCGCTTATAAATCGAACCGTTTTTATTTTTCCAGCAACGTCTAATAAATCATTTATGGTTTTGGCCTTGGGATTAACCGTTGCCTCATACAGAAAGTCACCCGCCCACAACCTTGCTGACGTAGTGTATCCCAGCACCTCATACAGCACTGTACCTTCCCTTAGCACCGTAGCATCTCCGTCCTGCATGATGTAGCCTGTACAAGCATTGTCGGACATACGGTATCGGATTTCACCGACCTTTTTCCCTTTTTTTAAATTATTTATGTCACTATTATAGTTTTGCATATAAGTGACCCCGTTCAACTTCAATAACGGAACATAATCTTTATCTGCTTGATCGCCACAACCTTTTCCATGCTTAGCAGCAGAAGAGGTGATTCCATCGGGGTCTACAACTGGGTTGCCTTTGACACTCGTCGCTTCTCTGCAGCCAGTTAACAGAAAGATCACAATAACAATCCCTAATTCAAAACGCTTACAAAATTTATTCCTCGTCATTCCATCCTCCTTTTGCTCATTTTGTAGATCATTATTTTCCCGAGAATATACATAGCATTGATGATAATAATTAAAAAAGAAAGAATCGAGAACACTCTACTCAACGAAGTAAATGCCAATAGCAGCACCGAAAACGGTAGTATGAAGGGTGTAACCTTTAAATAATTTTTGTGAAAAATATCTTCTATATGTTTCAATTATTTGCTCATTCCTCTCCTAATGACTACGCAATTACAAAGTACCGTCAAAACTCCGCCCCGCGTACCTTCGCATACACCTTACTGTCGTGCAACTCTCCATCCTGCCCCCGGCAGTTACTGCGAAGAATTCCATCTAGTGTAAAGCCAGCACGTTCAGCAACTGCAGCACTTTTGGTATTCCTTCCACTGCAGCGGATTTCGATACGATTAGCCTCAAGTGTATGTATTGCAAAATCGGTAATTCCATTTACTGCCTCAGTCATATAACCATTACCCGCGCAAGTGGATCGAATCCAATAACCAATCTCGAAATTACGGGTCTCCCAGTTGATCTGGTGCAGGCCGCTGCAGCCTATAAATGCACCTGTATTTTTATTGAAAATCCGCATGTGCAGATGATCACGTTTTAAAAAAGCCAGCCGCGCCTCACGCGTAAATTTCTCCGACTCGTCAAGGGTAGGCATGATTTTGGCAAAAGGCATCCACGGTTTCAACTCATTCAGACTCTCGCCTATCGCTTCATTTAGACTTGCACCCTCCCCCCACAATGGAGCACGGATAAGCAGACGCTCCGTTTCAAAACTTTCAGGGAAAGACAACAGGATCGGATCTATAGGATTAGTCATACGGTAACCCTCCGTTTCAATATAATATTGAAATATCTGTAAGTCATCATGCTTCCCCTTTATAACATGAATAGGTATTTTTTGTAAACCAGTAGATGCAGTTTCTCAGCCCTTGAGCGGAACGGTATCCAAAAAAAGAGGCGTTCCCCCAAGTCATTTCATGATGACTCCACAAGGAAACGCCTCTATAGATCTTTTTTTATTCCAAAACCAGCTTCATTCCCGTTCGGGCCAATGTGACGTTCTCAGGTAATGTATAGTTCTTAAGAAAATTAACATCATGTGACATATGGGTGTACACTGCCCGACGAGGCCTCACTTCCTTCAGTAGCTCCGCTGCTTCCGTCATATCATAGACAGACCGCGTGGAAAGCTCGGCCGCTTCGTAATAAAAGCTTGTCCCCAGCACAAGTAAGTCCGCTCCAACCATCCGTTTGGTTTCCTCTGGACCCAGTGATATGGAGTCCGGGCAATACACCCACGAATAGCCTTCCTTTTCCAGTCTATAAGCGTAAGAGTATCCGTTCTTGCCGTGACAAACCTTCCAAGTGGTTATTTGCCATTCATCCAGTGTAATCCCCTCATCGCAAGGGATCATATCAATGTGGCTGTTAAGCCACGGATATTGACGCTCTATAATCGGAATGACCTCTGCGGGGGCGTACATTTCACCTCGATATCCCATCCAGCGGCAAGCATCGGCCCACTCAGGCAGCCCGCCAATATGGTCAAAATGTGCATGGGTTACCAGCAGTCTACGCATATTGCGAATCCCCTGAGCTTCCATTTGCCGCCGCCAATCCGGCCCGCAGTCGATAACTAGAATATCATCCTTACCATTATCTATAAGCACCGAAGAGCGAAGCCTGACATTGTCCCCGCCAGCTCTCGCTCCTGTGCAGGTTTCACAGCTGCAATAGACTCGGGGTACACCCATAGCATCTCCAGTACCCAAAAAAACCAATGTATCCATACTCGCTTCTCTCCTCTATAATTCCACTCACGGAAGTCTATAACCCATTATAGAATAAGAGGCTATGGCATTGCACGAAAGTGAATTCATAAAAAAGAGCAGGCATCCGTCTCATAGGATTACCTGCTCTTTTCAAAATTAAATACCCGCAAGCACCTGATACCATATTCCTCGTTTCGAATATAATGTGCTGCGTACCTCATCCCAGCCGCCCAGATACTTAATGTCGAACAACCCATCAGGCACCGGATAGCGGCTCTCATTCTCAGCATAAACCTTCTCATCTACCGGCCGGAAGCCATGCTTAGCGAAAACCTCTTGGGCCTCAGATGTCACCAAATAATTAACCAGCGCTTCGGAAGCCTCGCGTGTTCCACGTTCATCGACGTATTTGTCTACAACAGCGGCTGGATTTTCAATAAGGATTGTGTTATTAGGTATGATGATCTCATATTTAATGCCTTTGGCAATACGTGCAAGAAGTTCGTTCTCATAAGTGACGATGACATCACCCACTCCGTACTCGAAGGCAGCCATAGAGGCGCGGCCGCTTTTGTCTAGAGACTCTACATTCGCGTGTACGCTCTCCAAGAAGGCTTTTGCTATCACAGGGTCTTTAACTCCCTTTAGTTCCTCAGACTGCTTCAGGCCTGCACCATAGATGGCATTAATATCCCACTGGGCTCCTCCAGATGTCTTCGGATTGGGATACAGCACCTTAACACCTGGCTTCGCCAGATCGTCAAAATCATGAATTCCCTTGGGGTTGCCCTCGCGGGTACCTAGGGCTACGACCGAGCGAGTTACCATTCCACCCTCGCCATGATCCTTCCAATTCGGCTGGACCAGCCCGGCTTTGACCAGTTTCTCGATATCCCCCTCCATCGCCAGTAGTGTAACATCTGCTTCAAATCCACCGGCAATGGCTCGGGCTTGAGTTCCAGAAGCCTCATAGGATTGCTGAAAATCTATAGTCTGTCCGGTGTCAGCCTTCCATTTCGCAGCGAACAACGGCAATATTTCCTCCATAGCATCCTTTGCTACACTATAAGCTCCGACAACTAGCGTAAGATCGCCTTGTTTCGGAGCAAAAGCGGCCTCAGTACTATCTTTTTCACTTGTGCATCCCATTACTGCTAATGCAGAAAGAGTAAGCATCAGGAAGATAAGCCCTGCGTGCAGTTGTCTGCTCCTTTTAAAAAGCCTCATTACGGCCCACATCCCTTGAGGTTGATGATTTTATTAAATAAATACAGGCATTGGATCTTCTTTGAGGCGGTTTTCCTGAATCCAGCTACGGTCATCATTGAATAGATAGGCTCGATGTACCAGTACGGAGATGTCTTGACCCACTTGCAGGGTTTCCTTCTCTAGGGAGCGGTAGGTAACCAGCTTATTGCCGTTAACTTCTACCTCTACCAGCCATTCGCTGCCGCGGAAATGTAAATGCTTAACAACGCCTTGCTCGGTAGCCGATGCCATTTTAAACTCATGCAGGCCGCCTACTTCTATATACTCTGGACGTATGAGTGCTTTAGTGGATTTGCTGCCGCCAGCACCTTCGAAGCCTTTTAGCTCCGAGGCACTCTCAATTAAGGTCGATTCCCCTATGAAGGTTGCCACGAACGGCGTTTTCGGCTCTTTATAAATGTCCCAAGGCGTACCCTTTTGCTCCAAACGTCCTTGGTTAATGATCATAATTTCGTCAGCAACTTCAATCGCTTCATCCTGGTCATGGGTGACAAAGATTGAGGTAATTCCAACACGTTCGATTAACTCACGCAGCCAAGAACGAAGCTCCTGACGAATCTTTGCATCAATTGCCGCGAACGGCTCATCCAACAGCAACAGTTGAGGCTCCGGTGCAAGTGCACGAGCGAACGCAACCCGCTGGCGCTGACCCCCTGACAACTGATGAGGATAGCGGCTTTCAAAGCCCTTTAGACCCGTCAACTCCACGAGCTCCGTCACTCGGTCACGAATAGCTGACTTACTAGCTTTTTTAACCTTGAGGCCAAATGCTATGTTCTCAAATACAGTCATATGTTTGAATAATGCATAGTTTTGAAATACGAAGCCAATCCCGCGCTCTTGAGGAGGAAGTCCATTAACTGTCTTACCATGAAAAATAATGTCTCCACTATCCGGTGTCTCAAGCCCCGCCAACATCCGCAGGATTGAGGTTTTACCCCCACCACTTGGACCAAGTAAACCAATCAGGTGCCCTTTAGTAATTCCGAAATTAACGTCCTTAACCGCATGAAAATCTCCAAAATGCTTGTTTAACCCTCGGACTTCAACATGCATATCAGTGCACTCCCTTTCGTCTCTTCGTCCATTCCATCAACAGTAGCAGCCCTACTGAGAAAGCAGCAAGCACCAACGCTACACCGCCCGCAGCAGCTACATTAAAATTCTCTACATCTTGATATACCAGCGTTGTGGCTGTTTGGGTTTTGTTCATAATATTGCCGGACACAACGAGCACTGCACCGAACTCTCCTAAGGCGCGGGCCACTGTTAAAATAACGCCATACATCACAGCCCAGCGGATTGAAGGCCAGGTTACTTTCCAAAAAGTAGTCCACCCGTAAGCACCAAGCGTTGAAGCCGCCTCCTCCTGCTGAGAGCCGATCTCCTGAAGTACAGGCATCACCTCTCGTACCATTAGTGGAAACGTAACGAACAGGGTAGCTATCACCATTCCGGGAAAAGCATAAACAATCTTCACTCCTAGTCCCTGGAACAGAGCACCAAGCGGACTATCGGGTCCAAGCAGCAGGACAATCATCAATCCGCCGATAACAGGGGATACCGCATAAGGGAGGTCGACAATGCTATTAAGCAGCCCTTTTAAGCGACGTCCTATCCAAGTGGCCCGAACCAGATACAGAGCCATCATAATTCCAAACAGTGTATTCAACAGTGTAACAACTACAACAACTAGTCCAGTCATCATTAACGCATGCAGCGCTTCAGGCCGGGTTAAGGCATTCCAGAATCCCTCAAAGCCATTACTGAAAGCTCCAGTAGTCATCTTGCTGAGCGGTGCAATGATAAGAATGAAAAAGACAAGATAAGTTAGGGCGATCCATAATCTCCTCATGATCTTCTCCCCCGCATCTGCACCATATTAATCAGCCATAGGATGAGAAAAGACAAGGTCAAGAGAATAACAGAGACCGCAGCAGCACCAACCGGATTATCACTCTCGACTTCACCAAAAATAAAAACGGAAGATACAAGCGTCCGGCCCGGAATATTCCCTGCTACGAGCACCACCGCACCAAACTCAGCCAATGCCCGTGAGAAGGCCAACATTCCCCCGCTAACCATACCCGGGAGCATGGAAGGCAGTATTACTGTACGGAAGACCCGGCTGCCTTTAGCGCCCATCGTGTAGGCTGCTTCCTCTTCGGAGGGATCAAGCTCCTCCAGCAGAGGCTGTACCGCACGTATAACAAACGGAAAAGTTACAAATATCATGGCAATAACAATAGCTGGCTGATGAAAAACAATTTCAAAGCCAAGTGCTTCCGCCGCTTTCCCTACAAAGCTCCCAGGTCCGAGCAACAGCAAGATCATCAACCCGCCTACCGCTGTCGGCAAAGCAAACGGCAAATCGACCAGGCTGTTCAGAATCGATTTTCCAGGAAACTTGTAACGAATGAGAACCCAGGCGATCATTGTGCCCAAAAGCACATTAATGGCAGTAGCAATTACAGCTAGCTTCAAGGTTAACAATACCGATTTCCAGGCAATTGGGTCGCTAACACTCTCGAAGAAGCTGCTGAACCCGAGCGTAAAAGAGTTGTAGTAAACGCCGAGAATGGGCAATACGATTAATACTACAAAGTATAAGAGGATTGTAGTACGGAATCCCCAGGTCCATCCTTTGTGTCTGAGTAATGAATTCAACGATTATGTCCCCCCGCCTCCGGCAAACCGGTCGGTTTTCATTTCGAAACCCTTCATGGATTATTCCTATTAATATACTTGGTTTAATATAATCATTACTTTACCAAAAGCAGCTTGTCATCGTCAATTACTTTCGAGTTGTTTTTGGGTAAAATATATTATACGTAGTAATCTATGCGCCTAACTTATCCTAAGTCCGTCATTCATTATCCAAAAAGGGGAGAAAAATATGCTGAATACCATTGAAATTTCCACCACTAAAAGGGATGAGATGCGTGATATTACACGAGAAGTTATTTCTTATGTAAAAAAGAGTGGGATCCAAAACGGAATTGCCGTAGTTTATTGCCCGCATACCACAGCAGGGATTGCCATTAATGAGAATGCGGATCCCGATGTGAAGCATGATGTACTTATGAGGCTGAATGAAGTGTATCCTTGGGAGCACCCAAAGTATCGTCATGCTGAAGGCAATACGGCCTCCCACTTGAAATCCATTACAACCGGTCCTTCTCAAAGTATAATCATTCATGAAGGAGAGCTGCTGCTGGGCCGCTGGCAAGGCATTTACTTCTGCGAGTTCGATGGTCCCCGGCGCCGACAGTGTTATGTGAAAATTACCGAGGGTTAAAAGGACATAGTTAGGGCCGCTCTAATTATTCGCTTAGAGCGGCCCTCTATACAAATTATAGCAGCTATCGCTTTCACCATGCAAAGTTATACCAATGCAACGCAATAAAGCGAAATGACCTAAAAAACAATCATCCTACAGATTACGGCACAGTACTTTTATATGGGATACTGCTGCAGTTTTGACATCTTCGAAAGAGACCTTATCCTGAATATAATAAGAAATAAATCCGTGAGCGGATAAAAACAGTGTCAGAGGCACACTCTGCCAATCCTCCCGAACATAACCTTCTTCCTTCATATGGCGGCGAACTATACTTGAAAACAGTTCAAAACATCGTCCTTGTTCAGCCCGACAATAAGCAAGCAGCTCTTCATCGCGGATCATGAACATAATCTCATATTGATACGGATGATCAATTCCGAACTTAATAAACTCCATAAGCAATTGCTCCACCCGAGTCATTTCGTATTCAGGCGGTTTGTTCATAGCTTGGGATAATAAGGTTGCTACATAATTGAAATCCTCGACAACAATGGCGTAAAATAATTCTGCTTTTTCCTTGAAGTGATAATACAAGGAGCCGTGGCTGTAGCCCAAATGCTGTCCAATACTGCGCATTGAAATGGCACGGTACCCTTTGGTAATAAACAGATGCCTCGCCGACTCCAATATCCTCTCTCTCGACAACTCCTGTTCCACTGCTCTTCTTGCCATAGTATTATTCCCCTTCGCTGTAGTAAAGCCGCTGGCCTTCTGTCACTCGAGCCTGCCCCTGAGTTAAATCAGTTATCCATGCTATAAATGCATCACCTTCATCATTACAAGGCAGACATGTAAGTGTTACTTTATCTGTAAATAAAGTTTCACCGGTCTTAATCCCTCGTCCTCTAAGCTCGTTCTCTACTTTGCCCAGCCAAGTGTAGTCGATTTCTACGAACACTTCTCGCCGCAGCACGCGAGTGATTACTTCTCCGGCTTCTAGCGCAAGCACTGCGCCATCTGTATAAGCCCGGATCAGTCCTCCAGCTCCCAGCATAATGCCTCCGAAGTAACGGGTGACCACAATTACAACATTTTTAACTCCCTGGTTGCGGATTACCTCCAAAATCGGTTTACCGGCCGTTCCACTCGGTTCACCGTCATCCGACTGTCTCTGAATTTCGTCTCTTTCACCGATCGTATAAGCAGAACAGTTATGTGTGGCGTTCCAATGCTTCTTCTTGATCTCCTCAATAAACAACACTGCTTCATCTTCGTTCTCCACCGGCATAACATGGCCAATGAAGCGTGATTTACGGATTACGACTTCCAAGGAGCCGGAAGAACGTACCGTCCGATATTGTTCCAGCATTTCATTCCATTCCTTATATGTGCATAGTATCTAGATCTATTGATATATATTAGGAGCAGCCCAGGGTATGAATAACCTATGAGCTGCTCCTCTTGTAAATTACACTATTATGAAAAGTCTAGGTGGGTACTATTCGGTAAGTCTTGCTTCAAGCTCGGCTTTTTCTTTCTCGTAGCCTGGTTTGCCCAGCAACGCGAACATGTTCTTCTTATAAGCTTCTACACCCGGTTGATCAAACGGATTCACGCCAAGCAGGTATCCGCTGATTCCGCAAGCAATTTCAAAGAAGTATACCATGTAACCAAAAGTATATGGAGTTTGGTCCGGAATGGTTACAATCAGGTTCGGCACTTGTCCGTCTGTATGAGCCAGCATTGTACCTTGGAATGCCTTCTTGTTTACAAAGTCCATGGTCTTACCAGTTAGGAAGTTCAGACCATCCAGATCATCAGGATCGCTTTCAATCGTTACATGATGCTCTACATTTTCGACTTGGATAACGGTCTCGAAAATGTTACGGCTGCCTTCTTGAATATATTGTCCCATAGAATGCAGGTCCGTAGAGAAGTCAACGGAAGAAGGATAGATTCCTTTGAAATCCTTGCCTTCGCTTTCGCCGTAAAGTTGTTTCCACCATTCGGATACGAAATGAAGGGATGGCTCGTAGTTAACGAGAATTTCAATGGCCTTGCCTTTACGATATAGAGCATTACGAACTGCAGCATATTGATAGGCTTGGTTAGTCGCAATATCCGGGTTGTTGAATTCATCTGCGGCTGCGGCTGCACCTTGCATCATTTCTTCAATGTTAATACCTGCTGTAGCGATCGGCAGTAAACCTACCGGTGTCAGCACGGAGTAACGTCCGCCTACATCATCAGGGATAATAAAGGATTCATATCCTTCTTCAGTAGCCAGCTTCTTGAGCGCGCCTTTTTCCTTATCTGTAGTAGCATAAATACGTTTGCGGGCTTCCTCTTTACCATATTTCTTCTCCAGCTCAGCGCGGAAGATACGGAAAGCGATAGCTGGTTCGGTTGTTGTTCCGGATTTGGAGATGACATTCACGGAGAAGTCTTTGCCTTTTACAAGATCAAGCAAATGCGTGATGTACGTTGAGCTGATGTTGTTACCTGCGAAATAAACTTCAGGTGTCTTGCGGCTGTCCTTAGACAGGTTATTGTAAAAGGAGTGTGAGAGTGCTTCGATAGCAGCACGTGCACCCAAGTAGGATCCGCCGATACCGATAACGATCAATACATCAGAATCACTTTGAATCTTCTTAGCTGCAGCCTGAATACGTGCGAACTCATCTTTGTCATAGGCGTGTGGCAGATCGATCCAACCGAGGTAGTCTGATCCCGCTCCGGTAGCGTTATGTAGTTGCTCATGGGCTAGTTTAACCGGCGCTGCAAGAAAGTCAATCTCCTGCTGGTTGATGAAATCAAGGGCTTTACTGTAGTCAAAATTAATCTTTTTGGACACGGTAATGGTAACCTCCTGTATGTCTCTTTAGTTTGACACGGTTTGTAACAACTTTATAATAGGATACTTTAATTTGGCGGGACTGGCAAGGTCTTAGGGCACAACCCGGGCTTTAGACTTATGTTTTTCATCCTTCATGGAAGCGTTCCCTAACCAATTAGATTCTGATTTGTGGTACATGCTATAAGCCCGTGTTAAAATGAGAGGAAAGTACGACACTTTAGAAGCTGTCCTAGTTCTAATACGACCCTATGGCGAAGGTGGGAAATGAATGAAACAAATCGGTTTTATTGGACTCGGAACGATGGGAGCGCCTATGGCCTCCAACCTTTTGCGCGGAGGATTTCAGGTGACCGTATATAACCGTACGGCCTCCAAGTGTGAGCCCCTCGAGCAGGAAGGCGCACAAACGGCTTCTACACCACGTGCGGCTGCAGAAGGCAAGGACGTTATTATTACCATGATCAGCAACGATGATTCTATCCGTGAAGTATTTTACGGACAGGACGGAATTCTGGATGCCCTTAAGCCTGGAACTGTAGTCATTGATTCAAGCACAATTTCTACTGGGCTGGTACATGAAATTGCCGCAGCTGTGGCGGAACGCGGTGGACAGTTCCTTGACGCACCTGTTACCGGCAGTAAGCCCGCTGCGGTCGAAGGCACCTTAGTATTCATGGTCGGCGGCAGCGCGGATGTTATTGAAGCTAACCGTGACATCTTCGACACCCTCGGCAAGAAGCTTCTGCATATGGGTGATAACGGCAGTGGAGCGGTTGCCAAGCTGGCGCATAATGCCATGGTCGGTATCCACAATGTTGCTCTTGCGGAAGGCTTCGCTATCGCCGTGAAATCCGGTGTACCCGCGGACAAGTTCCTTGAGTTGGTAATGAACGGATCTGCAGGCAGCAAGCAAGCAGAACTTAAAGGCCGCAAAATCATCGAAAATGACTTCAGCAACCAGTTCTCCTTAGCACTCATGCTGAAGGACCTTAAGCTTGCCTCATCCCTAAGTGATTCCACAGGCGTTCCATCTCCAATGCTTGGCCTTGCCAAGAGCATGTTCCAAGCTGGGTATACCCAGGGTTACGGCGATGAGGATCTCTCTGCTGTAGTTAAGTGTTATGAGGAATGGATCGGCCAGAAGATGGGCGATCAGTCTGCAGGAAAGTAATAAAAAGAAATACCCTACACTATGGGGCAGTCTTCTCTGTCCGCATGCAATCAATTATAAAATAGCATAATTGTACCTTGAAACCGCCCTAGCTCTTATCTGAGCATTAGGGCGGTTTCAATTTGGAGTGCAACTCCATAACAAAAAAAGAAAGCCCCGCAATTAAGCAGAGCTTTCTTCGATAAAATAAGGGTTACAGAATTGGGTACGAACAACAATAATCAGTTATATCGAATACTTCCAGCGCAAACTTGGAGTTACCGGGAACATTAAACGTCGTTGCCCCTTTAATATCCTGCCAAATCTCAGAGCCAGGAAGCAGCACTTTCAAATCGCCAGATAGAATCTCCATGATTTCAGGGCCTTCTGTACCGAATTCATACACACCCGGCAGCATAATCCCAAGTGTTACTTTGGTACCATCTTCCAAAATGACTGTACGACTTGTCACTTTTCCTCCATAGTACACGTTCGCTGCTTTTACAACCGTTGCGTTGTTAAACTGACTCATTATATGTTCTCCCCCTTGTGATTATTCAGTCGATTATAACAGAGCCTTCACACGGCTGACAACATTCTCAACAGTAAATCCGTATTCTTTCATCACTTTATCGCCAGGTGCAGATGCGCCGAAGGTTGTGATACCCAGAATGTCGCCTTGATCTCCTGTGTAACGTTCCCAACCGAAGGTTTGCGCCATTTCCACAGCAAGACGGGATTTAACTTCAGGAAGGATAACGGAATCACGGTATGCCTTATCCTGTTTTTCGAACAAGTCCCAGCTCGGCAAGCTGATTACACGTACTTCAATACCTTCTTCAGCCAAAGCTGCTTGAGCTTTAACTGCAAGCTGTACTTCAGAACCTGTAGCAATAATTTGTGCCTGTGGTTTACCATTCTTAGCATCAGAAACTACGTATCCACCGCGTTTGATGTTATCGCGCACACCTTCTACAGTTCCTGGCAGAATCGGCAAGTTTTGACGAGTCAATACCAATGCTACTGGGTTAGCTTTGTTTTCCAAAGCATAAGCCCATGCTGCAGAAGTCTCGTTAGCATCAGCCGGACGAATAACCGTAAGACCCGGGATAATACGAAGCGAAGCTAGTTGTTCGATCGGCTCATGTGTAGGACCATCTTCACCAACAGCAATACTATCGTGAGTCAGTACATAAGTTACAGGAAGCTTCATAATGGATGCCAAACGAATCGCAGGACGCAAGTAATCCGTAAATACGAAGAACGTACCGCCGAATACTTTCAGTCCGCTATGCAGGGCAATTCCGTTCATCGCTGCAGCCATACCAAATTCACGTACGCCGAAGTAGATGTTACGACCGTCATAAGACTCAGAAGTAAACGAAGTCAGGCCGTTCAGGTGAGTCATTGTGGAGCTTTCAAGGTCAGCTGATCCGCCTACAAGCTGAGGAACACCTGCTGCCAGACCGTTCAGCGCATTACCGGAAGCAATACGAGTCGATACGGCTTTATCTTCAGTAGTATACATAGGAAGCTTTGCATCCCAGCCTTCTGGAAGATCGCCATTTGTTACTATTTCAAATTGAGCTGCGAGCTCAGGATAAGCATTTTTGTATGCTGCAAACTTCTCGTCCCATTGTTTGTTCGCTGCAATACCGCTTTCTTTAACTTGAGCAAAATGGGTACGAACATCATCAGGTACATAGAAATCTTCTTCGTATACCCATTTGTAAAAGTCTTTGGTCAGCTTAGCTTCATCAGCACCCAGTGGGGAACCGTGAGTACCACCGTGACCGCCTTTACCTTGCTTGTTCGGGCTTCCGTACCCAATAACCGTTTTAACTTCAATCAGTGTTGGTTTGCTGCTGTCTGCTTGTGCTTCAGCAATAGCCTTCTCAATAGCAGGAAGATCGTTACCATCTTCAACGCGCAGCACTTGCCAGCCGTATGCTTCAAAGCGTTTAGCTACATTTTCGGAGAAAGACAGGTTCAGCTTGCCGTCCAGTGAAATATCATTGGAATCGTACAATACAACCAGCTTGCCCAATTTCAGATGTCCGGCCAGTGAAGCCGCTTCAGAAGAGATTCCTTCCATAAGGTCTCCATCGCCGCAAATTGCATAAGTATAATGATCAACCACTTGATGCTGATCCTTGTTATAAGTAGCCGCCAGTTGAGCTTCTGCCATTGCCATACCTACTGCCATAGCGATACCTTGTCCAAGTGGACCTGTAGTAGCATCTACACCTGCAGTATGGCCAACTTCTGGGTGACCTGGTGTAAGGCTGCCCCATTGACGGAATTGTTTCAATTCTTCCATTGGTAAGTCATAGCCGCTAAGATGAAGCAAGCTGTATAATAGCATAGAACCGTGTCCTGCAGACAACACAAAACGGTCACGGTTTACCCATGTTGGATGGTCAGGATTATGTTTCATGGTTTTAGCAAATAGTTGGTATCCCATTGGAGCGGAACCCATTGGCATACCCGGATGTCCGGAATTTGCTTTCTCGATGGCATCTATAGCCAAAGTACGGATCGTTGTAATGGCCAGGTTATCAATTGTAGAGTTTTCTTCCTTTTGGATCGCTTGACTTTGTTCACTCATTTTCAAATATCCTCCTCTAAAATATCAAGAATGTCATTTTGATATTCTTATTGTATCACTTGTGTGGAAGCATTTCCAATTGTTTTTGAAAACTTCATATTCCAACACTCTATGTTTAACATTTTCTATACAAATATATACGTCAGTGTACACGGGTAATAGGTCGGGTTTGAACTTAGCCTTAAGTCTAGTTTCTAGTTGCGACTAAAGTTTGTTTTATAAAATTGGAATATACAGTAAGATGGAATTACTAATAAATAAATTTACGAGGTACCCCACCTTGCCAGTAGAAAGGAATTCATTCATGACACCAAAAAAGGATATCTTTATCGTGCTCACCGGAACGGGTACCGCCTTCAGCGGTGTAATCAGATGGTTCACTAAGGCCGATCTGAATCATGCATCGATTGCCTTTGACAGCGAATTGCGGGAAGTGTACAGCTTCGGCCGAAAAAAAATGCATAATCCTTTCGTTGCCGGACTGATACAAGAGAACTTTGTTCATCCCTTTTATAATGGAGCGGACTGCGCTATCTATCGTCTGCGGGTGAGCAAAGAGGAATATGATACGATGCACAACCATGTCACTGGGATGATGCAGAACCAGGAACGCTACAAGTATCATCTTTTAGGCTTAGTAGGTGTTCTGCTTAACATTAAAATCGATCGAGAAGACGCTTATTTTTGCTCTCATTTTGTAGCGTCCCTCTTTGAGGATACAGAGTTTCACCCGGTGAACAAGCCCTCATGCTTCGTGACACCTGAAGATTTTGCCCTTTCGTTATGCCCTCATAAAATTTACAGCGGCAAGCTATCCTATTACTTACGAGGAATTCCTAGTATTTCAGCCCGAACAAATGCCGTACATAACTCCGCTCCAGTCTCGGTGGCGCCAGCTACAGCACGGATTATAAGGGACTCTGAGGAAATGATTGAAGGGGTTGTGTGAAAAAGGAGCCGCTGATGCGGCTCCTTTTAAATTTAGAGACCATTTCACTTATTTTGTTCTATGCACTTGAAAATATTCAGACCATTCTTCTGAAATCATTACCGTAACGGTATCTACTTTGGTATTAAATTGATTTTGAGCTGTGAAGGTAAACGTAATCGGGCCATTCGGGAGATTCTCGAATGAAGAATCATACATTTCACCCGTCCATAATGTCTTAGCCGCGCTAGTAGGACTCAACTGCGTAAGATAACCACCATTCATTGTTACCTCTACTGTGTCTGGTAATCCCGTAGTATCTGCCTGCAGGATAAACCTTTCTCCGGCCCAAAATACACTGTAACCTCTTGGACTGTTCGGATCGCCACTCTTTTTCAAGTTATATGCGGTACGATTGTTATCCCATTCAGTCGTATGTTTTACGCCACCTTGAATAGTTAGTAGATTCACCATGAAATACTTCCTCGGTGATATGCTGCTCCAATCGTAACCATCGTACACTTCGACTTCGACCGCATATTTTTTGTTTTCTACAAGCGTTACAGCTGTAACGGTCCATTGTTTGGCTGAAGATACGGTTTCACCTGACTGTGCAACGATATTGTTTGTCGCCACATCAATGATTCTCACCTTGTACCGCTGTTGCAGATCGTTATCGGCATCCTGGTAGATCCATTGAATATTAGGTGTAAGAGTATTGACTACCGTAGGAGTTGCAGAACTGCTGCTACCCGGATAAGTGATGTTCGCTGTTGGAATCTGGTTGCTCACGGTAATATTCCGTGATGTTTCCCGGTATAGTCCTAACGAATCCGTCACTACTTGCCGGAAGGTAAACGACCCATGGGTCGTAAACTGCTTTGTAAAACCGCTTGATCCACTGATAAGTGATTCCGTCCCACCAAAAGGTTTGAGGTAATATCGGTACGTAATACTATCACCTTTAGGGATATCCGCATCCGTGGCCGTACTCGTAATGATAAAGTCCTCATTTCGATGGCCC
Organism: Paenibacillus sp.; assembly: GCA_023512345.1. Classification (GTDB taxonomy): domain Bacteria; phylum Bacillota; class Bacilli; order Paenibacillales; family Paenibacillaceae; genus Paenibacillus_AQ. The sequence goes on from JAILZT010000001.1 coordinate 277,005, forward strand.
AAGCTCTGATTGATTGTAAAACCAGGAACCGGCGGGTTGTCGATGATAAAGGCCTTTTCGTTCGATATCTCGGACCAAGAACCTTTTGAAAAAGCCCGGCCAAATACAGAGAAATATTCAAAGCGCTCAAAGGTCGGATTAGGAACTTGATATTGCCGAATTAAACCGGTGTTGTCGGTATTTTCTACCGTCATAGCCAGTAAAGTGTCTTTGGTATAGAACTCCAGCCGATATTTTTCCTGTGGGTCATTCTCCGGATCTCCGTATGTCCATTGAATTAATGGATCCCCTTGCAAAGCTGCATCAATGATCGTGGGTTGATCTAGTGTGCCTGCAGGTGAAGTTAAGGTTATGGTAGGTGCTAGATTCTTTATCACACTTACCTTTAACACAGCCACATTTGATTTGTCGGCAATTTGATCCACAGCCCAATGCTCTAGCGTATAGACTCCAGTCTCAGGAAAATCAACGGAGATATTGGCCGTGTAGTATAGATCCGTAATACCATCACTATTGGTGACTTTCCAGTAATATTGCAGGCTGCTTACATCAGAGGGATCCTCATCCGCATCACCAGAATTATACTGGATCGTATCATATTGATAGACCGTTGCTGGCCCAATGATTGCGGCAGTAGGGATATGATTTTTCACTGGAAAGGATCGGGTAGCATTGGAACTAAGTGAACCGTCTGACGCGGTAAGCAGCATTTCCCAGCCATCGGATATGGCCTGCTTCGGAGCAATCCCGCTTTGTTCCATTAAACTGCGTACGGTCATGACCTGATTTTTATTACTTCCAGCATAGTAATAGGATCCACCGTTAAGTCTGCCATTCCATTTATAGGTTAGGATATCCCCGTCTGCATCCGGATCTGGCGTAAGGTTCTCCATTGTGAGGACCGTATCTCGGTATACCTCGGGCGGCATGTAAAATGCTGCTGCTGGTGGACGATTCATAACTTGTACGGTTTGGCTGTAAGGCTCTGACCATAGGCCGCGGTTATCATGTACTTGTAAGGTGACTTGGTAATTCCCAACCCCATAAGCGCCAATATTAGGGGGTGTAGTAACCCCGCCCCATGAAGACCATACCTGCTGCCATCCATCTTTAACTACGTTCCAAGAATAGATATCCAACGGATCATTATCCGGATCATACGATTTATCTATCGTTGTCGTAGCTTTGCGGTAGGATACAAGACTTGGATCGACCGTGAACATAGCCACAGGTGGTAGGTTAACACTACTGCCAACGGACCGCTGGCACCAATCACTCCATACACCTATGCCATTTTCCCCATCAACATCCCGTACACGTAACCGAATGTCGTATTGATTACTGGTTGGCAGTTGGGCTGGCGGTTGTCCTTCTATCCAAGACTCTTTATCTGTTTGTTTATATTGCCACTGCCACTGATAAATCCCTTTATCCACGCTAGTCGTATGATCCTTATCATAAGAAATGTCGGCAATCTGCAAGTTTCCACCCACTACCTTTACCGAGAATAGGGCTATCGGTTTGCGGTGGACATGAAAGATCATGGAAGAGAGATTATCGCGTCCCCATAGCCTATACTCATTAAAACGATCATCAGGCTTCGGATTGTCTTTTAATTGAAAAGATGCGTTGTATACCCCGCTGTAGGGAAAAGAGGTATAGATTAAATTTTGCCAAAGGCCGCTGTCTGGAATCATTCCCATAGGATTGTCAAAAAAGTAGGGATCGTGATCATATTTGAAACGGACCGCATACTTCGGATCATTTTCATAATCAGTATATTTCGTATCCAATTGGACAGGGTCATTGACCAGTACAAAAGCTTTATTTTTAAGTCGTATTTTTACATTAAAACTCAAACTTGCCTCTGCCTTCATATTATAGGGGTCAACTACGGTTACCTTCACTGGATAGGTTCCTGGAGAGATAACATCAGCGATGACATCTATGGGAATGCTAAAATGTTGGGGTGAGAGTGTATTCACCACTTTCTCTTTCCGGTAATAGACATTGGGTACTTCCACAACAACATTCAGATCATCGTTATCTGGATCCTGCGCGTACCCCTCGATGTTAAGGATATTCATTCCCGGTTCATTTTGTAGGGTTACATTGTTCTGTGTGGTTAGGGATACCGTTGGCTTAGTATTTTTAATTAATGGGTAGCTACGAACATCTTTCACATAATTTTGCACCCTTACCGATGCTTGTACCCCCGTAAAATCAGTATAGGTATCATAAAACTTGATTGAAGTTGGGTCTCCAAATATTCCTGCATTTTGATAATTCTCACCGAGACTGAAACTCGGATTAGGTTTTATAGCTTCTCCTGTATAAAATCCGCCATATGTACCTGGTCCTGGAGTGTAAAAGCTATTCTCGTCATGTCCTGAATAGCCGGCGACAGTAGAATGTCTCGAATAATCGCCTCCCCATCCAACTTGCTGCTCCCACCCATACTCACTAGGACCTGTTATGACTATTGATTGACTGTAGCTGACCTGATATCCATAGAAAACAGAGGCCCATATTCCACCTTCTGCTAAATATTTTGTAAAATCCCTACTAATGTTTAAAGTGAATTTAGGAGTGGCCGGTTCTGTTTCATAGGTTAATATTCTTAATGAACGGTTATAACGAATATTTTTAATGGTATAGGCATCCCGATGTACCTGCATCACAAAAATACACTTTTCTAAACTCTCGGCTTGTACATAGTAGGCCCATAGATTTTTATCAAAATGAGCGGTTTCATTTAGCTCAGGGACGTAAATATCATTAAACTCGGCAATATTTGTATCTAACGCTTGAACTTTAGGAAGATCCGCTCGAAAGATAAATGAAGGTGATAATAGCATTAAACAAAGTAAAACTTTAAGACATTGGGATTTTAATTTCATCTCTCTCTCCTTCTACCATGCCCAATCGCCTTGTGGCGCTCTATTTTTCACATCTACAACTCGTTGATTTAGAGGTTGAGAATCTTTGCTGGTGTATGAACTTGCTGATTTCCGGTCGCCTGCTGTTACAAATTCATCAATAGTAGGCTGCCCAAACTCTTCAAACTCTGTCACTTTCACCTCATATTTACCGACTTCGTTAACTTCTAAATTAAGACGGTGAAGATTCGCATCACTAAAAACGATCCAGGGTTCATCCTCAAAGGTTCCGTCATTATCCGAATCATATCGGTATTCCCATAATCTGCGGCTAATGAGATCACTATCCGGAGAAAATGACATATCATCAATGGAGATAATCGCCTTGTTTCCTTGGTCCGGATTACGGTAAACAGTGCTCTGCAGAGAGAAATAGATCATTGGTGATTTGTCGGGTTGAATATCGAATGTGATTGAATTAGTTGCTGAATATCCAAGCGTGTTCTCTACATAAATGGTAGCTTTATAGGTTCCCGGCTGCTTAAAAAGCACATCCTTATCCTTCACACCGTCTAAGGATCCACTGTATTTAATATCGCTGCTGGTTCCCCCGGATACGGCACTAATGGTTATTCGGGTTAGTTCGTCCTTCAAAGGATACCGTGTTGGACTGGTACTGGTGCTGTGAAGAGTGACTTTCCGGTTTTGCTTCTTGGTTCCTTGAATTTGCAGACGAGCTTCGGGCAGAGGTTCAATCACCGTGATGAATTTCCCCGTACTCCCGGTCATACCCTCATTATCTGTAACAGTAAGTCCTATGTTGTTTTCTCCAATACTGCTAACGGGATACCACGTTGTGCTATGGGAACCGATCACAATATCACCTATTCCTGGCGTATTCCATGAGTAGTCTTTAATGGTTCCGTCTGGATCATAGGAGCCGCCACCACTCATCACAAACTCCTCCCCCGCTTTTACGGTATCTGGAACCATAATCACGGCGACTGGAGGCTTTCCTACAGAGGCATTAGGGATAACCGGTGGCGGGATTTCAATAGTGGGCGTGTTTTTGTACACTTCAACTATGGCCCCTACCCTTTCAGATAAGGAGTTGATCGTTCCCGTACTAGTGACTACAGGCCTTGTGAAACGCACCGTAACCGTAAGGTCATATTCTTGCCGGTAGTTATCGCTGGTGATCCTTAATTTAGGAATGATAAAGTCAAACGGCCTATTACTGGTGAGTGTTTTTGTATAGTCTTTTTTGGTCTGAAGTGTACTTTCTACGCCTTTTTCTTTGGCGTAAAACACCCACTCGCTAATGTTGGAGGTATCGGTATAGGCTGCAAGAGTGCCCATAAGGGAGAGTTGTACTGGTACATCTGTATTTTCAAATCTAGTTGGGTTGGGATTGGGTTTGAGGATGGTTACGCTGCTGGTGAGGGTTGGTTCTGTTGGGAGGTTGTAGTCCAAGGTAACTACGCCTCCGTAGCTGTAGGTTGTAAGTTTTGCTGTAGCTTTATAATAATAGGAGGCATAAGCGAAGTATTTCCGTCCCTCTGCTTTACCGGAAAGCCCATCATTTGGTTCCGGTTCATAGGGTACTAAGTTAGGAATATAATAATTAATAATAATTCTCCCGTTTTTAAATTTTGGGGGGGTGGAAACATACGGACTGTTATCATACAATACTGGTGTAATAGAAGACTGAATAATATCAGCAGAATCTATAACTTCTGTTGCTGAACCGTTATACCACTTTAGGTAGTCTTTGTCTTGGAATGGTCCGGCTGTAACAACAGTTCTAGGTGGATTTCTTGAAGGATATCCATCGGCAGCATTAACATCCTTAGTTTTCATTCGATTATTATTTTCATCGTATTCATTAATCTGCCAACGTCTCCCGTCAGAGTACAACCAAATTGAATTGTAAATTGTAGTTGTATACATAGCAGTATAAGAAGCCCTATATCCTTCTATATTATCGAGTGTTTTAATATTCTCCGTACCTTTTAGAGTAATTTTTATCTTTCCATTTTCTACTGAGGGATTACCAATAACTACATTATTTCCGTTATATCTAAGTGTACTTGCCACTATAGAAGTACTGGTAACCCCACTTGGCATATTTAGAAAAAAGGTTTTAGCACTATTATCTGAACCTATTAATCCTGTCGTAATCGGTAAAGCTATAGAACACTGAGTCACATTTGCTGCCTGAGTATTTTGGTTTCCCAAGAAAATTGACGTCACAAAAACTATAATACATAAGATGTACTTAATTTTTTTCATATTTCTAATGACTACCTTTCCACAACATATGCTTCACCGTACTGACCATTGTTGAACACTTGTATAAGAAAGTATTCAAAACTTCCCTCATACATAAAGGCTTGATAAGTAGTTAATTGTTCACCTGGTTTTAGAACCAAACGATTAAGAGCTGATTTATCATTAGTCTTTCCTATACGTGAAAAGTTTCTAACTGGATCAAGATTTTCATATCCTTTAAAACTCAGAGTCCACTTTTCCCCACCTAGATTATCTACAGTCTTTTTCCCTTTGTTTTTGACGGTTATTTTAGTCCAGGCAAAATATTTTGGATTCTCAATTAATCCAGATTGAGTACTGTACTTATACGTTTTCCGTAAAGCCGTTGCTTCTTTAGAATTAAAGTCATAAATCATAATCTTCTCCAAAGTATAACTCAGTCCACCAGCCGTAACCGTCACTGGTAATTCAACATCCTTTTTCAATCCATACTTAGACAAGTTATCCATCATTACGGGTGCTTTCGTACTTGGCGTAGTAGCGGCCACAACTCCCTCTCCATTTCCTAAAACCATACTAAATAACATAGTTGCTGCCAGCACTGATTTTACAATTGTTTTCTTCATTCGAATCTCTCCCTTTAGTTGATATCATTCGAGCTACTTATTGAACTTATATTCCTGAATGGCGGGTACACGAATGGGTTCTTGTGTTTTGGATCTGGCAATAAGAACGGGATGTTCAGTTTCTATCACGGCGATAACGGACGGACCCTGTATGTATTTAGTAATGCCGTACTGTGCATCTTCATAAAGAAATGGAAACGTCAGACCCACGACTGATTCATCAATAATCACGAATTTCACAATATCCACTTTATGATGAAGTCGGCTGCCAGCTTTAGGAGATAAACCATCATCCAATCCCAGATTAAGCTGGAGGGTGTCTTGAAAAGTCTCGAATGCAATTGTGGGATCTATAATCAGGCGACCCTGTGATCGTTCGACGTCGTTGATTTCTTGAGCAGCATCGTGAACAGCCAAATTATTGGCATCTTTGAGCAACGCCCTTTCTATATCCCATTCTTGATTTTGAGCTTGAAAAAACCAGGTATATATGAAGATCAACAGAACAAAGGCAAGTTTTATTATATAGTCCATTAAGCTTCATCCTTCAGTCTAAATATTCACCTACGATCCTTCCGTGTCTTCGTTACTAGCAATTCCCTCTTAATTAATCGAGGTATTCACTCATAATCGATCCATGGCCATAGTAATATGTCGGCTGCGATACTGTTGAAAAGTTATACGGAAACAAGTTCACTCGCGGTGCTTTTACATAAACATCAATCCGTGTCTTACGTTCCTGAACGATCTCAGAATTACTGGTAATTTCTATGGATCCTTCGGAGAACCCAATAGCTCTCAGGTTGGAAGTTACTTCATTCCTCATGGCAGCCGTGACCATCCCCTCTGTAGCTGCCTTTTGCGTGATATACGACGTATTGGCCTTAACCTGCAAATCAAGCAGATAATCTATGTAAGTGAAAATGGGTTGCAGGATAATAAAAAGGACAAGCCACATGAATAATGCCCGGAGGACGGTCGCCTTCAAAGGATAACGCTCCTCTCTTAATACTGTTCTATTTGCTTGGTATGTGTGATGATATCATCCTGACTGCTGCCGATAATATTCGTTGCTGCCGAGATAAAGATTCCAGCGATGACAAAACCGATAGCTAGAAACATTGCGACCGAAATAGAGTCTTTTTTCATGGCCTTACACTAGGTTGTCAGACAGACTTTGAGTTAGAACTGCAGCATGGCTGGAATCTACACTCTGAATAACACTTACTGCAGGGATCACCGGCTTATTATCGTCTGCAGCCCCCACTACTTCACGGACCACTGGAATCAGAATCGCAATCACAATGGCAACACACAGAAATCCGATAGCGATAAACAAACCTGTAGAAATTGCATCTTTTTTCATTGTTAAAATCTCCCTTTTATTTTATATTTTTATATGTTTTTTGAATATGACATAAAGTCATTGAAATAGGGCAATTCCGTTAAAATTCCCCTTAATCAGCATAATGTACTGCATCGCCAATGAAACGATCATGAGAAAAGTAGCAATTGACGGAATCACATTAATGATAGATGAGATGTCCCCTATAAAAGACCACTTCTTTAAGTACTGATCACTTGAGATTTTAGAAATAATCTTGCCTTGTTCACGCAAATATCCCGCTGCCTCCGTATCATCATCCATGCCTTCAGTTGCGAGTAAAATGGACCTTATATCATTGATAAAAGGATGATTATCCGGAAATTTACTGCAAAACGCTTCGATCGCACGTTCCACTCCTTCATCTATCGCCCTCTCCGATAACTCATACAAATCCTGGCGAATGTACTGGAAATGTTCTGCGGTTCCTGCACAAAATGCACCAAACTGCACATATCCATGCCTGCGAAGGCGATTATTCTCGTATAGACGGATGAAGGAGATCAATTCGCCATCTTTTTGGATTTTGGTTTTTTGATGGAACCAGGCCAGCAGCCAACCAAACGGCAGAAAACGCGAAGGACTGGTAATCACAAGAATGAGGCAAGCAACAAACAGGTCATATCCTGAAAAAGGATTGTGGCGAATATAATCACCCATTACCTGCAAAGTAATATAAAGAAATGCCGCAGAATAACGGAACAGGGTAACTTTTCGTGCGGAAATCGATAATCCACTGTTATGCAGCAACTGCTGAAGTTGCTCATTTCCCTTGCCGTTCCCCAGATTATTCCACCTAATCCCCAATCGTTGAAGGTACCGTTCTTGCTTGCTGCTGCTGCTCACAAACACGAGTAAAGCTAGATAAACAACACCAAATATCGCCGTTAACACTAAAATTCTATCCATAGTTCATCACCTTAATGGTAGTCCAATTTGGGCCTCACAAGAATTGTACTGATGATAAAAGAAACAAATAAACCAGAGAGAATAACGACAAGAAACGTAAGACCCACCGTAGTCTGAAACTGTAGCCGAAAATAAACATCAGGCTTCAACATATACATAAAAGTCCCAACAGAAGATACCAGCACCACCAGATTGCCATACAATCCAAGACTGATCGCATCTCTGCTTCCTGCTTTTACCGTCAGAATGGTCTCTCGCTGCTGCTCCATAGAACGGTTCAACATCATTAACGAGTTTTTCAAAAACAGTGTGCCTTCCTTCTCCGAATAGAGCAAATCGGACACGAACTCCACGGCAAAGGTTGTCCCAATGGCTTTTGAGAAACGTCCTGCTTCCCCGTAGAGCTCTCTTTCATTACCGTAATTGGCAAATGCAGTCCCTAATAATTTCAGCGGCGTTTTCAAGACATTACTATCTGTCAAAAAATCAGCTGTTTGCAGTAAAAGCGCATCTACCGGCAGGTGAGTAAATTTGGTGGAGATTTTGATAACATCCAGGAGATCGTAGCTCCCCCGCACCTTTCTCTGTGCATAGATGTATCTCATACGGAAATAGGGAATCATCGCAGCAATAATAGCTACAAACAGAGGAAAGCGCCAAGCTCCTTCGGTTGAGGATCCTTCATTAAAATTCACTCCCTCCATAAAAGGATTTTGAAAGGTTAAATATCCAGGTAGTTCCGTGAGTGTAAGCAGACCTGAGAGAAAAACAGCTGTAAACCAAATCCCTGTTCGTAAGAGAAAGCGTAGTACACTGATCCCGGGTTCATAACTTCGGTGTACAAAATACAGCAGGTTATCGAGATGCCGGTAAATCCAGAGCCCTTTATTCATTTTGCTAACCCTTTTGCCAAACACACGAATTCCGAGATTGAATCTGAAGTCTACTTTTTGTCCAAAATGCCTTAGATTTCTTTCAACCAGCGGTTTGGCTAACAACCATAATCCTCTGACTACCAACAAATGAAGAGCGAATCGCAGCAAATAAGATAACAGTTCCATAATGATCACCCCCTCATTCGTTAAGGACAATTCTAGATTTCAAGCTCTCCTTCATCGGATTCTCCATCGGTTTGATCGTTGCGAGCCGTTCGAGTTCCTTTTGGAACTGTCTTGAATTCGCTGCATCCTTTTTGTTCATTTTGGTAACCAAGCCTTCGGTCAGCTTATTATTATAAGTCCAGCCTGACTTTCCCTCCTCCCAGCGCATTAGATCATTCGCAAATACTGAATTATGTTCCTCATCATAAAAAACCTCCGAGATCCGCGTAAGCCGTTTCTTCCCCTCTTGGGCACTTTCTAAAATAAAAACAAGCTCGCAAGATTTCAGCGCTGAGATTAGATGTCCTTTTAAGCTCCCGCCAATTCGCGTAGATACGGCAAAAGCCCCCTGATACGGGATATCTTCAGAATCTACTGTGTGGAACGTACCGGTAATGCCGTCATAGCCTTTCTCACCGCTCCACAAGTAAAACTCCCATTCGTTATAGCGCATCTCAGTCATGTACAAAATATTCGGATCATGCCGCAGCGACTCTACCCCCACCTCCATAAGCTCCTCATTCGTGGCTTGGATTGGAATAATTCGGTGCCCTTTTATTTGATAGGGGAGTATCGATTCCGGATGTTTTTCGATCATAACAACCCCCATGCAAGAGGAGGAACCTAGCAGTTGTTCGCCAACTATTGTGTTGGCAAAGGTTGTTTTCCCTGATCCAACAGCACCTGCAATTATCGTATTGCGAAACGTTCCTGCAAGCGCCCTGATTAGTTCAACCGCCTCTGCTGGGATGCATTCGGTGCCCGCCTGATCCTCCAAATCAAGAAACTCCACCACCTGCCGCCGCAGCGAAATCGTCGTAAACCCTTCCCATACCCGAGGGGATACCCAGATAGCCAGCCGAATGAATCGACCGGGCCAAAGTGGATCATCCATTTTGAACTCAACGGAAGGATTATCTTTATTCAGCTTTTTATTCTGATCACTTTTGAGCAAAGATCTCTTTAACTGTTCAACCCGATCCAGTGAGGGCATTTCGTACGGATACGCAATAAATTGACCTCTATGGTTATAAAAGATTTGCCGTCCAATCATCTGCAGCCCCGTTGACTCACTATATGCTCGATCTGTAAACCAGCGGTACGCCGGACCAAACCCCTTCCATTCGTGAAAAAGCGCCTCTGCCGCATTTTGATAAGCTTCCGGAACCTTGCCGGAAAATGGTGATTTTCGTAGATACTTCTCAATTTCGTTCATAAAAAAGCTAACCGCCTGTGGGTCGCCTATGAGCGCCTTGGCATTAAGTTCGAAATAGTACTCATCCTCCCTTTCAAGACCGATACTCATATCTCTTTTCATTTGCTGCAGAAAAATATTAAAATCCTCTTTACCAGGTTTTTGGTTCCTCAGCATACTCTGCTTAAGAGAAAATGGGCGAGACTGTTCAATTAGGTTCATTGAAATATTCCCTTCTTTTTGGTTTCCGGTACCAAACCCAGTGCTACAAGAAGAGAATGAATTTTTTCATCGACTTGCTGAAGATCTTTTTTACCTAAAGGCAGACTGTCCTGAAAAGGTGGATAATACGGGATTTCCATTAAAATCTCACTGCCAAATCGCAGCGCCAGGTTTTTGGGAGAAATCATTTCCTCTACATTGCAGCGATTAATTATGAAGTTAAAATCATGCGGATGTAGATCCAGTTGACTGGCCAGCTCTAGAAGTGACTCCAGCCTGTATTGGTGCTTTGGATGTGTGACCATCAAGCGCAACGCCGACCTTTGCATACCTACGTACCAAGCAGCGCTTTCGGGTATAGAACCAAAATCAGCAATAACCACTTCGGCATTCTCACCGGCTTTCGCTAACAAATACTGGATTTCGTCCTCTTGATAGTCCTGGGCGCTTAGAAAATCATAATTCCCTGGCATGTACAAATATCCATCCTGTTTAATGAACCCTTCAAAATCCACATCGCGAATCATCTTTCCTGTGAGCTTGGGTCGCAGCTGGTCGAGGCTAATTGAGGTTTTTCGGTCATAACCAGGATCGTATACATCCATTCCCAACAGAATCACCTTATGACCGGCCGCCGCTATTCGCCTTGCGAAGAGTTTGGCAGCTGTTGTACAGCCGATACCCGGTCCTGAACCAAAGAAACCAATCAGATTGCTGCGTACCTCCCCCTCCTCTTCCAGAACAAATTGGATTTTCTCAATAATTCCTGATGCAGTCGTACGTGGTGGGAGAAAATGGATGTATTGGCTTTCGCAAAGCATATGTATCGCATGATAACCTTTCACCCCCTTCTGCAAATAAATATAAAATATAGTGGTGTTGTTATACTTAGAGCGCAATTCACGTAACTCAGGAACGGATACTTTATCACTCGTAACGATTAGAATATGACCATCTGTTTGCATAGGGTCTGGTAATACATTTTGAGTAATAACTGTATACCCGGCATTTTTAATTTCGCTAATGGTTAACTGATCCATGCCATGACTGAATATTTTCAAAGGATACATCCCTCCTTCCTATTCCACTCGTACAATCCAAAGCTTATATCCCTGTTCTAAATACTGTTTCAGTTGTTGTCCGTCACTTTTCTTCAATTTCAATTCCGGTGAAGCCACCTTCCCGGTTGAGGTAATGCGGTTATTGTTATTGCCATGCTCGGTGTCCAAGACATCATTATTGTCCTCTGTACGGACATAGTTAACGGTAACGTTGATGAGAAAAGCTTGCTGCCCCAGCAGATCTAGCGGGTCAGGTTCACCCAATACCGTAGGCCCGCCCTCAACCTGAACATTACCTTTGAGCTTCTCCTCTTTAACCAAATAGACATCAACCTTATCTCTGCTGCGTAAAGATCCGTTAATTCCATAGATAGCTTCTTTCGGAATAGGGAAAATCCCCTCATCCCGGGAAGGCTCCAGCTCACTCACATCAATTAAGGATTCCGTCAAAATACTTCCATTGGTTAGATTTACTTTCGTAACCTTATGTTCAACCTGAGAAATCTCTGTAATTACTGCTGAAGGAATATCCTTGGTCTGGACCGTATCCAAATAGAGATCAGATTCCTGAAGTTCATAGTTTTTAGGCAGGAGCTTCCCCTCCTCCACTTTCACTTTCACCACCGTTTGAGAGAGCACGTAAGGTTTGAAGTAAAGATCATATCCCAACAGGCCGCCGAACCCAGTAAATAGAATAAGAAATGCGAATATATAATTACGTTTTAACAGGTGACCCCGCCTGAAAGACAACTCGCCGCCTCCTTTGAAACTTTATTTGTGTTAAATTAGCGCACAACAAAATGCACTTTGGCATGGATATCCAAAATGCTGGTAAAATGCTTTTTCACCTGTTATACGAAAGGGGTATTTGATTAGTGGGGAAAACCATGAGTAGGATGGATCTAGAGGAAAGAGAATACTCGGTGAAAAGAAATGAACTCTTCATTGCTTCTTTTCACCGAAATTCTATCTATAACGATTAGTTAAAAACCACTGTTTTGTTGTGATGTACGAGAATGCGATCTTCGATATGCCATTTCACAGCCCGTGCCAATACTACACGTTCAATGGTCCGGCCGATACGTTTCAGTTCCGTTACATCATCACTATGGCTCACACGCTGTACGTCCTGCTCGATAATCGGGCCTCCGTCCAGCTCTTCTGTAACATAGTGTGCTGTCGCACCAATAATTTTCACACCCCGCTGGTAAGCCTGCGCGTAGGGTTTGCCTCCAACAAAAGCCGGAAGGAAGGAATGATGAATATTGATAATCCGGTGACGGTAGTGCTCGATAAACGTTGGGGAGATGATCTGCATGTAACGAGCCAATATAATGACGTCGATATTGTTGCCGATCACTTCTAGCTGCCGCTTCTCTGCTTCTGCCTTAGTATCTGCCGTAACAGGGATATGGTGATAAGGAATGCCAAAGGACTCGACGTAGGCCTTCATATCCGTGTGGTTGCTGACTACCATAGCAATTTCCGCATCAAGGTCTCCTGCTTGCCACTGCCACAGCAATTCAACCAGACAATGATCTTCTTTGGAAACAAAGATTGCCAGCTTCTTCTTATGGCTAACATTGAAGATTTGCCAATCCATGTTGAACCGCTCAGCTATTACACTGAATAAAGTGCGCAGCTCTTCCAGACGCTGTTCCAGCTCAGGCAGATCAAACTCTACTCTCATGAAGAACATTCCACCTTCAGGATCCATCGTGTACTGATCCGACTGTACAATGTTTGCACCATGTTGATATAAAAAGTGTGATACCGCTGCAACAATACCAGGTCCATCTGGGCAGGATATAAGCATACGCGCCCGGTTCGGATTCAGAGCACTGCCTGAGGAATGCTCTCTTTTAACATGTAATTCCATGATTTCTATTCCGTCCTCTCATCAACTTACGCTATCTATATAGTTATACGAAACGCTTAGAATCTATTAACTTCCTGCCAACCAGGCAATCAGACGATGATTGATGGCTTCCTCACTAAGGTTTGGAAACAGCTCGGCAGCAGTTACATAATCATAGAGCCGCTCAAGCGGTTCGCGTGGATCTTCCTTTTTAGCTTTGGCATCATTTTTCAATACGGTCCATACATCAAGCACATACTGTCGATGATTCAGCTCAAGCCCCGCGAAGAAATCTTGAAGCTTCTGTACATCTTCTATGAATTCGGGACCAAAGCGCTCTTCAACATTCCCACGCAGCAGCGCGATTTCCACTTCGTACATAGGACGCTGAGTTTTCGCATCTTTACCGATCCATGGAGTCTCCAGTATAAATGGCCGACCCGCTAACGCTGGATGATGAACCAATTTGTTGAGGGCTTCAAATCCAATCCAACCGGACCCAATCGGCGTATGACGGTCTTTACTAGCGCCGCATGGATTTTTGCTGTCGTTAACATGCACAACTCCAATACGATCCAAACCAATGGTCTGGTCAAAATGCTCCAGCACTCCATCCAGATTATTCACGATATCATATCCGGCATCATGAATATGGCAGGTATCTAAGCAAATGGATATACGCTCCTTATGTTCTACCTTCTCAATCATGGAGGCGATTTCCTCGAAGCTGCGGCCCATTTCTGTACCTTTCCCAGCCATGGTTTCCAGGGCGATATGAACCTCAGTTTCGTTAGTTCCACCTAAGACCTCATTTAGTCCGTCAGCAATCCGTTGAATACCATATTCGGCATCCTTATCTGTGAATGCTCCGGGATGCAGCACAATGTGCTTAACCCCAAACGCATGCGTTCGACGAATCTCCTCTTTCAGGAAATCAACGGCCAACTTATATGTGCTTTCCTTATAAGAGCCTAGATTAATAATGTATGGAGCATGAACGATAGTCTCATCGATGCCACTATTCTCCATAGCCAATTTACCTTCTATAACATACAAGTCTTCAATGGGCTTACGGCGTGTATTTTGCGGTGCTCCGGTATAAAACATAAATGAGCTGGAGCCGTACTCGTTTGCCTCATTGACCGCACTCAGTAACCCTTTCGGTGAGCAGGACACATGAGAACCTATTTTCAGCATGCGACTTCCCTCTTTCTTTCACGAATTAAACCTTATTCTATCGTGATTGAGAAAATAAATCTAGGCAAGCTGGGGGATCCCCTTTTTCGCTACGCAAAACATCGGAAATACGTTATAATTTAGGTCAAAGAGAATTTGTGACAATAATCATTGTCGAGGTGAACTATACATGTCTATTAAATTAGAACTTAACTTATTATCTGTCTCACCGAGCAACTGGTTTATGAACTCCATCGCATTTTGGACTTTTTTATTGCTGGGCTCCATGTGTATAGGCGGTTACTTTATGTTCCGTAAATTTCTAAAGGTTCTGCCTAAAGCTGACGGAAAATCCAAGCTGGATTGGCAAAATTATTGGGTAGAACGCAGCAGACCCCTATGGAGTGATGAATCTAAAGCTTTTCTGGATCAGCTAGTTCAGCCTGTACCCAGTCCGTTCCGGGATATCGCTAAGCACTCAATAGCTGCCGAAATTGGCAAGATTGCTGTAGAAACCCATGCGCCTGAGGTTACAAGAGATCACTGTATCAAAGGTTATATTGTGGCCACCCCGAGACGCGACAATCGTTTCCTTGTAAGTTTTATGGAAAAGAACGGAATCGATTATTCCCCATACCGCCATTTAATGAAATAGGCCATTTTCAATACCCGCAACGTTAATAAGCTCAGCATCCGAAAGGGCTGTCCAAAGGAGGACTCCAGCTTGAAGTATGCAATATGCGGAGGTACCGGGTTTATCGGCAGTGCTCTTACTAAATACTGGCTTCAAGCGGGCCACGAGGTTATTGTTATCGGAAGAAAACTTCCGGACACACCTTCAATTAGTCAGCTTCTTCATTACGTAACCTGGGATAGTCTCGCATCAAACCCCAGTCCTGCCGAAGGCTGTGATGCCTTGGTTAATCTTGCCGGAGCTTCACTCAGCCAACGCTGGAGTCCTAAGGGAAAACAGGCCATTAGACAATCCCGTCTTGAAACCGTTACCGCGGCCGCTAAACTTATTGAGTCTCTGGAGCATAAACCTTCCGTGGTCATTCAATCCTCTGCGGTAGCCATTTATGGCACTTCCGAGCAGGACACTTTTGATGAATCCTCGCCAGCCCGAGTGATGGATTTCCCTTCGGAAGTTGTAAGCGACTGGGAAGAAGCCGCAGACCGCTCCTACAAAGGTGTTCGCCTTGTGAAGCTGCGTACCGGGGTTGTTCTTGGCAACAAAAGCGGTGCTTTCCCCAAAATAAAGCTGCCCTACCTGCTCGGCTTTGGCGGTAAAATAGGCAGTGGCCGTCAATGGGTGCCTTGGATTCATCTCTTGGATATCATTGCTTTAATAGACTTCTGTATCGTTAACCATGAAATATCCGGTCCTGTGAATGCAACTGCACCGGAACCTGCTATCAATGATGAATTAGGAAGAACAATCGGGAAAGTATATCACCGCCCGCATTGGTTCCCCTTGCCTGCTTTCTTACTAACAACAGCAGTTGGCGAGCTCTCGGAGATTTTACTTAAGGGTCAACGTGTTCTTCCACAAAAGGCATTACTTCATGGCTTTTCGTTTACTTATCCTAGACTTCAAAGTGCTCTGGAGCAGTTAAAGTCCGAATAGTCCTAAACGGACGGTGTTATGTAAATATCATGCGGTTCGAAATGTATACTTGCCCTTCACGATCGTAAATACATCTCCCTCTGCAAGTGGGTATTCCTTATAGGGTATCATGGGTTCACCTTGAAAAAAGGTGCCGTTCCGCGAATTGAGATCCTTTAAAAGGTACCCGCCTGTGCTTCTGGAGATTTCAGCATGAACACGAGAAGCTCCTTCGGAGCTCTCAATATATTGCGCAACTTCTGTAGAGCGGCCAATAATGAAACTCGGACGGTTCAGATCAATTCTTTCCCTAACGCCATCACCTTCTTCATCCTGCCTCTCTAAATATGGAGCTTCGTTTTGTCTTTTCCCCAAACCTTGTTCTGTCACTGGATTCTTCTCCCTAGATAACAGTGCGGTTGGTGCAATAGACACTGGGCTATGAGTTATCTCTTGAACATCAGCCATAAAGTCAGTCAATCTTACATTGCTCTGAGTTGCTGCTCTATGATCAAGATCGATTGCGCTCGGGCGAAGATTAGGAAGCGATGGCCTGCCAAAGCTATGCCTACTCTCCTCTGGGCTCAAACCGGCCATACCTGCTTTTATATCAGCCTCCTCATCGTTATCATTTTTCCTCCCTCCCAGTCGTATCAAACTCTTCCAAGCCAATATACTTAAAGTAGCCAATATAATACTTAGAACTCCACAAACCATAAATGTTAATGTGTTGGAATTATTGAGATATACAAACTTCCATAATAGTGCATCCGCCAAAAGACATCCCAATATTATGTAAGTTTTTGAGCCTGACGTCTGAATAATCTCAGAGTCTGTGCTATCGGCATTATTCATACCCCGGTCATTTTCCACTCTATTAAAAGTGGTATACCCGCTTGTCCATCCCGGTGTTTGCCGCTTATTCTCAGGCAGCTCTTCTTCGGGAATCAACGGAATTCGCGGCCTTTCGGGCCTAGGTGATACTCGTTCATCTTCAGAAATTCGATCAAGTTTATTGGAATCGACACCTTCAGTTAAGAGCCCCGCAAGCAATGCCTTAAGTCCTCCCGATGAAAAACCTTCCTCCCCGCAATATTGCAGAAGCCTTTGCACCCCATTTCCCCTAAGCTCGGTGATAGAAGCCATTAGCACCATAATCAAAGATCTCATTCTCTCACCAGGCTTAACTGGATCAGCAGGATTGTCGAGTGGTATATAGGTCAAATATACCTTCCCGTTTAACAACGCTCCTTCTATAAAAATATAATCCTCATGCAGAGCGTACATCCCCGGGTCCAGCATATACAGCCTTCCTTCCTCCATCCCTTGGGCAACTTGCAGAAGAAGTCCGAAGAATGCGTTCATAGTAAGCTTTTCACTTTTTAGCAGATGTGAAAGCATCTTTTTACCGGAGACCGTGTATTCCAAGCTAAGCTTCAAATCGATTTCCTTGAGATATAACCTTAAATGGTTAGGAATCCTCGTGTGCATCATCATCCGTGTTTGTATCCTATTTAGCTTATCTGCTGACAGCCCATCGGACTCATCAAGCACCATACATATGCCGTCCCTTTGTATAAAGTCACAGGTTAATCCAAACAACACCTATCACCCCCTTTTAAAAGTAAAGATACGCACACACGGAACCGGGAATGACAGCCAGCATAAAGGGAAAGCGCAGCAACTCTGCTTCATGCCCCTTTAAGACACTTAGGTTGCCAAGTACCAGAAACCCAGTAAGCGAGTTAATCGTTTTACGTAAACGCATACCCATTTCGCGCCGCCGCAGCACGATTACCCAACCAATTAGCGCTCCAAAAAAAACCGAGTACATAATAACCTGTGCCGTGAATAACACTCCAGTCCAAGCTCCAATTCCCGCAAAAAGCTTGACGTCTCCTGCACCAACCGCACCTATGGAATACATAATCAGTAATAATATAAAACCAACAACAGCACCACAAATTGCAAATAATAACCCTTGCCATCCCTGCACAATTGCTTGAACCAGCAGCCCTGTAAGGAGTGCAGTTACTGTAATCCAGTTCGGTATTCTCATCGACCGTATATCTGTAATTAAAGCTGCCGCCAAAAAAGGGGTACAGCCCCAAAATGCCCATTCCGTCATAGATTACCTCCTTCTTCAGTCTTCCTATTTCACAACAGTAAATGTCACTTCAATAAATTGACCGTCATCGGTCTGTATTGTGAATGGCCATGAACCAGGAGTTGTATTCACCCCAATCTTCCACTCCCACTCGATATAACCCTGGCTATCCGCCTGCTTCCAGCCCAGATATTTAGCACTGCTTTTACCACTCTTATAGAAGATTGTTAAATTGGCCGAAGAATTGGGATTGATTTTCGCACGAATCTTCCCTTGTTTGTTCGCAACCCCGGGATTCGGTTTCTCCAGAATAATAATTGCATTCTCAGCATTAGGATCTTTAACTTCTCCTCCATTTCCGTATTCGCCTGTATCTCCAATCCAAAGCCTTTCAACAGCACTGGCCTCCAGGACAATACTTTGATTCAAAAAGGGGACTTTCATAGGCAGCTCGTAGCTAACCTGTAATCCAAAGTAGGGGCGGGTTCCCTCTTTTATTTCCGGTACCACCAGATTGGTTACATGAATTCTTTCATATTCGAGCATTTCGGTAGCCACATACGGTTTAAGCAAAGGTTTTACAGCCACATCCAAAATACTTTGTGAAGCTTCTGCCTGCAGCTCCTGCAGAGGTCCCTCCCCTTTCTGCACCGCATCTCTCACCCAATCATCTAGTGGCGAGGGTAAGGAGGACGCATATTTTTCACTCCAATCTGTTAGTGACAGGCGTGGAATACTCCAATTTGAGGTTGATCGGGATTCAGGTTCTCCTGATTCCTGTATTATTTCTCCCTGACCATTACGATTCCACTTCTGGGCAGCAAGGGCAGCGGGGTACATATGAGTAGATACTACTTTGACAGTATCGGAGACGGTGCTTTGCAGAGCAGTGGAATACAAGGTCATCTGCACCATGAAAATCAGGAACAAAACAAAAAGCAGAAAGATGGGCATAACCATTGCCGCTTCAACGACCATACTACCCTCGTTTTTCTCTGCCTCCCCATCCCGGCACCCATACTTCATCATCGCCACTACCCTTCTCCTAATAAGCAAAGTCCGCCTGTAATTCCCTGTAATATGTATTCTTCTGCACATCTCCCGGAAGTACACCTGTATAATCCAATGCTTTTATTACACCAGGCAAGAACCATAATCGCATTCCCACCCTAATTTCTGATGAAGCATAGGTGAATTTCTCCGCAGGATTAATCCCTGTATTCAGCCGAATTAAGGCAAGCATTCGCGACAATTGAACTTCTCCTCCACCGTGCAGCAGCATGAAGAGACGCAGATAATCTCGGTAAGTAAGCTGTGCCGGTACATATTTGGAGAATGGGAGTGAGCCCTCCTTGCACAGAAGCACCATATCTTCTAGTGCTTTATTAATCCCGTACAACAACGCTGCGGCCGTAACCGCTAACGGGTTACCAAGAGTTGCTTTCTCAATGAACCCCTCCATCGTTCGCATCGCCAGTCTCATAGCAAATATTTCACTATATGCTGCTGCTACGTTTCCGGCGGGATTATTAAATCCGTAGAGAATATACTCAAGCTCCTGATTACGGGGATCCATCTGATCTGACAGCTGCTGAAGCGAATTCCCTTCCCCTTGTTCTGCCAAAGAAACCAATCCAGAAATATCAAAGGGTTGAAAATAGAGAGCAGCATATTCCGTTTGGAAAAGTCGGTCTCTAGCCCCGTTCAAGACACTGCCCATCGCTTCATATATTCCATCCATATCACCCATGGCTGCAGAGCCAGCCTCATAAGGAGTAGAGGATGACCGTGCCTCATATGGCACATCTTGATTTAGCCTTGCATTTAAGCTGATATTCTCGTCGTAATATTGATGGAGTGTATTATAGCGTTCCAGTGAATCACTCGTCTGTTGCCCCAAATCTCGTATCTTGTTGATGATGTCCATGGCATCGCGCAATTTGGCTTTACTCTGTTTCTCGGTCTCCTTTCGCTCTTTATCAGAGGTACGGTGAGTTTCAATAGCTGCCTTTACAGTGGAAATAACGCTCCCCCTACCCCCATACTCCTGAATATAGGAATTAGCCGCTCTCGAAGCCTCTAACACAGAGGTTGTTAACCACGAAACATCCGCATTCAGCCCTGAGGCATTCAACAAAACTGCAGGCAACCCAGATACTTCACGTTGCAATGTTTGATAAGAACGATCCTGTTCGGATAAACTCGTGTCCAAATCACTGAGTACCGTGGCAGATAGGAGCAAACTTTCACCCTGCTCGCTCAGCTTAGGTATTGTACTGTTACCTGCCTCATTTGTTGGGCTACCTGGAATATCCCAAGCCGCAGCGGATTCATAGGCAGGACGGGTATCATTATTTCTTGACTGCTCTATAACCGACTTCATACTTTCATTTAGCCCCACTGCCTCTTGGAGCGCATTCTTAGATTCCTCCATTAATCTTGTATGCGTCTCCTGAAAGGCGAGTATTGTATCCTTAAGCAGAGACGTAACCTGAGAGGATTGCCACAAATAATTAGAGATTTGATAGCTGTATATGGGATACTCATCCTCCTCCAGGTACATATCGGCATAAGTCTTATTAACAAAATCACTATATTGGCCAACTATATCTGCTGCACTCGAGACTCCACCAAGGTACTGGAAGGGAATATCTATCGACCCCGGCGGGCTGATGATTAATTCGAGCATTACTTTCCCGCTGTCGGCTGCTTGACTTCGTCGTTCCAGCATTAAGTCCAATGCATCTTCACGTTTGTCATATAGCGGCTGCAGTTTACCGAACAAATCTATAGTTCGCGAGGCCTCCCCCATTGCAGTGGATACCGTTTTGAACTTTCCGGCCAGTTCCAGTGTGAAGTCAATCGGGGCCTTATACTTCATCTCTTCATTAATTTGGCGGCGGAAAACAGTATATTCCCCTAGTGGACGTTCCCACTTTATAGAAGAGGATTCCAGCGCTAGCGGCAGGATATTGAATTCATCACCACGTCCGCTTGTCTGCAAATTATCGGTGAGTATCTTGGCCAATAACATATCTCCACTACTATCTCCGTAGGCAAATAAACCGTAATTTTCTCTTAGACTGATGTCGTACGACGACATTACAGATCGAATACCCGCCCGGGCCAGTCGCTCTCCTTGTGTGTTGGCGGCAGCAATCCGTACATAATCTATCAGCACAGCAGAAAACAGGAATACAAACGCTAGAACCATAATTAGGAACACTGAGACGGAGCCTTGCGTTTGTCTAATACACCGCCGCCAAGAACCCTTAAATGCAACAAATGATTTGAATGTAAATCTATTCATGCACCCTCCTTCTTCCCAAAAGCTCTACTTATGTGCTTATCACATCTGGTACTTCACTTTCCCTTGAGCTTACCTACCATTTCAGAGGCGTCCTTTTGTTTCATTGCTGTTCCGGGTTCCTCATTTCCCGTTCGACCCTGAAATTTCTGTCCATAATATCGCATCAGATCGACCGTACGAATGAACTCAACAGGTTCAACTACAAAGGATTGGGTTTCGACTAGCGGTACACCTCCATCAGATAACACATCATCCAATCCAGGCAGGTCCAGCATACGCTTAAGCTTTGTGCTTACTTTCCGGCCGGTTAGACTAATGGCATACTTGATTTCTCCCGGCATATTAACCGGAACCCTGACAGCCGATTGTCCCAGCTTTATTCCAGGTAAATCTCCCGCCGATCCTTCAGCCTCCTTGGGCAGCAATACCGTCACACTGCCACTTTCAGCCCCGGTTCCAAATAATGAACCCAGCATGTTGTCATCACCTATACGCCAATAAAGAGAATCATACTGACCCACTGGAAAGGCTCCAGTGCCCTCCTTGTGACTGTTGTCCCAATTGAAAGCCCCCCGTTCTGCTGTGGCAGACGCCACCTGAAGCAGCATTGATTTCTGATAGCTGTAGAGGCAGAAAAACAAGAGCAGCATCGTTATAAACATAATAATAGGCAGTAAAAACGAGGCTTCTACCGTGAAACTGCCATCATCTTTCCATAAGCTACTCAAATACTTCCTGACTCTTCTCACCTGCTGTGGCAATCAAGCTTTTAACTACCTTTACAATCTCCTCCCGAAATACCAGAACCACTGCAATCAATACAGCAATAATCAAGATCATTTCCAAGGTTCCCAGCCCTTCTTCCTCTCTCCAAAACCCCGCTGCATTTCTCAATAACGTTGACATCATAGTCCTCATCCTCCTACATATTTAGCATCATGAACGCCGGTGTTCCCACCAGTACAATTACGATTAGAAAAATAATAACCATCGGAAAAACCAGCTTAGCGGAAGCCTGCTCCCCACGTGTCCTGCTAATAGACTTTCGTTTCTCCCATAACATCCGGGACAAGTCCCTTAGGGATAAAGCAAAATCGCCTCCGCCTCTACGATAGTTAAGTAATACGGTTGTAGTGAACAGAGACACCTCCTGCACTGCGCAGCGCTTACTGAAATTTTCAAAAGCCTGCTGGAAGGAATACCCGCTCTCCCATTCACTGATCATAGTCAGTAATTCTCGATATAATGGATGACTTGTATCTCCTTTACGACTTGCTGAACACCGGACTAGAGTTCGCTGAACGGTCTCACCTGCACCCACCAGAAGTACAATACTATTCAGCAGCTCCGGGAGCTCAAGTATCATCTGCTGTTCCCGAAGCTTAACCTTTTTGTGCAAATCACTAACCAGTGCAATTGGTATAGCCACTGCCAGAAATACACCTAAGATGATTCCTATCCGTTCCCCGCTAATCAGTGTCAGAGAGCAACCCGCAGCTAGCAGCAACCAGCTATAACTCAGCATCTCACCTAAAAAAAGCAAGGTTCGTTCTGGGCCATACCGAGTGCCTTGGCTTTTTTGCAGAGAACGTTGAATTCTAAAAATCATCGAGGGAAAATAGTTGATAATCCTGCTCTTTTCAACCAGTAACAGCAGAGGCTCACCTACCTTACGCAGCCGCAGTCCCTCCATAGGTAAGACCCGCAAATTGACATACCTGCTGCCATATTTCAAACGAAGCATCATCCATACACCCGCTAGAAGTAAAAGAATAGCTGCACAGATTCCATTCATTGTTTCACCACCCTTCAAAGTGGAATGTCCATGATCTTGGATATCCAGAGATAACACAGAAACAACGCAGCCAACGCTAATGTGGAGATTGCAACACCTGCCCCCGTATACATAGGCTCCATATAGTCACCCGCTGTTAGACTCATGAACAGCACCATAGCTAGCGGAGAAACCAGCAGCGCCTTGGACTCGAACTTCTTCTGAGCAACTGTAACGGCTATTTCCTGCTGAATATCCAGCTTCTCACTGATAACGGTTGAGGTGCGTCGCACTATTTCAACTAGATCACCCCCAGTACGTTTGCAGACTGTGAATACATCAGCGAAACGTTCGATATCCTCCATCCCCGCTCTTCTGCTGAAATCATGCAGGGCTTCCTCCACAGGCTGTGCGTACTCCAGACGGGTACAAATAATATTCAGCTCAGCAATCATGTCACTGCCGCCTTCCGGGTCGAGCATAAGCAGGTCCTGCACAGCCTCCCGAAAAGCATTCTCTACCGACCTTCCTGCAGACAACGAGGAGGATAACGAAAATAGGGTCTGCTTGAAATGTAAATTGAGTGCTGCACGCCGCCTTTTCATCAGATAGTCTCTTAAAAGCCTGGGTGAGTACGCACCGAAGGGTACCAAAGCAAGAGACAAGATCCAGTGGTGATAGAAAAGATAACCAATGCCGAACAGCAGCAGACCGCCTATTACCACAGATGTGACTTTTTGCAGTAAGGTCAGTTCATAGACTGTATAGATTGGGAGTGATTGAATATCGCCTCCTTTACTCATCAACTTCCTCCCATTCCTAATTCAAATCGAGTTAAAGGATGAACAGTAATTCCAGCCATTCGAAGCTTAATCGTATGCAGCAACGGATTTTCGGTTGGACGCAGTCCACCTTGTATCCGGCCGCCTTGTTCGCCGGTCTCCTGAAACTCGTATATTGGATTAAGCTGTACTTCTCCATCCCGTAATCCAGCAACCTCACTAATCTCCAACACCCGACGCGTACGATCCCTCAATCTGGATAAATGTACGAAGATATCAATAGCCGAGCCAATCTGCTGCCTTACCACAGCGACTGGTAAATCCGCTCCACTAAGTACCATTGTCTCCAGGCGGCTGACCATGTCTCTGCAACTGTTGGAATGGCCCGTTGACAACGATCCATCATGTCCCGTATTCATCGCCTGCAGCATGTCCAAGCATTCCGCGCCACGAACCTCCCCGACCACAATCCGATTGGGTCTCATCCGCAGGGAAGAACGAATCAGGTCCCGGATGGTGATCTCCCCCTTGCCCTCCGTGTTAACGTTCCGCGTCTCCAGCGAGACTAGATTCGGTACGGTTACAATTTGTAGTTCGGCAGAGTCTTCAATGGTGATAACTCGTTCCTGTGGGGGAATGAACTGGGATAAGGCATTAAGAAAAGTGGTTTTACCAGAGCCAGTACCCCCGCTTATAAAAATATTATATTTGGCCGCAACCAAAATCTGCAGAAGCTCTGCTGCCTCCGGACTCAGTGCATCACGGCGCACCAGATCATCCATAGTCATCGGAGATTCCGGAAATTTCCGGATCGTCATCGCAGGGCCCTTTAGTGCAACCGGAGGCAACACAATATTCACCCGGGAACCGTCCTTTAACCTTGCATCCACTATGGGTGAAGATTCGTTCACCACCCTGTTGACACCTGATACTACACTCTGGATAATATCCTCTAGTCTGCTTGCCGATTCGAAAGCCAGCGGAAGCCGGCGGATCTGCCCTTCCTCCTCTATGAAAATATCCTTGTGGCTGTTAATCATTATTTCAGTGATGGCGGGATTATCGACCAACGGCTGTAATATATCCAATCCACGGAAAGAATCGAACAGCCTTCTTACAAGCTCAAGCTTCTCCTGAGCCGTTAAGTGCATGAGACTTTCCCGTTCAAACGTTGTCCTTTCGATATGCGTAAGAAGTTCACGGTTATCTACTGTCGAGGTAACATTAAGCCCTTCGCGAATGTCATTGCGCAGCTTCCTGAATGTCTCTTCATTCATAGCTGCTCCCTAAGGCGAATGCCTGCGGTAATATCGGCTCTAACATTCTCCTGCACAACTGGAGAATCTCCCGCTTAAAATGGGGAGAATTCAAGCATAGCTCCCCGCGATGAGGCTCATTCCAAGAAGAGATATGCGGCAGAATACATTCTAACGCTATTCCCTCGAGAGGCAGCCTATCCCCAGATGAATCTGTACAACAATTTAATACAACCCCGCTCCTGTCTATCAGACCCGGCGGCATGCCAGAATGCGAGCTGCTATAATGGGCTATCCACTTCCCAGTTTTATGCCTACTGACCTCATCATCCCTAAGTACCCACAGCAGAACTCCGCATTTCTCCATCACAGCTTCTGTACGCTCTTCACCGATACTTCCCGTATCTATAATCACAACGTCATAACACCCGCCGGAGCAGAGCAGCTCCAACAAATCGAGAGTATCTCTCCTGTTCATTTGCAGCATTTCTTTTACATTGCTAACGGGCTTAAAAGCATCACAGCGAAGATCATCATGGCGTACCGCATAGCTCCGAATCTCACTATTGATTCCTGTCTCAGAGTCTCTGTTAGCCTGAATTTCATAGAGCAATCTCTCTAAACCCGGCATATTGCTTCCAAGTGAGCGAAGATATAAGCTACTACTATCTACACTCTCAAGATTGAGGTAAAAGACAGACAAACCAAGATCACTAAGCTGCTTAGCTATATTCAGGGCGATCACCGTTTTACCGCTGCTTCCACTTCCTGATACTACTCCGAGTAAAAGAGTCTCATCCCCTGCCGACCCGCATGCCCTTGTTCGATCCACTTCACATAACTGCAGCATAGAGGCTAGCAGTGAAGGGAGTGCCTGATACTTTGCAATAACTTGACCGGCAGATATACTCTTACTAATTCTCCCGACCATCTCTCCTTCCTCACTAAGTACGGCCCAAGGAACTGAAGCTCTTCCCTCCACCAACCAGGCCTCAATAAATACTGGATCTCCAACTACGGCGCCCGGCACCTCCTCCCCCTTCATATATTCCATAAAGGCATCCATCCTGCTAAAAGCAGTAATGTGTAATCTGTCTCCATATTCGCTGTGATGAACATAGTGCAATAATGGCTCAATATACTGACTTTCTCTTACAGCAAGTACAATTCTTACGGCCATCCAATCCCTCCATCCCTAAAAAAAGACAGCAAAAAAGCACCGCCAATAACCGTGTGAAACGGTTATAGAACGGTGCTTCCGTTACTATTCCTTTAATTTACAGCTATAGTAGCATATATACAGGCAGTCATCAATGATTATTTTTTCACAAACAATTTATATAACTTTAGTGCAGCACACAGGCTATAATCTACGATAAGGAGTGAGAACATCATGAACAATCAATTTCCCTTAAAGGCAGTGCTGCTGCTTACTTTACTGCTGATGCTGATCGGATGTCAGCCTGTCCCACAAGAAACGGCTGCCAACCGAACCTCCGTAGAGCTCATACGGCCCATTGATGGAGATACGCTAAGTGTTGAATATAACGGAAAGAAAGAGAAAGTCAGGCTGCTGCTGGTAGATACCCCTGAATTAACAAACCCCAATTACGGGAAAGAGCCCTATGCGCAGGACGCCAAGGATTTTACAGCCAAGCTTTTACAAGAGGCAGACGTTTTGGAGTTAGAATTTGATGACGGACCTGAGCGCGATAAATACTCACGTTTGCTGGCCTATGTGTATGTGGATGGTACTATGCTGCAGGAGGCTTTATTGGAGGAGGGACTGGCACGGGTGGCTTATATTTATCCGCCTAATGTAAGATACGTAGATATGTTCCAACAAATCGAAGCTGACAGTCAGGCTCAAGCTACTGGCATCTGGAGTGTAGAGGATTACGCACAGAGGGATGGGTTTCATCCGGAGGAAATTCTCAATCCATAATTAATAATGGGAGTTATAGAAATCTCCGCCGAATATCGGGCGTGGGCAGCAGGCACTGCTCGTCCCGCCCAAACCAGCGGTATCGATTCCTCGCTACAAACCTATATAATACGTTCCGAAGCGGGGATGGCACCAAGATGAATAGATAAGCAGCAGGCCACGGAAATCGAAGCCTAAGGGCTATTCGAAGCACTGCCGCCGACTCCGTGTAATACTTACCATTCTCAATTACTACAACCGTACTTAATGACCCATTCTCCAAAATAACCCCATTGCTCTCTACCAGCTTCTGGGCAATTTCACTCTGCAGGGGAGCAAACATGAACCTAGCCTTGGGGTCACGCGGAATAATGAAACGAACAAGCCCTTGGCACAAGTGACACACGCCATCGATTAGCACTATAGATTTACCTTCTACACTGGTTTGCAACCCAACCTGTCCCGGCTCTTCGCTCATCCTACCCACACCCTTTCCTAGATAACAACAGTATATCCAAAAAAATAGGCAAAACAAAAAACGCGGGAATCATCCCGCGCTTTCATATTCATTTCCATTCGATTCAGCTAATTACTCAGCAATTGCCTTCTCGATCCATTGGTCACCAATCATTTGTCCTTCAAATTCAGGAGTAAATGCTTCCATGCATTTGCAAATGAAATCTTTGCGGCAAATCGGGCATGGTGTTTTAAGCAGGCGGCTGATGTTCGTCATTTTCCATTCCGGAAACCGATTATAAAACACACGGCACTCCGTTCCATCAGCAAGCTTGATAATGAATTCGAACAACCCATCCTTATCATTGCTGCTCGCTTTGGTAACATTCGTAATATTCGGTCTGTAAGACATCTTCATCACCCATTATTTAAATTTTTGTTTGTTAAATTGTACACGCGACATAATCAGATACTTAGACATATTAAAGAATTTTAGGGGGGATGTCAACCAAAGCAGTCTCTGTACCGTCTAATTGTAACTCTTTTCACATTACATTGTCTCTTTTTAGCCATTATTTCCATAATAGATCTTAAATACCCGCTTCTTACTGTTTGACTCTCCCCATAAATAGTGTAAAATTAAATTGTGATAAATGTATGTTCGGAAAATGATGAATATCCATAAAACTATTAGGAGGCATCATCCATGAGTATTTATGATTTTGAAGCCCACACCCTTCGCGGTGAAGAGGAATCGTTGTCTAAGTATAAGGATAAAGTACTGCTCGTTGTGAATACAGCCAGTAAATGTGGTTTTTCTCCCCAGTATAAAGGCCTTCAAGAAGTGTACGAAAAATTCAAAGACCGCGGTTTTGAAGTCCTTGGGTTCCCAAGCAACCAATTTGCCGGTCAAGAGCCAGGTCAGAGTGAGGACATTGCCGAGTTCTGTGAGATTAATTACGGGGTCACCTTTCCCATGTTTGAAAAAGTTGACGTCAAGGGCAGCGAAGCTCATCCCCTATTCCAGTACTTATCCAAAGAAGCTCCTGGTGTTTTGGGATCCAAAAGCATTAAATGGAATTTCACCAAGTTCCTTGTCGATCGTGAAGGCCGCGTGTTGAAGCGTTTTTCTCCACAAACTACTCCGGATCAGATCGAAGCCGACATCGCTAAACTGCTGGACTAATCCATACGATAAAAGGATACTCTCCCAAAACAGTTCTTGAACTGACGGGTGAGTATCCTTTTTTTTGTGCAGATAATAAATGTATTCGTTCAACTTACCACTGAAATAAAACAGCGATTATACAAAGAAAGGCTGGTAGATCCTGTATATAGAGTATGGACTTCTTGGCGCAGGATATATCAACAAAAAAAGACTACATCCTCAGCTATCGCATGAAGATGCAGTCAATCCTTCTACTGTATCGTGATAATAATTTCCGTTCCTTCCGTGGTCAGAACCGTAATGCTATCATCCGCAAAAGTAACGTTCAATAAGGACTCCGGAGATTGATCCAGAATAGTACCCGCTCCGTTTGAACGATGAGCTGAAGAAGGATCCGTCGGATCACCGTATACGGCCGAGGCCAGCCAGTGAATTCCGGGCTCAAGGGACACCGTCAGTGTAGGCAAAACTGTCCGAGGACGAAGCAGGTTCGTGTTGGCATTAGGCATGATCAGCTCTGCTCTCCCGTAACCCATCAATCCCTTAATTCCGCTGGTTCCCCAAGCCGTAGATGCTGCAGTTCCTGAACTGTCTGACTGCTGCGCAAGCTCTGTTTCGTGCCCCAAGGAGAAACCGCCTTCTGCGGCATCCAGCGCACGGCCAGTCGCGATCCGGTGAATCCGGATATGCCACGGCAGCCCAGCTATGACCCAGGTACGGACCTCCACGTCAGACCATGGCTTCCAGACAGAATGCAGGACATTGTCCGTGATTACAGACTCGAGATTCCGGCGTCTGACCCGGTAAAGATTGTCCCCGCCTTCGCTAAGCGCAAGCATGGAATCAAACGCTCCCTGAGACAATCCCCATTCGGAACGGGGCACGCTGAACCCGAAGCCTGTTGAATAGACGAATTTCTCGTATTTAGCCGATGTATGGGTATGCTCATTGGTGTATAAGTGTCCGCTGTTAAAGGCCGCTACATGACTGGAAGCTGGCTCACGGACTAGGACAAGATGCGCAGACTTCTGCACCATAATTGCCGGGATTTCCGGCAGCGGCAGCTCCTCTTCACGCCAGAATGGATGCTCCGCACCGAGCGCCAGCGGCAGGAATGTCTTCAGTGCCCAGTATGGAGAACCTGGAGCATTATAATTCTCCGCCATGACCAGATTCGGATAAGCATATCCGATGGTCAGCACGCCATCCGCATCAACAATCGGCTGGCTGAACCACCAGCGGAGATTGCGCAGAACCAGCCCTTTGACCACTCCGGCAGGGAGTCCATCAACGTCCGCATATGCGAAGGCACTCCAGAAGGCCGACTGGGCAAAACGGTAACTCAAGCTACGCCCGTAAGGAAGCGCGGAGCCATCCGGGGCGAACCAGCCCAGAAATTCAGCGGCGAACAGCCGGGCACGTTCTTTAAACACACGTGAGCGTTCTGGGTCCTCCTTATTCATCAGCTTCGCGTACAGCAGCGCGTAGTAATGAATTGCGAACGGCCCATAATAATCACTGTGTCCGTTAATTCCGTCGCTGTACCAGCCCTCGCCTAGATAGAAAACATCCATCCGCTTCAGATTGTTCTCTAACTGCACCGCATCGTAGGGACGGCCGATTGTACGGAACCCGACATTAACCAGCACGTTGAAGAACAGCCAGTTGCAGTCATAGCAAGGATGGGAGTTGATCTGATTCAGCCAGTTGTATAAGTGATCCTGCTCCTGAGGAGCAAGTGGTGACCAGATATGCTCCGGAATTGCTGCCAGAGCAAAGCCGAAGGCCGCCATCTCTACCAGACGCTGGTCGTAATCCCGTACATCTCCCCAGTATTCTTCATGGGCAGGATCCGTGCCATGGCGTATGCCGTCCAGGATGGTATCCCAGATTTCGCTGTCCCCGCCTCCAATGAGCAGCGGAACCAATCCCCATAATACCCGGGAGAAGCCTTCCATTTCAGCAGTTGCTGCAGGATAACTTGCTCCTGATCTGCCAATTTCCAGTCTTGCACCGCCTTTGCTGTACAGCGGCCGAAGCGGACCCGTAAGTTGTTCAAGAGCGGTCAGGAGATCCTCACGCGTCTTCAGCGGATTGTCTGCAATCCGTGAAGTTGCTTTCTCGTTAGTCATCATAGTCCTCCTACTCCCAATAGAATGGGCCGGCTGCTTTGATCCGGGCCAGCGCTTCGACATAAAAGAAATCACCGTAGATCAGCGGAACATCTATATTCCGGTTCTCAGGATAGTTGCTTGTACCATGAAGCAGCAATCCTTCTTCATCGGCATCATCCCAGGTGCCGTAATTCCGGTAGAGGGATTCCGTAATTCTTAGAGCCCCGTTCCGATAGACATGAGCCTCGGAAGTCTCCACCTGACTTGCCAGCAGCAGCAAACCGCTCGCTGCACAGGAACCTGCGGAGGTATCACGGATCTCGCCAATTTCACCGGGAGCACGAAAATCCCAATGCGGAACCTGATCCTCCGGCAGACGGGTCAAGAAGAAATGCGCGACTTGCTTGGCCGCATTAAGGTAACTCTGCTTGCCGGTATGATGATAGGCCAGCGACAGGCCATAGAGCGCCCAAGCCGCACCACGCGACCAGGCCGATTCTGGTGCATATCCCTGTCCGCCCCGCTTCTCGACCACTTCGCCCGTTTCCGGATTGAAATTGACAATGTGATAGACGGAACCGTCCGGCCGGATGAAATGCTCCAGTACCGTATCCATATGCGCCTCAGCGATATGCCGGTAGCGCGGGTCCCCTGTTACTTTGGAAGCCCAGAAGAGCAGGCTGGTATTCATGCTGCAGTCAATAATGGCAACCCCGCTGTTATCCTCGCCTTCTCTCCATGGATTCCAGGCCCGGATATAGCGGCCTTTGAGGTTGAACCGGGCGGCCAGATAGTTGGCAGCCTTGAGCGCCCGGACCCGTGATTCATCTGTGCCCGTGAGCTTGTAGTTGGCAACGCTGGTCAGCAGCCACATGAAACCCAGATCATGGTCCAGCTTCACATAACCATCCAACACCTCGTCAAGCCGTTCCTCGCAGCGCTCGGCAATTGCTTTCAAACTCTCGTCTCCGCTTGCTGCATAGAGCTGCCAGAGCATTCCCGGCCAGAAGCCGGCTGTCCACCAGCTCGGTGCCTCAAGCACGTACTTGCCACCTTGACTGGCATGGGGGAATTCGGCGCCGATTCTCCGGCTGTTCATTCTCGTCTTCTCAAGCGCGTGGCTCCACGCCTCTTCTACCCAAGCCTGCTGTACCGTTCCACTCATATACATACCGCCTTTGTTTGAATTATAAGCTTAAATCAATCATTTATAGAAATTGAAAAGTGAATGCTAATTTGCCCTCCGCTCCAGGCTGAAGAACATGGAAGTCCAGACTGTACCAGAGCGTCTCCCGGCCAAAATGATCCCGGTATTCATGCCCGGCAATCTCCGGCTGGACTACCAGCGGATCATAATTCACTTCAACACCGTTGCCAGCAGCCCCCGGCAGCAGCAAGGCACCAGGGCGGAGTAGCTTAGGCTCACGCCAGGTTACGAACCGCTCCGTCCATCTCGCCGGCTTCCCTTCATACCGATAAGCGTCTGTTAGTTCCAGACGGGGAAGTTCCTCTTTATACCAAACCAGCGAACGCACTAAGGACTGCACTCCTGTTATCTGATACGCCTGTGTCATTTCCAGCGTCAGCTCATCTTGTTCTCCGGCCGCCGATGCGTGCAGCACCGTGGAATGGAACTCCCGGCCGGCCCCTTGATACTGGCCATCAATGATTGGCACCGAATGACCCTGCGATCCATTGCAGTCATACCGGTAACGGCCGGTACCGAAATAATCGGCGGTATACTCTCCGCTTCCCAGATCAGATGCGTAGATTTCTCCCCGGCCGCTCAGAATGAAATGGCCCAAATCATTATGGTTATGCGGTTCATCATTATGGCCGCCTTTGGCTGCAAATCCGAATGTACCCGCTGCCGATACATGACGGGAGACAAGCCAGGAAGCATCAGGCAGATAACAACTGGCAGCTTCCCAAGCTTCGTCCTCCTTGCCGGCTTTGGACCATATCAGATTGCGCAGAGCCGGGGCAAATCGGCTGCAGTGATCTTCTGTGTAGAGAGCGCGCAGAGCGGACGGCGGACGCAGGGTATCCGCACAGACTTCCGCCAGATAATGGGACAATCCCATATGCACACGTACCTGAGGCACTGAATCCGAGAAATTGGCCACATTACTTCCGTCAATGAAGCATTGTTGCTGGAAGCGGGCAATCTTGGATACTTTATCCAGCTGGAACCAGTCCAGTATACCTTCACTTCTGGAGCGGAGCAGATCACTGTAGTAGGTGAAATAGCCAAAACCATAGTTCCAGTAACCAAGCCCCTCAAGACAGGCTCCGTCATCCCCGAATCCTTCTAGGTAATACAACATGGCGCTTTCTGTTTTCAGCAAAATATCCGCTAGCATATCCGGGTCGCTCACAGACAGCAGGCCAGCTGCCCCGATGGAGCCCGCACAGACCGCCGCCCAATTATGCCGTGCCGTCTCCCAATGGTAAGGCCCCTGCTCAAGAAAAGGCCGAAGCACTCTGAGCTCTATCTCATGGCGGATTCGGGAGCGGAGCGGCGGCGGAAGGCGGTCCCCCAGCAGCAGTGAAATTTCACTTAATGTAAATCCTGTCTCAGCGGAGAACAGATCGATATACCGGTTGATGTCAGTGGCATTATGATCTGTGGGAAGATGGGCTGGAAGACACCAGGTGTATTCCTCGCATATTGCCCAAAGGGTATCCTCCAGCTTTTCCAGAACCCTCGCCTGATCCGACTCCAGCAAAGCCAGAAATACATAAGTATTCAGTCTTCTTCTTCGTTCAAAATAGACCCGTTCATATTCCAGCCTTGAACCTGTACGCGCAAAAGTAGAAAATAGCGTATTTGTCAGCTCCGGTATTGGCTGCCCGTCCAGCCTTTGCGCCTCCGAGTAGATCTCGCTAATGTCTGACTGTAATACTCCAGAAGATAATGCCTGAGTCCAAAAAGCAACCGAATCCCCATGCGGATAATACAAGCTCAGATCGGCCGGCTTCATTTCCTGCACTATTGCCAATAGCTCCTGTTTGTTCATGCCTTTGTCCTCCTTATCGCTCAGTCAGATCGGTGCTGTACCTTATTCTCCGCTCAAGCGGCTGACTGCCTTTATTCCAAGGCATGATCCCGCAAGACATCTTCACCATCTGCTATTCTTAGTGAAGTCCATTTCATCTCTTCTCCCGACCAGAAGGGATCTGCCGGAAGAAGCCCCAGCGGTAGGAATACGGAAGCACATAAATACAGGCTGCCCGTATTGATATAGCTCTCCGCAAGCTCCGGCTGATAGCCGTACACCCCCGGACGCAGCCAACCGGCCTCATCCAACGTACCCGGAAATTTCATCGTCCGCGCGATCACAGCTGTCAAAGCACAGCGAACCTGTGCTGGAGTAAGTGCATCCTCCAAGAAATGCTGCAGCGCCGCCTGCGACAGCAACTGAAACGCACCAAAACGGTAAACGATCGAGCGCCCAATGAAAGGATAAGTACCGTCGGGTGCAATAATCCGTTCCAGAACAGTCGCATATCTTTGTGCCCGTTCCATAATCAGGGGTTTCAGTGCAGCATACTGTTCCGACTCCTGTTCAAAAAGTCCCACAACATCCACCAACATCGGCTGAATCACAAAGCTGTTGTAATAATCCCAGTGAAAGTCCTTCCCGTCCCCGTAGACACCATCACCCTTGTACCAGTCCATGAACATATGAACCGCATAGCCGACACGCATCCGGTCATAGTCAGGATCACCGAGCATATACAAAGCTGCTTCCACCATTGCACTGAACAGCAGCCAATTACTGCCGCTTGGAGCGGTCCGGCGTGTCTGCTTCAGCGCTATGATTAAATTGCCTTTAACCCGTTCACTCAGCTGCCCCGTAAGTGTCTTCGGTGCGCGCACCAGCGCGTGGGCCAGGAATGCCGCATCAACCAGCGGCTGGCCTTCGGTCTTGAATTCCATATAGTCAGGCGACTCCGGATCAACAGCGGCATCGATAGCTTCCAGCATCAGCCCGGCATAGCGGGCTCTAAGCTGTTCTTCCTCACCCTCAAGTCCCTTAAGCTCAAGCCAAGGGGCCATCCCGCAAGCCAATCTCGCAAAAGCTTCTAGATGGGCAAACTGGCTCCGTTCACTATTAAACTCCGTAGGCAATTTTTCTTTTAATTTCCGCTCTGCCAAAGCCTCCAGTACCGGTCCCCCGATAAGCAGCATCGTATCCAGCCAATATTTACGCTGTTCCTTACCATTCATGTACAATTCAACCCTTTCAAGTCTTCTTCTTCTATAGTTTAGTGTGGTATTATTGCAATGTCTTTGCGAATAGTGATCATTTATTGCATATATTGTGATTAATCTGAAAGGGGCAATTTCTATGAAACATGCCCAGTACTATCAAACGTTCGACGGCGATATCCTGGCCGGTATCGGCAATTCACCAATCTCGCCGACAAGGGATTTCCACATCCATGACCACTATGAAATTTTCCTGTTTCTGGGTGGCAGGGTGAACGGATTTGTGGATCAGTACAGCTATCCGCTGCACCGGGGAAATGTTCTCTTATTCAACAATCACGAGATTCACAAAATCATTAATTTATCTCCAGAACCTTATGAACGGCTGACTATCCATTTCAAAGCATCAGTTGTATATCCTTTCTGCACAGCAACTACCAATCTGCTCGCCTGTTTCCAGAACCGTCAGCCCGGAGAGCATAATCTCGCACATATGGATGAACCGCTGCTTGCAGAGTATACGGCACTAGCTTCACATCTGATTGCAAGTTTGAAGAACCCGCAGTATGGCAGCGAGGTTCTGGCTCTGACTTACCTAATTCAGCTCCTGGTGCTCGTGAATGAGCTGTACAGCCGTACCCGTTCCGCCGTTCCCAGCGTTATTTCCTCACATATACAATCAGCCATGAGTTATATCGACAATCACCTTCATCTGAATCTGTCACTGGAGCAGATTGCCGGCGAACTGAACGTTGATAAATATTATCTCAGCCATCTGTTCAAGCAGCAGACAGGCGGAACCATCTACCGTTATGTCCTGCTCAAAAAGATCGCGTTGTCCAAGCAGCTCTTGTCCGTCGGAAACTCCGTATCCGATACCTGCTATCTGTCCGGCTTCAACGATTATGCCAATTTCATCCGCACCTTCAAGAACATCACGGGCATTCCGCCCGGCAAGTATGGTAAGAACAGCTGACCCTCTGACATTGGAGCAACAATGAACTGAGAGCAGCGGAAATGTTGTACTTTTTGCACTATTTTCACTGGAGAGTTAATGGTTGAGAGCACCAACTTTCTTTTCGGTAGTAAAAGAAGAATATTGTGAAAAAGAACCTGACAGTCCGCTAAATGCAGCCTGCCAGGTTCTTTGAAATCCTACTTACAAACTCCCAAGCAGATTAGAGATAACTTGTGCACTCTCAGCGCGGGTCATTGTCTCTTGCGGCGCAAATTGCTTATTTCCGCGTCCCTTGATTAGACCCGCCTGTTCGGCGATGCCTGATGCATTCTTCGCCCAGTCATGAATTTGGGAATAATCACTGAATGAGATGGCAGCCGTTTCACTTGTCTTGCTTCCCTGCAAGTATTCATAAGCCCGGACGATCATTACAGCCATTTCCTCACGGGTAATTCTCTCATTCGGAGCGAATGCATCCTCGCTGCGTCCGAATACTATCCCCGCTTCATTTACAGCTGCAACAGCCTCGGCATACCAGGACTTGGAATTCACATCAACAAACGTTGATAGGCTTACCGCTTTAAGACTGAGCGCGCGTGTAATCATAGCAGCAAATTGCGCCCTTGTTACTTCCCCTTGCGGATTAAACTCCGTATTAGAAATACCTTCAATAATATGTTTCGCGGCCATGGACTTAATTACATCGCTCGCCCAATTATCGCTGCTTACATCCGAGAACATCTTGTCATACTCCAGGACCACATACTGGCTTAAATGGATTATTTCGACAGACATCTTTTCTTCAGTCAGCGTTCCGCCCATATATTCAGGGCCACCATTAGCAGCAATATAGTAGACCCCGAGTAAGCTGCGGTTAGCAGCCGGATCTACAGTGAAGGTAAGCTTCAGCGGTTTATCAAAAGCGGTTACCGTTACGGCAGTTCCATCTGCAGCAATAACCTCCAGGCTGAAGTGAATCAAATCACTTGCCGCAGATAACTGAACGGAACCGTTGACAGCCGGATTATTCATCAGCTGCTCCATATGTGCTTTAGCTGACTTCACGGCTGAGAGCTTAATTCTTGCTCCCTCTGTTTGGCCTCCAATAACCTTCTCCTGAATATTCTTCAGTACTTCAGGAGTCAGATCGACAGCAATTGTATTAAAGGCGAGACGCAGCGCGTTCTCTCCCGTAATTCCTGATAATCCTACTGGCAGCAATACGGATTCTGTAGCTTCTGCAAGCTCAACTGTTATTACCCCTCCAACCGGAGCTGTGAAATCATTCAGGCCAAGAACCTTTATTGTCTGCGGCAGCGGTGTTGGTGTCTGTGTAACAGCTGGCGCAGGCGCTACTGTCGATACTGGCGCTTCCGTTGGAGCCGGTGTAGGTGTAGGCGTCACTACCGGCGGCTGGTCAACTTCGCCCACAGTTAGGGTTCTAATCACTTCGACAGCCGAGTTGCCCGCCGAATCAGTCACATTATAATGATACCTGTAGGTGCCTGCAGCCGAAGTATCCAGCGTTAGAACAGTCTCCCCATTCTTCGTAATTGTTGCCACAATGCGCTCCGTAATATCGCCGTCGCGGTCATCTGCCGCTGTAGCTCCGGTATCCGTATAGTTCGCCCCATTCTTCAGTTGAACGGATGGTTCACCAAGGAGGGTAATGACCGGCTTCGTTACATCCGGATCAAGTGCAACCACTACTTTTCTTGTCACTTCTACAGCCGGGTTACCTGCAGCATCACTGACATTATAGTGGAGGGTATAAATATCTGCTTTCGCCACATCGATTGTAGTCAAGCCATAGACTTCACTGCTGACAGTTGTAGTAATGCGGTCTGTAATATCGCCATCCACATCATCATAAGCAGTGGATCCAGCATCGGTATATTCGGAACCGACCGGCAGATTCACAATCGCATCACCATTCAAGGTAATCACCGGCTGAACCGTATCCGGAACCGGCAGCGTGATCGTTCCGCTGGCTGTACTATCCGCTTTTGCCTCTCCTTTACTCAACGATACTATGAAGGTAAAGCTGCCATCAGTGTCATCAGTTGCTTCCTGGAACGGTGACAATATGATATCACCCATGGTAACCCCGGTTGCGCTGAAGCCTGGCAATTCGCCTATTGTCTGCAGCAACCAAGTCTGTACAGCCTCCTCACTATTAGCTATTTCCTTCTTCACGTTGTATGTCGCGCCTTCAATGATGCTTTTAGCCTCATTTGCAGCCTGCTCATTGGCAACACTAACCATATCTCTGGCTACAGCCAAGTAGCTGATCAGAGGAGCCTGACTGAACGTATTGTTTACTGAATATTTCACGGTACCGCCCACTGGCAGCGTGAAATCATAATTAATCATAACCCCATTCGAACCTGCAACCAGGCCAGACCGAACTGTTTCACTCACTGCCTTCCCCTCAGTATCAGCATAGCTGAGCGTAATATCCATCGTACGACTGGTGTTGTTCCACCAGTCCCGGTGGTAAGACGTAATCGTATATTTACCTGCACTTAGAGGAAGTGTGTAAATCAGAGGTGTATTCTTCGTATTCGAACTGTATACACCTGTCTGAGTTTTATCTGTGGCGACTACAGCACCGCCAAGACCCTTGAGATTGTAGTTGGTACCCGTGTTGGTATGCCCCCATACCGTATTGCCGGTGGATAACTGGTCCGCCTTATTATTTAGCAGGCTGTCGCCCACGGAATTCTTGATTGCCGTGTATGACGGCGTTACACCATCTGCCGAGACACCAGTGTCCAGAAAGTACACGAGGCCTGCCGGCACCACTTCCACATACGCTATGGTTTTCAAGCTTCCATAGGTTCCAGTTACAGCTACCCGTTCATATGGAGTGTTGAAGCTGACCGCTTCCAGATTCCACTTCACGGATACCTGCACTTTGGTTCCATCTTCACGTGTAGCTTCCAGCATAGCGGGAAGCTTCGGCAGTTTCCCCATATAAGTAGCCGTATCCTGAGGAGCGGCAAGCTCCCTAATATCTCCTGTAGTCAACTGATTCAGGGCGGAAGTCAGACGCGCTTCAAGCTGCGCAGCTCCTTCCTGATCCAATCTATATTGAACAGGATGATCCAGCGCTTCCTGTGCAGCTCCCTGTGCATCTGCGAAGAGCTCCCAGTCTCTGTCCAAATAATCATCTTGTCTGGTCACAACTTTCGCTGCTGCTACCACTGCCTGTAGAGCAGAAGTATCCGCCGCACCGGTTACTTTGCCGGAAACAACAGCGACCGCATCTACAACCAGAGTGCCGCTTATTACCTTAATCTTCACTTGATGTTGGCCATATTTAAGTCCACGTAGTACGAATGTCTGGTACAGCTCCTTGGCAGCAATTGTATCGGCCGATAGAGCGGTAACCCTCCCGTCTACCGTTACCTCAAGCTTCGCCGATCCGCTGTTTGGCCCCAAGATATCCAGTCCAGTACCTTCGAACGTATATTCCATCTCAGCGTTTACAGCCTGGCTGGTGGATTGGGAACGCTGGTAAATATACATGCCAGCTCCGTTCGTATGGCTCCACGACCCGCTGTATGTTAGATTTGCACTAGGTACAGCAGCCAGATCAAACATTTCAAGATTATCCAGAAGCTCAGAATAATAAGGTGCATATGCATCAACCTTCTCAACCTTCAAATTGTCGAACCGGACGTGATAATATCCACTGGCCAGATCTACGCGGCCTGACATTTTAGGGTTAGGGTCGGTATAGGAGGTCAGCTTCACATTGTCCAGATAGGCAGTCACTCTGTCACCTGCAACCTGAACGGCAATGTTATGCCATGCATCAAATGCGGTGTTAAATCCGTCGATCTTCGCACCACCGGAACCGCTTACGGCATTGCCGCTTGCTACTGCACTATTGTTGACCAGCAGCTGCCAGCCGCCGTCGCACCAGAATTTCAACACATACGGTGTACCGGTTATGGATTGGGAGCTGCCGCCGCCCTGATACCGGGCACCTATTGCAGCATAATTGGCTCCGCCCTGGGTATTATTGGTTTCAAACGAAACATCAACACTGGCCTTGTAGTTCGTCCACCGGTTGTCGCCGATAGCCGTTACAGGATCTCCGCCATTCCACGTTCCGCCAAGCCCCATGATTCCCGTATCCAACTGCTGGCGCAGGACATAGTTGTCCGATCCCTCCGGAAGATATGCCTCGAATGCGCCGTTGCGGTCATGGGTATAGCGCGGCATTGCACTTTGGGAACCTCCTCGGGATTCGATATAGCTCTGAGTACCATTCTCTTGTCCGCCTGCACCGATCTTCACAACGGTCCGGCCGGCATAGTCAAAATCATCGGCATACAAGATATTGTCCCCAATACTATGACCCTCTCCAGCAGCATCGGTATCCAGTACTGTGCGCTCACCTTCTACAGGCAGCGGTGTATTATACTCCTCTTTGTCCTTATTCTTCAAAGTGGACACAGTCACCGTCGAATAGGGTTTAACCTTAACGGTATACACTCCGCTGACATCAGCAGTTACGTCTCCAAGATACTGCATATAATTGCTGTTGAAGGCTTCTCCTGCATCGGCCGCACGGGTTTCCCATACTTCCATGGATGGATTGTCCGTATAGCCCATATTGACTGTCTGTAACTTGTAAATTTTGGAATACTCGCTGTCGTTCACGATAACTGTTGAGAAATCTTTTTTATCAGGTGCTGCAAGGGTTATATAGCTGGGGGTGCCATTGCGTCCGCTGACCGGGTTGGTGCCTGATGCACCGGTGTAGCTGGCCTGGGGAACCGCTCTCCATATACCCGCCGAATTATCTTCGTTCTCCCAGCCTATATTCGCAAAGCGGCTGAAATGCTGCAGAATGACAAGGCCGGCATCATAATGAATCCAGCCCGACCACGGGTCGCGCATGCTGAGCAGTTCCTTGAAGGAATATTGTCCACCTTCATAGAAGGAACCGATGGCCGGCTGGTAAATAAAGTGCGTCCGACGCGAATTGACGAATCCTTTAACAATCGTGTTGCCCATTTCCAGCGGGCCGCCTATGCCGCCAATCCCGGTTCCTGCCACTGTGGGATCCTTCATATTATTATTGGGGCGGAAGGAGGAATTGCTAAAAGTAGCCTGCGCCTCACTGTTCCATACCTCAATATCATATTGTTCCGCGAGCTTCTTGAAATTGCCTGCGCTGTCGTCTTCAGTGTTGTAGTGATATGCGGCAACCG
Source organism: Paenibacillus sp. (assembly GCA_023512345.1). Taxonomy (GTDB): domain Bacteria; phylum Bacillota; class Bacilli; order Paenibacillales; family Paenibacillaceae; genus Paenibacillus_AQ. The sequence goes on from JAILZT010000001.1 coordinate 318,585, forward strand.
GCACCGCCTCCCGCAGGGACGCGTCACTCACCATACTGGCTCCGAAGGAACCGATTCCGACTTCATCGGAAATCACAGACTTGATCCGGTTGTACAGTTCCCGCTCTTCGGTGCTGCTGAAGCCTTCGCTGTCTGTCTTGACTCTTTCGGCGTACTGTTTGGTCCACGCCAAATCCGGGGCATGCTCGTTGATATAGGGATTGACGTAATCGGCCATATAGCCATACTGCCGATAAGCAGCTAGAATGGTTTTTTTGTACCAAGTATAAATTTTGTCGTTGTTATTCGCCCAGGCTGGAGCATTCCATCTCAGGATGCTCACTTTAAGATCGGGATTCACAGCCTTGGCATCCGCTGCAAGCTGGAAGCCGGGATGCCGTGTAACGTTGGCCTCTTCATCGGCCGTACGCATGGTGGCCGGGTCGGGTCCGGTAGAGTTGTTCCGGTCATTTCCCATCTCGATCTTCACATGTGTCATGATCGGATGTTCTCCGCCGAACAGGATCTGCAGCATTTCTTTGTAGGCTTCGGGATGCTCAGCCTTATAATCCATCAGCAGGGCACTTGTGCTATTAGCACTCAGTACGCCAAATCCTTTGAACGTGAGACCGTTGACATTATCCGTTTGGATATTGTTGCCGTCGAGCAGAACTTTGACTGTAGAAACTGCAGTCTGGCGGGCGTCATCAATCGCTTGCTTAATTCCACCCTTGGCAACAGCAAACCAGCTCAGAATAGGTTTCTCACCGGATACATAAGCATAGGTCAAGGTCATAGGACTACTAGTATCGATATCCCCAGGAATGATGAACTCTCCGGAAATAAACTTAGTCGCATTCGTGTCGAATTGTGCAAACGAGATCGTCTTGGTTGCTCCAGATGTATCCATATATTCAATCCTTGGCTGAATTACACGATTTCGGGTACCGGAGTACCATTCATAGAAACCGCTGCTAAGCGTATAAGTTCCAGCCTGAAGCGCTTTCATTTTATACACAATATCATTGCTCGCAGGATCAACCCGCAGCCCGACCATCCATATGGACGGATCCGTCGCAGGATCCGTATGTCCACCGTCTTTGGAGTTCTTCACCTTGTTGATGGAATCATCAAAGCCCCAGTCAGTTGTTCCACTGACATACCTTTGATCGGGAAACTGATTAATCAAATCATTGCCGGTCAGTGTTTTTACCGCTTCGTACAGCGGTGAGGAAGTCGCAACATTGCCTACAGAGTCGCCACCTCTGCCGCTGTCCACAAAGTAAACGAGCGGATTGCTGGAGGGAGGAATGACTTCCACACTAGCAGTGACCGGCTCGTTGTTTGCGGTTCCAGTGACTGCCACTGTATCATAAGGCACGGCAAAGGTATCTTGGTCAATATTCCAGTTTACAGCTGCGGGCTGGCCGCCAATTGTAACACTGTCTGGCAAAGTAGTATCTTCTGCCGTTGTCGCCCCCATGTAGGCGGCTGCATATACCGTATTTACGGTGGCCGCAGACGCTGACGGCAGACTGAGTGCCGGAAACATACCAGCCACGAGTGCAGTACTCATTAACACTGAGAATAGCCTTTTTTTAACGTGGTGTTTTCTGTTCATCCCTTTATCCTCCTTCGTTGCTCTAAGTACCTCACCCTTTAAGTAAGCGTATTTATCTCGTTGTTAGGTGAATAATTAGTCGCCTTAGACAGACCTTCGACAATCATTTACACATACATCGATATTTCAGCATCCTACTTATAAAAAACCTGGCAGAATGCTAAAAGATGCAACTGCCAGGCCTAATACTGTTCTAGCCTTTAATCCCCGATGCTGCAACTCCTTGCACAAAGTACTTCTGCAGGGACAGGAATACAATAACAACAGGAATGATAGAAACTACACTTGCCGCCATAATCAAGCCGTACTCCGCAGAATATTGCGAAATGAACATTCTGAGTCCGATCTGAATGGTCTTGAGCTTCGTGTCGGTCAAATAAATCATTGGCCCCAGGAAGTCATTCCAAGTCGCGACGAAGGTGAAGATCGTAAGTGTGGACAATGCCGGCTTGGACAGCGGCAGCATAATTCTTGCCCAGATTCCGTATTCACTGAGTCCGTCGATACGGGCTGCCTCACATAATTCATCCGGAACTCCCTGATAGAATTGACGCATCATGAAAACTCCGAAAGCCGAGAATGCCTGCAACAGAATGATTGCCAGATGGGTATTGTTCAGTCCCAAGTAACGCATCAGAATAAATTGTGGTACCATGTATGCCTGCCAAGGGATCGCAATTGTGGCGATATACCCAAGGAAGATAACGTTCTTTCCTCTGAATTGCAGCTTGGAGAACGCATAGGCCGCAAAGCTTGAAGTCAGCAGTTGGAGAATGGTTACAATAATTGATAATTTCGCTGTATTAAAAATGAAGCGTCCCAGTGGAATCCGCGTCCAGATATCCATGAAATTCTCCCAGCGCGGATTCGACGGAATCCATTGCATTGGGAACGCGAATACATCCTTGTTAAGCTTAAGCGATGAGGACAACATCCATATATACGGTACAAGCATCGCCAGCACTGTCGCAAACAACAAAATATACACAAGCACTTTAGTGCCAATTATAATTCCTTTATTAGTACCAACCATATCTTTTGAATCCTCCTATTGTCCGTATTTTTTCTCGCCGCGGAACTGGACGATGGTGATGCCAAGTACCAACAGAAACAATACAATGGCCATGGCACTGGCATATCCATAATCAAGCGAACGGAAGGCCGTATTGTAGATCTGATAAACCATAACCCTTGTAGAGTCGTTGAGCTGGTTATCGGCACCGGCAAATAGGTTGATAAAGATATCGTAGACTTTGAACGAATTGATGACCAGAATCATCAGAACAAAGAAGGATGTAGGCGCCAGCTGAGGGACTGTTACATTGCGGAATCTTCTCCACGGGCCTGCGCCATCCAGCTCAGCAGCCTCATACAGCTCAGGGTTAATTCCCTGCAATCCTGCCAGGTAGATGACCATGTAGTAACCCATGTTTTTCCACACTGTGAAAAGGATTACTGTGAACATTGCCCACTGCTTATCTGCTGCCCAGCGGGGAAGATCCTCCAGCGGGATACCCGTAATGGTATGCAGAATATTGTTGATCGGGCCCATCGTAGGACTGAAGATAAAGTTCCATACCGCCGCAACGGCTACCAGAGACGCTACATAAGGGAAGAAGAAGACGGTTCTCATGAAATTGCGGCCCAGAATCTTCTGATTAAGCAGAATAGCCAGTGCCAGCGCAACAATCATGGTAAGCGGTACAACTCCAACAGTGTAAACAATGGTGTTCCATAGTGCTTTGTGGAATGTTGTGTCTTTGAGAAGCCGCGCAAAATTGTCCAGTCCGATAAACTGCATTGGATTGGCCCCGTCCCATTTCACAAATGCAAGGATAAAGGCAAAAATCATGGGTACCAGTGTAAACAGGGCAAATCCGATAAAGTTCGGCGCAATGAAGCTGTAAGCAATCAGGTTATCCCTGAGGCCTTTTGACATACGATTTTTAGGGCTCTTATTTGTACGCAATATGGTTTCGTTCTGCATTCTTTCTCCTCCAAACCTTCTAAAACTCTATACTTTCTGATATAAAAGGCGGGCCTTCGCCCGCCCTTAGAATCTACCGTCTCTCTTCAGGTTAATTGTTCAAGAGCAGCCCTACACGTTCATTCATATCCTTCAGACCTTCATCAATCGAAGCGTTCTTAGTCATAATATTATCGTGCGCTTCATTCAGAATAACCTCGATGTCCGCACTACTTTGATGTATTGGCATTTCCAGATAGGTCTTAACCGTATTCAGTGCAGCTTTGCTGTTCTCATCAGCAGGGAAACCATCGATAGAGGTAATAGAATTAATAACTTCATCATTCTTAATTGCCGGGATTGTTCCGGTAGAAGCAATGACTTTCGCGCCTTCTTCACCTGTTACGAAGTTCATGAAATCAAGTGCTGCTTCTTTATTTTTGGATTTCTGGTTTACAGCCAGGGAAGTAATTGTACCCAGTGTAGTACCGGCTTCTACACCGTCAGGGTGAGGGTATTTCACAATGCCCCAGTTCGTCGATTGGGACTCGCCGCTCTTCACTTTTTCAATCTGAGTGGCAATAAACCAGCTGCCCATGTTCATCATGGCAACGGAGTTGTTGTAGAATACGCCGGAGTAATGCGTGCTGGAAGTCTTCAGTGTAGCGTAATCCATAACGATACCGTCTTCCTGCTCTTTCAGGATCCGCTCATAGGTAGGCTTCAGGAAATCATAGTTGCCATCGACAACCGTATTCTTGCCGTCAAGAATACCGAACAATTGAACCGCGCTCCGCCAAGTGTGGTAGTGGGCACCAGATACTTTTTCGGAACCGCTGCCGGAGGTCATTTTTCTAGCCAGCTCATCATATTGGTCGAAGGTCATATCGTTGCTAGGATACTCCACACCTGCTTTGTCGAACAAAGCCTTGTTGTAATAAACGATCCAGAAATCACTGCGGAAAGGAAGCGCATACACTTCATCGTTAACTTCAATCTGTTCTACAGTACCGCCGTATACGGAAGGATCAATGGATTTATCGGTCATGAATCCCTTAAGCGGTTCCAGGTGATTCTGTTTCACAAGGTTCGAGTAGCCGGGAATGTCTTTAATAGTAAGAACGTCCAGGTCTGCACCGCCGGAGAGCTGTGTGCTCAGCATCGTCATATAGTCAGTGGAACCAAGATCAACATACTCAATGGTTACGTTCGGATGTGCAGTTTTATAGGCATCGATCAGCGGCTTGTAGTATGCGGTAGCTTCCCAATCCCACAGCGCCCACTTCAAAGTAACAGGCTCCACACTCGGTTCAGCGGAAGCGTTTGCAGCATTACTCGCTGCGGGAGCAGTTGTTGCAGCAGCGCCTTCGTTCGTGTTATTACCGGAACATCCGGCCAGCATACTCACGGAGAGTACTGTGGCGAAGGTCATGCCATAGAATCTTTTTAAGTTCATTTAAATATCCCCTTTTCCTTCTGATAGTCTAGCAATGACCAGTTCATCCGGCCTTAGTTCAAAGTTTAAGGCTTTCACGATAGGATTGGGATGTATTATCAAACACAGATCATTCACTTTTCTGTGCTCTTCTCGTCCCCGCCCGTCTCAAACCTGTAATTTCCTATCTAAAACATGTAAAATTCTCAGCTTATATTCCTTCCTCTGTATTGAAATGCAGGATTATGCTATGGTGTTCATATAGTTATGCATGTTATTTATAGTAGAAAATTTCTGGAATGAACTCTATTTATGAAAACGTTTTATATGGATTCATATGATATAAAGGAGTGTTAACGACGGTTAGAAAATCCACCATTAAAAGCCGCATCATTCTGCTCATGGCCGTATTTGCACTGCTAATTGCCACGCTGCTGTCTTTTTTTAGCTATAAATTGATTACTTATTATCAGCGCAAAACAACAATCCAGTCGACCGAGTTCAACCTGCAGCTTGTTTCCCATATCATTGAACAGGATTTGATTAATCTGTCCGCTCTGGCGATGACCTGCAGCACCAACTCGTCCACCAATACCCTGCTCACGAATTATTTGACGTCGCTGAACCCGAGCCCTAAGGAAGCTGTTAATGTATTCAACTCAATGCAGGAGGATTTCCGGATCAACCGCTCCAACAGCTATGTCCGCCGCCTGATTGTAACCGACAACAACGGAAAGTTCCTGCAAGTGGATAACTCCGGCACGTCCGTTCCGCTTACTATTCACAATATCGGTCAAATTACTGGCCTCAATAACGATACTGAGGAGAAATGGGATCAGATAATCAAAGACCCGCTCTCCAACACGAACGGAATTCCATTTGTTCTTCCTATTTACGGCAAAGGAGCTTCCCGGGTTGGAACGGTGTTCATGTTAGCCAATACCTCTGTGATTACCGACAAGCTGAAAGGGTACTCTCTGCCGAAGAATTCCCGGTTGCTGCTGACGCTTGGCAATCATCATTATCAACTCATCGGCGATCAGGTCACCGCCATTACAGAGTCGTATGAACCGGTGGCCTATACCAATGATAAGCCTGTAGGTCCTCACACCGAGCTGTCCATGATTAAGCTGGAAGAAGATAAGGAAAGTCATATCGTAGTATCTTATCCCGTTCGGAGCGGCGTGATTCTGTCGCAGACTTTATCGAATGACAGGTTCGCTCCTAAGACAAATATATGGATTCTGGTCATGCTTGGCGTTTGTCTTTTGGTTATCATCTTAAGCGCTATCATTACCCTGTATTTAACCCGTACCATTAGTCTTCCGGTGGAGAAACTAAAGAAGCGCATTGATAAGATTGCCCAGGGAAATTTCCTGCTGGACCGCAATATCGAATGGAACAACGAACTCGGCGACATCGGACGTGGCATCAACCGCCTGTCCCAGGATATCGTTGCCCTCATGGACAGCCGGCTCGCTGACGAGAAGCAGAAGCAGGAGCTGGAGTACCGGATGCTGCAGAGTCAGATCAATCCCCATTTCCTGTACAATACACTGAATTCGATCAAATGGATGGCCACAATTCAGAACGCTACGGGTATTGCGGAAATGACGACCTCACTGTCCAGACTGCTCCGCAGCATCGCTAAAGACAATAGGAGACTGATGCCGCTGAAGGATGAGCTAAGCCTGCTCGATGACTATTTCCTGATTCAGAAATACCGTTATGGCAGCAAAGTCTCCATGGTGAAGGAGATTGAGAACGAGGAATTGCTCACCGGCCTGATTCCGCGCTTCACGCTTCAGCCTTTGGTTGAGAATGCTATCTTCCATGGTATTGAGCCTAAGGGCAGAGGAGACATTCACATCACGGTATCCAAAAGTGGGTTCGCCGATATTCTTGTCACGATCGAAGACAATGGTGTCGGTATGAAGGAAGAGCAAATCTCCACTATTCTATCTGAGCCGGAGGACGAATCCAAGGGAATGCTGGAGAATGTTGGACTTCGCAGCGTAAATGAACGTTTACAGCTGGCTTTTGGAGAGAATTACGGCCTATCCATTGAGAGTGAACTTGGCCATTACACTATAATGAAGCTGATTCTGCCCTTCTTGCAGAGAGAGTAGCTTGACTAACTGAGCAAGGACGTGATGATATTGATCAAATTATTAATCGCAGATGATGAGGCTTTGGTCTGTATCGGCTTGCAGTCTATGCTGAAATGGGAGCAATACAACATTGAGATAGTAGGCATTGCCCACAACGGTGCCCAGGAAGAAGAGATGATTGACACGCTCCGTCCGGACATTGTAATCAGCGATATCAAAATGCCGATTAAGAGCGGTCTCGAGGTTGCCGGCTCGGTACGCCAAAAGTACGGTCGGCTTCCACTCTTCATTATGCTGACCAGCTATGAAGAATTTCAATACGCGCGCGGAGCCATTGAGGTACAGGCCACAGACTATCTGGTGAAGCTGGAGTTGACCCCAGAGGCGCTGTCCGAATCAATCCGGAGAGCTATTTCCATCCTAGAGGCATACCAGACGATGGAGAGCTACCCGAAGCTTGTTCACCGCGGCAATCTTCAAGCCCAGCGTGATAAATTCTTCATCCGCCTGTTCAACAACCTGTTCGAGAATAAGAACCAGTACCTCCTGCAGAAAGAGGATTTGGACGTAGATTTGCCTGCCCCCGCTTACCTGGTCTGCACCTGCCGTATTCTTGGACCGGACACTGTCCCGCCACGTGGAGATAAGCTGATTGCCTTATGCTCAAGCACTGTACAGATGGCTAAGGACACGCTCTCTTCAGTAAGTCCTTGTTATGTAACCAGTCTTGATCTGCGTAATTTCGCCCTGGCCTTACCTGTCCCGGGAACAGATTCGCGGCTCTGGATGCCCGACATCCAGAAACTGCTCGCGGATATGGCCTCCGTGCTGCACAACTATTTCAATGTGACGATCATCGGAGCCATCGGGTTCGCGGTTGAGGACCCTTATTTACTGCGGGAAAGCTACCTTGCAGCTCGGAAGGCGCTGCCGGCTGCCGTTAAAGAGTGTTCCTTCGTATTCTTCAACGAAGGCGAAGCACAGGAACAGGAGCATCTGCTATTCGATTTCTCCGAATCTCGTTCGGAGATCCGCCGTGCTTTTGAAGAGATGGATACCCGCGCCTTAACCACCATTATCTCCAAAATGATCGAAATATTCGATGGCCGGTCCGATCTGCTGGTTCCCGCCACCGATGCCGCCTGCAATATCCTGTATATGGCCACTTCCCTGCTTGCAGATGGTGAGAATATTGTGGAGCAGATATTTGAGAATGAACCAGAGGGCTACCGGGCCATTTATCAGATGCATACTATTGAAGAGATCGCCGGCTGGTTGATCCAATTCCGGGACGGATGCTCAAACATTCTCTCTACCCGCAGACAGAGCTACAAGGAGCAGGTCGTGAAAAATGTCCAGGAGTATATTAAAAGAAATCTCGGCAGCAAACTCTCCCTAAATCAGGTGGCAGATGTCTTCAATTTCAGTCCCAACTATCTGAGCCATCTATTCTCAAAGGTCGCCAAGGTAAACTATGTAGAGTATATCACAGAGATCAAAATTACAGCTGCAAAGGAAATGATGATCCGCGGCGAAGGCCGGATTTACGAGATCTCACAGAAGTTGGGCTTCGAGAGCGCTTTTTATTTCAGCAAAGTATTCAAAAAGGTAACCGGGCTCTCCCCACGCGACTACATTCAGCAGATCGAATCAGGTTCTGAAACTGTCCGTAATAATTGAAGCGAAGTTGACCCTTCCCGCCACGGAAATTGAATCCTATCTATTTTAGAGAAGTTCTATGAACAATAAAAAGCACAAAGAGTCCCTTTTAGGGTTCTTTGTGTTTTACATTCACCCCTGAGAACTGATCCTTAAAAAACGAAAAGACCCTTGCTATGCAAGGATCTTCTTCGAATAAACATTATGCGGTAGAGAGGACTCGAACCTCCACGGGTATACACCCACTACCCCCTCAAGATAGCGTGTCTGCCATTCCACCACTACCGCGCGGTGAGTAAAGACATAAAAATTGTTTGAGGCCAACATTCATAATTATAAAACCACTACGACCAAAAGTAAAGATGCAGATTTAGGAATTATCCTCCGCCGCTTTAAGCTTACGGTACTCGGTAAAGGCAATATACTCTTTTATAAATTCCTTCTCACTTGGAAGAAGTTCCTCACTTTGGCAATTCAATTGCCGCATTTGCCCAAAAAAATAATTTCCAGCACTTTCGCGAACAATTTCGGGGGCATTTTTGCCCAGGATGAGCCAATCCAGACTAACATGAAAAAAAGCTCCAATCTCAATCAGCTTATGGGTTCCCGGAGTAGACTTGCCTCTTTTCCAATCCCCCATGTTGCCTGTACTGATATTTAACTGCTCGCAAAATGACTTCTTGGTAAGTCCCTTTTGCTTGATTAAATACTCTATACGCTCGTATATGGACTGCATTCACAAAACCGCCTTCCAAACTCATAAACATACTTATTTAAGGTATATTTTATTGAAATATGACGCAAAAAAGTATATAATTAACTAATACTATGTCTTACTTCATTATATCATAGGGCTGGAAAGTCGATAAGAGGTGAGTTCGTTGAATAGTAAAAGTCCCATAACCCCCTATGGCTGGGCAATTAAACAACGCCTTACAGAAATGTGTGTGAACCAGAAGGATTTCTGCCAGATCCACGGAATTCCGCCCTATCGTCTCTCTAATCTGATTCACGGAACACGCAAAGCCAAACGGTTTCGGCGGCAGATCGAGGAACTGCTCAACCTGCCTCTGTCCTAAGCCTTATATCCTGAAAGATCTCAAGGAGCGATAACCTTTGTCAGAAAGCGTATTATCTTCAATCACGCATTCGCTTGAAGCTCTGCCTCACCATACATGGGTTATCGACAGAAATGGAGTAATTCAGTTTGTAAGCAGCAGTTGGATTGAGTACAGTAAAGAACATGGTTTATCTCCACGCAAGGAGTGCGTCGGGGCTAATTGCTATGAGCTATTTCAGGAGTTCATAATTGAACCTAATCACAGGTTAACATTGCTAGATTCCTTACAGAGTATTTTTCAAGGTGAACGTCTGGTATTTGTCACTAAGTTCACTGTAAGTACCTTTAAGAAGAGCAGCAGAACCTTAGAACTGGAAGCCTTTCCTCTTATGACAGACCTGACTTCAGCAAGCTGCAGCCTTATCATTTCTTTGAAGGATCTGGGCCCTGTTATAAAAGAACATCATATACAACCATACAGAAGCTTTCGTTCTATATCCAAGCCTCCGTACAAACTTCGACTCATTCCCATCTGTGCCTCTTGTAAATCCATTCGGAACGATAAAGAGGAGTGGCTCAGGATTGAGCAGTATTTGCAGCAGAAGCTGTCATTGCAGTTCACACATGATATCTGCCCGGGTTGTATACGACAGCTCTATCCCCAATATGCTGGCGCTTTGAAGAAAATTCTCGAGAATTAAAAAAAGGTAAGGACACCTTTGCTAAGCAAAGATTTCCTTACCTCTTCGTGTTATGCGGTAGAGAGGACTCGAACCTCCACGAGCATACGCTCACTACCCCCTCAAGATAGCGTGTCTGCCATTCCACCACTACCGCATATGGTGACCCGTATGGGATTCGAACCCATGTTACCTCCGTGAAAGGGAGGTGTCTTAACCCCTTGACCAACGGGCCATACACTAAATCAATATGTTCTTTTCACAACAAAAATGAGTATATCAAACCTTCAGGAAACTTGCAAGTAATATTTATTAGACTGTTAGAACCTCAATACCATCAGCGAATTCATATCCAAGGCTATCTGCTACTGCAAGGTTGGTTACGCGGCCAGCAGCCGTATTAATCCCCCGGCACAGCGACTTGTTCTGCATAGCGGCTTTTACAATACCAAGATTAGCAACTAGCAGCGCATAGGGCATGGTTACATTGGTTAGTGCAAGCGTTGAGGTACGTGCTACCGCGCCTGGCATGTTGGCTACTGCATAATGAACCACCCCATGCTTAACAAAAGTCGGATTGGCGTGAGTAGTTATTCTATCAATGGTCTCAATAGACCCTCCCTGATCTATGGCTACATCAACTATTACGGACCCTTCCCCCATTTGCTGAACCATATACTCTTTTACCAGCTTGGGTGCTCGGGCTCCTGGGATAAGCACAGCTCCTATAAGTAGATCCGCTGTTCGAACTTCTTGTTCAATATGGTAGGAATCAGACATAATGGTGATCAAGCGTCCTCCGAAAATATCATCCAATTCACGCAAGCGGCTTGCCTTCGAATCCAATACCGTGACCCTGGCACCCATCCCAAGGGCGATTTTGGCTGCATTCGTCCCTACAATCCCTCCACCCACGATGACCACCTTAGCAGGCCTTACACCAGGAACACCGCCTAACAGGATTCCTTTCCCACCTTGAGGCTTCTCAAGCAGTCGAGCTCCAATCTGCACGGCCATACGGCCCGCAACCTCACTCATCGGGATAAGGAGTGGTAATGAACCGTCTTCTAGCTGAATCGTTTCATATCCGACCGCAGTTACTCCACTATCCACAAGTGCTTTCGTCAGTCCAGCTTCAGGCGCTAGATGGAGATAAGTGAACAGGATTAAGCCCTGACGGAAGAAACCATACTCCTCAGGCAGCGGCTCTTTCACCTTCATCACCATGTCCGAATTACTCCATAGATCAGATGCAGAATTACTTATCTCTGCTCCCTTATCTAAGTATTCCTCGTCCTCAAACCCGCTGCCTGATCCGGCGGATTTCTCAACAAGTACCGTGTGGCCTGCTTTTTTCAAAATTGAGACTCCAGCTGGAGTAATGGCTACACGGTTTTCATTGTTTTTGATTTCTTTGGGTACGCCAATAATCATCTGAATTCCTCCTCCATTTCAGTTGTGTGAAGCAATGACAGCTCCGGAAGCAAAAGCCTCCGGAGCTGCAAAGCACATGATGTTCAGAAGATTATAATTCCCAGCGAATCAAAGATTATTGCATCAACTAACTTAAGGATTTACTTTTGCTTCAAAGGTTTGTTTTCCATCAACAAATTTCAGGACCACCGCTGCTTTAACAGGGTCATGAGTTTCGTTCATCGAAATTTTACCCGTTGCCAATTGTAGATCCTTAGTAGCCGCCAGTGCATCCTTCAGCTTCGCAGCATCCGTGGATCCTGCACGAGTGATTGCATCAGCTACCAGCTTCACAGCATCATAACCCAGCGCTGCCATTCCGTCCGGTACAAGGTCGCCATTAGCTGCCTTAAAGGCATCTACGAACGATTTAACTTCAGGAGCACTATCTTCAGGTGAATAGTGATTGGACATGAAAGTGTTATCTAGCGCTGCTGCACCAGCAATTTCAGCCAACTGTGGGGAATCCCATCCATCGCCGCCCATGAAAGGAACAGTGATACCCATTTCACGCGCTTGCTTAAGGATTTTACCAACCTCTTCATAATAACCAGGCAGATAAATAACATCTGGATTAGCTTCTTTAATACGAGTCAATACGGCTTTGAAGTCGGAGTCTTTTTGTTGGTAGGACTCTTCACTTAAGATGGTGCCGCCGCTTTTTGTAAATGTATCTTTAAAGAACTTCTGTAGCCCCTTGGAGTAATCACTGGAAGTATCGGTATAGATAACAGCAGTTTTTGCTTTCAAAGTTTCCGTTGCAAAGTTCGCCATAACCTGCCCTTGAAAAGGATCGATAAAGGAAGCGCGGAATACCCATTGGTTCAACTCACCTGTACGCTCGTCAACCGTTACCTTAGGGTTAGTTGCTGAAGAACTAACAAGCGGGATTTCCTTTTCTTGAGCTACAGGCACAATCCCAAGTGTGTTCGTTGAAGTTGTAGCACCAATAATGGCAACAACCTTTTCGGATGTAATCAGCTTTTGAGCTGCGCGGGTTGCCTCTTCAGACTTGGAAGCATTATCGGCTTCAACCAGCTCTAGCTGTTGACCGAGCACCCCACCTGCATCATTAATTTCCTTCACAGCCAATTTAGCACCTTTTAGTGCGGAGTCGCCGAAGGAAGCCTGACCGCCTGTAAGTTCGAGGTTCGCTCCAATCTTGATGGTTCCTGCCGCAGCATTCCCACCGTTTGCAGCAGCATTACTTTCATTGTTTTTGTTATTGCCGCAGCCAGTTGCCAGTGCTGCAGTTAATACTGTCGTCAAAATAATGGCCCCGATTTTCTTCATCCTCTTCCAGCCTCCTAGTATTATATTTATATTTTGGTTCTGTGTTGCAGCTAAGAAACAAAGATAGGTTAATGTCCCAAATAGGCCATTTTGATTTCTTCCGAATCCGCCAATTCCTTGGCATCCCCTTCAAGAACCACTCTGCCTGTCTCGAGCACATAGGCACGATGGGCAATTTTGAGTGCTTGGTGTGCATTCTGTTCTACAAGAAGTACTGTTGTACCAGATGCATTAACCTCCTGAATGATCCGGAAAATATCCTGTACCAATAATGGAGCAAGCCCCATTGAAGGCTCATCTAGCAGCAACAGTTTGGGATGACCCATCATGGCGCGACCCATAGCGAGCATTTGCTGTTCACCGCCAGACAAGGTTCCAGCCAGCTGTTTCTTTCTTTCTAGAAGGCGAGGAAACGTTGCATATACCTTCTCGAAATCAGCGGGGAGACTGCTGGAATCTTGAAGATAGCCGCCAAGCTCCAAATTCTCTTCTACAGACATGTTCGCAAATACGCGTCTGCCTTCAGGACAATGAATAAGCCCCTGCTTCACGATGGACTGTATGCTTTGGTTCGTGATGGATTTATCTAAAAATTCAATACTGCCGGTCTTCGGTTTAAGCAAACCTGAAAGCGTCTTGAGTAAGGTCGATTTCCCGGCGCCATTCGCTCCGATTAACGTAACGATCTCACCTTCATTTACGGTGATGCTAAGATCCTTGAGGGCATGGATAGCTCCATAATATACATTGATTCCTTCTACTTTAAGCATCGCTGTCTACGCCTCCTGTCCCAAATAGGCTTCGATAACCTTAGGGTTATTCCGTATTTCTACAGGTGAGCCATCGGCGATCAGAATGCCGCGGTCGAGCACGTAGATTCGGTCACAGACCCCCATGACCAGCGACATATCATGCTCAATCAGCAGGATAGTCAGATCAAACTCCTTACGGATCCAGGCAATCAGATTCATAAGATCACGAGTCTCATTGGGATTCATACCTGCCGCAGGTTCATCCAGAAGCAAAAGCTTTGGACCCGCTGCAAGAGCACGGGCAATTTCCAGACGCCGCTGATTACCATAGCTGAGGTTACCTGCTGTCTCGTCACTCTGATCGGCCAGGTTAAATATTTTGAGAATATCAAGCGCCTTCTGCGTGATCTCCGCTTCTTCCTTGAAATGCTTAGGCAGACGGAGCATCGAAGTAAATATCGAATGCTTAGCATGCTGATGATAAGCGATTTTCACGTTATCCAGCACCGTCATTGCAGTGAACAAGCGGATATTTTGGAAGGTCCGCGCTGCTCCCTTTCGGTTAATCCGGAAAGGCTTCATGCCACCCACAGACTGATTGTTCAGGAGAATGGTACCGCTGGATGGCGGATATACACCCGTTAACAGATTGAACAATGTTGTTTTCCCTGCACCATTAGGTCCGATCAGCCCAATCAATTCACCCTTGTCAATATGAAGGGAAACCTCGCTGAGGGCCTTCAGTCCTCCAAAGGAACGACTGGCCTCTTTGACATCAAGAAGAACTACTTTCGCTGATGACGTCATCCGGCTTCGCCTCCTTTTTGCCAAATTTCATGAATGAAAGCCCTGTGCTGCCAAGCAGCCCTTTCGGACGGAAAATCATCATGAGAATTAGAATGGCAGAGTATATAATCATGCGAAGCTCAGGCGTATTCTGTAATGCAGTGAACAGCAGTGTAAGAACGATTGCGCCCAGGATCGAGCCCGCTGTACTTCCCAGTCCCCCGAGTACAACCATTACTAGAATTTCAAATGATTTGAGGAAATTGAAGCTGCCCGGATTAATAACATAAAACTTATGTGCGGAGAGTCCACCCGCGATCCCGGCAAAGAGCGCCCCGAGTGAAAAGGCAATAACTTTGTAGAGCGTGGTATTGATACCCATCGCATCAGCAGCAATCTCATTCTCGCGAATCGCGATACATGCCCGACCATGAGAAGAACGGATAAAGTTATTGATCACTACGATGGTTAATAGAGTAAAAAAGAACATAATCGTCCATGTTGTCTGTGCCGGAATACCACTTAGACCTGAAGCGCCCCCAACATATTCCGTGTTCAGCAGCACAATGCGGATGATCTCACCGAAGCCGAGTGTTGCAATAGCCAGGTAATCTCCGTTAAGCCGCAAGGTTGGAATACCAATCAACACTCCGAACAGTGCCGCCACAAACCCAGCAATCAGTAGTGCAAACACTAAAGGAACATCAAAGTTCAAGGTAAGGATAGCCGATACATATGCACCGATGGACATAAACCCAGCATGACCAATAGAAAACTGACCTGTAATCCCATTTATCAAGTTCAGCGATACCGCCAGCATGACGTTAATACAGACCAAAATCAGTGTGGATTCGGCAACATCATCAAGAACTCCCGTTGTTAGAAGAATTCGTATGATTCCATAGAGAATCAAGGAAAAGACAATCCCAAACCAGAAGGATTTATTGAGTTTTTTCATGCGGATCCTCACCTACACTTTCTCCCGGACATTTTTACCAAACAGCCCGGACGGTTTAAAGATAAGGATAAGAATCAGTACAGCAAATGCCACACCGTCACGCCATGAGGAGTAGCCCAGAGAAGAAATTTCCGTCTCTACCGTTCCTAACAACAGTCCACCGACAAGTGCGCCCGGAACACTTCCTATGCCGCCTAGTACAGCAGCTACGAAAGCTTTAAGGCCTGGCAGAACACCCATCATAGGATCTACAGAATTGTAAGTCATTCCAAAAATTACACCAGCCGCCGCCGCAAGCGCTGAGCCGATAGCGAAAGTAGCCGAAATCGTACGGTCTACATTAATCCCCATCAGCCGTGCTGCTTCCATATCATAAGAAACGGCCCGCATAGCTTTACCAATCTTCGTGCGATGTACGATATACTGCAAGATGATCATTAGTATGACTGTCGTAGCCAATATCATAATTTGATTGGAATCCACTTGAATGGAAGTTCCGAACAGTTGATATTGCTTCTTATTGAGAATTTCCGGAAAACCTTTAGCTTGAGGACCAAGAATAAATACACCGCTGTATTCCAGAAAAAAAGATACGCCAATAGCTGTAATAAGTACGGCAATACGCGATGCCTTACGAAGGGGCTTATAAGCCAATCGTTCAATTGAGATGCCAAGCAGTGCACTAATCGTCATGGAAATTACAAGTGATATGATCAGGACGATTACTGGGGGGAGACCTACCGATGCCAAATATCTGGCACTGAACAGTCCGATAAACGAACCCACCATAAATACATCGCCATGCGCAAAATTAATCAGCTTGATAATTCCATAAACCATGGTGTAACCAAGGGCGATCAGAGCGTAAATACTACCTACGGATATTCCGTTAATTAACTGCTGAATGAAGTACTCCATCGCCATCCCCTTTTCCCCATAATAATCAAAAGCACCCTTTCTTTGTCTTACATTACATCTTTCTTTCTGTATGATGTTATTTATATTAACATAAGAGGTTTTTTACGTCACTAGGAATTATGGTTTTTTACTAATTTATTCGAATTTTGTGTTAGGTTTAATAACTCTATTGTGTAATGTATGTGTAATGTATATTATATTCTTGTAGTAATTCGGAGTAAATAGGAGGATAAGATAGATATTCGGAGTTTTCTAAAAAATCAACTTTAAGCCTTTTTCACTACAATGCTTTGTTTTTGTGTAAATAATATAACATTTGTCTCTTTAAAGCTTTTATCCGTCAATTAATTAAAGGATTAATACGAAACATATTAATCCTAGACGCAAAAAAAAGAGCTCACCGGGAGCTCTTGTCTGTTAAACGTATGCAATTGCTAAACGAAGCTTGGGATACTCTTGCTTCGCAAGAGATTGCGAAGTATTCCCTAACGAAGCTTATGCTTCAACGAACCACTGAGGGTTCTCATCCCTTACAGAGATGTTATTCAACGGAGAGAGAGGGATTCGAACCCTCGCACCGCTTACGCAGTCTAACCCCTTAGCAGAGGGTCCCCTTATAGCCACTTGGGTATCTCTCCAAAAATATGGCTCCCCGAACAGGGCTCGAACCTGTGACAACTCGATTAACAGTCGAGTGCTCTACCAACTGAGCTATCAGGGAAAATTTCTACACATGAACTAGAAATAATTTATCATGATTCCCAGGTCTAGTCAACCTGCTGAAAATGGAAACTTTATCGAGGGTCTACTCCAAAGTCTGCAGCTTCAGCTTCCCCGCACACTTCCCGCAGCGGTAGCGCTTCGGGTCCACTTTACGCTTGCGCAGATACTCCTCTGTACAAGCTGTACATACGAGTTTATATCGATAAGGCAGCGGCTTACGTGCTTTTGCTCCGGGCAGCGTCTGGCAATATCGGCTGCCGCCAACCTGCGCCAGCAGGTTTTTAAAATCAGCATCTCGATGCTTATAGCCCCTTCTCGCCAAATGCAAATGATAATGGCACAACTCATGTTTGATAATCCGTTCAGTCTCCTCGCGTCCATAGGTAATCAACTGTTGAGGATTGATCTCTATATTATGGCTTTTCAAAAAATAACGCCCGCCTGTTGAAGACAATCGACTATTAAATGAGGCCTTGTGGCGAAACGGCACCCCAAAGCTCTCCTGGGACACCTGCTCGATCCACTGCTGCAGTTCTTCGTTGCTCATACTTTCCATAGTGACTCTCACAAGTCCTTTCCGCAGAGAATTAAGATATTTACTTGAATTGTAACTTGCGCATACGCTAAACTGTCAAGAAGGAAGACAAGTACGGAGGGAGAATAACTATGCCGAAAATGCGGTATGTGATTTTGCAGCAACACCAGGAGCTTCTATTCGTAGAGATGCCAGAGGAATATGCCTATCAGCTCAGCGCACTTAATCTTCGACTGAACAAAGAAATTGATAAGCTTACCGCTGATAACGTACCTGTACTACCTTTAGCTGTGGCGGAGTGCGATGCTTTGGAGCTGCTGCGTGAACAATACGTTATGCAATCCGGACTGGCTTATATCAATGTGCTGGAGCAGGCATTTGCCGGTATTCAGGAAAAGAATTATCCTCTCATTTCCCTGCTGACAGAGATTAGAGCGCTGCAGGCTCAACTGGAACAGTGGTACGAAGAGGATGAAGAGAACAAAGAGGCTACTATCCATTAAACCGAACCTTTAAGCGCCCTCCTCCATATGATATCTGTATATATGGATGCCAGAGGAGGGATACCCTTGCCGCAATGGCTCTGTCAACAGCTAATGAAGGCTTATTACAAAAAGGACCGTCGGCAGATTAAGCTTCTGAATGAGTGCTGGTACTTTTATCGGAATTCCAGCGAGACACATAGCTAGGCTTATTCACAATCAGAGAAGCAATAACGGGTACCCTTGTATGAGGGTATCCGTTTTTCTTGTGAAGATATACAGCCATTTAACTCCATTTTACTTTCTAAAAGAATTATATTAACTCAACATGTTACTTTTTTCCATAAAGTTCAGTGATCCTGACATTAACAAGCCCGTAAAACTAAGGTAAATTGGTATGTAGAGACTTGCAAGCGCTTGCAACTAGAAGAGTTACCGTAGATCAGACATTTAATTTTATTTGGATTTGGAGGCAGCTCATGACTGTAGCAACGCATGATATCATACGGGCAACCGGCATTACTCGAACATTCGGCCGGGGCAAAGGCGCTGTCACAGTATTAAAAGGTGTTGACCTTGTTCTTCCAGCAGGTAAGCTGATTGCTTTCAAGGGAAGGTCCGGGTCAGGTAAAACAACACTAATCAACCTACTGGGTGCACTTGATCAACCTACAGAAGGAATTATTGAGTTTAGCGGATGTGACATCACCAAGTTGTCTGACCGCAAACGCGATGAGATCCGGCGCCATGAAATGGGTCTAATCTTTCAATCATTCGCGCTCATTCCGCTCATGACCGCTTACGAAAATGTGGAGTTTATGCTCCGTATGACGAATTTCCCGACTAAGGAGCGGCAGGCGGCCGCTATTTCCGCGCTGGAGCAAGTTGGACTTGGACCTCGCCAGCATCACCGCCCTTTTGAAATGTCCGGTGGTGAGCAGCAGCGGACAGCCATCGCCCGAGCTATTGCCCACAAACCAAAGCTTATTCTGGCTGATGAACCGACTGCTGAGTTGGACAGCCGAACGGGACTCAGCATTATTAAGGTTTTTCGAGATCTGGTACAGCAGGGATTATCCGTCATTATTACTACCCACGACCCAGCTATTATGGAGATCGTCGATCAAGTCTATGAATTGGAGGATGGACAAATTGTCGACAAGCACTAGACCCATTACCGCACTTTCAGCTTTGCTGCTGCTAGGCTCCATCTTATCTGGCTGCTCACTTCTGCCCAATGAGGAGCCAGAGCTGAATCCCCCATTGATTAAGCCAGCACAAGAGAATTACCGGACTGTCGTCGCAGAAAAAGGGACCATTCGCAAGGAGGTCAATGGCAATGGAAACTTTGTCTCCGAGTCCTCGGATATCGCCCAATACACTGGACAGGGCGGACGGATTGAGGAAATCACTGTGCAGGCGGGCGACCTTGTAAAAAAAGGCGATGTCTTAGTTAAATTGATTCTCGATGGTATGGATCTACAGCTTAAAGAGCAGGAACTATCACTCGAAAGGGCCAAATACGCTTATAAGCAGACACCTGCCACGGACAAAGATGCTCGACGAATCGCTGGTCTCCAATTGGAGATTGAACGTATCAAGTACGATCGGCTCAAGGAGAATTTTGATAGTAAAGTGATAAGCTCCAAGATGGACGGTAAGGTCACCTTCGCGGAAGCTTTGAAGGAAGGCGATTACATCGATTCTTATCAGACGCTTGTTATCGTATCTGATCCCACCAAGCTGCGGCTAACCATGACCATCGATTCGGGAACCAACTTGAGTCACGTGGAGGTCGGCACTAAGGCTGAGGTACAGATGGATAAAGCAACATCAACAGCAAAAGTCGTACAAACTCCAAATTCTGCACCCGTTACTCTCAATAAAGAGTTAGCAGAAAAATACTCTAAAACCTTGTATCTTGAGCTGCCTGACCTTCCAAAGGGAGTTGAAATCGGCTCAGGAGCTAGTATCCGCATTATTACAGAGCAGCGTGACAACATTATCAAAATCCCTAAAAGCGGCCTTCGCAGCTACTTAGGTCGCAACTTCGTCCGCGTATTAGAGGATGGCAAGCGACTTCGGGAAATGGATGTTGAGGTTGGCATTACAGGCTCCACCGAGGTGGAGATTATGAAAGGGCTTGAAGAAGGCCAAGTCATAGTACTTCAGTAAGTAAATCCGCATTGGGCGTTGACGGGGAGGCTCTAGCATGGCCCTTATTACTATGATTATCCGCAAAATGATTAAGAACAAATGGCTGGTAATCAGTCTATTTTTAGGAATGGTTATGACTACCGCACTTGTAAGCACCATGCCTATCTATTCCGAGGCGATCCTTTCCCGAATGCTTGTGAAGGATCTGGAACAACTTCAATTGGACAAAGCCATATTCCCTGGCACTTATTACACCAAAGTCGCACTTACGAGCGACAACATGGATAAACGACTTCAAATTCTAGGAGATTTGGACCGATTTATGAATGAGGAAGCCGGCCCAGGATTTCAACTCCCTATACGTGAGTTCGTAACTGAACTGCAGACTGACCTTATGGCTCTAAAAATTGAAGGTGCGGGCGTGAATAAAAAACTCCTAAAACCAACGGCCTCCTTAAAAACGGCTCGCGGCATTGAGGAGCATGTAACGCTGATTGACGGTCGTCTTCCCTCCGATAAGCGGGACAAAAGCGGCGTATATGAGGTGATGGTCAACAATCATACGCTTCAGGATCTCGATTTCATTCTCGGAAATACGATCACACTGAATGATAAAAAGTTGGACACGCAAATCAAGATCAGACCTGTTGGCGTCTTTGAGAAAAAAAAGGAGGATGATCTCTACTTCCGTGATCCACTCCTGAATGATTACAATGGTATATTCGTTATGAACGAGAACCTATTTCAAACGGAACTGGTCACCGAAAAAAAAGTAGCGATGGCTTCTGCTAGCTGGTTTTTTGTGCTTGATTACACCCAGATGGAGCTGCGTAAGGTTCAGAATTTCTTGGATACAGATACACTGGTCATTAACACAGTCCATTCCAAAGTCTTATCCTACCAATCTGTTATCAATGTTCCCGCCAACAAAGTTATCGAGCAGTATTTCGAGCGTTCACAGCAACTCAGCAAGCTAATGTGGTCTCTCAATATCCCTGTTCTGATTATGCTCGGGTTCTACATGTTCATGGTCTCCAATCTGATTGTGGATCGGCAGAAAAACGAAATAGCCGTTCTGCGAAGCCGGGGCGCAACCCGCTGGCAGGTCGTACTTTCCTTCGCTGTTGAGGGGCTGATTCTTAGTACTGCTGCGCTGCTTGCGGGTCCTTATATCGCTACAATGCTGACCCAAATGCTCGGAGCCTCAAATGGTTTTTTGCAATTTGTTAATCGTGCCAGCCTTCCGGTACATCTAAGCACCACAGCGTTTGGCTATGCCGCCACTGCCGCCGCTGTCTCTTTCCTGATGATGCTTATACCTGTCATCCGTGCGACACGAGTTACTATCGTCGGGCATAAGCAACAGTTAGCCCGGATGCACAAAACACCTTTCTGGCACAAATCATTTTTAGATATTATTTTACTGGCGATATCTATCTACGGACTTTATAACTTTCGTGACCGGCTGAAGCATTTGCAGGCACTTGGTCTGGGGGCTGATGATCTCAGGATTGATCCACTCCAGTTCGTAGTACCTGCTCTCTTCATCGTCGGAAGTGGATTGCTACTGCTGCGGCTTTATCCTCTACTGCTGCGAATAATCTACCGAATGGGCCGCAAATGGTGGCCGCCTTCATTATATGCAACACTGATTCAGGTAGGACGCGCCAGCAGCCAGTACCAATTTCTCATGATTTTTCTGATCATTACAATGGCTACAGGTGTCTTCAGTGCAGGGGCAGCCAGAACAATCAACAATAACACGGAGGAGCGGATTCGTTATAAGAACGGAGCTGACTTTGTATTGACCGGTAAGTGGCCAAACGATGCTCCTCCGCCAATCACAGATATGCCTAACGGTGCTGGAGGATCGGCAAGTTCACCGACAACCCTAGCTACCAAGACTATACATTACACTGAACCTCCTTTTGATCCATACTTAGAGCTTACCGGTGTTGAACATGCCGCCAAAGTTTTCACCAAAGAGAAGGCTGATTTTACGACCGCAAATGATAATGGAACCGCAACGCTGATAGGTATCGATACCGATGACTTTGGTGAGACGACTTGGTTTTCTGACCATTTGCTGAGCTATCCATTTGCTGATTATCTTAACCTGATCGCCACGGATTCTCGCGCCGTCCTCATCTCTAAGACGCTTGCAGACCAGAAACAGCTGAAACAAGGCGATACGCTCTGGGTAAGTTGGGACGATTTCAGCGCGCAGCCATTCATTGTTTATGGAATCCTGCCTTATTTTCCGACGTTTAACCCGAATCCGAGTGCAGGCTCCGTTACTCCAGAAGACTCGAAAGAGAAAGCTGCCCCTGCACCAATGCTAATTGTCGGGCATTTATCACGGATTCAGCTTCAGCTCGCTTTGGAGCCCTATGATGTATGGTTGAAGATGACTCCAGAGTTCTCGACAGCTGACTTCTATAAGAGTATCGAAGATTCCAAGCTCGATCTCACCAGCATTAAGAATACTAGAGAGGAATTAACCCGTGCGAAAAACGATCCGTTCCTTATGGCTCTGAACGGCATCCTGACCCTCGGCTTCCTAATTTCGATACTGGTTACGTTTGTCGGATTCCTACTTTACTGGATGCTGTCACTAAAAGGCAGAACGCTGCAAAACGGAATTATGAGAGCAATGGGGCTCTCACTTCGCCAGCTTATTGGCATGCTTGCGTTAGAGCAGCTACTCACCTCCGGTATGGCTCTCTTCATTGGAGTCATAGTTGGCAATGTGACCAGCCGCCTGTTCGTGCCAAACTTTCAGATTGCCTTTAATCCAAGCAGCCTCGTTCCACCGTTCCGAGTGATCTTGGCCTCTGGAGATTTCGCTAGGTTGTACGTGATTGTCGGCTTCACATTACTGCTTGGCCTCGGAATTCTGGGCTTCATGTTATCCCGCATCCGTATTCACCAAGCACTCAAACTGGGGGAGGATTAAGCATATGATCCACTGCGAAGGCTTGGTTAAAATTTACAAGGCAGCCGATCTCGAAGTATTCGCGCTGCAAGGGCTCGACCTCCAGGTGGAGGCTGGGGAGCTGATGGCGATTATCGGCAACAGCGGAAGCGGCAAATCAACACTGCTTAATATGCTGGGGGGGCTGGATCGCCCGACAGCCGGGAGCCTTAGCGTAGACGGCAAGAACATGCTAAAAATGAGTGAACGGGATCTTGTTAGATACAAGCGGGAGAGTGTAGGGTTTGTCTGGCAAAATAACGCGAGAAACCTAATCCCTTACCTGACTGCTTTGGAGAATGTAGAGTTGCCTATTCTGCTTGGAGGCCGCCGACGACGCGAGCATGCCCTTGCTCTATTGGACGCTGTCGGACTCAGCCACCGCAAGAATAACAAGCTTCACGAGCTCTCCGGCGGTGAACAACAACGAGTTGCCATTGCAATCGCACTTGCTAACCATCCAAAGCTGCTTCTAGCGGATGAACCTACAGGTTCCCTCGATTCCCGGATGTCGGAGCAGATCCTAGACTTATTCCGGGAGTTGAACCGGACGATCGGCATTACCATCGTCATCGTTACACATGACCCTTTATTAGCTAAGAAGGTCAATCGGGTAGTCTCTATCCGTGACGGTAAAACCTCTTCTGAAATGATCCGACGTATATCCTATGCAGAGGAACTGGAAGAACTGGAGCGTGGAATTGCAGCTTCGGAATCCGAGGAGGATTCACACGTAGAATATGCTATTTTGGACAAAGCGGGACGCCTTCAGGTACCATCTGCTTATCTTGAATCTATAGGTGTTAAGGACACCAACAAGGTGAAACTGGAATTGGTAGATGGAACTATCGTGTTGACCTCACCCGATGGCAACCTATCCATACCCGCTAAAAGTACAGAGGTAATTAAGGGATAACAATGAAGAAATCATGCATTCTGGATAGCCGTATACTAAAAATCCATCCCGCTGAGAAAAGCGGGATGGATTTTTGTTTCAGCCTATTATTTTCAAATATTAGAACATTGGGAATACATACTTCACCAAAAAGAACAGCAGTCCAAAAAAGATAACTATATACGCAGCATATTTAATAAAGGTAGATGCGACAACGCTGGAATCCGACTTTTTATGCACCTCAGTGCGTTCCACTTCAACACTTCTGTCTTTATAGTTTGGCTCCATCATTACTATCTCCCTTCTCTTCTTAACTTTGTATAGCATCCATTAACCCTAGACTTTCATGGTGAAACAAACCAGCTTTATAAGGCTTTACGCACACTAAGAATATATTTGGCCTGATCGAGTGGATTCACTCCTCTACGGGTACGTTCGGCAGATACATCCGGGGGGCAAGCTTCGTAACCAGAGAAAAATGAAGTAAACGCACTGCGTCCTTTCGTGTAGGAACTAAGTGTCACCGGATAGTCCAGCGAAGTTGCTAGAGGCAGTCGACCTTCAATGACCATCCGTTCTCCATGAAGTACCGGCGGTTCAAAGGTTCCTCTCATCTGCACCAAATCGTTCATAACACGGCCTCCATTTTCCTCAGGAACAACAATCCGCACCTGTAAAATGGGCTCTAAAAGCTGGGTCCCCACCCTTGATAGTCCATCCATTATTGCCATCGGAGTAGCTACTGCAAAATCAAGCGGATGCGTATGCCAGACATGATGTTGTCCCTCTATAAGTGTTACTTTGAGGTCCGTAACCTCCCAACCGTTAAGTCCCTGCTGCAGAGCCTCCGGCACACGTCGAGCGGTCTCATTCTGATATTGCGGCAGCAAATCTGAGCTTCGTACTGTGGATTCATACACGAGTCCGCTACCCGGGAGACCTGGCTCAATCAGAAAACGAAGGATCGCCCAACATGGCTTCGGCATTGTATATGCAATAAATTCTTCACCCGCTCGACTCGGTGTCTCTTTATAAATGACAGACGGCTGTCCAAAGGTCACCTTAAGCCCATATCGATTCTCCAAAACACTGCTCAGAATTTCCAACTGGATAGGTCCCATGACTTTAATATGGAGTTCACGCTCATCCTGCAGCCATTGGGCATCCAGCAGGGGGTCTTCATCAGCCAGCTCCTGCAATGCGCCGATCACTTTGTGATCATCCATATCCTGAGCCCAATGTACACGGACAGTAAGGAGTGGCACCGCAAGCTTAGCCTCCTGAGGAATCGCATGAGGACTGCCTATAATATCTCCAATTCTCACACTGGAAAGTCCATACACCACAGCAATATCCCCAGCTTCCAGTGTCCCAACATCCTCCGTTCGACCACCCTCCACCTTACGGATTTGCGTGATTTTTTCCTGAATACTCTGGGAATAATTAAGCAGCGTCTCCCTATTTCGGACTACTCCATCATATAATCGGACAAAGGCCATCCGTCCCATCGTTTTATCGCGCTGAATACTGTATACAATCCCGGACACAGGCTGCTCAATATCCCCGCCCGCTCTCGGAAAATACTGAAGCATGGCATCCAATAGTTCGGTAACTCCAATACCCTTCGCCGCAGCTCCATACACTAGTGGGAAGACTTGGGCAGAGGATGCTGCTGACGTCAGATGTTTTCTCCACGTCTCCAGATTCATGGCCTCTCCTGACATATACAATTCCAGCAACTGTTCATCCCGTTCAGCCAAAGCCTCCAGCAAAGCTGTTTGTAGACGAGGTTCTGACTCTCCCATCCACAAGTCGGCAGTCCCTGTGAAATCTTGTTCTGCTCCAAGAGGCTGCTGTACTGGAATAATATTAGCTGACAAATAAGTACGCGCCTGAGCCAAAACAGCTTCGTGATCTGCGCCCATCCTGTCCATTTTGTTCATAAAAATTAATGTAGGTATGTTCAACTTACGCAGCGCCCCCCAGATCATTTCAGTCTGAGCCTGCACACCTTCTACTGCTGACACAATAAGAACCGCACAATCCATTACGCGAAGGGAACGCTCTACCTCTGATAAGAAATCCACGTGTCCCGGGGTATCCACCAGATTTATCTGTACTCCTTTCCATGAAAAAGAGGCCAGCGCCGCTCGAACGGATATTCCCCGCTGCCGCTCTACATCCATCGAATCGGTTAAGGCTGTTCCACTATCTACACTGCCTAATGAACGGATGCGGCCGCTCTCAAATAATATATGCTCTGTTGTTGTAGTTTTACCGGCATCGACATGTGCAAAAATCCCAATATTCATACGTTCGGTTCTCTGCTGAATCATCTATGGTTCTCCCGTCATCATTTCAAATAAAACTTGCCCAATTGGCGATACTTAGTATTAAAGCGTTCTCAATAATTAGTCTACAGCTTCCCGCCCCCATGTTCCATAATAAATAATTTTTTTATCAGCCTGCAACATTTTGCAACTATCTGCCATCTAGAGTATAAGAGGTGAGGCACAATGAAGAATAAATCTATGATTAGCCACGCTAAAAAAATGACTATAGCGTGCGGTATTTTAGCAGCATCTGTGTCCTTTGGGGCATCGGCATTTGCATTCTCAGATTTGAAGGGCAATCCTGCTGAAGGCAAAATCAATTCACTGCATGAGAAGGGCATTATTAACGGGATGTCTAATGGAAAGTTTGCTCCAAAATTCAAGTTAACGTTCGGTCAAGCGGTTCAAGTGATTGTCAGCGGCTTGGAACTCAAAGGACAGCCTTCAAATTCTAAAGCAAGTGACTATTTTGACAATGTGAAAGACAAGTCTTGGTTCGCTCCAGCCTTTCTGACCGCACAGCAAAATGGACTTACCGTGGATCGTAATGTGAATCCAAACGGTTCGATTACACGCGCTCAGTTCGCACATTTACTAACTCAAGGCCTGATGAGCAAAGGCGATTTCCCGGTAACCCGAATGTATTTTGAAATTTCGGACGGCGGAAAGCTTCCTGCTGAAGTTAATAATAGTCTGCAAACTTTGCTTAATACACGCATCATTTCATTGGAAGCAGGCAGTAAATTCCGGCCGAATGACGCCATTACTCGTGCAGAAGCTGCGGTATGGGTCTATGATGCAGCTGAGTTTGCCAAAAAAGTAATAACGCCTGCTAACCCGACTCCCGCTCCTGTCTATGAAAAAGCAGAGGTAGCTGTGGTCAAAGCTGCGGATGGTGTGAATAAGGTGTCGCTAACCGTTAACAATTTACCGAACCCAGGCTACGGCTTGATGATCCAAAAAATTGAATTCAATAAGGATATGACGGCCGTAATCTATTACACGGTAACCCAACCAGATCCTAATAAAATGTATCCTCAGGTCATCTCTAAGGCGACAATTGTGACTTACTTAAGTGACGTTTATAAGCCTGTTGCTCAGCTTGTCCCTGCTGCACCTGCCAAATAGGATAGAATTAAAAAACCTCCAAAGTATGTCCCCCCTGACCGCATACGGCCAGAAGGGACTAACTTGGAGGTTTTTTGTGTTGCCTTATTCCCGCGGTGCTCTCATGGTCAAGCTAACCCGACCCTTCTTGAGGTCGACGCTCATTACCCAGACTGTGACATTGTCACCTACGGAGACTACGTCCATCGGGTGCTTAACGAAACTGCCGCTAAGCTGGGAGATGTGTACAAGTCCATCGTTCTTAATACCGATATCGACGAATGCGCCGAAATCAATTACGTTACGGACGGTTCCCTGCATCTCCATGCCAGGAACCAAATCTTCGATCTTAAGCACATCTGTGCGGAAGATCGGTAAAGGCAGCTCCTCACGCGGATCGCGGCCAGGACGCTGCAGGCTCTCTAGGATGTCTCGCAATGTCGGTACACCGACATCCAACTTGACAGCCAGTTCCTCAGCATTTTGTGCTTCCAGCTCAGAAGCAACTTCCTTGCTGCCCAGTAAGTTCACGTCAAGCCCAAGTTCACGGAACAAGCGATCCACTACCGGATAAGATTCAGGGTGAATCGGTGTCCGGTCCAATGTGTTGTCTCCACCAGGAATACGCAGAAATCCGATGCACTGCTCATAGGACTTCGCACCAAGGCGCGGGACCTTTTGCAATTGTTTACGGGTCGTGAACTTACCGTTCTCTTCACGGAACTTGACGATATTCTTGGCAATGGTCGCATTGACGCCAGCCACATAGGACAACAAAGATGGAGATGCCGTATTCACATCAACGCCGACATGGTTCACCGCTGATTCTACGACAGCCTTAAGACTTTCTTCCAGATGCTTTTGGGAAACGTCATGCTGGTACTGCCCGACACCAATTGCTTTCGGATCAATCTTAACCAGCTCAGCCAGCGGGTCCTGCACACGACGGGCAATAGAAGCGGCACTACGCTCAGCTACATCTAGATCCGGGAATTCCTCCTGAGCCAGCTTGGAAGCTGAGTACACACTGGCTCCTGCTTCATTGACGATCAAGTAAGCCAACTCTGGATTACCGATATCTGCAATAACCTCTGCTGTGAACTGCTCCGTCTCACGTGAACCCGTACCGTTGCCGATTACGATAAGCTGGATACCGTACTTCGCAATCAGCTCCTTGAACTTTGCAGCAGCTTCAAGTTTCTTGTTATTCGGTGGCGTTGGATAAGTTACCGCAACCTCTAACAGCTTGCCGGTATCATCCACCACGGCCAGCTTACAGCCTGTGCGGTAGGCTGGATCGACTCCGAGTACACAGCGTCCCTTAACCGGTGGCTGCAGCAGCAAGCTGCGCAAATTTCCTGAGAAAATCGAGATTGCCTGATTTTCACCCCTATCCGTCATTTCCCCGCGCACCTCACGTTCTACTGAAGGCGCAATCAACCGCTTATAGGAATCCTCGGTCACAGCTTCGATCAAGGATGATACAGGTGACGGAGCTTTGAGTATCTTCCGGGAGATAAAGGCGTGAATTTTATCTGTCACGATTTCAATCCCCACTTTTAGAATGTTCTCCCGTTCCCCGCGATTAATCGCCAGAATACGGTGCGGAGGCATTTTATGTACCGGTTCACGATAACTATAATAGTTCTCATATACGGATTCTTGTGTAGCATCCTTTGCCTCAGATACAAGTATCCCTTGGCTTGCTGTGTAGGAACGAACCCACGAACGAATTGTAGGGTCATCTGCAATATTCTCAGCAATAATATCCATTGCACCTTGCAGTGCCAGCTCCGCAGACTCTACACCCTTTTCCGAATCCACGTATTTAGCAGCCTCTTCATTCGGATTGCCCTGTCTGCGCTGCTCCATGATCCAGTTAGCCAGCGGTTCCAGTCCTTTTTCCTTGGCGACACTGGCGCGCGTCTTGCGCTTCTGACGGAATGGGCGGTATAAATCCTCCACTTCCTGAAGCTTAACCGCTTTGGTTATTTGCTCGTGAAGCTCCTTAGTTAGCTTACCTTGTTCATCAATACTACGGATTACATCCTTCTTGCGCTCACCCAAATTCCGTAAATAGGCCAATCGATCTTCAATATCGCGCAACTGATTCTCGTCCAGCTCACCCGTCATTTCCTTACGATATCTAGCAATGAACGGAATGGTATTCCCTTCGTCCAGCAGACCTACAGTAGTCCGAACTTGCTTCACATTAATATTCAGTTCCTTGGCGATCGCCAAAGTGATCAATTCCTGTTCCTGCTTAATTGCCGCCTCATCGATTACTGCTTCTTTGTTATTCATTTCAGTAGTCAATCTATCCCTCTTTCCTTGCCTGAATCTGTTTTCGTTGTTTTGCCCATATCTAAAATAGTATCACAGATTGTCTCTGTGCCAAAGTTCCACTGGAAAGATAGAAAAATAAAATTAAAAAGGCACAACAGCTCCTACGCTGATGTGCCTTCCAAAGCTCGATTTTATAATCTATGGTCTTACCTGGATTAAAAGTCAATCAAGCCTAGACTGATTTGTAGTGAATCATCCACCTTTTTCATTGTATCGTCATCGAGGTGGGTGATCTTATCAGTCAAACGTTGCTTGTCAATCGTCCGGACCTGCTCCAGAAGAATGACGGAATCTCGGTCAAAGCCATGAGCATCTGCGTCAATTTCCACATGAGTAGGCAGTTTGGCCTTCTGGATCTGGGCCGTTATAGCGGCCACAATCACCGTTGGGCTGAAACGATTGCCAATATCGTTCTGGATAACCAGAACAGGCCTTACTCCGCCCTGTTCAGACCCCACTACTGGGGAAAGGTCGGCAAAAAAAACGTCGCCGCGTTTAACGATCAATGTTTACACCCCGCTTACTAAGCGGCCAAGAGTGCTGTCTGCATCTTCCTCAGCAAGGAAAGCCTCGCATGCCATGGTTAAGTTGATCTTAGCCATTTCCATGTAACCGCGCTGCATCGACTCCCGGATGAAACGTTTCTTCCGTTCGCTTAAATACAGCTTCATGGCCTGCCTAATCAATTCACTTCGGTTGGAATTCTCCAATTGAACGATTCCATCCACTTCCTGCAAGAGATGATCGGGCAAGCTGATCATGATTCTTTTGGTGTTTTGCAAATTGGCCACCTTCTCTTCCACCCCCACAAACCTTCTGCCCTTGTCTTTCAGTGTAGCAATATACAAGGAATTTTATACAAAGAATATATGCAACCAGTATATCAAGTATGCTGCATCCCATTATAAACTAGAAATGGCGGTTCGTATAGACTATAGATCACATAGTTATATACGAAGTATATCCTCCTAAACTCCCCTTGCACACGAAATCCTTTAGGACTTTACGGCTGTAGTAGAGCATTAACCAGGTTCGGAGCAGCGCCTTCGCGTACATAAAGACGCGGCACTCGGTGAGCCAGCATGCAAACAACCTCGTAGTGAATCGTTCCAAGATGGAGCGCCAACTCGTCTGCCGTGATCGACACGTCAGCTTGGCGGCCGATGAGTACAACCTCTTCGCCTGCTTGGATTTGTTCCGCTTCTTCAGCGAAAGATTTGAGCGATACCATACACTGATCCATACAGATAGTTCCGACGACCGGGACGCGACGTCCGCGTATTAGCACCTCAGCTTTGCCGCTTAACATGCGGGAATATCCATCTGCGTAACCCACGGGAAGCGTTGCAATAATCTCTTCACCTTCCGTGACGTAACGTGTACCATAGCTGATGCCCCAATGGGGCGGCCGGCTTTTGACTAACACAGCCTGTGTCTTCAGCGTCAATACTGGGCGTATAGCTATCAAGTGGTTGTTCACCTCGGCGGAAGGGTAGAAACCGTATATACTGATACCTATACGAACCATATTGATGGACAAATGAGGTGTATCAATGGCTGTAGCGCTGTTGCCCGTATGTATAATCGGGATAATCAATTCTTGCTCCCGAAGCGCTTCTGCCACGCCCGTGAACCGTCGATGCTGTTCCAGTGTATAACTTTTGTCTTCTTCATCCGCCTTGGCAAAATGGGTAAACATTCCCTCCAGCTCCGCCTGCGCAATCTTATGCACTTCCGCGATAAATGCAGGTGCCTCTTCTGGTAAAAGTCCCAGCCGCCCCATCCCGCTATCTATCTTGATATGCACCTTCAACCTATGGTCCGGATCCAAGGGAAGACGTTTGATCGCTTCCAATACCTCCGGGGTGAAAAGAGTTACGGTTACATTGTTCTCCCAGGCTACGGCTATTCCTTCTGGAGAAGTGTAGCCAAGTACCAGGATAGGAATTAGTATTCCCGCCTGACGCAGCTCCAATGCTTCATCCAAAAAAGCTACACTCACATAGTCCGCACCCAGGGCTTCTAGCTCCCGTGTCACTTCCACTGCACCATGGCCGTATGCGTTTGCTTTGACACATGCCATAAACTTCGTCTCTGCCCGCAAAAACGAGCGAAAGGCTTTATAATTGGCACGCAAGTCATCCAGATTGATCTCGGCTACTGTCGGTCGATAGCTTACTTGCACTTCAAAGTCACCTTCTTACGTAAAATAAACGTCATCTGCAGTACCCCATAGACCACTGCCCTTAATGGTAATGGTAATCCTACAGAAGAGGGCTGTCAATGAGCGCAGGCTATTCACAAGAACAGGAAAATTTACCCTTCCTCAGCGAAAAAAAAGAAAAGGCGAAGACTACGTTGTAGAGGAAGTGCTCCCACAATGCGCAGAATCCGCCTACTATTTATTATTTACCCGATTGTCCCTCCATAGAAGCGGCAATTTGAATCATTTCTGGAACTGGCAAGTTGGAACTTGTAATCCGATACTCCATTCCCTCTGTCGTCCAGGTTAAAGTCTGCTGTTCGTCGCCACTTAGCAAGCCAACAGTATAACCTAAATCAATCACTTCACCAGGAGCTAATGACATCGCACGGTCCAAAGGCCGGGCTTCCATTATGGTGTATTGATAGATCCCATCATAACGGATGAGAACAGCGTGATCTTTACTGCCCTCTATTTTATGGGAGTCTTTAAAAGTAACGCCCACTGGAATATATTGCGGTTCAATAATTCCAAAATCCCCAAGCTCAGCCGTAACCGGTTGCTCCGATACCTCACCCTCGGCAGGGACAACTGGGTTTCCATTCTCATCGACTTGGGCTACGGTGCTCTCCGAAGGCGCTTGTGAGGTCATATTCTTCTTCATATCAAAAGAATCCCCATCAAACTTCGGATTAAAGTCAAAGCTTTCAAACTTCACGTCAACCACGACTTTAGCTTCGGCATCAGACACCTGTACCTGCTTAGGTGCGTAAGATTTTTTGTCCAGCCAAATCTTCTGACGTACAAGCGCAGGACTTTGATAATTAGCAGCCACTTCAAATACGTAGCTGTCCTTATCATCTACAAACTGGCGGTTGTTGTCGGAGACAATCCCTCGAACCAGTGTTTGATAGAGATATACCTGGCCTTGGTCATCCGGCCAATCACTTTGGAAGCGGAAGCTTTTGTTGAGACTTGGTGTCAGCACGAACACCCCATCATCATTACGAAGCACAATTTGAGTGATATCCTTCTGAACATTGGATAAGCTGATCCGGTAGTACGATGGATTTTTGTACCAAACCTCCACTTTATACTCCTGAGGCTGCTCGCCGGTATACAGAGTCATCGTGCCCGAGCCTTGATATGCTCCCTGCTTACTCTCCAACTTGTCGGCCACATCGTTCAAATCTTTGACTATGGAAGCAGAATCCTTACTCCCGCAACCTGTCAACACTAGGGTAACGCTCATTATGATTGCGAGTACCCATGTTATCCGGCGCATGACATCATCCCCTTAACCTGTTTTGAATGCCTTGATTAGTACATGTCTATGAGGGACTTGGCCGCAATATGCAGACGGGCATGACAAGCATTACGGAAGTAAGAGATTTGGGTGAGGATTTCACAGCTAAAAGCCCGCAAAAGGCGCGGGCTAAGATGGATAATTTACTACTCGGAATGCCTACCACTATCCCATAGTTTCACCCGGAACAACCTCTTTGCGTTCAGGCCACCATACCCGGTTGAGCAAAATCCCCCCAACACCGACTAGAGCAACCACTGTTCCAAATATTAAAAAGATGCGGGCAGGTCCGGAACCCTGGACCAAAATGCCTCCCAGCAACGGCGCTCCAATCATCAACACACTATGGAGGGTGTTTTGAATTCCAATTACACGGCCCGTCATGTGAGGAGGCGTTTCTTTTTGCAGACAATAATTAAAGGTAATAATGAAGACCCCGTTGCCGATACCCAGTACAACGCCCAGAAGTAGCACTGGGATAATAGAACCCCCCGGCTGAAGCATTCCCAGCCCTCCAATGGCTATCCCGATTAGCACACCACCACTCCCCATACGCCAACCATAACCCTTTTCACCATTAGTCTTATTCATCACCATAATTGCAGCTATGGCACCCGCACCCGATGCAGCTACCATCCAACCCAGCAAGGATTCATTATTCGGAGAGATTAACCGGAAGAGGCTGGTGAACTGAAAATCAATCACCTGAATAGCAAGTGTGCCAATGAGACCATAGAGCATTGTGTTCAGCAGCAGCTTGCTCCGCAGCATAAAACTCCAGCCTTCCTTCCACATCGTACGCATCGAAATCTGTTCCGGTTGTACATCGACTTCACGAGTCTCGTTAACAGGATGAATATGCTTAATGGTGAGCAATAACAAAAAAGAACATAAACGCATACCGCTATTAAGCAAAATGCACCACTGCGGAGTTAGAAGGGTTAGCGCAAAACCTCCGATTAACGGTCCTGCGATCTTGGAGCCCTGATTCACGAATCCGTTAAGCGAGGTCGCTTGAAGCAATTGATCTTCATGGACAATACTGCGGGTCAGAGAGGCTTGAGCCGGCACATTCAAGGTGGAGATCGCTGCTCGCAGCATTAACAGCGGGAGAAGCCAAGCCATATTGGGAGCAAACAACACCAATACCGTCAGGATAGCGGTGAACAGATCACAAATGCGCATCAGCCTCAGCTTATTTAGTCTGTCAGCAGCAACGCCTGCAACAGAGCCGAGCAGGATGCCGGGCAGCGCCAACGATACCGGAATTAGTGCCAGCATCAATGGACTGGCTTGCCAGCGATACCCGACAAGCACCTGAATGGCCAAAGCATCGAACCAATCCCCAAAAGTTGACGTTGCGTAAGCTGTATATATCCGTATATATACTTTGTTATGCAGCAGGCTTGTTCCTGCCTCTCGTGAATTCCTCATCATCCATTCCTCCAAATTACGAATTAACAAACATATAAATCATGTTTGTACTGTAACGGAGAATTGTCAGAGAATAATCAGAGGGTGAACAGAGCATTCTGAAGTATCGATTCCAAAGGCTGGAGAAGCCGTTTCAAGCCGAGTCTTTCCTGCTCTTCTTCAAATAGCGTGACGTATTTACGGTGCAAAGATTTCTCACAGATAAAATTGTGGCTATAGTGAACAATTCGGTGCAAGGCACAATATCGCATAGGTACAAATCCTGACATATCCAGCACATGGAGACCTTCGTCCAGTAAACCCTCTGCTTCCTTCCAGGCCTTACGCCGCAAACACCAAATCCCCTTCACAACTTGATAACTGCCAATTTCACGCAAAAAGGGTTTGTCCAGCAAAAGCTTGTCAATTCCTATGGCCATCTGTTGCAGTTTTTCGTCGCTTTCTCCAACCACGATATGAATAAACATCTCCATGATAGCCGTTACCGGTATGAAATTCTCATATCCTGGTCCGGCGATGACCTCATGGGTTAACTTCAAACGTTCCAATGCCTTATGCGGTTCTCCGGCCAGCGTATACAAATCCAGGATATTGAGAATTTCCATCTCCTTATGCTGGGGAGCGGATAATAAGTTCTTCTCTAAGATCTGTTCACATAATGCCAGCTTGGTCTTGGGCTCGCCGCTAAAAATATAAAATAGCAGCAGATAATACAGTCGTTCGCCAATTCCCACCTCGTTCGTGTTCAACAGCCACTCTAAATCACCTTGGACAAAATGAATACATACCAAATAGAACGAGTCCATTTCATAGCCCAGTATGTCCTGCTGGCGTGCAAGGGTCAGCATTGAACGCCCTTGACCGTATTTATGATATTTCCCGAGCACTCCCCGCATCGTCTCTTGCAGCTCTACATCCTGCATCGTCGGATTTACTATATTCATAGCCGCTGAATCACGCATACTCAGGCTATAGCCGAAACCGCGAACCGTCTTAATATCTAAGCCTTCCACATTCACCATTTTTTTGCGTAGACGGTAAATGTGATCATCCACTGTCCGCTCTACGGGATATTCCAAAGGCCATACCTTATCCAGTAGATGTTCCCGGCTAAATGCAAGTCCCTTATTACGATATAGAAACTGAAGGAGTGCGAATTCTTTGGGTAGCAGCTCTATCGTTATGCCTTCCGCAACCACCTTATGTTCACTTTCATGTAATTCTACATGCATATAATAACCCACTTTCTACCAAACACATCCTATATTTTATTATATCAGTTGGTATTGGTATACTGAAAAACAAAGCATTACAACTATATATTCTTAAATCTATTACGAATTATTTGATGGAGGTCATTTATTGCTATGTTCGTTGTAATTGGAATTGTATTTCTGGTGCTATATGGTGTTCTTGTTTTCTATATCGGCTGGAGCGGCTGGAGCTGGATAAAACCATTGGTGTCAAAAAGGTTCAAGCTTGTATATATTCTGTCTCTAATCTTTTTGGCCACTTCTTTCATATTGGGTCGGATATTTAGTGATTTTTCTATTCTAAGTATTATTGGATCCTATTGGATGGCTGCCTTTTCTTTGTTAATTCTGCTGCTGCCAGTCATTCATATAAGTCTCTGGCTGTTTCGGCTAACCCCGCTGCCCCGTCACCATGCTCAGAAATGGGCGGGGGTAGTCACATTGGTCATGTTGGTTTCCCTGCTAAGTTATGGATCCTTCAATGCTTACAGTCCAATTGTGCGTGAATACGACCTGCAGATTGATAAAAAGGTTGAGGGGCTCAGCCATTTGAAGATAGTTATGGCCGCAGACATGCACTATGGCATACTCTCCGGCACTTCACATGCCAAACGAATGGTAGAGGAAATTAATGCTCTGAAGCCTGATATTGTGTTGTACCCCGGGGATCTTATTGATGATGATTTGGATGCCTATTTGGACAGGGAGATCGACATGATTCTGCGCAATATAAAAGCACCTTACGGTGTTTACGCTTCGCTGGGTAACCATGATAAATTGGACGGTCCCACCGAGAAGCTAATAGAAGCATTGGAACGCAGCAACATGCAAGTCTTGTACGATGAGACCCTTACGCTAGAAGGAAAGCTGACACTCATCGGCCGCAAAGATCGAACAGAGACCGACCGTGCAGAACTAGCTCAATTGATGAAAGGTACAGATCCTTCCCTCCCACTGATTTTGTTGGATCACCAGCCTTATGAACTGGATATTGCCGAGCAGAATGGAATTGATCTAATGCTTTCCGGACATACCCACCGGGGCCAGATTGCTCCTGCACATTTGATTACCAACGCCCTATTTGAGAATGATTGGGGACATTTACAAAAAGGGTCCTTCCACTCCATTGTTACCTCCGGATATGGCTTCTGGGGCCCCCCAATCCGCCTTGGCAGCCGTTCTGAAATCGTCCAGATTAATGTTAGCTTTACAGGGGCAGATCCATCCTGACCGGATTCCTTAAGTGAGTCTCCTTTCCCAGATGATCGTTTCATGGCCATCTATCCATAGTTCAGATGAACTTTCCTCCGAGGGGCGGTCCACTTTACCCGTGGAATAGATCAATTTCGTTCTATCATTTATAATTTCGCTCAAGGTATCTTTTTCAAAGTTAACAAACACTGCATCTGCTGATAAATTTACTACGATCAAAAACTTACTATTTTCATATTCTCTCGTATAAGATAAAACCCTGTCTTCTGAATTCGGAATGAATTCTAATTCTCCCATCCAAAAAGCCGGATGATATGTACGCAGATGGATGAGATATTTATAGTGCTCAAATATTTCTGCATTAAAAGAGTTCCAATCGAGCTTATATTCATCGAATAAAGAGGACCAGGTATCCAAAGTATTTTCATTAAATTCCTGACCCATCATCAGGGCTGGAACCCCTTCTAACGTCAACAGGATCGAAGCTGCAGGCCCGGCACCCTTTTCACCAAAAAAGGCTATGGCTCTTGAGCGTTCTTTCTCTTCCAGCCAGCTCATTCGGAGCGCATGTTTAGGAAAGCTGTATTTATAAGAGTTATATATCGCTATAAAATCGCTCTGCGTCAGGGTTCCATCCATCATCTCTCGCACCAAAATCCGCGGGTTGCCATCGTAAGTCAAGTTACAGGCTTCAATATGATGATATTCATCGTAGGCTTGTGAGATCAGGATTAGATCCTCTTTTACGACTTGCAACGCATGCTTGATCTCCACGAGAAAATCATAGGGAGTAATATCTGAATCGTCTAACCGAATCCCGTCAAAATCAAACTCTACTACCCAATATTTCATAGCCTCAATGATATAATCTCTCATTTCGCGACTTTTAAATTCTATTCCCGCAAAATAGTCACGACCAGGAACGTCATAATAGATTTCTCCCCGTTCATTACGCGTGAAGTACTCCGGGTGGCTGCTTGTCAGAATGTGATCTACACTAGTACGGTTTAAAACCCAATCCATAATAACTTTGATTCCGTTCGCATGTGCTTTAGTAATAAAGGCTGATAAGTCCTCTTGGGTTCCAAAAGCGGAATCTATTGAATAAAAATCTTTAACCGCATAGGGGTCGCCGTATTTTCCGATCCTCCCCTGGTCACCTATCTCATGAAAAGGCATCAGCCACAGCGTATTGATTCCCATGTCTTTGAAATAATCTATTTTTTCAGAGAGACCTTTAAAACCGTTGTCGGTATATGCCCTCGTATGAAGCTGGTAAATCACTGATTTTTGAAGCCATTCAGGACTTTTAATCGCCGTGAAATGGTCATACATATAACCGGGGTGTTCCTTAGAGATTGCATGGGTTCTAATCAGAACTTCTCCATCCTCCGTAACTGTAAAAGACGAGTTATTTTGCCCATCCTCCGACACATTCGGATTTAATGGATCCAATATCCATGCTTCTCCGTTCACTACTATTTTATAAAGGTGTCTCCCCTTGGTTATGGGTAATTCAATCTCCCATCCCCGCGAATCCTCCATGGGAATCATGTAGTTTCTATCACCATTCCAATGATTGAAGGTGCCTGCTACCGCGACACTCTCTACTTGATTGTCCGTCGTGAAATATTCAAATCGCACACCCTGTGACCCTTTGATTGGAAAAGCAGACATGTGGAATCCCCCATAATTTGTATTTGAGCAAATATAGCATAAATAACCCCCTGACGTTTAGGTCAGAGGGCTGCTGATTTAGTATAATATTTACTCAGATGGCTTTTCCATAAAAAAACCTAACTTTTCTGCATAAGGCTTAAGCTCGTTATCAATTTGCTCTAGATTAGTTTTATCAGCCTCAGACAGTCGGTCCATATGAACACTCCCATCCGGGTCAACTAATTTGGCATTATAAGTCTTTAATTCATTAACTATTCTTTTGAAGTCTGCAACCTCTTTTTTGTTCAATATTTGCTCTGCTTTTTGAATCTGTTCATTCCAGAAGGTATCAACAGCTTCTGACTTCACTTCCCCCTTAGGTGCTGCCCCTTCATTTAATTTTGCAAAATAAGGTTCAAGCTCTGCGGTCAGCTTCGTATACGCCACTTGATCTTCAGCACTTAGTTGCTCAGGGTGGAGCACGCCCTTAGAATCGGCTATTTTTAGATTATAGTTACCGAGTTCTTTTAGAAGGGACATTAACTTGGTGAACTCTTCTTCACTAAAGTTTTGCTCAGCCCCTTGGAGTTTCGCCTCCAGTTGATCATACTGCTGTTGGGTAACCCCGAATTGTGCTACGTTCTCTTGTGAAACATAGATGGTGTCCGCCAAGTAATTGTATCCCGCATATGCTCCTGTAGGGATTAATAACGCAGCAGCTACTATGCCCGCCACCAGCCACTTTTTCATCTTTTTTCCCCCTTGTGTCAATGCAACTTGCTTAAGTACTCTTTCCTTGAGTTCCGGTGGAGCCACCCATCCTTTGGTTTCATCTTGGAGGGCTGTTCGCAGCTGTTCATCGAGATTCATATAGATCCTCCACCTTTCCCACAGCTCGACTGTTAGGGTTCCGTTTCGCACGGAGCTTCTGCAGAGCCGCATGGATACGCGATTTTACCGTCCCTAGAGGAATGTCCAAAATAGCAGCAATCTCTTCCTGAGAGTTTTCATTGAGGTAATGGAGAATTAC
The DNA here is from genome assembly GCA_023512345.1 of Paenibacillus sp. GTDB lineage: Bacteria > Bacillota > Bacilli > Paenibacillales > Paenibacillaceae > Paenibacillus_AQ. The sequence goes on from JAILZT010000001.1 coordinate 358,925, forward strand.
AACCTGCTTAAGCTTGTAAGGGAGACTGTTCACGCTCGCCAGTAAAGGACGATTTGCTATTTTGTCTACAACCTCACTGGTAAAATCACTGTCCATGGCTTGACCATACCGCTCAGCTTTGTGGATCAACCGGAGATGCGTCCATCTCTTTCGTCGATAAGCCTGAACCTGCCGCATAACTACACCCATAAGCCAGGGCTTAAAAGGCCTGCTGAGATCAAATTGTCCAAGAGACCGATGTACTTGCATATAGATCTCCTGAATTACATCATCTGCATCGGAACGGTTGGCAACGAGGAAATGAACGGTTTTGTAGACATCCCCAATCGTTGTTTCGTAAATCTCACTATAAGCTTCACAGCTGCCGGCTAGCGTAAGCGCAATGAGACTGTTGTATTCAGCTGGATCGTTCATCCGCCATTCCCCCTTCGGTCTTACACTGTATATTGGCGAGTAGTAAATATTTCGTTCGAATTATTTTTTCGGTAAACTAGGCAAGTAGCTATAGTAATATATAGAAGGAAAACGATAACCGACAATCTAGGTGTTAAAGATCAAGTAGTGCAAAGGAGATGGCCTTCATGATAGATGCACATATTCATCTTGAACAATACGATTTGGAAACCATAGAGCAGATTGTAAAAGAACTCCCGCAAAAGGGTATCGAGGCGCTGTTAGCCGTTTCTATGAATCTAGACTCGTGCATCCGTACTGAAGGACTAGCGGCCAGGTTCCCCGGAATCGTCAGACCTGCTTATGGTTTCCATCCCGAACAACCCCTGCCTGAGACGGATGAATTGAAAAAGCTGTTGGAGTGGATTGAAAGCCGTGCGGATACGGGACACTTTACAGCGGTGGGTGAAATTGGGCTGCCCTATTATTCTCGGACGGAAGCATTCGAGCGTGGTGAAGACTTTGACATGGAACCTTATATTATGCTTTTGGACACTCTGCTCGGACTAGCCTCCCGCCTAGCGAAGCCTGTCGTGCTGCATGCCGTATACGAGGATGCTCTTATCGCCTGTAATCTGCTGGAGAAACACGAAATTCAGCGTGCCCATTTCCATTGGTTCAAAGGACCGGAAGAGGCTATCCGTCGGATGGTCGCCAGCGGATATTATATCTCCTTCACGCCTGATATTCTGTATGAACCGGAAATTCAGGAGCTTGCTAGGCTGTACCCTCCGGAGCTGGTTATGGCTGAAACAGATGGCCCTTGGCCGTTCGAGGGCCCTTTTGCTGGACACCCGACTCATCCGTCTATGATACGCGAGGTGGCTGCCTCATGGGGGAAACTGCATGGTTACTCTCTTGACCAAGCCGCGAGGATTCTTACCGCAAACACAGTAAAGTTCTATGGTCTATAGGAATTAGAGAGACACTATTGGGATGTGCGAGAGAGACTTTGGAAGACATGTGGGAGAGACTTTGGACGGTATGCGGGAGAGACTTTGGCGATATGCGAGAAAGACTATTGTCTATATATGGTATATGAGACGCTATTGGCGATGTGCGAGAGAGACTATTGGCGATATGCGAAAGACATTATGGAATACACGAGAGAGGGCAGTCTTCTACCGCGAAGAGTATTTGTCCCTTTGGCCGTTTTTAGATTAGTCGAAAAACAACTACGCGCACAGTGAATAATTAGAGGGAATTTCTCCAGTTAATTTTAAGTAAATTACCTTTCTAGATGATTTAGAGGGAAATCTTCCTTCTAATTTGCTGTAACTACCCCGAAAATAGATAAAATCGTGGATTTATAGGGAGTTTTTCCCTCTAATTTGTATAAAATGGGGTTATTCCAATAATTAGAGGGATGTTTTCCCACTAAATTTACTAAGGCACCTCCCAAGGGTGATCCTATTGCACTTTTACATCTAATCTGCTCATTTGGTGCTACCGAGGGTGATCCTATTGCACTTTTACAACTCATTTTCTCGTTTGGTGCCCCCGGGGCTTATTTGGTGGCGCTCCCGGGGCTCGTTTGCTGCTCTCGGAGCTCGTTTGGTACCCCCGAGGTGGTATGACTCTCACTTCACCGCTTGATTGCCAAACGATATCCTAAATTCATGAAGAAATTATAAAAAAGATGCGTTTTGGACACTCTCATCCTCTTGATAAATGAGGGCAGGGAGTAAAAGCGCCGCCGAAAATCATTATACCCGTCAAGAAGCTGTTCACTTGTCATATGTATAGGGTTGAAGACTACATCCGTTTTTCCATTGTAAAGACTCCAATCCTCATGTAAAAGGCGCTGCTCCAGTTTCATTTGTGCATGCACTGGTGTCTGTGGCAGGGGTGTCAAAAGGCTGACAGTTACTCCATCAATCCCAAGCGACTCACAAGCTTCTAGGGTGTGCTGGAAGGTCTCCGGGGTATCCTCATCAAATCCGAATACAATTCCGGCCTGTATCATAATTTTATGTTTATGCAGCTTGCTAATAATGTCCTGATATGACCCTACGCGGTTCATTTGCTTATTCACACCACGCAGTGCAGATGGCGAAAAAGATTCAAGCCCCACAAACAGGTACAAACAGCCCGCATCCCTAGCCTGCCGAAGCAGCTCCTCATTGTTACAATCAGCCAGCGTCACCTGTGCCGCCCATTTTTTCCGCAGAGGCTTCAGGTTCTTCATCAGCTCCAAGGCATGTTCCTTATTTGCAAAAAAATTATCATCCCAAAATACAAAAAACTTCGATTTCATCAACGAAATTTCGTGAATCACTTCGTCGATCGGGCGAGTGCGGAAGCTGTCATGATAAATTTGCTTCAGATTACAATAAGCACAGCGGAATGGACAACCTCGGGTCGAGATTACCGCACCTTTCATGAGAGTGTTCCTTTTTAGCAGATCCCAACGGGGTAAAGGTATATGTCTCAAATCTGGGACTGTATCTGAACGATAAATCTCCCGATATTTCCCTTGATAGAAATCCTCCAAGAACTCTGGCCAAATTGCCTCCGCTTCACCCACTATTAGACTATCACAGTGCTTGGACGCTTCATCAGGGAGTAACGTTGCATGAGGACCACCCATCACAACCTTGGCTCCTTTTGCCCGGAATTTCTCTGCCATGGTGTAGCAATGATATGCATTAGGTGTATTCACGGTTATAGCTACGAGATCAAATGTATGGTTATATGGGACTTTTTGCTGATACTCGTCTACAAGGGTGATTTTATATTTAGCCTCATCAATAAATCCCGCCAAATACGGCATCGTAATCTGCACGAAATTGTTGAATTGCTTTCTTCGAAACCGATTTATCTTCACGTTCTCCGGTTGAATTAACAAAATGCTTTTTCTCATGGTTCACCTGCTTGCTTGGGTATGTATGCTCTTTTAGGCTTGTCCTATTACATGGGAAGCAAGTCTTTTCTGAATATATACTTCGATCTCTTGATTATTTTTTATAATAATTCTCTTGTCGGCAAACTCGTTCGTTAACTCAAAAATTCTGCTTATCCCTTCACGGTCATATCCACGATTCCACTCAAAAATCATCTGGTACAAATTCTTATAGGACTGTTTGTAATTCCATTTCTCTAATCCAACTCTTGTTCTAAAAAATCTTCGCACCACTCGATAGTCCCTGATCAATTTATTAGGTTTAAGTATTAGAATGATATCCGCTTTTTCAAAACTCTCGGTCCCCCACTTATAATGGGCTCCTTCTACAATCCAGGATTCCATGTCCAGAATTTCAGCCAATTTTGAATCCCGCACTTCAACAGGAAACCGCAGGTTCTCAGCACTTCGATCCCACACTAGGTTATCTAATTCATAGTACGCGATGTTGTATTTCTTCGATAACTCTTTGGCTATAAAAGACTTTCCACTTCCACACGCGCCAATAATTCTAATCTTAATAGGTAACCACTCCTCCATTCATTCCCCTTTGAAGGCTAGATTCACGCTTAAGCTCATCTCTTCTTTTAATACTCCGGTAGATGAAATTCCATACAGCGCTTGTCTTAAATCATTTTCAAAATATTCTACCTTATCCCCCAGCAATCGCTTAGAGGCAAAAGATGTAGAGTACAGGTTCCCTATTATGGAATCAATGGTCCAATCATAGGTATAGGCAGGCAATCGGTGATTTTCCACGCGTATGAATTTGGATCTTGAAAGGATGTCCTCGTATTTCTCTTTAGGGTGAGTGTATGTACTGTTCCCTGCTCTCCGCTCATTCCCTAACCAATGTCTCACTATTTCATTAACCTTTAGCTGCCAAGCTTGAGGCTCATAGTCCGGGTTATAATGATCTATAATGGCAATCCCACCGTTACTAGAAAGGTTTGCGTGCAGCTGATCAAGCACCTTGTCTCTATCCATCCAATGAAAAGCTTTGGCAATCGTAGCGAGCCGAAAATCACCCCAGACTGGAGTGATATCCTCTGCTCTTGCTTGAATCCACTGCATGTTACCTGCACGATATTCTGTGGTTAGCCTTTCAGCTTCCTCCAGCATCTCAGGTTCGGTATCTACACCGATAATATGTTCAAACCAATCCGTAAATCTTAAAGCCAACTGACCGCTTCCACAGCCTAAATCGAGCAAGCGCCCCTCTCCATCAAGCTGAAATTTATCAACTAGAAATCGAATTAGTGTGGACGGGTACACGGGACGATATCGTGAATAATACCAAGCGGTTCCTTTAAATAATTCCTCACCATAATCTTTCAATTAGATCATCTTCCCTTTCTTAACAGGTGGCACCTTCATTTAATTTTGCTCCGCAGCTTGATATACTAATGCAGATACTGCACAGAAAGTGAGAACTACACATGTACAATGATCCCTTTAACGATATCTTCGCCATCATGGAAGCTTCATTCCCGATTTCCGAATTCCGAACCCGTGAAGGACAATGGACACTGCTGAACGATCTGCGGTATCGCCTCATTACAGATTACGATGACAAAGGCGGCGTTATTGCTTTTATGGCAGCATGGGAATTTGCAGAGTTCCGTTTTGTAGAGCATATTGCAGTTCATCCGGCTGTACGAGGCCAAGGGCTAGGGGATAAATTAATGAAGACTTATATATCAGAATCGTTGACTCCCGTCGTATTGGAAGTGGAACCCCCTTTAAATGAATGGTCCTGCCGTAGAATCGGTTTCTACGAAAGACTGGGCTTTTTTCTAAATCCTTTTGAATATAAGCAGCCTCCGCTCAGGGAGGGCCAGCCTGAACTACCTTTAATGATTATGAGTTATGCTCAACCTCTTACAGACGTGGCATTTGAACATTTTAAAGAAACTGTGTATAGGTACGTATATAAGATTTACGATCTTCATTAATTTCGCCAATATCCATCCAAAATCCTCCAAATGGGCAAATCCCTGGTTAAGTTCATCATGAATAATGCTGACCCCTGACAGAGATAATAATTTAGTCCCACTAATCGACCATTCCAAGGAGGATACCTATCTTGAATTCAAACCTAAGCAACCAAATTAATCAATGTGAGCAAATCGTTCAACAGCTTGTTAACCAAACACAACAATCTAACCAAATGTACCAACAAATGCTGCAACAAGAACAGCAAAATGCAATTCGCTTGGAGGAATTGGCACAACGTGAACATAAAGCTGTGCAAATGATTCAAACTGCACTACATGGACATCAAACAGCTATTCAACAACTGCAGCAAGTATCCCAAATTTGCAGACAATTGGAACAAAGTTCACAAGCAGGAAGCTACAGCACTTCTGCATCCGGTTATAGTCCATCCTACTCTACATCTTATTCTCCATCCCATAACCCATCCTTTAACCAACAACCGATCCATACTTCCTCCATGCAATCACCAGTCTCTACTCAATTCTCTTCAAACTTTGGTGGAGGTTCATCCAGTTCAGGTATGAGCTCAAGCACAGGTTCTGGAATGAGTTCTGGCATGGGTTCAGGTATGAGTTCCGGCATGGGTTCAGGTATGGGAATGAACACACCAGTGAACCAAGGATCAAGTACATCCTCCATAAATTCATTCCCAAATCAAAATAGAAATTTCCAATAAGACAAGAAGAAACGGCTGCTCCGTCCTTTATAAGGACCTCAAGCTCTGCTTGGGCTTTTGAAGTTAAGTGAGCACATCATAAAAGACGACATTCATTCATTCTAAGTTCATGAATGAACTGTCGTCTTTAAATTTTATGCTTCAGTTGTTAGACTTTAATCCGAAATACTAACCGTCTTCACCTCTGAATTCCATTTCACCTGAACCCCAAACAGATCAGGCAGGCTTTTCAACGGAATCATTACACTATTATTTTGATTAACGGATGGTAATATGGCGATATTCTTTCCATTCACAATAGCTGTGCTCGATAACGGCCTATAACTAACCGCACGATCCCTCCATGTTAGTGTCAGAATTTCTTCTTGACTGTTCCATTTCACCTCTCCGCCCACCGTTTTCATGAGCTCCCTCAGCGGTAGATAAATCCGTGAATTTTCCATAACTAGCGGCTGATCCAGCTTCGTGGACACCTCATTGAAGACCAGTGTTCCGGCCAACAACGTTCTCCCTAAGGTGTATCCATGCTTGGAAGCTATCGTCTCCATTCCCGCGCTGCTTGTGGTGATTACAACCCTAGTGTTCTTTTCAACCTTTGGAAAAAGCCAGTGAATATCATCGTTATGCATACGTATGCATCCTGAGCTGACATATTTCCCAATTGAATTTTCATTGGCGTTACCATGAATGGCATACGTAGTCCCATAAGTTCCATTCACCTCTAGCCCCATCCAACGGTCACCCAACGGGTTACGTGGATCTCCTCCCGGAATTTTTTCTTTGTAATACGGTCTGTTCTTGATTTTCACAACAATCTTAAAGCTGCCTTCAGGGGTTAGACTTTTGGTTCTGCCTGTAGCGACTGGAAAAGTCCGTACCAGCTTACCATCGCTAAAAAATGCCAGTTTGTTCACCTTTTTGTTGATGATAATCAAGTCATTGCCTGCGGCGCTTGCTTTTCCGGTTAAGAAAACGCAGCAAATTAAACTTAGTACGAGCAATAACTTGACGATCCGCTGAAAATAAGAAATCAGTTGGGAGTCCCTCCTTTATCTCTTGGGTCCTAACTAATATATAGATGCCATGGGGTGTCCTATGATACCAATCTTCAGCAGACTTTTTTTCACCGTTCATTTGAAATACTCCGGGACCTTGTAAATCAACTTTTCATTGCGGTAAGCAGTTGGAGATATGCCCCAGCGCTTTTTGAACATCTTCGAAAAGAAAAGTGGATCTGTATATCCTATAGCATTGGCAATCTCTGAAATAGAGAGTGCTCTATTGTGCAGTAACTCAATGGATTTATCCATACGGAACTGTTGAAGATAATGTTGCGGTGAAGTGTTGAGTATTTCTTTGAACAGACCGGTTAGATAGACTCTATCTATACCCACGACATGGGCAATTTCAGTGATTAATATTTTATGCTGATAGTTATTATGAATATATTCAATCGCTTTCTGAACATATCTTTCTTGGGGTTTGTAGGTAGACACAGCTGAGGGGAGTTCTATTAACTCACTAAAAAAACGATAAAGTACACTATAGCTGGCAAGCTGCATGCTGTTCTCCTTGGCATACGTTTGATCTAGTTGAGCTGCAAATGTATTAAACCAGGAATTTACGGGTGCATAAAAGATAGGATATTCCTCGCTTAATTGTGCTCTAGTTAATAGGTCATCCACATCCTCACCTTCAAAAACAATCCAGGAATAGGTCCATGGGTTGGTCTCATCAGCTTTATACGTTGTTACTTGATGTGGATAAATAAGAAATCCATGTCCCGGCCCTAATGTATAGCTTTTTCCTACGGACTCAAAAGAGCCCTGCCCCTTATGAATATAGTGAACCTTATAATGCTCTTTGATCCCAGGTCCACATTGCTGATTGGGAAAACAGGTTTCCTGTCCATGGTAAACAAAACGAAGGTCTAGATTCATAGAAGATACTCTCCTTCCCAGCTTAACAAAATACACCTACTCATGTAGATGAAAGACTGTAAGCGATTGCAAAACGTTAGGTTAAAATAATACTTTTATGATAAAAGTTAGCGCCCTCTTTATTTTATATGGAATGGGCGAAAAAATCAAAGGTATCAGCTGCGAAGAAATATAACATAATAACATATTTTTACAACACGGCTACATTCATTCTCTATTAAATCTATTTTATACTTGTTATATGATTACGATACAAACTAATTTAGGAGGAGATTACATGTTAAAACGCACCACAAAGCTTGCACTCCTATTCACATTAATGTTCGCTCTGGTAGTACCTTTTGTAGGTGGGGAGAAGGCGGAAGCTGCCAATGGATTTTATGTAAGCGGTTCCGATTTAAAGGATGCCAATGGAAATAATTTTGTGATGCGAGGAGTAAACAACGCTCATGCCTGGTTCGACACGCAAGCATATAACGCTCTGACAACAATCAATAACAACAAGGCTAACACGGTCAGAATAGTCTGGAACTTGAATGGTAGTGCATCTCGCCTGCAGCAAATTGTAGATCGCTGCAAAGCCCTTGGGCTTGTAGCCATGATCGAGCTCCACGATGGCACAGGATCAGATAGTGCCACTCTATTGAATCAAATGGCACAATACTTCACCCGCAGTGATATTAAGCCAATCCTAACCAGTAATGAAAAGTACGTGCTTGTTAATATTGCGAACGAATGGGGGAGCGCTAACCTTTCGGACACAGCTTGGCGTGATGCTTACAAAACAGCCATTTCAACCCTTCGTAACGGAGGCATCCACAATACGATTGTAGTTGACGCATCAGGATGGGGACAAAACTCATCCCCAATTAAGGCTTACGGAAAAGCTCTGCTGACCCATGACCCGGACCAAAATACTATGTTCTCCATTCATATGTATGGCTCATGGAATGATTCTTCCCGTATTGGCACCGAACTTCAAGCCATCAAAAATTTAGGTCTAGCTGTTTTGATCGGTGAATTCGGCTACAACTATAATAACGGAAATAACAATTTGGGAAGCCAAGTTAACGCTCAAGAAGTAATGAATCAAGCCCAGTCCAAGGGTATAGGGTATTTTGCTTGGTCATGGACTGGGAACGATACTGGCAATGCTTGGCTTGATCTAGTATCTAGCAGCGACTGGCAGACCTTTACCTCTTGGGGAAATCTAGTTTTTAATGGGACTAACGGGATTAAGTCTACTTCGGTGAAAGCTTCTGTTTTTAATACTGCAAGCAGTACCACACTATATGATTTTGAGGGCGGGAATGTACAAGGCTGGACAGGTTCCAATGTTGCAGGTGGACCATGGTCAGTAACGGAATGGGCTGCTAGTGGATCAAGCTCAATCAAAGCGGATGTGAACTTGGGGGGCGGGCAATTTACACTAACCCGTACAGCAGCTCATAACTTGAGCGGCAAAAGTTCACTGACAGCCAAGGTCAAACATGCGAACTGGGGTACTATTGGAAGTGGTCTTCAAGCAAAACTCTATATCAAAACGGGTTCAGGATACACCTGGTATGACTCGGGAGCGGTACAAATTAATTCATCTGGTACAACTACGCTTACCTTAAATCTGTCAGGTGTTGCGAACTTAGGAGATGTAAAAGAAGTAGGTGTTCAATACTTATCCCCTGCCAACTCAAGCGGATCAACTTCTATTTATTTAGATAGTGTAGTTGTACAGTAAGTGAAATATTGTAAACGCTGCTCGCTTCCCTATAATAAATATAGAAGCATTGAATAAGCAGCGAAAGGATAGATTATCTGATGAGCCCTAATATCAACATGACTCTAGTAAAATCGTTAGATGCCACACTGGAACAAGGTTTAAGCCATTTACTCATTAGTGTTGTGGAAGACGGGGCATCCATCGGTTTCCTACCACCGCTAAATCTTGAAGAAGCGCTTCTGTATTGGCGGGGCGTAATCGAACCTGGAACTATGCTGTGGGTAGCCAAAGAAGAGGATTTAATCGTGGGTACAGTTCAACTGCAGTTGGCATCCAAAGCGAACGCCAGGCATCGTGCTGAAATCGCCAAGCTGATGGTACATCCCGAGCATCGAAGAAAGGGAATTGCAGGCTTGCTTATGGAAACAGCTGAAGCTGCAGCGGTCTCTGACGCAAGAGAACTGATCGTACTCGATACTCGTGAGGGTGATCCGTCCAATAAACTATACTCATCCCTTGGATATATTGAGGTTGGCCGAATTCCAGACTATGCACGATCTGCAAGTGGTAAGCTTCATGCGACGGTGTTTTATTATAAGAAGCTGTGATTGATCACCACTGCTGTATTTCTGTTCAAAAAGGGAGCCCGCGGGCTCCCTTTTTTTTGACACTAGCGCCAATTTGACGCAACTCCCCTGTTCAAGGGTTCCATATCTTATAGTTACCACTTAATGCCAGCAGCGTGAATAAATACAGACAGTTATCGTAATATCTTCTGGGTCCCGTCCGAAGTGGTGTATTCCAGAACAAATCGACGCTATTTCGGGCATTAACCCCTGTCGCTGCCAGAGAAGCCATCGCATTCGTGGACAATAACCCTACAGGATGAAGAGCCTTTTCTTCAAAAGCACTTCCATCTATGGCATATCTACGGTAGTCTTCCGGCGTTTTGTCAGCAAAGAAATTCTGAATCTTTGTCGCTAGTTCACACTCCCATTCCTCTTCACGAAACCACTCCCAATCCAGACCCACATTGGCAGCCACCCGGTAAGAATCACTGAAGAAATGTCCATATCCTCTTTCGTTATTTGGTGACCCATCATAAAAAGCGTACTCTGGTGCTAATCCTGTCTCAGGATGACAGGCAACCTTCAGGTAATCCCGACTGGCAGCAGCGGCTTCTTTCCAGAATAAACGGTCCTCCGGATAGGCCCACAGCGCAAACAGCTCATAGAAATGAGGTAAGTGATAGGATGGATCTGAATATTCACAATTGGGTATGAATTTGATCAGCTTGTTCTGGGGATTCCACATCGGATAACCGACACCATTCTCACCCTTGTGTATGCAAGTACGAAGTATATCACGAGCTTGAGTACCGTAATTTAAAGGCACTTCCCCATCCCCCCAGCGGTGAGAAGCGAACAATAAAGCCATTGCAAAATACTCCTCGCCGTCCGGTGCCGGACCATCTGACAAACGCGACCCATCAGGCTTACAAGACCAGGCAAAATAACCCGAGTTTTCGCCCGTTTCCATGTACATATACTTTTTAGTCCACTTCCACAACCGGTCGAACACATCTTTATGACCAAGCTGCACAGCCATCATCATTCCGTAGGACATGCCTTCACTTCGGGCATCAAGGTTTCCCGTATCCAGCATGTAGCCCAGATCTTCCCCTTGATGGTGGTATATCCGTGTGTCTTCGTCTCCTTCAAACAGCGCCTTCCATGTTTCCGTCAGACGTTCATGTATTTCCTGAGGATCGTATCCGTACGCCTCCAGCAGATTTCGGTATTCTCCGGTGTGAAAAGCACCTTTATATTTAGCCATTAAACTCCAGCCTTTCGCTTACACTGATATTGAAATATCCATCTCCGGATTGCGACTCTACCCATAAATTATTCTGTTATGCTCATCTGGAATTCCAGACTTACGATAAAAGTACGCATTAATAACATCCCGCCAATATTCAGCATGCTCAGCCTGCTCTTTTAACCGGGTTGCAACTTGCTGGTAACGCACGTCATCAATCTTTCCTTTTAGTGAAGCCCAAGTATGTTGAAACTGTTCAGCCTCTTCTGTTCCTTGAAAATGCGTATCATATATATGTTGTATAACCGTTCTCCCGGACTTCAGGCGATGGGTATAAGGAACATGGTGAAAGAAGAGAAGTAACTCATCTGGGCATAATTCTATGGATTCATACATATCCGAATGAGGCAGGAAATATTGGCTGGCATATCCCGTTCCCGTTGCGGATGAACGATCCACACCGATACCATCCCGGTCCGCGAAATGATAAGTTCCCCATTTGGAATATTCGTAGCCATCAATGTCCGGGCCATAATGATAATGCGGGGTTACCATCCAGCCAACACCAAGCGGTGAAGTATAATTCTCATAAGTAGGCCAAGATGTCATTAACATATGAACGATGGTATCGACAGCTTCCTTGTCATTCCCAAAGGTCAGTCGTGTCCATTCCTCAGCAAGCTCCTCAGAGGTATGATCAGGATTCCATGTAAGGCGACCGTAACCGAATAAATTGGCCTGTGCCAAAGTGTGTCCTGTCCAATTCTCATCGTCACCGATATTCGAGACGGCTGCAATGCCGCTCTGTCTCATACCGAATAACGAGCCTTCCACTATTTTTTTCACCTCACTGCCAGCACCAACCGCATGGGTATCAAAATCCAGCACCTGCTTCCACTGTGGGATCAGATAACATAGATGGCGCTGCTGCCCGGTATATTCCTGTGTGATTTGAAATTCAATGATTTGGTTGGTTTCCTTCATCGCTCCGAACAGTGGAGAAACGGGTTCACGTACTTGAAAGTCCATTGGACCATTCTTAATCTGCAAAATAACATTATCATGAAACCTGCCATCCAGCGGTTTAAAATGTTCATGGGCCGCCCGAGCCCGATCCGTGGAACGATCCCGCCAATCCTGCAGGCAGTTGTAGACAAAGCACCGCCAAATAACAATACCTCCATAAGGTGCCAAGGCCTCTGCAAGCATATTGGCCCCATCTGCATGATCACGCCCATAAGCGAAGGGTCCCGGACGGTGCTCTGAATCAGCCTTGACCAGAAATCCTCCGAAATCAGGAATACTCTTAAAGATCCGTTCTGCTGTATCACACCACCAAGTCCGAACGTTAGCATCCAGCGGGTCAGCGGTATCAAGCCCTCCAATAGCAATCGGTGCCGCAAAGTTAATGCTTAGAAAAAGCACGATTCCATACTCTCTGAAAAGGTCAGCAAGACGGGCTGTATCCGGCAGAAGTTCCTCTGTAATAAACCTTGTTTCTGTCTCATGTACATTAACATTATTAATAGATATCCCATTAATCCCAACGGATGATAGGAGCCGGGCATAATCTCTGATCCGACTTAAATCTTGTACAATTTGTCCGTTATCATAAAAGATGGAATTCCCGGCATATCCCCGTTCTATTGAGCCATCTGCATTATCCCAGTGATTAATCATCCGAAGTGGGTTCCTAGGAGATTCCTCTATCTCTAATCCCTCAGGACTTATCCCTGTAGCGATTAGACGTAAGAGGTGAAAGATCCCGTATAATACACCCTTTGCTGAACCCCCAACCAATTCGAGCTTATTCCCATCAACCGTCTGAGATTGCCGTAATGAGAACCCATCGCTTTGAGATTTCCCGTTCCGAGCTTCCTCCAGATCTCTTCCAGAGTTCTTAGTGAAATGAATATAGAGATAAGATCCACTAGGGATTTCGTTCATGATCTCGGGTTCAACATCCAGCATTGAATGAACACCTTGCTGCAGTTCTTTAACTGCGGTTGCCATAACACCTGTGAGCTCTTCGGTAATTACAATTCGTCTTAGGAGCAGGCTATATTCCTGACGTAAGCTTGAATTATCTACTGGGCTATACTGAAGCCAAGCTTTATATAAAGGACTATCCGCATATTGCACGGTTCCCCCATCTTTACTCAACATGATTACTGCTCCTCCCGTAATTTGCGAGCTGGAACCGTTTATTTCGTAACCAGACCTGCGATTCGCTCAAAGGCAGGCTTTGGTCGATGCTGTTCATCGAATAGAAAAGGCCAATTTTTACGTCCGCGGACCGGGAAATCATCCAACCACGTATAATCATCCGCAGCTCCCCAAAAGGTGACCGAACTGATGACCTCACGGTACTCCTTCAGTAGTAGAAATAGCGCTTCGTAACGCTCTGCCTGCAGTTCAAGAAGCATCGCATCGGGCGCTGTCAAATCCGTTCGTCTATCTTCGAACCGGAACATCGATACATCCAGCTCCGTTAGCTGCAGTTGTAGACCTAAAGATGCATATTTCTCAATAGCTGCACGGATATCATCCAAGGTTGGATCATACAAATTCCAGTGCGCCTGTAACCCCACGCCGTGAATCGGTACTCCCTGTTCGAGCAATGACTTAACCATAGTGTGAATTTTATCCCTCTTGCTCGGGTTGGATTCATTATAGTCGTTGTAGAATAACAGGGCCTTCGGATCTGCTTCATGAGCGTACTCAAAGGCTTTAGCGATGAAACCGGTCCCGACAATATCCAGCCACTTGGACGGGCGATACAGCTCCGATCCTTCATCCGAAATAACCTCGTTCACTACATCCCACGCATAAATATCCTCTTTATAACGCCCCACCACTGTATGAATATGCGACTTAAGCCGGTCCAACAGAAGATCTTTGCTTGCTCGACCACCGCTTTTGTCCTCGAACACCCAATCGGTTGTCTGATTATGCCAAAGTAATGTATGTCCTCGCATTGCCATTTTATGCTTCTGAGCAAATGCTACTAACTGGTCAGCAGCGCCAAAGGCGTACACTTCCTCGGTGGGATGCAGACTGGCGAACTTCATCTCATTCTCTGCTGTAATACTATTATAGTGATAGGCAAGCAATTGCTCCTGTGACTGTATCGTCAACGGATTCACTGCCGCTCCAACCTTAAAATCCTCAGCAAAAATATCTTTCAGTGCAGGCTCAGTAAAACTGTTGAACTCTCTCATTAAGGTCCTCCTAATGAATTACGAATGCCTTGCTCACCCACAGCCAAACCATTATAGATTGAACTAAAAAAATAACATTAGGGTAAGAGTAACGAAGGGGAATATTGGAACTGGAGGAGCGATAGCGACCGCCCGAAAGCTTTCCGTAGGAAAGCTCGCATCGAAAGCATTGGCTGTCTCCGGATTTCATCCGCTATGAGCGGTAAAAAATCAAGAAATCTGGAGACAACAGCGGCTGTAAGTCCAATATTAACCGTAGTTACGGCCCATTCCTGATGATTCACTTTAAAGTACAATTTATAAAAGACCATAATCAAACCAATCAAAATAAGCGGGTACCGAAGTCTTCTTCCCGTTCCCTGTTACATATAGCCCGATTACAACTCCAGTAAATCCATTTCCTTCCACAGCCTGAGGGGAGAGGTGATAAGCCGCACCTGCAGATAACTTTATCCACTCCTGCCCATCCAGTGAATACAACAGCGTATATTCTTTAATTTCAGCCTGAATTTTCAGGTATACGCGGTCTGCAGTAGTGGGAACTACCGCTGCCACTTCCGTTTTTCCTCGAATGGTCAAATACGCAGCAATCACTCTTTGATCATCTTTTTGCGCCAGACAGACTTCATAATGCGCATTCTCGTCCAAGCGTGCGCAGAGTCCAGCCTCTTCTCCAGAGATAGTCGTTTTAAATTCCAGCAGGGTACTCCATTCGGCCTTAGTATGCTGCTGTCTTCTACCTGCAAAGGCTGTCGGGCCGGGTTCGTTCAGAGTTCCAGGCTGTCCCCAGAGTGATAACCATCCCGGTCGATCACTTAAAGACAAGCTTTCGGGGGCTGGGTTCCGAAGAAATGTCCAAGCAAACGGCAAGACTTCATCCTCAAAGTCGTCTCTCCCATAAAGGGTTGGTTCAGGGGAGGAGCCCGGAACCCGCGGAACACTCATCGTAAGCTTGACTGCCCCTTCGTTATTATCAATATACGGCCATCCCTCTTCGTTCCATATTACGGGTGCAAGGAAAGTTTCCCTCCCAAGGACGGTATATTGGGAATCTACAAGCCGGACTCCAAGAAACACTGCCCACCAATCGCCATTACCATCTTCAATTAAATCGGCATGGCCTAAGTATTGAATGGGACTATCCATTTGGCTGTGGGTCAAAATGGGATCCAGTAGTCTTTCAAAGGGTCCGTTTGGATGTAAACTCCGGCCGATAATTTCACGATGCTCCTTTGCGGTTCCCCCCGATGCAGCCATAATATAGTAGAATCCATTGATTTTGTACAAATGGGGTCCTTCCGTCCACGGTCCACCGTCTCCGGTCCAGATCACAATGGGTTCATTTAAGGCTCTTCCTGTCTTAATATCAATCTCGTACTGAATAACATGAGAATCATAATTTGCCCCCTGCTGCGTGGTGACATAGACCTTGCCATCCTCATCGAACATTAAGGAAGGGTCGATACCTCCATAGGGAATTACAATCGGATCGGACCAAGGACCCGAGGGATCTGTTGCGGTTACGTAAAAGTTACCGATCCCCCTAACATCTGTGGTGATCATGTAAAAGGTTCCATCCCAGTAACGGATAGTTGGTGCATATATGCCATCTGAACTGTTCCTGCTGCTTGTATCCAACTGGCTCATACGGTCCAGTACATGACCTATTTGTGTCCAGTGAATTAAATCGCGGCTATGAAAGATAGGTACCCCTGGAAAGTATTCGAAGGAGCTGCAAACTAAATAATAGTCATCCCCTGCCCGAGTTATACTCGGGTCAGGGTAAAAACCTGGAAGAATAGGATTCTCGTAAGCTATTGAAGATTGAATCATCATATAATAGACAACCTTCCCGTCTCTAAATTAAAGTATTGCATTACTCTTTCACACTACCCACATTTAGGCCCACCACAAAATACTTTTGCAAGAACGGATAGACTACCAGAATCGGAACCGATGCAACAATCGTCACCGCAGCCCGGATCGATATTGGAGTCACCATCGCCTGTGCCGAATTCTGATCCATCCCTATTCCTGCTGCGACATTCGGGTTACTATTGGAGTTCATGGTTGAGGAGAGCAGCTTCATCAGTTCATACTGCAAAGTACTCAGCTCTTGTTTTGAAGACGTATACAGGAAGGCATCAAACCAAGAATTCCATGCCCCGACAGCTACAAAAAGAGCAATCGTTGCCAGTACCGGCTTACATAAAGGGAAAATAATTCTTATGAAAATTTTGAAATCTCCTGCGCCATCAATTTTTGCTGATTCTATGAGGCTTTCAGGGAGCGTCCCAATATATGTTCTTATTACAATCATGTTAAAGGCACTAATCATAGACGGTATTACATATACCCAAAAGGTATTGAGCAAATGCAACTGTTTAATCAGGAAATATCCCGGGATTAAGCCTGCACTGAAATACATCGTGAGCACGAATATAACCGTGATCGACTTGCGGAACACGTATTCTTTTCGACTTAAGGTGTAGGCAAGCATTGTGGTCAGAAAAATGTTTAACAGCGTAGAGATAACTGTCCGCGCTACCGAAATCCAAAACGCATTATAAATCGTTCCTGAAGCAAAAACCGCCTTGTAATTCTGCGTTGTCCATTGCCGTGGCCACAAGTAAATCCCGCCGCGAATCGTATCGTTCCCCGCATTTAACGAGACAGCAATTGTATTAAGGAATGGATATAACGTTACCGTTACCAGAATGATCATGAAAATAGTGTTAAATGTATTAAACAGAACAGGCTCTATGCCATTTGATCCTATTCGTTTCTTCATTGCAATGCCTGCAGTTTTCTGAGGGCTAACTTGTTGGGTTCCCATGTTTATAACAGCCTCTCTTCCCCAAGCCGTTTAGCAGTCCAGTTCGCCAACAGCAGTAAAGTTATACTAACGACCGTTTTGAAAATACCACCTGCGGTGGCTAATGAATAATTCCCTTGGGCGATCCCGTATTTCAATACGAAAATATCAATGGTTTCCGACCAATCTACAACGAGACCGTTGCCCAGCAAATACTGCACTTCAAATCCAGCTTCAAGTACATGTCCCACGGACATTATCAATAAAATCACGATTGTTGCTTTAATGCCCGGTAAGGTAACAAACGCCATTTTCTTATAGCGATTCGCTCCATCAATTTCAGCAGCTTCATATAGCGCAGGATCAATAGAGGCGATAGCCGCCAGATAGATGATTGTGTTCCATCCGACTTCCTTCCATACATGTGAAGCCCCTACGATGCCCCAGAAGTATTTCCCTTCACTAAGCCATAGAATCGGTTCACGAATAAGATGCAGTTTCATTAGAACGATGTTAATGATACCGTCATTGATTGACAACGAAGTAGCTACAATCCCGGTAACTATGATCCATGAAAGAAAGTGAGGCAAATAGGAAATGGTCTGTACGGTTCTCTTCCAGAATACCTTCCGAATTTCATTCAATAACAGTGCCAGTACAATCGCAGTCACAAAGCCGAGGATCATGTTAATTAAACCCATAGCAAGTGTATTCCGTAATACTCTTAGGAAGTTATCATCGGTAAGAAGAAACTTAAATTGATCGAAGCCCACCCACTTTTGTTCACTAAAAGGGCGCCCCGGTCTGTAATTCTGAAAGGCCATAGTCCATCCCCATACAGGAACGTAAGCAAAAAGAATAATATAGAGCAATAACGGCACAGACATCCATATCAATTGGTTTTGACTTTTAATTAGCGACCAAGTGATCGGTTGCTTCTTAGGTTTTTTAGGATGCCGGACGACTTTTTTTCTCGCTAAGGTCTCATCCATATATAGTTGATCTCCCCACCAAATCCTTATATTTCAGAAGGTGGAAGGCACAGCCCTCCACCTTCTGATTTGGTCATGAATTCTCTGCTTATTTACTCCACTTTTCAATTCTCCATTTAATTTGCTCATTGATTTTATCTTCATAAGCCTTCACATTAACTTTACCAATCTGTGCTACATACTCGCTCCAAGCTGATTCAAATTTTGCTGGTTCAGCCAGTATTGCTTTTGGCAGGAACTTTGTAGACAAATCATTCAGTTTCGTATTCACGACTTTAGCCTCGGAACCTTCCACCAGATCGATAGACCAGGCTGGATAATATACAGGGTTCGCTGGTGGCTCACTGAAGAAATCAACGTAACTGTTGAATCCGTAAGCATCTAAGATTTCCTTGTCATAAGGCTTCAGTCCGGCTTGATATTCTTCAACCTGAGAATCCGCACCTGTGGAGTTCCCATCACTATAACTGCCCTCAATCTTCGGTGCAAAGTCAACAATCGTCTTGGCCTTATTAGCCAATATCCAGGTTGCATCCACTGCGTTATCCCGTTGTTCTTGAGTTCTGATAAATCTGCCTTTCTCATTGACTTCATAATCTTCTCCTTGAATACCCCAGGAGAGTGTCTTCTGCCAATCCTCGGTCATAAGCGCATCCAGCAGTTTGATAATCTTTACCGGATCTTTGGCGTTCACGCTAATTCCAAAACCATTATTTAAATTAAGAACTGGAAGATCACGATAGTAGTCCTTTGTATTAGTATCGAACACAAGAGGAAGGCCTACATAGGTTCTTTCATCCTTCTTTTGAGTCTTTAAGGAATCTTCAGCAGCACCAAAGTTCCAATGTTGGTCAAACATACCTAGAACCGTACCACTGGACAATTTAGCCATGTATTGGTCATAGTTTTGAACGAAGGTTTCTTTGTCAATCAGACCCAGTTCATTAGCCTCGTTAAGCTTCTGGTAGTATTGTTTAGCGTAATCTTTATCGGCAAAAATTTCTGCCACACCGTCTTTAACAACAACTCCGCCATCATTAGGATGACCAATCAGATGCTGAGGTGCATTGAATAATCCCCAGTTTCTCCAGTCATTATTAAGGATTTCAAATCCGATGGTAGGGCTTCCGTCAATGGTTGGATATTTCTCTTTATATTTGGCAATGAGATCGAAATATTCATCCAGTGTTTTAACCTTTGGATAGCCAAACTCTTTCAGGATCGCCTTTTGAATCCAGAAGGCTGGCCCGCTATAATAAGTACTGTTTACTTTACCGTTGTAGACACCATAGTTCGGCAGGATATAGATGTGTCCATCATTTGGATCCTTCATCATGTTCCAATAATCCGCATAATGCGCTTTCAAATTCGGTGCATGTTCTTCAATAAGGTCCTCGAGCGGGATATAGGCACCGGCTGCTGTAAGTTTGGTATTTCCAGTCATTACATCTGGATAATCTTGACCGGCAATCATAACCCCAAGCTTCTGATTGAGATCGCCTGCCAGATATTCATAATTAAAGGTAGCTCCTAATTCGTCTTTAATCTTTTTGTAAATTTTATTGTCCGGAGTCGGCTGCTGGCCCGCTTGACCAATAAAGACACTGATGTCGAATGGCTCCACCTTACCGCTGTCACTATTCGCTGCAGCTGTTTCTGTTGCTGTTGCTGTGTTCCCTTTGCCTTCAGAATTCGTCTTGTTGTTCCCACCACATCCTGATAGGGTAAAACTTAATGCTAACAACGCAATCAAACTAAGCTTGAACCTTGCTTTTGACTTGCCCCCCATAAAGCACCTCCAATATTTTTGGTGTTGCACAATGATGTAAGCCCTTACAACCCTAATTATAGAAGTGATGGTATAAGGAAAATACGACCTAATTAAAGGAGTACCCCCAAAAAGTTTAGGTCTTGGCATTCTTATATTCATTTGGGCACATCTTCATCTTCTTTTCAAATTGCTTGAGAAACTGACTGTAATTGGAATAACCCACTTCCTCGGCAATTTCACAGTTTTTCAAACGATTATGTTGAAGTAAGCGCTCGGCTTCCTGGATTCGAAGGCTATGGAGCTGCTCATTAAAATGAATTCCATTCTTTTTCATTAATAATTGTCCGAGATAAACCGGATGCATATAAAAGACCTCAGCCAGCTTCTTTATCGTGAGAGATTCACGAAAATGCTCTTGGATATACTCGTTAATTTCCTGTATAATCCCTTGCGATCTCTTGGTTTGTTCAGTCACTAGAATGTTCATACAATCCTGACCACAAGATAATAAGTTACTCATTAAATCGTCCAACATGATCATGGAGTCAAGGATGTCATGAATTCTTAATTTGGTCGATAGCTGAACTCCGCTAGCTTCACGTGTATAGTCTATAATTTTGTACATGATATGAATAACGATCTTTTTAGCAACCTCCGGAGCAATGAGCATTTCCCTGAAACTGTTGGCGGCCGAATCCACTGCTTGCTGAAAACCTATTAGGTCTAGCAATTGGATGGGCCTAATCATAGCATCCATAAGCTGTATTTGATCATAATGGTAGCTGAAAGGTTTATGATGTAACTCTTGATAGCTCAGGATTCCAGAAACTTCGGATTCATAAAAATAGTGCATTAACGCTTCTTTCGCTGTTCGATAACTATTCACGATCTTTAGTAAGGAGTCCTGAGCAGCCCCCACTCCTACAAAGTAACCTGTAGAATACTGATGTTGCAGTTGGGTTAAGGACTGGAAAATATCATGATCCTCAAAAGAACCTGTAGAATATCCATAGGCAACTCCGAAACTATTAGGTTCTAAATCAATCAGGAACATTGATCCTTGATCAGCCAATAGGGCTACTACTTCTCCTCTTAACTCTGCATATAATCCAGGCTCTGTCTGAACCACACAAAAATTCCAATGTTTCTCACTAGCCGATAACGCAGTAAGATCCATTTGTCCTGCTTTGTCCACCAGATTCTCATTTAATAGACCCTTTAT
Source organism: Paenibacillus sp. (assembly GCA_023512345.1). Taxonomy (GTDB): domain Bacteria; phylum Bacillota; class Bacilli; order Paenibacillales; family Paenibacillaceae; genus Paenibacillus_AQ. Next base: position 380,450 of record JAILZT010000001.1, read on the forward strand.
AAGGTTAATTCTCTCTTCCGAAGAGGCCATTTCTTTGAAATCTATTTTCTTTCTCTCTTGTTCCAGCTCCTGATAAATCTCTTGTAATTCTTCTTCTGCTTCTTCCGGAATCAATGGTTTCAGAAAATAATGGTTAATACCGTAACGTATCGCTGTCTGTGCATATTCAAACTCGCTGTACCCGCTCAAAATAGCAAATTTGATCTGCTTAATCTTTTTATGCTTCCAAGCCGCAATCATCTCCAGCCCATTCATCAGCGGCATATTTACATCGGTTATCACCAAATCAGGTTCAAGCTGTTCCATTACCTCTAAACCTTCTTTTCCATTACTAGAAGTTCCGCATACCTCAAAGCCATGTTCTTCCCAATTAATCCATAATTGCAACCCTTCCAGGGCACTTGGCTCATCATCAATTAAAAGGACTTTGAATTTCATCTGCCTTCCTCGCTTCCTAATACAAGATGAACTTAAGCAGTACCTTAAGCAGTACCTTTACAGGTATCGGTCGTATAATTATTTTATCCGTTCAAGTAACCTTATCGGAATGTCAAAAGAAACCACGGTCCCATTGTTCGGACTGCTGGAGATATCAAAACGGACCTGATCCTCGTAATATAACTCCAGTCTACGGTACACATTTCGAATCCCGATATTTGTCTCTGAAGGGCCCTCATTTCGAACAGCAAACATAATATCTTTTAAGGTGTTTGCGTCCATTCCTTTTCCATTATCCGAAATGGTAATGTGCAAGCGAGAATTCTCAATCACCGTTTTTACTTTGATAATTCCCACTCCCTCAATAGTCTGCAGACCATGTTTACAGGAGTTTTCCACTAGAGGCTGCATGCTTAGCTTCGGAATTTTATATTTCAGGGACTGCTCATCGATCTCAAACTGATATTCAAACTTATCTCTGAAGCGAAACTTTTCAATTTTCAGGTACATTTCTATGAACGTTATTTCTTCCTGAAGGGATACAAGATCTTCTTTCCAGCTGAGCAGCCTGCGAAGTAACTTTGACAAGCTTTTAATAATATCCGTCACATCGGAGTAATTGTTTTTAGTACATACCACCAGGATGGCATTAAGTGTATTGAACAGGAAATGCGGATTCATCTGGCTCTGCATAAAGTTAAGTTCAGCCTGTACCCTCTCCATCTCCAGATCTTTTTTCTGAATCTCCAATTTGTACACATCATTAATTAGGGAATTCATTCTGGAGGTCATCATGTTGAAGTTCTGAATCAAGCCGCCGATCTCATCTCGACCTTCATCAATTTGAATCAAGTCGAATTTCTCATTGGTTACCTTATGCATATGTCTGGACAGCCGTTTTACCCGATAATTGTAGGATCTGAGCATTACGTATATAAAAATAGAGGTGATCAGGGTTACCGTTGAGGCCAGAATACCTGCATACAGTCTCATCTCCAGGATTGCCTGGGAAATACGCTCTCCCTCTGTTATTCCAATAATGCGCCAGCCATTGATATAATTTGCTGAGCCAACGGTCAGAGTGTGGATATCTTCCGTTTGTTTATCATCCAGCAGCTCAAATACAGGATAAGGCTCCTTCGTCCCCCTCTGATAGCCACTCTCTTCAGACATGATAATTTGGTTCTGCTCATTGACCAGGTACAGACTTAAATAGTCTTTTTCTCTCACTATGTAGTCATATATTTTGCTCAGATCTAAATCTATTCTAAGCAGCTTTTCATATTTATTATAAGAATCAAAGTTATCCATTTTTTCAATTACGCTCAGATATGGTGCCGTAGAGGATTCATTGGTGGTTTCGGCTAATCGGTACGCAGTAACAAACAGATGTTTTTTTGCCCCCTTAGTCTGCTTATACCAATCACTTTCCAATACTTTCTCATTCAGAATATGATAGTTGCCGCCGGAAACAATGGAATTATTATTGGTAAATACACTTATCTGCTGAATTTGGTTATTTACCGGCAAATAACTGTACATCCGGTCTCTGAGCTGTTCGTTAAAGGTGTCATAGAAATCCAAAGGAGTCTCATAAGTCCGATCCAGCAATTCGTAAAGATTCCTATCTCTCGACAGGGCATAGCTGACAGCCACCCCGCCCTCTATAAAATCTTGAATATCCTTTCGAGCTCTCTCTAACGATATCTCCAAATTCTGCTGCTCTCTAGATTTAATCAAATCCGTGATCCGGTCTAAAAATACAAGGTTAATAATCATAATCGGCAGGAGTACACCTACGAAGAAAATGAGAAAAAATTTATAGTTCAGTGGAATGTCATTCACTATATTATTAAGCCTAAATCTTTTTCTCTCCATACTTGAGCACCTTTCTTCCCCTAAGGCTGCTTGGTTTGACTTGTATTTCTATAAACCGAGGGTACGACCCCCACGACCATCTTAAATTTATCTATAAAATAATCTGTATTTGAATAACCTACTTGCAGCGCAATATCAGAAATTTTCAGCTGGGTGCTTTTCAAAAGACTCTTGGATTCCTCAATTCGTTTCTCGTTCAGATATTCACTAAATCTCTGTCCGGTATGTTTTCTGAAGAGCTGCCCCAGATAAGTCGAGTTCATATGAAAATGCCTAGCCAAATCCTGCAGTTGTAATTTATTACGAAATTCACGATCCACATACTGTATCACGTTAAAAATCGTATTCCCCTCATTTTGCTGCTTTAATTCAGACAAAGAAGCAGCTGCCAGCATACACAGTCTACCGACATACTGGCTCAACACTACATAACCATTCAAGTCCCCCAAATTTCCGTACTCCAGATGCAAACTTTTCATGATGCGATCCGGATCACCATTTATCTCAGAGATAAGCCTGCAAAGGGTTAGTTCCAGATGAGCCACATGAGCCTGCACAACCACATTAGTCAACAAATTCTCCGCAAAGGATGTAAAGGACTCTCTAACACAAGCCTCTATTTGTTCTATGTCATTCGCTTCAACCTTTCTGATGAGCTGTATGAATATTTCCTTATGAAGGTCAACATCCTGCTGGATTTTCCTTATATCGCTAACATAAAATACTCCGCTCTTTCCCTGATAACACTTCTGCTTCCACACTTCCAATGACTGAAAATAAAGAGTTCGAATAGCTTGTACACCTGTCATTCTATCGCTAACCGCTGCTACTACGGACTCCTTGGACCGTTCTATTAAATCTTTGCATAACTCATCCAGTTCATCCTCTAAGGTATCTCTGGAAATGGAAGCAGATTGGACCATAATGCCTGTCATTCCCGCTCCATCCTGAAAGCAGCAAGCCAGTCCTCTAGGAAAATATTCTTCAATTGGTTTCTCCAAAAGAGTGGTGGTTCCTACCAAAATGCATATCAACTCCGTCGCTTCGTCTTGAAGTTTCATTAAATTCCGTGCCTGATGCTCCAAATTCTCATTATATTCACCTTGAATGAAACGATTGATCAGATTATTTACGATAAAAGACTGCTTTTTGTTAAGCGCCTGCTCCGAGGCTATTTCTTCCTGAATGAGGGTACGAACTCTTAGGAGCAAGGCTTCTATTTCTTCATCATCAACCGGTTTTAGTAAATATTCATTAACCCGCTGCCTTAGCGCGATCCGGGCATATTTAAAATCATCATAACCGCTCAGAATAACAAATTTCGGGGGTCTAACCATCAATTCATTGATCTGTGCAATCAGCTCAAGGCCATTGATGACCGGCATATTAATATCCGTGAGAACTAATTCTGGCTTAAGCTCTTGTATAAGTCTCAAAGCATCTGGTCCATTTAAAGCTTCCCCACAAATCTCAAACCCATATTTACCCCAATCAATCATTATCTTCAACCCTTCCAAAACCCAGGGTTCATCATCTACCAGCAGTACTTTCATCATAGTGTATCCTCCTTTACAATAGGTTGGCGGTTACACACACCCCATTGAATCCGCTTCCAATTATAGCTTCGATAGATCCGTCTACTGCTATGAAAATTATATATGCCTTATGCTACCATACTTGTATAGGCATGTGAATTTGAAAAAATAAAATAAAAAAGGTGTTCCAAAAGCCATTTACATAGCTTTTGGAACACCACATTCTCGTGTTAGAGCTTAATTTTCAAAACAACCTTACGAACGTTGTCCTTCTCTCCAGCGGCAATGGCAGTCATATGCCCATCCTGCGGATAACAAATCACTAAATCCCCAGAGCTTACAGTTACTGAGGATTCCAGAACGCCATTGAAGAATACCGCATCCTTCTCTTCGCTGTATTCCTCTTTCACTTCTAGACGTTCTATCGCAGCGTAACCGATTTTCTCTTTACCTTCGAGAATAAAATGTAGGTCCAGATTCTTACGGTGTGCTTCCCAGAAACACTCTTCAGCAGCTTTCGTCTCAAACTCATTGATGAAGTAAAAAAGTTCTTCATCTACTTCATGACGCCCCGCAGCCTTCCCAGTAAAATCGGTATCACGTAAAAATTGCAGCCCTCTTTGAATCTTTGGTCCAAAAGCAGCCTCGTCTTGGAGCAGATGTGTTAAAGAATCAACGATCATTATGGTAGTCCCCCTTGAATATTATGATTCGTAAACCACCTTTAGGTGCGTACGGGTACATTTGAGTTTATACATGTACATATCACTCATATTAAGGGTTTATTATGGTTTAGTCTATGGCTTTTTTCACTCGATAATCTAATCACTAACATGAAAATTCGGACTGCCGGCCGTGTTGGATCTGTATTCCTAGAGGTAGATTGGGTGAAGAATGCTATGCGGACTACAGATCCCTTATTGTCTATAAATTGCTCTATAAGTAAGTTATACGGACACAGATGCCGTTATTTATGAATATCGGGCTATTTATAGCCGAATTCTTGTGAATAGGGTCTTCTGAGTCCGTATAGATAAGGAATTCAGGTAAATTGGCTAGATAGCGTCCCCTGAGTCCGTTAAGCTTACGCATTCTTCTTGAACAGATATCCACGCGTGTTCGTACATCTAGAGGGCGGACGTTACCACCGTGCGACTATTCCCTTAAACTAAAAATCTTAAGTTCAATCTATATTTAAGTTGCGGACGATATGAAAAAACCTTCGTTTTAGCCGCCCTACTCTTAATAGTGGCGGTATCTACCCTGAAAGATGCAATTATTGCTATTTTATCTTCCCTATCGTGGCGGTCTTTTCTACAGTTGCGAGTAAATTTGAAAAACCGCAAGAAAACGAAGATAACAAAATCAGGTCAATCATGGTGGTATCTGACCATATTCGACCTGTTTGATGCAACGTAATAGCGTTATTAGGTTATAAAATTAAAGCATCTTATGTGCGTACAAACCGAAATGGAGAAATCTTTATACGGGTATTACATGGGTTATATGTGTTATTGATTGTATGATGGATTCATTCGACACTGGGTATAGCCCACCTAAAACCCTAAATCATCTAAACTAATAATTTATTTATTCACATTAGTTCGGTTTCTTTATAAGCGATTCTAAGTGCATTGAATGGAAACTCGGAAAATTCTTCGATATTATTTACATATAAAACTTCTTTCTCTCTTCTCAATACTTGTGTTGAATTATTACTTAACAGTAATATATCACCTTGAATTTGTGACAATATCTTACCTATGGTTTCTAACATATGCATAAGTCCTGTACTAAACGTCTTATTATAAACCTGAAAATCTATGCATAAGTTTACTTTTAGACCATAGTTGTCCATTATAAATCCCAAGTCTGATATATCTTCTATTTCAATATTCATTGAAAAAAAATTACAACCAATATATACTCTAGAACCTTCATAGACCTTCATTTCAAAATCTAAGGTTTTATCCGAATCAATCAACATTTTAGCGATATACTCTGCTTCATAAGTTGAAAATAAAAACAACTCATACTCCATATTCATCTACCTCTCAAGTAATTTTGTAATAATACCATCCTTAACAATAAATAATTCTTGCAGTCGTTTTAAATCCCCGTTTGGATTGGATTTTCTTAATATTGCTTCGTATAATTCATTGACTTTTTCAGCAGGACAATCATCTAAGTTAAGTACAAGTCTTTCGGATTGATTTTTAGTCTTCTTTGTTAATGCTCTAACTACATTATCAATACTAGTTTTACTATCAGGTGAGTAGCAGTCGAACGGCTTTCCTTCAATTAGATAATCAGGGTTTGACTCAGGATTTATACCGTGTCCATTTCCACCATGTACCTCATCTAGCATTTCAATATCATATCCATTTTTTGAAAATAAATCAGCGGTTTCGTTTTGTCTTTTTATTCCACGGTCTACCTCATCCGCATAATTCCCTTTAGGTTTTCCACCCTTAGGTAAAGAAGGTTCAGTCCGATTAATATTACCCGTCCCCTCAACCTTAACGTCCCCAACTTCCCTCACTTCCTTCGGTGTCACCTCATCCGGTATGAACTTGTCCTCTCTAGGCTGGATCGTCCCTAACTTACCAGATGTTCCTTGAGGCGACTTCGGTACAGCCAACTCTTGAAGCTGCTGCCTGATTCCCTGATAACTACTGAGGACGACCTTGGCTGCAAACCGGATCGCAGCATCACCGGCACCGGCAGCTATGGTGTTGAGGGCTACCTTACCTGTTCTTTCTTCCAGGCTTTGTGTTCCGTCATGCTTAAAGTCATGTAGTGCATCCGATACTTCAGTTGCGGTGCTGAATACCCCTTCGGCCACCATAGACCTTACCAGAGTCGGCGAGAGTTTCTCTAATGCTTTGGGCGTCTTCACTGTTTTCAATAATTTAAACGGCAAAGCGAATCCGATGATATTACCGATTATCTCTCCCGCTTGTTTCCCATTCGGATTATCCAGCGGGTTGTACGTTCCCTCCGGCTGCGGACCCTTGATTAACTCTACGACTTGCCCCGCCAGTCCAACAGATGCCGTATTTATCGTCTGAACAACCATGTTCGTTCCTCCATCGAACACCTTGGCAACGTGTGGATTCCCAATGCCTGTTCGGGCACTAAGTTCCTTATATCTCCACTCTTTCTCGTATTTTGCTGTGGCTTTCCTGATTTCTTCGTATCTTCGATCCTGTTCCTTCGGCGAAAGCGTGAACCAATAGGTGTTCTTCAGCCTTGCGGACACTTCCGGATCGTCGCGGTGCAGTATATCCTCTTCAGATACTTCGTTATAAGGATCTAACGGTCCGATCGTTGCCTGCCGCTCTTCTTGATTTCCATTCCGTGATTCACGGTAAAGAATGGCCTGTTGTTCCAATCCTGTGACATTAGCGAAGGTCCACTCTCTATAAGGCTCGTTGATCATAGCCAGCATGAATACCGGCATCATCTCCGGGAACTCCATAAGCAGGGACGAACCATCATCACGAAGAGGATTCAGATGACAGGCGGATAAGGAGAAAGACCGATACTGCTTCGATAGATCTACGCTACCGGCATACCACTCCTTAGAAACCCCTAGACCGGCTAAGATTCTCCGCTGCTCTTCGGCATTCTTAAATGCAGCTAGAGTATTGCGCTCATTTCCAAACTGTTTATATACGTTTAATGCGGTCTGACTACGGGCAATTTCCTCAAAAGCATGCAGGATGGCACTCAGTTTCTCCCTCGCATACCTCTGTTCTGCAGGAGACCCTATATCTATGATTTGGATAAATGAACGAATGCGGGGATCGCCTTGTTGGTATTCTCCCAGTTTTTTCAGCAGCAAACCTTCATAGAATCTCCACCACAACTGCTTCAGTTGTTGCAGCAGGGTATCGGATGCAACTATCCGCTGTTGGTGGATAGGCGTATCGGCTGTGCCTGTGCCCGCTGCGAAATGGGATATCGCCGTAACTGAAGCGGCCTGTGTAGGTGAATGGAAGGACGTCTGGATGTGCAGGTTCTTCAGTGCGTTCTCGGTTCGCAGATAATGTTCTACACTCCAGTTCACGTCGGCCGACTGCTTGCTTAGATAGTCACTTACCCTGACTGCTGATTTCCAGACCTCCCGGAGATTCCCCTCCGCATGTTCAACGGCAGCCTGAACATAGGATTCTGGATAGACACTACGAACATGGCTTAGCAGTGTCTTAAGATCTCTTTGCATCTCACTAATCTGCTGTTCCAGAGTTATGTCGGTTTGCTTCAGCCTGGAGGATAACGCACGAAGAAAGTTCAAGTCTACTTTTAGCTGCATACGAATGATTCACTCCAAACGAATGAGACTTCTCTTAATGCATCTTTAAATAATAGGATATTTATTCCTTTTATTCAAACTTTATAGTGGTTCGCATGCCTCTTTTGAAACAGTAAAAAGCAACTTTTCCGTAGAAAAGTCGCTTTTAAGGTTCTTTTTTTCATTATAGTCGATCTTTTATTTATTCTCATCTAGACTCACCGCTTCAACGTTCCAACAGGATCGTGCAACTACACGTCCTTCCGGGTCTTTTTCAACGATCTTAAGTGCATCAAGATCTCATTCTCAATACAACGGGCAGCAAAGGTGGCCAGCTTTGTCCCTTTGTTGGGGCGGTAGCTTTCGATGGCCTTGATGAGGCCAATCCTTCCGATGGAGATTAGATCCTCCATATCTTCGCCGGTATTGTTCAATTTTTTAATGTTGAGGGGCAATGGCTTATACAGGTGATAGATTTGACGATCCTGCTTTTATGAAACTTATTGAAAAATGAGACCTGCCTTCACTACAATTGATTTAATTTTGAACTATGCTACAATCATCAGTACAGTTCCATATTATGAGATTCATTTCAGGAAGGTGATAACATGTCCATTCAACAACTTCATACCCCAGAAGAATTGCAGCAATTTCTAGACCAGCCCGGGAAGCACCTGCTGCTGAAACATAGTACGACTTGTCCGATCAGCGCTAAGGCTCACGATGAGTTTCACGCATACCTGAAGGATACAGACACATCTGCGGCTATCGTTCATGTTATTGAAGATCGTCCTTTGTCACTGCAAATTGCTGACGATTTCGGAATCAAGCATGAATCTCCGCAAATTTTTCTGGTGGAGGATGGCGAAGTTCGCTGGAATACCTCCCACTGGAAAATCACAAAATCGGCAATTAAAGAGGCTGTAAACGCATGAGTGAACAAGTAATTGTATACTCTACAGCCGGCTGCAGTGAGTGCAATATGGTTAAACAGCTGCTTACTGAACAAGGAATCCCTTTCGAAGTAAGAGATGTTATGACCAGCACACAGTATCAAGAGGAAGTCGAGCAACTGGGATTCATGGGAGTTCCCGTAACCGTTGCCGGAGACGTGGTCGTCAAAGGATTTAATGCGGCTGAGCTTCAGGTATTAATTCAAGCGGCTAAATAACTGATTATGACAAAGGCTGCTCGGTGATTGACGTAACTGCGGTGAATGTTTGGACTTCCGGCCGCTGTTGTCCCCAGATTTATTTGAATTGTACCGCTTTTTGCGGTGTAAATCCGGTGACAAAGGCGGTCGCTCTCGCTCCTACAGTTCCAAACTTCCCCTTCGTTACTATTTCACCTGCTCAACTACACACTGGATAAATGAATAAGAGCGGAGTCCCTGCAGATTATTCTGAAGGGACTCCGCTCTTGTTGTATAAAATCAGATTACTTCAGCTTCTTTATCACTGCAGTTAAAAAGGTTTCGGCTAGGCTATTCTTTTTAATGGCGGCTGCAGCTTCGTCCAGGGTGAACCAAACAGCTTTATCTACTTCCGAGCTAACCTGGCTTAAATCCTCTGAGTCCGCAATACTTATATAGTTGAGCATAAGCGTATTCGAGGGCTCGAAGTATATGCTGCGCATGTACTCACAGCTTATAACCTCCAATCCAACCTCTTCCTTCACTTCACGGGTAAGGGTATCTTCAGCGTTCTCGCCCTTGTTAATATAACCTGCTACTAGAATGTAATCGGGTCGGTTATATTGTTGAATTAAAAGGACCTTATTCTTATCTCTATTTAGAATAGCTGTACTAATCGCCGTACTAAAGACAGGAAATCTAAAGGTATCGCAGCGATCACAGAATGGAATTAAGCCCTCCCCATTACATTCTTTATCGACTAACTTCGTTCCGCATTCATGACAATGTTTCAAGCAGCCTTCCCCTCCAGTCTCTATGAATAGTCCATTTATAAGTTTATCGAATTTCAGAGTCAGGTACAAACAGTGTTATCGCTGCGTTAAATTTGAAAATATGGAACTCTTTCGGGATTTGGGGACAGGGTTTTTGGTCTGAATGTGGAATTAGAAGGGTAACCTGAACCATCAGGCGAGAAAACAAGATGAGCTGGAGGGACAAGAAATCAATGAACAGAATTGTGAACTTTGCGCACCGGGGTGCATCGGCAGTATGCCCCGAGAATACTATGGCTGCCTTCCGCAGAAGCCTTGAACTGGGTGCAACAGGCATCGAAACCGATGTTCAAATGACCAAAGACGGGCAGCTTGTCCTTATCCATGATGAAGAACTAGAACGTACAACCACAGGCACTGGGTATGTTAAGGATAGAACACTGGAAGAGCTCCTTAAGCTCGATGCTGGATCTTGGTTTGACAAAGACTTTGGCGGAGAGCGACTTCCAACACTGCAAGATTTGCTGCAGTTATTACAGGGACTAGACATTACCCTCAACATTGAGCTGAAAAACGGAGTCTTTCTGTACCCCGGTATGGAGGAAAAAGTCATCGAGGCGGTTAGAGCTTTTAACATGACTGAGCAAACCATATTGTCGAGCTTCAACCATTATTCACTGGCTTATTGTAAAAGTCTGGCCCCGGAAATACGCACCGGAATTCTATATATGGAAGGGCTGTATCGTCCTTGGGATTACGCAGCTACGATTGGAGCAACGGCTCTTCACGCTTACCATCATGCGGTTCTCCCGGAATTTGTGGAAGGGGCGGCAGAACACGGCGTGGATTATCACCCTTTTACCGTTAATGATCCCGAACGAATGAAGGTTCTACTTGAGGCAGGGGTATCCGGAATCATCACAGATTATCCTGACATTTTAGCTTGTCTTCTAGCTGCAGAAGGAGAGTGATGGCGTGAAAAAAGTCTGGCTGCTTGGCTTTGGCTTTTTCAGCATTAGTATTACTTGGAGTTTATATAACGCCTTTGTGCCTTTCTTCTTGGAAAAATACGTGCATAGTATTGCACTTATCAGCTTCCTGATGACGATTGATAATTATTTCGCCTTATTTCTACAGCCTTGGATTGGCAACCGTAGTGACCGAACTTCTACCCGTCTGGGTCGGAGAATGCCGTATCTGATGATAGGAATGCCCTTGGCCGCGATATTAACCATGCTGATTCCATTCCATACCGGACTTTTCACACTTTTGCTGTATATGATGCTGATGAACCTCGCTATGAGCCTTTATCGATCGCCAACCGTAGCTCTTATGCCAGATATTACACCTGATGAACACCGAACGAAGGCAAATGGACTTATTAATTTTATGGGCGGCATTGGGGCCATTTTAGCTTTTGGTGTCGGTTCAATTCTCTACGAAGCCAATACTGCCCTCCCTTTTATCGTGGCTGGCTTGATCACACTATTATGTCTGTTTATTGTTTCACGTTATATCAAAGAGTATCGGGATGGCGTGAATTTAGGGCAGGAAAAGGTAAACACTGAGGTAACTGTGCAACCCTCCCGTATTTCATTTAAAGGACAGCTCGACCGTACAACCGCATGGCTGCTGGCGGCTATATTCTTCTGGTTCGTCGCTTATCAGGGTGTAGAGACCTTGTTCACACTTTACGGCAAGCATCACTTGGGTCTGAGTGAAAAAGCGGCTTCCTTCTCTCTTACCTTTTTCTCATTGGCATTTGTGCTTTTCGCTATTCCGAGCGGCTGGCTTGGAGGACGTTTTGGGAAAAAGAAGATGATTATCATCGGTGTCTGCGGACTCATCGCTGTCTATTCACTTGTAGGCTTCGCTAAAGATGTGCTTGTTTTGCGGAGTTTGCTTCTGATGGGAGGCTTATTTTGGGCCTGTATTAACATCAATTCCTATCCTTACGTTGTGGCTACAGGTACAGAAGAGAGCATAGGCACGCGCACAGGCATGTACTACCTGGTCTCTTCGCTGGCAGCGATAACCTCACCCCCATTACTTGGGTTACTAATTGATCAGTTCGACTACTCTATTTTATTCTACGTTGCAGCCAGCAGTATGGTTGTCGCTCTTCTCTGTCTAGTTATGATGAAGGGGCGGCGTGGAAAAGCTGAGCGCAGCTTCCATACTCCAGGCGTATAGATTCACTCAGGTTAGCCGTAAAAGAGGTATCTCTTGGCCATTTGGCTTAGGAGATACCTCTTTTTGTTCATCCAGCGATATACGATCCAAGTGCACTTTTACATTTGATTTCGCCAATTTGGGCTGTGGGAGACGATCCAAGTGCACTTTTACTTATTCCAGAAGTGCTTCCACGAAAAGGAACTCCAAACCCTATGCCATATGTTATGATAGACTGCATGATTAATCATCCTATATCACATTTAATCCCAAAGGAGCTTTCTTTCACTATGAAAAAACATGTCTCACAGCTTGTTCTAGTTATCGCAGTCCTTATCCTCTCAATAGGTACAGGCTTTTCTTCAGGTTCCCCCGTTTCGGCAGCCACCCCCATACTTAAAAATACTGTATTTGTCGATAAGAACAACCATTCCTTCATTCCCTTCAGATTCCTGAGCGGCTATGCTGGTATAACCACGAATTGGAATGCAGCTGAGAAACGGATGGATATTATAAAAAAAGACATCAAGCTCACCATATATCTGGGCAAAGCTACCGCTTATATCAACGAGAAGGCTGTTTCACTAACCGAGCTTGCCTTCAGCGATAATGGTACCACTTTTGTTCCGCTTTCCTTTATTAGTGGACCCTTGGGTCTGAAGTTGGAATGGAACGCGACAGCTTCATCCATTAATCTTAAGAATGAAGAGGATTCCGCGACTCTGCCTGTCATAACTGGGGCTCTTATTCAACCAGAATCTCAGCCGATTGTCAGCAGCAAAAAAAATTTTAAAGTCGGCAGCCGCTCCTTCAGTGTTCAAGTAGTAACCGTTGCGCTGCTGCATCCCAAAGTTAAACTCGACGTTGTATTGGCCGGGAATACGATAGGCAAGGTAGAGGAACTTAGTAGTCTGGCGAAGCGTAATAATGCCATGGTCGCCATCAACGGCACTTTCTTTGATGCTTATACCAATGGGGATTATAAAGCACCTTATGGTTATATTGTTAGTGGTGGTAAGATGCTGAAGAATAGCTCAGGAGATCGCAGGACGATTTTCACATATGACAAGAACCATCTAGCGGCACTTATTCCCGGCCTGGATTTCAAGGACAAATTCGCTGCCAATACTATTGAAGGCGGGCTGCAGGCGGGTCCCCGTCTGCTCACTAACGGTAAGGTATCGCTGGATGTAAAAGCAGAAGGATTCAAAGACCCCAAAATATTGACTGGCGGCGGTGCTCGCAGCGCTCTCGGTTTGACTCGTGATCACAAGCTGATTCTTCTAACCTCAAATGGGGCTACGATCCCGCAGTTGGCTGAAATCATGAGACAGGCTGGAGCTTATCAGGCCATGAACCTCGATGGGGGTGCTTCCAGCGGTTTGTACTATAATGGGAAGTATCTAACGACTCCCGGACGTCAAATCAGCAACGCCATCGTGATTAAATATCAATAACAAATGACCTACAGTGATAGGAGGGCTGACATGGAAACGATTCTGATCGTAGAGGATGACGCAAAGCTAGCAGGTCTGCTCAGTGCTTATCTGTCCAAATACGAATATCGTACAGTTGTTGTGAAAGATTTCAATACTGTACTAGAGTGCTTTCAAGAAAGCTCTGCGGAGTTGGTACTGCTTGATGTTAATTTGCCAAAATATGATGGATTCTACTGGTGCCGACAAATCCGCAGCTTGTCCCTCTGCCCTATTTTATTTATCTCTGCCAGGGACAGTGGGATGGATCAGGTGATGGCTTTGGAAAATGGCGGCGATGATTACATCACGAAGCCTTTTCATTATGAAGTGGTACTGGCCAAAATCCGCAGCCACTTGCGAAGAGCCTACGGCTCTTATGCCCATAATCAGGAGGAAAGAAAGCTCCAGTCAAGCGGCGGTCTGACTCTGTATCCAGAGCGTTTCATTATTCAATATAACGGAGGAACTGCCGAACTTACGCAGAAAGAAGCTGCTCTACTGGAGGCCCTGTTGCTAAAAGAAGGACGCGTTGTAAGTCGGGAGCGACTGCTTGACCTGATGTGGGAGGACCAGCATTTTATTGATGACAATACGTTGAATGTATACATTACCCGTGTCCGCAAAAAACTGAAGGATCTCGGGCTTGAAGAGGCTGTTGAAACTATACGGGGCGCTGGCTATCGTCTAAGCACTGTCGGCGAATGATAAGGCTGTTCTGGAAAGACCAACTGCCGCTGTTGTTATTTTATATGATTCAAACAATACTCCTGCCTCTGCTCTATTGGCTATCCGGGGAGAACAGGCCTTTCAGCATTATCTTATATGGAGTGGCGCTTAGTCTTGTTATTCTAACTTCGTACCTTGGCCTTCGTTTCTTTCAATATTATAGGTTGTACCAAAGGCTGGGGCATCCCGAGACAGCTATGGCAAATCATCTGCGCCCACTCGGACTCGCTCCGCTCCCCGAAGCAATGGATGAGCTTATTCGTCAGTATGAACACCATTATCAGGAACAATTAAATGTGCAGGTTCGCCGAATGGATCAGCATATCGAGTTTATGAATCGCTGGGTACATCAGATGAAGACACCTCTTTCCGTCATTCAGCTTACCTTGCAGGATATAGATGATGATGCGGTGGCTGACAGCATTCAGGAAGAACTGGAACGGTTGCGCAAAGGCCTGGAAATGGTCCTTTATACGTCCCGCTTAGACAGCTTTGAAGATGACTTCCGTGTAGAACCCACACTTCTTCGCCAGGCAGTCAGTGAGGTGGTAACCGAGAACCGCAGACTTTTTATCCGCCGGGGGATACGCCCGGATATACAGGTTGATGAAGCGCTCACCGTATATACAGATGCCAAATGGCTGAGGTTCATGCTGAGTCAGATTTTAACCAATGCTGTGAATTACACCTCAGGAACCGGGAAGTCGGTAACGATCTCTTCTTATCGACAGGGCAAAGATTACGTTCTTCAGATCACTGACCAGGGAATTGGGATTTCACCCGAGGATTTAAAACGTGTATTTAATCCTTATTTCACCGGCGAACGCGGGCGTCAGTACCATGAATCAACCGGCATGGGTTTGTATCTGGTTCGTGAGATTTGTGCTAGACTCGGGCATAAGGTAGAACTGCAATCCAGTCTAGGGGAAGGTACCCTTCTGCGGCTCATTTTCAATGGCACACGCAAAATACAAGAATGATAGAAACGCACAAATAAATAGGTATCGCATAAAGGGTACTCCATGTCTGATTTAGACAGGAGTACCCTTTATTTATGTTAATTAGGAAGAATAAGGATTAAATCTCAGGAGATACTAAGTCAACTATAGCTATCAGAAAGGAGGATTAAGCTTGAACAATAAACAAAAGTCAAACCAAAAGAAGACTTTTATCGATCCTCCTGTTAACTCCGTCCCTGCTCCACAACCGTTAGATTCTTCACTGAAAACTAATTTACAAGAGATCAGCAGCCGTATCGGCAAAAGTTCCGATGTTGTAGTCAGAGAATTCACTAACCGATCCTTAAACTCTCTTTCTATGGCTTTTATATATATTGACGGCTTGGTTAACTCCGAAACATTAAACCGGGGCGTACTACAACCGCTTATGGAAAACATCACCTCGGAGTCCGATTCCATTTCTGCCGCGCAAACCATTACCCTGATTCAAGATCAGATGCTGCCGGTGGGTGGAGTCAAAGAATGCCTAACGATCGAAAATATGCTGGGATTGCTATTTGAGGGCTACACACTCATTCTCTTGGACGGGATTAGTACAGGCCTTGCTGCCGACACCTCCGGTTGGGAAAAAAGGAGCATCAACGAACCTACTTCCCAAGGGGTAATCCGTGGTCCTAAGGAAGGCTTCACCGAGAGCCTGCGTACATGTACTTCCATGATGCGCAGAAGACTAAAAACACCGGATTTGCGAATCGAGCAATATAAAATAGGACAGCGCACCCAAACGGGGGTAGCCCTCATTTATATCCAGGGCCTGGCTAGTGAGCAGGTGCTGACTGAAATTCGCCGCCGGCTGGATTCCATTAATACGGATGGTATTCTGGAGAGTAATTATATTGAGGAATTCATTCAGGACGGTGGACTGACTCCGTTTCCCACTATCCAGAATACAGAGCGCCCTGATGCTATGGCTGGAGGCATTCTAGAAGGACAGGTTGGTATTATTATTGACGGAACTCCCTTTGCTTTATTGGCACCCTCTACCTTCTTCAGTTTCTTCCAATCCAGTGAAGACTACTATCAGCGTTTTGATATTTCTTCCTTCTTACGTTTAATCCGGTATTCTGCTTTTTTTGTATCCATGCTGCTTCCTGCTTTATATATTGCTGTAACAACGTTTCACCAGGAGATGCTTCCAACAACAATGCTTGTCAGTTTGGCTTCCCAGCGTGAAGGTGTACCTCTACCAGCATTAGCAGAAGCACTACTAATGGAGATAACCTTTGATGTTCTCCGAGAGGCCGGAGTACGTATGCCCCGCACCATTGGTCCGGCGATTTCCATCGTCGGGGCTCTCGTTCTAGGACAAGCCGCCGTTCAAGCCGGGCTAGTATCAGCTGCAATGGTAATCATTGTTTCCTTCACCGCCATTTCCAACTTTGTGATTCCGTCACTGGCGATTGCGAATTCAATTCGTCTCATCCGTTTTATCATGATGCTAATTGCAGGCGCATTGGGTTTATTCGGAATAATGTCCTTTCTGATCGTCCTGCTCATCCATACAGCGGGACTGCGTTCGTTCGGGGTTCCCTACCTGTCTCCAGTTGCCCCTATGGCTCCGCGCTATCTCAAGGATGTATTCATTCGTATACCACTATGGAATATGGCAATTCGTCCGAAAACTAATTTAGGCAAAGAAACACGGAGACAAGCTCCCAATCAGAAACCTCAACCCGTTGAGATAAACAAAAAGCCGCAAGGAGATGATCCATCATAAACGGAAAAATCGGCTCCATTCAAGCCGCTATGTTAGTTGTGAATACTATTGTCCCAACGGTTACCGTGGTGCTTCCAGTCATTATCGGCAATTATGCGGAACAAGACGCACCGTTTGTCATTATTTTATCCACTCTGGTCGGGCTTGGCATTGCAGCACTTGTTGGAACAGTCATTCGAATGAATAACGGTGCGCCGTTTCTGGATTGGATTGGAGAAAAAAGTTCACCCCTGACCGCTACCGTTCTGGGTCTGCTGCTACTACAGTACTATCTGTCTACATCGTCTGGAATTTTGCGCGAATTCATAAATTTCATTAAGGATAACGTGCTATTAAATACCCCAGTTACTGTATTGACCCTCCTAATTTTGTTGATAACGATTTATATGGTGAAGCAGGGAATAGAGTCTATTGCCAAAGTGAACAGCATCGTTATCATGCTTTTAGTGTTCTTTATCCCTCTTTATCTGATTGGATTATCCGGAAACTTAAATATTCATCGTCTCCTTCCACTATTTGACCATAATCTTGCGGAGTTTACACTCGCTAGTCTGACACCCATTTCATGGTTGTCAGAGGTAGCCGTTCTGCTATTTCTTGCCCCGTATTTGAAATCTCCGCAGAAAGCCCGCTTTATGGGTTGGTTGGGTCTTTTCTTCGTTGGTTTAATGATGATGTTTTCTATGCTTACAACCCTATTGGTCTTTGGGCCTGATTATATCAAGTTGAGTGCTTATCCAGGTTTTTCGACCACCAGCGTCCTTCATATCGGAAAATTTATCGAGCGAATGGATATTTTGTTCATCTCCTATTGGGTATTGTCCATCTACCTTAAGTTTTCGATTTTTTTATTTGCTACCGTAGAGTGCTTTAAGCAGACATTTCGTGTCACAAGCAACACACCCTTTATCGGGGCACTCGGCCTGGTGGTAGCTTTAGAGTGCCTGTATACCTGGAATGACCCCGCTAAATTTAGTGCATACAGCAAAGAAGCCCTTTTTTTGGTTTTCACTTTGTTCAACGTTCTTCTTCCACTGGCCATTATATTACTTCACTGGTTACGTCAGCCTAAATCCAAGAAGAAAGGATGGAAAACATGAGTAAACAGAACTTTCCAGGAAACAAGTTTATCTGTTGTTTGCTGTATCTCTTTGTCCTATCCACTCTGTTAACCGGCTGCTGGGACGACCGAGAGCTAACTGAACTGGGAATAACCTCAGGTTCGGGCTACGATTGGGAGGACAATCAATGGGTAGCCACCTATCAGGTGATCAACCCCTCCGTTGGCTCCAGCAGTTCGGGCGGAGGTGGAGGCGGCAGCTCGAGTTCTCCTCCTTTTTTAACCTTCACGCTAAAGGGAAAAACAATTATGGACGCCATCGAAAAAACCAATATGACAAGCTCTCGGGAAATGTTCTTCTCCCACTCGCGAATTACTGTCCTCGGAGAAAGCTTGGCACGAAAGGGCGGCATTACCCAATTAATTGATCTATTTCTGCGCAAGCAGGATGCCAGAGAAACTGTCTATGTATTTATTGCTCAAGGCAAAGCTAGCGACATTATGAAACAGTTAATGCAGTTGACCAAGAATCAGGGGGTTGGCGTACAGCTGATGATCGAGCAGGAGTCCAAATTGGTCTCCTTTTTTCCAGGTATCCGGTTGTTTGAGTTAGCCATGGCCCTATCCTCTGAATCCAAAAGTGCAATTATTCCGGAAATCCGCCTTACAGAAAAAGAGGTTATGAATGAGCTCACCGAAACCGGCCGCACAGATCTGCCTTCCCGACTGGCTCTGGGGAAGCTTGCCATTATTAAGGGAGAGCATATGGTAGGCTGGCTGTCGGATAAGGAAGCCTTGGGTTTATCTTTTTTGACCAATCAGATCCAGAGGGCTACTCTTTCCTTCGCCTCGCAGCCGAAAGTAAGCAAGAAGCCTGACGCCTCACTTATTCTCCAAGAATCCCACACTACTATTCATCCCATATGGGCAAAAGATCATTACATCATGGATGTAAGCGTAAAAGGCACTGGTGTGCTAACAGAAATGGGTAGCGCTATGGATCTGAATAAACGGGCAGCTATTTCGCAAATGGAACAAACCGTTGAATCAGACATATTGGGTCTAATGGAAAACTCATGGCAGGCTGTTAAGAAGTTAAATACCGACGTCACGGGCTTTGCCGTAAAAGTTCACCGTAGCCACCGTAAACATTGGAAGCAAATCGAAAAAGATAAAAGCTGGGATACTGTTTTTCAAAAGATTGAAATTCGCCCCCATGTAGAGATAAAGATTGTCCGGGTGGGCTTAAGCAGCAAATCCTTCAAGTCCATAGAGTAGGATTGAGGTGCATATATGAGAATAGTTATAATTCTTGTTCTCTATACCATTGCTTTTTATTGGGGATGCAAACAGCTGGGAGGGAAGGAACGTAAGCGGCACTGCTTTTGGTACGGTTGTATCCTTACATGGTGCGCTTATAAGCATATATCTGGAAGTATACAGGCACCAAGCCTTAGCGTCTCTTCTCTGTATATCTCCTTCTTTCAACCCGCCGGTAAAGCGATTATCCAATGGTTAGGGGGTTAATTATTTATGATAAAAGAGCAAGTATCTTCCTTGCAAATTATACTTATGATTATGCTGTTCGAGATTGGCAGTACGCCGCTGTTTCTTCTCGGCAGCAAGGCCAAACAAGATTCTTGGCTGGCAATGATCGTTGGAGCGGCGGCTGGATTTTTGCTTCTTCTCCTACTGTTATGGATTCAGCACAGATCCCCCAAGATGGATCTAATCGGTATGTTAAAATTCCATTTCGGACGTATTGCGGGTTCCATCATCGGTGGAACCTATTGCATTTATTTCGCTTACCAATCCATGCGAAATGTACGCGATTTGGGCGAGCTGACATCCATGACACTATTACCGAGAACCCCGATGTCTTTCACGATGCTGATTTTTGTAGGTACCGCGCTTTACGCCATATGGAAAGGTGCCGAGGTCATCTTCCGGCTGCCCGAGGTACTGCTGCCGATTGTGCTTTCCTTTTATGGACTGCTCATAGTTCTGCTCGGAATTGCGGGCTCCATTGATTTTAGTCGACTTTTGCCAGTATTTGATAATGGCCTTAAACTGATATTTAAAGCTGCTTTACCGGATATTGTTTCTTTTCCATTCGGCCAGATGATTGTATTTCTGATGCTGTGGTCTTTATGGAATAAGCCCGGGGTTCCGGTTAGAAACACCCTCTCGGCTTATATAACCATCAGCCTCTTTCTAATTTTCATGAACGCGTTGAATGTGGCTGTACTCGGACCCAATATAGCCGGAATAAGCCAGCTTCCCTTCCTAAAAACCGTTCGAACCTTATCCGGCTTGAAGTTTATTGAACGGCTTGACATCTTGGTCACCATTCAACTCTTCATCGGACTGCAAATCAAGATGTTGCTATTCTACTATTGCGCTGTTAAAGGAGTTACAGGCTTGATCGGGAAGCCAGTGAAATGGTGCGTTTATCCCGTAGGGGCAGTGATCTATGGTTCCTCCTTTATAGAGAGAGATTACACTCAGCATATAAACTTTGGTTTGGGACCTAGCCTTAAGATAGACATCCTCTTCCAGATCGCCATCCCAATGCTGCTCGCTTTATCCATTTTGATTCGAGGTAATAACAAGCGCTCTTCTTAATAAATACGAACATAACCTTAACAGCACTGTAAGATAAGTTTAAGCTAATTCTATAGCACTTGGAGGGACACATCCTGTACATTGGAAGCAGACCAAGAAGCACTCTTACGCTTCTGCAGGAAAGGGATGAACTAAATATATGAACGTTCTAGAGGTTACAGCACTTCATAAAGTTTATGCGGGTAAAGTGACTACGAAGGCTCTTACGGACATTCACCTCAGTATTGAAAGTGGTGAATTTGTGGGTATTATGGGGCCGTCAGGCAGTGGCAAAACTACGTTACTTAATATGGTATCTACCATTGATCAACCCTCTTCAGGAGAGATCAAAATTAATGGCAGCAATCCCTACCTATTGAATAAAAAAGAGCTTGCTCATTTCCGTCGCCGCCAGCTCGGGTTTGTTTTCCAGGA
This sequence comes from Paenibacillus sp., assembly GCA_023512345.1. Classification (GTDB taxonomy): domain Bacteria; phylum Bacillota; class Bacilli; order Paenibacillales; family Paenibacillaceae; genus Paenibacillus_AQ. Next base: position 401,714 of record JAILZT010000001.1, read on the forward strand.
TTTTAACCTGCTCGATACCTTAACGGTAGCCGAGAACATTGTACTGCCGCTAACACTCGATAATCGCAAGTTAAGTGAGATGGAGTCACTATTAGAGAAGGTGGCCGGGCAGCTCAATATCAAAGATATTTTGAAAAAAAGAACCTTCGAGATCTCAGGTGGGCAGCGGCAGCGGACAGCGATTGCTCGGGCTATCATTACTTCACCTGCCATGATCCTGGCGGATGAGCCCACAGGTGCACTGGATTCTAATTCATCACGGATCGTGATGGAATCCCTCGAAGATATTAACCGCAAGGAAGGTACCACCTTAATGCTTGTTACACATGATCCGCTCGCAGCGAGTTATTGTAACCGAATCATCTTCATCAAGGATGGCAAGTTGGCGGCAGAAATTCATAGGGGAGATAACCGTCAGGCCTTCTTCCAGAAAATTATCGATACACTCTCGTTCTGGGGAGGGAATAGTCATGAACTTTCCTCAATTCGCGTTTAATAACGTCCGCCGCAACGCGCGAGCATATATTGCCTATTTTTTAAGCAGCGCCTTTATGGTTATGGTGTTCTTCGCTTATTCTGTGTTCATTTATCACCCTGAAGTGACAGGTAGTGATATGGGGCCCCGAGCAGCCACCAGCATGCAGGTAGCGGCCTATATTGTATATGTATTTGCCTTTTTCTTCGTGCTGTATTCTATCAGTTCTTTTCTAAAATCACGCAATTTGGAGTTCGGCATTCTATCCATTCTGGGAGCCCGGCCGGGCCAGATTAACAGGCTGATTTTCCTGGAAAATATGATCATCGGAGTCTTTGCGATCGTTACAGGAATTGCAGGAGGCATGCTGCTCTCCAAATTTTTCCTGATGCTCAGCACCAAGACGATTGGAATTGGAGACCTGCCCTTTTACTGGCCGCTAAAGGCAATCGTAATCACTTCCGCCTCTTTCCTCTCCCTATTCCTGGTGATTTCCATCTTCACCCTATTATTTATTCGTAAAAATAAGGTGCTAGAGCTGCTTCAGGGTAATGCCAAGCCAAAGAAACAACCCAAAGCTTCAATACTTCTATCTTTATTTGGGGCTACGTTGTTGGCCGTTGGGTTCTACGCGATACGCTGGCAGCTAACTCCGGTGTCGATAGCTCTCGCAGCTGTTACGGGTATTGCCGGTACGTATTTCTTTTACTCACAACTATCTGTGTTAGTTATGCGCCTGCTGCAACGCAACCGGAGATCTACTTGGCGCGGCACGCGGCTGCTCTGGATTTCAGAAATGAGCTACAAGCTCCGCGATAATTCCCGAATGCTGTTCATGATCACTGTAGTCACTGCCCTAGCAAGCATGGGCGCGGGGGTAGTCCTTTCGATTAATCAAGCTGGACGGGAGTTGTATTCAGGCAATTCTTTTGCCATCACAAAAACCTATTACAATTACAATAATCCGACCGCTGAGCCCGATCGAAGTGAAATTCATGAACAACTGAAGACAGCAGGAGTTGATTACACGGAGGTAAGAACCGATATCCTGGACGGGTTTACGAAGAATCGTGGAAGCCAACGCAAATTACTACAGCTTCTAAGCCTATCTCAATATATGCAGCTAGCTCCCTTAATCGGCCTTCCTGCGGAAAGTTCGCTTGGCCTAAATGAGGCTATCCTCGTTACTTCAAAGAATATGAAAACCTCTGATTATGTTCTTAATGGAATGCTTACTTTAGAAGAACAGCCGACAACTGCACTTTTCATCAAGGATAATCTTATTAGTGACTTTCTAGGTTTTACACCAGCTGAAGCACCTCTACTGATTGTTCCAGATAAGTGGATGGATTCTATGACGGTGGCCAAATCTGCTCAATCAGGAAATAAAGTCATGTCTACACTCGTGTATTTATATAAGGTCCCGTTGTGGGATACAGGTTCACTGCCTACAGTGGATAGCCAAGAAGCAAAGGTTGGGGACTATCTCAGGGAGTGGGAGGAATCGTCGATTAATAATAGCAGCAATCAAAAATTCTACTTAAAAATGCGCGCCACTAATTATTTGTTGCTTAAACAAAGTACTGCCATGCTCAGCTTCATCAGTATCTTTGTCGCACTGATTTTTTCCGTCTCATCGGCAAGTTTCTTATACTTTAAGCTCCATAGCGAGCTGGCGGCTGACATCCGTATGTATCGTGCACTATCCAAGATCGGACTAAGCACTAGCGAAATGTCTGCCGCGGCAACCAAACAGATTGCCATCCTATTCTATATTCCAATCGTCGTTTCAGCGATTCAAAGTCTGGTGGTTATCAGCCCTATTCTATCTGAAATGGGTATCACTAATGCTATTGAACCTGTTCTGACTACCTTTGCTGCTTACCTGATTCTGCAAACCGTATTCTTCCTTATCGTAAAGTCGCGGTATATTCACAGCCTTAAAAAGATGATGGTATAGTTATGCCCCCCATACAAATTTGGCGAAATGATGCATTAGCAGTACACTGGTTGTACTAGATTCGCCGTTTTGGGAGGAACCCCTTGATGTCTAAAGCCGATCATATGCTGTCCATTCTCTGGATGCTGAAACAACAAAAACGAACTGCAGGGGAACTGGCTGAAGCGCTCGAACTGAGCGTCCGCTCAGTGTACAGGTACATTGATTCACTATGTGCCAGCGGAGTACCGATTATCGCTGATGCCGGACCCGGCGGGGGGTACAGCCTGCCCGAGCATTTCATAGAGGCTCCATTATTCTTCGACTCCGAGGAACAGCGGGCACTCGTGCATGCTTCCACTTTCGCAAGGGGAACCGGATACCCCTATGTTGAAGCGCTTGATCGAGCGATTGGGAAGCTTAAAAGGTACAGTAATTCCGGACAACTTGAGCAAATGGAACGTCATGAGAGCGGCCTGGAGACAATCCATACTCCTTCCCCGCCGCTTGAGCATCTGCTGAAGGAGCTGGAAATTTGCACTGCGGGAAGACACACACTGCAGATGGATTACCGTAAGGGAAATCAAGCGACAGCTTCCTCAAGATCTATTGATCCTTATGGACTGGTACTCTGGAAGGGCCAGTGGTATACGGTGGCTTACTGTCATGAACGGCTGGAAATTCGCAGTTTCCGAGTGGATCGAATCATTGCATTGCTGCGAACAGGAACAAGCTTTGAACGCCCTGAACACTTTTCCGCGCGTGATTTTTTATTGCAGGGACTTCTTCCCGGCCAGAAGGAACAAGAGAACCTGGTTACGGTTCGCATTGCATCAGGAGAAGCCATCCTGAATGATCTATGCAGTCACTGGTTATTCGGGCATACCCTGCAAGCGCGCACGGAGGGTCAAGCACGTTTTCAATTAGATGAAGGTTCCTTGTACTCTTATGCTCCTTACTTTCTCCTGCCCTATGGTACATCACTGCAAATTCTAGAGCCCGCAGCGCTTAAGCAAAAACTAGCCGCTGTTGCTTTTAAGCTGGCACACCATTATGAGAATTAAAAATTTAGGATCACTGACCGCAGTTGTCAGTGATCCTTTTGTATAGTAAAGCTATGTCAGAGACATAAATGAATATATTCCCTTAAGGAGGAACTAACATGAACGATCTAAAATACGAATTCTATATTGCAGCAGCACCGGAGAAAGTATGGGAAACCCTCATAATGCCTGAACACACGAAGCAAATCTACTACGGAAGCATAATTCGTTCCAGCTTCAAAGAGGGCGAACTTTTGGAGTATATTGGGCCAGGTGCGGATGGAGATGAAACTCTTCATGTATTCGGTGAAATACTCGAGTACTCTCCCCAAAAAGCGCTGCGCTTCATCCATAAGGTCGGACCTTCTTATCTTAAGGGGGGCAAAAATTATGAATCCCGGATATCCTGGCTGCTTGTGCCGGTCGGGGGTTGTACCAAGCTGACGCTTATTCACAGTGACTGGCATCCTGAGGACCCCTCCTATGCTGCGAGTTCTAGCGCTTGGTGGCAGATAATGAGTAATACTAAGACCCTTATTGAAACCGGAAAAACCCTTGATTTTGGCAGTTGGGAATAGAGACTGTCTGCCTGGATGCCTTCAAACCTTTCCCCCTACTGAGGAGCAGTACCTTTGCTTTTCGGGCAGGGGATTTTTTTTGTATATTATTTTATTTTGCCCAAGGGAAACATTTTTGTTGCAGGGACAAAGTATTTTACGTATACTACTATTGTGGCACACTACAAAATAATACTTTGAAATACAAAATAGTTTATAAACCAAACCATACATGAAAAGAGGGCGATCTTATGACTGGAACAAGTATCCCTTTGTCAGAGGCTGAGAACGGCAGTATGTTGCGCATTAGCGGCATTGAGGTTCAGGGTGTGCTAAGAAGAAGATTGCTTGACCTCGGATTTGTGGTCGGTAATGACGTAGAGGTCCTCCGGCGCAGCCCGCTTGGAGACCCCACCGCTTTTCGGGTAAGCAACACTACAATAGCCCTGCGCAGAGAAGAAAGCTCATTGATTTACGGAGAATTGATTGGAGGTGGAGAAGCATGAGCCATTTTACTGTAGCCTTTGCGGGCAATCCTAACACGGGTAAAAGTACACTCTTTAATCTGTTGACCGGAATGCGCCAGCATACAGGCAATTGGGCGGGCAAAACAGTCATCACGGCCGAGGGTGAGTTCACTCACAAAGATCATGTGTACCAAGCAGTTGATCTCCCTGGTACCTACTCGTTGTACTCTAATTCAGCCGATGAAGAAGCTGCTAGGGACTATATTATTTTTGAGCAGCCTGATGTTACGCTGGTAGTTCTTGACGCTACGTCGCTTGAACGCAACCTTAACCTTGCCCTTCAGGTCCTGGAGATTACCGGGCGAGCTGTTGTCTGCATTAATCTGATTGATGAGGCTCGCAGACTAGGTATTGATATTAACCTGAAGGCTATTTCCAAAAGACTCGGGGTTCCCGTCGTTGCGATATCAGCACGCAATAAGATTGGTATTGAGGCATTGCTGGATCAGGTGGAACGTGTCGCAACGGGGGTTTTTAAGGCCGAACCCCTCCACATTACTTACAACGATGAGATTGAAAAGGGTATTGCTCAGCTCCTGCCGATGGTAGAGCAAACCCTCGGTTCCAAATATCCTGCACGTTGGATTGCACTTCGTCTGCTGGACGGTGACGACAGCCTGCTTACTTCACTCAAAGCGAACATCAATAGAAAAGCCATTTCTGGAGCAAAGGAGGTAATGGGTCATGGAGTCACCGCATACCACTAAGGGACTTGACACTATGGACTCCCTGTTGTCGGCAGCGAAAAAGCTCGCTGACGGGGGATCGATTCGAGATGAGATTGTCAGCGGAATATATGGGGTATCCGCAGGAATCTGCAGTGATGCAGTAACCTACCGCGATAAGAAGAGACTAAAAAGCACTTATAAGCTTGATAATATTGTAACCTCAAAAATATGGGGTTTCCCCATCATGCTCGCCATATTAGGCGTAGTTTTTTGGATCACCATCGCCGGTGCCAATTATCCTTCAGGATGGCTCGCTTCCCTCTTTGGCTTCTTGGAAGGCTATCTTACCGCCGGCTTCCAAGCGGTGAATGCTCCAGACTGGCTGCATGGTGTACTTGTTCTTGGATTGTACCGGGGTACCTCATGGGTGATTAGCGTCATGCTGCCACCGATGTTAATATTCTTCCCTGTCTTCGCGCTGCTGGAGAATTTCGGGTACCTGCCCCGCGTTGCTTTTAATATGGATCGCTTATTCAAAAAGTCAGGTGGACACGGCAAACAAGCTTTGACCATGTCGATGGGCTTCGGCTGTAATGCCGCAGCTATTCTCTCAACTCGTATTATAGAATCACCTCGGGAACGCATGCTGGCTATTTTGACCAATAATTTTGTACCTTGTAATGGCCGCTGGCCTACCCTGATTTTGCTATCATCGTTATTTATGGCTGGGGCAGCTACGACCGGAGCCCTTCGGACATTAGCGACTGCGTCCGTGCTGATGGGGTTAGTCCTGTTCGGTATTGTTGTCACTCTAACCGTCTCCTGGGTGATGTCCAAAACAGCGCTGCGCGGAGTTCCCACACATTATACGTTAGAGCTCCCACCGTATCGCCGCCCGCAAATCTGGAAGACCATACTTATTACCTCCAAGGAAAAATCGCTTAACGTACTAACCCGGGCTATCATCGTTGCTGCTCCTGCTGGGATTATCACTTGGATGCTGGGCAATATTTTCGTTGGAGGAGATAGCGTCTTGAACCATATGGCCGCTTTTTTTGATCCTTTCGCTAACTTGCTCGGTATGGATGGTTTTATTATTATGGCCTTTATCCTAGGGCTTCCTGCGAATGAAATTGTGCTCCCTATTTTGCTTATGGGCTATATGTCATCCGGAGCTATGGTCGATATCGAAGGACTTGGCAGCATTAAAGATATCTTTTTGGCCCAGGGTTGGACTTGGCTGACTGCTCTCAGCATGATGCTGTTCTCCTTGCTCCACTATCCGTGCGGCACCACTCTCATCAATATTTACAAGGAAACCAAAAGCATGAAATGGGCTGTGCTCTCCGCAGTCATTCCACTCAGTATCGCTATAGCGGTTACCTTTACCGTCACCCAATTGGTCAGATTATTCGGCTGGGTGTAAAAGTGGATCTATAAACCTAACCATAAACTTATCCATATTCATAACTCTATGGTTACTCCCGCCTCATAGACTTATATCCTTAGGCATGCCTAAGGATATAAGTCTTTTTCGCTTTTGGGCTTTGGGCTCTGGGCTCTGGGCTGACCTACTTCTCTCCTTTTATTTCATTTCTTCATTCTTCGTTCTTCGTTCTTCACGTTGCTTCCATCGCTTCCGTTGTCATGGGGCGTCATCATAGTCTCTTTGAACCTAATTAGAATTAGAGGGAAATGTTTCCTCTAATTCATCGAATAACACCTAAAAATCGTATTTAGCGGGAAATCCTCCCTATAAAATATCCGTTTTAGCCTATTTTTAACTTATTACTCCTAATTAAAGGGACAAATTCCCTTTAATTTAGCTTTAAACAGTCTAAATGCTAAATTAGCGGTATGATTTCCCTCTAATTCTTAATGTTACTCTCCTATTAAATCTCTTGAATGATTTCAGTCGCAAATGAGGTGTGTGTTGGCGTAGGCGATGTCCGACTGGTGAAGAGTAATGTACGTTGGCGTGGGCGATGTTCGACTGGTATAGAGTAATGTGTGTTGGCTGGGCGATGTTCGACTGGTGAAGCGTAATGTGTTCAGTGTTGGCGTGGGCGATGTTCGACTGGTGATGAGTAATGTGTGTTGGTGTAGGCGATGTTCGACTGGTATAGAGTAATCTGTGTTGGCGTGAGCGATGTTCGATTGGTGAAAAGTAATATGTGCTGGGGTGGGCGATGTCCGACTGGTGAAGAGTAATGTGTGTTAGCGTAGGCGATGTTCGACTGGTGAATGGTATGTGCATTAGTCGTGAGCGATGTTCGAAATGCGAAGATTAGTGAGCATTGGCCATACGGTCTGGCGTTCCCCGTCCCAGTCCCCCTTCTCCCTTCTCCCTTCTCCCTCCTCCCCGATCCAGTCTGCGGTATAACATCCATTGATACAGTGTGGCATTCCAAGCCAAGCACCATCTGAGAAACGGGCGAATACATTAGGCATAGGCTGATAAACACTAATAGGTAGCAATTAAATTCTGCTGCTAACGGCAGCTATAGGAGTATTGAAAAGGAGAGGAGCAAGTGATGGCAGTTAAGCTTTATCAGGGGCACTCTCCCCATTTGCCATATGCCGAAGTGAACGTTGTCATCGATGTCATACGGGCCTTTACCTTTGCCCACTATGCTTTTATTCGAGGGGTAAAAGAGATTCTGCTTGCCGGGACAACCGATTCCGCATTTCAAATGAAGGAAGAACACCCTGAATACATGCTGGCAGGAGAAAAAAACGGACTGCATATCGCCGGGTTTGATCTCGATAACTCTCCGGTAAGCCTTCTTGGAGCAGACCTGCTTGGAAAGACACTTGTCCAGATGACTACCAATGGTGTGAAGGCTACACTGAATGCACTACATGCGCAGCATGTGTTCGTCACCGGTTTTTCGAATGCAAGAACAACGGCAGAGCACATTCTAACAACCTTTGGCGCTCATCAAAATATCCAAATTATTGCTTCCCATCCTACCGGAGATGAAGATCTAGCCTGCGCAGAGTATATGAAAGCCATAGTTGAAAACCGAGATAGCCATCCGGCCCCAATCGCATCAAGAATACAAACATCAGAGGCTGCGCATAAATTTTACGATGTGAACAGGCCAGAATTCAGGAGTGGAGATATTGAGCTATGTCTCGAAGAATTGAACACTCCCTATGTGATGAAAGTAAGCCAAAAAAATAATTCACCAAGGATTGTGAGGGTTGACCTGTGATTGATACTGGACTTAACCTGCCCGAAAGAAGCAGCAAACCGAGAGTACACGGCATTACCGCACTGATTGATACCGGCGTCCCTTTGCAGTTTTTTCAAGATACCATTCTAAGCTCAGGTCAATATATCGACTATGTAAAGTTTGGTTGGGGAACCTCAGTGGTAACCAAGCATTTGGAACAAAAAATAGCCTGTCTGCAAGAAAACGGGATCGATTTCTTTTTTGGCGGAACCTTATTCGAGAAATTTGTAAGCCAACATAAGGTGAGTGACTTCGAAAGGTATCTCCGTAAGTACAACTGTAAATATATCGAGATATCCAATGGAACGCTGGACATGACTAACAAGGAGAAGGCCCTTTATATCAAGGATTTCTCCAAAGACTATATCATCTTTAGTGAAGTGGGGGCTAAAGACAACTCCAAGGCTCAGCAGCAGGATGCTTCAGAATGGGTCGAATGGATTTTGGAAGATTTAGAAGCGGGATCCGAAAGGGTAATAACGGAAGCCAGGGAAAGTGGCACTAGCGGGATATGTCTGGATACCGGGGAAATGAGATTGGAAATTATCGATAACATTATAGAAACCGGAATTGATTTGCAGAAAATCATTTTTGAAGCTCCCTCCAAAAAACTGCAAACCGCTTTTATCCACCTCGCTGGCCCCAACGTGAACCTGGCTAATATCTCCTTCGCAGACCCGATCCCTCTGGAGACTTTAAGACTCGGGCTTAGATCGGATACTTTTAACTTAAAGTGTAAAGAAACTGAATCGTATGCATTTGTTTCGGGGATCCACTTGCCTTCCGTTTAAGGTTGCAGACTCGCCGCAGCTGCTCGCAATAACCGCATCCCTTCCCGCAGCTGGCCTTCATTTGCAAAAGAATAACTTAGACGGATCCAAGATTTCATTTCACCCAGCGGATCGAGTATCTCGCCTGGAACAAAGGCCACCGACTGTGCCATGCATACTCGGAATAAGGCCTCCACCGAGATCTCCTCCGGCAGCTTCACCCACAGATTCAATCCCCCTTGCGGAGCCGTCCATTCCCAACCTGCCGCCGTCAGTTCTTCCTCCATAATCTCCTTATGAACCTGCAGCGCAATTCTCAGCTTCCCAAGATGCTGCTGCAGGCGTGGAGATGTGTAGTAATGGAGGAAGATTTTTTGATTAAGCAGGGGTGTTCCGTTATCCGCCAAGGATTTAGCCGTGATCAACCGCTCCATGAAGGGATAGCGGCAAGCCACCGCACAAATCCGCAGACCGGGGGCTACATACTTGCTAAAGCTGCTGATGTAAATCACCCAGCCCTCTGTATCGTACGCAAAAAACGGCGGCGGCGGCTCCTCCTCAAAATACATATCACGAAACGGATCATCCTCCACCAACAGGCAGCGATAGCGTTCAGCCAGTTCAACCAACAGCTTGCGCTGGCGCACTGGAACCGTATATCCGGTTGGGTTGTGGTGGGTGGGATTTATGTAAAACATCCGCGGCTTATACTTTGCCATCAACGCTTCCACCTTCTCCAGATCATAACCATCTGGAGTAATATCAACTGGGACAATCCTCGCTCCCTCACGCTTAAAAATTTCCATAGCGACGCTGTAAGTCGGTCGTTCCACAAGCACCGTATCCATAGGACCAAGCACTATTTTGGCGATCAGATTAATGGCCTGCTGCGCACCTGAAGTAATCAACAGCTCCTCTGGCGACAGCTGCAGCCGGTGATGATCCCTGAAATGCTGGCTCAGTGTCTCCCGCAGTTCCTCATCCCCCTGTACGGTGGAGTAGGTTCCCATGACCTTTGGATAGAGATCGAACACTTTTTTTACATAATCGGATAAATACAGATTCGGCAGCAGATTAGGATCAATGAGGGCCTGTGAGAACTGGTACTTGGCAGGTATACGCTGAATATCCGAGAGAGGGTTCGTAAGCAAATAGGACGATACTATCGCATTCTCCTCAAAATCAGTCGTAAGCCTGTTACCCGGAGATACATAATAGCCCGACTTATCCTTTACATATACTTTCCCGTCCTCTTTCAGCTGTTTATATGCTTTGAATACCGTCAGCCGGTGTACCTGTACCTCTTCAGCTAACAGCCGAATGGATGGCAGCTTATCGTGCGCGCTCCACTCCCCCCGTTCTATGCGATTGGTTATGAAATCATATACCTGCCGGAACAATGGATGCGTCTGTGAGTCTTCGACTGGCCTTTTCATATTTCACAACCCCTTCTATGTAGAATCAGCGTATTTCCCACGCTTCCTTCACCACTCATTTTGTTATATTGTACACGAATTCGAATCCTATCTGTTCTACTGTAAATAATCTGTTCTATTACCTCCCCTATATGATTAACGGAATACTTTGCTGCTAAAGGGGAACTGAAAATGATATTTTTGGCTTATAGTTTGGTTTGTTTAATCTTTGCTACGACCTTTCTCGCGATAAAAATCGGCGTGGATGCAGGGCTGCCCCCTTTTTTCTCGGCCGGATTACGTTTCTTTCTTGCAGGGTCTGTTCTATTTCTATGGATGGTCTGGAAGCGTAAAGTGAACTTTTCTCTGCTGCTGCGCAAAGAAATGCTGATCACTGGTACTGCGCTCACGTTCGGAACCTTTTCAGCTCTGTACTGGGCGGAACAATATGTATCCTCAGGACTTGCAGCGGTGCTGTCTGCTACCGGACCGATTATGATTCTGCTGCTGCAAACTATTTTTTTACGGCAAAAATCACCTACCCACTCCCTATATGGCTGCCTAATCGGCTTTGTGGGTGTACTTATCCTGGTTCTGCCCAACCTTTCATTGGATGTCTCATCCCTGTGGGTGATCGGCTGCGTCGTTATTCTAATCGGTGAACTCGGTTACGCATCAGGAACGCTCTATTCCAAAAAGGTGATCGCTACCTTCCCGAAGGTTTCCCCCATCGCCTTAAATGCAGCGCAAATGATGTATGGCGGAGCGTTAATGCTGGTGTTGTCTCTGTTCACGGAAAAAGTACATGTTGACTCTCTTCTCTCCTTCAAGGCTGCTGGCTCACTGCTCTATCTGATTGTTATTGGTTCCATGGTTGGTCATAGCCTGTATTACTGGCTCGTTGCCAAGACCAATCCGGTCTTTCCGGCTACCTGGCTGTATGTCTCTCCTCCTCTTGCTGTTGGTGTGGGCGTGCTCTTCTACAATGAAGCTATCTCATGGGTTACTCTCCTTGGCGTAGCTACGATCATTGTGGGTACAGTCCTTGTAAATGGCAGTGCCTTGAAGCAATTAATCCAAAGACCACGTCTAAACGTTCAATTATCCAAAAAAAACTGATATAGTACGTACTATATGTTGCATTAATGGTCATAATTGCGTATTATATAACCAATAAAGGAAATAAGTGCTCTAATAAGAGTCATATATGAAAGGGGGAACTGGCAATCGGTACTCCTTTTCAACAAAGGAATGCCTTTATGTATCCGGAAAGTGGAGGGAACTTGTGATCGAACTGACATCCCGTCAAGTGCAAATTATCGATATTGTGAAAAAAAGAGCTCCGATCACCGGAGAACAGATTGCAGAGAGCCTGCATCTCAGCCGGCCAACCATCCGCTCTGATCTGTCTGTACTGGTTATGCTTGAGTATATTGACGCCAAACCAAAGGTCGGTTATTTTCTCGGCAAAAAATCTTCACCTGGTCTAGGCAGCGGATATCTGCTTCAGGAAACGAAGGTTAAAGATATTCAAAGTGTGCCTATTATTATTCGCGAGACAACGACCATTCAAGATGCAGTAGTCACCCTTTTCCTACAGGATGTGGGCACACTCATTATTTGCGATGAAGATGGCAAGCTGGCGGGTGTAGCTTCCCGTAAAGATTTTTTGAAGGTAACCCTTGGGAATCCCAGTGCAGCGTCCATGCCTGTTAGTATGGTCATGACGCGCCAACCGAAAGTAGTAACGGTGTTTCCTGATGAGACAGTACTTGATGCTGCACATAAAATGATTTTTCATGAGGTAGACAGTTTGCCGGTGGTTGTTCCCTGCAATGTGGAGGGTGCCGGCACTAAGCTGGACGTAGTAGGGCGCCTGACGAAAACTTCCATCGTAAAACTTCTCCTCGATCTAGAAACCAGAGGATAACAGGAGGAACCAAACAGTATGGAAGAACCTTCACACTTCATAACGATATGCTCGGATTCTATAGGGGATACGGCGGAAGCTGTCGTACAGGCTGTCATTCACCAATTCCAGAACCAGCGAGTCACGATCCGAAGATACGGCAATGTAAGACATGAGGATGAGCTCAGAAAGCTAATGGAAGAAGCAGCCGAGAGTCAAGGGTTTGTTGCTTATACACTTGTACAGCCTGAGCTGCGTGAGACCATACGTGAAGAAGCAGTAAGGCTCGATCTCCGGATTGTAGATATTATGGGACCCATGATGCAGGCATTCATCGATACTTTTAATGATGCTCCTCAGCGTAAACCGGGGCTGCTTCATCAACTTGACGAGAATTACTTCCGACGTATTGAGGCGATTGAATTTACGGTTGCCTGTGATGACGGGCGCGATCTAGGTGCAATGCTGAAAGCAGATATTGTTCTACTAGGCATGTCGCGTACCTCAAAGACGCCGCTTAGCATTTTTCTCGCCCACAGGGGCAAAAAAGTGGTGAATTATCCAATCGTGCCGGAGATTGGCCCCCCACAGCAGCTTCTTAGTCTACCACCCAACCGATTGATCGGGCTGACTATGAACCCGGAGCATATGTTGAAGATCCGCTCCGAGCGCCTCAAGATGCTGGGTCTTCCTGTTGGCTCCCAATATGCAAGCCTGGAACGCATTAAGGAAGAGATGGAATATGCCCAGGTATTGTTCACGAAGCTGGGATGTCCTGTTATTGATATTACTGACAAAGCCATAGAGGAAACTGCTGGTATAATCATGGGTTACATTTGAATTGGAGGGAAATCATATGGAACGCGAATTAGCTCTTGAGATTGTACGAGTAACTGAAATGGGTGCTCTGGCTTCGGCCCGCTGGATTGGCCGGGGAGATAAGAATGCAGCTGATGATGCGGCTACTACCGCAATCCGTTCCATGTTTGATTCCGTCTCCATAGACGGCACTGTAGTGATCGGCGAAGGTGAAATGGATGATGCACCTATGCTCTATATCGGGGAGAGAGTCGGGGATCGTAACGGTCCTTCAGTCGATGTGGCTGTTGATCCTTTGGAAGGAACCGAGGTCGTTGCTTGCGGACTGCATAACGCCCAATCTGTGATCGCCATTGCCGATAAAGGAAGCCTGTTACACGCACCGGACATATACATGGAGAAGCTGGCCTGTGGTCCAGAGCTTGCTGGAAAGCTAAGTATTGAAGATCCCGTTGAGGTTACTTTACAGAAGGCATCCTTTCATACGGGTAAATCATTTTCCGAATTAACGGTAATGGTCCTTGACCGTAAACGGCATGAGAAACTAATTGCAAGCCTGCGTAAGGCGGGTGTACGTATCCAACTGCTGGGACATGGAGATGTCGCTGGTGCCATTGCTGCAGCCTTACCCGACAGTGATGTTGATCTGTACATGGGCTCCGGTGGAGCTCCCGAAGGCGTATTGGCAGCTGCTGCCCTGAAATGCCTAGGTGGAGAAATCCAGGGAAAACTGCTGCCGGACGGTCCATTCGAAATGCAACGTTGCTTGCGAATGGGCATCAGCAATCCAACACGCGTACTCTATATGGAGGACATGGTTGGAACAGGCGATGTGATCTTTGCCGCAACGGGTGTCACTTCAGGAGAATTTCTAAATGGTGTTCGTTTCATCGGTAAAGAACGTGCGGAAACACATTCTGTCATTATGCGGGCGCAGAGCCGTACGATTCGTTATATCCGCAGCATTCACTTCCTGCCGGGGAAAGAAATTCCCGATGGATTGGCCAGCAGACCCAATGCCGTCTCTATGTAAGTAATTTTACTGTACTGAGTAACTCATAGGGTTTCATTCACAGTAAAAAGCAAAAAGAGGCTTGACCAGTAACCCGGTCAAGCCTCTTTCTTTTTAGTTCACATTTATGGCTGTGGAATCAGACGCTTTACGAGTTTGTCTAATCTTTGATGATTTCGTCACTGTCGCTGACTATCACATTACCCGTCTTGTCGATTCGTGCTTCTTCATGCTTCACAGTATCCTTAACCTGCTCAGTTTCCTGATATGAACGTTTATGAACTTCAACCTCACCAGTAATGACCGTATTCTTATGAACCTCTACCCGCTCCTCACTTACGGGAATGCGAATCGTCTCATCGACTCCGATCGATTCTGCTGTAGGATCGTCATTTATGGCATGGCGTTCAATGACCACTTCTTCGCGAGTCACCGGCACGTTAATCGTTTGTTGTTCTTCAATAATATCCTTATGGACCGTAACTTCACCCATTTGCACCTTGTTTTTGGATACATCAAGCTGTTCTTCACGCAGACGAAGCTTACGATCCTCATCCAGATCTCTGTCAACCACATCCACTTCAGTGTCCACGATTGCTACAGTATCGGCATCAATAGCCCCTGTCATTCCTGGTTTGTATACATCGTCCAGTGTCGCAAATTCGGTTGTACTCATCCCAGCCCGTGCATTCATTGTATCCAGCCCCGTATCATTACGGCCTTCTAATCCTGACCCGTTGAATGCGGCATCTACAGTATTAGCTACAGTATCACGCGCTGCATACATTGTACCCGATATTGCGTCACCTGCTGCATCCATAGTACCCGATACAGCATTGCCCGTTGCACTCATGGTATTCGATACTTTATCACTAGTGGTGTCTAATAAACCACCTTCGTTGTTGTTATCTGCATAGCGGTCAGCATTGGCTGAATTATGTCTGCGGAAAACAGAGTAAATTTCACTTTCTTTCGAGTTGTCTGCATCTACCATAACAAGAATCCGCCCTTCCTCTACATGCTTATCGTAACTTGTTGCTTCATCTTCTGGAATACCAAGTCCGATTAATCCACCAACCAATCCGCCAGTACCTGCACCTACGGCGGCTCCAGCCAGTGCAGCTGCAATAGGTCCTGCTGCAATGATAGGTCCAATGCCCGGGATTGCTAGCGCACCAATTCCGGCTAACAGTCCTGTTAATCCACCCAAGAATCCGCCCGTTGCAGCCCCTGAAGCCATTCCTTCCGGAGCTTTGGTGCCCGTTTCTTCACTAATTGCATTTACATCTTTTTTATTTCTAGCAACGACTGAGATATCATCTGCTTGAAAACCATGCTGCTTTAATTCCTGAATAGCTTCCGAAGCTTCATGCTCGGTTTGGAAAACACCTACAATTTTCTTATTCATAACGATTCCCTCCTGCTGCGGATTAGTGGTCATTTGAGTTAGTATTGCCTTGCTCATAGCTATATTAACCAAACCTTTATTAAATAAACTGGAATTCATCAAATCGAAAGATGGACCCAAATATTTAAATTTTAAACAGGAAAAAACTAGGGAAGTGGTCACAACGTGTTCATCATTATCATAAAGAAGTAATATATCCTAACACATAATTTACAAAGTATCCTTAAATGTTAATTTTCTAGGGAAAATCTCTGTTTCTCTATTAATTAACTCCCGTGAAGAGCTATACTCACTGTAGATATGTTAACAAATGCAACATTACAGGAGGTCTAGAAATGAATATGCGGTTAAAGGTATTGAAGGATCATTTACTGTTTTGCTGCAGTGAACACTGCTCCAATCAAGAGGTGGAAGACCTGATGCAGGCATTTAAAGAAGAGCTCGTCGCAAAGGGCATTCACAAAACAGTAAAGATCAATAAAACAAGTTGTTTAGGTTTGTGCGGCAACGGTCCTTTCCTCATTGTCTATCCCGACGGGATTTGGTACTACAATGTAACCCTAGACGATGTTTCACGGATTGTAGAGGAGCATTTGATTCTGGGAGAGCCCGTAGAAGATCTGATTATGTTGGAGATGGAGGCCTAGTCGGTTGAATCTAATACAGACAAAGAGGTGTATTAAGCTATTATGAGCTTAAGAGACACCTCTTATTTTTGCGTTTCTTCAGTCTTTTCAAATATAATGAACAAATATGCCGTCCCAAATTACCTAAACACCTTATTTAGAAAAGAGGCTGAAGAGCCATGTCCATATTCAATTGCAACACAGAACGTCCCTTCCGGGGCAACCCTGATCTTCATCTACATTACTGGGGAAAAGAGAGCTGTGCACCTGGACATTTTGTAGGTCCCGGGGTTCGCGAACTCTATAAAATCCACTTCATTCATGAGGGAACAGGTACCGTCTCTGTAGGGGAATCTACCCACTCCCTCCAAGCTGGACAGGCCTTTCTGACCTATCCTCACATCGTTACTCATTATGCAGCCGATATGCACAACCCGTGGACGTATTCATGGATCGCTTTTACAGGAGCACAGGTGGAGTACCTTTTATCCAAAACCTCATTATCCCCTGATCAACCGGTTTTCCCTATGGATCAAGTGTTAATGCCCGAGCTATATGAAAGGCTTACTCAGGCAGCAGAAATTACCAACAGTCTTGATTTGTCCTTAAAAGCAATCCTTTATCAGTTTTTGGCTCTTCTGTTGCAAACGGTTCCCGCCTCTCCTGACATACTTCCACTCCCTAAGCAAAAAAGTACTTATGTCGAGCAGTGCCTGCATTTTCTGCATTCGCATTACTGTGAAAACGTTACGGTAGAGATGATGTCTTCTACGTTAAAACTAGATCGCAAATACTTGTCATTCCTTTTCAAAAAATCCATTGGTCTTCCGCCTCAGCAATATTTATTGAACTTTCGGATGGCTAAAGCTTGTGATCTACTTGCAGAAACTCAATGTACCATTGGTGAAATCGCCCACTCCGTTGGGTATCAAGATGCCCTGCTCTTCTCTCGGATGTTCAAGAAAGTAAAAGGATGCTCTCCAAAACAATATCGTTTTAGACAGATCAATAATGACATTGTTCTATAAATTGCTTCCATACTGACATACGCTTGAGTTCGTTCATTCGCTACAATTAGAACATAAACACAGCATAAGGAGGAACAATTAATGTATAACGCTAGTCCTACCAGATATGACAGTATGACATATAACCGTTCAGGTAAGAGCGGCCTGCGCCTTCCGGCAATCTCGCTGGGATTGTGGCATAATTTTGGCGGAAACGATGTATTTGAGAACGGCCGAGCTATGGTAAGAAGAGCCTTCGAACTCGGAATCACTCATTTTGATCTTGCCAATAATTATGGCCCTCCAGCCGGTTCTGCTGAAAAGAGCTTTGGGCAAATTCTGAAGAAGGACTTTTCCGCTTACCGTGATGAATTGATCATCTCCAGCAAAGCCGGTTATTATATGTGGCCAGGCCCTTACGGTGAATGGGGTTCTAAGAAGTATTTGGTATCCAGCATGGACCAAAGCCTGAAACGAATGGGCCTTGATTATGTTGATATCTTCTATCACCACCGTCCAGACCCAAACACTCCTCTTGAAGAAACCATGGGCGCATTAGATCTGCTTGTACGTCAAGGTAAGGCACTATACGTAGGAATTTCCAACTACAGTGCTGAGCAGACACGTGAAGCTTCACAGATTCTTCGTCAACTTGGAACACCTTGTCTTATCCATCAGCCAAGCTATTCCATGTTCAATCGTTGGATCGAGAACGGACTGCAAGATGTTCTTACCGAAGAAGGAATCGGCTCGATCGCCTTTTCTCCTCTACAAAAAGGTATCTTAACAGACCGTTACTTGAACGGTATTGCTGCCGATTCCCGCGCGGCTGGACCTAGTTTGTTCCTGTCCGAGAAGGAAATTACGGAAGAGGTTATCGGCAAGGTACGGAAACTGAATGATATAGCAGCCGCACGTGGTCAAAAAATGTCCCAATTGGCTTTATCATGGGTCCTTCGCGGAGGAAAAGTAACCTCTGCTCTGATCGGTGCCAGCAAAGTTAGCCAAATTGAAGATGCTGTCGCTTCCTTGAACGCACCTGAACTCAGTGCAGAAGAGCTGGAGCAAATCGAAAATATTTTGCGGGGATAATCTCCTATAATACAAAAGGCAAATGAGACCAGTAGCTAAAACTACCGCAATCTCATTTGCCTTTTTGTTATGTTCATGAGTAAGACCCTTCCATATTTGCGCACATACGCAGAAATTTTCTATCTTTTTCCCTATTTTTAGACAAATTCTTACTTAATTCCCCCAAAAACCGATAATTTAATTAGACTGTATTTTTATAATATATAGTGCTTTTATTACCAAAGAAGGGAGACTAAAGTATTCATTTATTAATGTAAGACTACTAATCGAAATGAGGCTGGTGTTGTAGTGAGGAAAAAGAACGGATTTAATAAGAAAACCCTTATCGTGCTGTTATGTATTTGTATGAATTTGGTGTCTTTGGGCCAAGCCTTTGCTGCCACGGAAAGCACTAGTAAAGGAAATGACACTACAGGTCACTGGGCGGAAAGTGTTCTGAAACAATGGCAAGCAGAAGGTTTACTGACGGGCTATGAGGATGGTTCTTTAAAGCCAAACCTTAAGATTACCCGTGCAGAATTTGCAGTCTTAATTAACAAATCCTTCGGGTTCACCAATGCAGGAACTATTTCCTTCAAGGATGTGAAACCATCGGACTGGTTCTATAGCGATATTGCGAAAGCAACATCTGCGGGATACATAACCGGATATACAGATCAGACCTTCAAACCGAATCAACCCCTTACCCGGGAAGAGATGGCCGTTATTGTAGCCTCTTTACTGCAGCTCAAGGAATCTTCTACTTCCGCTGCTTTTACGGATACGATTGCTGGACACGTGTGGAGCAAAGGTAAGATTAGTGCCGTAGTTGAGGCGGGAATTATGGTCGGTTATGATCATAAGTTTAGACCATTGGCTAATGCTACAAGAGCAGAAGCGGTCAGCTTGCTGTCACGGGCTTTGAAGTTAACCAAGAACCAGAATACAATCGTGTATGACAAAGCTGGTAACTACGGTCCGGAGACAGGCTTAGTCACAGTTACAGGTTCCGTGTACATTAACTCACCTGATGTTGTTTTAAGTAATACGATAATAACAGGTGACCTGCTAATAGGAGAAGGCGTTGGAAAAGGTGACGTAACCTTAAAGAACGTCACCGTTAAAGGAACAACAACGATATCCGGCGGCGGAAAAAATAGTATTCATGTTGTTGATTCTCTATTAGTAACAGTCATTGTGAACAAACAGGACGGAAGTATCCGTATTGTCACAGAAGGTAACAGCACTGTGCAGCAGATCACTCTTCAATCCGGAGCATTGCTGGAAGAGGGCGCTGGAACAGGCAGCGGCTTTGGCAATGTTAACCTTTCTGGAGTCATTCCAGCCAATGCACAGGTTTCATTAGCAGGAACCTTTGAAACCGTTGATGTATTGGCGACTGCTATTCAAGTCAATCTAACTTCAGGATCTGTTCAGAATTTACAAGTAGCCCCTGCTGCAGCTAATACGGGTATTGATATTAGCAGCGGAGCTAGACTTAATGCACTAATTCTTAATGCTATAGCCAGAATCACCGGACTAGGGGCAATTGATGCAGCTACTGTGAATGTCTCAGGTTCAACATTTGCCCAAACTCCTGGAAATGTAATTCGCGGAAACAATGTTTCAGTAACTATTGGAGCACCCTCCAATGGGTCAGGGTCAGGGTCAGGATCTGGCAGCAATCCAGACACTGTAACGGGTGTGGTTTATGGATTCGAGGGTAGAATTATCGACGTAAATAATCAATCCGTAGCAAATGTAACTATTCATTTCCGTAAAGGATTGGGTGTTACTACAGGAACTATTGACGGAACCGTCGTTACGGATGACAACGGCTATTACTTCGCTAATCTCAGCCCTGGTATTTATACCGGTCAATTGGTTAAATCCGGATTTATCACAACTTATGTAGTAGGCGTTTCATTATCAACTCATAAGAATATTGGACAAGATGCTACTGCAATCAAGATCCCTGCTGCTGACGAAATAAGAATCGTGCTTACTTGGGACCTAAACCCGTCGGATGAAGATTCTCATTTAATCGGGCCAGGACCAAATGACACTATCTTTCATACATGGTATTCCGACAGAGAGTTTACCTACAATGACGTGCTATATGCCGATCTAGATCACGATGACACAGATTCTTATGGACCAGAGACTACAACCATTCGTAAACGTGTGGATGGAGTTTACACTTTTTATGTTAATAATTTTAGCGGCAATGGAACTGACGATACTGAGACCCTCGCTGCTTCAGGCGCTAAGGTAGAAATCTACAACGGAAACAATTCAACTCCTGTTAAGACCTACAATGTTCCTGTCGGAGATAACAAGGGAAGTTTCTGGAATGTATTTAACATGACCGTTGATGGCAGCAATTTAACATTTGAAGATACGAACAACCTAACGGATACCGAACCTAGAGTGGTTAATCATTTACCAAACATTGAGGCTTTTAATATTGAAAACCACATAGGTGCAGAAGATGTTGTGAAGGTAAGTCAACTTGCTACAGGAGATATCATTTCTGTGTACACAGATGCAATCGGTGGTACTCCTGTTCAATCCGCTCCTATTCGAGTGGGGTCAAATACTACCACTATAACAGGATTGAATTTCGGAACAGAAAGTACAACTATATATATCTCCTTAACAAACTCTAACGGTCAAGAAAGTCCACGAAGAGCCGTTTCAGTATTATCAGAGCAAGATTATACAGCGCTTAGTACGACTATTGCTGATGCTTTTACTGACCATGAGGTACCTGGCACATTAACAGTAGGACAATCCGTATACCTTGCTAATCCAGCACATTTACTGCCTGCAGACCTAGAGATTAAGGTGCTCAATGTAACCTCTACTTCTACAGTAACTGAGTCTGTCTACTTGTATGGGGATTTCACAGTCGTTCGGCTTGGAGCTTATAATGGAACCAACGAACCTCTCCAATATACAGTGAAGTTAGAACTTAGACGTGGTTATACGAGCGTGATAAAAGAATTCATTTTAACAGTTCCTACAGCGTACTCTGCATTACAGCAGACTATCGTTGCAGCACAGGCATTGGCCCCTAATGTAACTAATGGAACGGATCTTGCAACTCCTATCTCAAGGGCAGAGACCACTTTAGCACAACCTAACTCAACCAACGAACAGTATATAATGGCACTACGAGTATTAATTTCAGCTATGAATCAAGCTAATTTAGCTTTATAACAGGTACTTAGATAAAGCAAACACTCACATAAGCTAGACTTATGTGAGTGTTTTTGTTGTATTACGATTTAATTTGGCGTCTTTCTCATTTAGCCCCCTGATCCAAAAAATTGCGTAATGTACACCATAACCAACAGTCCAAATATAAATGAGTAGGTGGAGGGTCTTTCGTACCCATGGCCATGACTCTCTGGAATGAGCTCCTTATAAACGATAAACAGCATAGCTCCTGCAGCAAAGGCCAGTCCGTATCCAACCATATTCTCAATAGAGCTAGCTGTGAAATATCCAATAATCGCCGAGATCATTTCCATTAGGCCAGTTAGGGTAACAATCGCCAGTGACTTAAGCCTGCTTATTCTCGAATTCATCAGAAAGACCGCCAAGATCAGCCCCTCGGGCATATTCTGGGCACCAATTGCAATAGCAACCATGGGACCCAGACTAGTCTGCTCACTGGCATAACTAAATCCAGTACTCAGTCCTTCCGGTATGTTATGTATAAACAGTGCGATGATAACAAGGAGTGCCTTAGAATCCATGTTTGTATACCCCGGTTTGTTCTCTACATCTATATGAGGAATGTTCTTCTCAATCAAATCTAGAAGAAGTACTCCTGTGATCAAACCTAAAGTTAACATGATAATACCCGATTCCATAATCGCTTGCGGCATCAGACCAAAGGTAGAAGCAGAGACCATAATACCCGCTGTGAATGCAACGAGCACATCCTTCCACTTCTCTGATAATTGCTTTACGAACAGGATCGGGATAGCCCCAAGTACAGTTGCCATTGCAGATAGAAAGCTTCCCATAAGTGCAGTTTCCAAGTCTTCAACTCCTTTAAATTGAAACGCCCACACACCTAACTAACTTACGTTCTTCTAAATATATATATGTATATTATAGCAGACAGAAACAATCTGAAAATATTAACCGCAACCGTCTAATGAAAGACAATTGCGGTTAGCGATCAAGCTTCTCCTCTTTTAAAGGGAAAGCGCCTTATTGGCATTAGATACATCATTGGATAGCATCTTAGGAAGATCATAGGAAGGGTAATATCCACGTTCATGAACAAAACGGTATACTTTCCCATGAAGGAGGATTGCAGCATTCAATTGTTTCTGCAATGTATCTCTAAGCTGTTGGGTCGCCGTTTCTGTAATAGCTATGGAGTAGTTGCGAACAGAAGTCTTAACAAAAATTAAAAGCTGAGTGCCGTAAAAGGCTGTCATCTCCATGCTCATATTTCCGCCTCGAGTCCCTTGAGGAGCTAAAGGGAAGTATTGCAGCAGCTCTCTTAAATTCTGCTCTACACTCTTAATGGTCTCCAGATATAAAGCGTGAAGCTGAGGATCCTTGACGTTATGATGCATCATCTTCATATACATTAATTGATTGCTTTGGAATGCGGTTAACTCGTGCATCTCCAGCGTCTCGTGCCAAGCCAAATGTGCATGTTGTTGATGCTGATGTTGTTGCTGATGCTGTTGCTGGGGTTGCGTTTGATAAGTACTCAATCAAAATCCCTCCTAAGTAGGTATGCGTTAGCCTATTCAAAAGGGTACCCTCTTGTGTTTCCTTCATTGGGCTCATCCTACGGAAGAACTCCAACCTAAAAAAAGGAGATATTTCAGCAGCCAACCACGGCTTTTGAGATATCTCCTCTTTTCACACACATTTATTGATTCCTTGTTTATCCCTTAACCGCGGACCCAACAGTAAGTGCATTCTCCACCTGTTCACTGAACAGCATATAGATCAGCACGGTAGGTAAACTGGCAATCGTCATCGCTGCTCCCATGGCACCCCAATTGGTAGTAAATTGTCCCTGGAAGAACAGCAGGCCCAGTGGGAGGGTCTTCAGGCTCTCCTTAGTGATAAGGATAACTGCCATAGTAAATTCATTCCATGAATTGAGGAAAATGAAGATGACCATAGTCGCGAGCGCCGGTTTGATGATCGGAAGCATGATGCTAAAGAAGGTCCGATAAATACTTGCTCCATCAATACAAGCCGACTCTTCCAGCTCAATAGGAACACCGCGGAAGAAGCCATAGAATACAATAGAAGTGAAGGACAAGTTGAAGGCTATATAGGGTATAATAAGCGCCCCATACGTATTGGCGATATGGAAATCACGAACCAGAATGGCGAGTGGAATCATGATCACCTGGATCGGTATGAACATCCCAATCATCATATAAGTGTTTGCAATCCCTCGTAAGCGCCACTGCAGTCTCGCTGCTGCATAGGAGAACATCACAGATAAAGTTACAGCTCCAATAACCGTGGCTATGGCTACGATTACACTGTTTAAGAAATAGACCGGAACATTGTATTTGGACCAAGCATCAACGTAATTCTCAAATCGCAGGTGGGTTGGAAATCCAAACGGATTCGATACGAAGATCTCATCATTATTTTTGAGAGAGTAAAAGATCATCCAGACCAATGGATATACGGACAATAAAGCGTATAACCACATAAAGCAGGCGACTAACCAGTTGCTTTTACGCAGATTCTTAAAACGGGCCATACGTGTACACTTCCTTTAGTAGGAGATTCGTTCCCTGGCAACCAGGCGGTTAATAATAATTGTTGCAAGCAGGCATTCGATGACTAATACAGCTGCTGCTGCGCTGCCATATCCGAACTCTCCAATACGGAAAGCAGAGCGATACATTAGATAGGTAAGCGTGTAGGTTGAGGTACCTGGCCCACCGCTAGTCATGATATACATATTCGCGAAGGCATTGAGCCCCCCTGTAACTGCGAAGACCAGACAGAACTTATAGGTTTCAGCCATCATTGGAATCGTGATTTTGACAATCGCCTGAAGCTTAGTCGCACCATCAATACGAGCGGCCTCCATATATTGCTCAGGTACGGATTTCGCACCTGCTAGCAACAGGGCAAAATGGTAACCCATGTACTGCCAGGCATTCACGAAAGCAATAGCGACTATAGCCGATTTACCGCTCGATAACCAATCCTGATGATACTGAATCCCCAAGACATCGAACAGCTTATTCATGAGACCATACTCACTGTTGTAGATAGAGAGCCATAGCTGACAGACCACCGTAATAGATAGAACCACTGGAATAAAAAAGCTGATCCGTAGAATCTTGCGGCCTTTAAAAGAGGTATCGGATACGGCAAATGCCAGGATGGAACCAATTCCAATCTGCGTCACCGTAATGATTGCGGCAAATATAAGACCATTCAAAATAGAGGTATGAAATACACTGTCACTCAAGAGCTCTTTATAATTGTCGAACCAGATAAAGGTTCCTGCTGAAAGACCATCCCACTCGAACATACTGCGAAAGAAGGTTTGAGAAATCGGGTAAAACACCATAATTGTATACAAAAGGAGCGCGGGCAGCGTGAATAAAGCGATCGCTGTCTTATTGCCCAAATATTTTTTCATGCCATCACATCCCCTGCGAGTCTATCATTTTCCTTAAAAATAACGGTGCGTATACAGCAGATAGAACTCACCCGAGCGAAATCTTGAGCGAGTTCTATCCCTTGCAATACTTATTTATTTAGCTTGTGGAACTGCCTTAGTTACATCTTTAATAAATTGTTCTGCAGTGTAGCCACCGGTCATCAAGCTTTGTGTAGCATCTTCAATTGCAGCTTTAAATTTAGCATCAGACAAGCCCCAAGCAAATGCAGTTGTGCTCGTAATCTTCTCAATATCTTCGGAAAGCTGTTTCATCATTGGCGGATATTCCTTCACAATGGCTTTATCAACCTTTGTTGCTACAATCGGATTACCGCGCTCAGTGTATTTGTATTCAGCAAATTTCAGAGATAGGAAAGCTGCTACTTTAGCCGTTAACTCAGGATCCTTTGTATCTGGATTGACAGCATAACCACCAGGACCTCCGCCACCGATAAAGGCGTATTTGTTTGTTTCATACGATGCTGCATCTACACCAGGGAAGTACATCCACCCTGCTTTATCTCCAAGCTTCTCTGTGGAGCTGGCGATTTCCCACTGTCCATTAAGGAACATTGCAGCTTTACCTTCGTAGAATAACGAAGCTGCTTGGTCATAGTTCAGGTTGGTCGCCCCTTTAGGAAGCAGGCCCGCATTCACCAGTTCTACAATTTTCTCTGCTGCATCTTTATAAGCAGGATCACTTGGACTTGCTAGGCCTTTATCCAACTTCACGATACCTGCTGGTTCTTGACGGGTAACGAACATATCGTAGAGAGCGACAGTAGGCCATTTTTCTTTGGCAAATAATGCGAGTGGTGTAACGCCTGCTGCATTAAAGCCTTTTACTGCTGTCATCAGCTCATCATAGGTGGTTGGAACCTTGATATTGTTCTTTTCGAACAGCTCTTTATTATAGTAGAGAAGCATGAACTCATTACCTGCATACGGAAATGCATAGACATGACCATCATCAGAAGTTAATGTATTCATGGTGCTGCTGAACATTTTGTCTTTAAAGTCATATAGATCGGTGTATTTATCCAGCTCTAGAATATTACCGGATTTCTTAAACGTATTGATTATATCCACACCGGCTTGGAAGATATCCGGTAAATTTCCGGTTGCCGCATAGGTTTTGAGTTTTTGTCCATCATCTTGTGCCTGTACTTCCAGCTCCAGCTCCACATTTGGCATTTCTTTCTTTAGCTCTGCCACAGCGTAATCATAAGGAAGCTTCGTGTCATCATCGGAGTATTGGGCATAAATACGGAGTTTCACATTTTCTTGCGGTGCAGCTGTTGCTTCTTCCTTCACTTCTGTATTTGTTGCAGTAGTGTTATTCGCTTCGCTTGCTGCATTGTTATTCGATCCACAAGCGCTTACAAACACCAGACTTAGACTTACCGCTGCTGCTGCTGCCATTTTTATCTTTCTCATTGATTCGTCCCCCTTCAAGATCCCTTACTACCCTGAGTATAGAGATAATAGCTTCACTTGATAATGCAAAAACTGCTTGCTTCTGGTACTATCTGCGTATGATTATCCGCTTATTGCGATCCCCGACTCTTTTCATACTCACTGGGTGAATACCCGTAGAATTTCTTGAAGCTTTTACTAAAATAGCTCGCATCGCTGTAACCTACCATCTCCGCAATATCTGACAAGCGTATCCCGCCCCGCCCAAGCAGCTCCTTAGCTTTCATCATCCGATATTGCGTTACATAATCGCTGACCGTCATTCCGAATTCTTTTTTATATAAAGCTCGCAGGTAGCTGGCATTAATAAATACATGTTGTGCTACATGCTCCAGCTGTAAGTCAGAGTTCGCATAGCTTTGCTCAATATATGTTTTGGCAGATTGGGCGATCTTGGAAGCTCTTGTATTCTTGTATTGTCCCGTATACTGGATGGACCGGTGAAATAATTGCTTAATCCATTCGAAGGTCATTTCTGCAGATTCAAATTTGCGAATTTCACTATAAGGAAAAAAGTTCTCTCCAAAGCAGTCCTCAATGGGATGCCCCGCCTCGGTAATATAGGAAAGATTCACAGCAATAAGGCCCATACAAATGACATACACATAATCAATCGACAGCCGTCTTTCACGCGTAGACTCAAATACACCGTCGAGAATCTGCTGTACCCGCTCAGCATTCCGCATCCGAAGTCCAATAAGCAATTCTTCATTGACCTCAATCGGATAAAAAGCCTGCTTCCCAGTCTCAGTCAAAGTAGCGCTGTAGGCAATCACCCGATCATGACCCAGTACAAATTTATTTTGCAGCGCTTCAAGTGCTTCATTATAGGAGCTTGAGATCCCCTTAAATCCCTCTTTGCTGCGACCGACTCCTATGGTTATGGTGAAGTTCAAATGTTTCTTAATTAATGAACCCAGCTTCTTATAGCCCTCCAAAGACGGTGTAACATCCGTTAGGCTGTTCGTGTGTTCAACAAGACATACAATTCGGCCTTCAGGACCGTTAAAAATATCATGATTCCAGCTCTCATCCAGTGCTTCATTCAGGATATTCGTAACGGCGTATTTCATCAGGAGGCGCTCACTTACTTTCTCCCACTTACGGTCTATATGATCGATTTCGATACATGCGACGATAAAACAAGGGTTATGAATATGAATTTCATATTGGCTCAGCCGTTTATATACATCCGCATCGGTCAGATTATATTCGTTGCTGATCAGCTGATTAAGGAAACTTTCCTTCATCATCCGATTATTTTCCTTAAGCGTAAGATTCTCTACTTGAACTTTCCTATAAGCACTCTGCAGCTTCAAAAGGGTCAGCATCAGCTCGTCCTTGGAAAATGGCTTCAGAATATAGTCTTCAACACCGAGCTTGAGCGCTCTTCTTGCATAATCAAACTCATTGTGGCCCGTAATAAGTACTACATTCATCTCAGGATATTGATCCTTCAGCTTCTCAGTTAACTCCAGACCATCCATGAAAGGCATTGTTATATCTATCAGCGCAATATCCACCGGCTGCTCCATACAGAGCTTTAAGGCCTCAATTCCATTCTTCGCCTCGATAACAAGCTCAAAACCAAGCGTCTCCCAGTCCAGGGCCCCACGTAAATAATCCCGAAATATAACCTCGTCATCCACAATCATAACTTTTTGCATCAATCATTCCCCCTAACTGGACTGGTAAGGCAGCTCTATGGAAACCTCTGTGCCAAGCCCCAAGTCACTCGTAATATGAAGGCCATATTCATCTCCAAAATAGAGCCTGATTCGTTCATGTACACTGTTGAGGCCATAACCAATTTGATTTTCTTGATCCTTAATCGCAGTGGTCAGTGTTAGCAAACGTTCTGGAGCGATGCCCGCTCCATCATCCTTCACTTTGAGAATGACCTTATCACCCTCTCGCCAGCCGAGAATTAACAGCTCTCCAAAGGACTCCTTGGTCTTCAATCCATGATAAATAGCATTTTCTACAAGTGGCTGCAGCGTAAGCTTAGGAATAATGCAGGATAGAATCTCTGGCTGAATATCAATCGTAAAGTCGAATACATCAGAGTAGCGAATCCGCTGAATAGATAAATAATCCTGAACATTGCTAAGCTCATCTTCGAGAGAAATCTGATCTCTCCCGTTACTGAGCGCAACTCTGTAGAAGTCAGCTAGCGCCTTAGTCGTTCGCTGCACATCCCTTGCTCTCCCCATCTCCGACAGAGTATAGATAACGTCTAAGGTATTGTATAGAAAATGCGGCTTCATTTGGGCATGAATGAGTGCTAGTTCGTACTCGCGTTTTTTTCTTTGCTCCGCACTTATATTCAGCAGCAGTTCCTTGATCCTGTACATCATCATATTAAAACCTGTGGCCAAGATCCCAATTTCGTCTCTTGAAGTGATGTCCAATTGCTCGTCCAGGTTTCCTTCATTAACATGTTTCATTTGCCTAGAGAGACTAATAATAGGCTTAGCAATCCACTGAGACAAAACTCCTGCTCCCAGAATCGCAAACAACGAGCAGATAAAGCCAATAAAGATAATTAATCGCGTAATCTTGGTCGTATCCTGAGTTAAGTTATTATAAGGCACTGTAGATATAAGCTTCCATCCCAGCTTCTTAATATCTGTACTTACTAGCAGCATTTTGCCTTCAGGAGATGGCTGAATTACATTGGGTTGAACCGCCTTAAGCACCCAATTTCTTAAGGCTCCTTCGGGTAAAGGTGAAAGAATTTTATCTGTATCAAGGGCTGACACCACAAGTCCGTTCGAGTCTGCAATGATAAAGGATCCAGCTTGTATAGATCCGATATTACGATAAATGGCAGATAAAGAACTCTCGCGCACATTCAGAATCAAATAACCTTGCTGCTCGCCTGTATTGATGTTGACTATGCGCTTACCCAACGTCAGCACCGGCTGCTCCGGGCTGGTCACCAGATAATTCCGGCGTTCCATAGGGAACCAAATATTAGATCCATTAGTAAGCTCTAGTTTTTTCAGCATACGATCTCCGGGTACAAGCTCTGAATTCGTCTCCATAGACAGGTTGGACCCATACACCACATTATTTTTATCTATGAAAGCCACAGACTCCACATCCGGGAATATAAGCTTCGCATAGCTTAGTTGATTAGTAATTTGTGTGTACAACTGTAAATCTGATATTTGTTCATTCTTCGAAATCCGTTCCTCAAAAATAACCTTATTCAAATTCAACGTCAGCATATTAGCCGCGCTTTCCGTATTCGTAAGTATGCCATTCATGCGCGTAATGATCAGGGTTGAATTATCCGAGACGCTTTTCACCGTTTTTTTGACAATAGCATCCGTATACACATGATAGGAAACAAACCCCAAAATACATAAGGGTATAATAACGACTGGCATATAAATGAACATAATCTTCTTACGAATTAACTGATTCTGGAACCATTCCGATATTTGTAAACGCTTTAGTAATTGCATTCTGGAGCCCCCTCTTCAAACAGCATTTATTATTTTAACCTAACAGAACATAAAAACAAGAGGCACATCGCTTTTAATGTATTTAATCAATATATATGGAATATACTTGAAAACGACATAACTGTCACTTATAATAACGTCAACAGTGTCATTATTATGTAGTGTTGGAACAGGAGGACATTATGACGCCAAAAGTAAGTGATGAGCATAAGGAATCAAGAAGCAAAGCCATTTTGAACGCAGCCAAACGAGTGTTTAGCAAAAAGGGTTATCCATCAACCACCATGAAAGATATCGTGGATGAATCCGGAATGAGCCGGGGAAGTGTCTATATGTATTTCTCCAGCACGGAAGCCATGATGCTTGCTTTAATTGAAGAGGAGGACAATGAGAGTATGGGTCAAATCACTGAACTGGCCCAATCCAGTGAATCAATTTGGTCTGCGGTTGTCACACTCCTCCATAGCAGCGAAGGGAATATCACTGAGATGACCTCAGGATTTGCAGCCGCAATTTGTGAATTTTATCTAATTCAATGGCGTATCTCAAGAAACACTCCTCTGCTGGGACAGCGGTATGACCGAGCCATCGAAGCCATAACTGCCCTATTGCAGCTAGGAACAGATCGAGGTGAATTCAAACCGATATCTCCACTGGCTGATATAGCCCGGGTCCTCATAAGTCTGATGGATGGAATGACCCTCGATTCCGCATATCTTGGACCACACAGAATCCAGTTACGCGCACAATTAGATGTCTCCCTTAAGTTGTTGCAAGCTATTCTGCAACCGCAGGCTTAACCAAGCAAGCATAAATGAAGGAGTTGGCTACTAATATGAGCTTATTTGCTAACCGTACTTTTCTTAAGCTGTTTATCGCTTCATTTGCTTCACAATTAGGGACCATTATTGGTAATATGGCCTTTGCTTTCTACTTGATCGATCACTTCAGCAGTCAACCCTCGTATGCCACTTTGGCTGAGATGATGTACACACTTCCTACTCTGGCAGTCTTTTTTATTGTAGGGGTCATGGCTGATCGGTTTGACCGCAAACGCATTGCCGAAAATTCAGACTGGATACGCGCAGGCTTAACTGTTATTTTATTCATTACAATATCCATGAATATCTTGCCTTTGGTTTTCTTTATTTTGTTTGTTCGAAGTGCAGTTTCGAAATTTTTTCAACCCGCTGAAACCTCCATGCTACAAGGGATTCTCAGTCCAGAACAATACACACAAGCCTCCGGATTAAATCAAATGATATTTGGAGTATTTATGCTGTTTGGTGTTGGATTAGGGGCTATAGCCTATCATTTAGTAGGGATCAAAGGAGCTATGATCGTAGATGGAATCAGCTTTGTTGTGTCCGCTCTTTTGATTCGTAATTGCAAAATCAGCGAGGATATAAGGTTGCCGAATGGACGGACATCTTGGAAGGATATGAAGTTCTCGGTGATAACTCAGGATTTCAAAGCAGGGCTTGCCTATATTCTACAACACCGTCTGTTACTCATGATCATATCAGGTTTTTTCATCTTCGGATTGATTAATGGAGCATTTGCTGTTCTCCCGCTTTTCACCATGAAATATAAACTTGCACCAGATACATATGAACGTTTTACTTCCCTGTTTGCGATTTTTTTAGGGATAGGTTTCTTAGCAGGAAGCATAATTGGCACAGCTATTGCAAAGCTAGTCAAACCTTATCAAATCATGATTACAGGTCTATTTTTTACTGCCGGATTAACGGTTGCCTTAAGCTCAATGGATAATGTCTGGTTATACCTGGCACTCATTCTAGTAACAGGCCTATTTCTTGCCCCTGTGAATATTGCCATTGGAGGTTGGCTGCCCGCCCTAGTTGAACCCTCATATATGGGACGTGTCAGCGCCTGGATTGATCCACTCATGATGCTGGCACATTCGATAGCTCTGGGACTCATCGCACTGTTCTACCCCCATGTTGTAGGTTTGTCGACCATCTACTATGGTATTGCCTTGGCAATATTCGTCGTGTGCCTCATCTATCTATTCACTTTACCCAAACTATCACGGGAAAATAGTGAAAAGGTTGATTCGCAAGTACACTCCATGAATTAACATTACCTTCCCCTTACCCATTCATAAAAAAGAGGCTTCTCATAAGTTTGATAAACTCATAAGAAGCCTCTGATTCGCATTAATCCTCAGATCCGGTCTTTAACAACAATGCTGGATCCATTCCTGGCTGATCGCTAAATCTCTCAAGTTCATTGTAAGCTGGAATGCCATGCATAGCCATATCCAGTCCTTCTTCCTCGTCCGCATCATTGACACGAAGACCTACGGCTGCATGAATAAGCTTAGCGGCACCATAGCTCATCACAAATCCCCACACTACCACCGCAATGACTCCAAGGAGCTGGACACCCAGCAGGTGAAACTGTCCTGTTGTTAGAAGCCCTTCCTTTTGATCCAAGAGCCCTACAGCCAGGGTTCCGAAAGAACCGTTAATCCCGTGAACCGCAACTGCACCTACTGGATCGTCTACCTGTAATTTGTCGATGGCGAGTGTTCCCCATATCACAAGAAGACCTGCGACCAGACCTATTAGAATAGAAGAGTACGGAGTTACGAACGCACATCCAGCTGTTATAGCGACGAGACCCGCAAGAGCTCCGTTCATTGTCATACTTGGATCTGCTTTTCCGTAACGGAACATGGTATAGATCATTGCGGAAGTTCCGCCCGCGGCGGCAGCCAACATCGTATTCAAAGCAATGACCGAAAGGTTGAGATCAGCAGCATTCAAGGTACTTCCGGCATTAAATCCAAACCAACCGAACCATAGTATAAAAGTTCCTGCGGAAGCAAGCGGAATATTACTTGGAGCAAATACATTCACGCTTCCATCCGAATTGAATCGCCCGCGGCGGGGACCCAATACTTTAGCAAAGGCCAATGCCGCCGATCCTCCCAAAGCATGAATAGCAGCAGAGCCGGCAAAATCCTTCATTCCTAAGCTTGCAAGCCATCCCTCCGGATTCCACACCCAATGGCCCGAGACCGGATATAAAATGGTAGCTACAAAAACAGCAATAAGAATATAGGCTTTGAATGACATACGCTCAGCGACAGCACCAGAGATGATCGAAATCGCTGCGATAGCAAAGCCAATCTGAAACAGAACATATGCAGATAACGGAAGATTAAAATCGATATTTAAAGACTGGGAAGCTCCCCAGAAATCGAAGCTTATGATACCAGCAGAGTCTTTTCCGAACATAATTCCAAACCCAACTAAGAAAAAAGCTAACACCCCAACAGTGAGATCGACAAATATTTTCATGGTTACATTGACTGCATTCTTCGTACGGACAAAGCCTGCTTCGAGCAAGCTGAAGCCACCTTCCATAAATAAAACCATTGCTGCAGCAATGACTACCCAAATCGTATTTAAAGCGACATCTGGTCCAGCATTCATGGTGTTACCCTCCCTGTTACTTTTTATAACATTAACAATATTATAAAGAGAGAGGTAAATTGTCAACATCAAATGTTATGTTTTCTTACATAGAAAAAGGACAAAGCGTTGGCCTTGTCCCCTTTTTATCCTATAATTTAATTTTGTTTACTTCAATTCATCTATCGTTTCATCCGTTTTTCCTGTTCTAATATTATACATTTCAAGTAGAGGAAGAACGAATATTTTGCCATCGCCCATTTCTCCGGTCTGTGCTGTTTTAATAATAGTGTCAATTGTTTCTTGTACCCGGCTATCGGAGACAACAATTTCAATCTTAACTTTATGATGCAAATTAACCGTGTAGGACTTCCCTCTATAAACTCCCGTAGTATTTTTCTGTTGTCCACGCCCTTGTGCCTGAGTAACGGTGAAACCAGTTACTTCAATAACTCGCAGCGCATCAATTAATTCTCTAAGCTTCTCGGGACGTATAATAGCTTCTATTTTTTTCATATGTATCCTCCAGATCAGTGTATCCTGCACATAAATAATTGTACCATACTTATTCGGAGTCTACCTAGATGATCCCGCAGAAATTGAATACATTTGGACTAACTATTATAAAGTTACTTGACATTGGGAACTAAGTGTAATATTATTATCACAACAAGAAGAAGTCTTAAGTTAAAGATAAATCTAAGGAGGAACAAACAATGTCAAAGTTAAATATCGGAATTATCTTAGGAAGCACTCGTCAAGGTCGTCTAAGTCCGCAGGTCGGAGAATGGGTACAAAGTGTTGCTAATCAACGCGGGGATGCAAATTATGAAATCGTAGATATTGCAGACTTCAAACTTCCACTCTTGGGAGAAGCGGATGCTACCGTACAAGCAACAGCTTGGAATGAAAAACTTGCCAGCTTGGATGGTTTCGTATTTATCGTTCAGGAGTATAACCACAGTATTTCAGCTTCATTGAAAAATGCCCTCGATTATGCACGTGAAGCATGGAACAATAAAGCAGCGGGTATCGTGAGTTACGGTTCCGTAGGAGGCGCTCGTGCAGCTGAACATCTGCGTGGGATTCTAGGAGAGTTGTCTGTAGCAGACGTACGTGTACACCCGGCATTATCACTGTTCACTGATTTCGAGAACGGAACTGTCTTCAAACCAGCTGATCTGCATCTCACTAATGTGAATGGCATGCTTGACCAAGTGGTAGCTTGGAGCGGTGCATTGAAGGTATTACGCTAATATCCATATACCCCCTACTTCCCCCTTATAAAACGCACACCCCTATAGTTAGCATTAGTTAGACACCCTGATGGGGCAAAAGCCGATGAAAACTATAGGGGTGTTTTTTTGCCTTTAATTATCGAATAATTTCACATAGCCTCCGAGCCCGCTGTTCTCGAGTTCTTCTTTTGGAATAAATCGCAGAGCGGCCGAATTTACCTGGTAGTGGAGCTTAGTAGGTTCAGGACCATCAAAGAATAAATGTCCCAGATAGGAACGGCTAAGCCTGCTGCGTAATGCAGTCCTTACCAGACCGTTGCTGAAATCTGCCTCCTGCCAAACTAGGCTCTCCTCAATCGGTCTTGTGAAGCTGGGCCACCCTGAACCAAAATCAAATTTATCCTTTGAGCTGAACAGTGGAGTTCCATCAACCACATCTACATAAATCCCTTCCCTGTAGTTATCCCAATATTCATTGTGATAGGGAGGCTCCTCAGCCTTATTCTGCGTGACCTCATATTGGAGCTCCGACAACCGCCCGCGCAGCAGCTTTTGGTCTTTACTCGTATTCCAATATTTTTCTACAAAGTCGTCTCGTCCGGAACTCTTACGGTACATTTTATAGTCAAAAGGGTGAGTTTTGTAATAATGCTGATGAACTTGTTCTGCCGGGTAAAAAGGTCCAGCGGGGAGAATTTCCGTCACGATGCGCCCCTTGAATCTTCGGCTTGCCTGCAGCTCCTTTTTTGAAGCCTCCGCCCGTATCCGTTGTTCCTCACTGTGAACAAAAATAGCCGTGTGATAAGAATAGCCTCGGTCCATAAACTGACCCGTATTATCCTCCGGATTAATCTGCTGCCAATAAATATCCAGAAGTCGGTCATATGGGAAAATATCCTCTCGATACGTAATCTGAACCGCCTCAACATGCCCAGTAGTCTCCGTACCAACTTCTTCGTAAGTAGGATTATCCGTATGCCCTCCTGTGTACCCTGAAACCACAGAGATTATTCCCGGCAACTCATCGAATGGCTTGACCATACACCAGAAACAGCCCCCCGCAAACGTAGCTAGCTGTTCCCTTTGACTATTTTCACTCATCCACCACACCTCCTCGTGAATCCTCTCCCCACGCCGCTTGAATCAAAAAAAAGTGACCCCACTAATGTTTAGCGGGGTCCAGTTATATTATAAGGGGGTTATGTGTTTAATATAAACCTCTTAGCTTAATGTAATATGAGAGCCTTATGAAAATTAAATTAATTTATATTCTATATACGTTGAACTTAAAATTATATACTTGGGGTTTAGTCGTAACTACGGTGAATTTTGGACTTCCAGCAGCTGTTGTCTCCAGATTTCTTTATTGATACCGCTATTAGCGGATGAAATCCGGAGAAAAAGGCGGACGCTATCGCTCTTCCAGTTCCAAAATTCCCCTCCGTTACTTTATCCTTTTAGTCCGTTTTACAAGTTCAATTTATATAGTAACATTCTTTTATTCCTCGAGCTTGGCAAGTTCGGTTTCCAGTTTATCAAGCTTCTGGCGGGTCGTCTCCACTAATTTCTGCTGACCAGCAATCTTGACTTGTTCCAATTCTTCCTTGGCAGCCTCAATTTGAATCTCTAGATAGGTTATATCGGATGAGGATGATGAGTAGGTTGAACGCTGTGAGTATGTCATTCCCCTCTTCCTTTCACGGTTAAGTCTGTAGGATTCTTATTCTATTTTACTTTATTCAATTTCATAATGCGAAATTTGTATAATTCCACATCAAAATTATTACAGATTACCTTGAGTATGAAAAAAATAAGCTTCCCACAAGTTCAGTGAACTTAGAGGAAGCCTATTATTTTTGCAGCATGTTACATAAGGGATTAATCCCTTATTACATCATGCCGCCCATACCGCCCATGCCGCCCATATCAGGCATTCCGCCCTTTTCTGGTTCTGGCTTGTCAGCGATAACTGCTTCTGTAGTCAAGAACATTGCAGCTACGGAAGCTGCGTTTTGTAGCGCGTAACGTGTTACCTTAGCTGGGTCAACGATACCCGCTTCGAACATGTTCACCCACTCATCAGTAGCAGCGTTGTAGCCGATACCGATAGCTTCTTTTTTCAAGCGATCCACGATAACGGATCCTTCTTGACCAGCGTTAGCTGCGATTGTACGTACAGGCTCTTCCAGAGCGCGTAGAACGATGTTAACGCCTGTTCTTTCATCGCCAGTTGCATCAACAGCAGCAACAGCAGCATATACGTTCACAAGAGCTGTACCCCCACCAGAAACGATACCTTCTTCAACCGCTGCGCGAGTTGCGTTCAGGGCGTCTTCGATGCGAAGCTTACGCTCTTTAAGTTCAGTTTCAGTTGCAGCGCCTACTTTGACAACGGCTACGCCGCCAGCCAATTTAGCAAGACGCTCTTGCAATTTCTCTTTGTCGAACTCGGAAGTTGTATCTTCCAATTGGGAGCGGATTTGGTTCACGCGAGCTGCGATATCAGCCTTGTCGCCGCTTCCGTCTACAATTGTAGTGTTCTCTTTGGTTACGCGCACTTGACGAGCGTTACCCAGTTGCTCGATTGTAGTGCTTTTCAGATCCAAGCCCAGCTTCTCAGTGATTACTTGACCACCAGTCAAAGCAGCGATATCTTGCAACATAGCTTCGCGACGGTCGCCAAAGCCTGGAGCTTTAACAGCAACAGCGTTGAAAGTACCACGCAGCTTGTTCACGATCAGCATAGCTTGTGCTTCGCCTTCGATATCTTCAGCGATGATAACAAGCGGTCTAGCTTGTTGTACGATTTTTTCAAGCAACGGCAAGATTTCTTGTGTGCTGCTGATTTTCTTGTCAGTGATCAAGATGTATGGGTTTTCCAAGACAGCTTCCATTTTGTCCGTATCAGTAATCATGTACGGGGAAATGTAACCGCGGTCGAATTGCATACCTTCAACAACTTCAAGCTCAGTAAGGAATCCACGGGATTCTTCAACGGTGATAACACCGTCTTTACCTACTTTTTCCATAGCTTCAGCAATCAGTTGACCTACTTCTTCGTCAGCTGCAGAGATGGAAGCTACTTGAGCGATAGCTTGTGAATCTTCAACTTTTTTAGAGATTCTTTGCAATTCGATCACAGCTGCTTTAACTGCTTTGTCGATCCCTTTGCGGATAACCATTGGGTTAGCGCCTGCAGTTACGTTTTTCAGACCTTCGCGAATCATCGCTTGGGCAAGAACAGTAGCAGTTGTAGTACCGTCACCGGCTACATCATTAGTTTTGGTAGCAACCTCTTTAACGAGTTGTGCGCCCATGTTCTCAAATGCATCTTCGAGCTCGATTTCCTTGGCGATGGTAACACCATCGTTAGTGATTAGCGGGCTGCCGAATTTCTTCTCCAGTACCACGTTGCGGCCTTTCGGTCCAAGTGTTACTTTTACTGCGTTTGCCAAAGCATCCACACCGCGGAGCATTGCCCGGCGAGCGTCTTCACTAAATTTAATTTCCTTAGCCATTGTATGATATACCTCCTAATATTTTTGTGAGCGTTACTTCGAGACTATACTTCGTTCAAAAACTACATCGGAAGCATAATCTTAATTTTTGTAAGTAATTGGGTTACTACTTATGAGAATCTTGTTCTTAGCCCAAGATCGCGTGAATGTCGCTTTCCTTCATAATCAAATATTCTTTACCTTCGTACTTCACTTCTGTTCCGGCATATTTCGAGAAAAGGACACGATCGCCTTCTTTAACTTCAAGCGGCACTCGAACTCCATCTTTCAATGCTCCGCTGCCTACTGCGATAACTGTTCCTTCTTGCGGCTTTTCCTTGGAAGAGTCTGGAAGAACGATACCGAAAGAAGTAGTTTCCTCCGCTGCGCTCGCCTCCACTAATACGCGTTCACCTAAAGGTTTGATCATGAAAAAATAGCCTCCTTTGAATTATGTTGTTTACCTTGAAAACAATAAGTTAGGGCTACCAAATGAATCCTTCGATTCACTGGTAATCTTGAAAAATACGAACTTGAGGTGATATAAAACACCCAATCCCATATTTTTCAGCAGATTAGCACTCGACAGTCGATAGTGCTAACAACAATTTTTATGATACTCAACTTGAATGGGAATTTCAAGTCCTTTTACACAAATCGCCCTCTTTTTTCGGGAAAATATGGTTTTTAGGGCTTGTACAACCCATACCCTCTTTCATTCTATCCACTCCGAAAAAAAATATGCCAATTAAATATGAGGTTCACTTCAACCTCTACGACTTCCTATAACGTGCCTCCCGCTCTGCATCCATAGAAAGTTGTTTACGAAAGACAATAGCAGATAAAAATACGCTGAACTCATAAAGTACTATCAGAGGAATGGTGACTAAAAAGTCTGAAATGAAGTCAGGCGGAGTTATGACCACCGCAATAAAGACTAAAGCAAAGTAGGCATATCTACGCATTTTGCGCAGGCGCAGCGGGTTAAGAATACGCAGTTTAGTTAAAAACATGACGAGCAAAGGTAACTCGAACAAAATGGCCAGCGGCAGTACCAAGCTGAACATAAAGCTGAAGTATTGCGCAATACCATAAGTTTCTTCTAGTCCCATGCTTCTAGTAATTGAGATTGTAAAAGAGAGCGCCATGGGAAAAATAACGTAATAAGCAAAAGCTACACCCAGAAGAAAAAGGATGAAAACATAGGGAACATAACGCAAGGTTGCTGATCGTTCCTCTGGGCGCAAACCCGGACTAATAAAGGCCCACAGCTGAAAGACGATAAACGGTAAGGAAACCACCAGTGATACCGCCATGGCGATCTTCATGTACATTCCAATTCCATCCCAAAACGAAAACGCATGAAGGACGAAGCCTTGAGCTAAATCAGCGTTGATTAAATATTCATAGATCGGTCTAGCACAAAATAAACCACCTACTAATCCTCCTAAAAACACAAGCAGCACATAGATGATTCTTTTACGTAGCTCGGTGAGATGATCAACCACCGACATTTCTTCCGATTCCAGAGACATGCTGCACCATCCCATTCCAGCAATAAAATTCCTAATTACTTTTGAGCGCAAGAAGAAACGGCTTTGCCGTCCTTAATAAGACGGTATCCGTTTCTCGTCAAAAAAGGGAGTGTCCCGTAAGTCTTTGCGACTTACAGGATAGCCCCCTGTTGTTAGTTCTACTATTATTCCGGTAAACGTCTGTCCTGTGGAAGTTCTGCAGAGACGTTCTGCGGGGCAGCCGCAACAGGAGTATCTTTCTTCTGAGTCGGTTCTGCATCACCTATGACATCACGCGCGCCTTCCTTAAACTCACGGAAGGTCCGTCCTATTGCACGGCCAAGCTCTGGAAGCTTATTAGGACCAAAGAGCAGCAGCGCTAGTATAACTAACAAAATGATTCCCGGTGTACCAATATTAGGCATGGTAATCCCTCCTTGTTACTGTTGTCCGTTCATGATACCGTTCTAACAATTCAATGATACCATAACTTATGTCACACATGCATCTGTTATATATGACAAATGCTGTAACGAAACTGATAACAAGGAGCGCTACCGAAAGACTATCCTAGTTTTAGCACTAAGGTTACTGGCGGTATTGGCCTGTTACCATCAAAAGCGCTTCAGGCAGCTGATCCATAATGGCTGCCAAATTCTCGTGCACACCTTTAGGTGTACCCGGTAAATTGACAATGAGTGTGCGTCCACGAATACCACAAATTCCGCGAAACAGCATCACACTGCGATTCTTCTGCATAACAGTGCTCCGCATCGCTTCAGAAAGCCCCGGAACCTCCCGCTCAATTACACGCCGAGTTGCTTCTGGTGTAACATCACGAATGGCTAGATCTGTTCCTCCTGTAGTCAGTACTAAGTCTGCCTGAAAATAATCTGTCAGCTCAATAAGTGCCGCAATAATCTCATCCTGCTCATCGGGTACGATTCGATATTCGACGATCTCGCCCCCAAGCTCCTCCTCAACCAGTTCCCTGATCACCTGGGCGCTCGTATCTTCTCGTTCACCTCTAGCCCCTTTATCGCTAGCTGTCAGGATTGCTGTCTTCCACGCCATAGGTTTGACCTTCCTCTCTATGTACTATGTAAAACTCCGGGATATATTATCCTTCTTCACGTTCGTAATCCCCGTTCTTGCCCCCGCTTTTGGAGACCAGCATCGTAGGGCCAATCACCATATCCTTCTGCAGAGCCTTGCACATATCATATACGGTTAACGCGCATGCGGAAACCGCAGTCAATGCTTCCATCTCCACGCCGGTCTTACCCGTCGTCTTGACTGTTGCTTCTATATATAGTTCATCTTTGTTGTTGTCGGAAAAGCGAATATCAATACCGGTAAGCGGTAACGGATGGCACATCGGAATCCAGTCTGCCGTCTTTTTGGCTGCCATAATACCGGCTACTTGGGCCACAGCAAGCACATCCCCTTTACCGATGGAGCCTTCCTTAATAGCCATCAGCGTCCCAGGGTCCATCTTAACCTGGCTTACCGCAGCAGCTGTTCGATTCGTAACTCCCTTATCGCTCACATCTACCATGCGTGCTCTTCCTTGTTCGTTGAAATGAGTCAGCTTCAACCTTCATTCTCCTTCCGGCAGTGTACTATGCCATCCTCTGTAATTAGAATATCCATGAAGGCATCATGTACATCCATCGGTACTTCTTCCACCAGTTGCATGCTATAAGCAAGGCCTATCCATACGGGTGATTTCCCTGAATCTGGAGTAATGGATTCCCATACCGCCCGTAAACGGTCATAGTAACCCCGTCCGTAACCCAGCCTGCCTCCATGTCTATCAAAAGCCAGCCCAGGTACAAATACTACCACGGGCAAAGAAGCAGAGGATAGGATGACTTCCTCAGAAGCTGACGGTTCCGGGATGCCAAAAGTTCCGGGGATCAA
Source organism: Paenibacillus sp. (assembly GCA_023512345.1). Lineage (GTDB taxonomy): Bacteria > Bacillota > Bacilli > Paenibacillales > Paenibacillaceae > Paenibacillus_AQ. The sequence goes on from JAILZT010000001.1 coordinate 443,445, forward strand.
TTCGTCCCATGATTGAACACGGTGTAATGCCATTGTTCCGTTGCCGGGAAGTACACGGGGCAAATATACTTGAAGTCCCTCTTCCCAAGCCTTCCCGATAAGAGGACGAGTATCGAGCTCAGACCGAAAAGCTACGTAAGACATAAGAGAAGAAATGTTATTCATCTGCAGAAAGTTCCAAGCATGGTCGTAAACCCTTGATGACAAGTGCTCTCTTTGGTCGAGAGACAGTTGGTCACGTGCAACAGCCTTTTGACGCCGCAGTATCTGCTTTTTTTCAGCGAGGACTACATCATTGCCAGACATCAGCGGCCCCCTCTTCATTTCCAGAATTAATCTTGTTGGTATATTCAGTTTACCACTCTTATCCCCCGTTAGCCAAGATAGCATAAATGCGTTATCCTGCTCTCTATTAATAAAGGCCTGCTCCCGCCACTTGCAGCTCTCGCGCAGTAATCGCTTTTCATGTAAACTAAAGTATAGATATATCTTATGGCTGCGGCTAAAAAGCCAAAAGCGAATAATGCAAGGGTGGAGGTTTCATTGTTATGCTTCTTCAAGCGACAGGAATTACGAAATCATACGGTATAACAAGCATATTAGACGGCATAAGCCTGCAAGTAAATGAGAAAGAAAGAGTTGGGCTCGTGGGTGTAAACGGAGCCGGTAAATCTACATTTCTACAAATTCTGGCCGGAGAGATGTCTTATGACGGCGGACAAATTCATAAATCAAAGGAAACTACTATTGGTTACTTAGCCCAAAACAGTGGATTGCAATCCGAGCGCAGCATTCAAGAAGAGATGTTGGCTGTCTTTGCACCACTTATTGAAGCGGAGGGTGAACTGCGTCGGCTGGAGCAGCAAATTGCAGATCCACGGCTTGCTGAAGATCCGAAGCGTTACGAAGACCTTCTTGAAAAGTACGCCCAGCGTTCAGATTGGTTCAAGGATCATGGCGGCTATGAGATGAATACGCGGATTCGCAGTATTCTTCATGGTATGGGCTTTGGTGACTTCGCTCCAGATACACCGATCTCAACATTAAGCGGCGGTCAAAAGACAAGGCTGGCTCTGGCCCGCATTTTGCTCCAGGCCCCAGATCTTCTGTTGTTGGATGAGCCTACCAACCATCTGGATATCGCTACACTTACCTGGCTGGAGGACTATTTACGAGGGTATGCCGGCGGAATTTTAGTGGTATCCCATGACCGTTATTTCCTTGACCGCCTTGTCACTACCATTGTTGAAATTGAACGCCATCAATCCCAGCGCTACACCGGAAATTACACTCGGTACATGGAGTTAAAGGCCGCCGAGTATGAGATCAGACTCAAGCAATACGATAAGCAGCAGGATGAAATTTCTCGTATGGAGGATTTCGTTCAACGCAATATCGTCCGAGCCTCTACAACCAAACGGGCGCAAAGCCGTCGTAAGGCCTTGGAGAAAATGGACCGATTAGATAAACCTATGGGAGATCTGAAGAAAGCTAATTTCTCTTTCGAGCCTGACTTTATGTCCGGTAAAGAGGTATTGCAGGTGCGTGACGCCGCAGTCGCCTTTGTTGAAGGCGAACCCTTGTTCACAGGTGCATCCTTTGAGCTTCGCCGCGGTGAAACAGCGGCATTGATTGGTCCAAACGGTATCGGCAAATCCACCTTGCTGCAATGTCTAATTGGCAGCCGCGAGCCTTCTGCCGGCAGCGTGAACTGGGGAGCTAAGGTTAAGATTGGTTACTACGACCAAGAGCAAACTCGCCTTAACCCTCGCAACACGGTTCTTGAAGAGTTATGGAGCGAATATCCGATGCTGGAGGAAGCTAGGATTAGAACGATCCTCGGAAACTTCCTATTCAGCGGTGAGGACGTCCTGAAAAGGATTGCTGCGCTAAGCGGCGGCGAGAAAGCTCGCGTAGCACTCTCCAAGCTAATGCTTCGCGGTGCTAATATGCTTATTCTCGATGAGCCTACCAACCATTTGGATCTAGTTAGTCGAGAAGTGCTTGAGGCCGCGCTAATGGATTTTGAAGGTACCTTGCTATTCATTTCCCATGACCGGTACTTCCTCAACAAAATGGCGGAGCGTGTATTAGAGCTTCACCCAAACGGTATTGATCCTTATCTCGGGAACTACGATGATTATGTCGAGAAAAAACACGAGCTTGAGGATATTGCCAAAGAAGCGGCCGAACTAGCCTCCGCAGGAGTCTCGAAGAATATCGGAAAAGATAACAGTGCCGTTATAGAGAAAGGGACTTCGACCTCTTTTGAAGCGGATAAACAAGCCAAACGCGAGGAACGCAACCGCCAGCGGCGTATTGCCGAACTGGAGGAAAACATATCTTCCTTGGAAGAAGAAATTGCCGGTATAGAGAACGAAATGACGAAGCCTGAGGTTTATCAGGATTATATGGCGCTGCAAGAACACGAACAGGATTTAAAAACCAAAAAAGAGCGGCTGGCAGGATATTTTAGCGAATGGGAAATTCTAGCTGACGAATAGTGTAAATTAGGAATAAAATTATTTTTCAACTGTTTGTTTTTGTTCATAAATACTTATCCACAACTCTATCCCCAGATTAAGTGTATAACTATCTCCCTAAAAAGGCCCTTTGGGTCTTTTTTTAGGCATAAAATCGCTATTTCCATTGTCAATGATTTTTTATCCACCGAATTATCCACATTATCCACAGTTTCCACAATTCATGAGGATAAAAAAGACCCCCATTTTGGAGGTCCAAAAAAGGGGCGAAAATGCTGGTTTTACACGCTTTTTACACAATTGTACAAGAACTTGTGGATAACGTTGTCCACATCTTGACAAAAGGCGCGCCAGCTCTATTTCACAGCTTGGTAGTGCTGAGCAACGCCGAGTTACATGCAGCAATATAAGCAATACCGGCAGCCATTACAATATCCTGATGGGTCGCCGTCCCCCTGAATTTGACCCCGTCCCACTCAACCATAACAGCTGCCTCTGCCTGAGCATTCTCTCCGCTTCCAAGGGAATGGAGTTCAAGACTCGCGAATTCAATGTCTTCGGTAATCCCTTGCCCAATCGCAGCAATAACTGCCGCAAGCGGCCCCTCTCCAATACTGGTATGCGAGGATTCCTTGCCGCTTTTCAAGTGACGCACGGTAACAGCAGCAATCCGACTCGGAGCACTTCCCGCCAAGACCTGAACATCTCCTAGATCATAGACTTGTGCCTGCTGCCCCGTAGTATGACTTACCATCCGAAGCAGTTGATCATCACTGACGACTTTTTGACGATCTGCTGTTTCCTTAAAGGATTCATACAGCGTCTCCAGTTCTTGAGGGTCCAGAGTAATTCCGTATTTGGCAGCACGATCCTTTAACGCATGTCTTCCAGAATGCTTACCCAGAATGATCATGCTTCGTGGAATACCCAAACGCTCCGGATCCATAATCTCGTAAGTACTACGATCTTTCAACAATCCATCCTGATGAATCCCTGATTCGTGTTGGAAGGCGTTTCGTCCCACTACAGGCTTGTTATAAGCAATAGGGAAATGCATGGCTCCGCTAACCAACCGGGAGACATCGTACAGCTTATCCAGGACAATTCCTGTCTCTGCACCAAGAACGTCCCCTCGTGTCTCCAGCGCCATTACCAACTCCTCTAGCGCACAGTTACCCGTCCTTTCTCCCACGCCATTAACCGTCACTTCAATTTGTGTTGCCCCCCCTTCAATTGCAGCCAGGCTATTCGCAACAGCCAACCCCAAATCGTTGTGGCAATGAGCACTATAACTCACACGATCTCCACCTCTTGCTCCCAGCCTTACCCTGCGGAACATCTCGCCGTACTCTCCTGGGAGAGCATAACCGACGGTATCCGGCAGATTTATAATTGTCGCTCCTTCCTCTATGACGGCTTCAACCATTTCAATCAAATCATCTATTCCCGTTCGTGCCGCATCCATTGCTGTAAATTCTATCGTCTCACAGAACTGGCGGGCATACGCCGTCATTTCCCTTGCGGCTGCTACAACCTCAGACCTGCTCTTTCGCAGTTGATGGCGCAAATGGATATCTGAGGAGGAAATGAATAAATGAATACGCCGACGTTCAGCATCACGTGTTGCTCTCACAGCAGCATCTATATCTCCTTTAACTGCACGGGCAAAACCGCAGATTTCCACATTCCGGATTTTTCGTGAAATCGTCTCTACAGCTGCGAAATCACCGGGACTCGACACGGGAAACCCTGGCTCCAACACATCCACCCCCAGGTCAGCAAGCTTAACGGCAAGTAGTATCTTTTGCTCAGGAGTAAGGCTGGCACCTGGAGCCTGTTCGCCATCACGCAGTGTGGTATCAAAGATTTGGATACGTTTCTTTACCGGAATAATCATGGGAATTCCTCCTAAAATTTTTTTATATGGTTCTGAAGGATACGCTTAAAAACGCAAAAACCCGCCATCTCTTATTAAGAGACGACGGGTTTCCCCTCCGCGGTACCACTCTTGTTGACGCACAGGCAGTAATGACCCAGCTGCGTCCAGCTTATCTTCACTAATCTCGTGCTGAAGCACTTCTCATAAGTGAGGTCTGGTAACGGAGACAACCGTAACAGTGTACTTCATCTTTCCACTGTTCCGCTCCCGGGCGAGCTTCAAAAGCTGCGATGTCTGCGTCGCACCTCCCCGCAGCTCTCTGGTCATCGCGTAACTTTTTACTACTCCCGATCATAGCGTTATAAATATACACAAAAAAGCCTGCCATCTCATTCAAGAGACGACAGGCTGTTAACCGTCGCGGTACCACTCTTGTTGACATCAAGGTTCTGCATTACCTATGCAGTCCAAGACACCCACTCTACCAGCCATGAAGGCTTCACGGGTAAAACTCATCCCTATCCTCGCATGACAACCCTCTATCGGAGGCAAACCGTAATCGTGTACTTAGACCTGTTAAAGCCAGTCCTTTTTCCACCATTCCGCTCACGGACGAGTTCAGGTTACCTTCGACTGCGTCGCACCTCCCCGCAGCTCTCTTATCCCGGATTACCCTACTACTTCCGATCATTGCGTTTATCCATTCTATAATTGAACTGATTATACTCGGGTTATAGAGCAATAGTCAATAGGCCGAAACGGACCATTTCTCCAGTGAAAAGCCAGGATCTGCAACCATATCCAGTGGCGTCCCCCCGTCGTGGCGCCATTTGACATAAGCTGCAGCTCCAATCATTGCTGCATTATCCGTACAATATACATGCGGCGGGATGATAAGCTCTATCCCCTCTAGGTTACAACGTTTCGTTAGTGCGGTCCGCAAGCCCTTATTGGCTGCGACTCCGCCACACAACAGAAGCTGTCTCGCATCGGTTGAGCGCACAGCACGAGTAGCCTTCTCTACAAGCACTTCAATAACTGATTCTTGAAAACCTCGGGCGATCGCCGCCACATCGGGTGTAAGACCTTTCATCTTGGCCTGATTCACTACATTCAGGACAGCAGATTTGAGGCCGCTGAAGCTGAAATCATATGAGTCAGGCTCCAGCCATGCACGCGGCAAGGTAACAACCTCTGAAGCATCTTGAGCCAGACGATCAACATGCGGTCCGCCCGGGTAAGGAAACCCTAAAGCCCGAGCAACCTTATCATAGGCTTCACCTACAGCATCATCTCGGGTACGTCCGATTATATGGAACTTCCCTTCCTGTTCCATATGGACCAGCTCTGTATGGCCGCCGGACACAACCAGTGTCATACAAGGATATTTCAAATCAGCCACAAGCCGATTAGCATAAATGTGGCCTGCAATATGATGTGTGCCAATCAACGGTTTATCCCAAGCCAGTGCAAGACTCTTGGCAGCTACGACCCCAACAAGCAATGCTCCTACAAGACCGGGACCCTGAGTTACAGCTATGGCAGCTAACTGCTGCGGTTCAATGCCGGCAACGGCCATAGCCTCTTCTATAATTAGAGTAATAACCTCAACATGCTTACGGGAAGCCACCTCTGGTACAACTCCACCGAAAGCTTTATGAGTTTCTATTTGGCTGGAAATGATGTTGGACAACACCTCACTGCCGTCCTTAACGACAGCTACAGCAGTCTCATCACAACTTGTCTCAATGGCCAAAATATATATAGCTTGCGATTGAGCAGCCGCATCTTTTTCCTTGTCGATCTCCATTCCTATTCCACGCTTCCTTCCATAACACTTTCTTCCTCATAAGCCGGAAGATCTGCCCACATAATCAGTGCGTCCTCACGGTTATCAGAGTAATAACCCTTACGCGTACCGGCGGACCGGAAGCCTTTTTTGCGATATAAATTCTGGGCAATCTGGTTCGACACCCTAACTTCCAGCGTTATAGATTTCATACCCAGGTAGGAGGCGGTCTTCATCAATTCTTCTAAAAGCCGTTCTCCCCACTTACGTCCCCGAAAAACTTCAAGCAAAGCGATATTCGTTACATGTGCTTCATCCACAATGGCCCACAATCCTGCGTACCCGATAATTTGATCCTGCAGCTCCATCACCATATATTTTGCAAAATGATTATGCGTCAGCTCATTACGGAACGCTTCTTCGGTCCATGGCATTGTAAAAGCTTCCCGCTCAATAATCATAATATGGGGAATATCCTCTACCTTCATCAGCCGAAATACAAGCCGGTCACTTTGCTCTTTTACTGCATCCGCTTCCGTCATCTTTTATTTCGAGCCTCCTTCGGGTGTTTTACGCAAATTAGCTTCCGCTTCGGAAAGCTGAGTGTAGTTAGGTATCAGGCTATGAATATCGTCACTTCCGTGAGAATGCCGTTCTTCACCCAAAAACCCCGTCCATCGACCTTCAAGCTCATAAGGCATCGTCTTTATGTCCGTTATTCCTCTAAGCGGAGCAAGAGATTCTTCACTTGCATGCAGTTCTGTCTCTCCAACAAACCACAGACAACGAGGCTGGTTTCCATCGGCTTTGGCCTGTTGTAGAAGCTTGTCTAATTGCTGTACCCAATCCACCATTAAGCGGATCGCATCGGGAGCGAGCCTCTGTGGGCTGTTCACACCATCGGAGACGAATAAAGCCGTATAGGCCTGCCCCCTTCTAGCATCCAGCAGTGGAATAATCCAGTCATGGCCCTGTTGATCCTGATTAAGCGACTGCGATTCAGCCCACCCCTTCATAAGACCGCCCCAAGCCAAAGCCTGTAGACTAGAGACACCAGCCACAGGAATATTCCATGCCCAAGCCAGCGTCTTAGCCGCACTTACAGCAATACGTGTGCCCGTATAAGAACCGGGGCCTATACCGACAGAGATCCCACCTAGTTCACTTCCAGTCGTGCCTGAAGCCTGCAGAGCTTGTTCAATAATCGGCAGCAAATGAACGGAGTGATTCCGTTCTCCTGAAGCATTAATCTCGTGTACCACTCTATGGTTCTCCGTAATCGCCACACCTAAAGTAGCCGTGGAGGTATCCAACGCCAAAAACCGCTTACGCGGCTCCTTATTTTCAATCGTCATCTTTCTTAACCCCATTCTGAGTCAGATTGCGGCAAACGGCCTCATAAGGCTCCCCTATTCCGGTCACCGTGATCACTCGTTCTTCCAATCCAACCGTCTCTATATAAATATGCAAGTGCCGCGGAGGCATTAGCTCTGTGATGATACTGCTCCATTCTACCAGGCAAACCCCTTGCCCATAAAAATACTCGTCTAACCCCAGTTCGTCAGCCTCCTGAATCGATAGCCGGTAAACATCCATGTGGTAGAGAGGGAGAATTCCAATGTACTCCTTGATAATCGTAAAAGTAGGGCTGTTCACGATTCCCGTTACACCCAAATGGCGGGCAAAGCCTTGTGAGAAGGCTGTCTTCCCCGCTCCCAAGTCTCCGTCCAGCCCAATAACAGTACCCGCTGTAGAAGCAGCAGCAATCGCTCCTGCCAGAAGCTCAGTATCCACCGGGCTGTAAGAACGATAAGTGAAAACCGTCTCCGAAATATTGTCCACTAAAAGACCACCTTTTTCATATACCCTCCGAATTTCAATACTTTTTATTATATCGGTATGATTGTCCTACCGCAACAATTCGACATACAAAAAGGCCCCAAGTGTGAAGTTACTCGCACAGGTGCCTCAAGTGAAATATATCGACGTACATCAATCTGTGAGTTTAGTGATTCTGCTCTTCCAGCCGTTCTACTCCAACTGTATGTGTATTCGTTGGACGGGATCCTACCTGCACGGTAGCCATTCTATTCGCCACATCCACTTCCTCTATCCATACCGGCTCCCCATCCAAATGAACAGCGATCGTGTCCTTTGACTCAAAAATATCCTGTGCGCGTTGAACATCCATTGTATTAAGTCCCCTTTTCAATTCATGATGAATGATTATTCGTTCAACTCCATCTCAGAGAGATCTCCGAGAGTCCCTTCAGGGTCTAAATTATTCATTTCCATATCCAGTTCAGAGTCTTCTGAAAGAGAAGTAACGGCCTCCCAATCCACAACAACTGCCGGAATGGTATGTTCACCCAACATTTCATTCAACCGCTGATCCACAAATATTCCCTCCGATATTACACATTTTCTTATTGCGCTTACGCTTATTTTCCCCCATGTCTTACAAAAAATGCATCAGGCTAGAAAAATGCCTTTCGCTTCATACTAAGCGTAAAACTTGTAGGAGGTGCCGTTATGCATACCGTTTGGAAAGGGGCCATCAGCTTTGGGCTTGTTCATGTTCCAGTTAAAATGTTCTCGGCTACGGAAGACAAAGACATCTCTCTGCGCTATATCCACAAGGAGTGCGGCAGCCCATTGTCCTATGTACGGAAATGCCCTGTCTGTGATAAAGAAGTTGCTTGGGAAGAAATCGGAAAGGGATATGAATACGAAAAGGGAAAGTTCATCACGTTCGAGAAGGAAGAAATTGATCAGCTTACAGAAGAGAGCACCAAGAACATCACCATTTTGGACTTTGTAGACTTGACTGAGATTGATCCGATGTATTTTCAAAAAACCTATTACTTATCTCCTGACCAGGCAGGAACTAATGCTTACCGGCTTCTAATGGAAGCGATGAGACAAACCGGAAAAATCGGTATTGCCAAAATATCCATCCGCTCCAAAAGTAGTCTGGCAGCCATTAGGGTTCTGGAGGAATGCCTGGCCATTGAAACCATTTTTTATCCTGATGAGATTCGCCCGGTATCACAAGTACCCAACCTGCCGGAAGCAGCAGCTGTAAATGATAAGGAGCTGGATATGGCTAAAATTCTTATTTCCCAATTATCCACTCCATTTGAGCCTGGCAAATATACTGATGATTACCGTCAACGGATGCTTGATTTAATTTCTCATAAGATTGCAGGTGAAGAGTTCCACATTGTGCCTGCACGCCAGGAGAGCAATGTGATCGACCTGATGGCAGCTTTGCAGGCCAGCATTGAGGCGGTCCAACATATCCCAACAGATCCCGGGACTGCACAAAAAACGCGTAAAACAGCGGCAGGTGCGGGGAAGAAGTCAGCTGCAAAAGCGAAAAAAGACACAGCGGAAGCAATAGCTCCTGTAATCACACCTAAGCCCAAGCGGCGAAGTGCCAAGAGTAAAGAAACCGTATCTTAGCAGAGGGATGGTCTAATGAAATTATCTCCTATTATTCCCTTTGAACCGATCCTTACGAATCAGCTTCCAGTCGGTGATACATGGATTGCCCAGATTAAATGGGATGGCGTACGTATGCTGTCCTATTATGATGGGGATAGTACAGAGCTAATCAATAGGCGAGGGAATCGCAGAACTCAGCAGTATCCCGAGCTTACCGATATCACAGCCTACTGCAAAGCAGATTCCGTTATTTTGGATGGAGAGATCATCGCGTTAAGCAATGGCAAACCTTCCTTCCAGGAGGTCATGAGAAGGGACAGTTTAAGGAAAGAAGCTGCTATCCGAACTGCGAAGGGTCAGATTCAAGTCATTTATATGGTATTTGACATCCTATTTTGCAATGGAGTCTGGGTACTCGATCAACCCTTATCTAAACGCCAAGCTCTCCTTAAGGAAATGCTGATTCCTCATCCTCATGTTCAAATGGTCCCCAGCTATACTGATCCGGAAGAGCTGTGGACTGCAGCCAAATCGCATCAATTAGAAGGAATTATGTGTAAAGACATCACAAGCACCTACATTCCCGGTGGAAAAGACAAACGTTGGCTAAAGCGAAAATTGATTTCCGACGTTACAGCTGTAGCGGGAGGCTTAACTTTTCGAGATGGAAGAGTTAATGCTTTTCTACTGGGTCTTTATGATGATGAAGGAAAATTACAATACATCGGTCATGCAGGCTCAGGAAGATTGAAAATGGAGGACTGGCGCCAGTTAACTAATCAAGCCCTTAGCGTTGCAACTCAGACCATGCCTTTTACCAACCTTCCACAGCGGTATGCAGGAGCGTTTTGGATAACACCTCAGATTGTCTTTAAGGTACACTTTTTAGAATGGAATCCATCGGGCACCCTCCGTCATCCGGTTATACAAGCAGTAGTGGATATTCCGCCGCAGGAATGCAGGTTCACCGGTCAGAAATATTAGAAAGGAGGCATCTTTATGCCAGTGCGTGTCCAAGGCTCCATCACGGTAAACGGCCAGACTCTGGCAGTTACTAATCCCGATAAGCTGCTGTGGCCGGAGCGAGGCATTACGAAACGAATGTATTTAGAAAAGCTGGCTGCTCTATCCCCATATTTGCTGCGGTATTGCCAGAGACGCCTGCTGACGGTGATCCGCTATCCCCATGGTGTGGGCGGGATGTCATTTTATCAGAAAAATGCACCCGATCCGCTGCCTCCCTTCGTGCATACCTTTACTCAAGACAACATCTCTTACATTGTGCTCGAAGGCTTGCCCGAATTGTTATGGCTTGGCAATCTGGCCGCTCTTGAATTCCATCCTTCCTTACACTATGTCGGCAGTGACCTCCCCTGTGAATGGATGATTGATCTAGATCCATCTCGTGAAGTTGAACCCCGAATCATGGAAGCTGCCTCTATCGTAGGACGCGTGCTTAGCTCACTGGGATTAATCTCGGTTCCCAAGACTTCCGGTGCCACTGGTATTCAAATTATTGTTCCCATAAAACCGGGAGTTACCTTTATAGAGCTTCGTAAAATCGGCCACTTTGTGGGACGTTTCGTCACCGAGAAGCACCCAGACCTATTCACACTGGAACGCTTAAAAAAAGATCGCGGGGATAAAATTTATTTTGACTATCTTCAACATTTCGGCGGCAAAACGTTGGCTGCTCCCTATACCCCGCGAGCTCGTCCACTGGCAACTGTGTCGACTCCTCTAACTTGGGCAGAGGTAGACAAGGATGTGGCCCCTACTGACTTTCATCTGCTGAATATAGAAGAGCGGCTGAGCCGTGTAGGAGATCTCATTGAAAAGGTGCCTCCCCAGCCGGTTGAGGATATTATAAGACAACTAAAGTAAAATAAGCCCGAAGCATTGATTCATGCTACGGGCTTACTGACGTCCACATCATGGACAGAAACTATTATATATGAGAATACGGCCCCAAGAATCTGCTGCCGTATTTATTTCACAATCGCTAATGGATGGCTCTTTTCTTGAAGCGCCCACCCTTAACATCATGGATATTACCGATCGCAACAAATGCTTCGGTATCCCAATCTTCAACGATAGCCTTAAGCTTAGCTTCTTCAAGACGCGTGATGACTACAAAGATTACTTTCTTGTTGTCACCCGAGAATCCACCCTCGCCCTCCAGGTAAGTGACGCCGCGGCCTAACCGCTCTGTTAACGCTTCTCCGATATCACGGAATTTATCACTGATAATCCAGACCGATTTGGATTGATCCAATCCTTCTAGGGTGACATCAATCATTTTAAATGCAATGTAGTAGGCAATCAGTGAGAACATGGCATTATTCCAGCCAAATATAAAGCCAGCACCTGACAAAATAAACAGGTTGATAAACATAACTACTTCACCTACAGAAAAGGGAAGTTTCTTAGAAACCAGAATGGCCACAATTTCCGTACCATCCAGCGATCCTCCATAACGTACTACAAGTCCGACACCCACTCCGAGAATTACGCCTCCAAATACTGCAGCAAGCAACGGCTCAACCGTGATAGGATTCACAGGATGCAGCAGTTGAGTACCAACAGACATAAGTACAACAGCAAACAGTGTTGATAATGCGAACGTCTTACCGATTTGCTTATAACCAACAATTAAGAATGGAAGGTTTAGTAAGGTTAATAGAATACCGAGGGGAATTTCAAAAATATGTGAAAGCATAATGGAAATACCGGTGATACCGCCATCGATTAATTGGTTTGGAACGAGGAAAATCTCAAGTGCAACGGACATCATAGCCGCTCCGATAACGATCATAACGATTCTCTGAGCTAGTTTAGCTGTTTTAAACGCTCCGGATTTCTGCGGTTTATTGTACTCTTTCTTCGTAAGCATTTGTTGATTTACATTCATCGAACTCCCCCTTAAATTACAATATAATATTTTTTATATACTTTATTATATCATAAAGAACTCCCTTTAATGAACGAATGATCATTTTTTTATCATAACAGCGGCGAAAGGAGTTTACACAGATTTTCTCTCATACGCATAAAGCGGTTCCTCTTCACGAAGTCCTTGGGGTCAACATATTCACTATGCTTAAGATCATTCTCAAATTCCTTCGCAAGTTCGGAAATTCGATCAGGATCCATCAGAACTGCTGTCAGTTCAAAATTTGAGTATAGACTTCTCATATCCAGATTAGCGCTGCCCACTGTGGATATCAGTTCATCGACAATCATTACCTTGGCATGCATAAACCCTTTATATCGATAGAACTTTACACCTGCAGCCTGTAAATCTTCCAAATAAGACAAAGTTGCATAATACACGACCCAGTTATCGGGCTTTCCCGGGATAATAATTCTCACCTCGACACCACGGAGCACCGCGCTTTTTAGAGCACGGCAAATAGCAGGATCAGGTATGAAATAAGGTGTTGTAAGCCATATTCGGCGTTTGGCTGCACACATGGATGCAAAATATATTTCTTCTGAAGCATCTATCGCTCCATTTGGTGCACTTTCAACTATTTTCACCGCTTCGGTACCTTTACAAGTGTGTACAGGGAACAACCGAGGATGGCTAAGCCTTTCACCGGTGGCAAGTCCCCAGTCTTTGAGAAAAACAAACTGAATGTAGTAAACGGCGTCCCCCGCAAGCTTTAGTTGGGTATCTCTCCAACAATCTATACTCGGACCCTCTCCCAAATAATCTTTCCCCACATTCATCCCCCCCGTAAAGGAGATAATACCGTCTACAATAACTATTTTCCGATGATTTCGATAGTTAAATCGACGTTCCAACAAAGAAATAAACGGCGGAAGGAAGAAGTGGAATTCCACTCCCCCTTTTTTGAATGCTTGTATGAACCCGCGGGATAACTTATAACTACCCAGGCCATCACAAAGCAGACGTACCTTTACGCCCTGACGTGCTTTTCGGATCATAACTTCTTGAAATCGCTCACCTATTTTATCTTCACTAAAAATATAAAATTCAACATGGATATGCTCTTTTGCACACTCCATGGCTTCAAGCATAGCCTCATAGGCCTCCATACCGCTAGACAGAACAGTACTCTGGTTTCCGCCTGTAATCGGGCTGTCCGTCAAACGAGAGAGCAATAATAAAAATTCCCTTTGATGCTCAAACTCAGGGTTGCCGGTATCCTCTGGCTTCTTCACTACGAGACTCCTATTCTCAACATGCTCTCTGACCTCTCGCAATAAAGAGATTTTCCTTTTATCCAGTTGTTGAGTCTGTCTATAGTCACGGCCGAAAAAGTAATAGAAAAGCAACCCTAAGGGTGGGCAGCATATTGAAATAAACATCCAGGCAACGGTTCTTTGCGGACGACGAAACTCCATAAATAAAATAAAAGCCATTTGTAAAATAAAAAGACACAGAATAATAGCAAATGTCTTCAAAATCTCAACTCCCCTTATGTGACCGGGTACTATTAGTAACTTCTCTTCAATACTCTATTGGTTTAGCCGAGATTCCCTACCTTTATTCAAGCAAACTTTGTCATGTTACTCAAAGAAACTGAATACATAGAGTAGTAAGAGAACACGGATGAGCCCTAATGTAAGAAATCACAACATTTTGCAGCACTAGCGGTTCCTTAACCGCAGGAAGGAGACGTCATGAAGAGTCAGCCAAACCATAATCAGATTACGCTGCTCGTCGTCCGGGATGCCGCCCGCCCGGTCAGACAGCTTCGGATTTCAAAGCCAATGGCGCTAGCCATTCCAGCCGTTGCCGCCCTCTCTATCTCAAGCTTGGTTACTTCTATGCATTATCATTCAGCCCAATCCATCTCACGGCTAGAGGCGGAAGCCGCGGCTCTCTCACTTCACAATCTAAGGATGGAAGTGAAGGTCGCTGACAAAGAGGAAGCTCTGCAACAACTGCAAATGGAGGTAACGGATCTCTCCGAGGAGGCAGAAAACATCAAAGACAAGCTGCAAAGTGTGAGTGAATTGGAGCTGCAACTGCAGAACCTCATTCAAAAACAGAACAGCACAGATTCCACAAAAAGTGATAACGTATCCACAAAATCCAGCCCCAAGATCACATTTAGTGCGGCCAAGCAGACCTATACCCCTCAGGTAGGGGGTGAGTTTATCGCTGTACATGATAGTGGAGCTACTAATTTGGTGCAGGAAACGAAAGATGACTTTGCAGAAATACGCAGTATTTTAGATGAAATGGTTAATCGAATTCCTATTACCATCTCTCAAGCCAAGCAGGCAAATACGCTGCAAGAGAAAAAGATAATCATGCAAAAATCAAAGCTGGAACCCGCCATTATGTGGCCCACGCATTCAAAAGTTATCACGTCGAGCTTTGGTTATCGAACCGACCCGTTCAAGGGATCTTCCGCATTCCACTCAGGCATTGATATTGCTGGGGACATAGGCGACCCTGTGCTTGCAGCCCAGGATGGGGAGGTTATTACGGTAGATCAAAAAGGTGCCCGCGGAAAATACATTATTATTAAGCATAGTAACGGACTAGAAACCTGGTACATGCATCTTCACAGAATGAATGTCTCTGTTGGTGAGAAGGTACACAAGGGACAGCAGATAGGGTTATTAGGCAATACTGGCCGCAGCACCGGTCCCCATCTCCATTTTCAAGTCGTTAAACAGGATAAAGCCATTAATCCTTTGGGTTATGTGCAGCCAAAATTATAAGATACAAATGATATAGTCATACATGAGAGTGGAGGAAATACTAATGTGGAACAAACGAAAACAGCTGTCCCCGTTCAAGCCTACAGACACTTTGATCGGGCACGGTGGAAGTCTTGAGGGTAAGTTTCATTGTGATACGAACTTGCGAATTGAGGGTGCTTTTAATGGTGAAATTCATTGCAGCGGGACCGTCACGGTCGGAGAACAAGGAATTGTGCAAGCCAGCATTGTCGCAGAAGAAATAATTATCGCTGGAAAAGTCTTTGGAAACATTACTGCTGACCGCCAAATTTCGA
Organism: Paenibacillus sp.; assembly: GCA_023512345.1. GTDB lineage: Bacteria > Bacillota > Bacilli > Paenibacillales > Paenibacillaceae > Paenibacillus_AQ. The sequence continues at coordinate 459,042 of JAILZT010000001.1, forward strand.
TGTTGGGTACCGGTCAACTCCATGGAGATGCGGCAACTGGCTCTCTCCTCATTATGGAAGGTGGACTCCTGAACGGTAATGTAGCCATGACAGAACAACCCGCCCCAAGCAAGGCGGGCGGGTCGGAAATACAACCAAAGACAAACAAGAAGGATAAACGTGCCCACAAACAGCAGGACACTAGGGAAGCCGGTTAACGCTTAGGTGGAAACATCCCTTTTACGGAAGACCAACCAAGCCACGCTTAGGAAAAGAACATAATAAGCAGCTAGTACGCCAATGGAAAACCATAAACTAACTCCACCAGGACCGCTGTCCGATACCAGGTACACCTGTAAATCCATATGGGTAAAAATCAAATACTTAGCCCATTCATACCGGTCTGGACTAAAGATTTGCACGAGAATATCTGTGGCGAACATAATAAATAACGATAAACCGATAGCTAGACCACTAGCCCGAAATACGCTCGATACCATAAACGCCAAAGCAGCGGTTAGGAACAGTGCGATATACTGGCATAGAATACCCATAAAAGTGTATTTAGCCGGGCTCCAGTTCGTTACAGCATTCATTCCCTCTCCAGCGGAAGTTGAGAATATGGAGGATGAAGCGAAACCAAAAGCGACCAACACTACAGTGCTAAGCAAACTAAATATAACCAAGGAAATATACTTGGAGAGTAATATTTTGGAGCGACTCCAAGGGCGGATCAACAGCAACTTAATGGTTCCCCAGGAAAATTCGCCCGCTACGGAGTCAGATGCCACAACAACCGTAAAGATCGTATTCAGGAAAAAAGCGATACTAACGGTGATTTGAAAGCTTTCCCATAGCCCAATCGAAGAATCGTTTCCGCTTGTATAATAAAACAGCACCGGGAATAATGCGCTCATGGCCGCTAAAAGGATTAACATAATCCATGTGCGGACACGACTATATATTTTGATATTCTCATTATGTATGAGAGCTGCAAACTCACCCAATGCCTTCACCTCCTGTAATCTCCAAGAACTGATCTTCCAGTGATCGGGCATTGGTCTTAATACTGTACACCTTAATCCCACTCGCCACGAATCTTGCATTAATTTCAGCTATTTCCTCACGTGCCGCTTCAACAACAAGCCCTCCATCTTTTACCATACCGCTGCCAATCAATTCCCGTGCAGCTTCTGCATCATCCACCTCGAACAAGGTTTCACCGATTGGAACCACTTCATCACCAACTGATTTGAGCTGTTTCACATCTATCAGTCGACCATTTTGAATAATCGCAACGCGGTCACACATTAACTCCATCTCAGATAGGAGATGACTGGAGACGAAAACTGTCGTCCCTTCCTCCTCGCAAAGGCGGCGTAGATAATCACGAAGCTCACGGATTCCCTGCGGATCCAGTCCATTCGTTGGCTCATCGAGAATTAGTAATTTCGGTCGGTGCAGCAGTGCTTGAGCTACTCCGAGCCTCTGACGCATACCGAGTGAGTAATTCTTTACCTTATCGTTAATTCTTTGACCTAGCCCAACTAGCTCTACAACCTCGTTAATCCGCTGCTTAGTTACCCCCGGCACCATTCGTGCATATTGTTGCAGATTCTTATACCCGGTCAGGAATTTATACATTTCCGGATTTTCCACGATGGCACCAATATTTGCGACCGCATCCTCGAACTGATTCTTAATGCTGTGACCACAGATCAGTATGTCACCCTGACTAATTGATATTAGTCCTACCATCATCCGAATCGTAGTTGTCTTCCCCGCACCATTCGGACCCAAAAAGCCAAATATTTGACCCGGTGGAATGTCCAGCGTAAGATCCCCAACCAGTGTTTTAGAGCCTATTTTTTTGGTAACCCCTTGCAGGCGAGCTACTGGCTCTAGCACATCTATCATTTTTACCACAAGTCTCACTTCCTTTCTACCAACAGTTTACCACATTTACCCTTTTTCTTGAAAATAGTTACGTATTTGTAACATGAAGAAACCGTTATAGCTAATATAAAGAAGGGACTTGATGCCTTCCTTAGACGGAAGAAAACCAAGTCCCTACTATTAAATCAAATCCAACGTATTCAAGGGATTCCAGCTAGAGCTAACTACCCGCCAACACGTGCAAGTTCACGCATGTTCGCTTCAAAAGCTGCCATTAATGCGGCTTCGCCACTCAATCCTGCATCTTCAACCTTCTGAATATGCTGCATCATTCGTTTGTAATCCTTCGGAATCACACGGGCAAACTTCGGAAGATGCTCTTCCCACTGATCAAGTATACGTTGTCCAACCACACTTCCCGTTAGTTCTGTATGCTTCAGAATCAGACCACGAAGTTCATTGATCTCAGCAGATTCCTCTACTCGCTCCAGTAAGACCATCTCCAAATTGCAACGGCTAACAAAGCTATTGTCCGCATCGTATACATAAGCGATACCACCTGACATTCCTGCTGCAAAGTTACGTCCGGTTCCACCTAGTACAACTACGCGTCCACCAGTCATGTATTCACAGCCATGGTCGCCTACGCCTTCTACAACAACATTAGCACCGGAGTTACGTACTGCAAAACGTTCGCCAGCAATTCCGCTAATGTAAGCCTCGCCGCCTGTAGCTCCGTAAAGTGCAGTATTACCAGTAATGATGTTATCTTCAGCAGCGAAGGTCGCTTTTGAAGAAGGTTTCAAGATCAATTTACCGCCTGAAAGACCCTTACCAAGATAGTCATTAGAATCGCCTTCAACAGCGATTGTGATGCCCTTAGGTACGAAAGCTCCAAGACTCTGTCCAGCCGATCCTGTGAAGTTAAGGCGAATGGTATCATCTGGCAACCCGGCAGCGCCGTATTTGCGTGTTAATTCACTACCCAGAATAGTTCCAACCGCACGGTTAACGTTCGTAATAGGCAGGGATACTTCCACCGGTGCTCCCGATTCCAATGCTGGAGCTGCCAGTTCAAGCAGTTGGCTCATATCCAATGTTTCTTCCAGGCTATGGTTCTGGCGCTTGCTGCGGAAGCGTGTGCTTCCCTCAGCCAAGTGTGGTGTGTGCAGCAGACTGGAAAGGTCTACACCTTTTTTCTTCCAGTGAGTAGATACTATGGAAGCATCAAGGCAATCTGTGCGTCCAACCATTTCCTCGATAGTGCGGAAGCCTAGACTAGCCATAATCTCACGCAAGTCCTGTGCCACAAAAGTCATAAAGTTAACCACATGCTGCGGGTCACCTGCAAAATTCTTGCGAAGCTCAGGATTCTGCGTTGCTACCCCAACCGGACATGTATCCATTTGACAAACACGCATCATGATACAGCCTACAGCGACAAGCGGTGCAGTGGAGAAACCATACTCTTCTGCTCCCAGCAAGACTGCGACTGCCAAATCACGTCCGCTAAGCATTTTTCCGTCCGTTTCCAGAGTAACCCGATCACGGAGATTGTTCAGCATAAGCGTCTGATGAGTCTCAGCCAGACCCAGTTCCCAAGGTAGGCCCGCATGACGGATAGAGTTCATCGGTGATGCCCCTGTTCCCCCATCGTATCCGCTAATTAGGATGATATCGGCACGACCCTTGGCAACACCGGCTGCAATCGTACCGACACCAACCTCAGATACCAGCTTTACGTTAATATTTGCACGTGGATTGGCATTCTTCAGATCATAGATCAATTCTGCCAAATCCTCGATAGAGTAAATATCATGATGCGGAGGAGGTGAGATCAAACCTACACCTGCTGTGGATCCGCGTACTTCAGCAACCCAAGGATAAACCTTACGTCCCGGCAGCTGCCCGCCTTCACCAGGCTTCGCACCCTGAGCCATCTTAATCTGTATTTCATCCGCATTTACCAGATAATTCGAGGTTACCCCGAAGCGTCCGGAAGCTACCTGTTTGATCGCACTGCGGCGTGAATCTCCGTTGCTGTCCGGAATAAAGCGTGCTGGATCTTCGCCGCCTTCACCCGTGTTGCTCTTGCCGCCAATACGGTTCATAGCGATAGCCAGCGTCTCATGGGCTTCCTTACTGATCGAACCAAAGGACATCGCACCGGTCTTAAACCGTTTCATAATGGACTCTGCTGGTTCAACTTCCTCGAGCGGAACTGGTGCATTTTCAGGTTTGAATTGCAGCAGGGACCGAATCGTTAAATGTTTCTCGTTCTCACCCTGAACAAGTGCAGCGAACTTCTTGTACGTAGCGAAATCTCCACTGCGCACTGCGTGCTGAAGTAAATGAATGGTTTGCGGGTTGAAGAGATGCTCTTCACCGTCACTGCGCCATTGGTATTCTCCACCGGAGTCCAGCACTTTATCATTGCCGTCCTTATCCGTAAAGGCACGGTTGTGAGTAAAGAGGACTTCTGCCGCCACTTCTTCAAGGCCAATACCGCCAATGCGGGAAGGTGTCCAAGTGAAGTAACGATCCACAAACTCTGAATTAAGACCAACCGCTTCGAATATTTGCGCTCCACGATAGGATTGGATGGTAGAAATACCCATCTTGGAAAGTATTTTAACTACGCTCTTTGTCGCAGCTTTAATATAGTTCTTCACAGCCTTCTTGTGGGAAATCCCACGCAGCAAGCCTTGGCTGATCATGTCATCCAAGCTCTCAAAAGCCAAGTATGGATTAACTGCACTAACACCATAACCAAGCAGGAGTGCGTAATGATGAACCTCACGCGGTTCACCAGATTCAAGCAAAATGCTCACTTTGGTCCGAGTACCTTGGCGAATCAGATGGTGATGCAAGCTTGATACAGCAAGCAGTGCCGGAATTGCAGCATTCTCACGGTCTACACCACGGTCTGACAGAATGAGAATGTTATGACCCTTGCCAATCACTCGGTCAGCAGCCTCGCATAAACGGTCAATCGCAATTCTCATCCCTTCTGCACCAAGCTCAGCCGGGAACAGAATAGGAATAGACATGGATTTGAAACCTGCACGACGAACATGGCGGATCTTAGCGAAATCCTCATTAGACAGGATTGGCGTATCCAACGAAATTTGGCGGCAGCTCTCCGGTTCTGGTTTGAGCAGGTTGCGCTCAGGTCCAATCGTTGTTGTTGTAGATGTAACCAACTCTTCACGAATAGCATCAATTGGTGGATTGGTTACCTGGGCGAACATTTGTTTAAAGTAATTGTACAACCGCTGAGGACGGTCTGACAGCACAGCCAAAGGTGAGTCATAGCCCATCGAACCAATAGCTTCCTGGCCTGTGGATGCCATAGGCTCCAGCACTTTACGTAAATCTTCAAAAGTATATCCAAACGACTGCTGCAGCTGCTGAACATTATCATGCTTAGGGTTCGGCAGTTCAGGTGCATCCGGAAGTTCATCAAGACTGATTAGATGCTCATCCAGCCACTGGCGATAAGGCTGCTCGGAAGCAATCGCCGCTTTAACTTCATCATCGGAAATAATGCGGCCTTCTTTGGTATCTACCAAAAGCATACGTCCTGGTCTCAGGCGGTCTTTATAGAGTACATTCTCAGGTGCAATATCCAATACACCAGCTTCAGAGGAAAGAACAATCAGATCGTCTTTAGTTACATAATAACGTGAAGGGCGAAGTCCGTTACGGTCAAGGATTGCACCAATTTGGACACCATCCGTAAAGCCCATGGCCGCCGGTCCATCCCACGGTTCCATTAGAGTACTGTGGTATTCATAGAAGTCTTTCTTCTTCTGATCCATGCTGTCATGGTTACTCCATGGTTCAGGAACCATCATCATGGCTACCTGCGGCAAAGAGCGTCCAGCCAGGTACAAGAATTCAAAGGTATTGTCGAACATCGCTGTATCTGATCCATCCGGATTAATTACCGGCTTAATCTTAGCCAAGTCATCTCCGAACACCTCACTCTTGAACAGGGATTGACGGGCATGCATCCAGTTCACATTACCGCGAAGTGTATTAATTTCACCATTGTGAATCATGAAGCGATAAGGATGGGCACGTTCCCAGCTTGGGAAGGTATTGGTGCTGAACCGGGAATGCACGAGTGCAATCGCTGATTCCAAATTTTCATTCTGTAAATCAATGTAGAACTGTCCGACTTGGGCCGTTGTTAACATGCCTTTGTAGACGATTTTGCGGCAGGATAAGCTTGGGACATAAAAAGATTCGCCTTCTTCAATTCCGCTGTAACGAATAGCGAGCTCAGCGCGCTTACGAATAACAAACAACTTACGCTCAAAAGCAAGATCATCCGTGATATTAAGTGAACGGCCGATAAATACCTGACGTACATAAGGCTTTGCAGCTTTAGCTGTTTTGCCTAACATCTCATCAAAAGTAGGCACATCGCGATAGCCTAATAATTCCTGTCCCTCTTCGGCAATAATGTCGTTTAATAAGGCAACATGTCGGGTGCGGATCTCTTCGTTATGAGACAAAAAGATCATGCCAACACCATATTGGCCTTGCTCCGGCAGCTCAAAGCCAAGAGTTTTAGCTTCTGCAGTAAAGAACTTATGCGGAATTTGCAGCATAATACCTGCTCCGTCACCGGAGTTAGGTTCGCTTCCTTGGCCTCCACGATGCTCCATATTAAAGAGCATAGTCAAAGCATTGCTTACAATATCATGGGAGGGCTTACCTTTGATATGGGCAACAAAACCCATTCCGCACGCATCTTTTTCGAACTGAGGATCATAAAGGCCCTGTTTTGGGGGCAGTTCAGTGTGTCTCATCATACGCAACCTTTCTATTATAAAGTAGGGCATTATCACCAGAAATATACAAAATATTGCAATAAGAACATTTCTTCGGCCTGCATTAAAACCTTAATAATTATTCATAGAGATTCGTTATATTATTTTATCATCGACCTTACATGAGCGCAATTTAAACTTTTTTATGATGTTGATTAACATTTGTTTTTGCGACACAGCTTTAGCGGGTAAAAGCGTGAAAATTCTCCGGAATGCATAAATATACATAAAAAACGAATAAGTAGTTATGCGTTGAAAGCGTTTCATTACTTTCCTTCAATACAAATGACTTATTTAGAAACGGTTTTATAATCCTCTAGACCAAAAAAGCGCCCCCCGAAGGAGGCACTCTTTTGGTGTTTATTTCCACATATTTCGACATATTATACAGTCAAAACTTGTTCACTTGTCATGACAGCTTCATTCTCAATTTCACGAGTCATGAAGTAGACGAACGTAAGTATGAGGAAGGCTACCCCATAAAATACGAGCTTCCCTGCCTCTCCCCACATCATACCGTATTCCCCAGTGGAGATTACATACTTAAAGCCACTGACGCTATAAGTCATTGGGAGCAGAGGATTGAAGAACTTCATCCAATTCGGAATCAGCTCGAGAGGGAAGGTCCCTGCACTAGTTGTCAATTGGAAGATCAGAATAACGATAGCAATAAAGCGTCCGGGTTGGTCAAACCAGGTTACAATCGCCTGAATGATCCACATGAATGAAATACTCGTTATAAAAGTGAAGGCCAAGAACAAGGGTACATTCTGAACTTCCAAACCCAATCCGTATAAAACCACGAATGAAGCAAGTAATGACTGCAAAAGGCTCATTATCGAGAAGGAAAGCGTACGACTAATGAAGCGATTGAAGCGACTAGCACCTATAACTTCAGTTTCACTCATAGGAATTACGAGCGTGCTGATCAAGGCGCCAACGAACAAGCCGAGTGATAGGAAGTACGGAGCAAAACCTGTGCCATAATTCGGTACTTCATTTACTTTATGTTCTTCAATTTCCACGGGTTGAGCAAACATCTGTACCATTGCATCGGTTTTGTTCACTGAACTCGTCTGATCAGCGGCATCGACAAGCTTGGTCGCTAGCTCAGTCGAGCCAGATTGAAGCTCACCCATGCCCTCTTTAAGCTCTCCTGCTCCGTTAGCCAGCTTCTTCGAGCCGTCAGCAACAGAGCTGATACCACTTCCAAGCTGACCTACCCCGCTTAATAGTTTAGAAGTTCCGGCTTCAAGTGCCTTACCACCGTCGGCCAGCTTAGTTCCACCGGCTGCGGCCTCATTAAGCTTTGCACCAAACTGCATCATGCCATCGGTCAGTTTGCTGCCGCCTGTTACCAACGCAGTTGCCCCTGCTGCCAGCTTCTGCTGACCTTCCAGCAGCTGTGTACTGCCTGCATTTAGCTGCTGTGCTCCATCATGCAGTTGGGAAACCCCTGCACCCAGCTGCTCTGAGCCTGCATGCAGTTGAGCTGCACCCTGTAACAGCTGCTCTTGCCCGCTATGAAGTGCGCTGGCGCCTTGCAATAGCTGCTGTTGGCTTTGCTGCATCTGTTCGTTTCCAGCGGCAACGGTCTTACTCGCTGCCAGCAGCTTTTGCACATCTGGGCTGGCTGCAAGCTGAGGATTCGACTGGACCAATTGCTGCAAGCCTTGGGCTACCGCTTTGGAACCTTCAGAGATCTTCACACTGCCATCCACCGAAGCTTTAAGGCCGTCTTCCAATTTGCCACTGCCATCTACAGAAGAAGTCAATCCGGCTTCCAGTTTACCACTGCCATCCTGAATGGATTGTGTTCCGGCTTGCAGCTTGGTTGTGCCATCCACTGCCGCAAGTGTACCGGCCTGCAGTTTCTCTGTACCAGCTACGGTTTGCTGCAGTCCGCTGCTCAGCTGCTTGCTGCCAGCTGCAGCCTGTTGAACGCCATCCTGAAGCTGCTGATGCGCAGCGGACAGCTTCTGTAAACCATCAGACAAGGTATTCGTACCCGCTTCCAGTGCAGCTGCACCTGTATTTAAGTCTGCTACACCTTTAGTGAGCGGCTCAACACCATTCAGAAGTTTGCCTGTGCCATCTGTTAATAGAAGAAGATTCTCTTCCAGTTTAACTGTACCTTCATTAAGTTTTCCTGCGCCATCTGCAATCTTGGTCGCACCATCCCCAGCATCACCCAGTCCACTGGAGATTTCAGTGAATTTATCAAATATAGTGTTTGTGTAAGCCTCAGTTACCTTAGCTGAGACTTTGCTTTTAATATCCTTCACAGCTGAACCACCAATTTGGCCAGCCAAGAAGTTATAGCCTTCATTAGGTTCAAATATAATCTTGGCAGGCTGCGGATCCGAATCCAGCAAAGTTGTTGCTTTCTCGGAGAAGTCTTCCGGAACGATAATCGCCATATAATAGGTATTATCCTTCAGCCCTGACTCAGCCTGCTCGCGTGAGACAAATTTCCACTGGAAGCCATCCGCTTTCTTCAGCTCTTCCACCAGATCACTTCCGGCACTGAGCTGCGTTCCTTCATAGTTGGCACCCTTATCTTGATTAACAACCGCGACCGGCAGCTCATTCATTTTGCCATACGGGTCCCAGAATGCTTTCAGGAATAGCCCGCTGTACATTACAGGAATGAACAGAACTACAAACATCGGAATTAGTACCTTAGGATTTTTAAGCGCCGCACCAAGGTCCTTTTTAAAAACGGATAATGATTTCATTCTGGTTCTCTCCTTATCTTGTTCTCTTTATTATGCTTATGTGTTGAAAATTTGCTGTAACACAATGTAACACCAGTTGACCATTTTCCCCAATCAGTCATTTTACTTCATAAAAAAATGCCTTTCGGCTTGTCGTTAAGACCCTATTTTTGATATAGTAAAAATATTCCATTATAGGGAGAGCTTGCTGTTAGATGCCATCCCTATTCTGAGATTACAGCTTATTGTGCCAATCCTTCAGCTAGAAACAAATGAAAATAGGCTTTAATTTGTTCTTTATCCAAGGGCGTGTGTGTTTTGTTCAGTTCAGTAGTGAGCACAATGTATAATCTGAACATAACCACCGATACGATTTTGGGGTCACAAGGCTTCATCTCCCCTTGACGGATCGCGTGTTCCACCTCCCTTTCCAAGTACTCCAATACCACATTCTCGATCTTGTCGAGACCTTCGCCAGCCTGAGGCGTTCCGAATTCACGGTTCTCCTGAGAAAGCTTAATGAACAGCTCGTGCTCGCTTCGAAATTCTAACAGGGCATCTAGGACACGGTGCAAATTATCAAAAAAGGGCTTATCGCGCCTAATCTCCCGATCTGCTATAATTTTCATCTCAGTTACAACATCGTGCAGAATTTCATCAAACAGCTGCTCCTTATTGGTGAAAAAGGTATAGATCGTACCTTTCCCGACATTTGCAATCTTTGCGACCTGATCCATTGTAGTTGCTTTATAGCCAAATAATGAAAAGGATTTGGTCGCAGCCTGAAGCACCTGCTGCCTTCGATCAACCAGAGCCACTCGTACACTTCCTTTCTCTAGAAAATAGCATTACCTTTGATAATATGACCACTTTACTAATCCGGTCACTCGGTCAGTGATTACTTTATCACTTTCTATTTGGGTTTGCAACACTTCAATAAAACTTTTTTTCAAATTATTGCAGTGTTTTAACTTTCTATTAACGTCTAATTTGTATAATGTGGGAAGACTAAGTAATTATTTCGTATATAATATAAAGTGAATTTGTAATTCCATTGATAAAGAAACAGGTGAACTTATGCGAAAGAAAAGAGTACTGCTGTTTTCGGAAGGCTTCGGGACGGGCCACACAGGGGCAGCCTATGCTCTCGCCGAAGGAATAAAGCTGCTGAATCCGGATGTCCAATGCAGAGTAATTGAGCTGGGTAAATTTCTTAACCCAACAGTTGCCCCTTGGATTCTTTCCGCTTACAGAAAGACAGTCAGCAGCCAGCCTAAGCTGGTCGGCATGATGTATAAGACACAATACCATAAATCATTGAACCGGTTGACCAAGCTGGCGCTTCATCGGATTTTTTATACACATGCCTCACAGGTTATTGAGCAGCTTAAGCCCGATTTGATTGTTTGTACTCATCCAATCCCTGCCGCCGTAATCTCTCGCCTGAAGCGACGCGGGTTAGATGTACCGCTCTATACGCTGATTACGGATTATGACGCGCATGGCAGCTGGGTGAATGCCGAAGTGAACCGCTATCTTGTCTCTACCTCACGAGTGAAATCAATCCTTACAGGGCGGGGAATATCCCCTGAACTTGTGACCGTTACGGGTATTCCAGTTCATCCGAAATTCTGGGAGCGCACGAACAAAACACAGCTGCGTAAGGAGCTGGGACTTGCCGATATTCCTACCGTGCTCATTATGGGCGGTGGTTGGGGACTGATGTTCGGAAAGGACATTATGAACTCGCTCACGGCCAGAATTGATGAAATCCAGCTTATCTTTTGCATGGGCAGCAATAACAAACGTGTTGCAAAAATGAGGAACAATCCCTTATTACGTCATCCGAATGTAAAAATTCTAGGCTACAGCAGTGAGATCAACAAGCTTATGGATGCCTCCGACCTGCTTATAACCAAACCTGGAGGAATGACATGTACAGAGGGGCAAGCCAAGGGAATCCCAATGCTCTTTTACAAAGCTATTCCAGGCCAGGAAGAGAAGAATTGTCAGTATTTTGTTGAGCTTGGTTTGGCAGAGGTTCTAGATTCAACCGTAGTGGAAAAATGGTATACCATGCTCCTTCGTGAGTACGCGGCTCTTGAGGAACAACGTAAACGACGCCTTGCTCCAGACCGGCATCAACCGGCCCACTGCGCCGTTACCGTACTTGAGATGCTTGGCAACCCTGTATCATCATCAGAGTTTAGATCCCAGAGGACTCAGGGCCGAACTGAAGAAGCAGCAATTGTTACCTAAAATCTATTGTGCCCCAAGATAGAAGGCAGACCCGAAAAACTCTCGGGTCTGCCTATTTTTTATACGTCTATACTCTCTCCCGCCAGCAAGGGAAATCCTTGTATCCCCTCTTGACGCAATCGATCACAAAAATCAGCACCATCCTGAGCTATAGCAGGGAAAGTATTATAATGCAAAGGAATAACCTTCTCCGCTCGAAGCCAACGTGCAGCTAGCAGCGCATCATCAGGCCCCATCGTCAGCATATCACCGATCGGGAGGGCTGAGATATCAATAGCATTTCTCTCTCCTATCAATCTCAAATCGCCGAATAAGGCTGTATCACCCGCATGATACAATGTTTTACCACCCATAGTCAGAAGAATTCCAGCCGGCTGTCCGGTATATATCCAGGTGTCACCTTCTTGAATGGAAGACGAATGAAAAGCTGGAGTGAACTTCACTGTAATACCTGCGTAAGTGTGAGCTCCGCCAATATTCATATGCTTAACCTGCGACGCCCCTTTAATTCTGCAATATTCAGCCAGCTCATATACTGCAAAGATCGGACAGTTGTTATTCTTTGAGATTTCAATAGCATCCCCTAGATGATCGGAATGTCCATGGGTTAATAGAACAGCATTTACTCTAATTTGGTCTGGGGAAATCCCGGAGTTCGGGTTACCTGATAAAAAAGGGTCAATGATAACTGCTGTGTCTGCTGATTCTACTAGCAAAGCGGAATGTCCGTAATACGTAATTTTCATAATCTCTGATCCACCTCCGGTTTCATATAGTTAGTTTACCCTATATCCTGAGAATGAATTATTTATAGAAGGTATGATTCCCAATGGTTTTTACATATTTCTGGTTATGGTGTACGGTAAGATCTTGTGCAAGCTTTAACGAAAGAAAAAAATAGGTATCATCGGAAACCTTTTTTACTCCGGAAAGGGCCGCATTGACAGCATTAATACTATCCTGATTAGGCTTTACGCGTTTAAGACGCCCATTGGCTACAGGACTGAATTGGCTTTTCTGATAAATCACATCTTTAATCGTGTCTGGGAAATTGGCTGACCGTAGCCTATTCAGAACAACGTTGGCAACTGCCACTTTGCCCTGGTACGGTTCGCCTTCTGCCTCTGCCATTACTATTTTCTGCAGCAGAAGCATATCTTCTTCGGATACCACGTATTTCCAGGAGGCTTTACCCTGTTGTTCCTGGCTTAATAGTTCCGTCCGTGAGAAGAATAAGGTTGTGGGGGGATTTGCTTTTGATACTGTGACCTTTTTGGTAACGGCCTTAATCCCCTTTGCAGGAGGAGTTGTGATTACAGCGACCTTCACCGGTGTGGTAGAAGGAACTGGTTGGCTCTGTTTTATCAATTTACTGGCACTCAGCCACTCCGCTTTCCCTGCTGTGTTCCATGAGGAGTTAACTGGAGCTAACGCTAATGCAGTAAGCTTCGAGTGAATACCACTCCCAGTCCTCATTTGATCTGTATTTATCTCTCTCAAAGTCAGCGGCAAATCGGACGACAGTCCGGAGGATTGCAGTTTTACCATTTGAACTGTATTCTGCTTTCCCTCCGAGACCGCCCCCGGATGCATCAAGACTATTGAAGAAAAGCACACCAGCATCACGCCAACCAAAAGCGCAAAGTAGCGGCTTTGTTTAAATATCAACATATAATACCTCCTATCAGCACATTCCTATTCTATGTAACCGAAAATGGGAGGTTTGAAAACAATTTTGTTGATTTTCTATAAAAATGAAATATTTTCAACCACCTCATACATCGGACTTTTGTGCATTCTGGTAACAAATATAACCAGCGAGTCGACGGTCCAAGGTACATTTTCAACCTTGTTATCGGTAGATAATTCCGTACTCTGCAACGCTTGAAGCTGCTCCGAGCTGTAAGGGCTATCTCCCTTATATTTCCGTGCTAAAGTAATATGAGGGCTATATTTCCGTTCTTCCGTAGCAAATCCTAAGGGAAGTGTAGCGGAGGTTACAACTCTTTGTAAATCGTGCAGGGGCAGGAGATCACCGGTAATTCCACCCCATAGCACACGGGGCGAAGAAGCTGGGCCGAATGTGCCCCAGTTTTGTAAAGATAATTCAAAAGGCGGAAACCCGGTGGTTGCCGTCTTTAGAGCTTCAATTAGAGCTGGAATTTTCTCAGGCGCAGTATCACCCAGAAATTGCAAAGTAATGTGATAGTCCTCAGCATGTACCCATTTGGAGAACTTCAGCTCAGAAGCCAACCTCCGGCATCGCTGCCCTAAGGCATCACGAAGCTGTTCAGGCAGACGAATAGCAATAAAGAGTCTTTCCGGTCCCTTATCTATCTCTCTTTGTTCCATGTTATTTCACCTTTTCCGGTAGATTTGATATCCTTATTAATATAGGCTTTCTTACTTATCTTTCCCACAACTTACCCGGAGGACACCTAAATGACTAAATCTATCGTATATTTTCATCCATTGACATCTAATCAGCAAGAGAGTATCCGATGCGTAGCGCCAGGTTATACCCTGACTCAAGCGGATCCCAAAAAACCTGACCTAGAGCTGCTTAGCCAAGCGGAAATTGTCATCGGTTGGGCTAAAGGCATCGGGGATACACTGCTCTCTCCAGAATCACCACTCCGCTGGGTGCAGACTTGGTCTGCCGGAATTGAGAAGCTTCCTCTTGAACGATTTGAAGAGCGAGGCATCCTTTTGACAAATGCCAGCGGTGTGCATGCTGAGCCGATCTCAGCAGTAATTTTTGGATTTATGCTGATATTCACACGTAACCTTCACACGGCGATACGGAATCAAGAAGCACGCCGCTGGGAATCTGATGGCAATGAGAGTGAACTGACGGGCAAAACAGCCGTAATCGTAGGCACAGGAGCCATAGGCAGTGAAACAGCTAGAATTGCCAAGGCTTTTCGAATGAGAACTATTGGTGTTAGCCGCTCCGGTTCATCCCTGCCTGATTTCGATCATATGTATACTACGGATAATTTACATGAAGCACTTCGTGAAGCAAGCTTTGTTATAAATACACTTCCGTTAACGGATCAGACCCGTGGGCTATTTAATAAATCTGTTTTCTCTGCTTTTAAAAAAGGCGCCTACTATATCAACATAGGCCGAGGGGCTACCACCCATACGGAGGACTTGATGGACGCACTGAACAGTGGCCAGCTCGCCGGAGCAGGACTCGATGTTTTTGAGACCGAGCCATTACCGCATGATCACCCGCTTTGGGGGATGCAACAAGTCATTATTACACCGCACTGCGCAGGGACAACCGATCGTTATGCTGAACGGATCATTGATATCTTCCTTGAAAATATGAAATCTTATCTAGCTGGGGGTCTACCTACACGTAATGTTGTAGATTATAGCCGGCAATATTAGAAGTCAATCCAGACAACCCAAGAAACCCCCAGACCGCATTTACTATTAAAGTAAACTTGCAGCTGGAGGTTCTTTTTTTGCCTATAAGGTTAGTCTAGACCTGAAAACGGGATACAGATTCTTTCAGCTCATTGGATA
Organism: Paenibacillus sp.; assembly: GCA_023512345.1. Taxonomy (GTDB): domain Bacteria; phylum Bacillota; class Bacilli; order Paenibacillales; family Paenibacillaceae; genus Paenibacillus_AQ. The sequence continues at coordinate 474,271 of JAILZT010000001.1, forward strand.
GTGACTTCAAGTATTCCATACCCGACGCTACTTCTCCAGTTGCATGAAGTTGCTGGTGGGCAGAGGCTGAGGTTTCCTCAACGGCTGCCGCTGATTGCTGGGACAAGGCTGAAATATGGTGACTGAACTCGTTCATAGATTCACTTGATTGATTCATAAGGTGCAGATCATTACCCACTTCATTGATTGTCTCTGCCATTGCGTTCACGGATCTATTAATTTCGGCCAGCGCTTCTCCGGTCTCGATGATTTGACGGCTGCCTTCCTCTGTCTTCCGAACTCCATTCTGCAATTGGTCAACGACCGCCTTAGAGTCATGCTGGATGCCTTGAGTAATTCCGGTGATTTCTGAGACCGTACGCTGAACTTCTTCCGAAAGCTTACGCACCTCCGCCGCAACCACTGCGAAACCGCGCCCGCTCTCTCCTGCACGTGCCGCCTCGATAGCCGCGTTAATCGCCAGTAGATGTGTTTGTTCGGAGATCGAACGAATGGACCCTACCAGACGGAAGATACCTTCGTTCTTTCGATTCAGCTCCTCTACAGTCTCCATGGACTGAGACACAACCTCTGCAATTTGCCCCATCTGTGCAACAGAACTTTCCATTAAGGCACTTCCCCGGTCTCCCTTTTGCAATACTTGCTGTGAATGTTGAGTAAGTTCCATCCCCCTGCCTGCTGCAGCCTCAATCAAGAGATTTAGCTCCTCCAGTGCTTTGGCAGCATCTACAGCCGCTTCTGCCTGACTGCTTGAGCCTTTAGCCAATTCCTCCATGGTGGAGGCGATCTGAATACCGCCCTCCTTCGTTTCCAGAATAGAATTTACCAGAATTCCGCTATGCTCTCCTATAATATTGGATACCTCTCTGATCCGATTCACGATATCATGCAGAGCTCTGTTCATTTCATTAACGGTCTTCGCTAAGATCCCAATCTCGTCCTGATTAGGAATGAAGATATCCTCCGCTGTTAGATCTCCTTCCGCAATTTTACGAAGATGTCCTGTAACCTTAACCAAAGGTTGAATCATCGTCCGTCGGAAGTACATATTGATCAGCCCAATAATAATAAGAACAATAACAATGGCAATACCGATCATAATAAGAGAGGAACGGAAAATACTGACAGATAGCTCCCCCTTAGCCGCTGCCTCCTGTTGGCTTTTTTTCACGAAGTCTTCTAAATCGGTCTTCATCGCATTAAAGGCTATGATCCCCTTATTAGAAACCTCCAAAGCAAGCGCCTCATCATCGGATGAACTCAGCTCCATGGCTTTATTATTAATAAGGAGATATTCATCCCATTTACGGTTCATTGACTTAAACTGCTCCAATTGCTTAGGGTCTTTAATAGATTGTTTATAATCCTTCATTGCATCGAAGACCTTACGGATATATTGGTTGCGTTCCTCATCAAGCTTCGACTTTACGGACTCTTCAGGACTTTGAATATGCTGCATGCTCACGGCCATAATATGCTCTGTATAATAGTTCACATCATGTATATGTTCTAGCGCAGGCATTGTTTGTTGAATAATATCTGATGTATTCTTCTGCATCCCATAGGCTTGATAGAGAGCATTTAATCCCATGATCAACACAAGAAATGCTAATATGCCATAGCTGACGACGATTTTATATCCAATACTACTGTTAATGACATTGAATACTTCCTTGATCCTTTTTTTAGATAATCCAGACATTACTTTTTTGAATTTTAATTTTAGCTCCATCTGTGATGCGCCTCCTAAGCCGAATGAAAAAATGAGATCATTTACAGTATTTTCTTTTCATTTTCATAAAAGGGCAGAAAAAAGACGCCCCCATCTATATTTCGGTTGGCAGCGTCCAAAACTTTAATGTAATTTATATTCGCTAGTCTAAATCATAAATCGATCCCACTTTTAGGCCATAAAGTTCATTATATATTTTCTCGGCAAAAGCATCGGTCATTCCGGCAATATAATCAATCACCATATGTTCCCACGTCCAAATTGGCTTAGCTTGGCGTTGATCCTTCTCAAAGCGCTGCAGCCAATCGGTCGGTAAAATAGACTTCGAAGCATCGGGATCCAGAAAAGCCTTCCACAGCCGTCGTAAAATCCATTCACTTCTTTTTTGCAGCCGCTGTACCCGCAGATCCCGAATCATCGTCACCCAGGCGAAGCTTTTGAGTACACTTACCGTACGCAGCATATCCTCATCTTCTTTTCCTTCTTTAATGAAGGTAACTTTTTTCCAATCTCCATCCTCAATGACCCCAAGGCTGGCGACGAAAGTGCTGACCCAATAAGCTTTTACCTCACGACGGGTACGAGAGTAATCATTTTCACAAGTCGGTAATTTCTCTGTCCAAACACGCAGAAATGAGGTTAATACTTCCTCTACTTTGGTGCGAATTCCATCCTCTTTCCAATTGTCCCAGAAGGCATCCTCCAGCGTCGTGATTTTCTCAACAATCAGCTTCTGAATGTAGGGATCGTGCATGAAATGGTCATGGACCTCGATTTTGCCTGCTTTGATGCCATCCTCCAAATCATGCGCCGAATAAGCAATGTCATCGCATAGATCCATAAGCTGTGCTTCCAGCGTTTTTTTGCCGTCCGGAATCTCCCACTGATTGCGAATTTCCGAGATATAGTTCCATTCATGCAGGTACATACCTTTTTTGAGTACCGTACCGGGAAAAGGATATTTGTTAATCCCCAGCAGCACGGCATCTGATAAGTTAAGTCCGTCGATATTCTCACGTTTCTCCAAGAACATTATTAACCGGTAGTTATGCGCATTGCCTTCAAAATGCTCATATTTCCGCCTCATACCCTCATGAATAATCTGCTTTTGCTTGGGACCGGCGCCTGTTAATAGAGCCTGCTGATTCGTCTTCTCTTCGATAAGAGTATCCAGTATGTTGTCTAGTACTTCTTCCCCTTTATGCCCAAAGGGTGGATGTCCGAAGTCGTGGGCAATCGCCGCACATTCTACAACCTCTGGATCAATAACAAGCCCCGGATTGTGAGCCTGTCCCGTCTCCACCTCCGGATAAGAACGAACTAGACTTTTTGCCGCTTCGCGGGCAATCTGCGCCACTTCCAGTGAATGGGTTAAGCGCGTACGGTAATAGTCCCCTGTACCTGCACCGAACACTTGGGATTTACCCTGAAGCCGACGGAAGGTCGGCGAGTGAATCAAGCGTGAATAGTCGCGCTCATAAGCGGCTCGTGAAGTTTCCAGGCGGGTAATCTCCGGATACTGTCGGTGCTCTCTCTTCTCAATCAATGTCATATCCGCCACCCCTATCTGTCCAATCTATATTTTGTTATTCATTATAAGTCATTTTCATAAAAAGTTTCATGTTAAAAAGAAATTAAGTTGTCCCATGCTTACTCCGTATTGCACCCATGAAGCAAATAAGGTAGTGTTTTGCATAAGTAAAACTTTTACTGGATCATCGTGCAACTAAACTCATTTGGGTTGATAACCCCCGAAAAATAAGTGTACAAAATACACTTAAATCATGTTTTACTCCATTAAAATATAACCGTTATCCCTCAGGAGGAACGTAATGTCTCAGGATACATCCTATACGGCTGAAGAAATCGCCCAGCTGCTAAAGATATCGAAGTTGAAAGTATATGATTTGATCAAAAAGGGTGAGCTGCCCTCTTATCGCGTAGGTAAACAAATGCGTGTAGATGCCTCGGACCTTGAAGCATACAAGCAGCATTCGCGGAGCAACCAGGCCGCTAAGAATACTGCTACTGTAGCTGGAATGGCTACTGATACGGTGACTGCAGCTCCTTTTTCACTATCGGATGCCTCTCCTGTTCCTGTATTGCCTACCCTTTCAGGTTCGGGCTCTCCTCAACCTAGCAAGCAAGCTGGACGCAGCATCGTTATTACCGGGCAAGATATGTCGCTGGATATTTTGGCAACGTATTTGGAACGCAGCATGCCTGCTGACCGTCCGCTTCGTTCCTACGCCGGGAGTTTGGACAGCCTGATTGCTATGTACCATGGAGAATCGGATATTGTTAGTACACATTTGCTGGATGGAGATACGGGCGAGTACAATCTCCCTTACATCCGCAAGCTGCTAGTAGGATTCCCGTATATTGTTATTCACATGCTTGCGCGGAGTGCCGGATTCTACGTACAGAAAGGCAACCCTAAAGGAATCACATCCTGGGCTCATTTGCAGCAGAAGGGACTAACACTTATTAATCGGGAGAGGGGGTCAGGCGCTCGTGTGCTGCTCGATGAACAGCTGCGATTGCTTGGAATTTCTCCTGCGAGCCTGATTGGTTATGAATCCGAAGAGAATAGTCATCTGGCGGTAGCCGGAAAAGTAGCTCGGGGGGAAGCTGATATTGGCATAGGCATAGAGAAAGCTGCTAAAATTGTAGATGGCGTCGAGTTCATTCCACTGATCCAAGAGAAATACGACCTGGTCATGTTAAAGAAACCGGAGAACAGGGCTTGGATTCATTCGGTGATTGAAATTTTGCGCTCAACCCCTTTTCGCAGCGAGCTGAGCTCCATACATGGTTATGACCTTAGTGAATCGGGAAATGTTGTCTATGAAACGTTAGAATAATAGATTAAAGGAGATGAATGATAATGAAAGTTCAACTGGAAGGCATTACCCTGCTATCAAACGATGTATCCCGATTGGCACAGTTTTACCGAGATGTGATGGGTTTCCACTGCCTGGTCGATGAGAGCCACTACGCGGAATTCGAGAACGAAGGCGTGCGTCTGGGCATTTGTTTGAATGCATTGATGGCAGAAAATACGAACAATCACGAATCGTTTATCGAAGATCGAAAGGGACAAGCAGTCGAATTGAATTTCCAATTGGAATCACCGGAACAAGTCCACCAGGTATACGACGAGCTCGTCCGTAAGGGAGCAACCCCGATTACCTCCCCTCAAGTGAAGTCATGGGGACACACAACTGGCTTTTTTGCAGATCCGGACGGCAACATTCATTCCCTCTTTGCGCTCAATCCACCTTCAGAGGTATAGTGCTGAAGAGTCTGCCTCATATCTATCTGAAGATCTAAAACTAAAGTTTGCTCAAAAAAGACAGTCAATGACTTCAGTTAAAAAGTCTTTGACTGTCTTTTTTGGATATGGATTATTCTTTTCTTGCAAGAACACATAGCGTATCATGCTCTTCATTAAATGGATTACCAGAGAAGCTGTTATAACATTCTATATTATCAAACCCGTTTTTGAGTAAAATAGAGCAAATCTCATCTTTTGTATAAGTTTTATCCCATAGGTTGTAAACCTCAAAGCGATTAGTTTCATCCAAAATGATATATTGGCTCAAATGTGTCCCTGAGTCTTTGTACCAGTAATTGGAGTTCAAACATAAATGGGATATCGGTCTCCAAAACCCTCCAATTGATGTACTCCACGTCTTTGTCTCTTCATGGTTAATGTACTTTTGTGGACGGAATACATCAAATACAAAAGTTCCCCCAGGTTTTAAAGCATGATAAATCTTCGTAAGCAATTTATTTCTACTCAACTCGTCTAAGACCCCAAAGTCGCAGTAAATCATTAAGATGACGTCGTATTTATTGGGATACATATATGAAATATAATTTTCGTGCACGTAAGCGATATTAAGGTTGTTAACAGACGCTTGTTCTCTAGCATACTCAATTGACAGTTTTGAAAAATCAATGCCTGTTACTTTATAACCTAACTTCGCCAAACGCTGTGTATAGAGCCCCGGTCCACATCCTAAGTCAAGAATTTCTTTTACCCGATTTTGTTGACATAAGTAATGATCAATCCAATCAATAGCTGCATCAATTACTTCCGGTCTCCGGCTTGCTGCATCCGATGCTGGATCTAGATGTGATGCTAATAATTGACGAGATATATGATCATCTATCCACATTTGTGAGGTTCCTTCTTGGAAAAGACCCGGTTTTCCATTCTCCTGAAGCAGTTTAGTTATCATTACCATTCAACTCCTGTTTACCTTCATTAATTATATTGTATCATCCAAACAGGATTGAAAAAGGTAAATAACAATTATAGATAAACTGGTACAGTCTGAATTTTAATCATAACCACCTTCAGAAGTTACTTGGCGTTTTGAAATTGAAATCATTTGGCATTTATAAAATGTTCTATCTTCCGGTTTACAGTTTTTACTTTTTGATAGGAATAGATATTGTCTTGTCGTAGGTTTTAATATAGTCAAATCCATCCAGCAGTAGGAGATCCGGTTTCTCCATTGTGTTAAAAGAATACGTCTGTTCCCAGAGGATGTTACCGTTTTTCAGATCCCACGGACGTGACAAAGAAATTGAGGATACGGGAACTACGATATCACCAGCTTGAACGGATAAATTTTTCGTATCCAAGAATGTAAATTGTTTTCTGGAGATAACAATATCATAACCTGTATCGGTTTTTGTGACGCTTCGAATCCATACCTTTTCATCCCCCAATTGGATGGATAGGTCTGAGGGTGAGGCTAGAGAGATGGGTTCTTCTACTTTCTGATATCCGGGGAAATTTTCGAGTACAAGTTCAAGGGTCTCTATCTTATCTGTCGGAAGCACATCAAATTCAAGTTCAAATCCCGCGATGCCCTCCTCAATGAAACGTTCCCCCCGCATTCCCCATGACTTCACTTCTGCTCCATTCAAATAAAGCTTTATTTCACCTGGAAATCTCGGGTATCCCTCATAATCCATTTCATAATATCCCTTCACAATGGTTGTAGTTGGTGAGGCTGTAATGGAGTCAAAGTGGACAATCCCCTGATCGACAGGAACGGATTTTGAAATGTCCTCTTCTTTAAACATACTCTTCATCGCTTTATTTGCTTCAAACTTGAAGGAGATAGGGTAGGATACCCTTTCCCCACTATCCAGCCACTCATAGAATGTAACGGTTAATGTTCTGGAGAATGGACTAACCGGTTCGAATTTAGATATTCCCTCGTAATGGGTCTCGTCTTTGCTACTGTCACCACCTCCTCCTCTCATGTCTGAATCTGTCAAAAACCCTTGCACTTTATACACGTTGTATCGAAATGATCTACTCTCATTAAATATGGAACCTGCGGGCCGATCAATGGTGTAATACATTAGCAATGCGTTATCGTCTGCAATAACTCCATTAATGGTAATGACAGTGCCGTCATCAAGCGTTTTGCTTTTGTTAACCGTTTGACCGTATCCTTGCTCTGCCACTTCAGAAAAGCTTAGGTAGCCCAGATCCGATTTATTTAATAACTTAGCTCCGTAATAAGCAAATGCAGGATATTGATAAGTTCCGACTATCAGAAGGAGTGCTGCAGCTGATGAGGCAACCCATGTTATCGCTCTATTTATGTTTCTTTTCTTAGTAGGAACACGCTCAAGTGCGCTTCGAAGTCTGCCCTCAAGTTCTGACGGAGCCTGCACGGTATTCAAGGTCTGTTTGTGCTCCAGTATTCTCTCTTCGATCGTTGTCATAACGATCACCTCCGATCATGGCTTTCAGTTTTTGTTTGGCCTGCGAAATTCTTGATTTAATGGTGCCAACCGGTGCATCAGTCATATCCGCAATCGTCTGATACGGAAGATCATGTATGTAACGAAGTTCAATCGCTTCCCTTTGCTGTACATTCAGATGAGAGAGCAGCACCTGCATATCCATCTCAGACTCTGTATTACGATATGGATTATCGTCAGTTAATGCAGCAAGTGATGGTTCTTGCTCGTCTCCCAGTGGGAGAAGACGTTCATTTTTACGGAGCATTGTTTTGCAACGATTGACGAGAATGGTTTTACTCCAGCTATAGAAGGCCTCTCCTTTTTTCAATTGATCCAGCTTCTCATAGAGCGTAACAATCATGTCCTCCATAGCATCCATCGCGTCATGTTCATTTCTCATGTAGCTATAGGCAAGACGATAATAAGCGTCCTGTTCGGCTATGATTAGTTGTAACAAAGCTTCCTTGTTGCCTTTTTGAGCTTGTTTGACAAGACGGCTTACATTCATGGTCTCACCCCTTTTCATAGATAAGAGATCGCAGAGGATATTAAAGTTCATTATGTACAAAAAAATCTCCACAACCAGGTCAAAGGGAAGTTATCCTATCCCAAGAAGGTTGCGGAGGTATATGAAATCAATATTCTCTATTTAAGATTTTTGGGCAAAGCATAGCCCTTTCTCTTTAAGAGCAACATTCAGTATTCTCACTGCTTTCGGTCCAACTCCATGAATCTTCAAAATATCTGATTCCGTAACTTTTGTAAACTGCTCCAGTCTATCAAATCCAGCGTTATGGAGTGCTCGATCTGCGGGCTTACTAATCTTAGGCAGGTCCATGATTATACTCCTCTCACTCATATCAAATTGTCATTTAGATCGAAATAGGACCCACAATCGGATGAGGAACATACGGCTCTTCCAGTGATGCAATTTCTTCAGGAGTTAACGTAATAGAAAGAGCAGCTACAGCATCTTCGAGATGAGACATTTTCGTAGCACCGATAATGGGAGCTGTTATTGGTTCTTTCTGTAACAACCAAGCAAGTGCAATCTGAGCTCGGGGAACACCATGTGTGTCAGCGATTGCTGCAACCCGTTCTACAATCAATCGGTCAGTATTTGCAGTCGCATCGTATTTAGATTTCTGAACTTGGTCGGTTTCAGATCGATGTGTGGTTTCCGACCAATCACGCGTCAATCTTCCTGATGCGAGCGGGCTATATGGAATAACACCGATCTTTTCTTCCTTACACAGCGGCAGCATTTCCCTTTCCTCTTCACGGTATATGAGGTTTAAATGATTCTGCATCGATACAAATCGAGTCCATCCATGATTCTCAGCTACATGTAACGCCTTTAGAAACTGCCATGCATACATGGCAGAAGCACCAATGTATCTTGCTTTCCCAGCCTTAACAACATCATGTAATGCTTCCATCGTCTCTTCAATAGGCGTATTGTAGTCCCAGCGGTGAATTTGGTACAGATCAACATAATCCGTTCCCAGTCTCTTAAGACTCTTATCTATTTCACTCATGATTGCCTTTCGGGAAAGACCAGCACCATTTGGACCTTCATGCATACGAAAATGAACTTTGGTCGCTAAGACTATTTCATCTCGATTGGCATAATCCTTTAAGGCTCGTCCAACAATTTCCTCACTTGTTCCATCTGAATATACATTCGCCGTATCAAAAAAATTGATTCCCTTATCAAGGGCTTGTTTAATAATTGGGCGACTCCGATCTTCATCAAGGACCCATTGATGAACCCATCGCGCTGCTTCACCAAAGCTCATACAACCAAGACAAAGCCGAGAGACATCCAAGCCTGTGTTTCCGAGTTTCACATATTCCATTTGATTGTTCCTCACTTTCAAATTAGATATTTTTTCCTTTACATGTATTCTACTCCTTGAAGTGAACTTTAAGGCAAGCGTTTGAAATCTTCCCTGCTCTCGTCAATCTTTCACTGATTCACTTGTTCTTCCTAACCCGTCTAATGAAGTTTAAAAACAGAGAAAATACACTAGCCCCTAATCCAAAAAGTGATGCTAACTGTATTCCAGCCTTAACATCACTAGCAGAATTTATCAAAATAAACATTGCACCGAATATAGCACCAACAAAAAAATATAATAAGACATGTAAAATCATGTTACGATTTGTGGTCATTTTATCTATATAGAATGAAACAGGAGTCGCAAAGAAGAGGTAAATGCATAACATCACTGTAAAACCGTTAAGGAATTCATTAGCAAATGAATAATACAAAACATCAGCTTCAATATTATTATTTTGACTGATCATGGTAAAAACAAGGGAAACTACTAGAGCAGAGAGTACTGAAGCAAGCAGTCTAGTCAAAGGTAGCTGTTCCTCCTTTTACATAGAATAAATCATCAAATGTATTGTTTTATATTACCATAGCAGAACATGATTCCATTTATTTTTGTTGTAAATGCAACAAAAATATTATAGTATTATTTAAAGAAATCTGTAGACAACAGCGGCCGGAAGTCCAAACATTCACCGCAGTGCGACTAAACCTATATTCTAAAAATCTTAAGTTCAATTTATATAGTTAGTACAAGAAAAGATGGAGATGTATATATGAAGGAAATCCTACGCGAAATCGGAATCATTGCCAGAGCTCTAGACTCTATAAGTAATATAGAATTCAAAGAATTTGATCTTACAAAAGGGCAGTATTTGTACCTTGTCCGTATATGTGAAAACCCAGGAATAATTCAAGAAAAGCTAGCTGAAATGATTAAAGTAGACAGAACAACCGCAGCTCGTGCAATAAAAAACCTTGAAATTAATGGCTTCATTGAAAAGAAAGAGGATGAACATAACAAAAAAATAAAAAAACTGTTTTCAACAGAAAAAGGGAAACGAGTATATCCTTTTATTATAAGAGAAAATGATCATTCAAATAGTGTCGCTTTGGAGGGGTTCTCGGAAAGTGAAGCAGAAACCATTCACCACCTGCTGCAAAGAGTTCGAAAAAATATAGAAATGGACTGGGAATCCGTAAAAAAAGGGAACAAGAGAAATTATTGATTTTATTTTATGTAAAGGAGCTATATTTAAATGACTGTTAAAATCAAAAAGTGCAGCCTTGAAGATTTACAAATCCTCCAACAAATAAGTATTGAAACATTTATCGATACATTTAAAGACCAGAATTCACCTGAAAATATGAAAGCCTGTTTGGAAAGATCATTTAACTCTAGAAAGTTGGAAAGGGAATTATCCAATATTTCTTCGGCATTTTTTTTCATCTATTTCAATGAACTCCTTGCTGGGTATCTAAAGGTCAATATTAATGATGCCCAATCCGAACAAATGGGTGATGAGTCACTAGAAATTGAGAGAATTTATATTAGAAACAAATTTCAAGGAAAAGGCTTTGGAAAATACTTACTGAACAAAGCGGTGGAAATCGCCACTATACAAAACAAAAAGATGATCTGGCTAGGGGTTTGGGAATTGAATACGAATGCCATTGCCTTTTATAAAAATATGGGTTTTGTGCAAACTGGAGCCCACTCTTTTTATTTGGGTGATGAAGAACAAATTGATTTTATAATGACCAAAACATTGATATAACATGATGAGAGGAGAATACCTATGTACGCACCTCGCCTTTTGAAATTACGGATATATCAAAAATACAGACGAGCAAAAAGTCTCCTCACTCATGAAACAAAATCTCAGATCATCTAACTAACAAAAAAAACGATAGTACGATACTTGTTTTCATACGATAAAAGCCATGTCTCCAAAATTCTATTGGAGACATGGCTTTTATTCAGAGGATCAAACTATATAAGATGACATGCGTTCCCTCCCGGTATCTTTCACTCCTTAACCGACCCCAGAGTTATACCAGTAATGAAGAAGCGCTGTAGAAATGGATACACTACCAATACCGGAATCATTGCAATGAAAATTTTGGCGGAGTTCAAAGTTCGATTGGACAGCTCACTCATTCGCTGAATTTGCTCTGCGGTCATGGTATTGGCATCAATAACGACGACCATCTGCTGAATATAGGTCTGCAGTGGATAGTGATCCGCACTGGACATCAGAATCAACCCGTTAAAGAACTCATTCCAGTGATACACGATACTAAATAAGGTTACTGTGGCTATGACAGGACCTGCGAGTGGAACAAAGATCTGCAGCATCATTCGCCAAGGGCCCGCTCCATCCACTAACGCCGCTTCCTCTAACTCCTTTGGCAGATTACGAAAGAAGTTGATTACAAGAATAACACTGAATACCGGAACACTGCTTCCTAATACAAGCGCCCAGATATTATTAATAAGCCCAAGGGATTTTACTGTCAAATACCAGGGAATCAAACCACCGTTAAAAAGCATTGTGAAGACAAGAACCCACATTAGCACATTGCGAAACGGCAGTTCCTTAGCATTCTTCGATAAAGGATAGGCCATGAGCAGAATGATCACAAAATTGAGGCCTGCTCCCAGCACAACCCGCTGAACGGAAATCCAGAACGAATTAAAAAATTTGGAATCGCCCATGATCTCCTTATAGGAACTGAAATTAAATCCTACCGGCCACAACCCAACCCTGCCGGAGCTGGCTGCTGCATTATCACTTAGCGAGACTGCAAGCGTATACCAGATAGGAAGTATACATAAAAGCGCTATACCTGCCAGGAAGATGATAAGAAAGATATCGAACAGCCTGGAGCCTGCTGTATTATCTTTTACCATAGAAATAGCTCCTTTGTATTAAAAAATGCGGTAATTGGCAAACTTAGCTGCCATGTAATAGGAAGTTGTAATCATTATGAAGCTGACCACAGACTTCAGTAAGCCCATTGCCGTTGCTAAGCTGAATTGTAAATTCACAAGGCCTGTACGATATACCCAAGTATCAATAATATCGCCGCTGGAATAGACAAGCGGGTTATACAGATTGAAGATTTGCTCAAAGCCTGCGTTCAATACATTCCCCAGACTGAGCACAGAAAGTAAGATGATCGCTGACACGATTCCAGGAATCGTAATGTTTCTCATTCGCTGCAAACGTGATGCCCCATCTATGGCTGCAGCCTCATATAGAGCTGGATTAATGCTGGTCAAAGCCGCTAAATAGATAATGGTATTAAATCCAAATTCCTTCCACACATCACTCCCCACGACTAAAGCAGGGAATAAATCGGCTCTGCCAAAAAACAGGATAGGCTTCATATCAAAAAGGGAATTTAACATCTGGTTCACCGGACCTGTATACCCAAATACATCAAGTAAAATCCCCGATAAAATAACCCATGAGATAAAATGCGGCAGATAAACAATAGTCTGAATCCATCTTTTTAGATAATGGATTCTAAGTTCATTAAGTAATAGAGCAAAGCCTAGGGGAATAATTAAATTCCCTAATATCTTCATTACGGCGATAAAAAGTGTATTAAAAAGTATGGTTCCACTATCATTAAGCGAGAACATATATCTGAAATTCTCAAGTCCAACCCACTCGGAGTGAAAAATTCCGAGTCCGGGGTTATAGTCTTGAAAGGCCATTACAATGCCGAACATGGGAACGATACTGAACAAGGTTAGCCAAATGAAGCCGGGTAGAAGCATTAGGTAATAATGCTTGGCAAATCCCTTGTTGACCATAGTTCATCACACTTCTTTCTCAGCTGTTGATAGAAAGGCACCAGAGAGCTCTGGCGCCTTCTCTAAACTGTTACCTTTAGTTAAAAAAATTACTTACTTTGCTACTTCCGCTACCTCAGCCAAAATTTCATCGCCGCCTTGATTCTTCCAGTCCACTACAAATTTATCGAATGAATCAAGTGGTGCTGCTCCCATAATGATCTTAAGGAAGGTTTCCTTCTCCATCTTATCGAGCGTCGCCCATTTACTCTCCATAGTCTTCGTCTGTGAATAGGTCAAACTATAGGTTTTCTTGTAGGGCTCCATAAGTGGAGCTATGCCGACCAATGTGGAGTACATTCGTTTCCAGGCACCAAGATCCGCATTGGGGTCCCAATATTGGATATCCACCTTATCATAGGGTTCAAGTTTAACTTTTTTAATGTTCTCAGCGTCTGATTTGAGCAATTTATAGCCCGGAAGATCCAGCTCTTCTGCGGTCTTGGTACCCGCCAATACTTCCTTCATCATGTTGTAGGTAACATACATTTCATCCATTGGAGCAAAGACAATCCGCAGCGGATAGTTACCAATCCCTACATTCACATCAAAGGTGGACTCATCTCTCAGCAAGAGATTTTCCATTTTAATAGCTGCTTCAGGATACTTGTAGCCCTTACGGACAACTAAATATTGATTAGACGGCGTGCCCATATGCGGTGTGAATTCTCCGTTACTGTCCAGCAAGGTATATGCCTGCCAGTTGGCCTCAGGGTTATTCTTGATCGCATCTGCCAATGGGCCATATCCACCAGCCCACCAGAGACCAAAGTAAATACCGGAGGTTCCATTCTTGATTAACTCCTGTGCATCCTTACGAATACTAATCTCTTGATCAATTAATCCCTTGGCGTACAAATCTCTCAGCTTGGCTAGAGCTTCCTTGGTTTCCGGCTCAATGGAGCCATAAGTTGGCTTGCCATCTGCCCCCTTTAACCAAAAGCCTGGATAAGAATGATAGACACCAAAGATCGGATCGAACCCGTAGTTATTGTTATTTGGATTAATAAAATCTGCATTCAGCAGACCGCCCGATTGAGGACCAGTGATACCGATGGTATCATTCTTGCCGTTTCCATCCGGGTCTTGTTCAACAAAAGCTTTAGCAACCTTTTCCAAATCCTCAACATTTCTTGGAACCTCAAGCTTCAGCTTATCTAACCAATCCTTGCGGATCCACATGATATGCTGCATATCAGATTCGGCAGTTACGTTAGGCAGGGCCAGCATCTTTCCGTCAAAGGTAACGGCTTTCATGGCAAGACCTTCCGTTGTCTCAATAATCCCTTTCAAGGTAGGTGAAGCATATTGATTATAAGCTTCAGTCAGATCAGCAAGCTGGTTGCTCTTCACCATCTGTCTGAGCTGTGTATCGGTAACAACTAGGGCATCTGGCAAATCATTACTGGCAATGGAGAGGTTAACCTTCTGCTGATAGTCCTTCCCTACGCCCGCTTGCCATATAATTTTGGTCTCAATGTTTAATTTTTCTTTGACATATCGGGTATAGGTATTGTTCTCAGGTGTATCTCCAGAGGGCAAGCTTTTATCAGCAGAGTCGACTTCCTTACCGATATTAATCGTGATAGGCTGGCTATACTTTCCGAACGGGTCGTTTGGATCTTGAGTAGCATCTTCTTTACCGGAATTGTTGTTGCCGTTCCCACAAGCTGACAGGATTAGCATTGCAGCAGCCATTGTTAAGCCGATGACTTTTCTCGTGTTCTTCATATCGCCCCTTCTTTCATCCCTATAATTGACCTGCTGTATTTACTTGCCACTTAAAATTAACATAGAATTCGGCTTTCCTAAGATGGAAAGCGGTTACATGAATGGGTAGGGATATGACGGATGTTTCCCGAAAGGTTAGGGCATACACTTCGGAAATCCATCATCCCTCTACCTAATTAGCAGGCATATCTCTACCCTGCTGAACTCTTACACGATACTCACTCGGAAGCATTCCTGTCTGCTCTCGGAAGGTACGGCTGAAATACTTATCATCTTCGTATCCAACATTATCAGCGATCCATAGAATGGTTTTATTCGTACACAACAGAAAGTGCTTAGCCTTCTCTATGCGAGACTGACGTAAATACTGATTGAAATTCTCGCCGACAATCTCCTTGAAGCATTGGCTGAAATAGCTTCTGCTCATATTGACCCTTTTTGCTATATCTGTAGCTGTTATCTGTTGATCAAGCTCATCATTCAATATAACAACTGCCTTCATAATGCATTTCATAACCTCCGGTGAAAAATCAGCCTTACCAAGCGCCTGGCGAATCTGATTACGCGTCTGTGTAAGCCAAGTTTCTACTTCATACCAGGAATCCAATGTATCAGGAAGCTGAACGGCTACTGGACTGATTTTAATAAACAGTTGATTCCAACGGTCTACCAGCACATACAAAAACCCGATAAGCTTGGCTTGTGACATCCGGTGAAACCTCAATCCCTCTAAATACTTCTGATATAAGGCATCTTGATAAATCCATTCCAAAGAGTGCCAATGAGACTTAAGGATGCTTAACCCATCTTCAGTGAGTTCCTGTCCAGCTTCATTTGCCGTCTTCATCGACTTTTCAATGATTTTCAACTCCAGATTATAATCGTAAAAGAACTCAGTCTCCTTATACTCACGGATCCACTCATGAACCTCTTGTTTGGTTACAGCAGCAATCCCACTCAGCTTGATCATTACCCACTCTGAACTTGCCTCTATCTCTTTCCGAAGATGTTCATATAAATGCTCACCCTCAGAGCTGACCGGTGGGATACACAAGAAAAGATTATGTCCGAGTTCCACAAGATTCCCACTATAGACAGATACCCAGTTCCTTAACACGTTGCCGCCAGATACACGATTCATAGAAATCAGGACATACCCCTCATCAACCGTAAATAACCCATCCTCATGGATATCATGAATATGCTTACCCTCATGGTTTGACGGATCCTTTTCGACAATACGGGTATAAATCCGCCCCAGTACCTCCTCGAAGCGTTCCTTCTCCAACTGGACCTTCGCTATATAATCAATGGCCCCAAGCCTCATAGCTTCTTGTATATATTCAAAATCCTGATGGAGCGTCAGGACAGCAATATGCACATGGGGATACTTTTTTCGGACGATTCGCATGAGCTCAATACCAGACATAACAGGCATAGATAAATCCGTAAGCATGAGATCAACATCATTCTCGGCTAGAAACTCCAATGCTTTCTCCCCATTGCTTGCTTCACCAACCACCTGCATTTGGAAGTCATTCCAGGGCATCGCTGAGATCAGCCCTTTGCGAACCAGCTTATCATCGTCAACAACAATCACTTTAATCATGTTGAATCCCACCTCCAAGGGGTAAGCTTAGTTGGATCATTGTTCCTTTACCCATTACACTGGTTACTCTGAGCTCTGCTTGACCGGCGTAGTAGATCTCAATCATACGCTTTACATAGTTCATACCAATTCCCATGCCCACCTTACGATTCTCGGCTTCTTCAGAGTGCAGCACCTTCTGTATCTGCTCCTCCGACATTCCCGCACCATTATCACGAATGAAGATTTCAATTTTATGTGTGAGCCGCACCTCGACCTCAATATATCCGTCATCATTTAATCCGTGGTAAAGTGAATTTTCAACAAGCGGCTGCAAAATAAATCGTGGAATAGGAATTTTCAGCACCTCTTCATCCACATGAATATGCACATCAAACTTGAAGTCGTAGCGGATCTGCTGCAAGATCAAATACTGTTTTACAGCTTCAATTTCTTCTTGAATGGTAGAGGATTGGCCCAGCTTGCCTAGATTGTAATGCAGCAGTTTGTTAAGAGAAGATACGAGTTTATCGATCTCATCTTGTCCATTCATCAGAGCTAACCAGTGAACGGTGTCGAGCGTATTCATCAGGAAATGAGGATTGATCTGATATAGCAATTTCTCCACTTCGAGATCGGCTCTGCGCTTCTCTTTGGTCTCCACCTCCGCAAACAATTCCCAGATTTGTATCTTCATTTGTTGAAATTGATATAAAAGAAAATCAAATTCCGGTATTTTCGTCTGCACAACTTTCGTCTGAACTTTGTTCTGTGCCATGAGTTGAATCTCTTTATTAAAGCCGGTTAGAGGCCGGTAGACCATCTTCCATAGTAACCAAGCCAGGAATAGAACCATCCCAAAGAACAGCAACGAAAACAGAGCGATCTGGACAATCCACCGATTAATCTCTTTGTTATAATCTGACTTTGGGGTAAGAGAGATGATGCTCCAGCCTTGATTACTCACTTCTCTGAACCAATAGTATCCATTTTCGGTTCCTGACATTTGCTCCTTATTAAAATGAGGAAAGATCGTGTCCATTTTAAAATCAGCATTAACATCACTATAGGCAATCCTCCCATTGTTATCTAAAAAAACGTGAGAGGTTGCGCCTCCGATTGCATCATTATGCAAAATGCTTTGGGTTAGCTGAAATCCTGTTTCAATATAAACATAAACATCCTCAAGATTAGGCAAGTCAACCTTCCGCATAGCAGATAACACATACTGATTGTCAAAACGGTTATTACTAACATGAGGCCCATAATAGGAAATCTTGCTATATTCGGCTAACAGCGGCAGCTCCTCCGGAGAGAAACTGTCCTTCACACCAGAATTCTCAAGCTCATAACTATGGTCATTTTGAAAATAATAGAGGGTAAGTCCAATGCTGGGGTTCGTAAACGTGATTAGGCCTAATTCTTCCTTGAGATCACTAATAATTTTGGATCGATCGAAGGGCTCCTTCGTGGATAAAAATTCGTCGAGCCTATTTCCAATAATGCCTCCAAAGGCAAGCTGCTGCGACACATGATTTAAATTGTTGATCGAGTTCTCAAGAGAAAGCTCGACTTGTCTTAGATTATTCTGAATACCCGTTTGGATCTTATTGGTTAGTATAGAGTAAATAGTAGAATACGATATCAAAATTATGCCTATAAACGGGATCACAGAACTTAGCAAGAATATAATAATAATTCTTCTCTTTAATGTCAGATAATCATAGAGATACCGCTTCAATCTAGTCTTATGTTCAGGCATGATGACACATCCTCCATAGAAACTTAGTAAGAGATTAACATATACTAGATCATCTATGCATCATTTCTTTCCAACAAGAAATCCTCCTCGCTTTTAACATTATAAAAAGGGGCTGTCCCATAAGCCATGAAATGGCTACTTGGGACGGCCCCGCCGTTTTTGAGTCGGATTTACTTGTACACTTGGTGTGAACGCTCCGCGAACGAACCGTTGCTTCAATCGCTATGCTCTCCAGATTTTATTTATTTCCCTTAGCGGTAAAAATCCGGAGACAGCTTATGCTTTGAAAGCTAGTTTTCCTTCGGAAAAATTCGGGCGAACGCTACTATGCGGACTACAGATACCCTATTGTCTATAAATTGCTCTATTAGTAAGTTATGCGGACACAGAGGCCGCTATTTATGAATACTGGGCTATTTTTAGCCGAATTCTTGTAAATAAGGTCCTCTGAGTCCGTATGGATAAGAAATACAGGTAAATGGACTGAATAGCGCCTCCTGAGTCCGTATAGCTTACGACACATTCATCTTGAGTAGACATCCGCGTATTTGATTAAGAATTCCGGTTAACCATCATAAGCATTACCGCAGAAATCACGATAATAGAGCATACCCACATCCAAGCAAGGAGCATGTTGCCCCCGTCTACGGCTACATAGATAGCCGTTGGGACGGTTTGAGTACGACCTGGAATATTACCGGCTACCATGATCGTAGCCCCGAATTCTCCTAGACCGCGGGCGAAGCCCAAGACATATCCGGCTGCAAGTGAACGGCTAGCCAACGGAAATGATACGTAACGCAGGACTTGAAACTCGCTGGCTCCTTGAGCCCGGGCAGCATCCTCCAGATCACGTTCTATGCCTTCAAACCCTGTCTTCACTGTACGGTAAACCAAAGGAAAGGCTACTACAACCGATGCAATAACTGCGGCTACCCAGGTAAAAAGAATCGTTTGCTCCGTTAATTGCTCATATAGCCTTCCTATCCAGCTTCGCCGACCCAAAATAACCAGAAGTATAAAACCGACCACCGTTGGCGGTAGAACCAGCGGAAGCATCAGTACCGTTTCTACAAGGCTTCGACCACGAAATTTACGATTTGCCATTACTTTGGCTGCAGCAGTTGCAAGTACGAAGACGATAATACTCGTAATCACTGAGATTTTTACTGAAAGCCACACCGGCGATAAAAAATCTGTCCAGTTGATATCCATATCCACTCAACCCGCTTATCTCAATTTATATATTAAGGAAGCAGAAATCCATTGCTTGTGAAAACCTTGCTTGCTTCCTTGGATTGAAGGAAATAGTAAAAGGCCTTGGATTCGCTCTGATGTCGGGAACCCTTCACAATACCCGCAGGGTATTGAATGGCTCGATGTACATGTGCACTTACAGTATGAGCTATCCTTACCTTGTTGGAATGAAGAGCATCTGTCTTATAAACAAAGCCAGCATCTACATTACCAGTCTCCACGTACGACATTACCTGCCGAACATCCTTTGCATACACCAATTTACTTTGAAGGGGACCCCATACTTTTACGGCTGTCAGCGACTGCTGAGCATATTGCCCCGCAGGAACCGATTCCGGTTGTCCAATGGCCACTCTCTTAAAAGAACTATCCGTCAATTGAGCCATTGTAGACAGCTTTACCTTAGAATCAGATGGAACCACAATAACTAACTGATTCTTAAGCAGAACTTCGTGAGCCGTGATCAGATGCGCATCGACTAACTCGCTCATTTGTATGTCTCCTGCGGAGAAGAAGAGATCTGCCGGTGCTCCTTGCTCAATCTGTTTTTGCAATGTGCCGGATGCTCCGTAGTTAAAAATCAGGTCGATGTCGGGATGCAGCTTCTCATACTGTGCAGCGATTTTGTCCAGGCTGTCTTGCAGGCTTACCGCCGCAGAAACAAGTATCTCCGTTTTCTTGGATGCCGCCTCTACGTTTCCTTCAGATGATGTTGAAGACAAACCTACAGCTAGAACTACAAATAGAACAATTGTAAGTACGCCTAGTAGGTATCTCTTTAACATATCCATTCCTCCCAAGGATGCTGCTTTCTTTATTTAGGAGTCATTTTAGCATAGAAAAATCGATTATTCTATATGTTTCGTTATGTTTGAATATAATTAGATATAATGAAGCATAACGAGTGTGAAAAATTGAATTAAAAAAACCTTTCAGCCGGTTACCCGTTTGAAAGGTTTCTGTCTACAATTAGTTCTTCATTCTCGGATCAAGTATGTCCCGCAGACCATCACCCATAAGGTTGAAGCCTAATACGGTCAACATAATGGAAAGACCCGGGAACAGTACTGTCCATGGAGCCTTTTGAATGAACTGGCGGGAGTCTGACAGCATTTTACCCCATTCTGGATCAGGAGGTTGAGCACCGAGTCCAAGGAAACCAAGTGCCGCCGCTTCGATAATTGCCGTAGCAATACCTAGCGTTCCCTGCACAATAATAGGTGTCACGCTGTTCGGCAGAATGTGACTAATCAGAATACGGCTGTTCTTCATTCCAATAGCTCTAGCAGCGGTCACATACTCCTCTGACTTCAAGCTGAGCACCTTAGATCGCACAAGACGCCCATAAGTTGGAATATTCACAATCGCAATGGCGTATAACGCATTTTGCAAAGACGGACCCAGAATGGCTACTATTGCAATAGCGAG
This sequence comes from Paenibacillus sp., assembly GCA_023512345.1. Classification (GTDB taxonomy): domain Bacteria; phylum Bacillota; class Bacilli; order Paenibacillales; family Paenibacillaceae; genus Paenibacillus_AQ. The sequence goes on from JAILZT010000001.1 coordinate 495,249, forward strand.
CAGTATGCTAGGAAAAGCCAGCAAAATATCGAATATACGTGAGATCAGCATATCTATCCACTTACCATAAAACCCGGCCAGTACCCCAAGAAAGGTTCCTACAACAATCGAACCGATTACGGAGAAGAAGCCAACCCATAACGAAATTCGGGCTCCGTAGATAACACGTGTAAACAGGTCTCTCCCAAGGTCGTCCGTACCAAACCAATGGGCTGATGAGGGAGCCTTCAAACGATTGACCAGTTCTTGTTCTTTGAAGCCATATGGCGCTATAAACGGTGCCAGCAATGCAATTAGCACAAAAAATATAATAATACAAAGCCCGACCATCGCAGTCTTATTCTTACGGAATGCTTTCCACGCATCGCGCCAAGGACCGGATACCTTCTCAGCAGGAACGTTCGGGGGAGCAGCATTTACGGTTGTTGTTACCTGTGTCATAGGTTCACCCCTCACTTGTAATTGATGCGTGGATCTATAGCGGCATACATCAGATCCACAAGCAAATTAATAAATACAAAGATAAAAGCAATAATTAGAATTCCCGTCTGAATTACGGGATAATCACGCGAGCTGATTGCTTCAAATATATACCGTCCCACGCCAGGCCAGGCAAATATCGTCTCTGTCAGTACGGCTCCACCGAGCAGCGCGCCCGTTTGTAAGCCGATAACTGTCAGCACGGGAATAAGTGCATTTTTCAGGGCATGCTTGTACACGACAAGAAATTGCGACAAACCTTTTGCCTTAGCTGTACGGATGTAATCAGAGTTCATAACCTCCAGCATACTGGAGCGGGTCATTCTTGCAATGATCGCCATTGGAATGGTCCCGAGAGCTATACTTGGCAATATTAGATGCTTAATAACGGTCCAGAGCTGACTCCAGTTTCCCGCTAACAAGGTATCAATTACATACAGATTAGTGATGCTCTCTACTGGATTTCGCTGGTCCATTCTCCCTATCGAAGGAAGCCAATGCAGCTTTAAAGAAAAAATAAGCTGTTCCATAAGCCCTAACCAGAATATTGGCATGGATACGCCTATAAGGGCAATAATCATGGCTACATAATCAAACCATGAATTTTGCCGCCAAGCGCTCAAAATCCCTGCGTTAACCCCTACAAAGGTGGCGAATATCATACTTGCAGCCGTAAGCTCCAAGGTAGCCGCTAAGTAAGGTAAAATTTCTTTGACAATTGGTGTTTTGGTACGTATCGAAGTGCCTAGATCACCCTGTAATAAATCACCCATATAGTTGAAATACTGCTGAAGCCAGGGTTGGTCAAGGCCAAGCTGTTCACGCAGCGCTTGCTTGGATTGCTCCGTCGCCTTTTGTCCAAGTATCGTTTCCGCTGGGTCCCCAGGGATAGCATGGATGATAGAAAATACGATAATCGTCATCCCTATCAGAACAGGGATCAATACCATGACACGTTTTAATAAGTAGGAATTCAAGTTGGCTCACCTTCCAAAGGTGTATTTGAAAAATAACTTACCGCCGCGGTTCGCGGCGGCAAGCTGGTTCCTTCTATTTACTATTTGAATTACTATTCGAAGTATATTTCACTGTAATACTCCGTACCTGTTGGCCCTGGAACAAATCCTTTCAGATTCGCTTTACCCGCTAACAATGGCGTTGTATGCACTAGTGGAATCCATGGTGCATCCGCTTTGATGATTTCTTGCGCCTGTTTGTACAGGTCAGAGCGTTTGGCTTGGTCGGTTTCCTTCTGAGCGTTCACCAGAATGGTGTGCAGCTCTTCATTCGCGTAGAATGCACGGTTATTACCAGGGATAGCATCCTTATCTAGCAACGTGTAGATAAAGTTATCCGGGTCACCATTATCACCGGTCCAGCCAAGCATGAAGATATCATCCTTCTCGCCAGCTTTCGTGTCATCTAGGTAAGTAGCCCATTCTGGAGATTCGATAACTACTTTTACACCGATTTTTTCCCAATCTGCTTGAATCGCTTCTGCAACCTTCTTGCCGTCAGGCATGTAAGGACGGGATACAGGCATTGCATACAAGGTTACAGTATCCGGCAAACCATCTGGGTAACCAGCTTCAGCCAGCAACGCCTTAGCTTTGTCTAGATCATAGGCATAATCCTGCACACTATCGTTATAGCCCCATAGTGATGGCGGCATTGGGTTAACTGCTGCTGTTGCTTGACCTGCAAAGAAAGCATCAATGATAGCTTGTTTGTTTACTGCGTGGTTCAGCGCTTGTCTTACCTTTACATTATCAAAAGGCTTTTTCTTAAAGTTGAAACCCAAGTAAGCTACGTTGAACGGTGGACGTTCAATCTTTTGCAGTTCAGTGTTGCCTTCAAGCGTCGACAAATCATCTGGACTCAAATCTTCCATCAGATCAATTTCACCGCTTTGTAGTGCATTAAAGCGTGCAGAGTTATCAGGAATGGAGCGGACAATCACCTTGTTAAGCTTTGGTAGTCCTTCCTTCCAGTAATCAGCGTTCTTTTCCAGTGTGATAGAATCATTGTGTTTCCACTCTTTGAAGACGAATGGTCCTGTTCCCACCGGCTCATTCTTAAAGTTTTCTTTCTTTTCTTGAATAGCTGTCGGGCTTGCAATACCAAAAGAAGTCATTGCGATATTTTGTAAGAACGGTGCTTGCGGCTGGTTCAATGTAAATTGAACGGTAGTTGGATCAATAGCTTTCACTTCCTTAATAGCACGACTGCCATCAGGACCGAACATGGAATCATAATAATCGAAGGAATCGCCTTCGAATTTAAATGCACTTGCCGGGTCATTCCAACGAGTGAAGTTGAACACTACGGCTTCTGCGTTAAAGTCAGTACCATCATGGAACTTCACTCCAGGGTGAAGTTTGAACGTGTAAATTAATCCATCAGCAGATACTTCCCAGCTATCAGCCAATGACGCTTGCACTTCTGAAGTGCCTGGTTTGTACTCTAGCAAGGAGTCGAACACCTGATGCGCGATCTTTAGAGATTCACCATCCGTTACGATTGCAGGATCCAGTGAAGCAGAATCTCCACCACGGCCTAAAATCAGTGTATCTTGTGCTGTTTCCGCAGCATTCGTAGAGCCTTCCGGTGCTTTAGTAGCCGCTGCATTTCCCCCTGTGTTTCCTTCTGTGCTTGCGTTATTGTTTCCTCCGCAACCGCTCAGCGCAAAGGCTGCGCTCAGCATCAATACCAATGCAAGATTACTCCACTTCTTCATCTAGAAAACTCCCTTCTCCCAATAGAAAGTATAATTCGTTTATATGTAGCTGCGTCGATGCACAGCCATATACCAATGTTACAATCCCGTTGTATTACGCAAGCTGTGAACTTGCTTCTTTATCGTACAAATGACAGGCTGTAAGATGTCCCGATTCTGTCTCCAGTAAAGGGGGTCTAACATTCCGGCAGACATCCATCACTCTTGGACAACGTGTATTAAATGCGCAGCCTATCGGTGCATTCGCAGGACTTGGCACTTCTCCCTGCAAAATGATACGTTCTTTACGAAGATCCGGGTTAGGTTCCGGTACCGCTGACAGCAGGGCCTGAGTATACGGATGCATTGGCTGGGCATAAAGTTTGTGCTTGTCAGTTATTTCTACGATTCTTCCCAAATACATAACAGCGACCCTGTCGCAGATATGCTTCACAACACTGAGATCGTGTGCAATAAATATGTAGGTCAATCCGAATTCACTCTGTAAATCCTGCATTAGGTTAATAACCTGAGATTGGATGGATACATCTAGTGCGGATACAGGCTCGTCAGCTACAATAAGCTTTGGCTGGAGAGCAAGCGCCCTAGCAATCCCAATACGCTGTCTTTGTCCCCCAGAGAATTGATGCGGGTAACGCTGCAGATGTGCTTTGGAGAGCCCCACGACATCGGCCAGTCGTTCAACTGCAGCTCTGCGTTCCTTCGCATCACCTACACCATGTACAATCATGGGTTCTTCCAAAATGCGTTGTACTGTATTACGTGGATCCAGTGAAGAATATGGGTCCTGAAATACAATCTGCATCTCCCGTCGACGTTTGCGCATTTCCTCCATAGACAGTTTAGTAATGTCCTGCCCCTCGAACCAAATTTCTCCCTCTGTCGGCTCAATCAATCTTAGCAGCGAGCGGCCCGTCGTCGATTTCCCACAACCGCTTTCTCCCACTAAACCAAAGGTCTCCCCTCTTTTTACCGAGAAGGAAATATCATCTACTGCCTTAACGAATCCCTGTGTTTTGTTAAAGAAACCTTTGTTGATCGGATAATATTTCTTGAGGTTCTTAACCTCGAGCAGACTCTCACTCATACTGCATCCTCCTGTTGACTTTCATGCATCCAGCATCTGCAGCTGTGACTTTCTTCCTGCAGAGTCAGCTGCGGAATCGACTGCAGGCAAATATCCATAACGTTCGGACATCTCGGCGCGAAACGGCAGCCTTTCAGATCGTTGCTGAGTATGGGGACATTACCGGGAATGGAATACAACCGCTCACGTGTCTCATCCATTCTTGGAACGGATGCGATAAGTCCTCTTGTATAAGGATGCAGCGGATTATTGAAGATATCGTGTACACTGCCTTCTTCTACTACTTTACCAGCGTACATAACTGCAACACGGTGGCACATTTCTGCGACTACACCCAAATCATGTGTAATCAACATAACCGCTGTACCTTGTTCTTCATTTAGACGTCGAATCAGATCGAGAATCTGCGCCTGAATGGTTACGTCCAGAGCCGTGGTGGGTTCATCTGCAATCAGGAGTTCCGGGCTGCAGGAAATCGACATTGCGATCATCACCCTCTGGCGCATCCCGCCCGACAATTGGTGAGGATACTCATCAATAATAGCCTCAGGCCGTGGGATACCTACCTTCCTGAGCATCTCAATAGCATGCTCTCTTGCTTGTTTCTTTGAAAGACCACGGTGCAGCCGTACCGTTTCTATAATTTGTTGGCCAACCGTAAACAATGGATTAAGAGAGGTCATAGGTTCTTGAAATATCATTGATACAGCGTCACCGCGTATCTTGCGCATTTCCTTTTCCTTCAAAGGCACAATGTCCTTACCTTTAAAATAAATATGCCCACTTACAATCTTACCGGGTGGATTCGGAACAAGCTTCAGTATGGATAAGGACGTGACACTCTTCCCACAACCTGATTCTCCAACGATCCCCAGCACTTCACCGGGATTCACATAAAGATCAACACCATCAACAGCAGGAACTTCCCCACGGTCAGTGAAAAAATGGGTGTGCAGATCCTCAATTTTCAGAATTGGCTGGATCAAGGTAATACCTCTCTTCTGATTAAGAATATTCTGTTTTAAAATGTTCTTTTTAAAAATTGAACTAAGGTCAAATCTGAATAAAAGAAAACTCTCTGGATCAGAGAGACTCGTTAACCTGACATCACATGAAAGAAATGACGCTTTAAACCGTCAAAGACGTTATTTTTTATTACATTACTATATATTCCCTTAGCCGACAAGGAAAATCTTTCTAATCTAAAAAAAAGAGAAACGACTGCGCTATTTATATAGCGACAGCCATTTCTCTAGTTGATACCGCATAACTTCCCGGTAATATTGAGGCTCAATAATCTCGGCTTCCTCTTCAAAACGAGCGATCCAGCGGATAAAGTGAATATCCTGTTCGAGCCCCACTACAAAATGAAGATATCGATCCTGATAATCTATCTTAATCGGTTGAATCGCCATTTCCTCATTGATTACTCTCATCATCATAGGTTCAGAGAATTTTACTTTAAATTCCATTTGCAGACTATCTTTATCCAAGGACCATTTCTGCTTCAGAAATGTTTCCAAATCAAAGTTTTCTTTGTTAAAAACCCTAGACTTGGGCTTTAAGTTCGAGAGCCCGTTTATATGAAAGGTTCGAATGAGTCCAAACCGATGACAGAAGCCTATGAGATGAAAGCGATTCTCAAGAGGGACCAGACAATAGGGATCTATTAATGTCCCATACTCCTCGTAAGCATTTTCGCTATAATCCGCTTGAATACTCCTCTGCTTCAACACGGCTGCCAGAATTTCTGTTAGGAAAGGTGACTGTTCTTGTTGATAGCTGCTTTTTTCCATCCAGCCTGGTCCCGGTTCTTTCTTTGTACTCTCCATTTTCTCTTCCTTGTCCGCCTTTAGCTTGTACTCAGCGGCCATTACTTTTTCATAAGCACCCTCAAAGCCATCTGGCATATGAGGCTTAATATCTTCTATTCTATCTCTAATTTCTGAAAAAGCAGCTGCTTCTTCATCCGACCAGTCCAAGGGGTAAAGCGCAAAGTTACCGATAAAAGTGTATCCTTTACCATGTCCCAAATGGGTAATAGGAATATGCATGGCGCTTAGGGCATCCATATCTCTATAGATCGTTCTCTCACTCGTACCGCAGCGTTCCGCCAACTCACGAGCCAGTATTCCTGGCTTGGCTTGAATAAGCGTAATTATTCGCATTAGCCGGATTAATCGGTCTGTCATTTTCAGTTCCCCTTGATGTTTAGTAAAATAGACCCATAACATTGTGATCAGTAGTCATATGTATCTACAACTAAATTATTATTCTATGATAGTAATACTTTATTATAGAACTATTTTACTATATTCTCACAATTATATAATTATTTATTTGTGATTTTTACGTTAATAGGAATGGGTATAGGGGTTTATATACACTCTGTTCGGATATTTTGGTATTCTATTAATTTATTTGGAATTAAAGGTTCCAGCTCACTCTTCCTGTACAAGTTTTCCGCTTCTCTACTCAGAAGCCTATCTCCAGTACGCACAGCCAAAAGAAGCAACTTGTCTGCATGGCGGCGGACCAATTCCCACGCTTCCATTTGCTTCCCCATTCTTGTAAGCCGCTCTGCCCCTTCCAGGACCTCCTCAGTTCTGAGAATTTCAAGATGCTTCTCTACGTGAAAGCAACAGGACTCCTGCAAAACTCCTGTATGATGGCTATATTCAAGACTTAACTTTTCCATGGGAAGCTCACATATTCTTTCACCATAAGGCTGTTTATACTGCCACTGTAGCCAGACTGCATCATGTTTTCCTGCGGGTGCCTGACTCAATGTGAATTCCAATGCAATATATTTACGTTGTCCTGTTAGGATTTTACCAAGGGGAAAGAGCAGCGAGCGATCATCACCAGGCACTGTTCGACAACCATGTAGTCTGGTTAGGCTGATGTGGGGTTCAACCCATAATCGCAATTCAATTTCCCGTGCTGCTACTTTATGACTTTTTTTACGTCCCTGTTGACTTGACGGAGCGCCGCGCCATTCTACAAGCAAAACAATGTTCTGCGCTCCACTGGCAAAAATATGATCCCTGCTCCATGTAAAGTCTGGTTGAATACTTGCTTGCATATTTCCCACCTCTTTCTTATTTCGTCTATATTAATGTACCAATAATGGTGGACAACTCCTTGTCATGGAACACATGTTCGGTTTGATAATATGGGTGTATTGCACAAACAAACCTATTTATGTAACACAAAAAACCTATGTAATTGTACAGAGGTTTCTAGAGGTGGGCAAACTAATGAATAGATCTATACTTTCTTGTATGATAAAAAAGTTGCCAAGTGGCAACTTTAAGTGTAAATAACCATAGACTTCCTTAGTCCCAATAGCTCCGATACCTCTTTATATCCACTTTTAGACATTGTACAATGCTTCGAGGCATTCGTTCTATTCGTCTGAAAATAAGCCACCTTGAGAAGACCATTCATCTCAACAATCTTGTCAATATGAACCGCATTATTACGGTCAGCAACAAAGAATCTGTAACCCGAGTTGTTCAATACCATGGTCCAATACTTCAGTGATCCTACCGTGTAGAAAATACGGTCCTCTATAGTATGAATAAAGATTTTTCCAGACCGGCTATCGAATTCTAGAAATGCTATATCATCAATATTTAGTTGTACAATACCTGAAAGTCCATCTAGATCTTTGGTTACACTTAGGCTCTTCATAGGTGTCATCTCCATCAGTATTTAGGCAATTCTTCCAGTTATTTATTCCCCGATTTCCTTCCTGACCGCGTAATAAAGCAGGAAAACAACCGTAGATACAAAGAAAAGAATATTTATAAAAATTTGATTATAGTACAGAATGATCGATATGGAAAATAAAAAAACAACAATCAATATAATGACAAGGATATCCTCAAACTTAAAGCGCAGTCTTTCAAAATCAAACTTAAATCCCCAACCTATTTTATACAGAAAAGACGACAATAATAGCGTGATTATCCCACTCGCAAATTGCAAAAGGTACCCGTTGGATGTGGTGGACATAGCCCCAGCAATGGAACCAAATAACAAGATTGCGAGACCTGTCTGGATAAACGCAAATATGGCATATCCGAGAATGGTAGTTATCAGCGACCAGATCAATGGTATTTTCACGATGACTGCGAATAAAAAGGTCAAGATCAGGATGGCGATGATAGGAACAAGATAGGCTAATGAAAATTCATTTCTAAGTACGTAGCTCTGTAAATTGATTAGAAGAACAACAAACAAGGCCTCCCATATATGATCCTGGGCTTTAAATCTGAATAACGCCATCATCAAGTAATAAGCCGAGATGGTTTCTAATGTTGAAAAAAACATAAATCCTATGGATTCCAATAACACTTATGATCCTCCTCATACTTCTGTAAGCTTGCTTTCTGTACCCATAACCCGATTAAATATACGACTTTACTTCACTTTTTTCAAGTCTTCTTCCTTATCGAATATTTATCACGTGAAGGCTGGAAAAAGAAGCTTAGTGCCCATTTTGCACATAGTAAAGAGAATAAAAAGAATAATACAGCCCATAAAAAGGCTGGCAGCGGGGTGAGTTGAGCTAGATTGCTGGCATCCCCTGCTTGTGTTGGAGATAAAAATGAAGCTGTTACTAAAAAGAGTGGGCCGAGCACCGATTCTTCCAAGGTTAGAAAGGCTAGGAGAAGGTAGTAGAATTTTTGAAGTCTCTTCCCCATTATTATTATTATTAAGATATTTAATACAATGAACCCACTTAGCCAGATCATCCCAAAACCACCCCGAACATATAACAGCAGCATAATAAAAGCAACACCACTGGTGAGTACAAGTCCCCATTTCTCCCGCCCTTTGGCATACAAATAGAAAAGTAAGAGTGCGAACAACGAAGCTAGAGTATAACCCGCTAATGAAACAAGTATCGATCTGCCGCCTGCTTGAATGGCTGAGTAAGTCACTCCACTGTGATTGGCATATAATTCAATTCTTAGCACAGAGCCGGATAATAGCAATGTTACTACAGCATGACCAAATTCATGGATCATCGTATCCAGATTACGAAACAGTGAGGAAAAGGGAATCAGGCGGGTCAAAAAAGCGGACCCCACTAGAAATAGTATAGTTTTGAGCCATTTATTCATATTAAATCATCTCCCTTCCGTCCACCTTGTCCGAAGTTACTCAGCAGCTGTCGAACCCTGTCATGCTATGATAAAATAAAAGATATATTAGCATTTAGGTGGTGACTTTAATGAAACCCAATTTATATTATACAACTTTCCGCTTGTTGATATCAGTCCTACTCTTGCTGGTCATATCCACATCTCTTTCAGCAACTGACGCAAAAGCGAATTATTTCAGTGATTTGTACGATGGCCTTCAGCAATTCTCAGAACTGCCAGATGAAGTCAATCAATTACAGGAAAGCTATCAGCAAACGGTCGAAGAGCTGGAGAAGACAAAGGATGAGCTTGGTGAAACTAAAGATCAATTAGGTCAAACGGTTGAAGATATGGAAAGCTATCGCTCACAGAACGCAGCTCTAGTGGAACAAAACCGCCAATTGACGAAAGTGGTAGATCAACTGAAGGACGACCGTGAAGCCCGGGAAAGCTATTTCCATAGAATCAAGGTCACTCTCTACACGGGGATCGGACTTGTAATCGGCTATTTCCTCATCATTCGACTCATTCGATTGGGGATGCGCCACCGCTCCAGAAAAGGCGATCGGTTTCGTTAATTAAGGGGTAGATAATGATTTACTTCTAATATATAGACGGGGGGGATAACATTGAACGTGGATGTCCAGGATGAAGGCGAAAGCGGGAGTGGGCAGGCCGTGGCCTTTACCATCGCAGAGAACGAAGAGCTGCACGTACTGCACCCCCAGCAAATAATTGCTTACCAAGGTCCCTCATCAGGAAGAGCGGACAGATTTATGGATGTGAAAGGCATGTATCGCAAGCGTAAGCTGATTCGTGCTGATATGTCTGGACCGTGTCGATTTGTTGCTGCACTCCCTCCAGGATATAAGATCAAAACACTGCAACTTGATGGGAAAAGCGATTTACTCTATGATTTCAGACATTTATTTTTTTACAGTAAAGGCATCGAAATGCAGACACGTGTGCTAAGCATGAAGAATATGTTCATCACAAGGGATACTATTAAGGTGAAATTTTCGGGTAAAGGCAGTATCGGTATACTTACTGAGGGAACCGTATGTGAAGCAGAACTTCATCCGTTTGAACCGCTTTATGTAGATGCAGGCAGTGTGATTGCATATCCCGAGAATGCCAAGCTGGAACTCACCGTGTACGGTAATCATTTAGCCAGCCAGCATATGAGTTATCACTGGAAAATGACAGGCCACGGTCCTGTTCTCTTTCAGGCAGGGCGGCAAAATCGGCGTTTCGAACGTGATACGAATGACGGAGACGGAATCGTCAAGCGGTTTTTACGGGAGGTTCTGCCATTTGGCGGGGTATTCATCAAATAGCAAACAGGGTCCGTTAATAAGTCAATTGAGACTTTATTTACGGACCCTGCGTCTGTCACAGCAGATTCAATTTCATAAAGGACTATTTGTTAACCAAGGTAAGCATTCAGCATCCAAGCATGCTTCTCAACACTGGTTCTGATCCCAATCAGCAGGTCAGCCGTCGGCTGGTCGCTTAGTTCTTCCGCTTGAGTAATCGCATCTTTTAACTCTCCAGCAATCATAGTGAAGTCTTTGATTAATTGCCCCACCATTGCCTTGGCATCTTCACCACCTTGTCCTTCCTCAATCGCGGATAGGGACAGGTATTGTTTCATAGTGGAAGCTGGGTGACCACCAATAGCAAGCAAGCGCTCTGCCAACGCATCCACATAACCAGCAGCTTCATTGTACAGCTCTTCAAATTTAACATGTAGTGTGAAAAATTGTGTACCACTCACATACCAGTGATAATGATGAAGCTTAACACCTAATACGGTCCAATTGGCTGTCTGAAGGTTCAAGGCTGCGTGCAGTTCGGTCTCACTTTTTAATTGTGTAGTCATTATAAATCCTCCTATATAGTATCTATTTGTTAATGTATTTAGACTTATTCTAAATCTATATACATCTTAACACAATTTTACTTATAATGCAATTCGGATCCTATTTTTATTGTTGTAGATATTAGCACAGCCCCCTTCATATGCATATTATTTCTATCACATCCAAATACACGACTTAAGTGGCTATTTCTGCAACACTATACTCGAAGCACCCTTGAATAGAGCATGTAACTCTTCCCTCTTCTTCTTCGGGCTAAGCACGTACAATATATCGCCTGGCTCGATCACTGTATTCCCATGGGGAGCTACGACCTGATCATTGCGGATGATGGCTGTAAACAGGATATCATTCGGCAGCTCCAGACTCGCAATTTGCCTATTGGCAATGACCATCCGCTCCTCAATACGGATATGATTGAATTCCGAATTCGTTTTCCCCAAAGCTACCAACTCCATAAGCGATAGAACTGGCCTATCTTTTCCAACGAGTTTTAACCGGGAAGCTAGTGGAGAAATCGTAGTACCCTGAATGACAGCTGAGGTTAATACAACAAAGAATACAACATTGAAAAATAGTCTTCCTTGCGGAAGCCCTGCTAATAAAGGATAGGTTGCCAGTACAATTGGAACCGCACCACGCAGACCTGCCCATGAGATCAATGTCTTTTCACGAAAGGAGTATTTAGCAAATAGAAGGCTTATGTATACTCCAATCGGCCTAGCTACAACCATTAGAATTAACGATAAAAGCAGACCCTGCCAAGCGATGTTCACCAGCTCCTGAGGAAAGACCAGCAGGCCAAGTATGATAAACATGGCAATCTGCATCATCCAGGCGAATCCGTGATTAAAATTCATAATGGTGCGGTTGTACATTAATTCGGAATTCCCCATAACAAGGCCTAACACATATACGGCAAGCAGTCCGCTGGAATGAAGTTGAGCCGCCACACCATAGGTTAATACCGCGAACCCTACTGCTAGAACGGGATAAAGACCGGAAGATTCCAGATTTATCTTATTGATTAGCCACACGGCCAGTTTAGCCAATACCCACCCTAAGAGCAAGCCAATCCCCATCTCCCATATAAATGAGAATATCAGCCTCCACAAAGCCATGTCCGGATGCAGAATCCACTCCAAGAGTGAGACTGTTAAGAAAACAGCCATTGGATCATTACTGCCCGACTCAGCCTCCAAGGTAGAAGTGAGACGTTTATCAATATTTTTACCGCCTAATACAGAGAATACTGCCGCTGCATCGGTAGAACCCACTATCGCCCCGAATAGAAGACTCTCCGCCCAAGGTACATCCAGAATAAGTTTGGCGAATAGGCCGACTATCCCTGTAGTAATTAGAACTCCAATAGTAGATAAGGATAATGCCGGAAGAATAATGGGCCGGATATCCTTCATACTCGTCTGCATCCCTCCCTCGAAGAGAATAACAATAAGAGCAAAGATCCCGGCTATTTGCGTAAAAGAGGCATTATTAAAATAGATAAAATGACTTAAAACCATACCCGCCGCAATAAAGAGTACTAGTGCTGGCATGCCGAACCGGTTCGAGAATTTAGTGGATAGAACACCAATAAGCAATAGGACGGCCAATAATAATATAACGTTATCCGCAAGGTGGCTCATCGTATTTCACCTCTTTCACATTTGATTAGGTTTATTAACCAAAATAGTATTGCACTATGACATAGGATTATACGAACTTTAGTGCCAACAGCAAAAAGCCCCGAACTATTCGAGGCCCTTCTAAACTCCAGCATTAATTATTCGGAGTTAAACATTCATTCTCTTGAGTAGATCTGCAATTCTTGAATAGACCAATAGTTGCCTCCTGAACTAGTCTGCACAATCTTCACATACCGGGTTCTTACGGGAGCAAAGGGAATCTTTGTTGTTTCCTTTTGGCCTGTACCGGAAGTAATAAGTCTCCAGGCACGGGCGTCATCTGAAACATAGACCTCGTATCCCCTTGGGTAGTCATAAGGGGATAACGTGTAGTCTAAATTAATAGTTTCAATACTGTGGGCACTGCCCAAATCAATTTGATAGGTTTCACCAGAAGCTTGATGTTTTCCTGTATCCCAGCGTGTTCTACGATCTCCGTCAATGGCACTGTTGGGGTTCGAAGCATCTACGTTTACATTAGAGGATACCTTCCAACCCGCTCGTTCAAGTGGAACCAGGCCGGTAGCGGTAATCTTTAGCGGCTGTGACATCACCTGTGACCCTGATACTCTTACGGCATACGTATACAACGTACCGTCTTGGAGGTTCCGATCGGTATATTGTGTTTCCTTAACCTTGGTGGCTACTACACTCAGTTTGCCACTACCATCATCCCGGAGCACTTCGTAGCTTGCTCCGGGGGCTTCCAACCAGCTTAACCGGATAGCAGGACCTTTAACTGCGGAGGCTTGAAAGCCCTGCGGCGCACTGGCTTTCACTTCCTGACTGGGCTGCAAAATATATTGAACAGCCTCACCCGGAGCCAAGGTTTCTGTAAAGGTCAACACTGGACTCGCTTGTTTACCAGCCATATAACTGCGGGCTTCTTCGTAGGTATCCCCATTCCCAAAGCGCTCACCCTCATAGACTGTTTTCTTCGGCATTGTAATGTTCACGGTCACAGTCTGTGTTGTATCTTCAAAGTTAACGAAATTAACCAACACTTTGTTCGAGGTTGCACCCGAACCTGCCAACGGTGCAAGTGTCGACGTGTCAACAGCACGAACATATACCAACTTATCCGCTAGAGCACTCTTGTTTGCAACTTGGTAGGTCAGCGGGGTTCCGTGGGTTGCATACGCGAGACTTAATCTACGCATAATGCTTACTCGGGAGTCCTCCTTACCAGAGGTATAAAAAATTTCTGTCTTGGCTGGATCATGCTCTTCCAGATTGAAACCATATTTGAACAAGCTGAAATCCTTAAAAAAAGCGGCATGCTGGACGAACATATCGGCGTATCCAATGTGGGCACGCATAATTCGATCGAACACAGCAGCCTTCCGCTCGGAAGCACCATATTGCGGGGCATCCGTATGACTGTCAGAGGTTCCGAATTCAGAGGTGAGCATTTTTTTATTCAGGCCCTCCGCCGAACCTCCAAAGGTTTTCAAGTTTTCCGTAAAACTTCCACCGTTGGTGAAGATATAGGATTCTCCATAGGAATGTCCATTGGTTAAGTCCGTTACCTTCTCCAGTTCCAGACGCTGCTCTGGGTCTCGTTCCCAACCATCAGGGTCACCACACTGGCGGACTGTACCTTTCTGGTTTCCACAGGAATGCTCCTTAAAGCCTGGCCAATAGGCCCAACCCGGTGCCACCGTTTGCAAATGAGGCGCGATTTTTTTCCCCTCTTTATTCAACCAGTCCGCAATGGCCAAATTGACCGCTTTGGATCGGTTGAACAAACCAGGCTCATTATCCACTTCATAGAACTGGAAAAATGGGCTGTAATTTCGGAAATAGTCAGTCAGTTTTTTGGCCGCATTGTCTGGCAATGAACCATCACTTTTCAGCTTAATATCACCGGAATACAGATACATCGCCACGGACTGCATATTGTAATCCTGCAGAACTTTATAGTATTCCAACATGTTGGAGCATGACCTTCCTACATCACTAGCACAGGTAGTTCTCATGATATTCCCGCTGTAAGCAATCCCAAGCCATTTCATAATATAGGGCAGATGAGTAACCGCACCGCTATCGAAATAAAACTGATTGTTACTTACCATAGTTCCCGTTAAGGAATAACTTCCATGAATAGGTTCGGTGATTGGAGCGTTCAGCGATTCGAGACTGAGATCATCCCATGTAAACCATAAGTATTTATCCTCTGCGGCAGAGCAGTATAAACATCGGGTGGTCTGCAGCCTAAGCTCATTCACACCTGTCTTTAACTGCTCCTTGGGGATATACAGCTCATAAGTTTTACGAAAGGTATATTCGCTGTTCGTCCCCGAAACTCCTGAAATCTGGATAATCCCCGATAATTGCTTATTTGAAAAAACACTCATTTGCGGGATCGATTTGTAGGCATCCAAGATGCTTACGTGAAATAAGACCCCGTTAGCCGGGATCTTGTCTAATGAATACGAAATGCGAAGCTCAGGATTCTTAGCCCCGTTCAAACCTGAGGGAATGCTCTCAGGCGCAATTGACTTACTTGAGACGGCGAGAGCCTTATTATTATTGGATGATTTTTCAGCTGCAAATTCTCCTGAGGAACCGTCATGCTTACCCAGCTTCCAAAGTACTGTACCTGCAGGCAGCTTCGGTTCCCCAACCTGTGCAGAAGACAGCTTCGACATATCAACCTTCACGGCGCCATCCTCTCCACCTTCTGATCCGAATATGGAGGTGGTCAACAGAAACAAGATCGTTAAAGCTGCAAGTTTTAGGGTCAAATGTAGGAGTTTATTTAGTTTAAGAGCTCTCATTTCTTTGTCCTCTCTTTCATCCGGAATGTCTGGCATTTATTATCGCCCTTCATTAAGGATTGAACAGGGCGTTTTGAGGAATGATTGTCTCTTTCTGATGCGAGCTTTTCCATTTGAGTCGCATACTGGCATCACCGTGATTCTCAAAATATTCAACCTTTATATTGTACAAGGTTCCTGCATTCAGTGTAATATTCCCCTCTCGGGTAATACCGCTCTGCTTATTCCAGCTATCAATGATGAGCTTATCCCCAACCCATACTCTTACCCCGTCATCCGAAGAAGAGTAGAATGTATATTTCTCACTGTATTTCGGCTTGATTTTACCCTGCCAGCGTACAGAGAATAAGTCTTTTCCAATACCCGTTCCAGGTGATCCACCTCGCCAATTAAAGTCAATCTTATTATCACTCCGGTTTAAAACCGGCGTTCCTGTCAGATTTGCATTATTGAAATACTCACCTTTTAAACCGTTGCGGGATGGATTGTTCGTTGGACTGTCCGTGATTGGCACCCTGCTTACGAGCTTATCTCTCGACACCGTGTAGGAGCTGCTCATGAAGCTTTTGATTTTTTGGGAGCTGTTTTTTTCAGTCAGCAATTTCCCCCACGTCATCATATATACCCACTCACTCTGATTTTCGGACATCATTTCAGGATCTGGGAGCTCACCGCTTTCCCCAATCCCTATAGGCTTTCCATTCGCGATCTCCAACAGACTATCATAATAAATTTGATTATAATCGTTATTGTAAATATCGGCTGCCAGTATATCAACCTTGTCAGATCCAGGGAAATACGGCAGATAGGGGTCTGACCATTCATTCGGAGCATTCGGATTCCATGCCCACAATAGATTATTCAGCTTATGGGTATTCACAAAACGATCGTACATAATGTCCCAAAGTGTTGTGAAGTTACTCTTCTTTCCCCACCAAAACCATCCACCATTCATTTCATGGTAGGGTCTCCAGATCACTGGTACACCAGCATCGCGCAGCTGTTTTAGATAAAATGCAATCTGGTCTAGATCAGCAATTAGGTTCTTGTATTGTGGTGTTCCTGGTGTTACATAAGCATTAAATTTATCCTGTCTTAACCCTCTTGAAACATTAGACCAGGATGGTTGAGTACCCGGGATATTTTGATGAAAAGTCATCGCTACAATTCCACCATTGTCATACCACTCTATCGCACTATCAACTACAGCTTGCCGTTGTGAGGCAATGACTTTCTTAGACTGATTGTTGATGGCACCCAATTCGTAACCATGCAATACAGCATATTCACCGCTGGCATCTTTAAGCTGAGCATTAAAATCATCTGGTCTCTCCAGATAATCATGCTGTCCAGTTAACAGACCTTTGCCGCTAAGTCCTACCAAATAACTCAGTAGTTCCTGTGCCTCCACAGAGGCGGAAGGATTAACAGGTGCAACATTCTGCTTCGTGGCGGGCAGGCTGCTGACCTCACCCCAAGGAATAAAAGACATAATCAAAATTAGTGGCAGTATTGCACTATATAACCGGAACTTTCGGTAAATGTTCAAAGTAATCTTCCTTTCGGTAGCCAGGCTGCCGTCAAAAGACATAAGGGGTGACCTTCCCGCTAAAAGGACAAGCAACCGATTCGCCAATGAGGGCTATAGCTTAGTAGCCCTGCCAAGCAGCAGGGCCAGTGAGCAATGGACTGAAAAGAATAAGTTTTCTTATCAAAAGTATCCGGGGCGATTGTTGGCTATAAGCTTGTATCTTTAGCTTGGGGTAGCATCAGGGAGATAAAGTGCATTTGACGGCACCGTCCCCTTAAGCTGATTCGGGCTTTCCCACATTAGACGTGCTCTAGCATCTCCTTGATTCTCGTAATATTCTACTTTGATATCATAAAGCTGTCCTGCCTTCAGAGTTATACTGCCTTGACGCTCGGTACCACTTTGCTTAATCCAGCTGTCAATAACAGACACCCCATCGATCCAAACCCGTATTCCATCATCTGAATTCGTGTAGATTTGATAAGTTTCACTGTATAGCGGTTTGATCTTACCAGTCCAACGTACGGAGAAGAAATCAACACCTAATGCAGCATCAGGAGACAACAGTCGCCAATTAAAGTCTAGAGCAGTATCGTTTCGTACAATAACAGGTGTTCCAGACAACTGCATGTTTTTAAAATATTCACCCTTCAGTCCGTTAAAGTATACGGGTACAGCGGGTTGTACAGACTGCTGAGAAAGCAATGGGTCCGTAACGGGACTAACCGTTGGTGTTGGTGTCGGTGCAACCGTTGGTGTTGGCGTTGGTGCAACCGTTGGTGTTGGTGTCGGTGCAACCGTTGGTGTTGGCGTTGGTGCAACCGTTGGTGTTGGCGTTGGTGCAACCGTTGGTGTTGGCGTTGGTGCTGATGTCGGTGCAACCGTTGGTGTTGGTGTCGCAGCCGCTACTGTTAAAGTTGCCGCTGTTGATGCTAAAAACAAAGCACTAGACGGAACTGTCCCCTTAATTTGACTAGGACTTTGCCACATTAAGCGAACCCGCGCATCGCCGTCATTCTCATAATATTCTATTTTAATATCGTACAGTTGGCCTGCATTCAGAGCGATACTTCCAACACGCTCCGTTCCACTTTGTTTCGTCCAGCTGTCAATCACAATCTTCCCATCAATCCAGACACGGATACCATCATCCGATGCTGTATAAATTTGGTATGTCTCGCTGTAAAGAGGCTTGATTTTACCCATCCAGCGTACAGAGAAATAATTGATGCCGAGGGAGCTGGCGGGCGCTGTCAGTCGCCAATTAAAATCGATTGAGCTATCATTGCGAATTAGTGCAGGTGTTCCTGAAACATTCATATTCGAGTAATATTGCCCCTGCAGTCCATTTTGGGCCGGGAGAAGAAGTCCTACAATAGGTGTTGGCGTTGGAACAGGTGTTGGTGTTGCAGTCGGTGCAGGAGTTGGTGTCGGTGTAGGACTTGGAATCACCCCTGTACTATATTCGTCACGTGTAAGAGTGAAGCTGTTATTCATGAAGTTAGTAATCGTTGCCGTAGTATTTCTCTCGTAAAGCATTTTTCCCCAATTCATCATAAAAGCCCAGTTAGGCTGTGTCTTGAGAACCTTCTCCGGGTCAGGCATTTCACCATTTTCACCGATTGCAATCGGTTTGCCGGCAGCAAGTGTGATTAAGCTGTCATAATGGCTTTGTTTGAAGTCATTTTCATATATATCTGCTGCAAGAACGTCCACTTTACTCGCACCTGGATAAGTCAGTGCATAAGGGTTTGACCAGGCATTCGGTGCATTCGGGCTCCATACCCACAGCAGGTTATTTAATTTGTGATAGTTAACGTAACGATCATACATAATGTTCCAAAGGGTAGAAAAGTTACTCTTTTGACCCCACCAGAACCAACCGCCATTCATTTCGTGGTACGGTCTCCACAGTACCGGCACACCCGCATCGCGTAAACTTTTCAGGGAGACTGCTACCTTATCAAGCTCAATTATTAAGCTGTTGTATTGAGTTGTACCCGGCGTTACGTATTTATCGAAATCAGCCTGACTAAGACCTTTTTGAACATTGGTCCAGTCGTATGTTGTCCCTGGCAAATTCGCATGGAATGTCATGGCTACGATGCCGCCACTTTTATTCCAGTTGATTGCACTGTTGACCACATTTTGCCGTTGCCAAGCTGTAGTGCTCTCTGTCTGACCGCTAATTGCACCTAGTTCGTAGCCATGAAGGGCAGCAAACTTCCCGCTGGTTGCCTGCAGCTTATTGCTGAATTCATCCGGACTCTCCAGATAGTCATGCTGGCCGGTTAAAATTCCTTTTCCGGAAATATCGGATAGGTACTTCAAAAGCTTGATTGCTTCAGGTGAAGCATTTGGATTAACCGGGGCAAAACCTCCAGCAGCATATGCAGATACAGGCGCGATACTCCAACCTAACGGAATGGCCATTAAAAACAGGACAAAAGACAGCAATGAACACAACAGTCGATACTTACGGTAAGCCATTACAATTCATCTTCCTTTCGGTAGCCAGGCTGCCACTCTTATCGAAGGCCCTGTAGCTTTGCGTCCCTATCTTTCGATAGGTTTGCCTTTATCGTTTAGAAGGAATGAACCCTCTTACCGTAAATATCGACTCTATTCTGTTTTAGTTTAGTGCAATTATGAAAAATTCTTAATAATTAGTCCTTTATACCTGTTTCAGAGGTACACAAAATGGTTTAAATAGTTAGTTTGTGCTAAGAAATAAACTGATGTAGTTCTATGTCATTCCAATCCAGTGTGATTCGAATATTATCCTCTTCAACCAATTCTGACCCCGTCTGTACCTCAATGAATTCGAGATCCGTTAGAGCCAATATCGCATGTTTGGTGCCTTCAGGGATTCTTACTACATCGCCTGCTTTTACATTATGCATTTTTTCATTGAGTACAATGCTTGCCTCACCGCTGATTATGGTCCAAATCTCACTGCGCTTATGGTGAAGCTGGTAGCTGATATTTTTACCACCGGCTATAAAAATCCGTTTGGTCAGCACTTCATTACCTTCTTCATATTTCACGTAGTCAATCACTCGATAATGTCCCCACCGGCGTTCCTCATACATCGGCCGTTGATCAAAAGCCTTCAGCACTTCCTTGATGCGTGGGCTTTCCGCTTTGTGGGTAACCAGAATTCCATCAGGGCTTGCTGCAATAATTAAATCCTTGGCACCGATAACTGTTATCGGAATATCCAATTCATTAATCAGGCAGGTTCCTTCAGAATCCGCTGTGATAAAGCCTTTGCCTACATGATTGCTGGACATTTCCTCAGTAAGTGTATTCCAAGTGCCAAGGTCTTTCCAGAAACCATCATAGGGCTGAACCACAATGTTATCTTCTTTTTCCACCACTTCATAATCAAAGCTAATGGTTGCAAGCAGCTTATATTGCTTCTGCATTTCTTCATAACCAAGAGGCAGTCCCTTGCGCTGCAAAATATCCAACAGATATCCCAATCGGAAAGCGAATACGCCGCAGTTCCATAAGGCATTCCGGCTTATGAGCTCTTCGGCCTGTTTACGGTCCGGTTTTTCCTGGAAATGACTTACCCGCATAAATCCATTTTCACCCGCCGCATCACGAGTCGGAATAATATAACCGTACTTCTCAGATGCATGTTCCGGAACAACACCCATAAGCGCCAAATTTGCTCCGCTCTCTTCCATGGTGCTCTCTAATTTAGCAACACTCTCGAAGAAAGAAGATTCTACATACGGATCCACCGGCAGAATCGCTACGATTTCAGAAGGTGATACACCTGCCACCGAATATAAATAGGAGGCCGTAAGTGCAATTGCCGGGAAGGTATCACGTCGTTCTGGTTCAACGATGATTGGAACTTCGCTGCCCAGCTGACTTTGTATCATTTCAACCTGACCCCGGCCTGTTGCCAGATAAGAAGAACTCTCAAGTCCCGTTTCTTGCAACTGTCTCCAGACACGCTGCACCATGGACTCTGGCTCACCCGCTGGACTTTCCAATACTCGTAAGAATTGCTTCGAACGTGAATCGTTGGACAAAGGCCACAACCGTTTTCCTGAACCACCTGACAAAAGTACAAGTTTCATAAGTGAACCCTCCTTGTTGGGATTGTTATAAAAGAGCGGGGTTGTTATGGCTGGGGGACTGCGATGAATGTTGGACTTCCGATCGCTGTTATCCTCAGATTTCCTGAATTTATACCGCCTACGCGGTTGAAATCTGAGGATAAAGGCGAACACTTCGTTTCTACAGTTCCAAAATTCCTCTTCGTCCCTTTACATAACACTGTGTTTTTATAAAGATCCCATTATCTCCGCTAGCGCGATCGACCTTCTCAAGCTTTCCGGCGGCAACACTGCCTGGGAAAGCCAACCGGAAAACGCTAAACAGATAAGAGATAAAAGATAAAAGATAAAAGATAAGAGCTAAAGAGATAAGAGCTAAAGAGATAAGACTAAAAGATTAAACCAACCTTATACGGCGCCAGCCACACTATGAGAATAACCGCTGAGTCCGCCCATTTGCGGGCGGCCGACGGAATGATACTCCAGGCCAGTGCCTTCGATTTGTTCCTTAGTGTAGAGGTTACGACCGTCAATCAGGATTTGCTTACGCATGCTTTGTGCCAGCTTGTGAAGATCGATATCTCTAAAGAGACTCCAATCCGTCAACAAGCAGATCGCATCACTATCTTTCGCAGCTTCTTCTGGCAAGGTGCACCAGCGGAGCTGCGGATGATCGTATTCCTTCCTGAAGTTGTCGGCAGCAATAGGATCATAGAGTTTGACGATAGCACCTTCTGCTACGAGTGCTTCTACGATTTCCCGCGCCGGTGCTTCACGTACATCATCCGTATTTGGCTTGAACGCAAGTCCCCAGATTCCGATAACCGCACCACGGAGGTTTCCAAGAGATTCATGTAACTTGGAGATAATCATGAATCGCTGACCTTTATTAACTTCAACAACGGATTCCAGAAGCTTGAACTCATAATCAACGTTACCGGCGATTTGAATCAGCGCATTGGTGTCCTTAGGGAAGCAGGAGCCGCCGTACCCGATACCAGCCTGTAGGAATGAGGAACCAATTCTACGGTCCATTCCCATACCTTGAGCTACCTCGGTTACATCAGCTCCCACTTTTTCACAAATATTAGCAATCTCATTGATAAAAGAGATTTTAGTGGCCAGAAAGGCATTTGAAGCATATTTAATCATTTCCGCGCTGCGAATGTCCGTTACAAATACATTCTCCGTAAAGCCTTGATGAAGTTTTCTCATGATTGGCTCGAGCTCCGGATTATCAAGACCAATAACGATCCGGTCAGGATGAAGGGTATCGCTGATCGCTGAACCCTCTCTTAGGAACTCTGGGGCTGAGACAATATCAAAAGGATGAACCGTGTGCGCGGCAATCATTTTGCGAATCTTCTCATTGGTTCCTACGGGAACTGTAGACTTTGTCATGATAATTTTGTAGCCTTCCATGGCTCTTCCCACTTCAGCCGCCGCACCCTCGATATACTTCAAGTCCGCTTCGCCATTTGGCAGGGATGGTGTCCCTACGGCAAGGATGACAATATCAGAACGCCGTACCGAATCGGCAAGATCAGAGGAGAATGACAAGCGCCCCTCGCGAAGATTGACATCAATTAAAGCTTCGATTCCTGGTTCATATATAGGGGATTCCATACGATTCAGCTTATTGATTTTTTCCTCGTCCTTATCCACACAAATGACATGATTTCCGTTAAGTGTAAAGCATACGCCAGATACAAGACCGACATAGCCAGTACCGATTACTGTCAGCTTCATACAATCATCCTCCTTTTAAAAAGTTTACGTAGGCCTGTTCGACGTACTGTTTGAAATTTACCATGAACGACTCTTCATCAAATTTCTGCGCATGACTTATGATCTGCCCGATGTCCCATGAATAGGACTCTACTTCGTTAATCGCAGCGATTAAATCGTCAACCTCCTGGTGTTGGAAGAACACTCCGTTGACATAAGGGATGATTGTATCCAATGCACCACCTGCTTGATAAGCGATAACCGGCCGTCCAGCAGCATTTGCCTCCAACGGTGTAATACCGAAATCTTCCTCACCAGGAAAGATAAGCGCCCGGCATTGTGCCATCAAACCTGTCACCTGATCGTCCTCAAGTCTGCCCAAGAATGATACATTTCCTTTTGCCATACTCTCCAGCCGCTTACGGTCTGGACCATCCCCAACAATGTATAACTTGAGGCCATTTCTACTGAAAGCTTCCACAGCCAAATCAATACGTTTGTAGGAAACTAGCCGTGAAACAATTAAATAGTAGTCCCCGATGTTAGCTGAGCTTGTGAACCGCGCTGTGTTAATAGGTGGGAAAATGATATCTGAATCCCGGTGATAATAGTTCTGAATTCTTTTCTTCACTACAGAAGAGTTAGCTACAAATTGATTCACATTCTTGGATGTCCGCTGATCCCAATTTTTAAGTTGCTGCATATATACCTTTAGTAGCTTTTTGAATACCCCGGAATTGGACTGCCGTTCCATATAAGTGTCATAGTCCCATGCAAACCGCATCGGAGTATGGCAGTAACAGAGATGAAAAGTATGGCTTGGTACCTGAATACTTTTCATAAAAGCACTGCTGGAACTTAGGACGATATCGTAACCGCTAAAGTCCAAATCACGAATGGCCATAGGGTAAAGTGGCAGCATGCCTTTAAAATTGGTCTTCACTCCCGGAATTTTCTGCAGCCAGGAGGTTCGGATATCCGCATCTTTGAGATTCTCTGTCAGGCGGCTTCCGTTAAAAACCGTCGTGAAGATCGGAGCTTCCGGATACATATGGTGGAATACTTCCACCACTCTTTCCGCTCCGCCCATTTGGATTAAGTAATCGTGCGCTATCGCAATTTTCATGTGAATCATCCTCAAAGTTTTATGGAGCATCATCAGAGTTACCACATCGTAATAAGCTTTACCTCGGAAACCTGTGCTGTTGTCCGAGGCGTTAGTCAGGTGCTTGCCAGCAAGCCTTTGTAGTAGTCCACAATATCCCTGACCGTGTTCTCGATTACAAAATGCTCCTTCACCCGCTTCATGCCATTGTCCGCCATCTTTCTTCTTTCCTCAGGGTGTTCCAGCATCCATGTAATAGATTCTGCCAAGAGAGTTGGATCGCCAGGTTGGATCAGCATTCCCGTCTCGCCAGGTATTACAATTTCTACAGGTCCACCTTCATTCGAAGCGATAACAGGAAGTCCCGCTGCCATTCCCTCAACGATAACCTGACCAAACGGCTCTGGCGTAATGGAAGTGTGTATCAATAAATCCGCTGTATTCATGAGACCTTGTATATCTTCAACGTGGCCGAGTAGGCTCACATTAGTTAATCCATCCTGTTCAATCTTTTGGAGCAATTCTTTCTTGTACTCTTCTTCTCCAAACAAGGCATCACCGGCCAGCCAAAATTTCACTCGACCGTCATGGCTGAATTTCTTGGCGGCTTCCAGAACAATATGCTGGCCCTTCCAATGTGCCAAACGTCCGACTAGCAGTACGTTGAAAGTCTTTTGATCTCTCTTCCCAATTCCATTGCCTATGGCTTTGGCAAAGGCTGAGTACACCACCAGAGTTTTCTTCGTTCGCGGCAGTTCCAGTGCATTCAACGTAGAATGTGAATTGGCGATGACACCGTTAGGAAGCATACGTGACAGCAACCGGATGGCTTTCGCAACAACTGGCTTCAAGTAAGGAGCGCCGATGTGATCACGGATATGCCAGATTAAGGGTACGCCCGCCTTTTTAGCAGCAATGGTACCGTAAAGGGCAGATTTCAAGGAGTTGGTATGCACACAATCTACCTTTTCCTGCTTCAGAAGAGGTGCGAGCTTCCGACCGTAAGCCAAAAGCTTGAATAATGCACCGGGAGCGCCCATATTAACGGCATTGCGGCCGCGTGAACGAACACTTTCATCCAACGGAATGATACGTACATCTATTCCTTTTTCCCGTAACCTTTCAGCCAGCACACCCTCCTCCGCCAAAATTACAAGCGGGTTAATCTGCTCTCCAATGTTCGTCAGGATGTTGAACAAGGCTACCTCGCCCCCGCTCCATTTAGCGGTATGGTCTATATAAGCTACTCTCAGCATTCTACAGCCACATCCTTTTCAAGAGCGTCCCGGAATACAGCTTCAACTCCGTCAGCAACATGCTGCCAAGTGTATTTCTCCAGTACGTGGTCCCTGCATTCATCACGGCTTGGGAGGAGCTTCCGATTGCTCAGCATATGGATAATACCTTCGGCCATATCATCACTGGCAGAACTTTTGAACAGCAGTTCCGGCCGGAAGCCTTGCAATATTTCCTTGTTCCCTCCAACAGGTGTAGCCATAACCGGCAATCCTGTGGCCAGTGCTTCCACGGTAATAAGTCCAAAGCCTTCCAATGCCTGTGAAGGAACTACGAATAGATCCGCTGCCTGATAATACCCTGTCAGTTCATGGTCCGGAATGTAGCCGAGCAGCCTTACTTTATTGCTCAAACCGTAATCAGCAATTTTCTCTTCCAACTCCCCGCGCAGCGGGCCTTTACCGCCGATCAGCAGGATTGCATTTGGAAATCGCTCGGATACCTGCTTCCATGCTTCAAGCAACTGCAGCAGTCCCATCCGGTTCACAAGTCTCCGGACCGTCAATACAGTAGTTGCCCCTTCCGGGAGATTCAAGGTTCTGCGTATAGCCAAACGATTGGTGGCCGGAACAAATCTGTCTACATTGGCCGCACCTGGGATGACTACAATTTTATGAAAAGGAACTCCGTGCAGCTCATGAAGCATGTTGCGGAACGTTTCGCTGAGTACGATGAATTTATCCGCAAGCTTGTAGGCTTTATGTTCTATAGATTTAGCTATGGTTGTTTTGACCCGGTGTTTAATCCCCTGGCCTTCGATTTTCATTTCCTCATTCCACGGACCGTGAAATGTCATGACTACAGGTATTCCGCGTTTCTTCGCTTCTATAGCAGGGCCGATTCCATAAGGCGCAAAGTGGGTATATAAAATATCTATCCGCCCACTGCCATTCCCCATAAGATCAGCAGCCTTGCGTTGGAAAGCATCTTTGCGTTTCCATATGGCATCCTTCGGATCACCGGCGTTATGAATGATCAGTTCTTCAGAGGTTGCAGGCTTCTCTTGACTGCAGATCAGCGCATGCACCCGGTTTCGTGAGGAGAGCTGCTCACAAACGGATTTGAAATAAGTGTTCAATCCGCCTGGTTGTAACGAGGGCCAGCTAAGGCCGGTCGTCATAATATTCAATCCATCACTGTACGGCATAGCTTCTCTCCCCTTTTTTCTCCTTCTCAGCCTGGCCCGCAGTATTATGTTGGGCCAACCTGTCCTTGCTTCTTAATTCGTAATGCTTGAAGCCGACCATGAATTCATACATAACCCAGAACACCGATACAGCGAAGCCTGATATTCCTTTTTTGAATAATCCATGCAGAAAGTACTTCTGTAGGAATCTCGCTGGTGGACGAAGCAGTAAATGACTGAGTCGGAACGGTTTACCGCTGGCATACGCGGTCTGTGCTTCAAGATCGGTATATTTATTGAAGCGAGCCACATGATCGTTAATGCTGCGGAAGCCCTGATGCCAAAGTACCCCTTGCAGGTGAACTGTCATTTCTTCCGAAACATCCGGCATTTCGTGCACAAGACTGTTGCGGATACCATACTGTTTTCGGTTATACAGCCGAACCAGATATTCTCCACGATCTAGCCACCTGCCTAGGAAATCACCGATTCGATACAAGGAAAAGGCTTTGGTTATGTCCGTTAGTCCACGCTTGCGTTCAAGAATATCCGAAGCTAGTTCATCACTTACCACTTCGTCGGTATCAATGAGGAAGACCCAATCATGGACGGCGTGTTCCACTCCGAATTCTCTTTGCTTCGCGTATCCGGGCCATGGATTGACAAAGACCCGGCAATTCATGCTCTCGGCCAATTGAACCGTTCCATCTTTACTTCCTCCGTCGATAACCACAACCTCGTCGGCGAAAAGTCTACAGGACAGAATCGCATTCGCAATTCGAGTTTCGTCATCCTGAGCGATGATGACCACTGAAATCGGGTAACTGCCCGGGCCGCCAAGCACGCTTGTTACTGAATCCATGAAAGTTTCCTCCTTTTGTCTAAAATCCGGAATTCAAGGCCACTGCCTCTATCCGTTGGCATCCATAGGTTTTTTACGAATGTAAGAATTCATCGTCGTCTTCATCCATTGAATGTCCTGACCATTAATGATCAGCCGTGGAATTTTAACCTTTAAGTTGAATCTGATATTGAGAATAATAAATCCGAATCGCAGTATGGATGATGACAGCATGGCTACACCTGCGCCAAACAATCCAAATTTAGGAACCAAGAAGAATAACAAGGGGATTACCAGCATCAGGCCCACACCTTGGAGTATGGATACGAACTTCGGCTTGCCCAGTGCCATGAATGCTTGAGCCAAAATGAGCGTCCCACCACTAATGGTTACTTCCAGCAACAGCAGGCGGAACACCGTTAATGCTGTGTTAAAATCCTTGCCGTACAGTAATGGAATAACCAAGGGGGCAATCAGCATCAAGATCAGCGATCCTAGTAGAGTAAAGGTAGTACTGATTCGGAATGCTTTGAATGTAAGGCTAATGGCTTCCTCCTTCGACAGTTCAGAGGCTTTTGGAAACAGCACCACTGTTATCGAATTTGAGAAGAAATTAACCATCCGTGACAGGCTTACAGCAACTGCATACAATCCTAAATCTGCGGGTCTCAACAAACCAGCAATGATTATTTGGTCAATATAGTAAGAAAATTGACCCAGCAGATCATTACCGTAAGAACCTAAACCATAAGTAAATAACTTTTTAAACTGTTGATAGCTGTCTCGCATCTTCACTTTGTAAGTACGAAGCAAGTTAATCGTCATCCAGATAAACAACGGAACCGAAGGAGCTAGATAAGCAACAGCTGTTGTAAATGGAGTCATAGTTCCAGTAAGAATCAAAACCCCAATCATTATTAATGTCATAAGTGGAATGAGATACCGAAGCCAATTGAACCTTTTGTAATCCCCTCTGAACTGAAATGTCGCATTATTGACCTGCGAGACGACGATTAGCGGGCAAAGGATCATGGACCATTGGGCAAATTGTACGACTTCGGGACTGAAGGATTTCAGCCAATACGGCAGAACCACGATTCCGACAATCATTGCGGCTGTCCCGAAGAAGAGAGCGATCATTAAGGCCATCCGATACAGTACACCGGCATCATCAGGATTTTTTTTGGCGTTATAGATTAACGCCGATGGAATACCAAAGCTCATGCTGAACGCTAAGAATTGCGACCAGTTCACCATCGCTGTCTGTTCGCCCCGGCCTGTCGGTCCGAGATAGCGGGCAGTCAACACACCAGTCAACATGTTAAGAAGTAGAATAAGTATGCTGACAAACATGGTCTTTACAGCGGCTGAACTGTTGCCCTTACTCTTCGTGAAATTCCGGAACGAAGACCAGACCGAATTAGTGGGAAATGATTTTGCGTTCAATTGCTGCATGTGGCGTTCCCTTCTTTCTGCTCTCAATAGCCTCTTTGGCGCTGAGACCGAGGCCAATCAGCATCCAGATTAAATATCCTTTCAACCCGGGAAAACCGTTATCTGATATAAGGCTTGCTATAGCTCCACTCCAGGTTGCCAGTGCCAGCCTGGCATAAGGCTGTTGGTTATCTTTTCGGGTGACTCTGACTACAATTTGTTTAACGACCGCACCCAGTGCCCCGAAAAAGAAGACCGCGCCAGCTACTCCGAAGGTTAGCAGTAATGCGATAAAACCGTTATCCATAATGCCGTACTCTCCAAGCTCTCCGCCATTCCCAAGCTTAGTCCCCGTTCCTACACTTCCGATGCCTTGACCCACCGGATTAGCAGCTACCATAGGAATCATGTTCTGCCACAATCCAAGACGTTCGTTATACGAGTGATCCTCTTTCACAGAGGTCAACGTCTCCATTCTGGCTACAAGGCCCTCTGCTCCAGGAAGCTTGGGAACGATCCAGAATAAAGCACAAGCAATAAATGTGATCTGCAGCAGCGTTTTCCACTTCCCCTTTGAAGAGGAAGATCCGATGTACACCAACAGCATCACCAGCAGAACCAACCAAGCCGAGCGTACTAGCGTGGTCAGGAGACATACTACAACGAGCAGAACTCCTATCCAGCGAAGACTTCCCTGCCATCTTTTCTCCAGAATCATCGGAACCAGAGCAAATACTAGAAAAGCAGCTGCAGGTCCTGGTGAATTCAAAGTAGAGAAAACTCGAATCTCCAACGGGTAAGGTGTCCCAATGGACATCATATCCGCGTGCCTCATCCAAAAGGCATCCCAGGGCGGTACGGTCAAATACTGGACAATTCCGTATATGGCTACCATGACTGCAATATTGGCGTAAGCGTGCAACAGACGGTCCATATCCTTTGAAGTGAAAGGTGTTACCGCAAAAAATGGGATTAAAAGCAGCGGTATAATGTAATTCGCTAAATCGTATACCGATCCCACGCCGTTCTTTGCTAGGCCAATTAAGGTACCATAAGCCAGGGCTACTGCAAACATCAGGACGATCCGGCTGGAGGAGCGCTTCATTTTATGAATTTCCCGCAGAACTGGAATAGCCAACGTCGCTCCTGTCAGCAATGGTGCCAAGCTGAGCAATGATACGGAATGATACACTCCCTCTGTCCAATCCGCTATCCGACGCAGTTCCGGGGCAATCGCCCAAATTAACAGCGTGTAAGGGATCAATAGTCTTGGCTTCAGAATCGCCAGTATAAAGGCTGGAAACAGAATGCCAGATAATATCACTCCCTGCAAGCTGCTGGAGGAGCTAAGCTTGGCACTGGCAAATCCGATGATCAGAGGAAGCAGGATACAGAAGGCTGCAAATGCAACAGGCAAGGAAGACGACAGGATTTCACCGAACTTTTTGCCCGCGTTCCCTGTCCGTACATTCATTCAAGCCCTCCTCCCTTTACTTTCTTCTTTTTGCGCATTTCTTTGAGCAGCAGGACCAGAAATTGGGCATCGTCTACAAGATACCTTTTCCAGAGTCGTCCGGGTTCTTGGCTAAGCCGCCAAAACCATTCCAATCCTGTTCGTTGCATGAAGTCCGGGGCCCGCTTTACTGAGCCTGAAAGGAAATCAAAGGTCGCTCCCACCCCGATCGATATGGGTGCCTGGTAAGACTGATAATGACGATATATCCATTTCTCCTGTTTAGGTGCACCTACACCAACGAATACAATATCCGGCTGGCACTCCGTAAGCATTTGAATGATACGCTCGTTCTCTTCCTCGTTATTCTCAAAACCGTAGGAAGGGGAATAACAGCCCACTACATTGATTTGAGGATAAGCCGCTTTGAGATTCATCGTCGCTTTCTCTGGCACTCCTTCTGCCGATCCCAGGAAAAACAATCTGTACTTTCTTTGCTCGAAGGCATTGCCTAGGCGGCTGAATAAATCGGCTCCTGACACCTTTTGTTTGAGCGGTTTACCGAGCATTCGCGAAGCCCATATCAGAGGCATTCCGTCAGCAACTACTGCACCTGCCTTGGAATATATCGTTTGGAATTCCTTGTCTTTCCTAAGCTTAATCACATGGTCAACGTTGCACGTTAGAATGTAGGATTGATTTCTTTCTTGAATCGCCTTATCAATATAATCAAGCAGATCCATGAAATCATAGTTATCGAAATTGACATCGAACATATTTACTTGGTTCATCGTATCACTTCTTTTTGTGGGGAATCGGCCTACTGTGAAGATCGGTACAGGCAGTTCAGGTACCAACAGAATGGAATAATAAATTGGACCGTTGACAGCGTATTGTCAGAAAATGAATAGATCAGAAACGCTGCTATAAAGAACACATAATAGGGTTTGACCGGCGGCGCCAAAGCTCTGTAAATTAGGATAAACACAGTGAGCAATGAAAGCAGCAGAAGTATGGCACCAATGTATCCCCCATCGAAGTAAAAACGGATATATTCGTTGTGAGGAACAACAAAGCCTTTGTATAACGTCCCGTCATTGGCTACAGTAACAGCTCCGAGCCCTCTTCCCGTCCAAGGTGAAACCTCAGCCTTAGTCAGAAAATACTCCCAGGCTTCAGCGCGTCCTGACAAATCAATACCGGTTTCTGTCGTTCTTTCAAAGGAACGTTTTTTGATATTGTCCAACTGCATAAACACAGCGGCAACAATCAGAATAAAGGAACATAGCAGCGGGATCAGGAAGTACGTTCTACCCTTAAGATATTGACGGAAAATATCGTAAAAGTAGTATAAAAGCAGTAAAACCAATGCCAATATAGGTCCTCTTGTACCCGTTCCAATTAGAATGAAAAAGTTCAATGCCAGCATACTGTAGAAAAACCGTGCACGTTGAGGGTTCCGCTTGAGTTCAATGAAAGGAATGGCGATCCCCATGAATGCCAACATCGCTAGATGAGCTGGTATGTTGGCGCCTTGTATTCGTACAGCACCGGTAAATTCTACGTCTAACAGATTATGAAGGTTAGCTGCTTGCAGTAGAACTCCTGCTACAACACTCACCACTGGAAGGAGGCAGATGATACGAATATGCGTCTCTGCTACTTCGTTTTTCCAGTTGATTAAGAGAAATACAAAGGGTAGTGACAATCCGATAAAAGCTTTGATCGCTATGGAGGCGGTCATCTGCGGCATCCAGATGGAAAAGCTGAAGGTGAGAAATACCATGAATGCCATCACCCATATTGGATAACTCAATTTGAAACGCAGACCGTTTACTAGAATGCACGGTACTAGCAACCCTACAATAGCCAGCTTGTATAGCGATAATATTTCCATTCCGAACAG
Source organism: Paenibacillus sp. (assembly GCA_023512345.1). GTDB lineage: Bacteria > Bacillota > Bacilli > Paenibacillales > Paenibacillaceae > Paenibacillus_AQ. The sequence continues at coordinate 527,550 of JAILZT010000001.1, forward strand.
GCTGCCGTTATACAGAAAATTAATCGATATCGCTGTCGTAAAAAGAACGAAATAGCTGATCAGTTCAGGACGCGATATGGAGACTGCCAATAGGATAATGAATAATACCGCTGCAATCGCTAAAGCCGGTTGATAGATGACCGCTGTTCCGAGTAACAAGGCTGACAGTAACAGGAGCATCCCGTATGGCAGGGCGTTCATTTTGGAGGCCCAGTGAAAATTAGTCATGTCTTTTCCTCACCCCGCTGCAGATTCCCTCTTTCGATTAAAAATCATATTAAGAGTTCCGCGAATACTCTCCAAGCGGCATTTGTTCAAAAGCTTTCGTCCTTGGCTCCTTGAAACAATGGAGTCTACCAGCACATATATGATCTTGGCAGCTGTTTTTCCCAGCAGGACTACATTCCCTTTGAATCCTTCACGCTTCATAGCATTTGATATGCCCTGGCTGTAATAACGCTTCATTATCCAGGACTCCGTCAACCGGCTTGCCGGTACAAAATGATCGACAGCCATTAGCGGATGATAAAGGATGGTATGCCCTTCATTTTGCATTTGTTCGAACAGCCAGGCCTCTTCACCTGAAAGAAGTGAATCTCCCTTTCTTCCGAGCTCCAAAGGAAATAGACTGAGGTCAAATACAATTTTGCGCATTGCCATATTGGCTCCACAGGGATGAAGCCGTCCGGGATACTCTCGAATTCGATTACCCAGATCAACAATGGTATACGGAAGTTCAAACGGTTTGATCAACCATTCTGGCCGCTTACTCTCAAATATCGGAGCAATTTTTCCGCCCATAGCCATCACTTCCGGTCTGTCCGTAAAGGTCGACACAATCGTTGATATCCACGTTCTGCAAGGAATCGCATCATCATCCAGAAAGGCTATTATCTGCGACTTCGAAGCGAGAATCCCTGTATTCCGAGCTGCTGACAATCCCTGGATCGGTTCGGAAATATATCGGGCATCAATATCATCCACGTACTTTTCAATAAAATCTTTAACAACAGTTTCTGTGTGATCTGTGGAGCGATTGTCCACAACTATAATCTCGGCAAGGTCCAAATTCTCCAAGGGCACCAGGGATTGAAGCGTTTTGCTTAGCAGGCCGGCCCGATTGTAAGTACAGATAATAATGGAAACCTTAGGAGCGAGTCCGTAATCACGCATCGGCATTCACCTAATTTCCAGAAAATTAATAGGCATCTTTGGAACCCAGCAGCATTAGGCCTGTTTTAGCAATAATCTTTAAATCCAACATAGTGCTGCGAATGTGGATGTAAGTTAAATCAAGCTGAACCATTTCATCAAAACCGACGCTGTTTCTAGCATGTACCTGCCAATATCCAGTGCAGCCCGGTGTCACCGTAAGGCGCTGTTTGTCATAATCCGTATACTCAGCAACCTCTTCAGGAAGTGGAGGACGAGGACCAACCAGACTCATATGACCGATCAGCACATTCCACAGTTGAGGCAATTCATCAATGCTCGTTTTGCGTAAAAATTTACCTGTCCGAGTAATACGTGGATCGTTCTTGATCTTGAACATCGCACCGCTTACCTCGTTATGAGCCAGTAAATTTTGCTTAAGCTCCTCAGCATTGGATACCATCGATCTGAACTTGTACATCGGGAACTGCTTTTCGCTCTTGCCCACACGATTTTGCCGGAAGAATACTTTTCCCTTCGGGTCTTCCAACTTAATCAATATGGCAACTACAACGAATAAAGGCAGCAGTACTAGAAGGCCAAGCGCGGAGAAAATGATGTCAATCATCCGTTTCATTACAAGATAGGAATCTGTATCTTTCGTTCCTTCCTTGGCATGCAGCATGTAAAGTTTCGGCAGGACATACTCATAATCTTCCGGCAGTTTTTGCATGCTCATTTTCTCCTCATACCTCCTTGAATTTTGTGAAGCAGCAACTTCACATTATAAATTTCTTACCCGTTCACGGCTGTTTGTCCAGCCTTGCTTAACCATTCCGCCATTGCGTCCATCAATGGATAACGCAAGTCTTCTTTTTGTAATGCGAACTCTAATGTGGTCAAAATATAACCGAGACGTTCGCCGACATCATATCTTGTGCCGTCAAAATTATAGGCATATACCCGCTCGCTTTGATTCAGCTTCTGGATAGCATCTGTCAGCTGAATTTCGCCTCCGGCACCCTTTTCCTGCAGGTCCAGATACTTGAAAATCTTAGGTGTAAATACGTATCGTCCCATGATCGCCAGATTCGATGGAGCCGTTCCAAGTGGTGGTTTCTCCACAAAGTTATTAACCCGATACAGTCGATCCTCCTGAAAGTCCGGCTCAATAATCCCGTAACGGTTGGTGAACTCATCTGGAACCATCTGTACCCCGATTACCGAATTCTGGGTTTCTTCATACTGATCGATCAACTGCTTTAGACAAGGGGTTTGGCCAGTTACAATATCATCCCCGAGCATAACGCCAAAAGGTTCATCTCCGATAAAACGTCTCGCGCACCATACGGCATGACCTAAGCCTTTAGGTTCCTTTTGACGAATATAATGAATCTCAACTTTTGAAGACCGTTGAACTTCTCTGAGCAGTTCCATCTTCCCGTCCTCTAACAGACGTGACTCCAACTCAAAGTTATTATCGAAGTGATCTTCAATGGCTCTTTTACCTTTACCGGTCACAATGATGATGTCTTCAATGCCGGAAGCGATTGCTTCCTCCACAATGTACTGAATCGTAGGTTTGTTGATGATCGGAAGCATTTCCTTAGGCATTGCTTTGGTTGCAGGAAGAAAGCGCGTTCCTAGCCCAGCTGCGGGGATAATTACTTTTTTGACCTTTTTCATCATCGCACTAACCTCCTGAAAGTTGATTTGTTTGGTTGACATTTGAATGACTATTTGGCTTGGTTCATGGTAATGCCGAGGATCTTAGAACCCGCTTGTTCCATGAGTGTCTTTACCTTGCGAATAGAATCTCGCTTCGATTTGCCATAACGGGCAACCAGGATAACACCGTCACTATAAGGAGCCAGTATACGAGCATCACTGTATTCCACTGCCTGCGGAGTATCCAAAAGGATCAGATCATGGGTTTCTTTTAGCTCATCCAGGAGAGTCTTCATTTTTTCACTGCCAAGCAAATCCGGTGGACTCACCTTGGTTATTCCGGCAGGAATCACGGTGAGATTCGCAAGACTTCCATATGCGGAGATGTCACTCGATTTCTCTGAACCGTCCAGGTATGCCGTAAGTCCTTCGCTGCCTTCAATTCCAAACACGGAGTGAAGTCCGGGATTACGGAGGTTACAGTCGATCACGGCCACTTTCTTGCCATCCTGTACAAAAGATACCGCCAGATTAGCTAAGATAGTCGTTTTGCCCTCTCCTGCTTCACCCGAAGTGAAAAGTAATACAGTTCCTTGATTGCTATTTAACAGCCCCAGATGCCGGATGTAGGTCCGCAGCGAACGGAAGGACTCTGAAATATACGATGAAGGACTGATGTCGGCGATAAGACTGTTACTCAGCCGTAACATAAGCACCCTCCCCTACTCTAGCTTTTGTTGATTTGCCAAGATCACGTTTACGTATCACCGGAATAGTGGCAATAATCGGAAGACCCAGATCAAACTCTGCTTCCTTCTCGGTTCGCAGTGTGTTATTGAGTGTCTCCATAAGTAAAATAATTCCTAATGCAGCCATAACCGCTACGACAAAGCTGATAATGATGTTCATCATAAAACCGCTATTGGTTGGTGCAGGATTGTCTGCTGGATCAGCAGGAGTCAGGAACGTTACATTGTCCAGCTTCATTAATAAAGGTAAGCTTCGAATGAACGTCTGCGACACAGCATTGACGATTGAAGCAGCCTTCGTGTAGCTCTCGTCCTGTACGCTGATGTTGATTACCTGACTTTTTTCTGAGGATTTGATACTAAGCTTTTGGCTTAGTTCGCCTTCTGTCAGACCAAATTCGGGGTGAGCTGCAACTACACTTTTCATGATTGTTGGTGAATAGATGATTTCCTTATAGCTCTCAATTAGGTTGAGGCTGAAGTTTAAATCGTTAAGATTACTGCCCTCGGGTGCTTTTGCAACATTATTGACCAGCAGCTGTCCAGAGGCAGAGTAGACGGGTACTACAAAGTTCTTACTTACATAGAAGGTTGTTGCACAAGAGATCAATACAAATATCGTGATTAGCCATAACCTTTTCTTTATCAGGTTAATGTAATCTAAAATCGTCTTTTCCACAGTAACCCTCCTTCCGTATAAAATACCTTTGAAAGCAATCATGAAAGTTTCAGTTATCTTACTTTTATTCTATCAATTCGCTTCTTGTACCACATGGGTCATACCATCACTTTCCTCTTCACTTTGGAGTTATACTCCCCACTCCTTCCGAGGGGTTCGATGGTATACTTTTGTACCATATACAAAAAACCTATAAGTCATATACAAAAAGTCCTCTGAAAACTCAGAGGACATTGAAAAAGTGTATATCCTAAATTCACTTGGACTTAAAGACGCGAGCCCGCTAGACCTGCTAAAAAGCATTGAGTAAGAAATAAAATAAGGCGAATTCTCATTCAGATGGAATGGGAATTCGCCTTATCTATTTAGGTAAGCTATTCAAAATAGTCAACTACTGGTTTTGCGGATGATCTGTTTTGTTATTCGTATGACATTTCATATTTAGTAATGCCTACAGCATTAGCATATAAGGCCGCTTGTGTTCGATCCGCTACCTGAAGCTTTGCAAGAATCTGACTCACATGCTTCTTAACCGTAAATTCACTGATGTACAAACGAGAAGCAATCTCCCGATTACACGCACCCTGTCCGAGTTCAATCAGCACTTCCTTTTCCTTCGGTGTTAATTCGTCGGTCGGGCTGCTGACATTCATTCGCATTTTATCTTCCATTAGACCAGGGTCATAATATTTCCGTCCCTTATGGACTAACTGGATAGCAAATAGCAATTCCTCTGGCAAAGCTTCTTTCAAAACATAGCCATCTACCAGCACTTCTTCTGCCTTTAGGAAATCCTCGCGGCTTGCGGAGGAAGTTAAAAGGATAAACTTACTTGTAATACCGTTGGCTCTAGCCATTTTTATAACATCCAACCCTGATTCATCAGCAAGCTTAAGATCGATCAATACTAGATCAGGTTGAATTTCTTGAAATACACGAAGTGCCTCAGGACCATTTGTGGCCTCGCCAGCAAACTGCACATTAGGTTGCATAGATATGACTGATGCCAGTCCTCTTCTAACCAACGGGTGATCATCTACAATGACGATTTTCATTGAACGACCTCCTTGCTAATTTTATGCATTCTTTAATTCGGCCACACCAACAGGTATTGATATCATTATTCTTGTGCCCGCAGTTTCATTACTTGTGAGTTGGAAGTCACCGCCTAGAGACTGGCTTAGGTGCTGCATGTTCTTCATGCCAAGTCCACCCGTATGCTCCTCTGATTCAGCCCACAACAAACTGGTATCAAAACCTACACCATCATCACTTATAGAGAGCTTTATCCATTTCGGCTTCAACGACAGTTCCACTTCTATCCTTCTAGCCGCACCATGGCGTATCGCATTACCTGTAGCTTCCGAAATAATTCGGAAGAGAGCTTTGTGATAAGGATAGGGGAGGCTGAAATCATCACCCGTTATTTTAAGTTCGATCTCAACATCGTTTAGCCTGGACAGGCTTTTTAAATGTGACCTTACCATACCCAGCCAGGTTGGACCGCCGCTCTTCTTCGAGCTTAGGCTATAAATTGTAATTCGCAGCTCTTTAGCAACCTTCGTTGCCGAATCATGAATAAGTTCTATTTGTTCTTCTAGCTGTGACTCCGCCATTGTCCTCCAGGTCTGTTTCAGAGAATGTGTCGCATACACAATCCCGAACAAACTCTGAGATACACTGTCATGCATTTCATCTGCAATCCGGTTCTGCTCATTCGTAACAATCAACCGGTTCTCGATCACACCCAGCTCATGGCGTTCGAGAATAATTGCACTAAGCTCCGACAGAAACATTAGTTGCTGAATGTACCAACGTCGGCCTTCAAGCCCTTCCGCTGCTTCCAGCTTTACGCCAATCATTCCTACAAAACGGGTACTCATCTTTACAGGCATCAGTAGGAAATCGCCCAATCCCGGCAAACTTTTAAATACAGGCTCCCGCTGCAATCTCCATTCATGCTCATGCTTCTCAAGCTCAGCGAACAGGTATAATTCCTCCTGCTGCTGCCACCCCGTTTGTCGACTTTGCGGTGCAGGCTCTCCGCTCTTCTTAGCGAACCAGAACAAAGCTTTGTCCAGCTTCGTAAGCTTCACTACATAATCAGTTATAACCTGCCCGATGTTCATAAAGTCATGTTGGCTCGAGGTTTCAACGATGTTATAGAGCGACTTAATGTGCTCCATGGTTTCATTCGTTCGCGCGTTAGCTTCCTCACGCTGACGTTTCATCCGAACAACCATCTGCATAATAGTAACCGTAAGTACTAGGGCTAGAAACAAATTTCCGTTTTGTAATATTGCTGCTGAGATATTTTTACTCTCAGAATTCATAAAAAGGTAACAAAAAACAATGATTATACCGATATAACCAAAGAGCAAATTCCAGCCAAAGTAGAACGTTAAGGATCCGGCAGCGACTAGAACGGGGTTAAGTATATATAGCTTGAATGGACTTTCATATCCGCCTGTTAACAACGTTAGCACAATAATACCGGCCATCTCTGCACTCACAGCCAGCATAAGAGCCTGGGGTTTGTCTCGGAGCCTTCGATAGATAAGTGTGAACCCTCGAGCTAGGATAAATAACAGAAGTATAAGCAAGGATTTATATAATATAGAAGGCCCGGATCTACCCAGGATATACATGAGTGAAGTGAGAGATAATGAAAAGACTCTGTAAAAAGCAAACATTCTTTCTTCCGCAGTTGTTTTAATTTTCATCCTACCACCCTATTCTCCAATTTTGTGGAAAATGCGAGCTTATTTAGTCCTTTGTTAAAAGCATCATACATGAGAAAAATCACAATAACAAGCCGACTCACTCCGTGTGATCGCTTACATTACAAAAAAATAACACTAATTCCTTCCAATTTCCGGATAAGTAACATTGAATTACAGATATTACCTATATTGGTCGATTCCAGTGTAAGGTTCATGTAATATATGCATAATAAACACCCTATCTGGTCTCAGATAGGGTGTTTATTGGTTATGGAACTATTCTGTGATGTTATATATGCTTCGACTGCCTCTGTTTTCTTCCGAATAAATTAGCTTTTGATTAGATAGGATGGGTCACAAATACAAATCTGGTAGCGATGTTCACCCACAATATGATAACCGGTTGATAGTATTCGTAAAAAGTGATTTCTTAAATCCACTTTATGGAGAGTACGGCATCTAATGCAGTAATATTCTCTCATTGTTATCAACTCCAGCATAATCCTTAAGACCTGCTATAGTTCAGCAGACAATATCTAAATACTATCATCCATTTCTAAAAAGTGTCAACAAAAAGAAGCAAAATACGACATCTATTCTAAGCTTATGCAGAGAATGATGTCGAATGTTATACATTGTGTCGACACTTTTGAGGGGATATTCCCATATACTTTTTGAAAAGGCGGGAAAAATAAAACGTGTCTTGGTAATGAAGCATACCCGCAATCTCCTTAACCCGCAGAGGCGTATTAATCAGAAGATGTTTAGCCTCAGACATTTTAAGTCGATGGATGTAGTCATGTAATGGATAACCACTGCTTTCCCGCACCAAACGGCGTAATGTTGACATCGAGATATGATGCTTAGCCGCTATTTGCAACAAATTCATCTCTTCGTAAATACAGGAATGCAAATCTTCCCGGATCTGTGGCATGGAATCCTGCTGTGAGAGCCTGCCGTTCTCCTTAACTACGAGTGAGACTTCCAACAGAAGTTCCTCCAGCAATAATGAGGCTCTATCTGCATCTGCTGGGGATCCACCTTCCATTTTCTTAATAACCTCCTCAAAAAAATCCACAAACCCTTTTTCGGAGCGGACTTGAAATACGTTTCCCCCGGTGATCAAGCCAGCTTCCAACCATTCCGTTACCCGTGTCCCGCCGAAATTGATGTAATATTCGTCCCAGCTTTCCCCTTGAGGAGGGCCGAAATCATAACTGCAGCCCGGCCGGAAAAAGAAGAGACTTTCTCCTGATACTGACTGCTCCCGCCCATTCTCTATATAGGCACCAGAACCCGATACAATGTAGACTACAGCCCAGTGCTCAAACACTACATTTCTACGGAAAAGCGTTCTTCCAGGCAGATGCCCCACTTGTCCCACACGGATCGTTTTAAGCTTTAATGTGGATGCATCAACCTTGGAGTCAATAATTCGAATAGGATAAGGACTGATCATATAATCCATCACATTGGGCATCGTTTGCATTCCTCCGTGTATTTGCGAGTGATATATTTATGTGGATGATGATCATATTCTACATGAATTAGAGGTGAAGCTGCTATGTCCATTGCAAATTCATTATTGTTAATGCCTTATCCGCAGCACTTTAGCCCTTCCTCAGGTTACTTTCTACTATCCTCTGGCGGGAGTATTGTTCTTGGCTGCAAAGAAGATCGTATTGCTATGCCTGCTGCTCGAAAATTACAGACTACGATCTCCAAATCCTTACACTTGATACTCTCGATATCTATAGGAACCCGTTCTACTATTAAGAATATCTGCACTTTTATGCAAAACCCCAATTTACCCCCTCAGGCCTATGAGCTTATAGTCACAGAAATTGGAATTACAATTCATTATAGTACTCCGCAAGCCGCTTTCTACGCCGTATCGACACTTAAGCAAATTGTAGAGCAAAGCGGCCCGAAAATACCTTGCCTGACTATTCGAGACTGTCCCGATTTCGAAGCACGAGGCCTAATGATTGATATCAGTAGAAATAAGATTCCCAAACTGGAAACCTTATATCGAATTATTGACTTCATGAGTGATTTGAAGATGAATCAGCTTCAACTATATATAGAAGGTTCTCCATTTGCTTATGAATCCTTTCCTGCGGTATGGAAGCTGGAAACTCCAATAACCGGAGAGGAAATCCTACTTCTCGATACCTACTGCCAGGAGCGTTACATTGAGCTTGTTCCGAATCAAAATAGCTTCGGCCATATGGAAGCTTGGCTTTCACGGCCCGAATTCAACCCTCTGGCTGAAATCCCAGAAGGATTTAAGCTGCCGGAAGGAATGTATGCTGCTGACTTTTATCCAGAAGGCTTATTTATGAGACCGGGCACATTCCACACAGAAGATCCCAAGGTACTCGAATTGCTGGAGAGAATGTATGATGATCTACTTCCTTATTTCAGCTCTGAACAGTTCAATGTGGGCTGTGATGAGACGTACGAGCTCGGCCTCGGCAAAAGCAAACAACTGGCTGATAGTCAGGGTAAAGGACAACTTTATTTATCTTTTCTGAAAAAAATACACGAACTAGTAACTAACAAAGGTAAAACTATGCAGTTCTGGGGCGATATTATTATCCAATACCCGGAGCTGATTCCTCAGCTTCCTAAGAATATAATTGCTATGGAGTGGGGCTACAGTGCAGAGCATCCCTTCGAGGAGGACACCAAGAAATTCCGCGAAGCAGGAATCCCCTTCTACGTCTGTCCTGGAACGAGCTCCTGGAATTCACTGACAGGACGTACGGATAATATGATGGCAAATTTACGGAGCGCGGCTATTCATGGCAAAAACAATGGTGCCATCGGTTATCTGATTACGGATTGGGGCGACTTCGGACATTGGCAGCATCTCCCGATAAGTTACGCAGGATTCGTCTATGGAGCCGCCCTCGCTTGGAATCCAGAAGGCAATATGCAATCAGATGTTGCTGGCTATCTGAACAAATTTGTGTTTGCCGACCGGTCAGATATACTTGGACTTCTTATGGAGGATTTGGGGAATTATTATAAGCTGGAATCCGGACTCTCACGCCCGAACGATACGGAGATGTCGATGCTGCTGCGTTGCAAACTGGATAACGTGCTAATTGTAGAACAGCTTACAGATCAGCATTTGGAACAGTTGACCAGCTATATTCAAAATATTGAGAACCGATTAGAAATGGCTTCATTATATTGTGAAGATGGTGCACTCATCATGAGCGAGCTTAGAAATGGCATTCATTTCGTCAAACACGCGATAAAGCTCGGTAAGATTAAACGGCAACTCGTCCTTACACCTGGCCAAGTAGCTCAACATATTCTTCTGGAACAAATTCAAGATCTTGACGTACTTCTACACGATTACCGGTTATTATGGCTAGAACGTAATCGAATGGGCGGTCTGGAACAGAGTGTCTCCAAGCTGCTAACCCTTCGTCAGGAATATCAAGCATTGATGGATACTTCTACTGTTACTGAACTATAGTTATCTAAAAATAAGGGGTCCTAAATCCACCATGTAAATGGCAAGATCGGACCCCTCCTTGGTTATTTATAGTCAGGTGACCATACTTGCGTCTGAGAGGTAATCACCTCGCCAGTTGCTGCAGCCTGAGCGATCAGCATCCCCAAATAATGATCTTGACTGCCTTCGGCCAAGCTATAGAATGAAGGTCCACCTTGAACATATCGGCCCATTCTGGCAAGACTTTCAGCAATCGCAATCTCATCCTCAGTTAATCTTGCGGGTGCAAACGGATTTCGATACAGCCATTCTCCGTTCCCCATGATACCTTTAAGGTAAAAGCCTTCCAAGTTACCGCCATGTCCTGTATCCACTCTCCGGAGTTCACTATATATGGGGGTATCAAAATCCTCTAGCCATGCAACTTTCTCGTTGACGATCTCTCCACACTCTCCACGTACTAGAATTCGGTTCTGCCGAATCCAAGAAAAGTATTGGTCCCCCACAAAATCAAATATTCCAAGCTTCCCTTCGAAATCCAAAGTTCCGATCGTCTGAGTAGATTGAATTACCTCTTTTGCTACCGGCGGACCGCTGCGTCCTGGGCCTTTAAGTATAGGGGACTGGAAATTCTGCCCACGTACTATAACGTTCTGAAATTCAACGCCCAGCAGTTGGCGTATCAGACTAACACCGTGATAACCGTGTGCCACGGACACCTGCGCCTGACTAATCTCACCAAGGCGACCGGAACGGGCAACAGCAATTCTAGCGGCATGCATAGGTTGAAATAAATATTGCTCCGCAATTTGAATTCGGGCAGATGCCCCTACCTGCTTCCAAAGCTCAATCAAGTCCTCCAGATGTGGCGCCGGCGGAGTTTCGGCTAACATAGGAATTCCTGCAGCAGCGAGTCTGATTATGTACTCCATGCTAATATCTCTAGGTACACATACCACTGTAAACATATAGGCACCGCTCGATGTAAATTCCTCAAACGAAGTATATACCTTCACGCCCCATATTCGGCGAAGTTCTTCAGCCTTTTCAAAATTCCTGACAAACATAGCGCCCACTACAAATTGATCTGGGAGTTGCTGTGCAATTCGCAAATAAAACTCCGCTCTCCAGCCCCCGCCAATCAGTCCAAATTCGATCTTGCCCATTGTTCCTCAACCTCCCAAGTCTTAAGCAATATTCCTCTCCTCCATAGTACTTCTTCACTGTAAAAGATTCCATTGTAACGGAGATAGGGACAGGATATACTCAGAACAAATATTCCTTTTAATTCCTTATTACATTTTATTTAGGAGATGAGATTATGAACTGGTTTCATGATTATGAGGAGGAGCTCCGCTCTGTGTTCCACGAATGCAGGCATATTATTTCACAATTCCCAGCGCCTCTAAATTCTTATGGGCTATCTTACATGCACCATTTCAATGTTTTTGAAGCAGCAAGCCACAAAAATTACATATGCTATCTATTGCCCTTCTGGTTCCAGGAGCATTATCAACTCGACCCAAAAGATTGCCGGCAAATGTCAAAGGGTAATATCTTTCTAATGTTGTATTTTTTCATTCAAGATGACTTAATGGATTCACCCACCATGTCTGCCACTTCAACCCTTCCGCTAGCCAATCTTTTCTATATTGAATTCCTGAATATCTATAGATCCTATTTCCCGGGAAAAGCTCCATTCTGGGAATATTATAACCGCTATATCTCCGAGTGGGCAGAAAGTGTATGTAATGAGAATAATGAGGACTATTTCCAGAATGAACAGGTAAAAGTTGCTCACAAGGCCAGTCCGCTGAAGCTGTCCAGCACCGCCGCTCTTCTATTGTCAGGCGATGGTTCATTGATTCCACAGTCCGAGGAAATGCTTGAATACGTGCTTCTCACTTTACAAATGCTGGATGATTACAAGGATTGGGAGGAGGATCTGGAGGAAGGGAATTACAACTGTTTGCTGTCACTCACCCGCCAATGGTTGAACAGCGGCAATGACAGGGTTCATCGAACAGATGTTAAAAACTTTATTTTTACAAACAGAGGTTTAGATCATTTTACCCAACTCGCGCAGCACAACCACAACCAATTGCTAAGCTATAGTTTGAAAGTCCCTCATCTGATAGATTTCCACCTACTCCTCGCAACTAATCTGAAGCAAATCTCAACTGACATAGAATCAGAAAAATCGCTTCTGCAAAGCGGCGGCCTCCATTATTGGCTCTATAAAAATATAGAGTAATCCTAGTAAATAATAATAGTATTTCAAAAAAACCTATGTTATATTCATAGGGAAAAATATCCATAAAAGGAAGGGTGATTAATTTGTCAGAAATGACTCTTACAAATCAAGTGATTCAAAAGGCCTGGGAAGATCCTAGTTTTAAGCAGCGATTGCTCTCTGATCCAAAAGCAGCACTTAAAGAAGCATTAGGCATAATCATTCCCGATACGGTTTCATTAAAAGCTGTAGAAGAAGGCTCCAATGAATTCTACCTCGTCATTCCTCCTAGTCCATCATCAGGAATCCTGAAAACCGATGCAAGTACTCAGGGTTCCTGGTAAAACATCATGTCCAACTTTATAAGGAGTGGGGATCTTCCGAGGGCGCTGCCAAGGGCAGCATGATAATAGCTTCGGTCCCTGCTCCTTTTTTGCTGCGAAAAGTAACCTCTCCTTGCATCACCTCTATGATCCGAAACGTAACCATCAGTCCCAATCCGGTCCCCTTGTTCTTTTGGGAAAAATAAGGCTCTCCAAGCCGGAGAAGCGCTTCTGGATTCATACCTTCACCATTATCCTTAACATGTATGAATACTTTGTTTCCCTTCCCGTGAGCTGATATATGTATGGTTCCCTCGTCATGAAATGCTTCAATACTATTCTTGATGATATTAATTAACGCCTGCTTGAACTTCGATGAATTCCCCTTTATCCAGAGATCATTTTTTACATCAAGTATCATTTTTCCATTATTCAGATGACATAGAGGAAGCAGAATACTCTCAATATGCTTAAATTCATCAAAGACATTAAGTACTGAAACTTGCTCGAATTCAGGTTTGGCAAAAGTAAGAAAGTCCGTAATAATGTTAGATGCCCGATCTAGCTCACTGAGAGCCATGGTCATATACTTCTTCTCATCACCATTCGACTTCTCACTGAGCAGCTGCAGAAATCCCCTTGTTACCTGTAGTGGATTTCGCACTTCATGAGCTACGGAAGCCGCAAGCTCGCTAATAATCTGCACTTTCTCTGAACGCTGGAGCTCATTGTTGAATAATTCAAGTTCTTTGGAGTATTTAACGATCTGATTATGGTCTAGTGCAAGTCTTCGTCCTAAAATAACGATCAAAGACAAAATAAAAACAACAAGCGCCCACTTCCAATAGGATAAATCATAATTTCCGTCACGAACAAAATACCAGATCAACTCCAAGACCCCAGTAAGCGCTGCGGTCCCAAAACCAATCGCGAAAATAATCGCATCCTTATTGCGGCGGACGGAGAAGATAATTACACATGATATCAGCAAAACAAATTGGAAAATCATTATAAATCCAATAATTCTAGTGGAGACAAAATAATATAATTCAACAAATTGGTTCCCCGAAAGGAGGTTGATAAACATGCAGATTAAGCAAAACACTGAATATAAAACTTGAAACTTACGAAAACGTCTAATGATAAAGAACTTGCCTGGCCCAAATATTTTCTCAAACAAAAAGGTAAGCGATGGCAAAAGCGCCAGCAGGGCGAAATCCAAAAACATAATGCTGATTGGGCCTAGATAACTATAAAAAGTATAAATAAAAGGTGAGTATGTTATAGACAGGACTCCTGTTGAAGCTATGACTACGGCAAGACCGGACGAAATGGTAAAGTGCTCCTTGCTTAAGAAAAAGCCACAAACAAACAATATAAGAGCTACAAATAAAAACGCGCTGCCCAAAATAATATCTATTAAGCCATTCTTAATATAATCATGAATTAAAAAATCATGTTCCCCTATAATTACCGTATTTTTTATACCGATTCTATCCTGAAGTGTCTCAGTCCAAATGTATAAGAATTTCCCCTGGTCCTTTGTACTTAGAGGAAAAAATAACGAATAGTTGTCTTTAATATACCCCCGGTTGCTCTCAAATATAAGGTGATCTTCCACATAAACTTTCGCATGCAAGGCATATAAAGTATTGATATACATTGAGGGGGATGACCATGTCATTTCGGGCAAGGGAATACGCGTCCACGCGGAGGATACTCCGATTGGCATCTTAGGTGTATTTTGGAGCGAGTCCACATCCATCCAATCGGCTGGACCTCTATCATCTCCCCATTTCATCTGCCACTTCGTAATCTCATGCACCGGATTTGAACCTGCAGCAGAAGCATGCATATATCCACCGGTTATGAATATAAGAATTAACGCCACAGCTATATTGACAATATTCTTGAACGTCAAACGCATGCAAGCACCTCCTTCTCTTCAGAGTAGGCTACAGGAAGCTTAACAATAACTTCAGTGCCCTCCCCCAATTGGCTATGGAATTTAATGGTGCCCCCCATGGCTTCAATAATCCGGAAAGTAACCATAAGTCCAAGGCCTGTCCCTTTGCTCTTATTAGAGTAATAGGGTTCTCCCAGCCGAGCTAACTCACTGCTCTTCATTCCCTCACCATTATCCAGAACACTTATAATTATGTAGGTTCCTGACTGCCATACAGTGATGGTAATGAGTCCATTTTCCTGTAGAGATTCCACACTATTTTTAAGGATATTAATAAATGCCTGTTTGAGTTTCGACGAGCTTCCTTTAACAAAAAGTCCCGTGTTCAGTTTCAGTATTATTTCTGCAGCCCGCAAATTGGCTAACGGGATCAAAACCCCTGCCACATGCTTCAATTCCCCAGAAACGTCAAGCAGATCCGCCGACTCCATCTCCGGCTTGGCAAAGGTAAGGAAATCCGTAATAATCAACGACGCTCTGTCCAGCTCCGTCATCGCCATTTGGAAATACTCTTTCTCCTTTTGGCCTGATCTTTCACCCAAGATCTGAAGGAAGCCCCGTGTAACATGTAACGGATTTTGTACTTCATGAGCAACAGATGCAGCCAATTCGCTGATAATCTCCATTTTCTCGGATCGCTGCAGGTCGTTATTAAACTTCTCTAGGTCGCGGGAATAAAGTACAACCTGCTCATGGCTGCTAAAAAAACCTTTACCCATTATAACGATTAGTGAGATTACTAGGACGATCACTCCCCACTTCCACCAATACAAATGGTAGCTCCCGTCGGAGACGGTGTACATGACTAGATCCGTAAGAGATGTGATCGCTAAAAAAGCAAAACCTCCAGAAAAAATCATGGCATCCACCTTGCCGCGAAAGGCATCACTCACTGCTAAACTCAGTAAAAGTAGAAATTGTATCAGCATTAACACTACCGTTAGGTTCTCTGCATATTGGATCAGTCCACCTAAGCGGTAGGATAGACATAAGTTAAGAATCCACAAGCTTAGACATAGCAGAGTATAACCGACCATACCTTTGCGAAGCTTGATTACAAGAGCATGATGCTTACCGTGATCAAACATTTTCTCGAACAATAGGATCGATGATAATAGCAAAGTAAATAAGGACAGCCCATAACAAATATCCACTGCTCTGCTGGAGCTTAGAACAAGCGGGAGAGAAGGAGAATTTGTAATAATCAATGCTCCACTAGATAAAATCACAAGCATAAGAAAAAAGCCGCTGAAAAACAGCTCTCTTTTCAAAAACATAAAGCAAACTCCGCAAACTGCAGCCAAAAATACTAATGAAGTACCTATGAAGATGTCCATGATATCCTGCTTTACGTATAAAGCTAGCAGTTTACCATAATTCCCCGTTAAAATGCTGCCTGCTATGCCCAACTTCCCATCACTGTTGCCACTGCTCCATATGTAAAGCTGATCTTGAGATTGATCTTTAGATAAGGGAATTAGAATCTTGCTTCCTTTGAACGGGTCTGTACCTTTTGAGCTGTATATTAATGCGTTCTTCGCAAATGCCTTGATATCCTGCCCGTACACTTTATCAATCAACACTGCAGAGTTATCTTTGACCTTTGGCAAGGAAATACGCATCCAGGCAGCTGATATCCCAGTTGGTGCTTCTAACCCCTTACTGTTAGAGCTGATTCTCATCCAGTCCTTTTCAGAACGGTCTATTATGTCCACCGAAAATGGAGGTGAAGGAGCAGTATCTCCATTCATCCATTTCATTTCCCATCCCGTTAGCGCAGAACCCGCTGGCCCGCCCCACTTCAGAACAATCCCTAGAGATAATATGGAAATTAGCAGCAGTGTGACTACTAAGATCACTACCACCTTATGTAAAGAAAACCTCATGTTGACACCTCAGTAGATCATTAATTGTAAATATCTAGTTCATATGATATTAATTTTCGACACGCTTCGAGGTATACCTGCCTTAATTTGCAAATAACCTCGAAATGAAGGCAGATTTTTATGAGACATGGTTAAGGCTTGCCCGAACTGAATATATTAAGAATGATGGATCTATCCAATCCGATTCGTATCCCTGCAAAAGGGTAAAGAATTATATACAGCAATTGATATCCTTATGCACCTGGAGGACAACCTAATGAGCAATGTTAAATCGACTAATAAAAATGCTAACGAGCCAGACTCTTTGATTACCGAACGCGATATTGACGTGAATTTCGGTCTATTCCAGGAAGATTCATTCCCAGATGCACTTGCGGATCAGAATCAAATAGAGGCGATTAATCATGCGCTTCCTAAAGAAGAAGATGCTGACAACGAAATAAAAGGATCAATGGAAAGGGAGCTGAACAGTATGGCTGATAGATATAACAAGACTGAAGCAGATATCGCTTATGAACGTTACAATAAATCAGGGAATATCATTCCACCGGAAGCCGATATCCCAGTGAATGACTTAGGTGACCCTATACTAGCCACACCCGTCGGCCTCAATGATGCGGTCATAGAAGATTCGGACTCCGTTTTACTCCATGATGAGCATCTCTCAAAGGACATTGGATTAAATCATTCATATGCTCCGGAAAGAGATGAAGTGCTGGAGTCGGATGCCATTCAGATCGCTAGCGCTGCTGGGCTGACTGGGAGCGCTATAGATTATGCCGAGGACGATGAACTGGGCGGCGAGAATGAACTGGATAGCGAGGAAGAAGAATATATTCCTCTAGAGGATGTGCCGGATGCCGATGACATTGAGGAGGATACCCCCGTGGATCCTTCCTCTCCACCACTTGAAATAGTACACGGCACTGATCTACTTAATGGTTCAACGGGAGAGTAAAATCCATTGTCGAACACTTTTTGTTATAAAGGGTTATCTCTAGCCTTAGGCTTGGGATAACCCTTTTATGTGATTGTCGACTTTTTTTGCAAATCCCGTAATAAACAAGTTATGATAATCTAAGATATTCGAGATCATTTAAGCTAAAGGAGAGACGTAAAAAGTGAAATTCACTAAAAACAAACCAGCCCTATTCTTGATCATGATGTGCTTACTGATGGTCATTGCAGCTGGCTGCGGCAACAAACCAGGCAATAACAGTAATGAGAACGTCAATAATGGAACCAGTAGTGGGGCAGGTGGCAATACCGCAACTACGGAGCCTACTGCTGCACCTGTGGAAACCGCTGCGGCACCAACGGAAGGTGTTCCTTCGGAAACAGCCAGCCATCCTATTGTTACTATTGAGATGGACAACGGTGACATTATCAAAGCTGAGCTTTACCCTGAGGTTGCCCCGAATACGGTAAATAATTTCATCTCGCTGATTCAAAAGGGATTTTATAACGGCACCATATACCATAGAGTTATTCCAGGCTTCATGATTCAAGGTGGTGACCCAGATGGTACAGGTATGGGCGGACCAGGATACGGCATAACTGGAGAATTCACCAGTAATGGATTTGTAAATAACCTGCTGCATACAGAAGGAGTTCTATCCATGGCTAGATCACAGGATCCTAACTCCGCTGGATCTCAATTTTTCATAATGACAGCAACTTCTCCGCATCTGGATGGAGACTATGCTCCTTTTGGTAAAGTTACAGAGGGCATTGAAGTCGTCACTGCCATCGTCAACCTTCCCCGAGACAGCAATGACCGTCCGGAGCAGCCACCTGTGATGAAGAAAGTAACCGTTGATACACTTGGTGTCACTTACCCAGAGCCACAGAAAGCACAATAATTAAAAGTCGCTGTTCAAAAATAAAACTCGGCAACTCTCCCTTGAACGTTCGGGACGAGCTTGCCGAGTTTTTTGTTCTTTGTTAGTCCATCAGTTCACACGTTTATCTTCTACTGAGCGCATGGTGCCCGTCACGCAGGAATGTACTTCGGCTGTTTTTGAGCAAATTAATGCGTTCTAATGCGAGTTGATCTGCGGCTGCATAGGTGGGAATGCCTCTTGTGCGTGAAATCTCCAAAACACGTGTAATATTGTCATAAATCTTCGACACCTGCTTATACGCACGTTCCTGATTATAACCATTCAGTTCATCAGCGATATTAATGACTCCACCCGCATTAATAACATAATCCGGTGCGTACACAATGCCTAATTCATGGAGAGCATCGCCATGACGCGGCTCTTTTAGCTGATTGTTAGCTGCGCCTGCAATTACCTTTGCCTTAATAAGCGGCAGTGACTCGTCATTAATCGTGGCACCCAGTGCGCACGGGGCATAAATATCACAGTCTGCGCTGACAATTTCAGCAGGATCAACCGCCTTAGCACCATAGGCTTCAACGGCACGTTGCACAGCCTCCTTGTGAATATCTGTAACGATGAGCTTCGCACCCTCTTCGTGCAGATATTTGCACAAAGTAAATGCCACATTCCCTACACCTTGAACAGCTACCGTCTTTCCTTCCAGTGAGTCAGAGCCGAAGGCTGCTTTGGCTGCGGCTTTCATCCCTCGGTATACCCCAAAAGCTGTTGCCGGGGAAGGATTGCCGGAAGATCCGTATGTAGGTGATGTACCCGTAACATAATTTGTCTCTTGATAAATAATGTTCATATCTTCTTCCGTTGTCCCTACATCTTCGGCAGTAATATAACGTCCATTTAAACCTTGTATGTATCTGCCGAAGGCGCGGAACATGGCTTCGTTTTTATCTTTTTTGGGATCACCGATGATAACTGTCTTGCCTCCGCCCAAATTCAGACCGGATATAGCATTCTTGTAAGTCATACCTTTAGCCAACCGTAGAGCGTCAACGATCGCCTCTTCCTCTGAGGCATATGTCCACATCCGTGTTCCACCCAATGCGGGTCCCAGCGTCGTATCATGAATCGCAATAATTGCCTTTAATCCTGAGGCTTTGTCCTGACAAAACAGCAATTCCTCATAATCGTCCCTCTCCAATGCTGCAAATAACTCCATGTTCTCCATTCTCCTATCTCTCTTTATCATCTCTTTGTGTTTATTATAGACTTCTTACATGCAAAGGTCATGCCTTGTAGCTGATACTGGTGTAGCTGGTGCCGGTGTTACTCCCGCGGCGTATATTTTTAAGTAAAATTCAATGGGTGAGGAGATTTACTGTAAAGGAGTACATTTAGTTGTACATTATACAATTAAAATCCCACAGGCACCTATAAAAATGAAAATAGTTGCAGTTTATGAATCTATAATTGGGGTTTCACCTATAAAGAGGACTCTCCTCCAGTTTTAGTTGCATAAAGTGCAACTAAAGGAGAATTAGTCGGCTAAACGCTTCAAATAGTTGCAGAAACTACAACTAAAACACACCGCTCGATCGAAACACATGCTTACTCCCAATATTGATCCGGCCGATACTCGATTTCCGACTGCACAGATAGTGTCAAACACCTTGAGGATTCGTCATAATCAACCGGATTGTCACCGACATAATACCAGTGCTTAATAACGGGCCCACCCTCCGGCTCCTCAAAACGAAACACATTCAGCTCGGACTTATGATCAACCACCACCGCCCCTTGCTCACCAGTTACGCCGTGTATTGTAATCAGAGTTAGGTCGCCTGTTTGATCAAAAGTATAGCTTAGTCCGTCAGTACTGCTAACAAACATTCGGCCTGTTACCGAGTGCTTCACCAACACTCTCTCCATCGTTCATCCCTCCTTAAAAGCTTTGCGCAGCAAAGCTCACTCCGTAAGCTCAAGGTAAATCAATCAGCATTATAAAAGCACCTTCCGGCGCAACCAGATTAAGCTCACTAACTCCCTCGATTCGTGCCGAGTCACCCGGGTTCAATAGAGACTCACCGCCTAGTTGCAATAATCCCTCAATTAGATATATAAAAATGCGTCGTCCCGCTTTCTGGTTAAACACCAGCTCCTGCCCTGCATTCATACGACCTAGATAAATGGTCATATCCTGAGCAATATCCACGACCTCTTCCGAGCCTTCAGCAGCTACAACCGGAAGAAGTCTTCCTTCCAGCTTCGCGGGATCAAAGCGTCCCGTAGTGTACGAAGGTGCAGTCCCGCGTGTCCGGGGCATAAACCATAATTGCAGCAGACGTACCGGTTCATCCTCTGACGGATTATGCTCGGTATGAATCGCGCCAGTACCTGCCGACATCCGTTGAATCCCACCAAAGGTTGTTTCCGCAACGTTGCCTAAATTATCCTCATGCCGAAGCCTACCAGTCAGAACAATGGAGACGATCTCCATATCGCTGTGCGGGTGAGCACCAAATCCTCTTCCAGGGGAAATAGTGTCGTCGTTGCACACCCTCATGGGACCAAATCTTGTATTATCAGGATCGTAGAAATCACCGAACGAAAAGATGTGACTGCCCTTAAGCCAGCCATGATCAAAACGATGAGCAGAGTCCGCTGTATATACCTGAATCATTGTATCCCTCCTTGTCATGGTCGCCTTATCAACCCTAAAAATATTGTAGCAGATAGCACCGGAAAACAAAAAAACAGAAAGTAAGTTTTAGACTGACCCTATAAATAAAACAGCGACAGTCCAGAACTCGAAAATAAAATCCTTGAATGCCGCTGGCATCCCGCAAGGCTAGAAGTGCTTGATCACTATATTTTTAAAAATCGCTGTTCCACCTTCAGAAAAAAGAGTAATTCCTTTATCCTTTAATTCCGGGAAAATCACATTGGAATAAACGATTGATCCATCATCAATAAAGACTTCAATGCTTGTTTTATCGACGAATATCTTTAGATGAACGTTCTTCTTGCTTACATCGAATGGAGCCCTGCTTTCTAGATATTTTCTACTCTTGTCGGGCTGTCCTGTAAAAGCTCTATTGACATAAGAGTACTGTCCTTCTTTAAAAACCCCGACATCTACATGGCGGCTTTGGTCTATTGATTCTCGAAGCCTTAATCCTACATTCTTGATCTCTGACCAGGATATATCTGTGTCAAGCTGGTACGTATCGCCTGTTATATTAAGTGTTTTGGAGCCATTAACCTTTATTTCTTTATAGAAATCTGTTGAATTTGTAAGCTGATTCAATGCTTCGATGGGTTGTGAAACCAAATGATACGTATGATCGCCTGCTTGTTTCAGTTTAATTTGACGAACAATCGAATCCATACCGTTAAACCCTTCTCGCAATGTTGGCGTATTATGGGGATAATCCCAATTGTTCATCCAAGCCAAAGCATAACGATGATTGGTTGTATCACTGCCTCTTCCCTCTTCAAACGTTACACCGCCATACCAATCAAAGCCATAATCTAACCACTGCGGTTTATTGTAATCCGGGAAAAACTCCTTTCCATCAAAATTTCCGGTCCAGTAGGCGTAAGTATTGGGTTTTCCAAACGATTTTCCATTTGCACTGGCGCCAAGAACCCATTTATAGGCCCCGTCATCCGCTCGCATTCTATAAAGATCAGGACACTCCACTAGTCCGATATTTTCTGTAAAAAAACCACTTGTATAGTGCCAATCTTTTAAATTAGAAGACGCATAAAAACCTATTTTCGTCCCTTCCGCCATGGTCATCACCCATTTCTGAGCCTGATGATCCCAAATGATTTTTGGATCTCTAAAATCTGCTTTGCCGGGATTAGGCAGAATAGGCAGGTTACTATAAGATTTAAACGTTGTTCCTTTGTCCGTACTGTACCATAAGTATTGTTCCTGCTTCCCGCCATCTGCAGAGGGCTGTGTCACAATGGCCACAAGAGCCCCATGTCCAAAACCTGCTGTATTGGCATCGTCTACAACGACTGATCCCGACCATGGATCGCCATTTGGGTTTGTATATTTGGGAATGGCCACTCCTTCATCTTTCCAATACACCAAATCCGCTGATGTTGCATGCCGCCACTCTGTACCCTTACCTTTTGGATAGTCACGATTGTAAAGATAATAATAATGATATTTTCCATCCAAATAAATCGGCCTCTGTGGGTCGTTTTTCCATTTGTCAGGAGTAGTGAAATGATAGTTGGCTCGATAGGATGGCATTTGATAACCCCCTAATCCAATTGTTATCAAAACGATGAAACAAATAATGAATAAACCTAATGCTTTAAATGCTTTCTTATTTTTGCTCAAGTGAAAACCTCGCTTTGTTTATCCCCTACTTTTCTTAACGTACTTATCCCATTTAAAAAAAGAAAATGCCAATTTACATCGGCATTTTCTTTTTTTGTTTCGGTTGTTTTTGGTTAGTTAATCGTCAACTGTCCTTGTTCAAGGATGCTATCTTTTACCACAGAAGTTTTGGACCCTTCAATGTTCAATAAGAAACTTGGTGCAAAGGTAGAATGATGGTCGGAGAAATAAGATCTGTTTGTCATGTAGCTTGTGACAACCACATTATTACCTTCAACTTGCGGAGTCGCAAAGTGAGCATAGTTCCAAGTAATATCGTAAGGATCAAGATCCTGATGCAATACAAGTCCTGTACCGTTTAATGGCTTGTATGGTCCGGATAAAGAATCTGATACATAACCCAACATATAAATATCTTCTTTATCAATTCCATCGATGAACATTTTAGAACCTCTTGAGCTTGTGAATAAATACCATTTACCATTCAATTCAAATTCATTAGCTCGTTCAATTTCATCGGTTACTGTATTGGATGCAATCAGTGGTTTCATTACTGTTTTCAAAGTATAATCATCATTTAACTCAACGATACCCAATGCACCGTTCGCGATGGACATAAACTGCTTGTCAGGGCTTTGCAGAATTTTCTTTTTCTCAGCTTCGAAGAAGACATTGCTTCCACCATAGAAGGCTTTATTAAAGAAAGATTCCTCTCCCTGGTAACCCGCTTCTAGACCGGTATTCGCTTCAAATATAAGGTATTTACGGCCATTTTCTTCAACATAGTGAGGATCTCTTAATGTATGATTATCGGAATAGTCCCCCCCACTAAAAGCTTGCTGAACCGTTTGATAGAATTTACCGTCTCCATCAAAGATCGATTTGAAATCTTCTACGCCATCTACTTTCAGCGTACTGGCATCCAACTCCGATACATTGATTTGAGCCGTTGTTAAGGTTTGCTTACCAAAAAATCCAGATTCCGCTGCCCAAGGATGCCGATTTGTAAAGAACAAGCGAACTTCTCCATCAGAGGTTAACGTTGCTGAACCCGACCATTCTTCCGCCTGATTATTTAGAATAGGATCGTTTGGACCTAATTTGTCAGTATCTTTAAATACTCTGCCCGCATTTTTCCAGCTGTCAATGGAAGTCTCGCCTACTTTTTGATAGAACAAGTAAATAAAAGTGTCCGATCCTCTATTAGGGTCACCCGCCAAACCAAAAACGATGTGGTAGCCGTTATAGTTTGCCACTGTTCCATCCGCATTTTGCAGCGGCCAGCAATGTTGACATAAAGGTTACTGCTGTTGCTTGTTTGACTAACTTTTTGATATTCATACCCTAGCTCCTTTTCTACTTCCTATTTTGTCTCCTCTTAAACAGAAAAAAGACCTAAAAATTCCTATGGGAATAATAGAGCTATCCCCAACGGATTTTTAGGTCTTGCCTGCTTAACAGTAACAATCCCAACATATTTTGTTGTCACGATTATCCTATAATTTTTCAACAGAAGATATAATAGACCAAAATTCCCCTTTTATTTAAGTCTATAGAAGGATATTCAATTCCAGTGAATCCTCATTTATCCCTATAATATTGTTATTTTTTATCACATTAAGGGCCTTAATGCCTTTAAAAACTATTAATTACAATAATAGAAAATCTTTTAACCGGGTGTTTATCCGGTTAATCTCCATTGCGATAAACACCAGTTGGCTGTCGGTGAACGTATATCCGTAGTCTTCTTCCACCTGATCGCCGATCTGTCTGGCCTGCGAGTAGGCGAGGGCGTAGCGCTCTTTGGCGATCAACACAATTTCCGAGTTCAACTCGTTGCGAAGCTTCCCTGTTTCATCGGATTGCAGAATATTTTCGAGCTGGGTCACCAGACGCTCATAGTTGGCAGAGCACCGGTCCAATAAAACTCCGGCGTTTTGCCCTACTCCATCGGCAATATCACGGATCATTGCAGTCATTTCTACATCCGTTCCGTGAGCTCCAGCATTATTCCAAGCAGTGTGGATATGCATGGCGATGTATCCTACCTCATCCTCGGGAATTTCAATTTGCAGCTTCTCGAGTATTATCCTTTTCGCATGAAGTCCGATCTGGAACTCTCTCGGATATAAAATGCGAATTTCATTCAGCAGCGTATTCTGAATCACCACTCCTTTGTTGATCCGCTCCAAGGCGAATGAGAGGTGATCCGTCAACGCGATATGAATATGTTCATTAAATGTTACTTCCAATTCGCGTTCGGCAAACGAAATAATTTGCTCGGATACGGCGATCTCCTCTTCGGGCAGTGTCCGCAGCATTTCCTGCAGGTGGCCGTACTGATCCGGATCGCCCATAATGAACACTTTCTCGATACGGGACGGATCAATAATATCATTTTTCTTTTTCTGAAAGGCAATACCGGAACCCATGACAATCTTCTCTTCTCCAAGGTCGTTTACCACAACCGCGTTATTGTTAAGAATTTTTTTGATTTTCATGATATTCTCCTATGCATTTACGAAAAGTATTGTAGATCAGCGTTCCTGATGAGACGGCTTGTTAACTCCAAGGATCCAAGTAACTGCAAAGGCCGTTCCCGCCGCAAGCAGAAATCCGATCAAATAATGGATTAGATTAATCTGTCCCGGCAGGACGATAAAGGCGATCATCGGAATTCCGGTCAAACCGAATGAATTGGCCACGACCTGATGAAAAGCAACGTAAGCCCCTCCTACGGCGCCACCCGCCGCAGCTCCCAAAAAGGGATAGCCGAGCTTCAGGTTGACGCCAAAAGCGATCGGTTCGGTGATGCCGAGAAAGGCGGTGATCGAGGAGGGCAATGCAACTTTTCTCAAAGCTTCGTCCCGGGTTCGGGCATACACCGCAAGTCCGGCCCCGCCCTGTGCAATATTCGCCATCGACCAGATGGGAAGCAGAAAATTGACGCCGATGTCCGGATTGGAAATCAGTCCAATTTCAACGGCCTGAAGTCCGTGGTGCAGCCCGGTCACCACGATGAAGCTGTAGACTCCCCCAAGCAGCAGCCCGAACACCGTACTCCCGTATCTGAACACCTGTTCTAGTACGCTGCTAAGAGAGCCGCCCAGCTCCGCGGCGAGCGGTCCTATAACCATAACCGCAAGGCTTCCTCCAACGGCAAAGCTTAGAAAGGGAATCAGCATAATAGCAGCTGACGCCGGAACGATCCGGCGTAACCCCTTTTCGATAAAAGTCATCAGCATTACCGCAAGAATAATCGGAATTACAGTTCCTTGATATCCAAACTGCGGCGCGTTCATTAAATCTACGGGGCTTAACGCACCTCCGCCGGAGCCTGTTATTCCTACAAAATCGGGTCGGGTCATTACAATCCCGATCGCAGCTCCGAGTGCCGGTGTGCCCCCGAATCGCTTGGCCGTATGATAACCGAACATCACGGCCATAATCTGAAAGGCCGAGCCAGTCAACAATGACAAAGTCCGAAACCAGACGCTGTCCCGTGGCGCCCAACCGAAGGCCTCCATCAATCCAAGCAGGCCGAGCAGCAGGCCGACCGCGACAAAGAGCGGGATAATCGGCACGACGATATCGGAGAAGAAGATTACCGCATCCATAACGCGGCGGAGCACGCCCGGTTTTACCGGGCCTTCCAGCTTCGGTGAAGAAGCACCGCTCTGTAGAGTCCTTCGTTTCCACACCTCTGACAAGGAAGGGAACAGAGGTCGACCGGGCCCGTCGATGCTGCCCGTATTTTCCGGTTCGTACGACCCATTAAGGTTCTCCTCATCCTCTTTCCGGGACGACCTACAGTCCTGAAGGATACGGACAACCTGACGGTGTACCTTAAAGACGATTGCCGGTCCCAGTACAATTTGCAGGTGCCCGGCTAGAACGAACACGCTCTGAACCCCCTCCATGCTGGAAAGGCCGGTTTGATCTGCCTGAGCACTGTTTTGCAGCCTAAGGCGGATCCTTGTCGTACAGTGAGCAGCTTCCAGCACATTGTCCGGTCCCCCGGACAGCTCAATTAGACGCATTGCCATTTCCCTTGCCGTACTGTTGATCTCCTTCGCGCTCTGCCCTTCCTGATCCGGGCGGATATTCCCATGCGGCATTTCAGCCCCTCCTACCCAATGTGCAGTGCATCTATAAATAAATTCCGACTCTCTTAACCAAGCCGGACATCCTTTTAAACACAAGAAGAAACGGCTGCGCCGTCCTTTTATGGACGGCATCCGTTTCTCGGAGAAATATAAGCAAAGTATACTGAAAACTATACTTTCTTATATTTTTAAAAAAACCTTAAAAGGGTCAGATAAAAGTAACATTTCCGTAATATTTAGTGGTAATCTCATTGTGACAATGATCCATAATAAAATCAATAGTTAGTAATTACCACCTTATCAGAGACAATACAGGCCTTACGACTTAGTTTGTAATCTTACTATCATATTGCCTATGCCGTCGTTGCAAACCCTCATGGGACCAAATCTCGTATTATCAGGATCGTAGAAATCCCCGAACGAAAAGATGTGACTGCCCTTAAGCCAGCCATGATCAAAGTGATGGGCGGAGTCCGCCGTGTATACCTGGATCATTGTATCCCTCCTTGTCATTCAACCTTAAAAATATTGTAGTAAAAAGCGAAGGAAAACAAAAAAATTAGCAGCCTGCCCTAGCACCCCCACTTTAGATCGAAACCGTTGGGATAAAATGCAAACCACCTTCTCATACTAGGGATGAAAAGATGGAGGTGAATGTCATGCCAAAAAATAGTGCAGATCCCAAAATGGACCGCGCAGATAATAAAGCTGATAAGAAAGAGTATCAACAAAGTGTCGATAATTTCACTAAAGAAGCAAAGACGCTGACAAGTGAGAAAGCTGCCGATTATGTCCCAAGTTTAAATAATGTTCCTAAAAATGAAATTTAAGTAGTAGTAAAGCTGCCTACCGTCTCTACATAGCGGGAAGCAGCTTTTCAAATGTTAAAAAGTATTATTCATACTTCTGGCATTGAGTGCTGAGTTTTCTCAATATATCCTCCCACTCACTTAAGGTAAGCTTATTGGTTATATTTCGTAAATCTTCCGGAACTTCAACATAACACATTAATTCTAAGCTGTTCCCATCAGGATCATTAAAATAAACCGAAGCATTCCCCTGATTAGGTCGAACAAATGGCTGAATAGAAGTTCTGCTTCCTAAAGACGAAATGCGGATTCATCCACCAAAAAAAGAAGGGATGAGGTGTATCCTCATGCCTTCTTCTCCTATCCATCGGCCTACGCCAAATCTCTTATTGGTATTCTCCATATGCCTTACGAAGAATCTCAAAGCTTTGCTTTTTACGTTCATGAGAGGTGGGTATTTCCCATGCGTCCCATTGATAAAGAATGGGTTCCGATGTTGCAGATGATGCAGATGGGCCATCTGACTTTACAAACGGTTCTATCCTCACACCTTCGCTGGTTGTAGATACCAGTCCTTTAGCAACATACGGATAACGCCAAACCAGTTTGCTGCTCGGGTCCGTGAAGCCAAGCATCATCCAAGGAATGCGAACTTCCAGTACTTTTCCATCCACATACCAATCAGACAGCGTATTAAAAGCAGGATCTTCCGGATCTGAAGTTCCATATTTCATGACCCCTACATCATACTCTTCAAAAGGGACCGTTTTCTTATCCACCGGCAGATATAGTTCTTTGTTGAGAGCAAGTTTCCAAGGTAGAAATAGCCCTAGTGATTCCTCACTGTATCTAGGGTCTCCCGGCAGCAGATTCTTAATGTACGTATATAGCCAAGTATGCTGATCATACGCACTATTTACATACAGCCGAGTGTTTCCCCCCCCTTGCATACTTAATAAAAATTCAATCCCGCCTGAAAAGGCTATGCCAGGCGCTTTATCAGCGACTTGACTGCCGCCCTTCAAGGTATCGAAGCCGATATTAATCTTATCTTTTGAGAAATCCCAATCCCCTTCCTGCCTCTTTAATAGAAGATACAGATAAGCTTCATCATGAGCTACAGTGAGATCGAAGTTAGGGTATGATTGTTTTACTTTTTCTTTTCTCTTCTCCCAATCGGTAGTAATCCCGTCTAGGATGATCATGTCAGAAGCAGATTTACCCGGTTCAACGGCAATGACCCCAAAATTTTCTTCATTGGTTAAACGATTTCGCCATGCAGCTCTGCGTTCCCAAGGGATCTCTAGATCGAAAGTATTCCACGTATATTTAAACCACTCATCCTGCCAAGAAAAAAGGAGCGCTCCATCGTATTCTTCTTCATAGATACTGTGAAGCATATCTGCATCCATTTGTCCTTGTTCTTTTTCTGTATGCATTCCCTGATTTAAACCCGCTGCACCATAATGAGTGATTCCACGGGAGCTGGGAACACCAAACTCTGATACAAACACCGGGATACCTTTATGGTAAGCGCGTAGATCATGCAAATAACCCGCATATGGGTTGATCTCCCCATTCTTATCACGGTAAGTCTGATACTTCTCTTCATACCGCAAAAAATCAGGGTAATACGGATACACATGATAAGAAGCAAAGTAACCGGCTGTCCAAGCCGAAGTTTCCACTATATTCATTGGATCTAAAGATACCAAGTCTTCCTGTTTAAGCGGCTCATTCGGATGTGTTAGCGGATCTGTGGATAACCAATTTGTAAACGAAACTGGGTGCTGCCAACCATACTGAACTTCCTTCTTAGCTAAGACATCTAACATGGAAGCCAGCCAGCTTTCAAATGGAGAAGCATCGTCTTTAGCTGTGAAATAGTCGCCTGTAAACGGCGTCATTGTCTTATTAATCGAATTGGTAACCTCTACGGTATAAGGATGCCACTCCGTCCCAACTATCCAGCCTAACAAATATTGCGATACATCAGTGCGGTATTCTCCACTCGCATGACCATACCGTACGGGTAGAATCGCATCTCCATGAATGGCCTGTACGGCATCTTCTATTTCTTTTTTAAATGCATTGGTAATGTCAGGTGTAAAAGCGTCTCTCCCTTTTCCATCTTCCCCGGCAAGCTCCTCGTCCGGCGACCAAATACCCTGCATGATTAAAAGGGGCACCTTTTTGCTTCCGTTAAATTCATTTAGTGCTTCATAAAAAACAGGCGGCAGGATTGTATAAATCCGAACCACTTTTACATTCATCTCCTGCATCTGCGAAAACCAGCGTAAGTAATCTGTACGGGAGGGCGAAAGCTCCCCGGGAAAATGTCCCGGTGTGGTTGCACCTAAGTTCATCCCAGCCCAAAAGGTGCTCTTCCATGACGTACCATCATAAAGAGCCAGATGATCACCCTTTACCTTAGCAACTTTTTTGATCCCATTTGATTCATATACGGGCATTACTTTTGTGGATTGGACTGACGCGGGTGTAGACTCAGCAGAATATTTGGCCAAATCCCGCCAGCTCTCATAGTCATGGATGGCAATTCCCGCATAAAGGCGATACGTTGTAAGCTTTTCTTTCAGAATGGACAGTTGATGCTCCATTTCATCAAGGCCTTCTTCATAAAAAGTGGTCCCATTCCCTTCAGAACTTTTTAGAAGGTTAACGCCTACCACTACTTTTTTACCTTTTGAGTCAGCCTCTTTAAAGATAGGATCGACAATCTCCATTATGGAATTGGTTCCTTCCGCTTGATCCCGGTAGGACATCAACATAATATGATCGAATTTATCGACCAACCAATTGGTTAGGCTCTCCGTTGTTCCCGGAATTAAAATCTCATTAATCCAGAAGGGGACATCTGTACTGACTTTAAGGTTTTGATCTTTTTTCGTTTCACTGATCAGATGCTCCATATTAGTCATCCATTGCTGTGTGATATCTTCTTTATTATCATTCCAATGGGCTAAAGTATAAAATTCAATATCAGCATGAATCCCACTGAAGCGTTCATCTTTATTAACAGATTGATTATAGTCCTGTACCCAGCCCACCAATGTTGTGATACTCTGTTGGTTCTCTGTCAGCGACCATAAAGGGTCTCCGGCTAGTGCATCTACTTGGATCCCAGCCGCACCCGCCTCCTTAATAAAGGAACGATACTCTTGCTGGGGAATCGTTTTCTGATCAATATGTAAATAAATAAGGTTAATTCCATTTTGTTTGGTAAATTCAATAATATCATTTTTCTCGCTGGAAATTAGCTTAGCATTCCATATCCAGGTGGCTTTAATCATTGGGGGCCTTGAAATATAGGAAAATATCCAAATAGCCACTGCCACTATCAGCAATGTGCCGAGTATAACCCTTTTTCTATTGAATAGTCCACGTCGTGGTGTCTTGTTTACCGTATTAATAAGCCTACCTCCTATGAGTACTTATAATGACTGAGAGACAAGCTAATCTAGTCACCTATAGATTGACGAATACAACTCTTCGTGACACGAGAATATTGAACCTTCACTTCACTTTCAACCTCACAATCCAGCAGATCGGAGTGAGGTCCTATCTCACAGCCTTCACCGATACGAGTGTTGCCGCGAAGAAATGATCCGGGATGAATCACCGTGTCCGCTCCAATCACAACATCTGTATCAATAAAAGTGGAGTCAGGGTCTACCAGGGTAACCCCGTTTCTCATATGTTGATTGTTTACTCTAGTACGGAGTAGTTTTTCAACCGCAGCTAACTGCACTCTATCATTCACTCCCATTCCATCTTCCACAACATTCGTCCTATATGCAGATATGAAATGGTCTTGTTTTTTCAGAATTTCTATTACATCAGGTAAGTAATATTCTCCTTGAACATTGTCATTCTTCACTTCACTAAGAGCTTGGAATAAGAGTTGATTGTCAAAGCAAAATATTCCCGTGCTTATCTCGGAAATCTCCTTTTCCTCCATTGTTGCATCCTTGTGTTCCACGATACGCTCTACTAGACCCTTGGAGGTACGAACAATTCTGCCGTACCCCGCAGGATCAGCAACTACTGCAGTCAAGACCGTAGCCGCTGATTGCGTTTTTTCATGCTGATCCATTAGGCTTCTTAGTGTGTCCTCGCTTATTAACGGAGTATCTCCACTTATTACAATTGTTGTTCCGGTCTTATTCTGTAAAAATTCTTTGCTCATCATTACGGCATGTGCAGTTCCTAGCTGCTTATCCTGAAACCCATACTGTACAGCCGTACCGAGCTGTTCCTTAACTTGTTCGGCACCATGCCCCACAATAACAACGATCTCGTTGACAACGAGATCGTTCAGTCTATCCACCACATGCTGAACCATTGGTTTTCCGCAAACGGAGTGCAACACCTTATAAAGCTTCGATTTCATTCGGGTTCCTTTTCCCGCTGCCAAAACTATCGCATAATGATTCTTCATGTTGCCTCCTAACCTAGAACTTAAAATTTTCCTATGCCGAATCAGTCGTAACTACGGTGATGTTTGGACTTCCGGCCGCTGTTGTCTCCAGATTTCTTGATTTAAGCCGCTACTCAGCGGATGAAATCCGGAGACAAAGGCGGTCGCTATCGCTCCTACAGTTCCAAACCTCCCCTTCGTCACTACCTTTGGCCTATCATTTTTCAGTTCATATGTCCTTATTCAACCGTAACGCTTTTGGCGAGGTTGCGGGGTTTATCCACATCATTACCAAGTGATCTGGAAGCATAATAGGCAATAAGCTGTAATGGTAGTACGGAAAGAATAGGTGTCAACAAAGGAAGGGTATGAGGAATTAAGCACACGTCATCCACCACTCTGTGCAGCTCGATATTTTCTTCCAACGTAACACCCAATACATGCGCGCCACGGGCTTTAACTTCTTTAATATTGCTAACCATTTTTTCATAAAGCTCTGTTTGTGTGACCA
Organism: Paenibacillus sp.; assembly: GCA_023512345.1. Taxonomy (GTDB): domain Bacteria; phylum Bacillota; class Bacilli; order Paenibacillales; family Paenibacillaceae; genus Paenibacillus_AQ. Next base: position 560,466 of record JAILZT010000001.1, read on the forward strand.
GTGCAATAACGGGTGTTCCTTCTTCAATCAAAGCCAGGGTTCCATGCTTCAATTCACCTGCCGCATAAGCCTCAGAGTGTATATAGGAAATTTCCTTCAACTTCAGAGAGCCTTCTAGTGCAACCGCATAATCGATGCCCCGTCCCATAAAAAACAAACTTTTGCGATCCTTGATAGATTCAGCATACAGTTGAATATCATTTGCACGCTGAAGTACGGCTTCCGCTTGTTCAGGCAATTTGCAAAGTGCCTCAATCATGAGCTTACGCTCATCTCCAGGAACTGTATCTTTGACTTGTGCAAGGTACAGTCCCAGTAGATAGAATACGATTAACTGCGATGAATAGGCTTTGGTAGAAGCCACGGCAATCTCTGGACCCGCTATGGTCGCAATCACGTCATCGGCATCGCGGGCAATAGAACTTCCCGGTGCGTTGGTAACAGCCAATACTTTGGCGCCAAGACGTTGACTTTCCCGTAAAGCAGCCAAGGTGTCAGCTGTTTCACCAGATTGACTGACTACGATAACCAAAGTTTTCTTAGTAATAATCGGACGGCGATATCTAAATTCAGAAGCGACATCTACTTCTACCGGGATACGAGTCAACTCTTCGATGACATACTTTCCGACCAAACCAGCATGGAACGCGGTTCCGCATCCTATGATATATATTTTGTCGAGATTTTGGATAAGTTCTGCACTTAAATTTAATCCTTCAAATACAATATTTTGTCCGGCTGAATCAATGCGGTTCAATATTGTTTTACGAAATGCATTTGGCTGTTCATAGATTTCCTTCAACATAAAGGTCTCAAAGCCGTCTTTCTCTGTTTGCACCATATCCCAATCCACCCGGAGAATATCGCGTTGGATCGCTTGATTCGTATCCATTTTCATCAGGGAAACATTGTCCCTCGTAATAACTGCCATCTCTCCATCCTCTAGGATGTAAAAATCACGAGTATATTCAAGTACAGCTGAGATATCCGAGCCAATGAAGTTCTCTCTCTCTCCAAGGCCAATAACTAAAGGACTAGCAAAACGAACGGCGATCAGCTTATCCGGTTCATACTCAGTGATCACACCAAGAGAATAGGCACCGCGCATTTTAGATACTGCTGTTTGAATCGTGGAAACAATATCTCCATCGTATAAATCAGCCAGCAAATGAACGATGACTTCGGTATCAGTCTCTGATGTGAAGACTACTCCTTTTGCCAAAAGGTCTTGTTTGATTTCTTGGTAATTCTCAATAATTCCGTTATGTACCACCGAGAACTTCCCTGATTCATCTGTATGAGGATGTGAATTTTCATCTGATGGACGTCCATGTGTAGCCCAACGTGTATGGCCGATTCCTACTGAACCCTCCATTGGGGTAAGCTCCAAACGTTCTTCAAGTACCGCAATACGTCCCTTCGATTTACACACTTGGACTTCCTCACCGTTATACACCGCGATTCCCGCTGAATCATATCCACGGTATTCAAGCTTTTTCAAGCCATTTGTCAAAATCCGTTGTGCCTGTCCATCTCCAATGTACCCTACTATTCCACACATCTGTATATCTCCTCGTCATAGTTAATTTTTGATTAGTTACCCCGGCGTTTGTCTACGCTAAAAGGGAGAGCAGTTCTTTCTCAGCAGGGATTTTTACCGTTGTTCCAAGCTGGTAGATATGCTGTGCAGTTATTCCTTGAAAAGCATCGCGTGTATCAATAACAGGAACCCCTAAACCGGCGAGCTCATGGTAGTTAAAGCTGTTGTGATTCGTAATGAGTACAAAACAATCATAGTTCTTCATTTTATCTAAATCGTAGGGAATCGAATGAACCGTATCTCCCTGTTTATCGATAAAGCTCAGGGCATGCGGGTCATAATAATCAACACGTGCTCCACTTTCTTGGAATAACTCATAGATATGTAGGCCTGGTGATTCACGCATGTCATCAATATCAGGTTTGTAGGCCATCCCTAGAATGAGTACGTTGGATTTCCGAATTGATTTCTCGTATACGTTGAGTACTTGACCCGTTTTACTGATAACATAATCAGGCATATTATCATTAATCGACTGAGCCAGTTCGATGAATTTGCTGTGAAAACGAAAGCCTTTAGCCTTCCAAGACAAATACATCGGATCAAGAGGAATGCAATGCCCGCCAATGCCCGGACCCGGGAAAAACGGCATATATCCAAAGGGTTTTGAAGAAGCAGCTCTAATGGTCTCCCACACATTAATCCCCATCTTGTCGCACATCAACGCCATTTCATTCACGAACGCGATATTGACACTTCGGAACGTATTTTCAAGCAACTTAGACATTTCGGCTACCTTTGGAGATGATACAGTAATCACTGTTTTCACAGTATTTCCGTATAAAAGCGAGCCCAGTTCTGCGCAATTGGGAGTTGTTCCTCCGATTACTTTTGGCGTATTGTAGGTGTTATAAGAAGCGTTGCCGGGATCTACACGCTCTGGTGAGAAACAAAGGAAGAAATCTTCTCCTACCTTCAAACCCATTTTTTCAAATTCCCATTGAATCAACTCTTCGGTGGTACCAGGATAAGTCGTACTCTCCAGTGTGATCAACATTCTTTTTTTCATATGCTTTTTGATCATGTTCACTACACTAGTAATATATGAAGTGTCCGGATCCTGATTTTCACTTAACGGTGTCGGTACACAGATGCTGATCGCATCTAATTCTTCAAGGGCTGAGAAATCGGCTGTCGGAGAAAACGTTGCAAGAGACAATTGAATTACATCATCGGGTACATCCTGAATATAAGACTTACCAGATAACAGTTTTTCAATTTTTCGAATATCTAAATCTATGCCAACGACTGAAAACCCGCTTTTAACCATTTCCATTGCTAGGGGTAGACCCACATACCCGAGTCCAATGACCCCGATTTTTGCTGTTTTGGATACGATCTTTTGTTTCAAATCAGAATAATTTTTCATTGTTATACTTCTCCCTTATCGTCAATTTCTTCAAATAGTCTTTTAATGCGAACTGCCAGCTCTAAAGGTGAAAATGGCTTGATTATATAATCAGAAACACCCATTTGGAACGACTTTTGAATGTCCTCATCTAATCTTTTATCGGTTAACACCATAATTTTACAGTCAGGTACACTTCCACTATTCTTGATTCTATTAATTAGCTGGTACCCATCTATAATTGGCAAGTTTAACTCTGTAATCACTAAATCCGGCATATGTTCTACGAATTTTTCAATTCCCTCCTTTCCGTTTTGGGCAGAATAAAGCTTGTAACCTTTCTTTTGCAGGAAAATACCTAAAAACTCATTCACTGTTACATCATCATTTACTACTAAAATGCTATTTTGGGGTTTGGCCTTCAGAGCTTCAAAGTTAAAAATGCGTATTTCTCCAATTTCACTTGTACTTTTACTCATCTCATCCAACATATCATTTAATATCTGCACAGGGGATTCACCATTCTCTGGGAAACTAGCGATTAAGATTTGCCCAGCCAGCAGATTACGTTCCTGCAAGTAATTCTTTACGATAAGAGAATGATAATGCGTGAAACTTAGCTTTTGGTTATCTATTAAAATAGCCAAAATACTACTCTCAGTATCGTAATAGTATTGCGCAAACAAAGATCCTTCCTTTCCAAAGTGAATTTTCATCTCTTGCAAGTTCTTTTCGCTCATCTCATGGGATTCTACAAGAATGATCCCGTAAGATATTTGGCCTGCCTCATAGTAGGTAAGAAAAAATTCAAACGCATCTTGCAGCTTTTTTGATGGCTTTGTCATAATGGCTTTTATTTTACTTCTCTCCTATGCAGTGGTTTTTTTGTCTTTACTAAAGCTGGTTCGTGTCATCGTTCCCCATGTATTATTGTTTCTAAAGAACTCAATATGCCCGAGGAATCTCCAGACAACCCCCAATTGTTGATACCCTAAGAACATGATGACAATATAGAACAGCATCTTGAAAATATCTCTAATTCTTGGATAACGCCTAAACCCAATCTCCTCGAGCAAAAGCGCCCCGACACCCAACAGTATTCCATATAAAATATTCAACAAGCTAAAGAGTAAAAGTACATGCCAATTAGTTAAATCTGTTAGGACATAACCTATCAAGGCTAAAAAACCGGTAAATCTAAAGTACGGATTCAAAGTTTCAAAGATAATATTATAAGGAAGGGTTAAAAAACCCATAATTTTATACTTTGGACGTAATGCCATATGTATGCCGTACTCCAGCATATTCTTAAGATTTCCGCGTCCCCAGCGCCTTCGCTGGCTGCCCAGAATTCGCAGTGAATCAGGGGCTTGTGTCCAGCAAACGGCATCAGGACAATAGGCAATGCGGTAAGGTAATTTATTTTCCAGCATGTATTTATGAAGCTTGATGATGATATTCATATCTTCTCCAGGATATCCTCCGCGATAGCCGCCTGCTTTGATGACATAATCCTTGCGAAAGACTCCAAAAGCTCCCGATACGATGATCAATCCATTAATGGCACTCCAGCCAATTCTCCCTCCTAGAAACGCTTTTAAATACTCTACAGTTTGAAACATAGGAAGAATAGTATCAGGAAGATGTACTTTTTTTACGATTCCATCTTCAATCTCACAACCATTTGCAATCCGTATATTCCCGCCAATAGCCACAGTTTCTTCGGGGTTTTCCATATAGACCTTAACAATGCGAATGAGGGCATCTTTCTCCAGTAGAGAATCAGCATCAATCGAAGCAATTAACGGATGGTTAGACAGATTGATACCGGCATTAAGTGAATCCGCCTTTCCTCCATTATTCTTGTCAATCAAATATAGATTTGGGTATTTAGGATTGTGATAGACGGCTCGAATGGCTTCTGTCTCCAGGATATTCCTCGCTTCACGCTGGGAAAGTTTGAGCCCAAACTCATTAACCAATATATCTACCGTGTCATCTTTAGAGCCGTCATTAATTACAATGACCTCATACTTAGGATAATCTAGGGCCAGCAGTGAGCTGACATTCTCTATAATGGTCAATTCTTCGTTGTATGCAGGGACGAGAATAGAAATGGGTGGGACATACTCCGAGCCGGATAATGCCTTAAATCTTGAGAAAGTACTGTTTTTTACAATCGAAAAGATCTTCTTAAAGGAGAACAACATAATCGTAAAATAAAGTGTGTTGATGACTATCACGTAATAGGTAGCAAAAATTCCATATCCTAATAAGAAATCTCTCATGGCATCTCCCTTCATTAGAAATTACACAGCTTGTGTGTAGCTCTGATTGCGATCTTGATCTTGAACACTGGCATAACCTGGGGGTACAAATCTGTTATTACTGTTTAACAGCCCAGCCGCTTTCATTCTGATTTCCTCATCTTCGGAATCTAAAAAACGATATAGCTGAGGAACGATGTTGGGTTCCATATGAACCGGCAATCCTACTAACGCAATTTTAATTAGGTCGTAGTCGTCATCCTCTAGAAATCCCATCATAAGCGAGGTGCAATCTAATTCTGATTCCTGAATAATATCCACAATTAAATGATGAAAGCTTTTGCGATACCTTACTAGAAGGAGCACCATTTCTCTCAAGTGATCTTCTGTTGAAGCACACTTAGCAATGGAACGAGCAATAATAAATATCGTTGGATCATACTTATTTGCCTCGAGTAATTTCAAAAGCCTAGGAATGGCTTGATTAGATCTCATAGCACCCAAATTATAGATGGCCCCCAGCCTTTTCCAAGGAAGTGGACTATGCAAACGTTCCAAATCGAGCTTGATTAGTTCCATGTCTTCGCATAACTTAATTAATTTGTCTCGATGATCACCCTTAAAGTGTTCTATCAGGCTGATTATTTTTTTTTGAAAAACATATCGCTCAAGACCATTTAGTTGTGAATGAGGTGCCAATAAGTCATCATCACTGTCAATATGCGTTTGTACATATGTAAAGTAATCTTGAAAATTTAACAGGTACTTATTTGTTTTCTTATCCATCCAAATTTTTCTTGATTTAAGAACTAGAATATTTACAAAAACAAATAAAATAATAGTGGCTATCGTGTATATAATTCCGATTACTGTTGATTCATAGGCAATCAAATTGAAATCTCCCTCCACATCACTTATTCCGTTCCTTTTAGGGAACGCCTATAGCGTCACCTTTGTTATTCATTCAGTGCGGTGCATAAAAAACCGAATCACTAGAAGCCCTTCCTAAATAGTGTTAAAAATGTTAAGATAAAGCCTTGAATTCCTTTTCATGAGAGCCTTATGATCATCAGATATTTTCACGGCTTCTCAGCTCTGTGACTACCTATCAAAGGGCTTAACATACCTTAAATAGATAAACTAACCAACTATCATCACTGGGGTGAAGTGGATCAATACCTCTCAACCGTCCAGCCGTGATTTGCCACAAGCATTTATGACAGATGCATATTTGTTCCTTTTAGGCAACAAAGTTAACTCAAGTATAGGGTAGTCCTGTCAATATTTGATATAGTCATTTTTGCTCATTTCTACCATTTTCAACAATGTTCATCATGTTATTTAATAAAACCCCTAATTCCACTCCACTTTTGTAACTATCGCTCTATATTCAGAGGAATTATGTCGAATAAACAAACGCAATACCATTTCATCTGAAAAAAGGTGATATTCGTCGCATTTACACTTATAAATTAGATATAATTACTTGATTCAAAAGAATCAGGTGCTGCTTGTTTTTCGATCCTATTAACTATATAATTTATTCCAAAAAAGGTGGCTGTTTATGATTGGAACACGTATACGCCAACTTAGAATAGAAAAAGGCCAGTCTCTATCTGAGTTAGCCGAATGTGCTGGCGTTGCCAAGTCCTATCTAAGTCGTATTGAAAGGGGTATTCAATCCAATCCCTCTATTGAGTTTCTTGAGAAAATTGCATCAGTTTTCAGTCTAACGGTAGAGGCATTACTACAAGAAAATCCTGTTATCAATGAAAATCCCGACAAAGAGTGGCATCACCTCATAAAAAAGGCAATTGATTCCGGGATTAGTATCGAAGAACTTCAGGCTTTTTTAGATTATTCTATATGGCGTTTAAATCAGAAAGATTAGCAAGGCTCCAAAAGCAAATAAAAAAACTGTCCTTAGCCTTTACGGAGGCTTGTAGGACAGTTCTTTTAGCATGTATATAAGGCTCTTTCTCGAAATGAGTGCTTGATTTTCCGTTTGCATCAAGTAATTGGAACGATTTCAACCTAACTTCGCCTGATGTTTCACCTGGTTTGGGGCAACGTACCTACAGGTGGCCGATTCGGGGTTGCGGACCAGTTCTTTGGAGAATTAGAGGGAAAAATGCCCGCTAATACCGACCAAAACACCTTTATTTTGAGATTAAAGGGAAAATATCCCTCTAATTTTACCCATACCGCCATAAAGTGGTATATTCTCAAAATTAACGGGCAAAATTCCCTCTAATTCCCCAAATAGGGTGCCGGACGCAGAAATAGAGGGAGAAACTCCCTCTATAGGACGTAACGGCGGCTTTCTGTCCTTCTCGTCACCTGTCAAGCACTGATTTTGGTATTGAGCCGTTTATAACTTGAAAAATAATGATGAATTAAACCTGAAATCCGTTCCAGCTAGTTACATCCTCTAGTGGTAATCTAACCGAGTTACGACCTTCAACTGCTGCTTTGCCTAGTGCAATCAACATTACAGTAGCGTAACGCTGTGGAATTTGGAACATCTCCCGGAAGGCTTCCGCATTATATCCACCCATTGGAACCGTATCAAGCCCCCTTGCCTTTGCCGCCAGCATAAGCTGCATGGAGATTAATCCTCCGTCTACAAGCGCGATCTCCTTGAGTTTCTCAGGACCCATGCTAGGGTAGCCTTTGCTGATGTGGTTGACCATCATATCCCGTACTTCAAGAGGCATAATACCAGCATCCACCGCTTGATCATAAATCGTTTCCGCATTTCGATAAGCTTCAACGTCACCAAGTACAGCGATGACAGCCGATGCATCTACAACCTGCTGTTGATTATTTGCGATCGGTAGAAGCTGCTCCTTCAATGCCTGATCATTAATGACAATGAACCGCCAAGGCTGGAGGTTAGAGGATGAGGGTGCCAAAATAGCCTCTCCTAGAAGCTCCTTAATTTCCTCATTGGATATTTTCCAGGTTGGGTCATATTTGCGAACCGAATGCCGATCTCGAATTACCTTGTCAAATAGCTGCTCCACTTTCAATTCCGTTGTCATCGCAGTATTCCTCCCTATCCATCCTCTGTATTCTGTGCATTTAAATGCACAGTTAATTCTAAAAAAATGTACTGCTGCCTGCTTCGTATCCTAGTTTATCCATATTTCAGTAACTGTGTCTTAATATGCACAGTATAATCCAAAGAAATAGACCCTGTCAATATCCAGCCTTACGTACCAAATCTGCTACCGTGTACTGCTCTAGCACTCCCAGAACACTACGGTCCATCTCCTCCAGAATATCTCCGCACGCCATCTTCATCTGTACTCCAAAATCATTGCCACATATCGTATCATTAACGGCTTTATTACACGACTCGCCCACTTCAAGCGCCCGATAAATTTGAGCTAATGTCAAATCCTCAGGTTTTTTATTGAGTACATAGCCGCCGTCGCGACCTTCCCGGGTTACGAGAATATGTTCACGGGTTAATTTAGCCAGAATCCGTCTTAATTGCGTGGCCTCCATCGAAAGAAGCTCAGCAATTTCACAGCTTGAACACGTATCCCCTTTTTTGGCCATAATAACTAGAGCCTGCAGTACCAGCCCAAAGGATTTATATTGGAGATATCCGGTGTTTCGCGATTTGATCATCTTTCCCCCTCCTCCCCCTCTGCTAGTCTTGTTCTATAAGTATAAGGCTTCATTCACTATTTTAGCAAAAGAGAACCCTGACTTCATCCTCAAACGGGACTGTGGTCAGGGCTCTCAGAATATTAAGACGATTCTTTACGCATAAAATATTTGTATAAATTTCTCAGGAAGGCTTACAGCTTAGCCATCGTTTCTGTAAGGATCGGTACGATTTGCGATTTACGGGAAACAACGCCTTTAAGAATAGCCTTATTATCATCAAGCTTCACGTTGTACGCTTGTTCAACAGCTCCTGCAACGCGGCCCAAAGCCAATCCTACAGAGTCATTGTTCAGGATATCGGTAACCACGAACAGGAACAAGTCCAGCCCTTTTTCATCGATAATGGAAGTAAGTGCAGCTTCCAGCTCGTCTTGGCGAGAGAGAACATCGTTAGTATCCACCGCATTCACTTGCGCGATTTCTACCTTATATTCGCCCATTTTGAACTCCTTGGCATCCAGGGAGATGAGTTGAGCAATACTCTTGTCGCTAAGGTCAGCGCCGGCTTTCAACATTTCCAAACCGTAGCTATCGGCATCTACACCAGCAATTTCAGCCAGCTCGCGTGCTGCTGCTACATCTTCTGCCGTACATGTCGGTGATTTGAACAGCAAGGAATCGGAAATGATCGCTGAAAGCATCAATCCAGCAATTTCCTTCTTAATGGCAACTCCATTTTCTTTGTACAGCTTGTTAAGTATAGTAGCGGTACAGCCTACTGGCTCTGCACGGTAATACAGGGGATGAGCGGTCTCAAAGTTAGCGATCCGGTGGTGGTCAATAACCTCAACAACACGGACTTGATCAATATCATTAGCGCTTTGTTGGCGTTCATTATGATCAACAAGAATAACTTGTTTCGCTTCAGCAGCTACATTCTCTACCAAACGCGGAGCTTGCACTCCGAATTGGTCCAGCGCATATTGTGTTTCACCGCTAACTTCTCCAAGACGAACAGCTTCAGCATCCCAGCCCAGCTCTTTTTTCAAAGCAGCATAAGCAATTGCAGAACAAATCGTATCTGTATCGGGGTTTTTGTGACCAAAGATCAATGTTTTTTCCATTTCCAATCTCCTTACTGTGATTTAGTTTTGTGAGAATAATATACCATACATTGATAGGGTCTAGCCAGAATCAAGAGCAATAACCTGAATACTCTCTAGGAACGCGGGGTCTTCGGCAGAGGCTCCGGCTTATCTTCTCCATGCAGCGGCTCATTATCGGAGAAAAGATGCGGATTATCAATCAGCATCTCCTTGAGAATAGCTGTGGTTTCAACGGTACCGCATACCATGACTGGTGCGTCCCCCAAACGGCCTCTTCGTATGGCACCCCCGGCCTCAAGTACTCCCTCAACCTTCCAGAAGTGCTGCGACCAAGATAGCCCGCAATGTCTGCGTGATGGGACGGGTATCTCTGTTCCGTTAGGCGTAATCGTGATTAAAGGTTCGTGACCATCCGTCAGTCTGCCAGGAATGTCGAGCCACTCCTCAATCCCATGGATAAATGTATTCCTCCGCAGATCAACCCCAAGCAGCACAATCTCAGCTTCTCGATCCAGCAGCTTGCCCCAGACAGAACCGCGGGCACAGGGGGTATCCCAACGCTCATCTCCAGCAGTAAATTCAACAGCTTCTACACCTAGGGCAGCAACGGAATGAGTCGGATGCCAGGAACGGACAACCCCTGAGCGCCCCCTGAACAATTCCGGCAAAACCCCAACACAAGAAGGGGAATCAAGAACAGAAAAGCGGGGATTCTCCGCGTTAATATATGACCAGGTATGCGTTGGCAATACAAGCAGCCCCTCCGACATATATCGTTCCAAAGCATCCAGTACAGCATCCGCCCCCCCTTGCACATCCCCAATACTTTTGAAAGATGAATGTACCAGAACTGTGCCCTTCGGATTCAACCCCAGCTGTCCCATTTGTTCCATCAAGCTTGCTGTCGTGTGCATGTTCTTGTTCTCTCCTTAGTTACCTAGCTGTGTATTCCCGTGTATTCATTATAATGTTTTGCTATCGCTTAGGCCTAATCTTTGACTTGCAAAATTATCATTTTACTATTAAAATTATAGTAACTTAATATTTGTAAATAAATTACCCCATAGGAGGTTATGTATTATGGAATTATCGCTTAAAGGATTGCACCACGTATCCGCCATCACTGCTAAAGCACCGGAAAACTTTAAGTTTTATACTGAGGTGCTGGGTCTGAGACTTATCAAAAAAACAGTCAACCAAGATGATATATCTGTTTATCATTTATTTTATGGGGACGAACAGGGCAATCCCGGAACAGAACTAACCTTCTTTGAAATTCCGATGTCAGGACGTAACCGTGAAGGCAACAACAGCATCTCTGCGCTCTCTCTGCGGGTTCCAAGCGATGAGGCCCTTACCTATTGGGAGGAGCGGTTAACGAAGTATAACATAGATCATGGAGCTCTTACGGAACTAGGCGGACGCCAGACTCTCTCCTTTCGTGATCATGAGGGGCAGCGGTTTATTCTCGTATCCGACGAGCATGATCAAGGGGTTGCAGGCGGCATACCTTGGGCCAAAAGCCCTGTTCCTGCTAAGTATGGCATCGTCGGGTTAGGACCGGCACATCTTACGGTTGAATCCGCTGAGAACACTGCAATTGTATTGGAAGACCTGCTCGGCTTCCGACGTAAAAGTACGTATGCTTCCACTGTGGAAGGACAACCAGATGTAATCGTTTTTGAGACCGGTGAGGGAGGCTCAGGCGCTGAAGTTCATCTTGAGGAACGAAATGATTTACCTTTGGAGCAGCTTGGACGGGGCGGTGTGCATCATATCGCGTTTCGTGTAGACAACGAGGAAGAACTGAAGTTATGGATTGAGCGTGTACGCACTGTCCGCCTGCCCAATTCCGGCTTCGTCGACCGCTTCTACTTCCGTTCATTGTACTTCCGGGAGCCAAATGGTATTCTTTTCGAACTCGCTACAGACGGGCCCGGCTTCGCTACAGACGAGGATATTGAGCATTTGGGCGAAGCCCTTGCTCTGCCGCCATTCCTCGAAGCAAAGCGAGAACAAATTGAGGCCCATTTAAAACCCCTTAATACGCAGCAATAACATGAAAAAGCAAGCCTCCACTACTCGGGGGCTTGCTTTTTTCTGCAATAAGACTCTATTCGCTTAACTGATCTCCTGCTAAGGAGTTTTCCGACCAAGTGATTGTAAAGTGGTTATATCCAGGCTTAGCGGTCGAAGCTTTCCCTGAAATGGAGAGAGGGATCGTACCGCCCAACAAACCGGAAATCTTAACAGTAGTGGCTGATACGATCTGCGAACCGCTTTCCAATCGCTTGATTCGTGCATATTCACTGTATACAAACCCCATCATTTCGAGGGTTTCTTGTGTTGTAAAGGTAAAGGCAACTTTTTTCAAACCATCAGTGTCTGTATCCATGGTGATGTTAATAATAGCATCTGTAGGGATCGGAAACTCCTTCGGTAGATTGACCGGACGGGAGTTGGAGGTAACTGGAGACTCCGGGGTACTGCTGCTTCCAATCCTAACTTTATAGTTGGCGGCATCATACGAAATAGGTATATCCAAAGCATCTGAAATCGAACGGATAGGCAAGTACGTTAGCCCGCCATAAGTTATAGGTGTCAAGGCTTTGCCATTACCATCCTTCAAAGCATAGGGAGTCCCATCCACAACAATACCGATACTGTGATTCAAATAAGCCTTAATCTGCTGCAAGTTAGCCCCCGCATATACCCCTGCAGAACCCATTAGGGTCATGCCAGCAACAACAGCTGCAATCATCCATTTCTTTTTCATAAAAAAACCTCCCTCAACCTAAATGATGTTAATGATGTCCAGTAACTCTGCTAAACTTCTAATTTCATACTTTGGCGTTATACCCGATGTATTGGCCTTACCCCACGGGTTGAACCAGCAGGTATCTATACCATAATTAATGCCGCCTTGAATATCAGAGGTTAATGAGTCTCCTACTATTAATACTTTTTCCTTATCTTCAATTCCCAACTTGGCAAACGCATAGTCAAAAATACCGATTTCTGGCTTCTGGCACCCAGCCTCCTCGGAGATAATAATCTGCTCGAAGACATCACATAAGGGAGAACCCTGAATTCTGGAGGTCTGAACCTCCTTGATCCCGTTCGTGATTATCGCCAGCCTGAGATGGGATAACCCGCGGCATATCTCTGTTGCACCTTGAATAAGGAACGTCCCTTCTCCCAAAAAACGCACATAGGATGCACTAAATTCCTGAGCGTCCAATGCTAGCCCATGGGTAGAAAAAAGCCGGTTGAAACGTTCAACCCGCAGCACTGCGGACGTAATCAGACCACGTTCCAAATCCGCCCAAAGCCCATGATTAATCTCCTTATAGCTGGATGCATAATCCAATGCTCCCGTGGGCATCCCGAATGAGGAAAATGTACTGTGCAAGGCATGGCTTTCTGCCATTCCATAATCAAATAGCGTATCATCAGCGTCGAATAAGATAACTTCGTATTTCATGATTTACTCCTCTATTAGAAATTCATGCAGCCTTCGGTAAATACCTATAATATCACTTATCGGCATTCGGACCAGCCCACTTGAGGATGGCGCAACAAATTCCAGCACACCATCAACTACGGGTTCAGAATGATACTGAAATCCCCAGTCCACCTTTGTTCGGCGGCTGTACTCCGTGTAGACACCCTTGCCCACAAAGCAGGCTATATCTGGCCTATAGTGCTCGAGCTTGTCCCGAAGAAGCTCCCGCCCCTGTAAATATTCCTCTCTCGTAATATCTTCAGCTCCACGTGTCGGCCGAGAGACTATATTAGTGAACCCATAACCAAGTTTAAGGAGTTCTCCATCCTCAGAAGCGTCGTATAAACGTGGAGTGAGACCTGATTGATGAAGAATTCTCCAGAAATTATTGCGCGGATTCGCATAATGATGCCCGATTTCTCCTGATCGAATGCTGGGGTTAAAGCCGATAAACACAACCTGCAGCCCTTGCTCCAGATGATCCTGAACCTCATCCATTCCGTTCATCTCCTCTAATTTAAAAAAAGACCATGAACTTTTACGTCCACGGCTGAGCAAGTCCTCTTAAGTTAAAATCATAATGGAAATATCCAGTTATTGTCAACCTCCATCACAAGAACCTCACCCCACGTCTTCGGATCTATTGGCACATTCATTCCAGCGCAAATAAAAAAAGACCACGGACTCTATGTCCACGGCCGATGAGTATCTTTTCTTCTTTATTCCTGACTCAGGAACATTCGTGTTCGCTCCAGCTTCGGGCTGTTGAAGATTTCCTCCGGCGTTCCCGACTCTGCAATTTCTCCATTATCCATAAATATCACTCGATCGGCCACATCTCTGGCAAAGTTCATCTCATGAGTTACAATAATCATGGTCATGTTCTCCTCAGCAAGCTGGCGGATAACACGAAGTACTTCACCGGTCAATTCAGGATCAAGCGCTGAAGTCGGTTCATCAAACAGCAGGATGTCAGGATTCAGCATGAGGGCTCTGGCAATGGCCACACGCTGCTTCTGTCCGCCTGACAGTGTGGATGGGTACACATCCGCTTTATCTGCAAGGCCTACTTTAGCGAGTAACTCGTTGCTTCTAGCAGTGATTTCTTTTACGCTTTCCCGCTTTAGGGTTCTTGGAGCGAGCTCCAGATTCCCTCTAACGGTTAAGTGAGGAAAGAGGTTAAAGTGCTGGAACACCATGCCCATAGTTGCCGTAATCGAGCGAATCTCAGTGGCACTAACATACTTCCCGTTCACTGCGAATGGTTTGCCGTGAATGTAGATGCTGCCATCCGTGATGTCCTCTAAATGCACAAGACTACGCAGCATCGTGCTCTTGCCGGAACCTGAAGGTCCAATAACAGCCACAGCCTCCCCTGGTTTTACGGAGAAAGTAACCTTCTTCAATACATCCAGGCTTCCAAATGACTTCTGTAATTCTTTCACTTCAATTATGTTACTCATATAGGGACATTCCTTCTACTCAAATTTAAAACGTTTTTCCAGTGCCTTGAAGAACAGCGTCAACACCAGTGTCATTAGTAAATAAATAACACCTGCCACTACAAACGGAGTAACTGTGAAGTCACGATTAACAGCAGTTTTTGCATAATTCAGCAGCTCTGGAACAGCAACCGCATACAGCAGGGCTGTGTCTTTTACAAGTGTAATGGACTCATTCGCTACCGAAGGTAATGCAACTCTGAACATTTGGGCCAGAATTACCTTACGCAGGGTTTGCCATTTACTAAGCCCAAGTACTTTGGCAGCTTCATGTTGGCCTTTATCAATGGAGAGCAGGCCTCCGCGAAAAATCTCTGCAAAGTAAGCACCATAGTTAAGAATAAAACCAAGACAGGCTGCTGCGAAGCGATCCATAACCAGATACTCCCCGATTACCGGAATCTGCGGTAGTCCGAAACAAAAGAATAACAGCTGCAGTAACAGGGGTGTTCCCCGCATGACATAAATATACGTATGCGCAATCCATGATACCGGCTTTATAACACTCTTAGCCATCAATGTAACCAGAAATCCCAGAGGAATAGACAATACGATAACAACTAAAAATAACAAAGCTGTTGTCTGAGCTCCCTCTAGCATAGGTCCGGCAATTCTAATAATATAATCCAGATTCATTTCTCCAACCGACTCCTAAACGTTAACTAACTAATTTAGTACCTTGTTCTCTCCAAACCATTTCGTTGAGATCTCCGCAGCCTTTCCATTGCTGTTCATCTCATCCAATGCCTTTTGCAGTTCATTAAGCAGATCTTCATTTCCTTTTTCCAGACCAATACCATATTGTTCCGGAGCTAGGGATTCATCCAACAGCTTGTAGGTGTTCTGCTCTTTGGACATGTAGTATTTCGCTACCACTTCATCTATAACTACTCCATCCAGACGTTTGGTTTTGAGATCTGTCAGCGCAAGAACATTATCCGGGAATTCAGATATATTCGCAACTTTATCTTTGATTGGACTAGCATTCAAGGCATCAGCAGCTGATGACAAACTTTGCAATCCAACCTCTTTACCCGCCAAATCATCCAGTTTCGTTAGTGTAGAATCCGCCAGAACAACTACAACTTGGCTATTTTCCAAATAAGGCTTGGTGAATAAAACTTTTTCTTTACGCTCATCAGTAATGGTATACCCGTTCCAAATCATGTCAATGCGTCCGCTGTTCAGTTCCGACTCCTTAGCAGACCAATCTATCGGCTGGAAAGTAATCTCTTTGCCCATGATTTCAGCGGCAGCCTTCGCATAGTCTATATCAAAACCGACGATCTCATTATTATCATCCCGAAAGCCCATCGGCGCAAACTTATCATCTATACCGATTACCAGCTTGTTATCATCGCCGCCTGATTTGGAGCAACCCGCTAATACCGTAATCACAACAACCATTAATAAAATTAGTAATCCTTTGTTCTTCATCTCTCTATTCCCCCTAGTAAATAAAGCATTATTATGTGCGCTTTAGTTCGTTAACACGTTATCAGAGTATCATGATATCATAGCCCGTCTGTGGAGTCGATAGAGAAGAAGAGGAAACTGTGTCAAAATTAAAAAGCAGACCCGTCTCGATTAGACAACGGATACTGCTTTACAGTTTTTACTTAATAAAAAGGAATAGTGACACCAGCCTAGCTACCGTACATCCTTCCAAAAATTTAAAGGTTTCAGATCCCTAGTAATGATCTCGAATTGATAACCTTCCTTCTTCAAGGAATCCAAAATACGCGGCAAAACTTTTAGGGTAGCCTTCTGATCATGCATAAGAATAACTGGGTTAACCTTGGTGTTCTTCAACTTATGAACCTGATACATAACGGAATTATATATTTTCCCACTATCCTCTTTGTACTTCCAATCCTCGGAATCCACATTCCAATCCCACAGATTAAAGTCTTCGCTCAGCATCTTATCCCGAAAAGACTTTGTAAAGTATGGCTTACTTCCATAAGGTGTTCGGATCAGTGTGCTGCTCACCCCAGTCACCTTTTTCAGAATAGCTTGATCCCCTTTCATCTCTGCCAAAGCAGCTGCCGGAGACGCATAAAACTTTTCTCTCCGATGCGTGATCCCATGCAGACCCAATCCTTGCTCTAATTTTGCTATGCGCTTTACCTGCTCGGGGTACTGATTAATATGAGGTCCAATCATAAAAAATGTAGCCGACACCTCATGCTTCTCTAAAATATCCAGCAACTGTGAAGTTGTAGCCGAAGGTCCGTCATCAAAGGTCAAATACACGATTGATCCCGGTTTCCCTATTGGCTTCACAGGAGTCTTCACAGGCTCAATCACGGGCTCAAGGTCCTTCTGGTATTGTTTGATGAAAGCGTCATCCTCCATTTGAGCGGAGCTATCTGTTACCCTCAATAAATATTGTTCGGGTTTATAGGAGATTATATATCCCAAGTAAGCAGACACCTTTAGAGGAACCATCAGCTTTCCATTTTGATAAAAGATGGGTAATGAAACTTCTCTTCCATTAGGAGCAATACTGCTGCCTCCTTTTATAGCTAACCGTACAGTGCCGCCGTGTCCTTTAATATCAATCCCTTTCAACTGGCCTGTCAGGGTCCATTGCAGCTCCTTTGCCAAATCACGAAGCGGGACATAATAAGTTCCTCGGACGGAGACCGCCTTGATTTCCGTTAATTTATCATTCACACCCAATCTAAGAGACTGGCCTCCAACCGCCTCCGCCTCTCTTATGAAACTTAGGCTTATTAATATGGAAACGAATAATAGCAACACTTTCTTAATATCCACCGATTCTAATCTCCCATCTATTTATTAGTATCTATAATTTACCATAGATAGAAAGGATGGAATTTGAGAGTTTGTAACCGATTGTAGAAGATGTTGTTACCCTTTTCTGACGATAAACACCATTGCAGACTTTTGTTCCGAGGTATAGCAGCTTGCGTCGAATACTGTCACATCAACAAATATTGCGATTAAAGGAGCTCCTAACGGAGCAGAATAATGTGACAAAGTTAGTAACAATGATGAAATGTTGAACAAAGTTTGAACAAATAAAAATGTCCACAGAACTGCATCACTACAGTGATTTAAATCATATCTTTGATTGGTTGTAACAATTTGAACACACATATTTAACGGAATCGCCATACTTAAGGTCGATTATAGGAAATACGCCAAATTATGTCTTTTGCATTCTCCTCATGTAATTCTTACTATATATAGAGGTTAAACTTTACCGGTAGATGAAAAGAATTATTGAAGGAAGGAGTTCACCATGAACAAAAAAGGGTCGTTATACGCTTTATTTCTCAGTCTAGTCCTACTGTTGCCAGGTTGTAGTTCGCTTGCTGTTCTGAACCCTAAAGGTCCGGCTGCACGAACTATATCTGACACGATCATCCTTTCCATTCTAGTGATGCTTGGTGTTCTAGCAGTTGTCTACATCTTATACATCTTTGTTCTTGTTAAATATCGGGCAAAGAAAAGTAACGAAGGCTATATTCCTCCACATGAAGAGGGTAATGTATGGCTCGAAGCCATTTGGATTATTATTCCGATTATCATCGTGGCCTTCCTCTCCGTTGTAACTGTTAAAACAACGACTGAGGTAGAAAACGTAGCAGCGGAATATAAAGATCAGAAGCCTCTCGTAATTTACGCTTCTTCCTCCAACTGGAAATGGCATTTCAGCTATCCTGAGGAAGGCATCGAAACGGTAAACTACGTAAATATGCCAGTACACCGGGCCGTAGAATTCAGAATGTACTCTTTCGGCACAATTACAAGCTTGTGGATTCCTCAGCTTGCCGGACAGAAGTATGCGATGAGCGACATGCTTACAACGCTGCATCTTTCAGCTGACACAGAGGGTTCTTATATAGGTAAGAACGCGAACTTCAGTGGTAAAGGCTTTGCTCACATGGAATTCGAAGCTCTTGTCATGAACAGCAAACAATATGATGAATGGGTGAAAGAGGTTAAAGAAACGGCAGAGCCCCTAACAGAGGATACTTTCAAAGATCTTCTGGCTATCGAGCATATTGGCCGCAAAAGCTTCTCCTCCACTCACCTTTCCTTCAGCCCTCCTCCTATGGAGCATAGTGAGATGGATGAGGAAATGGATCATGAAAATATGGATAACGGGAACATGGAACATCAGGATAATAAGGAGATTCATCCTTCACCTGAGCCATCCAGCGAAACAGAGTTCGACGGTGTACCTGACCCGGAACTGGATCAACCACTTCCCAGCTCACCAGTAGAAGAACATACATCACACAATAGTAACTAGTTTACTTGCTTAACTCAGCAACCTGAAAGGAGCCATCCTAATGGATTTGGAAAGATTTAAGGTTCACGGCGAACCCTTGATATACGGAGCTATGATTAGTATCGCTCTGGCTACGATCGGGATTATCGTCGGATTGACCTATTTTAAAAAATGGGGTTATCTTTGGCGTGAATGGCTGACCACCGTAGACCACAAACGTATCGGGGTTATGTATATTCTAGCTGCTCTGCTTATGTTGTTCCGCGGCGGTATTGACGCTATGATGATGCGTCTGCAAACGGCGGCCCCTGATCTGAAATTTCTCGATGCACAGCATTATAATGAGGTATTTACCACCCACGGCCTGATAATGATTCTATTCATGGCGATGCCATTTATTATCGGCCTGATGAATGTTATCATCCCGCTGCAGATCGGGGCCAGGGACGTTGCCTTCCCACGATTGAATGCTGTCAGCTTCTGGCTCTTCTTCTTCGGAGCGATGCTGCTGAATATTTCATTTGTTATCGGTGGATCACCGGATGCTGGCTGGTCCGCATACTTCCCACTCGCGAGTCTGGAATTTAGTCCGACGGTTGGTAATAACTATTACTCGCTGGCCTTACAGATTTCGGGTATCGGTACGTTGATTACAGGCGTCAACTTCATTGTGACGATCCTGAAGATGCGTGCACCTGGTATGACATTGATGAAAATGCCAATGTTCACCTGGTCCGTACTGATTACGAACATAATCATCGTTTTCGCATTCCCAGTGCTTACAGTAGCACTCGCTCTAATGATGTTCGACCGTCTATTTGGTTCTCAATTCTTCACTATGGCTAATGGCGGTATGGATATGCTCTGGGCCAACCTGTTCTGGGTATGGGGACATCCTGAAGTATATATCGTTATATTGCCAGCCTTTGGTATTTACAGTGAGATTATTGCCACCTTCTCCAAAAAGAACCTATACGGCTACACTTCGATGGTATTCAGTATGCTGATTATCTCAGTCCTATCCTTTCTGGTATGGGCCCACCATTTTTATACCATGGGTCAAGGCGCGATGGTCAACAGCTTCTTCTCCATTACGACGATGGCTATTGCGGTTCCAACAGGAGTTAAAATCTTCAACTGGCTGTTCACGCTCCGAAAAGGGCGAATTACCTTCAACACGCCAATGTTATACACACTGGCCTTTATTCCAATCTTCACGATTGGCGGGGTTACAGGGGTCATGTTGGCCATGGCCAGTGCCGATTATCAATACCACAACACTATGTTCCTTGTAGCGCATTTCCATTACGTGCTTATACCTGGTGCTGTGTTCGCCGTAATTGCAGGATTCCATTATTGGTTCCCTAAAGTATTCGGCTTCCGCCTGAATGACCGTTTGGGTAGACACGCATTCTGGTGGATCGCTATTTCCTTCAATGTAACCTTCTTCCCGCTGTTCTTCTTGGGACTGATGGGTATGACAAGACGGACTTACACGTATTCTGCAGAAACGGGCTATGGTCCGCTTAACATGCTTTCCTTTGCAGGCGCAGTCGGCTTGTCGATTGGTTTCGTCATTCTCGTCTACAACATCTATTGGAGCACACGTTACATGCCGAAGGATACCAATGGAGATCCTTGGGATGGACGTACACTGGAATGGGCTACTAACAGTCCAATTCCTGCTTACAACTTCGCCATCGTACCTAAGGTGAAGACGCGCGATGCCTTCTGGTCAGCCAAGCAGGATAATATCCCGCTATATGATGAGAAGATCACCAAGATTCATATGCCTAGCAATACCGGAAAACCATTTATTCTAGGTGTTATCTTCTTCATCTGTGGATTCTCCCTAGTATTCAGCTTGTGGATTCCAGCGATCCTTTCCGGCATTGGTATCCTTATAGTTCTGGCTACTATGTCCTTTGACAGAGACCATGGATTCTACATTCCAGCAGAAGAAGTTATTGCTACAGAAAAGAAATTGCGGGGTGAGACTGTATGAAAATAGATGCGTCCAAGCCGCTTGAATACGCAACAGAAGAAAACAGCAACAAGATTTTTGGTTTTTGGGTTTTCCTCGGAGCAGAAATTCCTTTGTTCGCTACGTTGTTCACTGTCTACTTTGTAATGGTAAATCGTTATGCCAGCGGCCCTAGCGGAAGCGAGCTTTTTGAAATCGGTCCTGTATTGGTTGAAACCTTCCTGCTGCTGTCGAGCTCGTTCACAATTGGCCTTGCAGTTCATGCCATGCGGCACGGCTACAAGAAAGCCATGATGGTCTTTATGGCGATCACTCTCTTGATGGGTCTTGGCTTTATCGGTATTGAAATCGATGAATTCTTTACCTACATTCATGAGGGGGCTACGCTCCAAACCAGCGGGTTCCTATCCAGTCTATTCGTACTGCTTGGAACACATGGTGCCCACGTCAGCTTTGGCTTCCTGTGGGGTGTGGCGATTATGATCCAGCTCTGGCGCCAAGGTATTAACCCGGCAACTGCTAATAAAACATTTATCTTCTCACTGTTCTGGCATTTCCTAGATGTTGTCTGGATTTTCATCTTCAGCTTCGTCTACCTGAAAGGACTGATGTGACATGATGAAGCAACTGTTTCCAATTCGCCATGTGATGGGCTATCTTGCCTCTCTACTCCTTTCTGCTGCTGCTCTTATTGTGATCTACGGGGATCTGTCATCTGGGGCTAACATGATTATTCTGCTGGTTACAGCTATCATACAGGCTTCTCTTCAGCTGTTCGTGTTCATGCACATTGGAGAGAACGCAGATAGCAAGAAAGAGTTGTATATCAATATCGCCTATGCGCTATTCGTTGGCCTAGTCACGATATTCGGAACTTTGTATATCTTTGTATGGGGCTGGTATTCCTAACCCCAAATAAACAACAGCCCGCTCCCGGGATTCTCTACGGGGGCGGGCTGTTTGTTTATTTGGGAGGAATCGAGTTACTGGAGGGATTCAAGTGTATAAATACAATTGGATTTGTGAAATCGAGCTAGTAGAGTGGAATCAAGTGTATATTTACATCTGAATTGGTGCAATCGAGCCACAGGGGCGGAATCTAGTGTATAAATACATCTGAATTGGCGAATTTGAGCCTCTGGAGTGGAATCTAGTGTATAAATACATCTGAATTGGCGAAATCGAGCCTCTGGAGTGAAATCCAGCCACTGAAACAAAGAAATAGATAGTGCGGTTTTCGCACTATCTATTCATCGACATCCAGTAAGTTACGGAGCCATACCTCAACTCTTCTGTACGCTATAGCTTAAAGCTGGACAAGCTCTTCTGCAGATCCTCTGCCAAAGTGGCTAGATACTGTGCAGAGCTCGTCATTTCCTCCATGGCCGATAGCTGTTCCTGACTCGCAGCACTCGTATCTTGGATTCCCTCAGCCCCAGCATTCGAGATTACATTCACCTGCTCCATGGCCTCTTTTACTCCCACAGATTCGCGGGAGATATGTTCAACAGCCGTTCGGATATCCGCCGTCTGCAGCGTTGCATCCTTAATCGAGGCCTGAATCTCACTAAAAGCCTGTGACACCAAATTACTCTGGGTTACCCCCTGCGATACTAGCTGAGAACCACGTGCCATGGATTTCATCGCACTCTCGGTTTGCTGTTGAATGTGAGTGATAATGTCTGTGATTTGAAGTGAGCTTTTGCCAGTCGCTTCTGAAAGCTTGCGGATTTCTCCGGCAACCACTGCAAATCCTCGCCCCTGTTCCCCAGCTCTAGCTGCCTCAATTGAAGCGTTAAGCGATAATAGACTAGTCTGGCTCGCGATTCCGTTAATCGTTGTAATGATAGTATTAATCTCCTCCGACAGGTTCGCGAGATTATTAACAATCACTTGGCTTCCCGACACGCTCGCGTCGATCTCTTTCATTTGATCAATAATCTCATCTACAGCTACAGCACCACGATCTGTGGATTCAGCCACGATACCCATGAGACTCGACATTTCAGAGGTAGTCTGGTTCACAGAGGATATATCTTCCGACATAGCCTGCACAGCTTGTGAAGTCCGGCTGATATTTGCAGTTTGCTCTTCAAATCCAGAGGCGATCTCGCCAGAAGTCTCGGCAATCAACTGAGAAGCCAGCGTGGTCTGTTCTGAACTGGCACTCATCTCTTCCGAGGAGGCGGATAACATCTCGGCACTCTCTGCTACACCCAACATCATCGTACGCAAACTAACCAGCATTCTATTGAAGGAGCCGTTAATCACTCCGATTTCGTCTTTGGAGTTATATAAGGCCGATACGGTTAAGTCCCCTTGTTCCGCTCGCTGCATCAGTTCCTGCAGTTCCTTAAGCGGCTTCGTTATTAATCTCGTAATGACAAAACTAATTAGTACACATAGTATCAACACAACAGCAATAATAACAAAGCTTAATGTTTGGAAGCGGTTAGCATCTGATGTGTTGGCGGCATTATGGGATTCCGCCCCTTTGAGCAATATATTGGTAACCTCTTTCAGCATATCAATCATTTTCTCACGATAGTCGCTGAAATCACCGGAATATAAATCGTAAGCTTCTTTTTCTAAGTTCTTATCCCCAAGCTGAATAATTTGGTCCCATTGAGCTCTATAGCTCGGCAGCAAGGCCCTATATTCGTTCAGCTTTTTTTTCACATTGGCATCACTATAAGATATAGCATTTAGCTGAACAAGCAGATCATTGTTTTTCTTAATTTTATCATCGATTAATTCGTGTAATGTAGCTTTGCCCGCAGCATCCTTGTTAAGCATTAACTCCAACACATAAGATTCAATAGCACGGTTATTCGTCCGCATCTGGCTAACATAGGAAATCGGCAGCAGATCCTCTGAATAGGTTTCTTGCGATCTCCCCGCCATCTTCTGAGTCGTTAGGACACCCATCAATCCAACACCAATCATCATCACAATAACAATGACCATCAGCAGAGTCATTTTAAATTTCACTTTTAAATTCTTCATCTTTTTATTCCCGCCCTCTCTATACCCACTAGAGTGTTTATCGGCAGAAATAGTATAAATTTGAACTATCATTCCAAGAAAAAGTCGAAAAGTAAGATTTATTGTCGAAACATCCTTATATACAAATCCAATCAACTAATCTATTGAGAGGATTAATCCTGCTGCAACAGCCCATACTTTTTACGAAACCGCTCCAAAACCTTGATCCAGCTTCCCGATAGTATGGATAGGAAAAACACATTGGATAAAGCATGGGCCAGATCGAAATAGAAACTGGAGACGTAGGCAGCAGCAACAAGTCCCCAACTAAAAGCATCCGGAAGACTAATGATGTACCAAATGTTCATGATCCAGCCAAAGAGAAAGCCCCAAATGAAACCAAAAACCATCATCCCCATTTTGTTCTTCATCCATCTCGTATTTCTCAGCCAGCCTGCCGTCAGTCCCACCATCCCCCAAGAAAACATTTGCCAAGGCGTCCAGGGACCTTGCCCAAAATACAGATTGGAGACAAGTGCAGCCAGCGCTCCTATGATAAGTCCAGCCTCAGCACCAAACACATACGCCGACAGAATAACAATGGTGGTTACCGGTTGCACACTAGGCAATGCCGCAAAAGGGATTCGGCTGACGGCAGCTACCGCTGACAACACAGCCAGCAGCACCAGCTCCCGCGACTCAATGTGCCTGCGTTCCAATCTAACAAATAGCGGAAACAGGGCCGCAGCAAGCAGCACTAAGCTTAGTAATATGTAATGTCGGTCCTTCAGCGCAGCAGTCAACGCTAGACCTACTATAAACAAGGCTATGGTTATTAAGAGAGGGAAGCGAAAACGTATCATTTTGATGAAGTCACATCCTCTATAGTCAATGCTTGGGGAAGCCAATCCCTAACTATACGATTTACAGCGGTAGTATAGAAATAGTTGGCACTAAAAAAAACTTCCGGAGACCCTTCTGCGGTTATGCCTCCATCGAAAAGCATCGCGCATCGTGACGCATATTTTGCCGCAAATTCCACATCATGCGTGACAATAACTATACTCTTACCCTCATCACGTAAATGCTTCAAAAAAGTGGCCAGCCTTTCCTTAGCCCCGGGGTCCAGTCCCTTGGTAGGCTCATCCAACAGGAGAATATCCGGTGTCAGCAGCAGTACCATAGCCAGTGCCACCTTCTGCTGCTGACCGCCGCTAATATCCAGCGGGTGGCTGCCATATACCTCATGAAGCTCAAAGATGTCCAGCAGCTTCGTTATTTCCTGATGGGAGCTGGTCTCCGACAACCCCGCATACCGCGCCATATGCTGAAATTCCTCAGCTACTGTATCCTGACTGAAATAGAGCAAGGGATTTTGCGCCAGATACCCGGCAGTGATTCCCTTAGCAACCGTAATTCTGCCCCTCTGAGGTTTGGATAGTCCAGCCATCAGATACAGTAGTGTAGATTTGCCTGCTCCATTTCCACCGAGGATAGCCAGAACTTCATTGCGGTATAAGTTAAGGTTTAGCTTGCTGAGAATATCAGTTCCCTCTTTCTGATACCGGAAAGTGACCTCGTGACACCTGAGCAGTGATTCATGTTCCATAAGGGTGCTTTCCGCAACGGGGGCAACCCTTTCTTGCCAATGTCCCTTGAGAAGGCCCAACTGTCCCTGTAACCAGCGTTTGCCTTCACGTACAGTCAGTGGGAGGGATGTCTCGAAAACTCCCCCCTCAAGGGGTGAGAGCGCCAGAAACAGACGCGAAGCGGTCGGAAGGTAAGAAACATGGGTCTGCGACTGTTCTTGGCCGATCCATCGTACAAGTTCCCGCGGAGTCCCTTGTGCCTTCAGAGCCCCCTCTTCCATTAACAATACACGGTCTGCCAGTGGAAAAACCTCTTCGAGCCGATGCTCACTAATAATCACAGTCATCGACATTTCCTCGTTAAGACGGTGGAGCATATGAATGAATTCACGGGCAGCAACAGGATCAAGCTGTGAAGTCGGTTCATCCAACAGCAGCAACTTAGGTCGAAGCAGCAGAACAGAAGCTAGATTCAATAGCTGCTTTTGTCCACCAGAAAGTTCATGCACCGGCTTGTATAACAAAGGCTCCAGTCCGAACAGTCCAGCGATTTCCGCCAGTCTGCTTCGCATAACGGTTGGAGAGTAACCCATATTTTCCATCGAAAAAGCAAGCTCATGCCACACGGTATCCATAACAATTTGGGCTTCCGGATTCTGAAACACCATCCCTATGTCCTCAGCAGCTGTTTGCGTTGACAGCTCATCCAGAGACTGCCCCTTATACCAAAGAGCCCCTTCACTTAAGCCAACCGGCTTAAGTTCACGTTTCAAATGGCGCAGAAGAGTGGTTTTTCCGCAGCCGGAGGGGCCGCAGAGCACAACAAATTCACCTTCGTTTATCGTAAACGATAGGTCGTGTAAGGCCCTTTCTTGATCGGGGTAGCTGAAGGAAAGCCCCTCCGCTCGAATGATCTCCATAACCACTTCTCCTTTACTTCCAGCCCTAGGGGGATCAATACAAATAAGCAGAAGCTGCCATACATCACTGCATCCTCTCCCGCATAGACCGGAGCTTTTAAACGGGGATAAATTTGTACCATTCCATACCCTTGCAGACTAAAAATTAATGTAAGTATGCCGCTAACGGCTAATAAAATCAGAATCAAAATATCCCGACGATCCAGCTTAAAGGTGGCATAGGAACTGCGTTTTCGTACGCCATAGCCCCGTGCCTTCATGGAGTCGGCTGTTTGCAGCGCTTCCTCCAACGACCACGTTAACAACACCTTTAGCAGTGTCATTCCATCTGACATTCTTTTGCGCAATTTCCCAGAACTGACTGTAATGCCCCTAGAGCTCTGGATCAGCGTAATCTGGCCCAGACGCCTTTGAAACAAGGGTACGAACCGGATTGACATTAGGATCAGAAGTGCGCTTTTTGGAGCCACCGTTCCGAACAAATACATGAATTTATCGGTAGTCAGCGTAAAGTTGTACGAGATGAACACAAAGGTTATCGTCAGCAATACAAGCATCATCATAAGTCCGTACAAGACAGCTTCAAGGGTGATTGGCTGATCGAAAGCATAGAACAAAATATGAGAACCCCGGTGTGAGAACAAAGGGTTCCATAGGACAACCGATCCCGCTATCAGCAGATAAAAAGGCAGGCCGCGCAGTAAATGGCGCCCCTGACCTTGTAAAAGCAACAAGCCTAGCACACCTGCCAGCTCCGTAAGAAGAAATAAAGGATGAAATAATAAGGTAGCAAATAACAGTAACCCTACAAAATACAGCAAGGCAACCGATGGATGCAAAGATCGGAAACCGCTGTTCATGGCACCTTGGCTCCTACATCTTTACCAAGATCGAGTGTGTACATCCATTCAATAAGATCTCCGGGATATACGTTATAACTGCCTGCACCTTCATCAGGAAATTCCCCGTTAACACGATACATCCAGCCGCTTTCCGCCCCCTTGTCATGCTCGTAGAGGTTATTAATGCCTTCCACATAGGAAAAGGAGCCTGCCCCTTTAAATTCCATTTGGATTTTCTGCTTGCGTGTTATTCGCTTGAGAATATCCATTACGCTGTCTCCGTCCTGGACCTCAACCACAGTCGCGGCCAAGATCACACCGGTTGCCCGATCACCGGCGATCGAAATCGTAGCCGTATTTTTCTTCTCGCTGCTGTCATCTGGAGTAACGGAAGGGCTCGCTGTAGGTTTAACCGTTGGCGAGGGTTTGTCACTTACGCGTGCCGAAGGTTTCGCAGGAGCTGGTGTCTTGGTAGGGCTAATCTTCGGTGAATCACCAGTAGTTGAACGTTTCTGATCTACAGGGTCCGGTGTCGAAGATGGAGTGTCACTGGAGACAGGAGGCTTCTGTGAGGCTTTGGCTGATTCTGTCACCGGAGCAGATGGCTTCTTAGTGGGGATTAGTTTCTCTACGCTATCTCCTGATCCTGATGTCGGTGAAGAGGTCACGGTTCCCGCAGTGATAGGTTCGGTTGACGGCAACAATCCTGTACCTGTGGTGCTCAAAGCTGTGTTTTGTTCAGAAGACACTTGTTCCTCTGTTGAGCATCCTGCCATAAGAATCCCTGTTAAAAGAAATACAGGCAGTAGAAATAAGAACCGGCGTACCATTTGTTGTTTCATTAATATCAACACCTCCTGAAAAGGGAAAGGAACGAGGGTTATACAGTCTCCCCCGTTCCGTAATATCAAACTTTACATTCACTCATTTAGTGCTTATTTATTCAGCAGCCTAACTGTAACTACAGCAGCCATTTCTCTAGTAACAGGAGCTGATGGATCAAAGAATCCATTGAAGCTGGTCATATAACCTTTCACAGTTACCAGTTTAACAGCTGGAAGTGCATAGGCGCTAATTGCTTTTGCATCTTTGAAAGTTGGAGCAGAAGCTGAATCTTTCAGTTGGAAGGCTCTAGTGATCATAACCGCCATGTCCTGGCGACTAATCAATCCGTTCGGCTTAAAGCTGGTAGCCGTCACACCCTCAAGGATACCCAGCTCCTTAGCCTTCAGCACGTATCCATAATACCACGCATTCGACTTCACATCGCTGAATGGAGATACCGAAGATGTCGCCGACGGTAAGTTATTCGTCAGTCTAAGCAGCATAGCCGCAAACTGGGCCCGAGTAATGTTCTCTTTCGGTGCAAAGTTAAGTGCGGTGCCGCCGCCGATGCCTTCCATTAGTCCTTTTTCAAAGGCATTTTGAACGGCAGTAGTGGCCCATGACGAAATGTTCTTCTGATCAGCGAATACTGGATTAATCAATAAACGTTGTGTATAACGCGCTACACTTGGGGCTTTGCCTTCGCTATAACCCGTCACTGTTAAGGTTTGTACCCCGTTACTTATGCCATCTGGGAAAACCGCTACTCCATAGGTATCTGTGGTCACGGTTTTTGGACCCACCTTAACTTGAACCGCGTTAGCCGGAACACTAATTACTTTACCACTTTCCCAATCAAGAGACGATTTCTTCACGTTCACAGAGAACGATTTACCAGCCGCCACCGGAGTTGGAGTCAGGGTTACAGATCCTACAAGTTGAGTTCCACTGTCACCGTAATAGACAACTACACGATCGGATTTCTGCAGTACGAAATCAGCCATACCCACACTTGGGAAGATCCATTGTCCTTCACGGGACACGGCATAATTCCAGCCATCATATCCACCGTATAGACCTGCTTTTACGCCTTGAATACCGGATACGTAATCACCAAATGAACTGCTCGTTAGGTCAAGGGTAATATTCTTCTCTGCCGTCAGCTTCTTGAGTGCATCCAGTGCACTCGCAGACCTAACATTACCTTCTGCAATAAAGCCTTTTGGTCCTTCAATAATAACGGAAGCCGATACAGCTAGCGGCTGCTTCACCGGATGAGGGAAATTATAGAATCCACCTTCACCTTTTAGATACAATTGGTACGCTGCTAAAGCCTGCAGGGCCTGCTCAGTAGCAAGCGAGTTATAGGATCCCGAAAGGGTATGAGCAAAGCCTCCATCTACCGTCCGGAAGCTAAGCAATCTGTCGATCAAATGATGACCGTCTTTGGTGAACCGCTGTTCTGTAGGATCTACCTTATTTGAAGTTAAAGCAATGATGACTTGGGCAACACTTTCGCTGCTATCCCCGTAACCACCATGGGACTGTTGCTTTTGTGACAACCAAGTAATGGCACGCTCACCAGCAGTCTTAACCTCAGGTTTGTCCATATGAGCTGACAAAGCCGTTAAAGTCATTGCTGTCATATCAGGATCACTTGCCCCGGTTGAAAGAGTAAATCCTCCATCGGTATTCTGTTTGGACACAATTTCGCTAATTAGTTTATCCGTAGTCCATTTGGCATTGGCCGGCATGCTGTAATGACCAGAGTCCAACGCTTGCAGACTAAAAATTACGCCGCTAAGACCCAGATTGGTCATTCGGTCATTATTGTAAATCTTCTCTACCAGATCAAATCCAGCTAGATTCGTGGCATCGATTCCGATCGCCGTAGACGCCAGCACTCTGCGTGCATAATCCGTAACGTTGGTATAAGTACCATTGTTCGCTTTAACTTCATTTTCAAAAGCCGTTTGGTAGCTTGCAGGAAGCTTAATACCAGCCCGTACCAATCCCATAGCCTGCCAGTCTGATTGAATTCCTTTTTTCAAAATAATCTCCGCTGCGCCATAAGTAGCCTCAGATACACTTGCTTTTGTAACTGTCTGGCTCGATTCTGCAGCAAATGCTGTTCCTGATGGAGCAAAGGATGTACCTAAAATCGAAATGACCATTAATAAGGCCATGCCTAGCGCAAAGGACTTGGATGATAAAATTCGCTTCATGATTAACCTCTTTCTGTGTGTGATTTTGGGGAATAAAGGGACGGTATCCTTTTCTCGTAATTAAAAAAGCCGCCCTTGTAGGGCGGCTCTGAAGAACAACTATGAGAGGAAATTGCGCCAAAGATTGGACACAAAAATCCTAATTAGTGTGCTCCTTATTCTTACCCCACGAAGAATAGAAACTTTTACAAAAAAGGCAGGTTTCCTGGCTTATGCATCATTGCTTCTCTTCGCCTTCCCGTCCTCTATGAACAGTGGCCTTTTGATAGAGTTGCTCCGCATTACAGTGGCGGGACCGCGCCGGATTGACCGGACTTCCCTATTAAGCAGGCCCTGCTGGGGACCCGCACCTTTTTTTACGCAAACCTATTTAATTTTTGATATCCATAATCATATCTATAATTCCCTTATATGTCTATAGAAAAGCTATGGTATTCCCATTGATATAACTCTATAGGGTTATTATTTTTTCATAACTATGGGTATCACCTTTGGAGTCGGTAAAGTTTATTAACGCCTTCCACTCGCCCTTTTCGGAAAAATAACGGCCTGCTGCCTCATACGTATACTTGTCGAAGCCTCCATAGCCGTAAGGGTCCGGACCCCCAGATATATACTTAAAGGGGACAGCCAACGTTATATTTTCCTCACCATTAAAATTGAGCTGAACGTCCACTCCGCTTGGAGCGCCGATTCCGGTTGGCAGCCACACATCCAATTGAAGAGTCTGGCCCGTATCCTCCTTGAAATTCACTCTCATAGACATATGCGCCGCATCCCCCATAACATGCCAATAGACAGGGGCTGCAGTCAGAGATTTTTCGGGAGGTGGAGTCGTAGAAAGTGTGCCCGCCAAAACAATTGCGACGATAGCCAAAATGATCTCCACTCGGATCCCCAAAATAAACTTGCTCGGAATTTCCTGATCCTTTTCGGCAGGGCCGCTCAACAGCATGTTCTTCATTTGCGGAATTAACACCAGTCGGTGGTAAGCGGCAATCAGCAAAATAAATAAAACAATCACTGATTTAGCCAGAATGAGCCGTCCATAGTCACTCTGCAACAAGGCATTCCAACTTCCGAGCCTTAGTAAGGCAAGAAACATACCACTAGCTGCTATCGCTACTACAGAAGGTAAAGCTAGGGCAGAAAAGCGTAAAATCACCCTGTTTAATTGCTCTCCGCTCAATCCGATTTGTTTCCTGCTTTGAATAACCGCCAAAATCCCGCCTAACCCTCCGAACCAAATCGCAGCAGCCCCAATATGCATAACCTGGGAGAAGACTGCATAAACCACACCATTTAAAGCTCCATAGGCATGCCCAGTCATAGGGAACAGTAAGATCATCACGAATATCGTAAATAGTTTCACTATAAAAGCAGAACGCCCTGCTCCTAAGGTAGCTAACATCAGGATTGCAGCAGCGGCTGGCCACAGCCAAAAGGCAGCACCAACTAATGTATCCGTTAAAATCTTTTGCACTAGCGTCCAAAGGGTTCCCATACCCGGTCCGCTAAGCTGCTCCGTAAGCATTCCTGCTTGCAGAGCACCAGATAATGTAAATATAACGAATACCACAAGGTATAGAACTCTCTCATTGCGCATTGAAAATAGTGGAGGTGTCTCCTCTTTACGATCCATTCCCCATATCCCATAACGGAAGACAATAAAACCTGCAGCAACTATGGCAGCTAGCACCTCCATCACTCGAAGCACATGATAGAGCGTTCCCGATGCAATACCGTTCACATCAGGTTCAATCTTATCTACCGTAACCTTCGGAGTAGGCTGAGGCTCTGCAACCTTGGGCGAAGCTGTTGGTGAAGGAGAGTTCGTGACAACCGCCGCCGCAGCAGTAGGTTTGCTACTAGCTATTGGAGTTGCAGTTGGAGCTACTGTGAATTTAAAAGAGCCCTCCGATACATGCGTATCCTCTGAGAGCACTTGGTATTTCACTGTGTAGGTACCTCCAGGAAGTGTTGGAATTTGATAAATCAGCCATCGGTCAGGACCTGTGCTGAGCTTACCAGTGATCTGCTTCCCAGTGTCATCCTGAACAGTAATTTTACTTAAGTCTGCATTAAATCCTTCACTGTACTGAATCTTGACCTCAGTTGGAGAGTTCTGAAGCTTGGCATTAGCAACGGGAATCGATTGCTGAACTTTGGCATGGGCGCTGACTGGAGCCGGCAGCCAAAATAGAGTGATCAATAATAAAATAAAAACATTATACATTTGCTTTTTCATCTGGTTCAGACCTCCCTAACCACACTGGAACATTTTGCAATCAGCTTCACCTTACATGATGAGTTAATTATAAATGACTTTAATCACAATTGAATGTGAATATTATGTGTCTCGGGAGTGAATCAGTAGTTAGGCTTTATTCAGCAGTAGTATCTGGACTTGCACTAGCTTCCGGAGTTTCGCTTGATTCCGGTGTCTCGCTTGATTCCGGTGTCTCGCTTGATTCCGGTGCCCCGGTCGATTCTAGTTCGCCAGTCGTATCTGCTTCCAGGTCTGCCAATAGACTCAGGGTATAATCCCCTGCCTTAATTATATTTCCCTTTACTAGAGACGCGTTGGGTTCTAATGTGACCACAACTCGGTACGGTGAAGTTGCTATCGGAACTGGCGCTCTAACCGGCTCAGTGGAGGCCGCTGAATCATTTTCTTCTCCAGCAGCTTCATTGTCCTCCACAATACTTTCAGCTGAAGGGCTAGCTGTTGGGACCACGCAGGATTTCGTCGAGGCGGAGACCTGATAAAGCTCACTGACATCCTCAGAGGACTCCACACTAATCTCCGTTGGGTTGAATTCTACACAATCCTTAGCTTCGGCAAAAGCAAAGACCAACTGACTTTTTGCTTCACCATCACTGTCTAAGATGCTCTTCAAATATACAGCAGCTGCAGCCGACTCTGCTTGTCCTTCATTTCCAGCTATCGCTGTGGGCAATGGAGTAGCTGTCGGAAGAGCCGTCTCTTTCCCCTCAAGACCTAGAACTCTAACTAATATAAGGGCAACAATAATGATAATTCCAAGAATTGAACTGGAGATCAAGAGTTGAAATCGACTGCGGCGTATCCACCGCGCCAGCGGCGAAGCCAATTGTACACGGGCTTCATTGTATACATTCTGCAGCGCAGGTCCTGCTGCTGCTACATAACTTTTGCGGAAATCGCGATTCTTAAAGGCTTCACGATCGTGGCTTACTAAATACTTCAAGATCGCCTTCCGATAGCCCGGTTGCAGCTTCTTATTCGTCAAAGTGAATAATGGGTTGCCTTGGGACCAAGCTAGGAAACGATAGACCGTTTCTTTGTCTGAGCCTGTTTGGCGCCGGATGAGATCAAGAAGTGCATCATAGTCCAGCGGCCCTCCCTCACGCTCACTGCTGTAATAGAAGGCTAACGGAAGCTGGTCAAAGGGTTCAACCTTATTTGCCTCCTTCAACCAACGACGGCCGAGCAGCTGCACATCATCCAGTTCCTGAGGAGTCAGTTGGGCAAAAATCTGCACATTCGGCCCTTCTTCCCCAAACCAACGGTAGGCAGCCCGCAGTACATTCGCTTTACGTTTACTTAGATAATCAAGTGACGGCTGCCAATCCGCAACCTCCTCAGGGTAACGTACAAAAGATACCTCGAGCAGCTGCTCTTTGGACATGTTCTCCAGGGATAACTGATTGAGCAGAAAACGGTCTGCCGCTGCTGCCATCAATTGCAATAAAGACAGTGTCTCAGAGCGGATACCCGAGCTTTTGCGCCGTTCTTTTTCTGCTTTCAGTACCGTTTCATTGATGGCAGCCACTGCACCTACCGGATCGCTTTCCCGTTGGAGCTTTTCGAGTAAAAAATCCCGCGCGGCGTCACGGAAAAAGGGCTGCTGGATCGCTTCGGGAAGGAATCGTTCCCAACGCATCACGAAACTCATAACATCTGCTGCTCGTCCGGCTGCGCTAAGCCGCTGCTCGATGTAAGGTTCAAATAAGGTTGTCCGAAAAATGGGTTGTGGAAGCAGTTTTGAAAAAAAGGCTCTGCTAAGCTCATCGTTGCTCTCAACGATACTATATGCCGCACTAACCACATCCTCACGGCCAGCCGCCTGGCTGTTAAGCATTCCGTTGATGAAATACTCAACGATTTTACCCTTGTAAGTATGACCCTTCAGCAGAAAATACTCCTTGAAGCCTTCCATAATAGCTGGGACAAGGATCCCCTTTTGCCGGATCAGATCAAATTCACGGTCGAAACGTTCCAGGAACAAATCGTTCAGCCTTACCTTGGAATCCAACGCACCCTCAGGTCTTAGATATGATAAAATCCCGCTCAGAACAGCACTTTTATTACTCTCATACAAGGCCTCATTACCCTGCTCAATCTCATAAAAGACAGCTAATTCATTGTAGACCGCCAGAGAGATAAGGCGCTCTCCGCTCTCTCCTCTGAGCATTTGATCGGCAAAGCGGCCAAAGTCTTCTAACGCGGGCGTATTACGAACTAGTGAATTCCAAGCAAAATCAGCAAAAGGCTGGCGCTGCTCCGCTAAATCAACATTTCCCGCGCGACCTGACACCAAATCAAACGTAAAATCTTTCTCGATACTGCGATCACCTTGACGCAGAGAACCCCGTTCAACAAAAGTAAGATCTATATACTTACGGCTCTTGGGCTCATTGGCGTATGTTATCACACCCAGCCTCCGGCGGAATTCATAAGGCAACGTGCTGAATAGAATTTCTGTCAGTTCTATTGCCCGAGCAGAAAGCTCAGCAATCGGCACATTCAGTGAGATATAGACCTTCTTTTTACCTGCTATGGAGGTCATAAGTGCCTGCAGCATACCCTTGAACATGGTTTCCCCAATACCGAGCGACTGCAATACATCCATCGGTTTGTTACGACTACCTGAGCTGCGGACAGGGATGGTGTTCAACTCCGGTAAATCAATACCTGGCTCCCCACCCAGCTCTTCGGCGAAATCAGCATGCAGCCAATCTCTGTAACGCTGCAGAATTTCATCGGCTCTAGCCGCTGGAACTACAAAATTATGAGCGAAAAAGGCGCTTCGCTGCCCCGTAAAATCAACAGCCTGATAACGATTGCGGCCAATAACAGTCTCTCCACTTTCCGTATGAAAAAGATGCAGAGCAGACGGATACTGTGACTCGTCTTTTTCGCCGCGGCTTGCCAATTCAATCGGTGTATCGTAGACGCAGAAGGGGTGCAGAATTTTTTTCACAAAATTGTTATCCAAGCTCTCAGACTTCGCTACCGTATCAAAGCCTTCCGCAGAACGATATATCCCCCTGCGCCCCCGAGTGTACATTTGCTGGGTAATCGTGGACTCTAAGTAAGCATTCACGGACCGTCGCTCCCCTCAATAAAGCCAAGCTTGTGCAACAGCCAAATAAATGGCTCATCCACACGAATGGGGCTGACGACACCCTCTACCTTTTGATTCACCGGATTACTACCCAGTGCGGATACAGCGAAATAGCCGGTATTGGAAAAATACACATCCATCGTATCTTTAAAAGGACGATCCACTTTACCGATAAACCGGCGAATTTCACCGTCAATATTGTGATACTCATCCAAATTCAGCGTCTTTCGGTGCACATAGTTGTTGAACACATTACTGTTCG
Organism: Paenibacillus sp.; assembly: GCA_023512345.1. Classification (GTDB taxonomy): domain Bacteria; phylum Bacillota; class Bacilli; order Paenibacillales; family Paenibacillaceae; genus Paenibacillus_AQ. The sequence continues at coordinate 596,704 of JAILZT010000001.1, forward strand.
ATTTGATATAATCGCCTTCCTCATCCTTGAGAGAATGCAGCATATCGCTTTTGGCAAGCACTACTGCTGTCGGAATATCCGTTTTGCTCTTCTCCTGATAGGCGATAAAGTCACCGAACATGGTCAGTACCACATCACGCGGCTCATCATACTGCGATACCCATTCTCCAGGGCGATCCCCAATGTTAATGTGGATTTTCTCACGGATGGAGCGGATTTGCAGCGGATCTACCATGAACAGAATTCCTGCCGAGTTCTTGATATGCTGTCCGTGCAGCCCCAGATAATCCTGATCGACCATCCCTTCCCCTGCCACATCGAAAAAGACAAGCGTAAGCGGCGGCTTCTGCTCATCCTTGAACACAAATTGAAAAATAAACGGCTCCTGCATTCTTTCCTTCTGCGTGGAAGCGAGCAAATCTCCGCGTTCGAACAAGGGCTCTTCGTACAGCGTACGAAATTTGCGGCTAATCTCGGCGTTAAGCGGCATACAGGCAGCGTCAAAATGACCCGCAGTTGTATGCTGCAGCGTATGAATCAAAGAGGTCATGTACACCGATTTCCCAACCTGCGACGCACCAATAATGGAAATAATATTGCTCGGCACCTTGCCTGCGGTAATCGGAAGCTCATTGTGACACGATGGACACAGCCGTCTGCGCGTAAGCACCCCGTAGCGGTCCGTAAGGCCAGTTAGTACATGATCGGTAAAATGGTGATATTCTTCCGGGATATCAACAGGCTTAATAATCGCTTCTATATCGTCTACCGAATCCAGGCCAAACCGCTGCCGGTATTTGTTCAGGGCATCATCTTCACCGAGCGCGTAATTCTCATCGTCCTCCCGGCTATGCATAGCCCGAAATACAACTTCCTCCGGCGAAAATTTAGTGAAGCAATAGGGACATACAATATCATAAAAAAGCGGCCTTGGCGCCGGCTGATTTTTCTTCATGAAGCGGCTAAAAAATGACATTTTTTCTTTCCTCCTTAAAGCATACTTCGCAGCGTTCTTCCCGATTGGATTACTGTCCAAGTGTCATTACTCTGGCACCAGCTCGTAATAGAGCCCGTATTTGCGCCCATCCGTGAAATAAATACGTACAAAATCATCCTTGCCGATCTCAATAGGTGGCAAATGGTTGCGTCCGGCAGCGAAATCCTGCACAAAAGGGAAGATGATTCCGTCGTCTTTGCCGGCAGGGTACCCGCCTCTCTTTTTGACATAGCAGAGAACGTCCCTAGCCACTGGCACTTCCGCCGTAATCGCCATATGTACAGTTTTAGCCTTTTGGAATAATCCCTTTTTGTGAAGGATGGAATAATAGATCCGAGCCTTGCCTGCGCTGACGACAATACGATTGTCACCCTCCGGCTGTCTTACTAATACGGGCTGCCCATTCTCTGAGAGACGAGCAAATATGGTATAGGATACTAGACCAATATCATCCAATCGGTCCCTGTACCCATTATTGGCCTTGTATTCTTCACGCGTGTACAGCTTCAACCCATGGGGTGGAAGATCCGGGTTCCCCGGGTCCTCCGCAGCAGCCTTATGAATACATACCGCCTGCACACCGTCCGGCCAGCGCCATCTTAATGTGCAGAAACGATCCTCCACCCGGGAAGTCACGTCACTAATTACCGGCGTAGAGCCATCAATCTCGGTGTACCTCATGACAACAAACTCCTTTCAACTCCGCTAAAATCCTTTGCTGCTCCGATCTCTTCTCGGTGTCGGGAAATGATCCGATCCTGGCGTTTGCGATGCTGCATTCTTCTGGCCTCTCCGGGAGAGCCGCCCTTCCCCAATGGGAACCACCATGGTAAACAATCCAATAATCGCCGCTAAAATAAGAACAGCAATCAATCGTATAATGACATCGAAGAAGGAATGCCCACTTAGACCAAACTCAAGAATAAGACCGGCGAACAAACCGGATACGCCCCCGCCTAGACCGAAGCTTTTAGCCAGATAACGGTTGTCGAACATGATTCCTAGACCGAGGCCCAGCGCTGCACCAATTAAAATAAGAGATAAGATACGCACTGCCGCATAATAGGGACTATCCGCTGTGGCATCACTCCGCTCTGTGACGAGCGTCCGGTCTCCCAATCGTTCATAGATTTGCTGGAACACATCACCTAAAAGATTAGCATCCGTAACATCGTAATATTGCCCGCCTGTTGTTGTTGCAATATCCTGCAGCAGGTAAGATCCAGACGGATCTTCCAGCCCAAGACCAATCGTATTCACCTTAATCCCGAGATCCAGATACTCCTGTAATTCCCGTGAGGTATCAAATTCACTGAACCCGTCTGACAGCAATATAACCATTGCCCCCCGACCTGCTGCTTCTTCACTATTCATCACGTTCATTGCTTCTGAAAGAGCGCCGCTAATATTCGTACCGCCTTCAGTGGTTTGTAAATTAGCAATAGCTGAGGAAACCTGCTCTACATCTGCTGGTTTTGCAAGAGAAGTCAGTGGCTGAGCAACCCTCGCATCATCGCTAAAAGTCAGAACCGCCACATGATTATCCTTATCCATGCTTCTTACCAATGCTTGTGCAGCTGTATATCGACTGTTATTGGGATCACTTTGCATCATGCTGCCGGAATCATCAATAACCATCACTACATTCTTAATCGGCTTAGCTCCTCCAAAGTTCAGCTCATAGACGAACTCTGTCACCGCTCCGATTCCAAACATCAGAACTAATGTAGCCGGAAGAAGTCTCCACGACAAACCCAAATATCGCTGTTTCCAAGACGCTCCATTCAGCCGTGGAGATACCATTTCCGCAAGCAGACAGCCCAGTCCGACGCAAATACCTACTACCGCAAAATAACCACCGATAAGGAGTATTGAAGGAATCTCGCCAAGCCAACGAGCCAGAAGGATTTCTCCAACTACAAATGATATCCCACCGCCGATTAAACTAAAGAAAAGTAAAAGAACATTAATTTTACGCTGCATATCTCACACTTCCTTTCCGTAGAGAATTTACGAACCACCCATCAGCGCAGATCAGGAAGCTGCTCCGCATGGATACCATGCAACTGATAGCCGTTCTGTACATAGGTTTCGTAGTAGACCTTACCGTTGCGGTAGAAGAGAAGATCCTCCAGATGGAACCCGCCCATGAGGTTCAACTTCTCCACACCGCTTCGGCGTTCCTCATGCACGAAGCCCAATCTGTAAATACGCGTTGTTTCATCTACGGTGAAGGCATAGCGCAGAAATTCGGAACCGCTGTCGCCGAAGAAATATTTCTCCTCATGCCGATGCTCTTGCGTATATTCGAACAGCCGGACATTGATGACTGCGCCTTCCTCTAAATTACGATATAGACGCTTGAACAGTTCTTCTCTGGATAACACCTGACGGTTATCATAAGCCGCCGCAACATTGGCACGCCGGAGCAATTCTTCCTCAAAAGATAAAGCAAAAGGCTCTGCCTGAAGCAGCTCCCGCTGGCAAATATCAATCAGTCGCTCAATTACTGCCTGCTTCCCCTTCTCTAATAGGGTTGAAATGTTACCCATGTAACGCTCACTGAAAAATATACCCTTCCCCCGTTTGGCCTCCATGTCGTCCATGACCTCTTCAGTGACTACCCGGTAATATTCCATAATGTTCTGCCCGATTTCATCACCTGAATGTCTTACACTATCCAGTGCAAGAGTGCGCAGTTCTTCCTCCAGCTCTTCCATAGCCTTCACCCTGCTTACACATACGGCATGAAGCTGCTCTAATCCGGATTCTAGACGCTGGCATAAGGACAGCTCACTTTCCAATCGGAGGAGTTCATATTTTTTGCCATAGACGGCGGAAAATAAATAATGAATGAAGTTTCGCACCGTTCGCTTATCTAGCAGCGGAACCCTTTTGAACGGCTGCCTTTCCACATTTTCACCATACAATCTCTCTAGCTCCTCTTGCGTAGACATGATCATAGCCCGTAAGCCTGCCATGTGCTGCCGCAGTTGAACCAGAGCACTTCCATTACCGCTGTCCCGATCTGCAGTCCATTCAGCCAGCTGGTAGAACGATACTTCGTGTGCTTCCTCCGTCTCTCCCTTAACCAACAGGGACTTCCAAATGGGAAGAGGCTGAAATGAATCCAATCGCTTGCCTGACTCGGCAATGAAATTGTTGCGGAAGTACGCCTCACCACCGTCTCCGAACAGCTGACGCTCCGCTTCCCTAAGTGATAAACGTTTCAGCTCATTATAGGAAGGATGTCCATGGCTCATTAGCCCGGTCATTTCGTTAATCCCTTCTTCATCCGGCAGCAGTTGCAGCGCTCGCTCCCGCAGGCTCTCCTGATCAATCATTAGTAAAGCCTGACGCTCCCGCATACTCCAAGGATTGCCTTCTTTCATTTCCGAGGCAAGGCGCCGAAAGGCATGATACAGAACAGACAGTGCAATCTGTCTGTTTGGTCTTCTCACACTGGAGAAACCAGCAGAAGCATACCCTTGCCGCCCCGTGCTGCCTCTAATTCCACTTTTAAAAGTCATATTATTATATCCGCCCTGCCCGATGGCATGATCAGAAGTTGGGCGTACCCTATTCTTAAGGAGGCTGATGTGGGAAATAATCTCATAGTTATCGTTCATCCCGCCTAATGACAGCATCCCGCGCTCATTCTTATCTGACAACAGGTAGACGAGATCGAACAGCGATGAAGGGCCGTGGTTGACCGGAATCGAAAAACCCTCTTCCGTAACCAGCAGTGGAGCACTATAGGTGTAGTCTGAGGACTGCATATGCTCCAGCTCACGCAAAAAGGCTAACCCAACAGAGCTGGAATAGCCGAACTGATCCCCCTGCTCCCGCTCCTGAATCAAAGCATACACATCTGTCTGAACCGATTTGAAGGATTGCCCCAAAACTGTACGCGCCAGCAGGGTTATCTCCGGCAAGAACACATTAAGCGGGTCATCGACCCGCGTAATGATAGATAGATGGATTACATCGAAAGAAGAATAGAGCCGCCCGTAATCCGCTATGCTGTTACTAAGCCGTCGGAGTGCACGATTCATCTCCGCCAGAAAATGGACCTGCTCATGAAACTCACGATAAATCTCGTGCCGTACCGTACGTTGATCACGGCCGGCAGTGCCGGGCAGAGTCATTCGCTGTACACGTTCAACTCCATTACGCAGAGTCGCCTCTGACGGATCACGGTTCTTATCGCTCTCCCCACCTTCGGGGACTGCATGGATGGCCATAACACCGCCGGCATTATCCCATTTCCGCTCACAGCTATCAAGTACAGGACCGATGGCCGAGGTTACCTTCTCGCCCAAAAACAGAAACAAGGCAGGGTAATGGATGCTGCTGCGTCCATCCCCCTTATGCTGCAGTGCCTCTTCCCTTGCGGCATATTGCTCCGCAAATGATAATGCTAATAAGTTGGTCATAGGATTACTTCAGCTTTCTACGGATGCTGCTAAGCTTGCCAGTCATGGTCTTGTAGAAACCGTACATCTCGTCACCGTTGGCATGCTCCACCCGCTCATATTCCAGGCTGTCGCGTGCTTCAAGGAAAGAGACATATAGACCTTCCAGCTTATACAACAGTGGAGATACGTCTTCCGCTGCGGTCATTTCACCCGCACGGCGAGCCGCTTTGCGCAGCAGCACGCTGCGGCTTTTCTCATCCAATCCACGGAAATGACGGTACACCGCAAACTCTACATAACTACGTTCTTTCATCAAATTAGCAAATGGCTCCCAAGCATCTTCCTCTTCATCCCGGTCATATACATACAGCGCACCTTTCTTAATAATGCTATCCGTATATAGCGCCTCAATAAATTGGTCCATCCATTTCTCTTCATCTAAATGTTGATGAAGCAGGGCTTCCAGTTCTTCTGCTTTGGCGGCAAGTGCTGCATATTTCGCCAGCTCTGCGCGGACACGGGAGATAAGCTGCGGTGAGCGAATCAAATTCTCCTGAGCCAGCTCTTTATTAATACTGCCGAAGATATCTTTAATCCCCTCACGTTCCAGACCCTTATCACGTAGGTTGTTCAGTTCATCCGCAGCCTTTTTCACTTCGCCCATATTCGGACGTCCCGCTTGCAGCTGCAGATTAAATCCAAGAAGAAATGCTTCAATATCGAAAGGCTTGGTGAAAACCACCGAATATCGGCTGCTCGTGTTCTCGTCGACACCTTTTTCCTTGATGATTCCAAGCTCCAGTGCCTGCATGAAATCTGCCCGCACTCTAGCGTTATAATCACGGACACGGTTGTTAACGTAAGTATCTCCCCATGATTTTTCAGGAATAGGAGAAGGCAGATACGTCCAGTTGTTCTTATCCGTCTGCACCAAATGGCGGCCAATTCCCTCTTTATCCAGAATCGTCCGTTCATAATTCTCTTCGAACACCCGAAGCGGAGTATAGACAAACAGCGGTACACCATTACGCGTATTCAGCCAGAAAATACGGTTTTTGACTTGGCTTTCCTTAATCGTGAACTGTGATTTACCAAGTGCATTGTTCTGGTAGTTGCGAATTCCCTTGAGAATTCCTGGTGCTTTCACCGGCACTGACACGAAGCCCCATGACGGGAAGTGCAGACTGCCAGAGCTGTTGCTCAGGTGGAAGGTCGGTACGGCCTCTTCGTCCAGTTTGCCTGCGACAATACGTTCAACGAACTTGTCCAAAGGCTCTTCATTGCCATATTTCATGACTAGGAAGTCTTCCATCGAACGAGTGATCAGATCGCCGAACTTATCACTTAGGAATTCTGAAATAGAGCGGACAATATCAATCTCCTGCTCTTTGACCCAACGGCCGGAATGATTCAGCATCTCGCGGGTAAAGTCACGAATGAGATCGTCCCCGTCCTTCTGGTCCATGATCTTAGAGATCGTTGCTGAAATATCCGGCACATTGACGATATTCCAATAATAGGTCTTGTTGCCCTTATGGTCAGCCTGCTCTTCGCCATTAATCAGGATTTCTCCATTTTTGGCAAAAATCGAGCTAAGCGCACTGAGGATTTCCGTGAACACACCGTATATGCGGTTGTTTTCTTCGTTAAGTAATTCATATAAGTCCTCGTAAAACTCAATCATCCGCTCGGTACGCTCTACATCGGCATGCAGCCAATACTCATTGATTTTAGCTTCAATATAAGCATTTTTCTTCTTTTCCTTCGAGACAAAAGCACTGCGGGCATCGCCTAGTTTATCCTCTGCACTATCACGAGCAGTTTCGATATCACGCGGCAGACGAAGCAAGCTTTCACGCAGAGCTTCAATGTACGAGAGGATCAGCTTCAGAATACAGAAGCCTTTTTCGGTATACAGCAAGCGGGATACATAAAAAGGACCCTGCTCCGGATGCAGGAAGATCCGTTCCAGTTCTTCTCCGAAGCGTCCGACGATTTCGCCGGGAAGCTGCTTTTTGGATTTGATATATTCTTCACGCGCACGGGACAGAAAGTTCTGTTCCAGTTCTGTATCCATGCTGACCACCTGATTTTTGATCACGTTGGCGTGGCTGAGACGTTCACTATTTTGATAACCTGGCAGCGGCTCCGGCACCCGTGATTCAAAGGTCTTAACCATAGTGTCCAGATCAATGCCAAGCTTGCGGGCGAACTTTTCTACATCCTCTTGCCCCGGTGCCTGATGGAACATGTTCTCCATTTTATCGAATAACCGGAAGGCGAGATAAGTTGTCATTTCCTCAATCGGAAGCACCGCGGATGAAGCCCCGATAATGTTGTATTCGTAGTTGGCTGGATAAGTTTTGTTCATCTGGGCGATATTCGTCCGAATGTTGCTGATATAGTCGTGGATGGCGAACTCTTCACCCGACTGCTTTTCCTCGCTGGCCATAAAGTTCGTGATATTCTCCGCCGTCACATTCATGCAGTAATCATAAGCGTTCTCCAGCAATTTACCTTCGGTGTTGGTAGCCGAGATAAGATGACACAGGTTAAAGGGTGGCAATGGTGAATTTACCGTCAAAATATTACCGTACTGCTGGCGGAATCTCTCGCCCCGGCTGTCCACATTCATCCAGTAATCCAATTCTTTCAGCGCCGCGTATCCATTCTTGCGGATATATTCACGTGTATGCTCACTGAGGCTTTTATTCGCTAAATTCACGTCGGGTGTGAACAGATACCCTAAAGTGTTGACACGGTCAATTCCGGCGGAACCAAAGTCGCGTTCAATAATTCCCCGAACAATATAGGCAATATCCAGAAACGCACCACTGCCTGTACCTCCCGAAAGGCCTGTCAGCAAAAATACCATTAGCTTCTTGTTAGTGCCGACAGAGAGTGTCTTGATCTTCTTATCTATTGCCGCTACCACCTGATTGATTTTCGTAAACAGCAGCAGTCTTCCCGCTTGTCTTACACCCGCTGCTCCGTTCATGCCATCAGTGATACTCATCTCTGGAGAGAGCCATTCCGTAATGTACGGCTCAAGAATACTACGGTTCTGCAGCAGTCCACCGATCTCGGCATTCGCCAGCAGCACAAATTCATTCTGCGGATCCAGGCCAATCCCTTTGTACTTTTTGCCGCGATCCTGTTCATTCGTCTCAAAAGCTAAAAATTCCACGTTATCAGGCTTATCCCGTTTTTTCTTGGACAACGGATCTTCTGGCAGCTTGAAGCGGCGGTTAATCTGATATTTCAAACGCAGCAATGCGTCGATTCCCGTTCCGCCAAGCCCGATGATCAACATCGGGTTATCAATCGTATCCACCCTAATTTTGTCGCTGACAATACCTCCGCCAAGGGATACGTCCAGTTGTTGAATATGTTCTCTTACGATCGGTTTCATTTGCTTTCCCCCTAAAATTTCTGCGAATCAATACTATACTAAATATTCGATTAAAATCGTCTTATCTACACTTGGCAGAAGCACCGAAATCCGGTCTCCGCTCTTCAGTTCCAGACCACGCGAAGCGTCCGTATTACGTCCAGATCTCTCCACCGTTATTCCATCACCTGCCTGAACCATTAGCCTATCATTCTTGCCGGGTGTAAAGACTAGCTTCTCACTTTCTTTGAGCCCCGGTGCAAGTTGCAGCAACTGATGAAGTGTGAATTTCCCTCTGAACCCGTTCAGTTTTTTATATTGCGGATAAGTCTTCTCTCCGGTGTTGCCGTCACGCACTTCGATGACCATCTGACCCACAAATCCGCGATTGGATTTCTTCCACAGCAGCCATAGGGCTGCCCCTGCAGCCAGTAACAAAAGAACTCCAGCGATGATAAAGTATAATGCTTTGGAGGAGGTTGAAGGTTCAGCAAGTTCTTCATTAGCTCCCACGGTTCCAGTTCCCGTCCCGGTTCCAGCTCCGGTACTGCCGGTTCCCGCTGACCCGTTTTTGGCGTTAATCTTGATCGTGCCACTCTCGCGGTAGAAGCTGCTCTCCTCTGCCCGAACCTTCAATTCATAGTTATGATTGTCCTTCACCTCAAAAGTTCCTTTAAAGACGTCGCCGGAGTTGTCCAGCGGAATCTCTTCTACATTACCGGTGTCCATGTCGGTAGCCAGCAGTACCGCCTTCATATTTTGATACAAATTGCTGAGCGTTACCTGAGTGCCATTGCTGAAAAGATGGGTGGCTATATCTACCTTGTCTCCTTTTTTGTAGGAAGTAGAAGACAGGGGATCCATTTTCAGCTCCAAATCATAGTTAAATACTAGATTAATATCGATTTTATCCTTCGCGACACCCTTCACCTGAAGCTTCCAATCGCCTTGTTGAGGCGTCAATAGCTTGATTAGGCTGTATGTTTTGGACTTCGATAACAGGACATCCCCTGAGGGAATCGCTACGCTTTGACCTGATGGATCCGTTAGCTTCGCCGTCACAGGCTGCGATGACATGATGGAAATATTTGCTTCCAAAACACTGGCATTCGGCACATTCACGGTCACATCCTGATAGCTGCCATTCGCAGTTATCGATTGGACAGGCACGATCTTCAGCTTCAAATGGCTGGCAAAAATCTCACTAAGAATTTGCGGCAGGTCATCGGCTGAATCCGTCGAAAAAGCTTTGCCTCCGGTCTTATTGGACAAATCCGCTAGAATTTGCTTATTCAGCTTCCCGTTTGCATTCAAACCGATGGTATAGATGGGATATCCGTTCTTTTTTGCGACTTCCACTGCTTCATTTAACTCTTGATCCGACTCGCTTTGTGTTCTTCCGGTTGCTTCATTTAGGTCGTTATTCCCATCTGCAAGCATAACGATCATCGGCTCGTGTGTCGGGTCGCTGCCATTCTGCAAAACCTTAACCGCTTCTTCCACCCCTACAGCAATATCGGTATAGGCGCCGCGGTCCAGACCTTCGATGAAATCTTTAAGATCCTGCTTATCACTGGCCGAACTAATCTGCAGAAGTGCCTTTTCCCGCTGCACCTTATCGGTATAGGCTACGATCCCGACCTTGTCCCCCTGCGTAGACAGCATATCGATGAACATTTTCATGGCTTCACTAGCAATTTTGTTCTTGTCGCTTTTGTTCATGGAGTTACTCACATCCAGAAGCAGGACAGCATCAATCTGTGATGGAGCCGGTGCCGCAGCATGTGCAGTTGAAGCCGCGTATGGGCTGATTGCTAAACTAAGTGCTAGGAATAGAGCAGGAACAATACTGAATATTTGAGACTTGATTATACGTTTGCTAAGATGTTTATGAAGCATAAATAGGGCTCCTCTTGTGTTATAGTTTGCAAATATGGCAATCTGGATAGGGGTTCTAAAAAATGTCAATAGTATGCCATTATGATATAATTAAACTTTGTAAACTTCAACTTTAGGGCCACTGGACCAGTAGGATGGTATGTAGAATCCCTTTTTAGGGCCTCCCCTGCACCGTGCGCGACTGATAGAAAGGACATTTTTATGATTTCATACGTTATCCTTGGGATTACGTTCCTTTATGTCGTAATTCAAGTTTTAATTTACGTCTCGCGCAGTCGCAAACCCCATAGCCGTGAGGACATTGACGAAAGACTGATGACTGCCCTTAACGGAGGCGAAAACCGCTAATGAATAAGAAGAAACCTGTCACGTTCCGATCCTTAAAAGTTCCGCGTTACGCATTTGATAAGTTGCGCATCTGCCGACACTGCGGACGTTATACCGCACTCTCCGAGCAAAAATGTACCAAATGCAGCAAAGCATCCCTTACTCCTGTGGAGCAACGAGCGGCTTCGATCACGGGCAGTAAAATGAATACGCGCCTATTGATAGTCTTACTTCTAACCCTTGCTTCTGTCTATTTCAGCAGAGACTTCAGCCAGATGGCTATTTGCGGTGCGGGTGGATTGCTGCTAATTGGACTGCTCTTTTACGCTCAGCGCAAGGTTCGTTCTACTGAAAATCTAGTGAACCTTAACCAACTGCTCGGCCATAACATTGATACGATCAAAGAGGGATTAGAAATGAACCGCCAGGAGGCCGTCTCCGTGCTTCGCGAAAATGATGTACTGGCTTATGAGAAGCTGCGCGAGCTCTCCATTCTTCTGCGCGGTGATCGAATTGCCCGGCAACGGGTTGCCTTACTGCACGGGTTTCTACTTCGCAAAGATATGAATCTAGAGATGGAACAGCTGTTGTTGAAGGATTTCGAGCCTCTTCTGGCAGAATACATCGGTGAAATCGCCAAGGTCAGCCCCGATCTTATCAAGGATCGTACATTCCGTTATGTTCAAACCTATGAGTCACAGATTCTCCGTATGCAGAATGGCACCGCTATTCTAACCGGAGTAGCTGGAGCAGCAGTTCGAATGAAGCGCTACGCCCTTCTGTACTCCGCTTTTATTGGCAGATATGTACATGAACTGCCTCGAGACCGTTTTCTGAGGTTATCCAAGCTCATAGCCACGCATCCCCATGAACCCTGGAACGGTCTTGACCAAACGGTTGCCCAAATCATCGATTCCAAGTACCATTGGGACCCGGAATTTCAATAGTTAGACGGATGGACGAAAGAGGTCACTACATATGACGTTCAAACAACTGATAAACCCGCAGAATATTATGATTATTTTGTGTATTTTTGCATTGGCACTTCTTGGGGAGAAAGCTTTTCTGATCTCTGACAAAATAAAAACGGTACAGGAAGCCGGCCAATTGTACGCAGCAGGCAACCTGATAGGCGCAGAAGAGCGGTACCGTGAGGCTGCTGCCAATGCCTCCATCCACTATAAAGAAGAAGAAACTTCTGAGCGTTTGAATGAACTTATGCCGATTACCACGATACGGAACAGTCTAGCTACCTTGGTCTTATCCTCCAGTGAGCAGATGATGACTAAGGACTTTGCTGGTTTGATGACAAGCTATGAATCTCTTATTCGCTTGAAGGCCAATTACATGAAGCCTGGAAGTCCCTATGAAGCCTATTATCGCCAGTTATCGGCAGATTCAGGCGTTTCGGACAAGATGACATCCTATTTCAAGCAATTTATCAAGCAGTTCTATGAGGAACTGGCCCAAAGCCAGAGTATATTAGAAAGTTCAGAGGACAGCTTCAAATGGAATCTTCTGCTTATTCCAGATGCATATTACGGCGGAACCCAGGCCAAACAACAGGAACTCTCTTCCCGATTTGAGGCTCACGACAGGAAAAAACTGAAATCATTGGCGGGTTCAGGACAGTTTGAAAGCTTGCTGAATAATGCCTTGACTCAGATCAATGGCTATAGGAATCATAACTATGAAGCCGAGTGGGTATTGGCGCAAACAGAGGAAAGTGGACAGCTAATCCTCAGCAAGGATATTCAAGGGAATAATCTTCCGGCCTTCACGAAACACGCTTTGTTGTACAAGGAATTTGCAGGAAATGCAGACTTATCTTCATCTAAGACGCTGCTTCTAGTAAATAACAGTACGAACAAGTTACTAAAAAATGCCGAGCGATTGGTGCGGGTTGGCAAGTATGCAGAGGCGATACAGTTATATGAGGATCTTAATCCGCTCCAAGATACGTCCGAAAAGATTACAGCTGTAAGGTTATCTTGGAATATCGCACAGCCTGTGCGCTTGCTGCCGGGAGGCGAGGAGGCGGAACGGTATAGCCATGTGGTTTCCCGCAACAACAGCTTCGACACCCTGGTATATGTCGCGGGTACGGATAGCAGCGGGCGATTATACTATGCGGCGATGAATAACGATAATAGCGTGGTGACTATTACCGGAGATATTATTCCCGGTTATGAGAGCTTGCGCAGTCTTTCCTTTGATAAGCAGCTTAGTTCCTCATCTGGTCTGCCGGTTCTGCTGGCGGAATCTAATGGAGAAGGTGATCGTATCCATTACAATGCTTATGAGATGAGACCGGAAGGAATCTCTGTGCTATTCTCGTTCAGCGGGGATAGCTATGAATTGCAATCCGATGACTCCATTATCGTTAATAATGCCGATATCGATAATAGTGATGGAGGCGAAGGGCAGACCGCTATATACCGCCAAATCGACGGAGTCTACCAGTTCGCCGAAGTGGTTCAGGAGTACCCTTTAATCTCGGCTGGCGACTTAGAACTTCACCCCTACGAGAATGTGTCGCTGAACTGCGAGATTTCTATCGATATTAATGGGAGGACTATTGCTCTGGCTTACCCAGATGGTCGCTATATTTCACTTATGGGAAATATTAACGTCACAGGTAACGCTCTGATTTCTGGGCAATTCCAAAATAGTTATGAAACTATAGTAACTGATACCGGAGAGCAATACGTGCCCGTATTTGTGGTAGATTCAGCGGGGAGTTTGAGCGTTGAGATTCCTTAATTACAAAAAAAAGCTAAAGCGACAGAAATCCTGCTGCTTTAGCTTTTTCTAATCAATGGTGCTTTAATCTCATTTCGCGCGTGAATTTTTGTTTTTGTTTTTATAATAAGCTCCCACTCCATTGCTAGCAAAAGCAATTAATCCGTACACGACTGAGTAAAACAGCGCGCTGCTGTTGCCATCAAAAAAGATATACACCGACAAGGTAAACAATACCGCCGGAAGCAGACATATGATGAGATTAAACCCTATTCGCAGCCCCGCCTCACCTGTAATAATCAGCACTGCTGCCGGGTTGACCATAAGCAATAAAAGGATCCATAGGCCAAGGTCATTCATAGATCCAGTAGTATTGGTCTGGAGGAATGGGATAAGAAAGAAGAGTACCGTGTACACTCCAAGATGGATCAGGAGTCTTTTTGATGATGAAGTCATGCCAGCTGCCCCCTAATTGAATATGTTCTTATTATAATAGAAGTAAGGCTACGTTCGCAGAATTAAAACTCACTAAGTTATGGAGGCAGCAATGCTATGTATGCAGCAACCCCCGGAGCCAAATAACACAAAGTCCGGGGGTTGTTCTTTTACTATGGTCACATAAATCCGCTTTTATTCCCCGGGATAGACTAGCCCCCACTGCGCACGTACTTCATCCAGCAGCTTCAGGATGGCCAGAGACTCATCAAGCGGCATGATCGGACTTTCTGTAAGCCCTGCTTGTAAGCAACGGCCCACCTCTTCAGCCTCAAAAACATAACCGATAGAGCTGCGATCATCCTCAAAGGTTTCCACTTTCACATCGCCCACATACAGTGACGCTGATTTCGGATTGACTAAAGTGCCCTCAACAACAATATAGCCGTCAGTCCCAAAAACATGTGCTTCCTCCAGCATTTTGAGACGAACCCCTGCATTTAGAGAAGCGGTACGACCGCCCTCGTAAGATAAGAGCATTGAGAAATGCTCGTCAACTCCTGTCTCACCTATATGCACTGTACTGGATATTTTCTCCGGGTGTGGCCCAAAAACCATTGAAGCGAAAGAGATAGGATAAATACCCACATCCAGCAGCGCACCCCCTCCAAGCTTCGGATTAAGCAATCTGCCTTCCGGATTCCAATCCGTTCTGAAGCCAAGATCCGCTTTTACCAAACGTACTTCACCGATCCGCCCTTCAGCAATCCACTCTCTGACCTTAACAATCGCTGGGATATAGCGGCTCCACATGGCCTCCATCAGGAACAGCTTCTGTTCACGTGCATAAGTAATGACTTCCTCTAGTTCACTGCTATTTACCGCAAAAGGCTTCTCGCATAGCACAGCTTTGCCTGCACGTAAGGCGAGTAATGCGTTATCTTTATGAAAAGGGTGCGGCGTTCCAATGTAAACGGCATCCACCTCTGGGTCATTCACTAAATCCTCGTAGGTTGCATACG
This sequence comes from Paenibacillus sp., assembly GCA_023512345.1. GTDB lineage: Bacteria > Bacillota > Bacilli > Paenibacillales > Paenibacillaceae > Paenibacillus_AQ. Next base: position 611,935 of record JAILZT010000001.1, read on the forward strand.
CCTTAGCTATGTCGTGATTGCGGGCAAATTCATCTGCGCTTTCCTGCGAACGAGATCCAACCGCATAAGCCACACCATTGGAGCTATGAACTAAATCCGTTACGAACTGATGCGCAATCCAGCCGGTGCTGATAATACCCCATTTTACCTTGTAAGCGTTGTCTCCAGCCATTAACGTTTCTCCCCCTCGTCACACATTCTATCGTTGTGATTGTATCAAAATACGAAACACAAGTAAAAAGGATCTCGTCCAAATCTCGAAACTCACTTAAACTATCATCTATCTATTTAATTATAACCTGCCGCAACATAAAAAAGGGACCCTCCCAAACCAAAAATAGTCTGGCAGAGTCCCCCTCTCGTACAATCAATATTATTTTGTTAACACTAGTTCGAGGCGCACCTCAAGTGTATTTTCTGTATCTAGGACTACCGTATGCGGGTTGCTCATTCCAAAATCGGAGAAGTTAACCGTTGTGGTTCCGGATAGCATTAACTGCCCACCGCTATAGGCGGCTTCGGATTTAAAAGTGACCTCTTTCGCGATTCCTTTTACCGTCAAAGTCCCTTGCAGCTCCATCGGTACCGCTGTTCCCTCTACCCATTCCTTAGGGAGTTCAGAGAAAGTTTTTGCTGTAAAGGTGGACTGTGGGAAGGTTTCTACGGCCAAAAAGTCCTCACCTTTCACATGCCCGTCTCTTTGTCCGTTTCCGGAATCCAAAGTACTCATATCCACTATACCTTCACCTGTCATGGAGGCTGTATTCTCCAAATCCACATTCCAACTGCCCGTAACCGAAGGGTTCACGAAGTTCACTGTTTCTTTGGACGTTGTAACCGACCAGTACACCTTGGATGTGTCAGCGATCGTCCATGCTCCATTTAGTTGCTCTGCTGTAACTGCGGCGCCTGCTGATTCTCCGGTTGACCCTTCAGCTGCAGCAACATCCTTGCCTGCTGTGTCTGTTGTTTGTCCCTGTGCAGGAATCACAGACTCAATTTCAACATTATTTCCCAGTGAATTGTTCAGCAGTGTATAACCTGAGATTACAGCTACGATCACTATGCCGACAGCAGCCAGGGCTAACGGTTTTTTCTTCATCCTTATTCCTCCACCCAAATTTTTATAGTTAGTACAAGGCTCGTTCCTCATTCTAACAAACCAATATGTCGGGAAGATGTCAAAGCGCAGGACCGCTGGATGTGGTAAACTGGTCATAATTTTAAGCAAACATCAGCAGAAATGCAGAAGTGAGAAACGCTTCTTCACCATAGTAAGGAGGTACAACTGACTTTGAAATCCATTCTTATAGTAGAAGATGAAGAAGCGATCTCAAGAGTTTTGAGTGTGTATTTGAAAAAAGCCGGCTTCAACGTTACCCGCGTTCCGGATGGGCGAATGGCACTGGAGGCCTTTGAGCTATCGCCGCCTTCGCTAATCCTGCTTGATATCATGCTGCCGAATATGGACGGCTTCGAGCTGCTCCAACTGATCCGTGAGAAAAGCAGCTGTCCGATTATCATGCTGACCGCAAAGGATGGGATAAAGGACCGTCTTGCGGGTCTTGATGGGGGTGCAGACGATTATATGTCCAAACCTTTTATCCCCGAAGAGGTAGTGGCTCGTGTAAATGCTGTACTGCGTCGTCCCTCCCAATGGTCCGATGGCAGCAGTAAAAGACATTACGGAAGCTTATTCATAGACTACTCCGCTAGAAGCATTCTGTTGAACGGAGCTGAGGTGAACCTCTCCCCTCGGGATTTATCCGTACTCCTCTTTCTTGCCGAACGCCCCAACCAGATATGCAGAAGAGACCAGTTAATTGAGCATGTATGGGAGATGGACTATGAGGGAAGCGACAGAGCCGTAGACTTGTCGATCAAAAGAATCCGTCAGGCACTGTCGCATTGGCCTGCCGGAGAAGGAGAAATCCGTACACTGAGAGGAATTGGCTATCAACTATGGACAACTTAAGAAAACAGACCTCTATTCTTTCCTACTGGACCATCCGTTACTTGATCATAATAAGCATTGGGTTGCTGATTGCCTCACTGACTACCTTTTGGTGGATTAAGCAGGAATCGATGGATAACCGGATGCAAACTACGGGATTACTTGCTCAGGAAATTGCGGATCGAAGCGTAGGACCCGATGGTAACATCGAAGTTAGTCAAAATCTAAAAACGCTCATTGAAGACAGAAAGAGATTCTTCAAGCTAACCGTAGAAATGTGTGTCATCATTACGGATGACAAGGGCCAACTCCTCTTCTCCATGCCGCCTCTAACCGAGGAGGAAATGCAGTATAAACTGAACGATGATTTAAACGATGTCCGTTCTCCGGAATACAAAGCAGCTACAGCCTCGATTCAGACCGGTGAAACCATCCTTGGAAAAGTGTTCGTGCTGCAGTCTAAAAAAACTCTGAAGCATATCCCGCAGGAGGAAATCCGCTTTTTTGCCATCATGATATTGTTCCTGATTATTCTAAGCTGGTTGACGATATATCTCCTGGCCCGCAAACTGGCTCAACCTATTCTAAAGGTGGCTACAGCTGCAGGACAGATCAGCAGCGGCCAGTATGATATCGCCATACAAGCCAATGCCAAGGAAAGAGAGATCAACGAACTGATTGTATCCTTTCAAGAGATGGCAGGAAGATTGAAGCAGCTCGAGCAATCCAGGGCGCTGATGCTGGCAGGGGTATCCCATGAGTTGAAGACACCGGTTACCTCTATTAAAGGGCTCATTCATGCGGTACGTGAGAAGGTTGTTGAAAGTGATGAGGCCGATGAGTTTCTTGATATCGCCTTACTAGAGACCGGAAAGCTGCAGCGTATGGTCGCTGACCTTTTGGATTACAATGCGCTTGCTGCCGGGGTTGTCTCCATTCGTCACGATAAGCTTGCTGCTGTACCCCTGCTATCGGAAATCGTGTACCAATGGTACCTTACACAAGAAAGTGATGTGTCGGAGCCGGAGCTCATTTTACCTAAATCCCCATTATTCCTTAGGGGTGATCCGTTGCGGGTTCAGCAAATCATTGTGAACCTGCTGAACAATAGCGTCCAAGCCAAACCGCAGGATATTCCTCTTAAGCTCACTATTGAACTCCGTAACACAGGGCAGGGTACAGCTGAGATCATCGTTAACGATAATGGCACAGGAATTTTAGAGGAACATAGAGAGCTTATTTTCGAGGCTTTTTTCCGTGGAGGTTACAAGCAGAGCACTCTCCGTGGTCTGGGTCTCGGGCTTACATTCAGCACACTGCTTGCAGAGTCTATGAGCGGAAGCCTAAGACTGCTCGACAATGATCCATCTGAAACAGGTTGTACATTTGTACTAACTTTACCGCTCCAACGTTAATCAAATCAAGAAGAGTACTTTTGAAGTAGTCCACTTCAGGACAACATGATATAATCACTTGCACAATGAAACCGTGAACCGGAGGCTGTTTATGTTAACATTTGAACAAAAATTAGTTATTTTGGATTCTTATCCTCAGTTGGAGCGTAAGAATGTATCACTCGGACGAGTAAACTATCATTACGAGGGCAGCCAGCATGATAAAAAAACGGTAGCTTTCCATCTCCACCCGAACGGGAACGGCTTCGTTTTTGCTGGATTGCTAAGAGGATATGAGACAGATGATAAAGGATTTGTGAACATCCGTGACTTCTCGGAGTCGGAGCTGCGGAGTTTGCTCGAAGCTTCCATCACCTCTTTATCCGTCAAAATACCGGAAGCTCCGGTCCTAGGCAAAAGAAAAAAGGCTAAGGCTGCAGCTCAAGGAGAAACCCTTTGGATGGATCCAGAGGGCAATGCTCTCACCCTCAAATTCGAGGAAGATTTATGGTATGTATACGCCAGTCTCCATCTCGAGATGGCGTTCGAAACGGTAGAGGAAGCTAAAGAATACTTAGCCGAAGAAGGTTTTGTACTGAATCAGGATTAGCCGCCAAGGGAAACCATTTACTTAAGAACCTGTACTGCGCTGAAAATAGCGAAATACAGGTTTTTTTGTATATATTCCTCCTTTCTTTTGTATACAAAAGTATATACTTTTATATATTTATATGAAATAATACGAATATATCCTTATAAAGGATACTTGAATACGTCCGGTTATGTTATTTCTAAACTCAACATTTTGTCCGTCTGAAAATTCCTCTGGAAGGGAGTAATTATAACGCATTTGTTGGTCTACTTACATAGTTTATTTTTTAAAATTCATTATTTGTAACCGCTTTCTCATTTGTGTTTTACTTTTATTTACTTTTCATGACGTGTACCATTTTAGTTTATATATACCTAAATAAAAACTCTCAATATCAACCTGGAGGTCCTCATGACTAAAACTTCAAAGTTCACCCTTCCACGCCTCAATATGCAGTTGTCCTTGCGCGCCAAGCTCCTGATCGTATTTTCGGTTATCTTAATCATCCCTGTGCTTGCAGTTAGTACACAATCCTATCAAATCGCTAAAAACGAGGTCGGCAGTCAAATGCTTAGTGGCGCCGAGCAAAATATAGAGCTTTTGAATTCAGTTATTACCCAATTCACCTCAGCGGAAATTGCCAACACCAATTATCTATCCGGCCTGATTAATGAGTCTGTATACACTGGACCAGATGCCACTTTGCAAAGAGGTATTCTAGACCCTTTTTTCAAATCACATCCGATGATGTCAAGCCTTGAGTTCTCCGGGGAGAACGGTTATTACAGAAATGTACAGGGCAAGGAATGGGCAGGTAAAGAGGACTTTCGCCAACAGGAATGGTACAAAGCCGCAATGGAAAACTCTGAGGTATACATATCTTCTCCCTATTTTTCTTTGATCACAGGTGATTTCGTCATTGGTCTATCCAAAGCGGTAGCGGATGCAAGCGGGGTTATTCGTACCGAGGTAAAAATTGAAGAGCTGACTGCGCTGGCGAATACCATCAAAATTGGCAACAACGGATATGCATTAATCGTGGACAAGTCCCAGAATTCTGTCTTCCACCCCTCCATCCAAAGTGGGGATCCAGTGAAGGAGAGTTGGATTAGCAAAATCTCCAGCGGAGATAGCGGCCAATTCAAGTTCTCTCTTAATGGAGAAGAGCAGACTATGTCCTATACAACGAATACTATGACTGGGTGGAAAATAGGCGGATCGCTATATAACAAGGAATTTGCGGAAGAAGCAAGACCTATCCTTAACAAAACCGCGCTGGTGGTTGCCATCTCAGTTATTATTGCTGCGGCAATAATTTCATTGTTATTGTTTCGTCTGTTTAAAACTCTCAAAATCATGCTCCACACGGCAGATACGATTAGTAAAGGCGACTTGTCCGCACGCATCCCACATGTTGGAAACGATGAACTGGGCAAACTCAGCGGAAGTTTTAATGCTATGGCTGAAAGTATCCATCGCAGTATGAACAGCATAAGTGGAGCTGCGCTTACCCTCGCATCCTCTTCCCAGCAGCTGAGTTCAAGCGCAGAGCAAGCCTCCCGTGCAACGGAGCATATCGCGGATTCGGCGCAGAATATCCATGAAGGTGCTAACCAGCAGGAAACGCTTCTGGCAAGCAATCATGAGATCATCTCCACGATAACCGTTCGCATGAATGAGATTGACAGCTATGTGTCTCAGCTGGATGAGCTGACCAGCCACGCAGGTGCAATATCAATGGCAGGCAGCGACAGTGTGCAGGAAGTTGTGAAGCAAATGGATATTATTCATGACAGCACTGAGGAGCAGTCCAATATTGTTATGGGACTTAATGAGCAATCTCTCGAGATTGGCGAGATTATTAAAGTTATACACGGGATCTCCTCTCAGACCAATCTCCTTGCCCTAAATGCAAGTATTGAGGCTGCCCGTGCAGGTGAGCAAGGTCGGGGATTTGCTGTTGTTGCCTCAGAAATTCGCAAGCTATCCGAACAGACAACTCAATCCACGCAGTCCATTAGACAACTCGTTGACCAGATTCAACAAGGTGCACTGGCAGCTGTATCCTCTATGAAGAGGACCGCTTCAGAGGTACGTAAAGGGATTGAGGTAGTTGGCACAACGGACAATAATTTCAAAGGGATTCTTGAAGCTATAGATCCGCTATCCCATATGAGTCGAACTCTGCACAGCATTACTTCTGAGATAGCAGAGCAGGCTTCGGAGATTTCCCACTCCTTACAAAATGTCATGTCGATTGCGAACATGAATTCAGATGGGACTCAGAATGTATCCGCTGCAATTGAAGAACAGCTAGCTTCCATGCAGGAAATCTCTGCATCGGCTGCTCATCTGTCCCACACGGCAGATGAACTCACCTCGATTGTGGAGACCTTTAAGCTATAGCTTGAATACAACGCAATAGGAACTCGAACCCCTAAAAAAGTAGGACTATGAGACCTAGCAAACTATGGTTATAATGATCGTACAAACCCTAATCGTAGAGAAAGAAGTGAGAACGCGCATGAGTTTTGAAATCGTAGAGGCCACCATTACGGACATTCAAACTGCTTTGGATGCCGGAGAAATTACGTCGAAGCAATTAGTGCTTATGTATCTAGAACGCATAGCTGATCATGACAAAAATGGCCTTACGATTAACTCCGTATTGGAGATCAACCCTGATGCGTTATTTATTGCAGAATCTCTGGATGTAGAACGATCCCTGCACGGACCGCGAGGGCCTATGCATGGTATACCGGTGTTATTGAAGGACAACATCAATACAGGCGATAAGATGCATACGAGTGCTGGATCGCTGGCATTAGCGGATTCTTTTGCCGAAGAAGATGCATTTATTGTAACGAAGCTGCGTGAAGCCGGAGCCATTATTATGGGAAAAGCCAATATGACCGAGTTCGCCAACTTTATGACCAATGGAATGCCTTCCGGTTACAGCTCCCGTGGAGGTCAAGTGCTGAATCCGTATAACATATCCACACCTACTGGAGGCTCCAGCGCGGGTTCTGCAGTGGCGGTAGCCTGCAATTTCTGCACGGTATCTGTCGGAACCGAGACGTCTGGTTCTATTTTGAACCCCGGTAACCTGGGCTCTGTGATTGGCATTAAGCCCACTGTGGGATTAATCAGCCGTTCCGGTATTCTTCCGCTCTCCAATACGCAGGATACAGCAGGACCTATGGCTAGAACGGTTAAAGATGCTGTACTTATGCTGAATGCTATGCTTGGAAGAGATACTAGCGACGTTGCTATGGGGTCTAATTTCGGAAAAGTGCATGAGGATTACACTGTCTTTCTGGACAAAAACGGGCTTCAAGGGGCACGGATCGGAATCCCGCGTGATTATTATTTCGAGGAATTGACGGAGGAACAGCTAGCTCTCTTTAATGCCTCCGTCCAGTTAATGAGAGAGATGGGCGCAACCATCGTTGATCCCGCCGATATTAGAACAGCCCGCGAGATCAGCTATTCTTCTGTCGTACTGAATGAATTCAAAACTTCCCTGAATGCCTATTTGTCTAAGTTAGGGACGGGGGCGCCTATGCGAACCTTAAAGCAGATTATTGATTATAACCATGCACATCCCAAAGAAACGCTAAAATATGGTCAGATTACGCTAATTGAAGCTGAATATACCACTTCCGGCACCTTTACCGAACCACAATATATTCGCGACCGTGCCACAGATCTGAAGTTGTGCAAGGAGGAAGGCATTGATGCCGTTATGAAAGAACATCAGCTTGATGCCCTGCTGTTTCCTGCAGACTTCGGTGCCAGAATCACTTCTAGAGCCGGGTACCCTTCGATTGTTGTGCCATCCGGTTATACCGAGATCGGTGCTCCCTTTGGCGTAACCTTCTCGGCTAAGGCTTACCAAGAACCACAACTAATTAAAATGGCATATGCATTTGAGCAGGCCTCCAAGGTACGCAAACCGCCATCATTACGCAGCTTTATTTGATTGTTTTGCCCTCATATGACAGACTCAGGTCCGCAGCTCGTAGCTGCGGACCTTTATTCTCTCTCACTCATAGCTCTGTTGGTTCTCTTCATCCGCAATATTCTGAATTTCATCCGAATGAATCAGGAACAACCCGTAATCACTTTCGGCATGCAGCTTCAAAGCCCGTTCTTTAAAAAACTTCGGACTCCCCTCAGCGGCATCCTCATCATAAAAAAGCAGGATTCCGTCACTTTTGCGGAACAGTAAATCATCTCTGGCACGAAATTGCCAGGGTCCATCATAAGGAGCATTACTGACCGCACCGTAGTAATCCGCACCTGAAATTATACGCCGATACTCATTCTGCTTCTCTTCCTTCCACTTCTCCTCCGGCGCAGCGTGTGCTGTGATGATCCCTAGCTTCAAGTCCTGATAGTGCTGTTTGAGACCTATAACAACCTCGCATGCCCACAGATCCACCCCATATTGGCCGGGTGTAATAATCCACTCTACCCCATCATCTACTAGTGAAGCTATTCTGTTTGCCAGCGCTTTTTTGATATATGGAATGCCTGGATGCTTGTTGTCAAAAATTCCGAGCTCATGTGCACGGTATCCTGTGACCAGTAGGGTTTTCATAAGGTGCCTCTTTCCTTCTTACGATCTATAAGCCTTAATTTGTCCGGTCATATTCCTCTCTAGCCTTATTGACTGAAGAATAATGATTCAACGCCCAGCCCTTCAACATCCTCATGCAGGGAATCAATGTTTCTCCTAAATCTGTCAATGAGTATTCAACGATGGGTGGGACGGATGGTTTGACCTCTCTTCTTACCAGCCCATCCCGTTCTAATTGTTTTAAGGTTTGGGTTAGCATCTTCTGCGAAATATCTTCTATACGACTCTTCACCTCACCATACCGGAGGGTTCCATCCTCTAAGGCATAAATGACCGATCCGGCCCACTTGTTAGATATAATTTCAAGCACCTGGCTGTAACCGCAAGCCGATATTGAAATATCCGGTATTTTCATACTTTTTAATCCTCCTCACGTACTTTTGGGTTCGTAGCCTACTTTAAAGTGCCTTCTTACTAAATTTTAGTGCATGAGTTAATGTGTGTCTATAACCCGTGAAGGAGGAATCAGTTAATGAAAGCATATGTTATTCAAAATGGTTTTGGTATAGATCACCTCATTGAGGTCAATCGCCCTGTTCCATCTCCAGGCCCGGGTGAAGTCCTGCTCCGTATGAGAGCCGTATCTCTTAACTCACGTGATCTAGGAGTCATTGATGGGTTTTATAACCCCAATCTGACTGCTCCACTTATTCCAGTATCTGATGGTGTCGGTGAGGTTATTGCTATAGGAGAGCATGTCTCCAGATTTCAATTAGGGGATAGGGCATGCGGAATCTTTACCCAAAGTTGGACGGGAGGTGAACCGACACAGGCGAATTGGGTAACTACACTTGGGAGCCCGCTCGATGGACTGCTTGCTGAATATGTCGTTCTGCCGGAGGAAGGGCTCACCCGCGTTCCCGAACATTTGACCGATGAAGAAGCCGCCGCATTGCCCTGTGCCGGTGTAACCGCCTGGCATGCTATCGTGGAAGAAGGCAAGGTCAAAGCAGGTGATACGGTAGTTGTTCAAGGAACCGGTGGCGTTTCCTTATTCGCTCTACAATTCGCCAAGCTCCAAGGCGCAAAGGTAATTGTGATCTCAAGCAGTGATGAGAAGCTCGAACGCGCGAAATTAATCGGAGCTGATTATGGTATTAACTATAAGCGTAATATAGATTGGGATAAAGCTATCCTCGATTACACGCAAGGACGGGGAGCAGATCACATCTTAGACTTAGGTGGTGCGTCTACGCTAAATCGCTCAATCTCTGCGCTAAAGGTAGGCGGACAGATTAGTATCGTCGGCATCCTTTCAGGCGCCAGCGTCGAAGACTTTGCTCTTGTTCCCGCCATCATGAGAAAGGCACGCCTTCAAGCGATCAATGTTGGCAGCCGTGTTATGTTCGAGAACATGAACCTCGCAATCGAACAGCATAACCTACATCCGGTAGTCGACAGCACATTCCCTTTTGCTCAGGCCGTGGATGCTTTCCATCACCTAGCAAAAGGCTCATATTTCGGTAAGATATGCATAGTATTTTAAGCATGTATCGTTGACAACAATATCCCGAACCCCTTCTGCAGCGGGTTCGGGATATTGTTGTTCTACAATTAGACTTTAGATAGGCAACGGTTCGCCTTTATGATCAATCATCCATGAATCCTGCTCAGGCAATACTTCCCGCTCTGCAAGACGAATCAAACCTACGGCTGCATCTTTAGGATCTCCAGGAGCTTGGTCGCCTCCCATAGTTGTCCGAATCCATCCGGGATGGACGGCATAAACCACGAACCCTTGAGGTGTGAGTGCCTTCCGCAATTGAGCTGAGAAATAGGTCAAGCCGCTCTTAGACAAGGCATAAGGATAATCACCACCATAGGCTCCACTGAAGCTCCCCGCTTCAGAGCTGACATTAATAATACAAGGCGAAGTGCTCTGGTGAAGCAGTGGCAAAAAGTGCTTAACCATTTTCATAGGTCCATACAAATTGGTCATCATAGATTGTTCCACATCAGCGAAGTCCAGTTCTTCGATAGGAACATCCCGGGCAAGCAGAATTCCCGCATTATTGATAATGGCGTCGATACTCCCAAACTGTTCTTCAAAAATAGTTTTTGCTTTCCTTATGACACTCTCATCATTGACATCCATCTGTATGACGTTGAGCATCTCCGGAAAGGCATTTTGTAATTCCCGAAGCTGTTCGTTTTCGGTAGCTGTATTACGAATCCCCGCAATGACTTGATGTCCACGTCCAACAGCGGCTCTTACCGTTTCCAGACCGAGGCCTTGCCCAGCACCAGTTATAAGTATGATCATTTCTTCATGCCCTTCTTTCTCGCCAATGGATTTAATTATCATTCTCTAACAGTTCAACCAGCACTTTCAATTCATCAAAGGTATCGATGTAGGCATAACGCCCGCCTGTAAACTCTCCTTTTTGGATCAATAGCATCTTGTTGTCCTTCAACAATTCAATCTTCTCTTTCATCCCTTTAATTCCAAAAGCAATGTGATGAATACCTTCACCCTTCTCATTTAGAGACTCGCGCCAAGTAGAAGGATTATGGTCAGGTTCAATCAATTCAATCCGCAATTGCCCACCCTCAATAAAAGCCAGTTTGGCGCGTGCTACAGACGATTGGCCATTAAATTCAGTCTGGGCAATATCGACGGTATCCGTCCAAAACCAGTTGGGTTTCTCTATTCAGCTGTCCATACCTTTCACAGTTTCTAATGAATTAAAAAGATGCGATGGAAGCCTCTACTTTTCAGAGAATATCCACCGCATACTTCCTAGCTGTTAGACGTGTGTACGAATCACATGCTGGCTTGTCTATTATATTTCACTTTTTAAAATCAACACTCCACGACTCGGAACAACGGCTGTACCGCTTTCCGACTTGCCTGTTAATAAATCAACACGCAGAGCAGAACCAATTTCAGCGCTAAGATCTGTCTCGGTGTGATTAAGGAGGAACAAGTAAGAAACTCCATTCTTCACACGTTGAACGGATTCGATGCCTTCGGGTGCCTTCACCAAAGGCTGTATATCATTTTCCGCGCACACATTTGCCAAAAATTCTTGAAGAAAGCTCGCTTCCGGACTGGTAGCTACATAATAAGCTTTTCCTTCACCGAACTTGTTGACTGTAAGGGCAGGCATCCCTTTGTAGAAATCGGAGCCATACTGGGCCAACACCTCTGCACCCTCGGAATGAATTAGATCGCAGAGTAAATCACAATTATAACTACCGTTTAGAGCGCCCCACTCGTTGTTCATCACCATTTGATTGCTCATGCCTGGCAGCAGTGCATCAATCTCTTCCGCCCAGATACCAAGTACCTTACGCAGTTCTCCCGGATAACCGCCTACAGTAACGAGATCATTCTCATTCACGATACCACTGAAATAAGTCGTAATAAACGTACCTCCAGCCTTTACAAAAGCTTCTACTTTTGCTGCAAAGCCCGGTTTAATCATGTACATCACTGGAGCGATAACAATCTTGTATTTAGAGAGATTCTCTTCTACACCAATCATGTCAGCTTCGATATTTTGCTGGTACAGCGCGTCATAATATTTGTGCACTTCATTCACGTAATCCAAGGCTACCGAAGGTCCGCTAGATAAATCTAGTGCCCAACGGTTCTCCCAATCGTAGATGATACCGATCTTCGCCTCACTGCGAGCATCCAGCAACTTATCTCCTAACAGCTCAAGCTCTTTGCCGAGCTCTGCACATTCACGGAATACACGTGTGTTCTCATGACCCACATGCTCAATCACAGCACCGTGGTATTTCTCGCAGGCCCCTATGGAGCGGCGAAGCTGGAAGAACATAACCGTATCTGCACCGCGCGCTACTGCTTGATAACTCCATAGGCGCATAACACCTGGACGCTTCAAAGAGTTGTACGGCTGCCAGTTTTGTTGGCTTGGCGTTTGCTCCATCAGCATGAAGGGTTGTCCGTTCTTGAGTCCACGCATCAAATCATGGGTCATCGCTGTATGGCTGACTGGAGTATCTAATGAGGGATAATTGTCCCAAGAGATAATATCCATATGCTTGGCCCATTCAAAATAATCCAGCTCTGGATAAAAGCCCATTAAATTCGTTGTAATCGGAATATTGGTACTATGCACCTTAATGGCTTCATATTCAATTTTGTAACATTCCAGCAAGCTGTACGACATGAATCTGCGGTAATCCAATGAGATACCTTGGAAGTTGGTACGGTTGCCATTCCACTCTTCACTCAGCTCATTAGGTACAACGATTTCTTCCCAATCATAGAACGTGTGGCCCCAGAAGCGGGTATTCCATGCTTTGTTCAGGACATCGAGGGTACCGTAGCGTTCCTGCAGCCACACACGGAATGCAGCAGCGGATTGTTCTGAATAATCATATCCACCATATTCATTGGATATATGCCAAGCTACCAAAGCTGGATGATCCTTGTAGCGTTCAGCCAGCTTGCCAGCCAGTAGTGCAGCATATTTGCGGTAGACTGGGCTGTTCGGATTAGAGTTATGACGTCCGCCAAATTTCCGCTTTCTGCCCTGCACGTCAACCCGGGTGACTTCTGGGTAGCGGTGTGCCATCCAAGCCGGATGTCCGCCTGTTGCTGTAGCCAGGCAAACATAAGTACCATTCTTATATAATCTATCTATCATTTCATCAAGCCCTGAGAAATCATAAGTATCCTCAGAGGGCTGAATCAGCGCCCAAGAGAAAACGTTGATGGTAGCAACATCAATTCCTGCCAGCTTAAACATCCGCTCATCTTCTGCCCAATCCGGTGCTTCCCACTGTTCAGGATTGTAATCTCCACCATACCAAATCTTTGGTAATTTATCGTTGATCACGATCTGCACATCCTTTATAGTATAAGTATATACCTATTGTAACCCTGTCACGATGCCCTTTAAATATAATATTTAAGATGAAGTATATAATAATGTGGCTAAAATGGAGATGTTCATATGCTGAAGACAGCCCATCGAAGAATTGTGTTTACACAAGAGGGTGGACAACATCTGCCTATTACTCTAGAGAGTGTAGGGCACAATCCCGAACAGGAAAAAGTAACCCGGCCAGACGGTTACCCCCAGTACCACTGGATTCAAACTGTATGTGGTGAGGGCAAGATTTTTTTTGAAAATAAAACACTTCTTTTACGGGAAGGGACTGGCCTACTGCTGCTGCCCCACACCCCACATCGATATGAAGGCGTAACCGCAGATTGGCAAACGTTTTATTTGACCTTCGGTGGTAGTTCAACTCATCATATTCTGGAATCGTTAGGTATCAAGGCCTCCTCTTTATATCGTTGGGAGAATGAGGCTCCGCTTTCTGACTTGCTGAATGGGATGCTGGCGTGGCAGGAAGAACATCAAGATATGTTTGGACTTCAAGCTTCCACGGATGCGTATCATTTCTTAATTACTCTCAGCAAATATGGACAACTTCATAACAACGCAGGAATCTCACGGAATATCGATAAACTTCAACCCTTGTTGAAGTGGATGGATCTGAATTTCGGGGATCCCGATATTGGCTTGTATAATCTCGCTAATCAGCTTGGGGTATCGGGGCGACATCTCAACAGCTTGTTTATGCAAACCTTCGGACTATCTCCATATGCCTATTTTGTTCGTATGCGCATGCGTAAAGCAAAGGAACTGTTGGTTGGCCAACCCCAAACGACGGTTAAAAAGATCTCCCAAATGGTAGGGTTTCGCGATGTCAGCCATTTCGTTGCTACCTTTCGCAAGCAATCAGGGACAACGCCGGAGCAATTTAGGAGACTGCACTAAGGGAACGGGCTAGGGTGGCACTTTTTCATCTCATTGGCCCCTTTTCGCTCGCTGAGGCCAATTCAAGTGTATTTTTACACCTCATTGGCCCCATTCCGCTCGCAGACACCTAATCAAATGTATTTTCTCTTAGGCCCCCTAATGGAACTGGAGAGTTGCCCCCCAATTTACTACACTGTAAGAGAGAGGGAGGCGAGCTTCATGAAAAGAAGAAAAGCCTATGAAGAAATCCGACTACAGATTGTGAAAGAAGCACTCTCTGGGGTTAAGGTGGGGGTGTTGGCCCGGCGGTATGAGATGCATCCGGAAACCATACG
>JAILZT010000010.1 GCA_023512345.1 Paenibacillus sp.
CAAGAGAGAGTATACAATATCATGCATTATTTGAACCGTTATGGACTGGCTTGGTTAGAGGAACTGATGGCCCTGCCCCCAGACTACAGCGGAACCCATCGTGTGATATATATGTAATCAGATTATAAGCTAATATAGATTGAACTAAATAATACCTCGGGGTGATAGGAACGAAGGGGGATTTTGGAACTGGAAGAGCGAGAGCGACCGCCTTTGTCTCCGGATTTTATCCGCAGACAGCGGTAAAAATCAAAAAATCTGGAGACAAGAGCGGCTGGAAGTCCAAACATTCACCGTAGTTACTACCACACTCCCAACGAGTAAATCTTAGTACAGTCTTTGTAGATAAATTTTAGGAGGTATAAAATGAGTTCATTATCCAAGCAAAATAGTATTGTTACCGATATGGCATTAGCCCCTGAAGGTCATTTGAAAATTGACTGGGTTAAGCAGCATATGCCGGTGCTAAATCGTATCCGTGAACAGTTCGAAAAAGAACAGCCGTTCAAAGGATTAAAAGTATCTATTACCCTTCATTTGGAGGCTAAGACCGCTTATTTGGCGAAGGTTGTACAAGCTGGTGGTGCTGAAGTAACGATAACCGGCTCGAACCCGCTCTCTACACAAGATGATGTATGTGCTGCGCTTGTTGAGGACGGTATCACTGTATTTGCGAAATACAATCCTTCACCGGAAGAGTTCAAAGCACTCAACATTAAGGCATTGGAAAGCAAACCAGATCTGATCATTGATGATGGCGGTGATTTTGCTACTCTGCTGCATTCCGAACGTCCTGATCTTATGGAGAATGTACGCGGTGGTGCTGAAGAGACAACGACCGGAATCATTCGTCTCAAAGCTTTGGAGAAACAAGGGATTTTGAAATTTCCTATGGTGGCTGTGAATGATGCCTATTGCAAGCACCTATTCGACAATCGTTATGGAACGGGTCAATCGGCTTGGGATGGTATTATTCGCACAACTAACCTAATGGTAGCAGGGAAAACCGTGGTTGTCGTAGGTTACGGTTGGTGCGGTAAGGGTGTAGCCATGCGTGCAAAAGGTTTGGGAGCCAACGTAATTGTTACCGAAGTGGATGCGATCAAAGCGGTGGAAGCACATATGGATGGATTCCATGTTATGCCGATCCTCGAAGCAGCCAAGCTGGGTGATTTCTTCATCACGGTTACGGGTAATCGTTACGTTATCCGCGGTGAGCACTTCGATGTCATGAAAGACGGGGCAATTCTTTGCAACGCGGGACATTTTGACGTAGAAGTGAACAAGCCTGAATTGTCCGAGAGATCGGTATCCCAGCGCACGGTTCGTAAAAATATTGAAGAGTACCAGCTGCATGACGGCCGAAAACTTTATTTGTTGGCTGAGGGCCGACTTGTAAACTTGGGCGCAGCAGATGGACATCCAGCTGAAATTATGGATATGACCTTTGCGTTGCAAGCTTTGTCTTTAAAATATGTGAATGACAATTATAAAAATATCGGCATTAAGGTGGAAAATGTTCCTTATGAACTGGATGAGCAGGTTGCCCGCTATAATCTAGAGAGTATTGGACTTGCTATTGATACCTTAACTCCAGAACAAGTAGCTTATTTGGACAGTTGGGATTTAAACGCATAAAACACATTCCCAAATGATAAAGAGCCGCCTCATTCGGATTTTCTCTCCGGAAGAGCGGCTTTTTGCCTTCTAAATGCCCAAAAGGTTAAATTTTCCTCAAGAAGTAAAAAGGTTTTTGATTTTTAATGGCGAATCTATTATGCTTAGGTGGTGAAAAGTGGGGCAAAGTGGGTAATTTGTGGTTAGGAGTGGGAAGCCGATGTTTATGGGGGAGTTTCAGCATAGCATTGACGACAAGGGCCGTATCATTATACCGGCTAAGTTCCGCGATTTACTCGGAACCTCCTTTGTTGCGACCCGCGGCCTAGACTCCTGTATTTTTGTTTATCCTATGGATGAATGGGGAATCATGGAGCAAAAGCTTAAAAGCCTTTCACTGATGAAATCTGACGCCCGTGCGTTCAGCCGCTTTTTTTTCTCGGGAGCGACCGAATGCGTTTGGGATAAGCAGGGCAGGGTAAACCTGCCGGGTAATTTACGACAATATGCGAAGCTGGACAAAGACTGTGTAATTCTAGGCGTATCGAACCGGGTGGAGATCTGGAACAAAGAGCTTTGGGAACAGTATTTCGGTCAGTCAGAAGAATCCTTCAACGAGATTGCCGAGAAATTGGTTGATTTCAATTTTGATTTATAACAATACACTTACCGAATACTAGTCTGGAGGGCTGCGGCTTGTTTCACCACATCACGGTACTTATGGAAGAAGCGACAGAAGGGCTACACATCAAGGAAGATGGCATTTACGTCGACTGTACATTAGGCGGGGCAGGGCATAGTTCTTTGATTGCCTCCAAGCTTAGCGATAAAGGAAGACTTATCTGTCTTGACCAGGATGATTGGGCCTTGGATAATGCAAAAGAAAAATTAGCTCCCTACGGGGAAAAGGTTGTACTAGTCAGAACAAATTTCCGGGATCTGGAGAGTGTGCTTAAGAGTTTGTCCTTTGTCCCTAAGCGTGACGGCATTCCTCAGGTGGATGGAATTCTTTTCGACCTTGGAGTTTCGTCTCCTCAATTTGATCAGGGAGATCGCGGATTCAGCTACAATCACGATGCCCCATTGGACATGCGAATGGACCAGACTGCGCTGTTAACAGCAGCAGATATTGTGAATACGTGGTCTGAACAAGAAATTGCGAAAGTTCTTTTCCAATATGGCGAAGAAAAATTCTCGCGGCGCATCGCCAAGCGGATTGTGGACAAAAGGTCAGTAAGCCCTATAGAGACTACTGGAGAGCTGGCTGAAATTATTAAAGAGGCTATTCCGGCAGCTACGAGAAGAACAGGAGGCCATCCGGCCAAACGGAGCTTTCAAGGCCTGCGAATCGCTGTAAATGATGAACTTGGAGCTTTTGAAGAAGGATTACATGCGGCTGTGCGATGTCTGGCTCCCGAAGGAAGAGTATCTGTTATTACATTCCATTCCTTAGAAGACCGGATTTGTAAGCAGATTTTGAGCAGCTACCTTAAAAAATGTACATGTCCGCCTGACTTTCCGTTTTGCGTATGCGGCGGTGAAGGCACTGTTAAATTAATTAACCGCAAACCGCTTATGCCTAGTGACGAGGAACTTGACTTAAATTCACGTGCTCGGTCGGCTAAGCTGCGCATCGCAGAGAAATTGTAAATGACAATAAAGGAGAGTCGGAAATGGCTTATACCCGCGGAAATTTGGCAGTTCAACCCAAGAGAAAAGAAGAGGTAAACCCGCTTTACCGCCAGAAGACGAAGGTAGTTACCAGACGTATGGTACTTCCATTGCGAGAGAAGCTGTTGTATATGCTGACTCTTACATTTTTTGTCTTAGTGGCGGGTGCACTCATTTGGAGGTATCTCCACATTTACGATTTGAACAAGCAGGCGCAGCAGTTGGATGAGATCATTTCCAAATCCAATAAGCAGATTGCTGTGTACCAAATGGAGAAGCAGAAGCTTGAACAGACGGTCGCTGATAAAGCAAAGGCAGAAGGCTATAAGACACCCGTAGATGGAAATACCATCATTGTACCTAAAAACAGCACATTTACAGATGGGGAATAATTCGTACGAGCTATTTTCGATAAAAATAGAGGTTGTGAGGTTGCTATGGTAAAAAGAATAAAACTTCGCACGCTTTTTATAGGGGGTTGTATTACCCTTTTTTTTCTTGTTTTGATAGGAAGAGTGTTTTTTATTCAGGTCCTTCAAGGTAACTTTTGGCAAGAAGAGGCTGCTAAGCAAAGGGCGCATACTTCGACCATCAAAGCAGTACGTGGAGCGATCTCTGATCGAAATGGAAGTATTTTAGCAAGTGATGTGCCCGCATACACCGTTGTAGTCTCTCCGGAAGTGATTCATACGCAAGGGATTGCGGAAGAGGTAGTGGCTAAGCTTCATGAACTATTAGGCAAACCGGTAGATGAGCTGCAGAAATTAGTAGAAGCCAAGGATGCTAACGGAAAATATCTCAAGAATCGTGAGATTCGAAATGAAGGCTGGAAGATTGATCAGGAGCTTGCTGACAAGGTTCTGGCTTTTAGAGATGAGCTTGAAGATAAATACGATATCCAAGAAACGGGAATCGGATATGTCAGAGAGCAGAAACGATATTATCCCAAGGATACTCTTGCGGCGCATATTCTGGGTTATACGGACCGGGATGGCAATGCGATGGCAGGGCTAGAGGCTTTTTTTGATGATAAACTTAAAGGCACTAACGGCGTCCTCAACTATCAGGCTGACGGGAAAGGCTATAAGCTGCCCGATGCTGAGGAAATATACAAGCCTGTTGTGAATGGGGATAACTTAAAGCTTACGTTAGATAGTACGATTCAGTATTATATTGAAGAAGCTATGAAGAAAGCCTATGAACAATATGATCCGGTAAGTATGACCGTTATTGCTGCAGATCCGAACACCATGGAAATTCTAGGGATGGCTAATCTGCCAACCTTTAACCCCAATGAATATTGGAATGAAGAGCAAGCTGGTTTTTACAATCATGCTATCAAGTCCACCTATGAGCCAGGGTCCACCTTCAAAATAGTGACACTTGCGGGAACAGTGCAGGAGAAGCTATTCAATCCGGACGCCAAGTTCAAGTCAGGGTCCATTAAGATTAAAGGCGTACGTGATCCGCTTCATGATATCAAGCGAGCCGGATGGGGTGAGATCACCTTTCTAGAAGGTGTTAAACGTTCAAGTAACGTAGCTTTTGTTAAATTGGGATACGAGATGCTGGGCAAGGAAAAGCTGGTTCAATATATTACTGATTTCGGGTTTGGTCAGAAGACGGGGATTGATATGCCCGGCGAAAGCAAAGGGTTTATTACCCCGAAATACGAGTCTGAGTACGCAACGCTGGCCTATGGGCACGGAAAGGTCGTTGTAACTCCACTACAACAGTTGTCTGCAGTTGCTGCAATAGCAAATGGTGGCAAGCTTATGACTCCGTATGTTGTCAAAGAAACTACGAATCCAAATACCGGTGTGAAGACAGTAACTAAACCTGTGGTTGTACGGCAGGTTATATCTGAGGAAGCTGCCAAGGAAACAGGTGAATACCTCGAGCAGGTTGTAGCTGACCAAGTTATAGGTACAGGAAAGCATGCTTATATTGAAGGATACCGTGTGGCTGGTAAGACGGGAACAGCAATTAAGGTAGTAGGCACGGATTATGTAAGAGATAAGCAACTGGTATCTTTTATAGGTTATGCCCCTGTTAATGACCCTAAGATTGCTGTTATTGTCATTATTGATGAGCCCAATGTTGAGCTTGGCGGGGGGGCTCTGGCGGCCCCTGTATTCAAGGAGATTGTAACCCAGTCTCTGCAATATATGGGTGTTCCAAAGCTGGCTGCTCCAGAAACAGACGCTAGTAAGGCTGTTGCAAA
The DNA here is from genome assembly GCA_023512345.1 of Paenibacillus sp. Lineage (GTDB taxonomy): Bacteria > Bacillota > Bacilli > Paenibacillales > Paenibacillaceae > Paenibacillus_AQ. The sequence continues at coordinate 5,513 of JAILZT010000010.1, forward strand.
AACGACAACTCCATCGCTCCGATCCACACCTGAGCTAACTGGCAAACCCATGAAAGATGCCCGGGATCTTTTATTAGATCAAGGCTTTGACTTTGAGGTTGTTGGGAATGGAGCTTCTGTGATTAGCCAGTATCCTAAGGCAGGAACGAACCTCGCCTCAGGTCAGCGAATCTATCTCCTAAGCCAACAGGCTGACGGGAAATCTGTTCCTGATTTACGTGGAGAATCATTACGTGATGCATTGGAGGTATTGACGCTGTTGAAGGTTGGCATTGGAATCGAAGGCGAGGGGTATGTGTCCGAGCAGAAGGTAGAGACAAAGGATGGCAAAACTCGAGTGTCCTTGAATCTGAAGCCGATGAATGAGTACGGCGAAGATATACCTATAGCCAAATCAGTTACTGAAGATTCAGAAGGTGATGAGGGTACCTAGGCTTGTTCTAACCCCTGTTTGTCCCGAATAGTCATGAAGATAAGAGTTCATGTCTATGGTGTGGAAAGCGGGGGATGACGGAATGAAGGTTTCGAAGGTCGTGACTAGACGGCGGATACTTTATACTCTGCTAAGTCTTGGGGTGTTGTTCGCAGCGTTGGTTGTGCGTCTTGCTTATGTTCAATTGTCTAAAGGGAATGAGCTCTCTGCTAAGGCTGAAGATTCCTGGCGTCGTAATATTCCATTCACCGCCAAAAGGGGAGAAATATTAGACCGGGAGGGTGTTGCTCTATCCTACAACATCAGCTCTCCAACGATAGTAGCCATTCCGGTACAGGTCAAGGAAAAGAAAAAAACAGCACAGCAATTAGCACCTTTGCTAGGAATGACAGAGGATAAGCTTACAGCTTTGTTATCCAAACGGGAATCAACGGTTAAGCTGCAGCCCGGCGGACGTAAAATTACGATGGAGCTTGCCGGCAAAATTCGTGATTTACAGCTGCCGGGCATCGTTGTGGCTGAGGATAATAAGCGATATTACCCCTATGGTGATCTTGCAGCACATATCCTTGGATTCACGGGTATCGACAACCAAGGTATTACTGGGGTTGAACAGGTATATGACAAGCTGCTTCAGGGGATAGCAGGGAATATATCCTATTTGTCTGATGCGGGTGGTCGACTGATGCCAGGCTCCTCTGAGAAATATTCTGCACCTCAAGATGGGTTAAGCTTGCAGTTAACCATTGATAAACAGATTCAGTCGATAATGGAGCGAGAGCTTGATCAAGCCATGGTTAAATATCAGGCTCAGGGTAGTTGGGCGATCGCTATGAATCCTAAAAATGGCGAGATCCTGGCCATGGCAAGCCGACCCGGGTATGAACCAGGGAATTATAAGGAATACAATTCTGAAACCTATAATCGAAATCTACCGATCTGGATGACCTATGAACCGGGTTCAACGTTCAAAATTATTACCTTGGCTGCTGCACTTCAAGAGGGTAAGGTGGATCTGCAGAATGACCAGTTTTTTGATCCGGGATTCATTGAGGTTGGTGGTGCGAGACTGCGCTGCTGGAAAAAGGGTGGTCATGGCAGTGAAACTTTTATGCAGGTGGTTGAGAATTCCTGTAACCCTGGTTTTGTAGCTCTGGGACAACGGCTTGGTAAAGAATCATTGTTCAAATATATACGTGATTTCGGTTTCGGAAGCAAAACGGGAATAGACCTGAATGGTGAATCCAATGGGATCCTGTTCAAACCTTCACAGGTTGGCCCGGTTGAGCTTGCCACCACGGCCTTCGGTCAAGGTGTCTCTGTCACACCCATCCAACAAATAGCAGCTGTGTCAGCAGCTATTAATGGTGGTAACCTATATAAGCCCCATGTAGCTAAAGCTTGGATTAATCCGGATACCGGAAAAATGGTATCTGAGATCAAGCCGGAGCTGGTGAAGCAGGTGATCTCAGAAGAGACTTCTAGGAAAGTTAGAGAAGCCTTGGAGAGCGTTGTAGCTAAGGGAACGGGTAGACCAGCCTTTATTGATGGCTATCGTGTAGGCGGCAAAACGGGGACCGCACAGAAGGTCATTAACGGCCGTTACTCTCCTACAGAACATATCGTTTCATTTATTGGTTTTGCTCCAGCGGATGATCCACAAATTGTAGTATATACGGCGGTTGACAATCCAAAAGGCATTCAGTTCGGTGGAGTGGTAGCCGCACCAATCGTGCAGAATATTCTAGAGGATTCTCTGCACTACATGAAAGTGCCGGAGCGTAGTGATCAGCTTCCCAAAACTTATAAGCTGGGTGAGCTTCCAGTGGTTACTGTTCCTGATCTTACTGGAGCATCTGTGCAGGATATTTATGAGGATTTGAACATGAATTTTAATCTTGCGCGTTCTGGTTCAGGCAGTACAGTGATTAATCAGGCCCCAAAACCAGGAACGAGAGTTGAACAAGGCTCGACGATCAGGATTTATATGGGCTCTCCTAGTGAATAATTGAAATATACATTATAGAGTAATACCTATTATAAGATGAATTAAAGAAGCGACAAAAAGGTGAGAAGTAAAGAAGGAGAAGTTTGGAACTGTAGGAGCGATAGCGACCGCCTGAAAGCTTTCCGTAGGAAAGCTCGGTTCGAAAGCATAAGCTGTCTCCGGATTTCGACCGCAAAGTGCGGTACAAATCAAGAAAGTCTTACGACAACAGCGGCCGGAAGTTCAAACATTCACTGTAGTTACGATCAACACCCGATAAGTAAGGATTTAAGTTCATTTTTAATATAACCGAAAATGTAGAGCGAGGGATTGAAATGAAAGTTAACGAATTGTCTTCTTGTCTTGCAGCTTCACGGCTTTATGGAGATGGTGAAGTTGAGATTTCGGATATCCAGACGGATTCACGGATTGTAAAGCCTGGTGATCTATTCCTTTGTCTTCCCGGTCATACCGTGGACGGACACGAATATGCACCGCAGGCTGCGGCAAAGGGTGCCGCAGCCATTGTATGCGAACGAAAGCTCGATATCGATTTACCACAAATCATTGTTGATAACAGCCGGTTTGCAATGTCAGTGATGTCGAATGCATTTTTTGGCTCACCCAGCAGTAGAATGAGAATGATTGGTGTAACCGGTACAAATGGCAAGACAACAACTACCTATTTAATAGAACAAATCATGCAGGATCAGAACATAAAGACTGGGCTAATTGGAACAATACAAATGCGCTATGACGGTCACAGCTATCCAATGTCTGGTACAACACCTGAATCCTTGGAATTGCAGCGTTCACTTCAGGATATGGCTTCTAAAGGCGTTCAGTGCTGCATTATGGAGGTTTCTTCACACGCATTGGAACAGGGTCGGGTAAAGGGTACCGATTTCCGTACCGCTATATTTACGAATTTGACCCAGGATCATTTGGATTACCACCATACAATGGAGGAGTATCGCTCCGTTAAGGGTTTATTCTTTTCCCGACTCGGAAATGTCATCTCTCCATGGAAGGAAGAACGTAAATACGCTGTGCTGAATGCAGACGATGCGGCCAGTGCCTATTTTGCAGCGCAGACTGCCGCAGAAGTAGTTACATACGGTATTGATAACGATGCTAACGTACGAGCTTCTCAAATATCGATAACAGCAAAAGGAACTTTCTTCCACGTGGATACGTTTAAAGGTGAGGCAGACATTTCACTTCGCATGGTCGGAAAATTTAATGTCTATAATGCACTGGCAGCTATCACCGCAGCACTCCTTGAGGATGTTTCCTTGTCAGATATAAAAACCAGCCTGGAGGCTGTCGCTGGAGTGAACGGACGAGTAGAGTCTGTAGATGAAGGCCAAGACTTCGCAGTGATCGTGGACTATGCCCATACTCCAGATGGTTTGGAGAATGTACTGCGTACAGTTCAAGAGTTTGCTGTAGGGAAAGTACTTACAGTATTTGGATGCGGTGGGGATAGAGATCGTACGAAACGTCCACTCATGGGTAAAATTGCTGCCAAGTACAGTGATCATATTCTCGTAACTTCCGATAATCCACGGACGGAGGACCCGCAATTAATCTTAAAAGATATTGAGGCGGGATTAACGGAGGATGGAGTATCACCAGAGAGATATGAAATGATTGTTGACCGCCGAGATGCAATTAGAAAAGCTATTGAAATGGCAAGCCCCGGCGATGTAGTATTGATTGCGGGGAAAGGTCATGAAACTTACCAATTAATTGGCGGGGTTGTTCATGATTTCGATGACCGTGTCGTCGCCAAAGAAGTTATAAGGGGTCGAAACTATTGATTATTAGAACGCTGGAAGATATCGCAATCATGTGCGAGGGAGAATTGCTTACTCCCGAAGCCTCGGATATTAAGATAAAGGGTGTTGTAACAGACTCTCGTAAAATCACCATGGATTGCCTTTTTGTTCCACTAAGCGGTGAGAACTTTGAGGGTCATCATTTTGGTCCAGCCGCACTAGCGGCAGGTGCCGCAGGTATACTGTGGCAGCGCGATAAAGGCCCGGCTCCGGAAGGGGCTGTAATTGCAGTTGAGGATACCTTAATAGCACTGCAAAAGCTGGCCTCATCCTATTTAAGTCAAGTTGCTCCTCAAGTGGTTGCCATAACAGGAAGCAACGGTAAGACCACAACGAAGGATATCGTTACCTCTCTTCTAGAGACTCAGTTCAAGGTTCATAAGACTCAAGGTAATTTTAATAATCATATCGGGTTGCCTCTAACCCTCCTGTCGATGAGTGAGGGAACAGAGATTGCGGTTCTTGAGATGGGCATGAGTTCCCGTGGGGAAATTGCTTTGCTCTCCGCATTGGGAAATCCAGATGTCGCAATTATTACCAATGTTGGAGAATCCCATTTACTGCAGCTAGGTTCTCGCAAAGAGATTGCCCGTGCAAAACTGGAAATTACCGAAGGGCTTAAGGCTGAGGGGTTGTTAATCTTTAATGGAGATGAGCCGCTGCTTGCAGAGGTTTTGAACGAGGGGAACTTGCCTGTTCCGTCAGGTATGAAGACCTTCCGTTTCGGAATTCACTCGGATAACAACGATTATCCAACGGGGATAATGACACATACCGGCGGTATGACATTTACATCGCATAGTTATGAGGACCACGCATTCACCTTGCCACTTCCCGGCAGGCATAACGTCATTAACACGCTAGCCGCATTAGCGGTAGCTCGTCATTATGGAATCAGCGAAGAGAATATTGATATTGGTCTTCGTAATCTCAAGCTGACAGGAATGCGTATTGAAGTGATAACTACCCCCTCTGGGATGACACTTCTGAACGATGCATATAACGCCAGCCCAACTTCGATGAAAGCGGCTATTGATGTGCTGCAGTCGATGAAAGGCAGTGGTATGAAAATTGCAGTACTCGGGGACATGCTGGAACTAGGACCTGAAGAGACGATGTTTCATGAGGAGATTGGTTCCTACCTCGATCCCCAAAAAACGGATCTTATTTTTACTTATGGCAATTTGTCTGTACATTTGGCTCAGGCTGCAGCGAAGAATTTCGGCAGTGAGCGGGTATTCTCTTTTACGGATAAATCAGAACTAATGACTCATCTGAATTCAAAATGCAATCCAAAGGATATCATACTGTTCAAGGCATCCCGAGGCATGCGTATGGAGGAAGTACTCCAGAGCTTGATTGCTCATGAGTAATACAACAAATCGATTGGAGGGGGTGAACCCATGGATTATCAACTATTGCTATTAACTATCGCTGTTTCCTTTATCCTTGCGGTCATTGCCGCTCCGCTATTCATTCCTTTGCTCCGCAGAATGAAGTTCGGACAGCAGGTACGCGATGATGGGCCTCAAAGCCATTTGAAGAAAGCCGGAACGCCAACGATGGGCGGTATAGTGATTATCGTGGCTTTCACGTTATCATATTTGAAATTTTCTGTCGTTAATTCGGATTTTTATGTGCTCCTGGTAGCCACACTCGGTTACGGTTTGATCGGATTTTTGGATGATTATATCAAAATCGTGTTCAAGCGTTCGCTAGGGCTTACACCTCGGCAGAAGCTGTTTGGCCAGTTACTTGTAGGAGCTGTACTGTGTGCTCTGCTAATCTCAGCCGGACATAATACAGCCATCAGCATCCCGGGTACATCCATCAGCTTTGACTGGACAGGATGGTTCTACTATCCATTCATCATCATTATGATGATGGCCATTACGAATGCGGTCAATTTTACCGATGGTTTAGACGGTTTATTATCAGGTGTGAGCGCTATTGCTTTGGCTGCTTTTGCAGTAGTGGCGATGCAGGCGACCTCCATTGCAGCAGGAGTATGTGCAGCTGCTATGATTGGTGCAGTTTTGGGCTTTCTCGTGTTCAACGCATATCCCGCCAAAGTATTTATGGGGGACACCGGTTCATTCGGGATTGGCGGCGCGATTGGTGCCATTGCTATTGTGACTAAGAGTGAGCTGCTTTTTCTGGTCATAGGTGGTGTCTTTGTTGTTGAAATGCTGTCAGTTGTTATACAGGTGGTCTCGTTTAAGACCCGTGGAAAACGCATATTTAAAATGAGCCCGATACACCACCATTTTGAGCTTAGCGGTTGGTCGGAATGGCGGGTCGTTATTTCTTTTTGGGCCGTTAGCTTAGTGCTGGCCGGTTTAGGACTATATATCAGCAAGGGGTTGTAGTGAAATGAAACATCCAGATATGTACCGCGGCCAGGAGGTCGTCGTTCTTGGTCTTGCCAAGAGCGGTGTCCAGGTCGCAAAGGTACTCCATGAACGTGGTGCAATTGTCACAGTTAATGATAAAAAAGAAAGAGACCAAAGTCCCGAAGCATCCGAACTGGAGGCTTTGGGAATTTCTGTTATATGCGGTGGGCATCCAGAGGGACTGATTCATGAGGGGGTAGCTCTTATTGTCAAAAACCCCGGAATTCCTTATTCCGTTCCCCCTATCCAGAAGGCAATTCAGCTAGGTATTGAAATTGTGACTGAGGTAGAGGTAGCTTATCGCCTTTGTGCCGCTCCTATTATCGGTATTACCGGGTCTAACGGTAAAACAACAACAACGACCTGGGTAGGAGAGATGCTTGCCGCTGCAGGAATGAATCCAATCGTAGCTGGGAATATCGGTACACCGCTCTGTCAGGCGGCACAGGAAGCCACTGAGGATAACTGGATGGTAGTTGAGCTCAGCAGCTTTCAACTGAAGGGGACGGAGTCTTTCCGCCCCAAGATCGGCTGCCTGCTGAATATTGCTGAGACACATTTAGACTATCATGGCGGCATGGAGGATTATGTCGAATCCAAGGCGATGCTTTTCGCGAACCAATTAGAGAGCGATACCGCTGTTCTGAACTGGGATGACCCCTTTTGCCGGGAGCTGGTACCTTATGTAAAAGGGAAGCTTCTACCTTTCTCGATGACAGAAGAGCTGGTTCAGGGTGTCTATGTAAGTCCTTCGTTTGTTCCCGATCAAGAGGATAACTTGAAGCGTCATATTGTTTATCGTGATGTTGAAGGGAACCGGACCGGAGTTGTTAATATCGATTCTATCGGACTTCCTGGACGATTCAATATTGAAAATGCACTGGCTGCAATCGCAATCGCAATTGCAGCAGGGGCCGATCCCTATTCGCTGGAGGAAGTATTGTCGTCCTTTCGCGGTGTAGAACACCGGTTGGAGTATGTTACGACCACAGGTGGAGCGACTTATTACAATAACTCCAAGGCCACAAATTCCAAAGCAACCTCAATGGCATTAGCTTCATTCCGGCAGCCTGTTGTACTAATCGCAGGAGGATTAGACCGTGGTTCTGACTATATGGAGCTGCTGCCTGTCTTGAACGGCCGGGTTAAGGCTCTGATAGCCATCGGGGAAACAAAGGACAAGCTGGCTCATGTAGCTGAACTGGCAGGATTAAAGCACATTGTAACCGTCGATAATGGGGATAGCGCCGCCGCCGTGCTGCAAGCTGCAGTGCGGGAGGCTTCCGCTTTAGCGGAAGAAGGAGATGTTGTTCTCCTGTCTCCCGCCTGTGCAAGCTGGGACATGTTTACATCCTATGAAGAGCGCGGGCGTATTTTTAAAGAGGCGGTGCATAACCTTTAAGTAGGGGGGCGGATAAGCCCCTACTACGGATGCAAGAGGTGTGCTCCTAATGAATAAATCTCGTCCTGCGCCGGATATTTGGCTGCTGATCCCTATTCTATCTTTGCTGGCTATCGGCATGGTAATGGTATACAGCGCCGGATCTGTATTGGGTTTCCGCAATTATGGGGATTCATTTTATTTTGTTAAAAGACAGCTTCTGTTTGCTGGATTCGGTCTGGTCGCCATGTACATCACAGCCAATACGGATTATCGAGTCTTGAAGCGTTTTGCCAAAACAGGATTAATTCTATGTTTCATCCTGTTGATCATGGTTCTTATCCCTGGTATTGGAGTAGTGCGTGGGGGGGCTCGCAGTTGGCTGGGTATCAGTTCTTTCGGGATTCAGCCCTCTGAGTTCATGAAAATGGGGATGATTCTGTACCTCGCCAATTGGTTGGGGCGTGACGATTATGATATTTCCTCTTTCACAAGGGGACTCCTGCCGCCGCTCGCACTCATTGGATCGGCTTTTGGGCTCATTATGCTCCAGCCTGATCTGGGCACAGGTACAGTCATGATGGGAGCCGCCTTGATGATGGTCTATACGGCTGGGGCGAAAATCAAACATTTAATGTCACTTGGTATTGCAGGAATCGCCGGTTTTATCGTGTTGATTGCCACCGCACCTTATCGGCTGCAGCGGATTACAGCCTTTCTTGATCCTTGGTCTGACCCGCTGGGCGCAGGGTATCAGATTATCCAGTCGCTGTATGCCATTGGCCCGGGAGGTCTGGGTGGGCTTGGCCTTGGCATGAGTCGCCAGAAATACAGTTATGTACCTGAGCCGCAGACGGACTTTATTTTTTCTATTTTGGCTGAGGAACTGGGTTTTATCGGCGGTTTGGCAGTTCTAGCACTGTTTCTAATTATCGTCTGGCGGGGCATGAAGGTAGCGATGAGCCTTCCAGATCGCTTCGGAAGTTACTTAGCCGTAGGAATCGTCTGTATGGTCGCTGTTCAGGTTGTTATCAACATTGGCGTAGTTATCGGTATGATGCCTGTAACGGGCATTACGCTCCCGCTGATTAGCTATGGCGGCTCATCACTGACCCTAATGCTAACTGCACTTGGAATTTTATTGAACTTATCCCGTTATGTGAGGTGAAAGACATGCGTGTCGTATTAAGCGGCGGAGGAACAGGTGGCCATATTTATCCTGCGGTCGCTGTAGCAAGGCAGTTGGAAGCAGAGGAGGAAAATACGGAGATCCTCTACATCGGGGGTACGAGAGGACTTGAGAGCAAGCTTGTTCCCCAAGAAAAAATCTCTTTTAAAGCTATCGACATCACCGGTTTTAGACGCAAGCTTTCCTTGGACAATGTGAAGACGGTTATTCGTTTTCTAAAAGGCGTTAAGGCTTCCAAGGAAATGCTTCGGGAGTTTAAACCCGATGTTGTTATTGGAACTGGAGGATATGTATGCGGCCCGGTCGTATATGCAGCTTCCAAGCTGGGAATTCCTACCTTAATTCATGAGCAGAATGCTATTCCAGGACTGACTAATAAGTTTTTAAGCCGCTATGCAGATGTTGTAGCTGTAAGCTTTGCAGGAACGGAGTCCTCATTCCCGGGGAGTAAAAGAGTGATTTATACGGGCAATCCCCGTGCGACTACAGTAACAAAAGCGAACCCGCAACGGGGTTATGCTTCTCTAGGGATCTCCGAAGGCAGCACCGTGGTTCTGGTAGTTGGCGGAAGCCGGGGAGCTAAGGCTATAAATCAGGCTATGATTGAAATGGCTCCTTTTGTGGGTAAGGGTAATGGAGTTCATTATGTATATGTTACAGGCGAGCCATATTTTGAAGAGACCCGCAAGGTTTTGCGTCAAAAGCTGGGTGGAATGCCTAATGGATTGCATGTCCTTCCATACATCCATAATATGCCGGAAGTTCTGGCGTGCACCTCTTTGATTGTAAATCGAGCAGGGGCCTCCTTTATAGCTGAGATTACAGCGCTTGGGATACCCTCTATCTTGATTCCTTCCCCTAACGTAACGAACAACCACCAAGAAGCTAATGCTAGGCAATTGGAAGGCGAAGGTGCTGCCGTTGTCATATTGGAAAAGGATCTATCAGGGAAGGCTTTACACGGTGCTGTTCAAAGTATTATCGGAAATGAAGACTTGCGTCAAAGGATGTCCGAAAACTCTCTGCGGCTCGGAAAAAGGGATTCTGCTGGAGTAATTACGAATGAACTTCGAAGGCTTATCAGTAAAAAGAAGTAACCGTTGATGTAATGTGTACTTTTTAAGAGTAGTTGTTAATAGGCTATGGCTGTCACACTCCTGAGGGTTTTGACATAGGATAATCCTATAATCGTGACAATCACCCAGAGACTTCTGGTATGGAATGGGATGAACAGGCGACAGTCCCCTATGGACCCACGCCCTGATCCTGATACCGTAAGTGTATGTGGTGGGTGAGCGGTAAACTCGGGGGTGATACATTGGACAAATTGGTGATTGAGGGTGGAAATCCCCTGTCAGGCACCATTCGCATCCATGGAGCAAAAAATGCGGCGTTGCCGATTTTAGCAGCAAGCCTGCTTGCCGAAGGAGTTCACTCACTGCACAACGTGCCGAAGCTGCTGGATATTCAGACCATGCTGGATATCTTAGGACGGCTAGGCTGCAGGGGTGTGCATGAGGAGGACACGGTGACGATTGACACGTCGTTAGTGAGCACCTCTCATGTTCCTGAAGATTTGATGCGACAGATGAGATCTTCTATCTTTTTAATGGGGCCTCTATTATCCAGGTTTGGTGAGGTGACGATTTATCAGCCTGGCGGTTGTGCGATCGGGGAACGCAAAATCGATCTTCACTTACAGGGTTTACAGGCTCTTGGTGCAGAGGTCGTGGAAAGCAACGGTCGAGTGTTCTGCCGTGCGGGAAGATTAAAGGGTAATGATATCCACCTTGACTATCCAAGTGTAGGGGCAACGGAGAATATTATGATGGCTGCCGCCAAGGCAGAAGGAACCACAACGATTACGGGTGCTGCAAGAGAGCCAGAGATTCAGGATCTTCAGAATTTTCTGAACAAGATGGGAGCCCACATCATTGGGGCAGGAACAGATACCATTACCATTCAAGGCGTCGAAAAGCTAACCCCCTGTGTGTATGAGGTTATTCCTGACCGGATTGTAGCTGGAACTGTCATGATTGCTGCTGCGGCTACTCGAGGATCTGTTACCTTAACAGGAACAAATGCCGGTCATCTATCTTCACTGATTCATGTTCTGAGGCGTGCTGGTGTTCAAATCACAGTTTGCAATGATATAATTAATATTAGCTGTTTGGGGCGGCCAAAAGCCGTTGAGAGAGTTATAACCTCTCCATACCCCTCGTTTCCTACCGATTTACAGTCTCAGGTTATGGTTTTGCTATCGCTAGCCGATGGTTTTAGTGTGATTAAGGAGACGGTATTCGAAGGACGATTCAAGCACGTGGAGGAGATGGCCCGGATGGGTGCTGATATTTCCATAGATTTGAATCGTGCGTTTATTCGCGGCGTGCAAAGACTGTATGGTGCCACGGTAGAGGCTACGGATTTGCGTGCTGGAGCAGCGCTTGTTATCGCTGGACTCGCCGCCCAAGGTACAACAATTGTGGAGCAAGCCCATCATATTGATCGAGGATATGATGGCATCGAGAAGCTGTTTCAGAAGTTGGGCGCCCGCATTATTCGTAAAGTACCTGCACCGGGTCCCTTTGAAATATTATAGTGTTAAAGTTTATCCGGATTTTATCCGAATATAAGTAATGTAAAGCCGTTTCCTTGTGGCTAATTAATGATCCTGTCTTCTTGATGAAATCCAATAAGGAGACAGGGCCTTCTTACGGAGATATGAGAATGCCAAAGACGCGTTTACCTCTTCTAAAAGAGGACAAGCCCAAGAAAAAAAAGAACCGTAAGCTTACGGTTATACTGGTTCTGCTCTTCATTGCGTTGCTTGCAGTGATATTTTTCCGCTCGTCCGTCAGCCGCATTACGGAGATTAGCTTTGTAGGCAGCAAGTACTCTACACAACAGGAATTGCTCACCCAAAGCGGGCTAAGGATTGGAGGACAGTATTTCGCGGTCTCCAAAGGCTCTTTACAAGAGTTGATGATGGAAATGAAGACGATTCAGACAGCTACAGTGGATAAGAGTTTCCCAGGGTTAATTAAGGTTCAAATTGAGGAATATCCAGCGGTCGCTTACGAACTCGACCAACAGGGAAGCTTGAAGGCTATTCTGTCCAGTGGTGTGGCTGTACCCATCAATGAGACCGGCATTACGGTGGAGAAACCAATATTGACTAACTGGAAGGCTTCAGACCCTTACAAAGCCAAGCTGTGTCAAACCCTTGGGAACATCCCTAATGAGCTTACGAGTGATATTTCTGAGATTGTTCCGTCACCCACGCTCTCTTTCCCGGATCGGATTAAGATGTATACACGTTCTCACTTTGAGGTCATCACAGCCATTTCATTGCTTAAAGATAAAATTGTTTATTTGAATCAGGTGATTGAAACCGAGCAGCCTGGCCTTATTAAAATGCTAGAAGCAGATTCATATGTTCCATTTTATACAGAAAGTGATATTGCGGATGACTTACAAGAGTAAAAAGTCCCTACTAATACGGGTAAAAAAATGCTACAATCGGTTTTATGGGTAAGAAGTTTATATCCCTCTTTTTTCTATGGTTAGTACTCTATTAAAAACTAATAACAAGCAGTTAACAATTGAAGATTAAGCAACAATCTTCCAGCTAAAAAATTTGTTGAAAAAAGAGGGAAAGCATTCCTTATGTTGAATATGTACAAAGACGTTTCCCTTTCAGGGAAAAAATTCAAATCACTTATGATGATAAAAACAGGAGGTGCCATAGGGCTTGAGCAACAATGACATCATTGTTAGTTTGGACATCGGTACATCCAAAGTTCGTGCAATTATTGGGGAAGTTACCAATGGAACCTTTAATATTATTGGCGTTGGATCTGCTAATTCCGAAGGGATACGTAAAGGCGCGATTGTAGATATCGATCAAACTGTACAGTCTATCAAGAGTGCTGTAGATCATGCTGAGCAGATGGTCGGTATTCAAATATCTGAGGTCTATGTGGGCATTTCCGGCAATCACATTGGTCTTCAATCCAGCCATGGTGTTGTGGCGGTACAGAACGAGGATCGTGAAATTGGCCAGGAGGATATTGAGCGCGTAATCAAGGCTGCGGAAGTGATCGCATTGCCACCAGAGCGCGAAGTTATCGATGTTGTAGCCAAGCAATATATTGTCGATGGTCTTGAAGGTATTCAGGACCCACGGGGTATGATCGGTGTTCGCTTGGAAGTTGAAGCTACGATTATTACCGGTGCAAAGACGCCAATACATAACCTGTTACGCTGTGTTGAGAAATCAGGATTAAAGGTTAAGGATCTTGTGCTGATGTCTCTTGGAGCAGGCGGGTTGGCGCTATCCAAAGATGAAAAATCAATGGGCGCTGTCCTGGTGGATATAGGTGCAGGTTCAACAACGATAGCTGTATATCAAGAAGGTTCTCTTACTGCGACCTCTACGATTCCGATCGGCGGGGAATTCGTTACCAATGATATTGCTTACGGACTTCGGACATTAACTGATCAGGCAGAGAAGGTTAAATTGAAGTATGGTTGTTCCTGGATCGATGATGCGGCCTCGGATGTTACATTTAAGGTACTTCGCATCGGAAGCAACGTCGAGAAGGAATTCAATCAGGAGGATCTTGCGGCTATTATTGAACCAAGAGTTCAAGAGATTTTCCACCTAATTTCTCAAGAAGTGAAACGACTTGGTTATACTGACCTTCCCGGAGGTTATATATTAACGGGTGGTACTGTATCCATGCCGGGAGTTCTAAAGGCCGCTCAGTCAGAGCTGTCCTCATCCGTACGTATAGCCGTCCCGGATTATATTGGTGTACGGGACCCGGGCTTTACAGGTGGGGTTGGCATACTGCATAACGTAGTCCGCAGTTTCAGAGGACGAGGTAACGTTAGCGGAGGTAACAGCAATAAGAAGCCAGCAAATCGGAGCAAACAAAGCTCAGCGCCAAGCCAGGGAACGGTGAAAAAACCGGGATTGGTGGATCGTCTAAAGGATATTTTCAGTGATTTCATATAAGTGAAATTCCAGATAGACTTGGACTGGCCATCCGAGCACATTGAGGGGGAGATGGAATAATATGTTAGAATTCGATTTTGAAATGGAGAGCTTGGCGCAAATAAAAGTCATCGGCGTCGGCGGCGGAGGAAGTAATGCCGTCAACCGGATGATTGAGAATGGCGTTCAGGGCGTAGAGTTCATCACGGTAAATACAGATGCCCAAGCGCTGCATATGGCCAAATCGGAGCATAAGCTGCAAATCGGGGACAAGCTAACCCGTGGGTTGGGCGCAGGTGCTAATCCTGAGGTTGGTAAGAAAGCGGCTGAAGAATCCCGTGATTTGATCTCAAATACCCTTAAAGGTGCAGATATGGTGTTTGTTACTGCCGGTATGGGTGGCGGTACCGGTACGGGTGCAGCTCCGGTTATCGCGGAGATTGCCAGAGAGTGTGGAGCGTTGACGGTAGGTGTTGTAACCCGTCCGTTCACCTTTGAAGGCAGAAAGCGTTCTAACCAGGCTGAGCTGGGTATCGAAGCGTTGAAAGAGAAAGTAGATACGTTAATCGTTATTCCAAATGACAGATTGCTAGAGATTGTAGATAAGAAGACTCCAATGCTGGAAGCCTTCCGTGAAGCAGATAATGTTCTGCGTCAGGCCGTTCAAGGTATATCTGATCTGATTGCCGTTCCTGGTCTGATCAACCTTGACTTTGCTGATGTGAAGACGATCATGACAGAGCGGGGATCTGCTCTTATGGGAATCGGTATCGCAGCAGGTGAGAACCGTGCCTCTGAAGCAGCACGTAAAGCGATTATGAGCCCACTGCTTGAAACCTCTATTGAGGGTGCACGCGGTGTAATTATGAATATTACAGGCGGTTCTAACCTATCCCTGTATGAAGTGAACGAGGCTGCTGAGATCGTTACCTCTGCTTCCGATCCTGATGTGAACATGATTTTTGGTGCTATTATCGAAGAATCGATGAAGGATGAAATTAAGGTTACGGTTATTGCAACTGGTTTTGACCATAAACCATCTCCATCAGCTGCACAGGTACGTCGTCCTGCAGCTTCTCCGAATGAGCCAGCTGCTGCCACTGACAAGAGCGCGAACTTGCGTCCATTTGGCAATCAGACTAGTTCAGATCAACTCGATATTCCTACCTTTTTACGTAACCGCACCCGCGGCAATAATGAATAATAATTAATAGTTACGATAGACTATGAAGTCTATAAAGCACCGGGATTCCTTAGAATAACTAAGGAATCCCGGTGCTTTTTTTTTGATATATACGAATCTACAGAAAACTCGACAAAAAAACCGCAGGAATGCCCCTAGGTTTAGACAGACTTTGAATACGAGACTTTCTATACTAATCTTATCGTCCAAAAAAGAAAGCCAAACTCTATGGCTTGGGACTACACTTCCACCTAGGCAGGTGAATGTCCTGGTAGTTTATATTGACTTGATATTTGCCGCCAATCTATTGATCGACGGAGTTCTGTTATGGCTTACCGGATGGATGTTAAAGCTTAAGGTGCCTTGGTGGCGCCTCCTGCTTTCTGCTCTGTTGGGTGCTCTTTATGTAGTGATGATGTTTGTACCGGATTTATCCTTCCTATACACCTTCATAATCAAATTTGGATTGTCGGTGTTTATGCTGTGGATTGCATTCGGCTTTGTTAGCTTGCAAAGCTATCTCCGAACTATGGGAGCGTTTTATATGATCAACTTTGCAGCAGCAGGCGGGATTCTGGGCATTCACTATTTGCTGCAAAGTTCAGGTGATATCTGGAATGGAATTATGTTCACTGCTGCAGGAGGTTATGCTTACCGGATAAAAATTGGATTTTGGTTTGTTCTCGCAATATTGCCTCTAGTTCTGATTGGTTTCAAAATGGTCCATTCCTCCAGTGTAAAGAGGGAGAAGCTTGAGACTTACATTGGAGAGGTGGAAGTGGAAATTGGTGGGGTAAGTGTGGTTTGCTCCGGATTATTGGATACCGGAAATAGGCTGTATGATCCGTTGACACGTATCCCGGTAATGGTCATGGAGGCTTCTTTATGGGATGGACATCTTCCGGCTTCATGGAAAGGGAGACTCACTCAAGATGGAGCGGACAGACTATTGCTAGAAACGGACGGGCAGTCTTTTGCTTGGCAGGATAGGATGCGGCTTGTGCCTTACCGTGGTGTTAACCGCGGAGCGTCTTTCATGCTGGCATTGAAGCCCGACCTTGTAACGATAAAGCTAGGTGGAGATACCTTTTATAGTAAAAGGGTACTGATCGGGTTGGATGGCGGGACATTGTCAGGAGATGGCGCTTACCGAGCTATAATCCATCCGGATTTAACCCAAGCAGAGAGCAAAGTTGAAGCGAAATCGTCCTAATATCAAGATTTATACTTCCGTATGAATTTAAGCGAGTCCTGCACTTCTTGAAGGAGGAACAATGATGGTCAAATGGAAAATTGCGATGCAATTGCAATATTACCGTATGCTTTTTTTGCTGGGGTTGAAGAGTCAGGAAATTTATTATATTGGGGGGAGTGAGGCATTACCTCCTCCTTTGACGCGTGAAGAAGAGGAGTACCTGCTCCAGAGGCTCTCCAGCGGCGATGCTGCTGTTCGTGCGATGCTCATTGAACGTAATTTACGGCTTGTTGTCTACATTGCACGCAAATTTGAGAATACAGGCATCAATATTGAAGATCTGGTCTCCATTGGGGCAATAGGGCTGATTAAGGCGGTCAATACCTTTGATCCTGAGAAAAAAATCAAACTGGCCACCTACGCTTCCCGCTGTATCGAGAATGAAATCCTAATGTATCTGCGGCGTAACAGCAAGACTCGCAGCGAAGTTTCTTTTGATGAACCGTTAAATATTGATTGGGATGGAAATGAGTTATTGCTGTCAGATGTACTGGGCACGGAGAATGATACGATCTATCGAAATATTGAGGAACAAGTGGATCGTAAGCTGCTGCAAAAGGCGCTTGAGAAGCTAAGTGAACGTGAAAGGCTGATTATGGAGCTGCGATTCGGACTGCGTGGAGGCGAGGAAAAAACACAAAAAGATGTGGCTGATCTGCTTGGAATCTCCCAATCCTACATCTCGCGTCTGGAGAAACGAATCATTAAGCGTCTGCGCAAGGAGTTTAACAAGATGGTGTAAAGTGAAATCATCAAGGAATAAAATGGCCCCCCCGGGAGATAATGTACAATAATGTTTCTCCTTGGGAGGTAAATCATCATGACCCGAAATAAAGTCGAGATTTGCGGTGTGGATACTTCCAAACTCCCCGTTCTGACGAACGTGGAAATGAGGCTGTTGTTCACTTCACTGCAGCAGCAGGGCGAACGATCCGCCCGAGAGAAATTGGTAAATGGCAATCTGAGGCTAGTATTAAGTGTTATCCAACGATTTAACAATCGCGGTGAGTTCGTTGATGATCTGTTTCAGGTAGGATGCATCGGACTGATGAAAGCCATTGATAATTTTGATCTAGGGCAAAATGTTAAATTCTCCACATATGCTGTGCCGATGATCATCGGTGAGATCCGCCGTTATCTGCGTGACAATAACCCGATTCGAGTCTCAAGGTCACTAAGGGACATTGCTTATAAGGCTCTTCAAGTAAGAGACAGCCTAACGAATCAAAATTCGCGGGAACCGACGCTGTTGGAAATTGCTGAGGCTCTGGGCGTTCCTAAGGAAGATGTCGTCTTTGCTCTTGATGCGATCCAGGATCCGGTTTCTCTGTTTGAACCGATCTATCATGATGGTGGAGATCCTATCTATGTCATGGATCAAATCAGCGATGATAAGAATAAAGATGTATCTTGGATCGAGGAAATTGCCTTGCGAGAAGCTATGCGTAAATTGGGCCAAAGAGAAAAAAGGATTCTTTCCATGCGTTTTTTCGAAGGAAAAACCCAAATGGAGGTCGCCGATGAAATCGGTATTTCGCAGGCACAGGTGTCACGTCTTGAAAAGTCAGCTATACAGCAGATGCAGAAGTATGTGAAATCTTAAGGCATTCAAAAGGTAATCCTGTAAGACGATCCCCCAAAGGATCGTCTTTTCTTTTCCTTGAAAAATGTTATTTCGGAATAGGGACAAAAATGACATGTTGCCAAGCTTCTAGAACATATATTTATTAATACGTCTGAAGATACAGAGGTGGCGCAATGAGTCAAGAATCCTTAGCGGCAGGCAAAAAGATGAAAATATCCGATTTTCAGACCAAAGATGTGATCAATATTGTAGATGGTAAACGATTGGGACAGATCAGTGATTTGGAGCTGGATTTGAAAAGAGGAGTCATTGAGGCGATTGTGGTGCCAGGATATACTCGGTTCATGGGATTGTTCGGCGGTGGGGCAGACCTTATCATTCCTTGGCGGAACATTGTGAAAATCGGTTCTGATGTGGTGTTGGTGAAAATGGAAGAGCTGCGGACACCTTTTCAGGAGGAACAACGGGAGACGGTATATCTGGAACGCGGAGATCGTAATGAAAGGCGCACCTATTAGGCTCTGCGCCTTTTTTTGTATGATGTGGTACACTGAATCAGAGGTGAAAATATGGAACCATTTGTGTTGGAGGATGGATTACCGCCGTTGTTCCGTGTAAAGCCTTGGCATATGGAACATACAGCGATAACTGCCGGATTTACAAGCAGGCAGGGAGGTACCGGTAAGGCGCCCTATGAAAGTCTGAACTGTGCTTTTCATGTGGGTGATCATCCGGAGGACGTTATTAATAATCGTAATATCCTTGCGAAGAGTCTCGGCTTCCAGCTGGAAGATTGGACTTGCGGAGAACAGACGCATGGAGTGAATATAGCTGTAGTAGACTCTAAGGATCGCGGGCGGGGCAGTCAGGATCGAGCCTCGGCCTTTTCAGATACAGATGGGTTAATTACGAATGTGCCGGGTGTGCTGCTGACTTCTTTTTACGCTGATTGTGTTCCGTTATATTTCTATGATCCGATTCAATCGGTAGTAGGGCTGGCTCATGCGGGCTGGAAAGGGACTGTGGGTCAAATCGCAGATTTGATGGTAAAGAAGATGAGTGACGAATATGGAAGCCATCCGCAGGATATTTTAGCGGCAATTGGTCCTTCTATCGGAGATTGCTGTTATGAGGTTAATGATCATGTAATGAATCATGTTCATCAGTTGGAGGTTCTCTCGGGTTCAGAAGCAACTTTTTCTAACAGCGTATACAGGAAATCCGAAACAAATGATGACAAAAGCATGCTAAACTTGAAAGAATTGAACCAACGCATTATGATAAAAGCAGGAATATTGCCGACTCATATCGAATGTACAACTTGGTGTACAAGCTGTAATCCTGATTTATTATTTTCCTATCGCAAGGAAAACGGTGTTACAGGAAGAATGACGAGCTGGATCGGAATAAAGGAGAGTTGAATTTTGGCCTCGACGCTGCAGGAGAGAATAGCCGGAGTTAGTGAGCGCATACAGCAAGCCTGTAAGGCAAGTGGCCGGAATCCAAGTGAAGTCCATGTGATTGCGGTTACGAAATATGTTTCTGTAGATATGGTTGCCTCTGTACTTGAAACCTCGTTG
Source organism: Paenibacillus sp. (assembly GCA_023512345.1). GTDB lineage: Bacteria > Bacillota > Bacilli > Paenibacillales > Paenibacillaceae > Paenibacillus_AQ. The sequence goes on from JAILZT010000010.1 coordinate 25,339, forward strand.
GAGCATATTGGCGAAAGCCGCTGGCAGGATGCCCAAAGTAAATGGGATGCACTCGGTAACCAAGGGGTATGGCATTTTATCGGGCATTTACAGACCAACAAAGTTAGAGACGTTATCGGGAAATTTCAATATATACACTCTCTGGATCGGCTGTCTCTGGCGCAGGAACTGCAAAGGAAAGCTAAGACGGCAGGGATTGACGTTAACGTATTTCTTCAAGTAAATATTTCTGGTGAAGACACCAAGTATGGTCTGACCCCTGAAGAAGTTCCAGATTTCCTAAGGAGTATATCTGGTCTGGATCATGTAAAAGTGATAGGGCTCATGACCATGGCTCCTAATGAGGAAGATCCGGAGCTTACTCGTCCGGTATTTCGAGGTTTACGCGAGCTTCGCGATCAATTGAATCATCTAGCACTTACACCTGAGCCTATACTTGAACTGTCCATGGGAATGTCAAATGATTTTGAAGTGGCTATAGAAGAAGGTTCCACCTGGGTTCGCCTGGGCACGGTATTAGTAGGCCATGAGGAGGGATCGTGATGGGTGTGATGAACCGGTTTATGAATTTTTTGGGTTTGCAGGAGGAAGAGGAAGTTGTAGAACGGGAGCCAATTTCTTCTCGTGATGAGGAAGAGTTTGAACCTGTACCTGTAGATACCCGCAAAAATCAACGTGCAGGCAATGTCGTCAGTATTCATTCACAAAAAAATGTGAAAGTTGTACTGTATGAGCCCCGTTCTTATGATGAGGCTCAGGAAATTGCTGACCATCTCCGTTCGCATAGAACGGTTGTAATCAATTTGCAGCGTGTTCGAAATGACCAAGCTATGCGAATTATTGATTTTATTAGTGGAACTGTATATGCCCTTGGTGGAGGAATCTCCAAAATTGGGGGCAATATATTTATGTGCACACCGGATACAGTTGAAATACAGGGCTCTATTACTGAGATCCTGGGTGACGAACAAGATTATAATAGAATGAGGTGAATGGGTTTTGACCCAAATTGAGTCGATTATCGATATGTTATTCAATATTTATTACTATATGATCATTTTTTATATACTGATGTCATGGCTGCCTAATGTACGTGATAATTTTATAGGCGAGCTGTTAAGTAAGTTAGTAGAGCCTTATTTAGCACCGTTTCGGAAGATTATTCCACCGCTGTTCGGAACGCTTGATATTTCGCCGATCATAGCATTAATCGTACTGAGATTTGCTTTAGGCGGCTTAAAGTCAGTTCTGAGATACTTCATAGGCTAATATTATGAAGAATGAGATTTATGGCCATTTCCATCCAGATGAACGGCAATTTGTGGACAGGGCCTGGGAATGGGTTAGTCATGCTGGAGAGTATCATGAGGTTAAGCTGACCGATTTTTTAGATCCACGCCAGGGTTATATCCTGCAAAGTCTTGTTAACCGTCATCCAGATGTTATCGTCAGATGGGAAGGTGGAGACCCGGATGCCGAAAGGCGGCGGGCTTTGATCGCACCTGATTATCGTGACCTGGATCATGAGGATATGGAAATGAAAGTGCTGAATATCACTCCCGTCGAACAGAAGTTTCAGGCGTTAGATCATAGTGACTATATGGGCTCCATCCTCGGGCTTGGCATTAAAAGAAGTAAAATTGGCGACATCCGTGTACTCGAGGCTGGCTGTCATGCTGTAGTAACCTCAGATATCGCCGATTATTTGGCTATTCATTTGAATGGAGTTCATCGGGTTTCAGTGAGTACGGAGATTCTGCCTCTTTCTGCGCTTCGCAGTATATCAACCAAACTCGAGATGATGGAGTTCACAGTGGCCTCCCTAAGGTTAGATGGTATTGCTTCTGATGTATGCCGCCTGAGCCGGAGCAAAATACTTGTTCCGATCAAGGGAGGGCGAGTACGGGTGAATTGGAAGGTTGAAGAGGATCCTTCTTTTTCAGTGAAGGAAGGCGATATGATTTCTGTACAAGGCTTTGGCCGATTCAAGGTCATGGAGATTGGCGGATTGACCAAAAAAGGTCGTTACCGAGTTCAGGTAGGTAAATTTGTATAGTTACTTTGCAGGAATTCAAGCTTAATTGTCGAAATTCATTATCTCAAGGCAACAAACATTTCAGAGCCGGACGCCGATAATGGTATAGAGGTAGGCTAGGGGATGCTCTGAATGAAATAGCAGAAGAGGTCCGAAATTCTAGGAGGTGCATACAGCATGGCATTAACACCGCTCGATATACATAACAAGGAATTCGCCCGGCGGTTCCGAGGTTATGATGAGGATGAGGTTAACGAATTTTTGGATCAAGTGATCAAGGATTACGAAATCGTCATCCGTGAAAACAAGGAGCTGCACAATCAGCTTTTGTCCATTCAGGAGCGATTAGATCATTTTGTGAATATTGAAGAAACACTTTCGAAGACCATCATCGTTGCTCAAGAAGCAGCTGATGAGGTGAAGAGCAATGCGAAGAAAGAATCTCAGCTTATCATCAAGGAATCGGAGAAAAACGCCGATCGGATTATTAACGAGGCACTTTCTAAATCACGGAAGGTTTCAATAGAAACGGAAGAGCTGCGTAAGCAAGCCTCTATCTACCGTACTCGTTTCCGGACACTTCTTGAGGCTCAACTGGAGCTTCTATCTCAGGATGATTGGGATGCATTGGACAGCCGCGGCGAAATTCGTGAGGTCCGTGAAGGCGTTATTTAATTCTTTAAAGGCTTCATCGTATGCAATCATGATTTATCCTAAGTGGAGCTATGAAATGGAGTTTAATTGCACTTTGTGCAACTAAACTCCATTTTTTCATAGGAAAAACTAATATACTCTAATATTGACATTTGGCGTCAAAGAGGCTATAACTAGAACATATCTGTACAATGTTCATATGTATTCGATGAAGGGACCAGTACATCAAGGTTGCGTTCCCCAGAGAGTCGGTGATTGCTGAGAGCCGATGTTCAGACCCTGAAGGAAGATCTTCCCCTAGAAGCCCAGCTGAAGCGTTAATCGTGGGTAAGCTGAGCCGTCTGCCGGACGTTACACCGGACCCGTGTCTGATCGTTAGGCGTGGGACTGAGATCGTGCTGATTGCTGTTTCCATGTATGGAAACTTCAAATGCACTGAATTAGGGTGGTATCGCGAGCGTCGTCTCGCCCCTTTGGGGGTGGAGAGACGCTCTTTTTGTTTTCAGCGAATTTATTTGAAAGGATTGACCAGAATGCAAAAGGTAGATATCAAGGAAAAAGCGCGGACAAGAGATGTCCGCATACTGAAGAAATGGAGCGACGAGAATACGTTCCGCAGATCGATGGAGAATCGTGAGGGACGTCCTAACTATGTGTTCTATGAAGGACCTCCTACAGCCAATGGTGCACCGCATATCGGTCACGTACTCGGACGGGTTATCAAGGATTTCATCGGTCGTTACCAGACAATGAAAGGGTACCGTGTTATTCGTAAAGCAGGCTGGGATACACACGGTCTTCCGGTAGAGCTGGGTGTCGAGAAACAACTGGGGATTTCCGGTAAGCAAGAGATCGAAGAATACGGCGTTGAGAAATTCATTCAGAAATGTAAAGCCAGCGTATTTGGCTATGAGAAGCAATGGCGCGAATTTACGGAAGCTATTGGTTACTGGACTGATTTGGATAATCCGTACATTACATTGGAGAATTCCTACATTGAGAGCGTGTGGAACATTTTGGCTACCGTTCATGAAAAGGGCCTGTTATACCGCGGTCATCGGGTAAGTCCTTACTGTCCAAGCTGCCAAACGACACTTAGCTCTCATGAAGTAGCACAAGGCTATAAAACGGTAAAAGATCTTAGTGCGACAGCAAAGTTCAAGCTGGATGACAGCGGTGACTATGTTCTTGCATGGACAACAACCCCTTGGACACTTCCGGCACATATGGCCTTGGCCATGAACCCGGATATGGATTATGTACGGGTACAGCAAGATGATGGCGTGTATATCGTAGCCAAAAACTTGGTGGAAGAGGTTATGAAAGGTGAGCATACGATTCTTTCTACACATAAGGGCTCTGAATTTATCGGCCAAACCTATGCCCCTCCTTTCGGATATATCCAAGCCGAGAAGAGCAATATCATCGTTGGTGCTTCCTTTGTTACGGATGCCAGCGGTACGGGGATTGTTCACATGGCTCCGGCTCATGGTGAGGATGACTATAAATCTTGCCGCGAGAACGGTATCAGCTTCGTGAATGTTGTAGATACCTCCGGTAAGTATACGGATATCGTGACTGACTTTGCAGGACGTTTCGTGAAAGACTGTGATCTGGATATCGTTAAGATGCTTTCTGAAAAAGGTCTGCTGTACGGTAAAGAAAAATACGAGCATAGTTATCCGTTCTGCTGGCGTTGTGATACACCGCTTCTGTACTATGCAACAGATAGCTGGTTCATCAATACTACAGCAATCAAGGACCAACTGATCGCTAATAACAATAGTGTAGACTGGTACCCTGGACACGTTCGTGAAGGACGTTTCGGCAAATTCTTGGATGAACTGGTCGATTGGAATATCAGCCGTAACCGTTATTGGGGAACTCCGTTGAATGTGTGGGTATGCCAAGACACGGGTAAGGAGTTTGCACCGCACAGTATTGCACAGCTAAGAGAAATGGCTACAACTGAGGTGCCGGAAGATATCGAGCTTCACAAGCCTTATGTGGATAATATCCAGCTTCGCAGTCCATTTAGCGAAGGCGGTGTGATGGTACGGACCTCAGAGGTTATCGACGTTTGGTTCGACAGTGGTTCGATGCCATTTGCACAAAGCCACTATCCGTTTGAGAATGAGGATAATCTGAACGATCAATATCCGGCGGATATGATTTGTGAAGGAATCGACCAGACACGCGGCTGGTTCTACAGCTTGCTTGCCGTTTCAACTTTGTTCAAGGGCGTAGCTCCTTACAAAGCCGTTATTGCCACTGGACACATTCTCGATGAGAATGGCCAAAAAATGTCTAAATCCAAGGGTAATGTTATTGATCCGTGGGAAATCATGAACGAATACGGCACAGACGCGTTCCGTTGGGCGATCTTGTCGGATAGTGCTCCGTGGAATAATAAACGTTTCTCCCGCAGCTTGGTGGGTGAGACGAAGTCCAAGGTTGTAGACACTCTCGTGAATACTCACGCTTTCCTGACGCTGTATGCGGGTATCGATGGTTATGATCCTGCTGAGCATCCATTCAAGGTGTCAGAACATAAGCTGGACCGCTGGATTTTATCCCGTCTGAACAGTTTGATTCTCGTGGTGGAAAAAGGTCTAGCAGTAAATGACTTCGTCAATTCATCCAAAGCCATTGAGAATTTCGTGGATGAGTTAAGTAACTGGTATATCCGCCGTTCGCGTGACCGGTTCTGGGGAAGCGGACTGGGAGAAGATAAGCTGGATGCTTACCGTACACTTACACAGGTATTACTGACCACCGCTACGGTGATGGCACCATTCACACCTATGCTGTCCGAGGATATCTTTACGAATCTGGGTGGAGGCGAGAGTGTACACTTAGCTGATTATCCGGTCGCAGACGAAAGTCTGATTGACAAGGATCTGGAGCAGGACATGGAAAGTGCGAGAGCGATTGTTGAGCTGGCACGTAATGTGCGGAACGAAACGGGCATCAAGACACGTCAACCTTTGTCAGAGCTTATCATCTCAATGGATCACAGCTTCGACGTTGCGGGTTATGGAGATATCGTTAAGGATGAAATCAACATTAAGAACCTGGTTCTAGAGACTAGTGACAGCGGGTTCGTTGACTTCACACTGAAGTTGAACCTTAAGGTAGCCGGTAAAAAATACGGTAAAAACGTTGGGTTTATCCAAAGTTTCCTTAAAGGACTGGACAGTGAATCTACACGTAAAGCGGTACAGGATGGCGTAATAACAATTGCTGCACCGGAAGGTGAAGAACTGCAAATCACCTCAGAGGAGCTTCTTGTTGAGAAACAAGCCAAGCCAGGATTCGCTTCAGCCTCTGGTTATGGTATTACGGTAGCTCTTAACACAGAAATCACACCTGCTCTTGAGCAAGAGGGATGGGTGCGTGAAATCGTGCGGGCTGTGCAGGATTACCGCAAACGTTTAGATCTGCCGATTGAAAAACGAATTGCTTTAACTTTAAATGTAGATGATGAGTTAAAAGCAGCAGTCACAGCTTTTGAAGAAGTTTTACGTGAGAATGTACTGGTAACTACTATTGATTTTGGTGGAGACTATACCTTTGAGACTGTAGATGTTGGCGGCAAGTCGATAGGTATTTATATCAATGCTTAAATCTGCATTACTTGTCTAGAAACGGCATATACTAGCGGCATAAGTATAAACAGAAGTTTTCTGTTTATGCGGGAAATATAGCCTCTTTATATTTCAGCGCAAAATAACGAGCTCCGTGCTTAAGGAGAGAACCTTAATCTCCTTAGCCGGGCTCGTTTACTTTGTGGCAGTTAGGGGCGGGGAAGGGGCCGTAAGCCGTGGCAGGTTGGAATGACGATAACACAAGCTCGGGACGGAAGGGCAGGATCACTGTCCAAACATCTGGAGTAGTTGGAGATCCTGAGAAAGAACAGGAGATTCTATTATCTGAAAACGGAAATAAGGATCCCTCTGATCCGGAAAATATGCCGCTTGAGGAGAAAATAAATACATTGTACCGCCTGACAAACGGGTTAGCCCAGCAGATGGAGAAATCGCGTATAGCCCAGTATACGGAGTTGATTCATTCTCCGTGGAGACTTATTTGGTTGAATGTGTTATCAGGAACTGCTCGCGGTTTGGGGATCGCGCTGGGCTTTACCTTTTTTGCGGCTACGATTATTTATGTACTACAGGTGTTGGGTGCGCTCAATTTGCCGATTATTGGAGATTATATTGCTGATATTGTGCGGATTGTTCAGCACCAGCTGGAGCTCAAAACCTTTTAAAAGGAAGAAGGAGCAGCATGAATGCTACTCCTGTTCTTCTTTATGATTAGGATCCAGTAAAAAACTGCCCTCTTCGCTCTCCAAGTAATGCTCATAACTGGGACCACGGATGATGGTGACATTATTCCCTGTAATATCTGTGGCGACAAAGTTCTCCCAAGGCTCTACCCAGCCATTAGGTTCACCGGGCTCAATTTCCATTTCATTATAAGAATCAATGTTGTTTCCTTCAGCCATGGCGGGAGAATCCGAGTTCCCCCAGCTTTCAACAATTTGCCAGGCGTCTTCACCGTCAAAACCATTATAGTCGTCTCGTTCATCAAGGCTGGAGCGTCCAAAGGGACGCATAAGAAATTCTTCTTCTACCGGTCGTTGGATAGGCTTCTCTTGGCGAGGATTATGCTCTTTAGAGTAGCGTGTATGGGGTACTGCTACCAATCGTTCGTACGGAATGGGTTGACCGCTGACTACACAAATTCCATAAGTTCCCTCGTCCATGGATGCTAGAGCTAATCCAATATCCACTAACTCATGTTCATCCCTTTCCAAGAGCGAAATGTCCATGGAACGATGATAGAGGTCTGTAGCGACATCTCCGGGATGATTGTCAATTAAGCTAAGCTCTCCTGAAGAATAGCGCATGGAGTTATCAAGGTCGTAGTGGTCGTTTTCCTTAATTCTGTTCTCTAGATCTTTTTGCATCTCTATAAGGCTCGCCCGAAGACCTGAGAGCTGCTCTGAGGTTAAGTGATCCATAATGAGACAGGCTCCTTTCTGTGCATAGTGTGCTCTTCGTTAGGTTGACCTTATAGGGGTTATTTTAGCGCTGGAAAATAGTATCGAATTTACCCATTCATGGAGCAGCCAGCAATGGACGTGTTCTTGAAGGCTGTGCTACAATATACGAGTCTTTATACAGTATTTGACCGCATAAAGCGGGAAAAATAAGAACGGAGTGACTACTTCTGTGGTGTACTATCTGATTGCTCTTATCGTATTTTTAATTGACCAGGGGACGAAGTACCTAATTGCGACCCGCTTGGAACTTCAGGAACAAATTCCGGTCATCGGTAACTTCTTTTTAATTACCTCACATCGTAATCGCGGTGCGGCTTTTGGGATTCTCGAAGGTCAACGATGGTTCTTTTTTCTGGTTACTGTTGTTGTGGTTATTGGTATTGTGTGGTACTTGAATAAGGTTAGAAAGACACAAAAATTGCTGTCAACAGCGCTTGGACTGGTACTTGGAGGAGCGATAGGCAACTTTTTGGATCGGATGCTGACGGGCGAGGTTGTTGATTTTCTGCAGTTAAATTTCGGAAGCTATACGTTCCCGATTTTTAATGTGGCAGACTCCTGTATCGTTATAGGTGTTGCACTTATTATTTTGGATTCACTGCGTGACTTAAAAGGCGGAGGAGAAGAAGTTCTCGACGTTAAGGAAATAGATGAGGTAAAAGAAGGGAATGAATAACTTGAACAAAGACGTCAATCAGCCTGAAGCACCAGACTACGAAGAAGAGAAGGACGTCACAGAGTGGACCGTTACTGCAGAACATGCCCGCGAGCGGGTCGATAAATATATAACCGAAGCATGGGATGGCATTATCTCTCGTTCTCAGGTACAGCTATGGATCAGTGATGGACATGTTACAGTAAATGGGGCTCCAGTAAAGGCCAATCATAAGCTTCTTGAAGGGGAAGTAGTCACCGTTGTGGTTCCAGAAACGGAAGTTACGGATCTGGTAGCTGAGAATATCCCGCTCGAAGTTGTATATGAAGACAGTGATGTAATCGTTATTAATAAAAAGCGTGGTATGGTTGTGCATCCGGCAGTAGGACATCCGTCAGGCACTCTTGTGAATGCGTTGATGTATCATTGTAAGGACCTATCGGGAATTAACGGAGAGATTCGCCCAGGTATAGTCCACAGAATTGATAAGGATACATCTGGGCTGATTATGGCTGCGAAAAATGACGCCAGTCATGCTTCACTCTCAGCACAGCTTAAGGAGCACAGTGTAACACGCCGCTATATTGCCATTGTTCAGGGTAATATTACTCATGACAAAGGTACAGTGGACGCACCTATTGGCAGAGATCCTCATGATCGTAAACTGTACGTGGTGACACAGAAGAATAGCAAAAAATCCGTAACCCATTTTACGGTTATGGAACGTTTTGGAGATTGTACGCTGGTTGAACTCCAATTGGAGACGGGTCGCACGCATCAAATCCGTGTACATATGAAGTTTATCGGGCATCCGCTTGCTGGAGATCCGATTTATGGCCGCAGTAAGGGGACAACCATGACAGGTCAGGCGCTTCATGCAGCTATCCTAGGTTTTGTACATCCTTCTTCGGGTGAATATATGGAATTTAGTGCGCCATTACCGGCTGATATGGAAGATCTTTTGTTTACACTGCGCAGCAGATAAGTACAAATGAAGTGAGTATTAATCCATGGTTTTGAAGGCAGCTTTACGTCATATTTAACAATATCAGAGAGTATAGGTGCAGGTTATCCTATGCTTTCTATTATTATCCGGGAGATGAGAAGAGATTATGAGTATTGAACAATACCAAGATACATTTATTCAGACTAATTTTGCGGACCGTATTGGTGGCGCTAACTATGGTAAAGATACAGCGATTTATAAATTCGAGAAAATCAAACGCGCCAAGGCTTCCGCAAAAAAAGATTTTCCTGATATTGAGCTAATCGACCTTGGTGTTGGTGAGCCTGATGAGATGGCAGACGAAGGTATCGTTGCAAAATTGGCTGAAGAAGCGGCTAAAGAAGAGAACCGGGGTTATTCGGATAACGGTATTCCAGAATTTAAGGCAGCGGCTGCAGAATATTTGCGCGAAGTATTCCGTGTAGAGGGTATCAACCCTGATACCGAAGTTGTGCATTCGATCGGATCAAAGCCTGCGCTGGCTATGCTTCCATCCTGCTTCATCAATCCGGGTGATATCACGATCATGACAGTACCAGGTTATCCTGTATTGGGTACACACACCAAGTATCTGGGTGGACAAGTGTATACAGTAGAACTGAAGAAGGAGAATAACTTCCTTCCAGACTTGAACGCTATTCCAGAAGAGGTTGCCCGTAAGGCGAAGCTTCTTTATCTGAACTACCCGAACAATCCGACGGGTGCAAGTGCAACTCCTGAATTTTTCGCTGAGGTAGTAGCTTGGGCGAAAAAATATGATGTTGTTGTTATCCACGATGCGCCTTATGCAGCGTTGACCTATGATGGTAAGAAGCCGCTTAGCTTCCTGTCTGTTCCGGGTGCAAAGGATGTAGGTGTAGAGCTTCATTCCCTCTCCAAATCCTACAATATGACGGGGTGGAGAATTGGTTTTGTTGCCGGTAATCCGCTGGTAGTTAAAGCGTTCAGCGATATTAAAGATAATAATGACTCCGGCCAATTTATTGCTATTCAAAAAGCCGCTGCTTATGGCCTATCTCACCCTGAGATTACTGAAGCGATTGCCGCTAAGTATTCCCGCCGCCATAATTTGCTGGTCGATGCACTGAACAGCCTAGGCTTCAAAGCTGAGAAACCAAAGGGTTCTTTCTTCCTATATGTAGAAGCTCCTAAAGGTATCAAGGGCGGACGCCGCTTCGAATCTGGTGAAGACTTCTCGCAGTTCCTGATTCGTGAGAAATTAATCTCCAGTGTACCTTGGGATGATGCTGGATCTTTCGTTCGTTTCTCAGTAACCTTTATCGCAAAGGGCGAAGAAGAAGAGAAACGTGTAATTTCCGAAATTCAAAGACGGCTTAGCGACGTTGAGTTTGAATTTTAATGTATTGAATTTAATGTATTGAAACGATAAGTAAAGCCTACCGTTGCCGGTAGGCTTTTTTGTGGAATGAGTTAATGTAACGAAATAGGCTTTGGCCGTCATCCGGAACATTAATGCTAGAATCTAAAGGCAGCAGCATAGCTTGATAAGGTTCCGGTACCCAAATATATTGATGGATATATGTGGTAAGGATAAATCCACAGCGTTCCCAAAAAAGAATCCGTTCTGTATGCTCGTCTGATTTCCCTGCTTCCACCTCAATGATGATCCCCTGAACTCTATGTTCATTTGATGCCCAATCGCAAATGCTGTTAAGAAACTGCCTCCCGAAGCCTTGTCCACGTTGTTCCTTGTTCACTGCTAGATAGTCAATAATAAGCATTGGAGCGTTGGCTGCCCCGCTGAGCCCTGTTACAGCCATGGCGACAATCACGTCATTCTGCAGTCCGATATGAATATATGCGATTTTTCTGTCCAGCATACTGTGCAGAATGTATTCTGTTTTTGCGCCGCTGGGAAAAGCTTCATGATATATGGGTTCTCTGCCTGGACCTTTAAAATATGTAGGCTATGCCATTGTATTCGGAATCCCCGTGCTTTTCCTGATCTTAATCATTGTCAGCTTCATAAAATGACATAATTCGCATTAATGGGTTAGCAGAGTTGACACACGTTACGAGTTCTGTCATACTTTTGTTAAATGAATAGCGCCTTTAATTCAGTCCCGTGAGGCTGGCAAGGTAACGTGAATCGAGGTTCGCGACTCTTAGAAAGATATCCGTATGTATACGGGTAGACTTTTTATGCGCGCAGCCACGCCATCTTTTTTAATCTGCGGATTTCACTCCTTGCCTACTTTGGGCAAGGAGTTTTTTGTTTTCCGGGCTGCAGCACTTGCTCTGTGGACAAGGCGTACAAGCAGGAGGATGACGAGATTATGGTTACTGAGAAAAATGTCATTATGGATGAAACGGCCATTCGGCGGGCGCTGTCGCGTATCGCACATGAAATATTAGAGAAGAACAAAGGAATTGAGAACTGCTTGCTGGTAGGTATTCGTACGCGAGGTGTGTACCTGGCACAAAGGATAGCCGAACGGATCAAAGAGATTGAAGGTGTAGATATTCCTTACGGCGAGCTGGATATTACGCACTACCGTGATGATAGGGAAGAAGGTCGAAAAGGTTTGGAGGCTAACCCAGATCTAAATCTTTCGAAGAGCATTCTGACTATCACATCCGGCAGCCCAGGCATCCACGACAAAAAAGTAATTTTGTTCGATGATGTACTCTACACCGGTCGTACGATTCGCGCGGCAATGGATGCTCTGATGGATTGCGGACGGCCCCGAATGATTCAACTGGCAGTACTGGCTGATCGCGGTCATCGGGAACTCCCTATCCGACCTGATTATATAGGTAAAAATGTTCCTACCTCCAAGCATGAACAAATAGAAGTAGCCTTGACAGAATATGACGGCAAGGACGAAGTATACATTATTTCGAACCGGGAGGAACGATAACAATGATGACGGCAACCATGGTGAAGGAACGTAGTCTGTTGGGGTTAAAGGATCTGAGTCGCTCAGAGATTATGCAACTGCTGGATAGAACGGCATATTGGGATAAACAGGCTGAGAAATTAACTCCGGTGCTGGAATCGAAATTCGTGTCGAACATGTTCTTCGAGAATAGTACCCGGACTCGCTTCTCTTTTGAAATGGCAGAAAAGCGTCTCGGTGCCCAGGTACTGAACTTCACGGCTGCAGCTTCCAGTGTAGAAAAAGGCGAGTCGATCTACGATACAGTTCGTACTTTGGAATCCATGGGTATTGATGCCGGAGTTATACGGTTGAAGCCTGCAGGAGTTTTACAGCAGTTAGCAGAGAAGGTATCCATTCCGCTCATTAACGCAGGGGATGGCAATAACGAGCATCCAACTCAGGCGCTTCTGGATATGTATACAATGACTAAGACCTTTGGTGAGTTAAAGGGACTGAAGGTATCCATTATCGGTGACATTATGCATAGCCGAGTGGCCAGATCCAATCTATGGGGATTGACCAAGATGGGGGCACAGGTACAGTTTTGTGCGCCAGACAATATGAGAGCTCCTGAGCTTATGTCTGAAGCTCCATATGTTTCTATAGAAGAAGCTCTGAAGGCTGATGTGGTCATGATGCTTCGCGTACAGCTTGAACGTCACGCAGTAGGAATGCTGCAATCGGCCGAGGAATACCGCCGGCAATTTGGCCTTACAGAGGAACGGGCTTCGAAACTTGCGTCAGGCACAATCATTATGCATCCGGCTCCGGTAAATCGTAATGTAGAAATTGATGATGCTGTGGTCGAAAGTAGTAAATCGAGGATTTTTCCTCAGATGGCTAATGGCGTGCCTGTTCGTATGGCAGTTATAGAGAGAGCATTAATCTAAAAAAGCTGACATAAGATTATTAATAAATATACACAAAGATGAATTTTTATTATATAATAACGAGAGGCCAACTGAGCAGTGCGCGGCCAAAAGGAGAATATGACAGTGATTATCAAGAACGCCAGTGTGATTAACGAAGATGGTAATCTGGAACGAAAACATATTGTACTTCAGGACGGAGTTATCTCTGCTGTATTGGATGGCAATCAAGAGGCTGTTGAGGCTTCAGAAATGATTGATGCAAAAGGAAAGCTGCTCATCCCAGGATTGATTGATATGCATGTGCATTTGCGCGAGCCTGGCTTCGAGCATAAAGAAACGGTAGAAAGCGGCAGCCGCTCGGCAGCCAAAGGCGGATTTACAACCATCGCCTGCATGCCTAATACACGGCCCGTAACCGACACACCTGAGATTGTGCAATTTGTGAAAGACAAAGCCCGTGAAGCTGGTTTGGTTAAAGTGCTGCCTTATGCAGCAATCACGAAAAATGAACTGGGCCGTGAACTGACAGATTTTGCAGCCTTGAAGGAAGCAGGGGCTATCGGCTTTACGGATGACGGAGTAGGCGTGCAAAGTGCACAGATGATGAAGGATGCTATGTATATCGCAGCTTCACTGGATATGCCGGTTATTGCACACTGCGAGGATAATTCGTTGGTTGAGGGTGCTTGTGTAAATGAAGGGAAGTTCGCAACTCTACACGGTTTAAAAGGCATACCGAATGAATCAGAAGCGATTCACGTAGGCCGGGATATTTTGCTGGCGGAAGCTACGGGGGTTCACTACCATGTATGTCATGTCAGTACAGAACAATCCGTTCGACTGATTAGACAGGCTAAGCAAATCGGAATTAAAGTAACTGCTGAGGTTTGCCCGCACCATCTTCTGCTGTCTGAAGAAGACATTCCAGGCATGGACGCCAATTGGAAAATGAACCCGCCGCTGCGCTCACGCCGCGATGTAGAGGCCTGTATCGAAGGGTTGCTCGATGGAACTCTCGACATGATTGTTACAGACCACGCGCCACATAGCGAGGAAGAGAAAGCAAAGGGAATGCAGCTTGCACCGTTTGGCATCGTTGGTTTTGAGACGGCCTTCCCGCTGCTGTATACAGCATTTGTAGCAACAGGCAAATGGGATCTGTCCCTGCTGGTTCAAAGAATGACCGCTGATCCGGCCCGAGTATTCCGATTGAATACAGGAGTCCTGGACATCGGGGCCCCTGCAGACTTGACTCTGATCGATCTGGAGCAGGAGATGGAAGTGGATCCTGGAACCTTCGCCAGCAAGGGGCGAAATACTCCTTTTGCAGGATGGAAGCTTAAAGGTTGGCCAGTAATGACTTGGGTAGAAGGCAAAGAAGTATGGAATTCAAATAACTAATTAATAGATATTAAATATAGAAACAACAAGAAGGAGTGAAGGGAATGCAAGCGAGATTGCTGCTTCAGGACGGAACACTGTTTACAGGTACCGCATTTGGCGCTGAGGGCGAAAAGACAGGCGAGGTTGTATTTAATACAGGGATTACAGGTTACCAGGAGGTGCTGTCGGATCCTTCCTACTGCGGTCAAATCGTTACAATGACTTACCCTTTGATTGGAAATTACGGCATCACCCGGGATGACTTCGAATCTGTACGTCCTTTTGTACACGGCTTCGTAGTGCGTCGTCATGAGACAGTCCCAAGTAACTGGAGAGCCGAATACAGTGTTGACGATCTGTTGAAGGAATACGACATTCCCGGTATCAGTGAAATTGACACACGCATGCTGACTCGAATCATTCGCCATTATGGCACCATGAAGGCTATCCTTACTACCTCTAACAAGCGTGTGGAGGAGTTAATGGAAATGATGGGCGACACGACAATTGAGGAACTGCGCAATCAGGTAGCCCGCACCTCTACTAGCACTGCATATAGCAGCCCTGGAAGTAAAGAACGGATCGTACTTGTGGATTACGGTGCAAAAACAGGTATCCTGCGTGAACTGAACAACCGTGGTTGTGACGTCGTAGTTGTGCCTCATGATGTAACCGCAGAAGAAATTCGCCGCCTGAATCCGGATGGTATTCAACTTTCGAATGGCCCTGGGGACCCTAAAGATGTTCCTTACGCAGTAAATACTATTTCCGAGCTGCTCGGTGAGTATCCGATTTTTGGAATCTGCTTGGGTCATCAGCTGTTTGCGCTGGCTTGCGGTGCAGATACGGAGAAGCTGAAGTTCGGTCACCGCGGTGGGAACCATCCCGTAAAAGAACTGGAAAGCGGCCGCTGCTTCATCACTTCACAAAACCATGGTTTCACCGTAAATGATGACTCCGTGAAAAATACAGATCTCGAAGTTACACATATCAATAACAATGATAAGACTGTCGAAGGACTCAAACATACCCGTTATCCGGCATTTTCAGTACAGTATCATCCTGAAGCGGCGCCGGGGCCGCATGACAGCAGCTACTTATTCGACCGCTTCTTGCAAATGATTGCTGATCACAAAGCTAACACTCCAGTAAGCTCCCGTCAGGCGCAGCTTGCAGCGAACGCCAGAATCACGGCGCCGAAACCAACACCACAACTCGAAGCCGTGAAAGGAGCACTATAACATGCCAAAGAACGATAAGCTCAAGAAAATACTCGTAATCGGATCCGGCCCAATTGTCATTGGGCAGGCTGCCGAATTTGACTATGCAGGAACTCAGGCTTGCCAGGCCCTTAAAGAAGAAGGTGTCGAGGTCGTTCTGATTAACAGTAATCCGGCTACGATCATGACGGATACGAACATGGCGGATAAAGTCTACATCGAGCCGATCACGCTGGAATTTGTAACCGCGATTATTCGCCAAGAACGTCCAGATGGATTACTGCCAACACTGGGCGGACAGACGGGCCTGAATATGGCCGTAGAACTGGCCCGCGCAGGTGTTCTAGAGAAGGAAAACGTAAAATTGCTGGGTACGCAGCTTGAATCCATTGAGAAGGCAGAAGATCGCGATTTGTTCCGTGACCTGATGCGTGAACTGGATCAGCCAGTACCTGAAAGCTCCATCATCACTACCCTGGAGGAAGCTCTTGAATTCGCTTCAGGCATCGGATATCCGTTGATTGTACGTCCGGCTTATACTTTAGGCGGAACAGGCGGCGGAATTTGTGACAATGAAGAAGAACTTCGTGAGACGGTAAAAGCGGGTATTCGTTATAGCCCGATCGGTCAATGTCTGGTAGAGAAGAGTATTGCAGGCATGAAGGAAGTTGAATACGAGGTTATGCGTGATGCGAACGATAACTGTATCGTTGTCTGCAACATGGAGAACTTTGATCCGGTTGGGGTACATACTGGTGACAGTATCGTTGTGGCACCGAGCCAAACCCTCTCTGACCGTGAATACCAAATGCTCCGCAGTGCTTCATTGAAAATTATTCGGGCGCTTAACATCGAAGGTGGCTGTAACGTTCAGTTCGCACTGGATCCACAGAGCTTTCAATATTATGTCATTGAAGTGAATCCTCGTGTAAGCCGTTCCTCGGCTTTGGCTTCGAAGGCTACAGGCTACCCGATTGCAAAAATGGCAGCCAAAATCGCGTTAGGCTATACCTTGGATGAAATCGTTAATCCGGTTACCGGACAGACATATGCTTGCTTTGAGCCAACACTTGACTATATCGTAAGTAAAATTCCACGCTGGCCTTTTGATAAATTCATTTATGCTAACCGCAAGCTTGGTACACAGATGAAAGCAACCGGAGAAGTTATGGCGATCGGCCGTACTTTTGAAGAGTCCATTCATAAAGCCATTCGTTCTCTAGAGATCGGTGTACACCGCTTCTATCTGCCTGGTACGGATGCTCTTGAAGAGAGTGTTCTACGTGAACGCTTGGCAAAAGCGGATGATGAGCGCCTATTCCTAATCGCAGAAGCTTTCCGCCGCGGTTATGGATTACAAGAGGTACAGGACATCACGAACATTGATTGGTGGTTCCTTTCCAAGATCGAAGGGTTGATCCAATTTGAAGATATCATTCGTGGAGAAGTAAGCTTGTCTCCTGAGACCTTATATCAAGCCAAACGCCTAGGCTTTACGGATCGTGCCATAGCAGAAATCCGGGCGCAAGCTTATCCTGATGGCGAACAAACTAAAGAATCCGATGTGCGGGTATTCCGTCTGAAGCAAGGACTGACACCTGTTTTCAAAATGGTAGATACCTGCGCGGCCGAATTTGAAGCTTCCACACCGTATTACTACTCGACCTATGAAACAGAGAATGAGGTCATTCATTCGGATAAGCAAAAGGTTATCGTTCTTGGTTCCGGTCCGATCCGGATCGGTCAAGGGATTGAATTTGACTACTCAACAGTGCATGCAGTATGGGCTATTCAAAAAGCAGGCTATGAAGCTGTAATTATCAACAACAACCCTGAGACAGTATCTACAGATTTCAACACTTCGGACCGGTTGTACTTCGAACCGTTATTTTTCGAGGATGTAATGAACGTTATTGCCCAAGAGAATCCGATCGGAGTTATCGTTCAGTTCGGCGGACAGACAGCCATTAACCTTGCAGCACCGCTTAGTGCAGCAGGCGTAAATATCCTTGGAACAAGTCTGGAAAGTATCGATGAAGCCGAGAACCGTAAGAAGTTCGAAGCACTGCTGTCCC
This sequence comes from Paenibacillus sp., assembly GCA_023512345.1. Taxonomy (GTDB): domain Bacteria; phylum Bacillota; class Bacilli; order Paenibacillales; family Paenibacillaceae; genus Paenibacillus_AQ. Next base: position 43,213 of record JAILZT010000010.1, read on the forward strand.
GTCTTGATGTGGCACAACCTAAAGGCAAGACGGTTGATTCGATAGATGATGCCGTACAGACTGCACAAGACCTCGGATATCCTGTACTGGTACGTCCTTCCTATGTACTGGGCGGGCGCGCCATGGAGATTGTCTATAATGACACGGAATTGCTTAGCTACATGGTAGAGGCGGTTAAGGTGAATCCGGAGCATCCGGTATTAATTGACCGTTATATGCTCGGTAAAGAGGTCGAAGTTGACGCGATTTGTGATGGGGAGACCGTTGTTATCCCAGGTATCATGGAGCATGTAGAACGTGCAGGTGTTCACTCCGGTGACTCGATAGCCGTATACCCGCCACAATATCTGGATGAAGGCTTGAAGCAGAAGATTGCAGACATTACGATCAAGATTGCCAAAGAACTGAAAACCATCGGGCTGGTCAACATCCAGTTTGTCATTTATCAAAATGAAGTGTATGTAATCGAAGTAAATCCACGCTCCTCGCGTACGGTTCCTTTCTTAAGCAAGGTGACTGGGATTCCTATGGCTCACTTGGCTACAAAGATCATCCTCGGCAGCAAGCTGAAGGACGACGGTTATGTGGAAGGTCTATGGCCTGAAAGCGACTATGTGTCTGTAAAAGTACCGGTGTTCTCTTTTGCCAAACTGCGTAGAGTAGAGCCTACACTGGGACCTGAAATGAAATCGACCGGTGAAGTTATGGGTCGGGATAAACTGTACGCCAAAGCGTTGTATAAAGGTCTGATTGGAGCAGGAATGAAGATTCCAGCAACAGGCGCAATCATCGTAACCGTAGCAGATAAAGACAAAGCTGAAGCCGTTGAACTCATGAAAGGCTTCCACGCAATGGGCTACAAGATCATTGCAACGGGTGGAACAGCAACAGCGCTTGAAGATGCTGGCCTGAACGTAATGAATGTTAACAAGCTTGATGAAGGTGAACCAACGATTCTCGACCTTATCCGTGGTGGAAAAGCCAACTTCGTCTTTAATACACTAACCAAGGGCAAAACACCTGAACGTGACGGATTCCGTATCCGCCGTGAAGCGGTAGAGAACGGTGTAGTTTGTATGACCTCTCTTGATACAGTGAAGGCACTCCTGATCATGCTGCAGACGATTAACTTCTCATCCGAAGCTATGCCTGCTTTTGTAGGGCAATAAGGTAACTGCATATAGGCATCATTTGAACGGGGCTACAGGGACGGTTTGCGACTATTCGCAGACCGTTCCGCTATGCCTAGGGTCTAAAAAAGAAAGTGCGGCTCGATCGCACCGAATAGGGGTGTTGTAATGAGACAAGAGCTTTCTTCAGAACAGAAAAGAATGGCGAAACGGCTGATGATCGCTTTGGATTATCCTGATGCTGAACAGGCTAGTCTGATGATTGATAAGCTAGAGGGAATTCCTTGCTACATGAAGGTGGGGATGCAGCTTTTTTATGCGGCTGGCCCCGAATTAATTAAAGATTTGAAGCGCCGCGGGTATTCTGTATTTGTAGATCTCAAAATGCATGATATCCCCAATACGGTTAAAGGTGGTGCAGAAAGCCTGACTCAGCTTGGGGCGGATATGTTCAATGTCCATGCCTCTGGAGGTTCAGCCATGATGGAGGCGGCACGTGCGGGAGCAGTGGCTGCGATAAGCATCAATCCTTCGCTTAGCATGCCGCTGATTATCGCAGTCACACAGCTAACCAGCACTAGCCAGGAGGTCATGAACAACGAGATCGGTATATCCGGCAAGGTTACGGACACCGTTGTTCGATACGCCAAATTGGCGGCTGAGGCGGGTCTGGACGGAGTTGTGGCGTCACCGCAAGAGTCTGCAGCAATCACTGAAGCCTGTGGTCCTGCCTTTTGTATAGTTACCCCCGGGATCCGTCCGGCAGGTTCATCTATGGACGACCAGTCTCGAACCATGACACCGGGACAAGCTATCCAACAGGGCAGCCATTACCTCGTAATAGGCCGACCTATAACAGCTTCAGCTGACCCACGTCAATCAGCACTAAATATTATTGAGGAGATGATCCAGGCATGAGCTCATTATTGAATAGAAGTGAACAAATTGCAGCCTACTTATTAAATATTGGAGCAGTCGCACTGCAACCACAGGAACCCTTTACATGGACTTCCGGCATCAAATCCCCAATTTACTGTGATAACCGTTTGACGTTGTCTTACCCTGAAGTACGTAATTATATTGCGGATGCTTTTGCAGAACTTATTACAAGCCAGTATCCAGATGCTGAGGTGATTGCGGGTACGGCTACAGCAGGTATTCCTCATGCCGCATGGGTTGCTCAGAAGCTGAATCTGCCAATGGCTTACATTCGTGATAAGGCCAAAGGTCATGGCAAACAAAACCAAATCGAGGGTATTATTTCCCCCGGTCAGAAGGTTATCGTAATCGAGGATTTAATCTCCACGGGAGGTAGTTCCATTAAGGCAGCACAAGCTGTTCAAGAAGCTGGTGGTGTGCCGCTAGCTGTATTAGCCATCTTCAGCTATGAGCTGGATCGTGCTTCTGAAGCTTTTACTGCCTCAGGTGTACCCCTTCGCAGTTTATCCAACTACAGCACGCTGATTGATGTTGCACTTAGTCAGAAGAAGATTGCCGATAATGATGTCGAACTGCTGCAGTCCTGGAGAAAAGATCCGGCAGCTTTTGGTGTGTAAGGAATAAAACTTCCCCCTTCACCTTGCGGTGAGGGGGTTTTTGCGTTCAAAAAGAGGTGTATTATTAACTTATAGTCATAAATACTGGAAATAACATGACCAAATCGTAGTTTAACTTTAAACAGCCTGTAACTTACACTCCAGTAAAAACCTTTATAATCCAAATTAAGGAGTCGCTTTAGTAGCCTGGTAAAGGTATGAAACGATTATTTTTTGGGAGGGTAAAAGAATGAATATAACTAAGGAAAAAGGAATGTTGGGGCGCTTGTTGAGTCTAAGCGTTTGTGTGACGCTTCTGCTGCCGCTGGCATCTGAAGGTTGGAATACCGCATGGGCTGAACCCTCTAAGACTCCGCCGGAGCAACGTGTGCTGCGCATAGGCAGTTTATGGAGCGGGGAGGATGATACCTATTACCGCCAGCAATTCACCGATCTCTATGAATTTCAGCATCCGGAAATTAAGCTCGAACTCGTACCTGCAACAGAATCGAATGAGCTTCGTTTCAGCAGCACATACCCAGAGGTAAATACAAACAATTTGGAAAATATCCGTAGGATTATGAGCGGAACTGCACCGGTCGATGTAATCATCGCGGACAGCGCGCTACTGAAAAGTCTTGCGGAGAACAATCTAGTATTACCTTTACAGCCTTTTATAGACCGGGACCAATATGATATAAGCACTATGGCGCCTACTATGTTAGAAGGAATACGCGATCTGGGCGGAGGTAATTTGTTTGCGCTGGCCCCAACTTTTTCATCAAGTGCACTTTTTTATAATAAAAAAATCTTTGATGCTGCGAATGTACCTTATCCAACGAATGGGATGACATGGGACGAAATGTTCGCGCTTGCTGCGAAGGTTACGAAGGTTTCCAAGACGAAAGAGAAGCGTGTGTATGGATTCTCAATAAGTCGCTACTTGGGCGATCCATTCTGGGATATGCAGACCCAAATCGCTCCGCTTAAGCTTACCCCGTACGATATTAAGGGTGAGAAAATGACAGTTAACACTACACAGTGGAGTAAACTATGGACAACTTACAGTGGACTTGTCAAAAATCAGACAGTGCCCGGACTGGATAATCAGGAGTATATATGGACCGAAGGCAAACCCTATAACCCGGTTGAAGGAGACATGTTCCTCAACAGTAAAACTGCTATGGTTGTAGGTGAGTATGGTTATATTAATGAATTGGCTACCGTACAACGGAACGCCTCAAAAATCAAAAATTATAAGCCCGTGGACTGGGGAGTGGTTACAGTTCCGTCGTTTGTTGAGAAGCCGGGTGTTGCCGTTGGAACTTACCTCGGCAATATGATGGCTATCGGTAACACTGCTAGAAATCCAGAGGATGCTTGGGACTTCATTAAATTTGTGAACAGCAAGGAAGTTGCTAAAATCAAAGCACATAATCGCTATGAACTGACTTCTCGTAAGGAATATATTACTTCACCCGCGCCGAATGTGAACCTCGAGCCTTTTTACACCGTGAAGCCTCTGGCTCCAAATGATCCACAAATGGATAGATTACTCACTGACAAACCTGCCATTAGTCAGATCAATGATGTAGGCCGCAAGCTATTCGTTGAGGTTTACCAAGGGAAGAGAACGGTTCAGAATGCGCTAAAGGCATGGGAGAAACAGGGGAATACCATACTGCTAAAGCTGAAAAAAGATCCCAAAGCAACCTTTAATATGGAGACTGGTTGGCTTCAAAATAGTGCTGTGAAAAGTGACTAGATAGACTGAACTTAACTAATTTTAAAGTTCGATTTAAATAGATGTACTAACACGCGTTGATGTCTGCTCAAGAAGAATGTGTAAGCTATACGGACTCAGGGGACGCTATTTACTCCATTTACTTGAATTCCTTATCCATACGGACTCAGGAGATCTTATTTCCATGAATTCGGCTATAAATAGCCCGTTTTTCATAAATAAGGGATCTGTAGTCCGTATAGTATTATTAACCCGATCTACCTTAATATATAGTTACTGTATTTGCTGCTTATTTGGCTCAAGCTTTAAAGGAACGAAAGGAAATTTGAAAATGTAAGAGCGAAAGCGACCGCCGCCCTGAATTAAGGTGGCTTTTTTATTGCGCTCACACTGAATCCCGACTTCATCGTTTTGGGGTTATTTTATAAAAAGTGGGCATGCTATGTTCAGAGCAGAGGGTCATTTAATCCCAAAAAAGGAGAAGAGGGCAGCATGAACTGGATATACTTCGCCAAGCTGTTCAGAACCAGATTCCAAGCTGGTTGTCTGGCAAAACGGCTAGAACAGGATGGCTGGATTTATGGTTATCATGATCCGCGTTTTGTAGAAATTTACCGCTCACGTAAAGGCCGCTATGGCGTTCGTTTCCTTCCTTAAGAACATTTTCTATACGAGTACTTGACTAAATACCCCTATATAATGTATATTATTTATTGTCGCTGTTTGAATATGATTACTGACGCGGGGTGGAGCAGCCCGGTAGCTCGTCGGGCTCATAACCCGAAGGCCGCAGGTTCAAATCCTGCCCCCGCAACCAATTTATTTACAAGCAGCAATTATATATGACGGATATTTTTCTCATCCGGGCCCTTAGCTCAGTTGGTTAGAGCGGTCGGCTCATAACCGATTGGTCGGGGGTTCGAGTCCCTCAGGGCCCACTTATTAAAAACCCTTACTCTGTAAGGGTTTTTTGCTGTCTATGGGCTTGAATTTACTGGTGGGATAATGCTGAGAAAGGCGGGGGAAATGGATTTGCTAACGGATTTGCTAACGGGAGTTATATATCTATAGGAGCGAGCTGCTTTTCTGCAAATTTATTGAGCTCATTCTCGATTCTGTCAACGGCTTCTTCTTGCATGGTCGGCAGGAGATGGGAGTACCGTTCATTGAACATAGCGGGAGTCATACCAAGACGAATTGTTTAACTTTCTATTGTCATTTACAGAATGTCCCATATCAATTATATTTAGATTACACAGTAAGGGAGTACCGAGATAGAAGTTATAGAGTACGATAAGAGCCTCACTACTTGCAGATGGGGTAATTTATTTTATTCTAGGACTTTATGAAAACTGATAATTTCTGGGGGGACTTGTGAAAAATAAAACGTATGTAATTTTAATCGGTTCAGTTGCCCGAGATGATTTTGAAACTGAAAGCGATATTGATATTTGTCGAATAAATAACTTTAATAATATTGAAAAACTACCATTTTGGCCTAATGGACCAATTAGTTATATTGATTATGAATTTACTGATTTTATGCATTTATATAATTTAGGTAGTCTTTTCATATTTCATATGTTTAGAGAGGGAACATTATTATTGGGCAACAACAGTGATTGGAATAAGCTAAAGTTCAATTTTAAGGTCCAGCAAAATTTCCATGAAGAATTATTAAATATTAAGAATATTACTGAAATATTTAAGAATATTGAAATTTTTGGCGGTAAATATCTATCCATGTATTCTAACTTCTATACACTTATAAAAAACTTCTCTATTTTTTTCTTAGCTGATAATAAAATATATAATTTTAATAAGAAAAAGGCGATATCTGCTGTCTTTGGTGAGACATACATTGATATTTTGATAGACTCTTATAATTATTTCGAAAGAGGAATAGTAAATACTAAGTGGGATTACGGAAACAAAGAACAGGCTAAAAAAATAGTAGAGTATTATTTGGTGAAAATGGAGGAAATACTGAAATGATTGGAAATGCTATGGTAATATCTCTTTGTGATATTTACGAAAATTATATTAGATATAGGAAACCGAAACAGAAGCGAAAAGAAATTAAAATCATTAGTGATTCAGTAATTGAACAATTATATGTTTTTTATATAAATGATAAAAAATTTGATGGGAAAATGAATGTACGGCAAAAAGTAGTTGAAAAAATTAAGAATGCAACAACAAATCATGTTTCAAATGAAGATTTACTGGTATTAAATAGTTTTAATAATCTTCTACGAAGATATGATGAGGTTTTTGGGAAAGGTTATAATGATTATGAAGATCTTTTGGATGAATTTATTAATTCAATCTTGAGAGAACTTATAAAAAATATAACTTCTCATTCTTCATTAGTCGCTGATCGAGATGCTATTAGGTTAAGGAGTTTTTTATAATGAATAATGAGAATAAAATTAATGTTATCATTAAAGCTTGGGAAACATATCAAAATCTCGCCAAAGGGTTTGGAGAAAATTGTTGGAAAATAAGATCTACAGGTATAGGTTTTTGGGCAGCATTAATGGCCTATGGATACCAAAATAAGGAAATTATAGTCTATGCATTTTCAATTCTTATCATTTTATTGTTCTTTTTTTTAGAATCTGGTATGCGACGCCTTCAAAATAAGTACATCAATAATTCTATTGAAATAGAGCGAACTATTAATGATTATTTGGTTGGTGATGAATTAGCTCTACCAAGTAAAGGTATATCAACTAACATTTCGATTCCTACAATTCAGGATTTTTTTGAATTACTAACGCTTAGAAGATGGATGTTTTGGTTCCCTTACCTTATACTTATTCTTACATCAATGTTAATGGGGTATATCACACCTCAGTTAACTTAGTCTAAGAAAGCTGTCGTAACTTTTAATAAATTCATTGAACAGCACTTGATAAAAAGTTCTGGCACTGCGTAGTTCAATGTTTACTTTGCGTCCGTCGGGGGTTCGAGTCCCTCAGGGCCCACTTATTAAAAAGCCTTACTCTGTAAGGCTTTTTTGCTGTCTATTGGCTTGGATTTGGTGGTGGGATAATGCTGAGAAAAGCGGGGGAAATGGATTTGCTAACGGATTTGCTTCACGAAAAGATGCAACATTTAACTCTAGCTCCTGAATTTCACGATCTTGATTGAGGAGGATAGCAAAAGCCAGTATCTGGGTAGTAGGAGACGATTTATACGTTGAGAGATACGGCTCGTAAGCTACTCATAATTATACGTCATTCATTTATATACATAGGCATAGGCATTGGTGCCAACCAATTGCTAATTGCCGATACTTATGCAAAACAAATACTCATGAAATTAAACGGGGAATTATGGGTGAATAAATATACGGACTGAAAGAAGAACAGGTAGTTATCGTTACTGATAACCTTGTTCTTTTTTCGTTCCTTCGGTTCTTACGAAAAGATAAAGCTTTAAATATTTCGCAATAAGTTCACTTATGAGGGAGTTTTCTATCTCGCTATAATTAGTTGGTCTTGAAAAAAAGAAAAGGGATGATTGAGATGACAGTAATATGCACACAAAAACAAGACTGCCATTATTTCAATCATTTCAGTAAACACTATCACGTCTATTATAATGGCTTTGGAACGTGGATTCAGTAAAGAGGTTTACTTAGGTGTGGATCATCGTAATTTTCTCAGTAAGATTGATTGCGGGAACGATTGTTGGAAAGCTGCTACCCAAATTCGTGGGACAGACTAACGGCAAAATGCCGGAGTGTTAATAAATACTGTATTAAATGTAACGGTGTTATCTCTTTGATTAACCATTATAGGAACATGGGTCCTTCATATTTGGCCTAGAAACTTTGGTGTAGCCTTTTGGATTGAAGTATGAACTCGTAACTAAGGCTTGATTGTTACTTTTGTAGCATACCATTTACCGTTTCTAAGTTTTAAAGTCAGGGTCACAGGTTCGGAGAATCCCCAATTGTCCTGATCATAGCGATGGGTTACAAATACTTTGGCGTAGCCGAAGAAGTGTAAGGGAAGCGGCACACCAATAGAATGATATTTAGGATGATAAGTATAATCCATGGATGACATCTTCCGCTGAATGGGGTGGATAGAATCATAAGCTTGTTCATTCATGTAAGAGGAGTAGTTGGTGTTGTTATCCATACCAGAACGCAAAATAATCCGCACGTCACGAGCGATCCAAAAGCTAATAGCAATATAAATGACCAGTAGCATGGAACCTGTAACAATTACTGTTCTTTTAGTTTTCAATTCATCGCCTCTTAGGTTTTATGTTTTTTTACATTCATTAACAATACTATATATGTTAAAAATATCCAGATACATAAGAACTAAATTAAAGAGTATCTTATTTCATTTCCTGACATAGCCTGAATAAACGGCTTGAAGGGAGATTAGGCGAATGGACTTGATTTGGATATTAATTGTCGGCGGGCTTATAGGCTGGTTCAGTGGCAATGTAATTGGTAAAGACGTACCAGGAGGAATTGTAGGAAATATTGTCGTAGGATTCATTGGGTCATGGTTAGGTACAGAGTTACTGGGGACTCGGGGGCCTCTTGTGGGGGGATTCTATATCATTCCGGCCATAGTAGGGTCTATACTGGCACTCCTGATTTTGTTCGCAATTACGCGCACAGGCGGTTATAGAAAGCGATAAAGCTATATAAGCTATAATTCTTGATATGTATGTTCTTAAGGCTGCGACACAAGTCACTCAAATGACTTGTGTCGCAGCTTGTTTTGATTGCTCACGCTTTTGGTTGGCTAGTATTCCTCCGAGAAATTAAAGCATCGAAACTCTTTCCCCCTGAGTCCCCATTACAGCCAATAACTGTCCTTGAAAAATACGCCTTTGAATCTGGTCAATACGCTGCATCGCCAGCTCCTGAGGGACTTCAAAATCGGCTGTAATGTAATTAATGGCTTCGCATCTTAACTCTGGTAATGTTCCTCTTGAGATCATCGAATAAGGCATCGCGGCGTAAAGGATAAAACGATCCGCTTCATCTTCTTGTGCCTGGGTATAATGCTCAGGCATAACACTCTGGTTGCCTGAATGACGGAGTAAATGACAAAGCTCATGTAAAAAATCTAGACGCTGTAATCCGGCAGGCAGTCTGTTATCGATGAACATGCTGTACATTCCGGCAGAAGCTTCAATACCTTTGCTCTTCACATCTAAATAATGAATCCAAATATTTAGCCGTTCTGAAATATGCTCTATTGATATCTGTGAAGGTTCTCGGATGTCCAATCTTTCATAAAAGTCTTCTGTCCATTTCTCCAAAGCAGTCATTTGATAATAGGTTTTCATAATATCCACCTCAGCCTATTCAGGAACATATGTTCCTATTTCATTAAGCATAAATCAAATTACCATGAATATCAAGCATTCACTCTTTTCTTTGCCATTTTGCCCAAACGGTATGGTCTCCTGCCACATATTCTGTGCTGTAGTCATTATTAATTGGGAGGTATTCACATGGGAAATGAATGTTGTTACGGTGGTCATGTTGGTGGAGCTAATGTAGGTCCGGGTCCAGGTCCGGTTATGCCAATAGTAAGCCCTTGGACTTCAACAGGTGCAATTCTGGTTCTTTACATCCTGTTGGTTATTATTTTAAAAGCCTGTATATTCTAAACAAGGCAAAAACCGTTCCGGTCCTGTTAGGCATTTGCCTGCGGGACCGGAACGGTTTTGAATGTATTTTGTATTTTTTTACTACTTAAACATAAATTCAACGCGTGTACCGTCAGCGAATTTCTCTAATTGATTGCCAACCCAGCTTCCAGCACCTCGATTATCGCTTGGTTTTATGTATTCGATGTCAGCACCTTCTCCACCTTCCAGACACATAGCCATAGGCCACTCGTCTCGATCATAACCTTTCTTGGTAGGTATTCCCTTCAAGGATTGGCTGCGGTTCTCATCTGCACCCTCTCGGTCGATAGTACAGATGGGTGCTTCTCCAGAGCTAATGGCATCTTGGATATGCTTCGCTGTGTCCGGGTAACGATCCGCTGGGAAGTCAATTTGGACAACCTCTGTTTCGGAAGGGGAAGAGGGGGCATTTGGGTTATCTTCTTCGTACCCATAAGCAATTACAGCAAGGATGAGGAGAATGATAAGACTCCCTAATAATTTACGTATTCGTGCATTCACTGCGGCTCCTCCTTCTATTGAATAAACCTGATCTAGATGCGGCACGGCTATCGAGAAAAAAGCTGTATAGATTGAACTTTATAACTAAAGAAAAAGGAAAGGAGTGACGGAGGGGAATTTTGGAACTGGAGGAGCGAAAGCGACCGCCCAAAAGCTTTCCGTAGGAAAGCTAGCTTCGAAAGCATAGGCAGTCTACGGATTTCTACCGCGAAAAGCGGTATCATTCAAAGAAATCTGTAGACAACAGCGGCCGGAAGTCCAAACATTCACCGCAGTGCGAATAATTCCTTATTCTAAAAATCTTAAGTTCAATCTATATAGACGTTTTTTTATAACCTAAATAAGTATATCTTATATCTAAATGCTATGCGATTTGAAAATGATCTGCCTAGAGACACCCTCTCCAGACAAATATCCATTCGAAGTACATAAATTGTTATTTCAAAATAATGTCCTCATTGCAGAGAACTTAACTAATGTCGAACAGTTGCTAAATGTAGGGACGTTCGAGGTCATAGCCTTACCGCTTCATATTAGAGCTGATTCCTCAATTGCGCGTATCATTGCAAGGGTGAGATAACTTCGTTCAGCTGTCGTCCATTTTATTGAACCCAAAGACGCATGTTTCGCTATAATATCGTGCAAACTTTGGTAGATATAAATCTGGATTGGTGCGAGGAGTGACGATAGTTGAAAGATAAGTTAATCATGCAATCCATTCGCAAGCTAGCAAGACCCTTCCACAGTGATGAGGACAAAAATGGACTAGTTGAAAAGGCAGGTAAGGCCAAATATGTACTCCTTGGGGAGGCTTCCCACGGGACATCGGAGTTTTATACGGTTCGTGCAGATTTGTCCAAGCGTTTGATAACGGAGAAGGGTTTCCGATTCATTGCGGTAGAGGGGGATTGGCCCTCATGCTATACCTTAAATCGCTTTGTTAAGGGTTATACTGATGCGGGAGTCGATGCACAAGAGGCGCTGAGAGATTTCAACAGATGGCCTACCTGGATGTGGGCTAACCGAGAGATCTTAGAACTTGCCGAATGGCTTCGCCAATATAACGCTGACAAACCAGATGAGGAGAAGGTTGGCTTTTATGGCATCGATGTATATAGTCTGTGGGAATCCATGGATGAGATTCTAAAGTATCTAGGTACGAAAGATGATGCAGATCTGCAGGCAGCTAAAAAGGCTTTTGAGTGTTTTGAACCGTATGGTCGTGAGGGCCAAACCTACGGAATTTCAGCTTCTATCTATGGTGAAGGTTGCGAGAATGAGGTTGTTTCCCTTCTTCTCAGGCTACAGGATAAGTGGAAAGACGCTCACCCTGAAGATAAGGAAAATGCCCTTAGCGCCGAAATGAACGCACTTGCCGTGAGGGGCGGAGAGGCGTACTACCGGACGATGATTCGTCATGACAACGATTCTTGGAATATACGTGATCGACACATGGTCGAGGCGTTGGAAAAGCTGATGGATTTTCACGGGGAAGCTGCCAGGACCATCGTGTGGGAGCATAATACCCATATTGGAGATGCCCGCGCAACAGATATGGCTGAAGAGGGTATGGTTAATGTAGGTCAGCTTCTAAGGGAGCTGCATGGGGATGATGTATTCGCCATCGGTTGCGGTACCTATCAGGGAACCGTTATTGCAGGGAAGTCTTGGGGAGCTCCATTGGAGAAAATGCGTGTGCCGGCAGCGTTGACCCATAGTTGGGAGGAACTGCTGCATCGAGATGGGGCAGAGGACAAGCTGCTCTATTTTGACAAAGAGGATTCTGTTTTGGATGAGACCCTCATAGGTCACAGGGCGATCGGTGTCGTGTACCACCCAGAGCGTGAACGTGGCAATTACGTACCAACCATTATTTCAAAACGATACGATGCTTTTATTTATTTAGATCACACCAAAGCATTGTCTCCTTTAGCTGTAGAGACCGTCCTAATTTAACGGAGAGTTAGCTAGCGAGTAAGGCTTTCGGAGACTCCGGGGGCCTTATTTGCTATGATTATTGAAAATAACAGCTAAAGAACTTAGGAGGATTAGATATGAAGGAACATATTTATTTACGTTTAGCAAAGACGTCCGACCTGGATTCTTATTTTTCTTTTTTAGCAGACTCTGAAATGAATCGATTTACTGGTTCGCAAAGCGAATTCACTCTCGAGGCCACTGCGGATTGGATTCAAAAAATCAGTATCCCTCATGAAGATCGAGTTGATTTCATGATCGTCGTGAAGGATACAGATGAACTGGTAGGCGAGGTCGTGTTGAACGAGATAGACTCCATTAATCGGAGTGCGAATATTCGGATCGGCATTCAGGGGACCCAGCATCGTGGTAAAGGATACGGCACAGAAGCTATGATACATATGCTCCGCTATGGCTTTGATATCTTAAATCTGCACCGGATTCATTTAGGGGTTTATGTTTTTAATCCACGAGCGATCCATGTATACGAGAAGCTTGGCTTTCAAAGAGAAGGGCTAGAACGAGATTCCTTGTATTTGGACGGAGAGTTCCATGACATGGTCTTAATGGCGATGCTTGAGGATGATTTTCGCTCCTTATACGGAGAGAACTAACTGATTAATTATTTCAAAGTTCTACTAGGCTGTTCAAGGGAACTTCTTGTTCATTTTCAGGCTGGTCGAGGGGATAGATTCTAGCCAGTTCGTTATCTTCATCCACATTTTGAATATAGATCGGGACCCCTTCATAAGTCACACTAGCCATTGAAGGTGATTGTGCAATTTCTTTTGCTCGCTGTATGTTCATGTAGTAACCTCCTTTTTTTGCATATGATTGGTTAGTATCGCATTAAATTAGTTGGGATATGTATCTGTAAAAAAATCCTCTAAATATGGAAAAAACTTGTTGGTGAATTTTAAATCCAGGTACTATAATTTCTAAGGGAAGCAAAAGAAACATAAGAAATCACGAAACAAGTGATTGATCAAAGGCAAACTCGTTCGAAAGGCGAGGACGCAAAGCCACGGGTCTTCCGTTATAGGCAACTATAACCAGACAGCCGGGTTGCTCATGCAGCTTGTTTTTTTGTGCTCTCACAGCAAAAGAAAGGGATGATTCAGCGGAATGAAACGAATACTTTGGAGTTTGCTTGCGATGTGGATGATGGTTACATTAACGGAGATAGAGACAAGGGGAATGGTTGCGAGCGCGGCTGTAGAGCTTGATTACACAGCGAATGACGAAATAACGAAATTCAAAGTTGAACCTGTTGATTTTAAAGATCTTGAGGAGGTTGATGTATCTGGCAAATACTTAACTTGGAGTGTATCTCATGAGTACTACCATACGATTTACACTTTGGATCTGGAGAACGGAAAAACGGAAAAATTGACTGCCGATAAGACATACAAATATAAGCCAGTAATAGCGGAAACCCATCAGGGGCCAATGGTTCTTTGGGTTCAATCCAATGAATCCCAAGGTCGGGATTTATGGAGCTACAATATAGATAGTAATGAAAAGAAGAAGCTGATTGATGGCGGCTCATCGATGCTGATAAATCCGGTGGGTGATGGTAATTACATAGCATTAGTCGATGGAAATAATATCAAAGTGTTTAATTTGACAACTAAAGAGATCGAGACAATAGGAGAAGGGAGTAATCCCCAGCTGGGCAAAAACCTGCTTACATATCAGGACGGGACCTCAGGGGTATACGTCTATGATCTAAACTCAAAGATTAAAGATGACTTTTTTGGATCTAGCTTTTCATCTAATTATTCCTTCAATGGCAAGCATGTTTTACTGCAAACTCGTATTCGGGAAAATCAGGATTATATGGAGTTGGACGCAACCGCTCCGTCTGAAAAAGGGGCTGTACTTGTAAAAGCTGCTCCTTTTCATTTATCTAAAATTTTCACGGGATTGTCCTACGGTCTTTGGGTTGAAAAAGGAGAAGGGAATAAATCAGTTGTAACGGGTGTAGACCTGTTGCATAAAGAACCTTTTTCGATGTCGCTAAATGCAACTTACAATCATGTTCTGGGGCTTTCTGGTGATACACTGATCTATATAAATAAAGACGGATTTATCGTCAAACGCTCCTTGGTTGCTCCAAGTATTCGTTCAGTCCGGGATGAAGAACCGATTCACGTCGTCATGGAGGGTGAAGAACTTGTCATGCGTGCGGCTCCATTTACGCTTAATAACAGTACTTACGTTGAGTTTCGTTCCTTGTTCGAGAAGATGGGCTTCACCATTAAATGGGACAATAAGGCGCGTCGTATTACAGGAACCAAAGGAAGTTTGGAAATTAAACTAACTATTAATCAGAAGGAAATAACGGTAAATGGAAAAACAATCAAAGCTGAAAATGCACCGGTAATTCGGAATGGCACTACCTACGTTCCTCTCAGACTTATTGGTGAAGCAGCAGACCGTAAAGTAGGTTGGAATGAACAGAAGAAAACGGTGTACATCAGCCCGAAAGATACAAAGGATACCCTTTATAATGAAGACGGAACAATGCTGTACCAGGGTGAGCTTGTTAATGGTATTCGTGAAGGGTACGGAACTTTATACCACGATAATGAACAAGTTGAATATGTAGGGCAATGGAAGAACGATAAGATGCATGGTAAAGGAAAAATGTATTATCTTTTCACTAATGATCTATTTTTCGAGGGGACTATGGAAGAGGGCAAGCAGGTGGAGGGTATCGAATATTACCCGGGCGGTGCTGTTCGGTACAAAGGATCTTACTATAGAACCGCCCTGCACTGGGAAGGTGTAGAGGTTGTCCTGAATCAAAAGACGGGTGAGTATCTCGTTGTAGAAATAAGTCAGGGACGAAGAGAAGGAGCGGCAATCTGGTATTACGCCAACGATAAGGTTAAAATTGAGGGGGATTTTGCCGGGAACCGATTTATCAAAGGCATACTTTATGATGTTAATGGAAACGTAATGCACCAAGGAGAATTTGACTCTTTCGGGAATCCGCTTAAATGAATTCAACTTAGGAGACGAAATTTACAAATTTTTCATTTGATCTTTCCAATTCTCGACATTATGCTTTAGTAGGAGGGATAGAGAAATGAAAAAGATGTTATTAGTCGGCCTGATAATGTTATGTACTGTACTTAGTGCCTGCAACAGTGAGCCTAAGGCAATTGTTAACAAAGAAGACATACAAGCTCATGTGCAAAACTTCTATACTGAAATGTCTGGGATTGAACAGGCAGGGAAATCTTCATTAGAGGATTTTAATGAAATACTTACTTCATATGGTGCGGGACAAGCCACGGACAAGCAGTTGAAGAAGGCCATTGATGAATTCCAGAGCACTGCATCGGATTTATCAGAACAAGCCAATGATGTGGAAATTTCCGCAGGACTGCCTAAGGATATCAAGGCATTTCTGGAAGATTCTAAGATAGCCTTCGTAAGTGCTTACTCGTTAAAAGAGCAGGCATCCAAAAGTGCGGATTCTGCTGAAGTCACGGCTGATCAATTTAAAGAGTTAAATCAGAATGCTGATCTTGCCATGCTGTACGGGATTTCCAAGCTTAATGAAGCAAGGGTTTCTTCAGGGCTTGTGGATGCTGAATCGGCGGTTGAAGCTAAATAGGTTGTTGTTAGTAGATTATATGCAGATAAAAGGCGCTGGACAGATCATGTCAGCGCCTTTTTTGTTGTACAGCATGTGGCTTATTTAGATCGCATTATTCTAGCTTTAAATTTCTTGAACTTACTTAGTTTTAGTTGAATTCCACTCAGTTGCAATACAATAAGGAGAACGGTTGCAAGGGTTAGTCCAATAAATATTCCAGCCACACTTCCTTTGGTAAAGTCTGATAGATTGTTGTTACTAGAAACTAGGAGCAGTACTGTTATGTACATAGGTATCATCATAAGGAGTGGAGCGGTCTTCTTCAAAACGTTGGCCCCTTTCATAATATGGATAAACAGTATTATACAATTATGGGTATGAGTGAGACAGGGATATTTGTCACTTTTTCCTTATTGATAAATTACTGCAGCTTTGAGTATAATACAAACATACGTTCCTGTTATATGAGAATGCAGAGAGCGGAGGGAGAGGTCATTCAATGAGTAAAAAGCTGGAGGGAAATGGACTGTGGGAGAGCAGCCGAATGATGCTTCCGGAGCACAAAAGCCGAATCAGGCACGATGAGCGGGAGACACTGCGTCGTGACAAGCCAGTCCTTGATGACCAAAAGCAGGAGGAGATGGAGCGGACGCTCGTATTATCTTTGCGGAACCATGTTCGGGTAACTATTGTACTCTTCGACCCTTTTGAGGATGTTAGATTAAGTGGTTTTATTACTTCCATTCATGCCCACACGCGTGAGATAAAACTACAATGGGCAGAGGAATGGAAGTGGATTGGCTTGGACCATATCATTGAAGTCTATACCTGCTGATGGTAATGGTAAGAGTAGACGGAATTAATGAACAATAACGGCGGATACTACTCTTTGGAGTTGTTTTCGCCGTTTTTTTCATAAGCAATCAAGGTAACGGAGTTGTTCCCTGTCAGATGAGATAGGGCGGCCTCAGCCTTCCGAATGACCTCGACTGCGTCCTCTTGACCACTAAGCGCTGCGATTTTGTAGCTGTCACTATGGATATCCATGAAGTTATCCCACCTTTCCTTGGTAGGATTCCCTTTGGAACATCTAGCTATCCGGGGTATTCGTACAAGCAAGCAGGCATTTAATGACATTACATATACCAGGGGGGTGAATATATGCTAACTCTGGATCAGGTACAAGACAAGTCGTCAGAACGGCTTAAAGGGCTCCACCCCGCTCTGATAACTTGCACCAAAGAATTAATACAGCGATGCTTTGTGAAGGGTGTCCCTATTCTAGTTACGCAGGGGATGCGGACCATTGCTGAACAGAATGCGCTATACGCACAAGGAAGAAGTAAACCTGGGAAAATTGTTACGTATGCCCCGGGTGGCACTAGTTATCACAATTATGGCTTAGCAGTCGATTTCGCGCTGCTCTTGCCGGATGGCAAGTCTGTTTCGTGGAGTATGAGCCGTGATTTTGATCAGGACCGGAAGGCAGATTGGCAGGAAGTAGTCGGGGAGGCTAAGCAGCTCGGCTTTGAATGGGGAGGGGACTGGACTTCATTTAAAGACTATTCCCATCTGCAGGTGTCTTTCGGCCTGACGACTAACCAATTGCGGGCAGGCAAGCGTCCAACAACACAGCAGGTCCAAGAGTTATTAGCTAAGATCAGCGGAGGTGCTTCTGAGGTAAATAAAGATGCTGATGTGGCGATAACTTTGAACGGCAAGAAAATAACCGAAGGCTTTATCGACGCGGGAACGACCTATGCTCCTTTGCGGGCTGTGGCCGAGGCACTTGGAGCGACTATTACCTTCGACCCAGTAAGTAAGACAGTCGATATTGTTTTGCATAAATGAGTATACAAATGGGGAAATTATCAGCGATAAACAACAAAAGGAGGCATAACATCTTGAAAAAGCTGATAAAGAGCCTTGTATGCTGTTCTGTAATATCAATGAGTCTGGTGGGCGTCGGATTTGCATCAAGTGCGACCGACACTACAGGCCTCGGCGGTAACAGACAAGGGAATGGAATGGGGACTATGGGTACAGGCACCCGTATGACGAACCAAGATACCACGAATGGTACAGGCACGATGAACAGAACTAACGGAATGACCACTAGAGGCCGGAACGGAGACAACAACACGGTTTCTCCTTTGGCTAATAACAACAATCGGAATGGGAATTACCGGGCAACGGCTGCAAATGATAATGATAATGACGGTTTTGACTGGGGTTGGCTGGGCTTGGCAGGTCTTCTTGGTCTTGCCGGCATGAGAAGCAGAACTGGAGAACGTAGATAATTCAGGTTAGGAAAGGCCCGTAGCAGCTTCTGCTGAGACGGGTTTTTTCATAAGAAGATCTTTTTATTTAGAAAAGTATTGCGCCTTTTCGAAATTCATGATAAGATATTTCTTGTCGCGTTACACGATTCAATTGCTTTCTTATCATGCCGGGGTGGCGGAACAGGCAGACGCACAGGACTTAAAATCCTGCGGTAGGTGACTACCGTACGGGTTCGACCCCCGTCCTCGGCATACCAGAAAAAACCTTGAGAAATCAAGGTTTTTTTGTTTTGTCCGATGCTTGTAAGTTCAGTCAAAAGCTAAGGTTCTGTGTGTCTAAAGTCCTCTTTTAGGTGGAACACAGGACTCAATGATGATTATCTATTTCACTATCTTGGACAAGAAAACATTAATCTGCCTTGCGTATGCGCACAATGCACGCGCTTCACTTCATAAGGTTTACATGTGGTAAAATAGATGTAAAAGAAAGAAAAATCCAGCTAGGAGCTTGAGAATGAAGACTATCATTGATATCGCCCGGGCGGCGGGCGTGGCTAAAAGCACGGTCTCACGGTACTTGAATGGCGGTTCTATCAGTGAAGCGACACGAGAGAAGATCGAGCGAATTATTAAGCAAAACCAGTACGTACCCAATACATTCGCCCAAAGCCTGAAGGCAAAGCGGACCAGTATTATCGGCACAATCGTTCCGCGCCTGGATTCATATGCGGTCTCACAGACATTAATGGGAATAGACGGTGAATTGCGGAGGAGACAGTATCAGTTGCTCATTGCTAACAGTAATCAGGATATAGAGCGGGAGATTGAATTCATTTATGAAATGGCGCGGCAAAAAGTTTCCGGTCTGCTGCTGCTGGCGGCGTACGTGACGGATCGGCACCTGAAGGCGGTCCGGGAGTGTAACATTCCGGTTGTACTGATCGGACAACAGCATTCAGACCTCCATAGCGTGATTCATGACGATGTAACGGCGGGCTATTTAATGGGCAAGCATATTCTGGAAAAGGGGCATCGCCGTATCGCTTATCTCGGGGTTACGGAGCAGGATATCGCGGTAGGCGTAAGGCGAAAGGAAGGCTTCCAAAGAGCTCTTCTCGAATATGTGGATAGTGATGTAAGGTTCTATACCTCCGGTTTCAGAATGAATGAGGCCGTGGCGTCCGCTGAATTGCTGTTCAAGGACAGGGTGCCTACCGTCATCGTGTGCGCGACCGACAATATCGCTCTAGGGGTGATGAAAGCGGCTTCTCTCAGACATATCCGTATTCCTAGCGGGGTATCAGTGACCGGTTTCGGCGATTATGAGGTCACCGAGATCGTTCATCCGGCGTTGACAACGATGAGATTTTATTACAGAGAAGTCGGGCAACTGGCTGCGGATAACATCATAGCCTTGGTGAACGGAGAAGAGGTCGCCAAGGTGTCGATCTCTGGCTGCGAAATTATTGAGCGAGAAAGCGTTGACAATTTGACTGAAATCAGAATACAATAACGTTGGAACCGGTTCCTAGCCTTTTTTCACAGTGATGTTGGAAAGAGGCTTTCTCTTTAAGACGATTGGAACCGGTTCCGAATTGAGGGCTATACTAAATATAGATAGTGGAGAGTCATATGATGAAAATGGGTAGAGAACAGCTGTATCGGCTTATCGAAGAAGCTGAGCCGGGTGAACGGGAAGCGCTTGAGCGGCTGGTCGTACACAGTCCGTGGAGACAAAAATTTCATATCCAGCCTGAGGTGGGATTACTAAATGATCCTAACGGATTCTCTTACTACGGTGGGGAATATCACTTGTTTTACCAGTGGTTTCCTTTGGGGACGCAGCATGGCATGAAATATTGGTATCATACTTCTTCAACCGATCTAGTGCACTGGAAGAACCTTGGTATCGGCATTGCTCCGGGCGGGCCCTTCGATTCACACGGCGCGTTCTCCGGAAGCGCGGTTGAGAAGGACGGTAAGCTGTTTTTGATGTATACCGGCAACACCCGCACCGAGGAGTGGGTCAGGTTTCCCTATCAGTGTATGGCTTTAATGGAACGGGACGGAACGATTACCAAGCTAGGGCGTCCGGTGATATCCGATGTGCCGCCCGGTTTTACGGATCATTTTCGTGATCCGAAAGTGTGGAAGGAGCTTGAGAGCTACTATTGTGTCATCGGCACACAGCGCACCGATCATACAGGCTGCGCGGTGCTGTACAGCTCACCGGATTTACTCAATTGGCGTTTTGAAGGAGAGCTTGGCACCCGACTGAAGCAGTTTGGATATATGTGGGAATGTCCCGATTACTTTGAACTGGACGGAGCAGGGGTGCTGCTGTTTTCTCCACAAGGCCTTACATCCGAGGGAGACAATTCCCGCAATATTTACCAATCGGGATATCTCATAGGCGATCCGCTGCGCTTGCCTGATAGGGATTTCCGACACGGCGAATTTTGGGAGCTTGACTATGGCTTTGATTTTTACGCGCCGCAGACGACACAGGCACCCGACGGCAGACGTTTGCTGGTCGGGTGGATGGGCCTGCCGGAGATTGATTATCCTACAGATCAGCACGGCTGGGCGCATTGCCTGACCTTGCCCCGCGAGCTGACCCTGGATAACGGCCGCCTGATTCAGCGCCCGGCCAGGGAACTCGTTAAGCATCGGGGGCGGATGGCGGAGGTCCACACGGTAATGCACAGCAGGGCAGCGGACATGAAGGAGCTTGGGGGAACTGCCTACGAGCTGCTGGCCCATATCAGGGAGGGTGGAGCAGAACGCTTCGGCATTGAGTTCCGTGTCGGCCCTAATGAGAGAACGGTTATCTATTACGATTCCGCAGCCGGGAAAGTGGTACTGGACCGTTCCGAGTCAGGTCAAGGTCTAGCCCTGGAGTATGGGACGCAACGGAGCCACGCGGTGGCTCTGCGGGATAGCATGCTCACCCTGCATATGTTTGTGGATACATCCTCGGTTGAAGTATTTGTGAATGACGGAGAAACGGTATTTTCGGCAAGAATTTTTCCTGAACAGGTAAGCACAGGCATCCGGCTTTATGCCGAAGGCGGCAGCGCGGAGTTCCAGGTTGTCCAATGGGAGATTGAATGAAATGGGGAGGAATAGCGTAATGAACGATAATCAAACGATCGCCAAGCAGGTTGTACAGGCTATAGGAGGAGAAGAGAACATGGTCTCCTTCGCGCACTGCGCCACACGACTGCGTATTATGGTGCGGGACAAGGATAAAATCGACCAAGAGCGGGTCGAGGGCATCGACAAAGTCAAAGGGGCGTTTTTTAACTCTGGACAGTATCAGATTATTTTCGGCACGGGCACCGTCAACCGCATTTTTGAGGAAGTGGAGAAGCTAGGCATTCAGAGTACCTCCAAGGAAGATTTGAAAGATCAGGGGAAAAAGGCGGGAAATGTGTTCCAGCGGGCCGTTCGTACCTTCGGGGATGTATTTGTTCCCATCATCCCGGTTCTAGTAGCCACCGGGTTGTTCATGGGGCTGCGCGGTTTGCTGACCCAGCCGCAGATTCTTTCATTGTTCGGTCTCGCACCCGAGGATATCTCATCCAACTTTCTGCTGTTCACACAAGTGCTCACGGACACCGCTTTTGCATTCCTGCCTGCACTTGTGGCCTGGTCGACCTTCCGGGTTTTTGGGGGCAGTCCCGTTCTGGGGATCGTGCTCGGGCTGATGCTGGTCAATCCGGCCTTGCCCAATGCCTATGCGGTAGCTGGAGGGACTGCAGAGCCGCTTATTATGTTTGGATTTATCCCGGTTGTAGGCTATCAGGGGTCCGTGCTGCCGGCGTTTATTATGGGACTAATCGGGGCGAAGCTGGAGAAGGTTTTACGTAAGCGTATTCCAGAAGCGCTTGATTTGATTTTGACGCCGTTCCTGACTCTGCTGCTCATGATCACGTTGGGCTTGTTCGCCATCGGACCTCTGTTCCATTCCCTGGAGACGGCCGTACTGAATGCAACCACTTATGTGCTTGATCTGCCCTTTGGCATTGCAGGCCTGCTGATCGGGGCGCTGCACCAGATTGTTGTCGTGACCGGCGTGCACCACATCTTTAATTTTTTGGAGATTCAGCTGTTGGAGCGTACGGGCGTCAACGCGTTCAACGCGATCATTACCTGCGCTATGGCCGCTCAGGGCGCTGCTTGTTTAGCTGTCGGGCTGAAGACGAAGAACGCCCAGCTGAAGGCGCTGGCATTGCCGTCCTCGCTGTCCGCTCTACTCGGTATTACTGAACCGGCGATATTCGGGGTGAACCTTAGGTACATGAAGCCTTTTGTAATGGGCCTCATCGGCGGCGCGGCGGGCGGATTCCTGGCTTCGTTGTTCCAGCTGGCCGGCAATGGCATGGCCATCACAGTGATTCCCGGAACCCTGCTATATCTAAACGGCCAACTACCAATGTACATTTTGACCAATCTAGTTGCGATGGCTGTAGCATTCGTGCTTACCTGGCTGTTCGGCTATCGTGATGATACGTCCGCAGGTCCGACAGGGCAGGCGGCAGGCTCCGGCGGAACAGCGCCTGCGCCTGCATGGTCAGAAGGGGTGCTGGAGAATGCGGCAGGCGATAGTGTACGCACGGTCCCTCCGGTCTTCGCTCCAGCTCTGGTGGAGGTGGCGGATGAGCCGGGAACCCTCACGGAGCTGGTTCCGGTTACAGGAACACTGATAGCTCTGGATCAGGTACCTGACCCCGGGTTCGCTGGCAAACAAATGGGAGAGGGCATCGCCATTGAGCCGAGCGAAGGCAAGGTTTACGCGCCGTTCGACGGAATTGTGGCCCATGTGATCAAGAAAAGCAAGCATGCTGTCATTCTGGAGCATGCCGGCGGAGCGCAGGTGCTGATTCATGTAGGCATCGACACGGTCTCCCTGAAGGGAGAAGGCTTCGTGCTTCATGTGGCTACTGGTGAGCATGTAAAGGCCGGACAATTGCTGATTGAATTCGATCCTGACGTCATCCGCGGGGCCGGACTGTCTATGGTCACTCCGGTTATCGTGCCGGGGGGAATCGACAGCGTGCTTGAGGTGTGTCCCGCTTCACCGGGAGCGGTGATAGCCGGACTCGATAAGGTAATGCAAGTAAAATATGTCGTTCCGGTCAGTTCTTGACTCCGAGGAGTTGGGTATTAAATATATCTTATGGATTATCAGGTGGATATATATTGGCTTACCAGAAAAAACCTTGAGAAATCAAGGTTTTTTTGTTGTACGTTTCACTGTCGCACAATCTAGGTTGTTTAAGTACAGCCGGTAACTTTACCCTTTAAATTGCTGCCAAAGGCTGTCCATGCTGCAAGTCGGATCAATCGGTTATCCGTAAGGGAAGAAATGGTGTACGAACCGTCCGACACCTTTCCGTATTCGAGAATTTCTCCACCGTGTATGGGAATGGAAAGAAGCGTTCACAACCTGGTATGACTGCTGCTTCCCCAGCTATGTTGTAGCGAAAGGGGGATTTGATCGTTGATGTGATAGACCGCATGGCTGTTCAAAGCGCCCTCAAGATGATACGTAATTGGAATGAAGAAATCGTGAACTACCATCAATGCCGATGAACTAACGCAACCGTAGAAGGGTGTCATATCGGATGCTCGGCTAGCTGTCAAGCACTGATTATGATATTTTAGAAATTTAACAAGTAAAACCATAACAGCATGTCTGTTATGGTTTTATTTTAATAATATATAAATCAATTATTGGCAATTCAACTAGAATGTATTTATTAAATATAAAATAATATGGAATAAAGATTAGATA
The DNA here is from genome assembly GCA_023512345.1 of Paenibacillus sp. Classification (GTDB taxonomy): domain Bacteria; phylum Bacillota; class Bacilli; order Paenibacillales; family Paenibacillaceae; genus Paenibacillus_AQ. The sequence continues at coordinate 67,468 of JAILZT010000010.1, forward strand.
AACGTAAATATAGCAAGGATTTTTAATAAATACATTGGGAAAATAAGGGTTGACGAAAGTCTTGAAATTATGTAATTTTAGTATGTAGTTAAATGATTCATACTATACTGAAGTATGTTCACTGGAGATTATTTAGCGTACGGAAATACATCAGTGGTAGAAGTCATTGATTACCGTGGTAGTTCACATCTATTTGTAAGCGATTTCATTTAGAAAGAGGTGAAGGCAAAGCGGGAAAGATTAAGCCATATTTTAAAGGAGCGTGGGAAGATGTTCAAAGCAAGTAAAAGGTTTTATACTTCGCTGTTGATGGCCGTATTTCTGATTATTTCCTCCGTAATTCCCGCATCTGCATCTACTTGGAGTCTGACCGGCGATACTAATGTTCACGACCCTGCTTATATCAAGGAGGGCAACACGCATTGGGTATTCAGCACCGGCTCGGGTCTTCAAGTCTTGTATTCAACGAATGGCACAAATTACGTTCGTTCACTTCCTATATTCACCTCAAAGCCTTCGTGGTGGAGCAGTAATGTTCCCAAACAAGACGGACTGGATGTTTGGGCACCCGACATTTTTTACTACAACGGAACCTATTATCTCTATTACTCGATTTCTACCTTCGGCTCCAAAGTTTCCGCAATTGGTCTGGCGACTACTAATTCAATATCCGGAGGGGTATGGACCGATAAAGGGATGGTAATCAATTCAACCGACGCCTCCAGTTACAATGCCATTGATCCGAATATTACCCAGGATGCTAATGGAAATCTTTGGATGGTTTTTGGTTCTTGGAGCAACGGTATTTATATTACGTCAATCAGCAAGACAACCATGAAACCTACGGGTAATTCTTACCGAATTGCAACCAAATCCGGCGGAATCGAGGGCGCAAGTCTGGTCTATAACAGCGGAACCGGCTATTATTACCTGTTCGTGTCCATAGGCGCTTGTTGCCAGGGTGTAAACAGCACCTACAAGGTGGCGGTCGGACGTTCAACCAGCGTGCTGGGTCCATACTACGCGAAAGATGGAACGGCCATGAAAGATGGAGGCGCAACCGTATTGGATAGCGGAAATGACTACTGGAAGGGGCCGGGAGGACAAGATATCAATGGAACCAGCGTCATTGCCCGGCATTCATACAGTGTAGCGGAGAATGGAGCTCCCAAGCTGCTGATCAGTGATCTGTATTGGGATTCCAACGGGTGGCCTTATTATAATTAAATAGAGAAAAAAAACCTTGAGAAACCAATCAAGGTTTTTTTCTTTTTATGAACCTTTGGTGACGATAAGACTAGGTTGTTGTTCCTTTTTATATTCATTAGGAGGAAGGCCAACCTCTTGTTTGAATAGCTTTGAAAAATAGGAATAGTTGCTATATCCCACTTTGTTCGCAATGGTATACACAGATGTATGGGTGGTTTCCAATAAATACTTTGCAGCCGTGATTCTAACTTTTATGACATAGCTGCCTAAGGATACACCGGTCTCTTTCTTGAAGAGTCTTGCTAAATAATCAGGATTGAGATACACAATTTCCGCTAGATCATTCCGCGTTAGGTCATCCCCGTAATGTGCGTGAATATACTGTTTGATTTCTTCAACAATGGATTTTGGTTGCGCGGTGAAGTCCCGATATTTCATGGCAGTATTCACCAAATACTTAAGGTATTCCTCCATATCCTCAATAGAGGCCAAGGAATGCAATAATAAGTGATCATTGGTTTTTCCAGTGTACAATTTATGGGCCTGAATTCCCTTCATTTTGAGAAAGGAATACACGAGCTGCACAATATCTAATCGGAACAAACTAAGAATAGAGGTATCAAGTGTCCGCTGGGTTTGCATCTGCTTCATATACTGTGTAACTTCCTCAAGGAAAGCCGCCAGATTATTATGGTTAAGCAGTTCTTCCAAATGAGCCAGATCGGGTGGAATATAGGCTGTTTTTATTTGCATAAGGTAGGTTTCGACTAAAAAGGTTTGATTCCGGCTTTTCGTAATCTCTTCATCCATATGAATTAATTTTTTTAGGATATCGCCAATATCATTCAGCTTGCCATATAGTCCGATATTGCAACAAACGTCGCATTTTAAATAAGGGTTCGCTTTTTGGATAAAGGAAGAACATATTTCTTCAAGTACTAGAGAGTCCGGTGCCTGATTCCACTTTAATATCGCTATCCAGTTGTAATCTTTATACTCCAAAATGCTCTCGACTGAAAAATAAGACTGCCGAAATAATTCGTACAGTATATTAAGCAAGGCGAAATCATAAAGGTCCTTTTCTTTTTTGCCCATGCTGCCATTGTAAGGGAATAAATTGAATAGCAAAGGCTGAATGATATCGTTCATTTGATAGGATAAGTTTTGTTCCTCAATGGCATGAGTGATGTCTGCTGGTTTAATCGGGAATGAAGTGCTGCTGCTAACCAGCTTTCGCCAAAAGTGTTCGAGATTTTTCGCTTGATTCTTTTGCCAAAAGTAGCCTTCCTGTATAGCCTTCTCGTTACTTTGCTGCTCCTTTGACCGAATGACAGCCTTTTGAATGATAAGCATCAATTTGTCAAATTCGATAGGCTTGAGAAAATATTCAAAGCTTTGCAATTCAATCGCTTTCTGTGCATAGTTGAAATCTGCGTAATTGGTAAGAAGAATAGTTTGAATACTATAATTATTCTCCCGAACCCATGCTAGAAGTTCAAGTCCGCTTCCTTGCGGCATTTCAATATCTGAAATGAGAATTTGAACAGAATGGGTTTCTATTATTTCACGAGCTTGAGCGACATTATTAGCCGTAAAAACAGTCTCTATGTTTAGTAATTTCCAGTCTATTTTCTTTTGTAATGCGGCTATTACGTAATAGTCATCATCAACAAGCAATATATTCATAGGTAGCTCTCCATTCCTATTGATGTGTTCTGAAGATCCGGAAGGGTTAAGATGACACATGCGCCGCCTTCCTCCAAATTGGAGAAGCTGACGGTTGCTCTTTTATGATAGAGGTATTCCAGTCTTTTAAGGGTATTCATAATGCCAATTTGTGTACCCTCGGTTTGGTCCAGGGACTGTCCAGCCCTAAGTTTCTCTAGTACATTGGGTGGAAAACCAGGTCCGGTGTCAGTGAGATGAATAACGGTTACTTCTTCTTCCTCGATTTGGAGACGTTTTACTGTAAGCATGATTTGCACTTCGCTATCTCTCGATATTGCATATTTAATTGAATTCTCGACGAAGGTTTGAAGGACAAGCGGTGGGATTTTTACGTTGCTAACATTGTCTTCTTGGTCGATACCATAAATAAATGCATCCCGGTAACGTTGTTTCTGGATTTCGAGATACATTCGAACATGCTCAATTTCATCCTCAACACGGACAAAATTCTCACCATTTTGAAAAATGTAGCGGAAATACTTGGAGGTAGACATCGCCATATTTTCGATTTCTTTATACATTTGAATTTGCGCCATGCTGTAAATGCTAGTCAGACAGTTCAAGAAAAAGTGGGGCTTAATCTGCAGTTTCATATAGTCAAGCTGTATTCTCTGTTTCTCCAGTTCTTGTTCATACATAGTGATTTTGAAGGTTTTGATTTGTTCGACTAGGGCTTTAAATTGTGTATTCGCATTTTCCAACTCGATAATTTTACTGCTTTTGAAATCCGCCGGCTGCCCGTCTTCATTGATATACGCTAGATTTTCAGAGAAGCTTTGAATAGGTCCAAGCACCCTTTTATTGAAAAACAGCATAACGGCACATAAAGTTGAAGTAACCATGAAAAATAGCAGCATAATCAGTAACTGGGCAATCATGATTTTTTCGAATACTCCAAATTTAATGACCATTTTTGTGCTGAACGTTGTGTTGGAAAACTCGTTGATGACTGTTGTACGGGGCTGTACAAGATTTGAGATTCCTGAGTTTTCCTGTAATAACTTTCCGCTGCTTGATATCGGATTGGATAAACTAGTTCCAACCTCATCCACCAGGGATACAAAACCGTTGGCCCCAAGATTAATTTGGTGCAGGGGGCGGATTAGGTTATCCGCAGAGATGAGCCCGATAATATAGCGGTTATAATACGGAACGATGTTGATAACATAATAGTTGTTGTTTACAAGAATAGGCGTCCATTTGGAATAAAACTTCTCATACATCTCTTTGTCGTCAATATAAGAAATAATCTGTTTTTTCAGCTCCTGGTAATCCGTATAGGATACGCTGATCGGCGCACAATTCAGAAAATAGGATTCATTTTTTAAATAGTAAAAGAAGTTATACTCTTGCCCGTAATTTTTTTGCAGTTCGGTAAAACGTTTATGCAGGTTCTCATTCAATTTTATAAACTCGATGCTATTGATACCGTAAGTATTCATCTTAAGCAGGTTTTCATCGTTCGCAAGTGTCCAGCCCATATAGTGATTAATGTAGGTGAAATCATGATTAATACGGTTGATGTACAATGTGGCCGTATCCTTTAAATATCGAGTGGAGTGCCGGTTGACGATGGAAATGGAAGCGATGCTGATGATCAAATCCAGAACAAGTACTGCGAATGAAATTAAAATCATGATTTTAACGTAATGGCGGATGGGGTACGCTTTATTTCCTGCTGTTATTTTTTCCATAGGCCCTTAGTGCTGCATCCTTTCATGCGCGTCCATTGAATGAATGCGATTGTATGGGTAACAAATTCATTATAAAACCTCATCGTGAAAAAAACATAAGGAATTGCTGTCATTTCGCACCAAAGTCCGGAAACAGCGAAGAAAAGTCTGAATAGCGTTATGAATTTTTGCCCAGAAAGGAATTCGGCCTTTCAATACTATGTAAGCGGATGCAGAGGTCCGAATAACGGTTCGAAAGTGTCCGGAATGAGAAGAAGCGAGAAGTTATCATTAGGGATGTTCAGATCCCGAGCGAATACTTGGGAAGTGAATGATTGAATAGCGAATTTTTCAGTACAAAATGAAATGGGGGATTATGAAATGGGTCAACAGAGTAAGAAAGTGACAGCGAAGAAGTGGGCTATGAGTCTTCTGGGGGTTGCGATGGTATTCGGAATTGCCGGATGCGGTGGAAACAATGCGGCCAACAACGTAGAAAGTGAGACAAGCAGTTACAACAAAGAGGGCCTGCCGATTGTCAATGAGCCTGTGAAATTGAAGGTACTGACCGTCCGCTGGGGAAGCATGGGGGATACCTTTACCCAAAACCAGTGGCTTAAGGATTTGGAAAAGAATACGAATGTCAAAATTGAATGGCAGGTGATGTCCTCCAATGATTGGGCTGAACAGAAGTCCATTATGTTGGCAAGCGGTACACTTCCTGATGTCATCATTGGTAATCAAAGCTTCGGTGACTCCGATATTGTCAATAATTTAAGTTATTTCCGCCCTCTGGATGATTATATAGAACAAAACATGCCTAACCTTAAAGCGGCAATGCAGGAAACGCCTGAAATGAAAAAAATCAGCACCTTTCCTGACGGGAAAATCTACTCTCTGCCCGCAAGGTTGCCATCGCGTCCGAAAAGCTCGCGTCAACCTGTGATTAACAAAGTCTGGCTTGATAAATTGGGACTTGAAGTCCCAGATACGATTGATGATCTTTACAACGTTCTTAAAGCCTTCAAAGAGCAAGATCCGAACGGAAACGGAAAACAAGATGAGATTCCCTTCATCGAAATAGGCAATGACTTAATCAGTCCATTTGGAATCGCCGATTTGAATAATAACAATATGTTGGTTAAGGACGGAAAAGCAGTATACTACCCCGTTTCAGATGAGTTCAAAGAGGGTCTTAAGTGGGAGAATAAATTGTATACCGAAGGCCTGCTTGACAAAGAACTATTCACTCAAGATGACACGATGAGATCGGCCAAGTTTCAAAATCCGGATGCGCCAATTGTGGGCTTCTCGTACCAATGGACTCCGGACGCAGTTTTTGGTAAATGGAGTGATCAATATGTGATGATTCCACCGATTGCCGGACCGGATGGCAATCGTTACACCATCGGAAATCCAATTGGCATGAATCTCGCACGTAATGAACTACTCATTACCACTTCCTCCAAACATCCAGAGGTCGCTGCGCGCTGGGCCGACCAGTTCTATACCAATGAAGCAAGCATTCAGAATTTCTGGGGGGCGATTGGAACTGTTATCCAGAAGAATGACAATGATACGTATACGTTGATGGACCCACCTAACGGAACTAGCGCAGATGCCTGGTACTGGGATCAGTCGCTCCGGGATTTCGGACCGAAATATGTGAGCCCGTCATTTGAAAAGAGCATCGTTCTAAGCCCTAAAAGCGGAGATGGACTGAAGTTGGAGCTCGATAAGCTGGGAAGCGAGTTCGCAACAACACCTTTCCCTAACGTAATGTACACAGCAGAGGAATTCCAGGAACTGCCGACTTTAACCACGGACATCGACAGTTATGTGAATACAATGCGGGCCCAATTTATAACCAAAGGCGGAATTGATGAAGGCTGGGACGACTATGTCAAACAGCTGAATAAAATGGGTCTTGAAAAACTGATCAAGATTCGCACCGACGCGTACAGCCGATATACAAGCGTAAAATAATCTTGATGTCTCCCAAAGGATGCTGTCCTGCACAATCGCTGTGGGGCAGCATTCTTTATACGCTGCTATTCTGACTCGCAATTCCACTATTTAATTAAGGGAGAGTGTTTTGATGGCAAGACGATTAAGAGCATTAAAGCTACTGTTATTTAGTGTACTTATGCTGGGACTATTGGCAGGTAATCTCGTTTATGTTCAACCCGCTAGCGCAGAAGTGGAGAATGCTGTCCAATCTGAAATGAATCCAGTTCCGGATCACACTCTGAGAGTCCATTATCAAAGGGCAGACAATAAATACGGGGATATGGGCTTATGGCTATGGGGAGATGTAAGCGTTACATCTGAACAAGCAGGAAGCTGGCCGGTCGGTGCTTTATCTTTTAGCGACGATCAATTATCAAGCTATGGAGCATATGTTGATATTCCGATTAAGGAAGACGCCGTGAATATTTACTTCATTGCCGTGAATAAAATTACTGGTGAAAAAGAAGCGGATCAGAAGAACGTAACCCTGATCTCGTCTCAACTCAAGGAAGTATGGATTAAAGAAGGATCAGACGTTGTATCATTGTCGGCACCGTATGAGCAGTTTGAAAACATGATGCGGATTTATTATGAACGGGCTGACCAGAATTACGATGATTGGGGGCTGTGGATGTGGGATGATGTGGCAACCCCGTCTGAAGCAACAGGAACGTGGCCAACAGGCGCGGTAGCGTTCTCCAATAGTCAGACCGACAATCATGGCTCCTATGTGGATGTGGCTTTCAACGAGAATGCGCAGAAGATCAGTTTTATTGTTGTTAATCGCACAACGGGTGATAAAGACGGAGATGGACGCACCTTCTCTAGACTAAATGAGTATCAGACGATCTACCTGAAAGAAGGGAATCCTTCTGTTTATACTACACCCTATGTTGTTGAGCGCGTAAGCTCAGCCAATTTTCCTGAATGGTCCAAAGATTCTACCATTTATGAAGTGAATGTCAGACAGTATACGGAAGAAGGTACGTTTAAGGCTTTCGAAGAGCATCTGCCTCGGCTTAAGGAACTTGGAGTGGAAATTCTGTGGATGATGCCGATCCACCCGATTTCAGAGGAGAACCGGATTGGTTCCTTAGGTTCGTATTATGCTGTTGCCGACTATAAAGGGGTCAATTCTGAATTCGGAACGTTGGAAGACTTCAAGCATCTGGTGGATACTGCGCACGAAATGGGCTTCAAGGTTATGCTGGACTGGGTGGCTAACCATACCGGCTGGGATAACGAGTGGATAGATAATCCGGGCTGGTATGTAACGGACAGCAATGGCAACATTGTCTCCCCTAATGGCTGGAATGATGTCGCTGATTTGAATTATAACAATGCCGACATGCGTGCGGCGATGATTGATGCCATGGCTTATTGGGTTAGGGAAGCGGATATTGACGGCTACCGCGCCGACTTTGCCTCAGGCGTTCCACAGGATTTCTGGGAAGCAGCCCGACAGGAGCTGGATGCCATTAAGCCGGTCTACATGTTGGCTGAAGACGACAGCCAATATGGGCTGTTGGAAAAATCATTTAACTCCAACTACAACTGGGATTTGTTCTATAACATCACAGCTAAAATACCGGCAGGGGAGATTCATAGCGGCGATGTAAAGATTTATATGGATAATCAAATGCAGAAATATCCTAAGGGCTCTTATCCGATGAATTATATTACCAATCACGATATCAATTCGTGGGAAGGTTCAACCTCAGAAATGCTCGGCGATGCGGAGAATATGTTGGCTGCCTTCAGTTTTACCTTGCCGGGTATGCCACTTATCTATTCCGGTCAGGAAGCAAGTTTGAACAAACGGCTTGAATTCTTCGAGAAGGATGAAATAGACTGGAGCGATTTGTCCAAGCAGACATTCTACAAACAGCTTGTTCAAATCAAGAAAGATAACCCTGCGCTCTGGAACGGCAGCGCAGGCGGAGAAATCAATTATTTAATTGTGAATGATGAAAATGTACTAGGCTTTGAGCGGGAGAAGGATGGCAACAAAGTAATCGTTATTTTGAATTTGTCGGGCACGGAGCGTAATGTGACGATGCTGGCAGATGACTTGGCAGGGAGCTATTACAATTATTTTGCACAGTCGCGCACAGATATCACCCCGGAGCACCAGGTTTCACTTGAGCCTTGGGGGTATCAAATACTTACAAGTAATGATGTTACGGTAGAACCAACGCCAACACCAACGCCAACACCAACGCCAACGCCAACACCAACGCCTGAACCTTCGACTGAAGGTGGAAGTCAGACGGTGAACCCGAAAAATGAATCGGTTGTCGTATTTGACCAGAACAGCCTGAACGGTAAGAGCAAGGGCCCGGTTAAACTTTCAGTGAACAAAGGCGTCAAGCAGGTACTTCTCCCAATCCATGCCGCAGAACTAACCGGTAATGCCGGTATTCAAATCGGATTTGATCAGGTTACCGTCGAGCTTCCGGTTGAAGTGCTGAAGGCGGCGCAAGAAGCTGCAAAGGAATCGGGCTTTGAGTCAGGGGAAATTCAGCTCACTGCAGTTATGACAGAGCAGTCTGCTGCCGATGCGTTGCTGGCTGGCGCACAGAAAACCAACACTCACATCAGTCAAGCTGGGGTGATGTATGATTTCAGTTTGTCGGTTATCACCGATCAAGGAAAGATGAAACTGCTGACGACGTTCACGAAGCCAGTAACGCTTAGCTTCAAGTTGGATCCTGGATCAAATCCTGACGTGATAGGCGTATATGGGATCGGGGATGATCACGGTCTCATCTATGTAGGCGGGAAACAGGCTAGCGGGAACATATCTGCAGAGGTGAAGCATTTCAGTCGCTATGGTGTTCTGGAGTATAAAACTGCCTATACAGATGTGAGCAATGTTCACTGGGCTTCCACTGCGATCGACTCATTGTCGGCAAAGCAGATTGTAAATAGGGACTCTAATCAATTTGAACCGGCTAGAGCGGTTACGCGTGGCGAGTTCGCTGCGATGCTGGTTAGACTGCTTCAACTAAATCAAACCGACGCATCGTCATATGAGACCGAGCAGGCAGCTGCAGTACAAGCAGGCATCGTGCTTGGCAAAGGCGGTGGCAAGATAGCATGGGATGACCGTATCACTAGAGAGGAAATGGCGGTTATGCTGACCCGTGCGTATACACTTCGCACAGGTACCCATCTGGGAACTCTAGCTGCTGCTAATAGTTACTCGGATGAATCCAGTATTTCTCTCTGGGCGACCGAAGCTGTTAAGGGAGCCACCGCGTCAGGTCTGTTGAATGGAAAGAGTGGCAATCTGTTCGAACCGGATGGACTACTTACTCGTGCAGAAGCTGCGAAAGTCGTCTACGCCCTGTTTGGACGGTTCTGAGGAGGCTTCCATGCAAGTTACCATGAAGAAAGTGGCCCGTAGAGCAGGAGTCTCCTCCTCCACGGTTTCCCGGGTAGTGTCGGGCCATCCGAATGTGCGGGAGGAAACCTCTCGCAAGGTTAAAAAAATCATGGATGAAATGAAATATACTCCCAATATGATAGCGAAGAGTCTTGTCTCCAAGATAACAAGCAGTATGTGCATTCTTTTGCCGATGCAAGATGAGAAATTGTTCTCCAATCTCTTCTATATGGAATTGATTCGCGGAATTGCTACACAGGCCAACCTTTCGGGTTTCGATATTCTCATTAGCTCAGGAGCCAATGAGAACGAGGAAGTGGAGACGGTCTCCCGTCTTCTGAAAGGAAGGCATGTCGACGGAGTGATTTTGTTCTCCTCCGGCAAAGAAGACGCTGTTATCGATTTTCTGAAGATAAACGGATACCCGTTTGTCTTGATCGGACGCAGCGACAAATATAACGGAATTTTGTCCGTCGATACCAACAATGTAACAGCAGCCTATGATGCGACGAACCATTTAATCTCCAGGGGTCATAAACGAATCGGTTTTGTTAGCGGTCCGTCAAATCTAACCATTTCATGTGATAGGCTGAAAGGCTATCGGAAAGCTATTCTGGATAACGGTCTTGAATGGCATCCCGAATGGATATTGGATGGAGAGGTCATACAGGACAGAGGATATCAGGCCATGTCGTTCTTCATGAATCTCCCGGAACGCCCGACAGCAATTCTAGTCGTGGACGATATGGTGGCTTTTGGTGTGATTAGCGGACTGAACAAGCTGAAATATAAGGTGCCCGATGATTTGGCAGTAGTCACTTTCAACAATACTCCTCTGACGGAGTTATCGAATCCTCCGATCAGCAGCATCGACATTGGAATCTATCAACTGGGCTTTACGGCTTCACAGGTATTAATAAAGAGTATTCAGCACCCTGGTAATGACACTCAACATACGAACCGTTTCATTATTGAGCACCAGCTTATCGTACGAGAGTCGTCCATCCCAAAACTTTTAGGAGTGTAATAATGGCGAAGTCAACGGTAAATACGCTGCGTAACAACGTAATATATTCGATTTATGTTCGTAATCATAGCGAAGAGGGAACCTTCAAGGCATTAGAAAAGGATTTGGAACGCATTCGAAATCTGGGTGTTGATATTGTTTGGTTACTGCCCATTCATCCAATCGGCAGCAAAGATCGCAAAGGTGAATTAGGCAGCCCTTACGCCAACCAAAACTTTCGTGAGATCAATCCGGAGCTTGGTACACTGGAGGACTTTAAAAATCTTGTTGGTGTAATACACAACAACGGAATGAAATGTATTATTGATGTTGTATATAATCACACTTCACCCGATTCATGGCTGGTTGAGAATCATCCTGAATATTTCTACAAGACCCCGGAAGGCAAATTGGGAAATCGGGTAGGTGATTGGGGCGATATTGTGGATCTGGACTATAACAATGCCGAACTATGGGAGTATCAAATTGAAACCCTTAAAATGTGGGCAGAAATCGTGGATGGTTTTCGCTGCGATGTAGCACCGCTTCTGCCACTGGATTTCTGGTTGCGAGCACGTGAAGAGGTTGCTTCAGTCAATCCTGACTGTTTGTGGCTTAGTGAATCCATAGAACCGGCATTTCTTTTGCATCTCCGTTCAAGAGGTATGGTAAGTCTATCTGACGCTGAAATCCTGCAGGCGTTCGACGTCTGCTACGATTATGATACCTATCCCCATTTCATAGGATATCTGGACGGAGACAACACGCTGAGCTGCTATGTGGATAAGATTAATGCTCAGGAATATATGTATCCGGACAACTATGTTAAACTGCGCTTTCTAGAAAATCATGACCGTTCTCGTGCCAAAGAGCTTTTTCTGGATGAAAAAGACCTTATCAATTGGACCGCGTTCATGTATTTCCAAAAGGGAATGCCTTTAATCTATGGCGGACAAGAAATGGAAAGTGAGATTTGTCCTGATTTATTTAACAAGAAAACTATCAATTGGAGTGCGGGTAAGGACTTAACTTGGCTCTTTAAAGCTTTGTATCCGATTAAGAAAAAAGAAATCATGGCACATAGTATTTGTTGTTTAAAAGCGTTCGATGAAAAAGACATCGTTGTTGGAACTCACCTATGGGGAGAACAAAAGCTGGTAGGTGTATTCAGTATGAAGGGGAAGTCTGCAGAAGTGGAGGCTGATCTTCCAGATGGTGTGTATTTAAATCTGATTGACGGTAGCGAGGTCTCAGTCACACAAGGGAAATTGAACTGCAAAGCCGAGCCTATCATTATTGAATTATAAAACCCTAAAAGAGCTTCTCTGCAAATTGGTGGGGGAGCTCTTTCTTATGGGCTCGTATCAGGAGTCATTTAGAAAGTCCGGAAAACGTCAATTAAAGTCTGAATCTCATATTGTTTAACGTAGGTGTGGTTAAGGTTCTCCATATTGTTTGAGAAGTGAACCATAAAGGTCCGATTAGCCCATGTTTAATGTCCGATAGACGCGGAGATGAGACGGTATACTGAAGATGTTCAACAGCCGGTATAACACTTTTAGGGGGGGATGTCATGAAATCCGGTCAACATAATCTAGGGCGGACATTCGGACAAGTTAAACAAAATTGGGGACTATATGCATTGCTTTTTCCTGCTGTAGTGCTCACGTTATTATTCGCGTATAAACCAATGTATGGGGTGCTCATAGCATTCAAGGATTACAGCCCGGCTTTAGGGATAGACGACAGCCCATGGGCAGGGTTCAAGTATTTCGAAAAGTTCTTTCATTCCTATCAATTCTCATCAACGATTAAGAATACACTGATCATCAGTGTGTACAGCCTGATTACGTTTCCGATTCCAATTATACTGGCGCTAATGGTCAATCAAATGAGGCCGAACCGGTTTAGACGTTTTTTCCAGACCGTATCGTACATGCCCCATTTCATTTCAACGGTGGTTATGGTGGGTTTGATGATGATTTTGTTGTCTCCAAGCACCGGATTGGTTGGCAATCTGTACAGTTTTTTTGGGAAAGAAGCCCCCGATCTGATGGGCTCCACCGGGCTGTTCAGCAGCGTGTATGTCTGGTCAGATGTGTGGCAGCATGTCGGCTGGGATAGCATTATCTTTATCGCTGCCCTCTCTTCAGTAGACCCGAGTTTATACGAAGCAGCTACCGTGGACGGGGCAAGCCGCTGGCATAAAGTTCGATTTATTGATATTCCCATGCTTATGCCGACAGCAATCACCCTTCTTATTCTGCGGGTTGGCGGACTTCTGGGAGTTGGATTTGAGAAGGTATATTTGATGCAGAATGATCTGAACGGTACTTCAAGTGAAATTCTTTCCACTTATGTATACAAAATTGGTTTGCTGAGCAGCCAGTACAGCTTTTCTTCAGCTATCAACCTGTTCAACACTGTAATCAACTTTATTTTATTGATTATGGTCAATCAGATTTCCAAAAAATTAAGTGAAAACAGCTTGTGGTAGAAGGGGGGATAAATAAAATGGGAGTATTGGAACCAGTGGCTAAAGAGAGCATGGGGAAAATAAAAAACAACCGTTCTTCAGATTCAGTTATGGAAGCAATAATGTACGGAATTGCAGTGATTTTTCTTGTCATCCTGATTTACCCACTGTATTTTATCGTCATTGCTTCATTCAGTGATCCTTCTGCAGTAGCAGGCGGCCAGGTATGGTTATTTCCTAAAGGGTTCACATTTGACGGCTACAAAGAATTGTTGCGACATGAAAATATATGGATTGGTTATCGAAATACCATCCTTTACACGGTGGTGGGGACTGCCATCGGCTTAGTTGTAAATATATCGGCAGCCTATGCACTGTCAAGAAAGGACCTTGTAGGACGGAAATATTTATCGCTGTTTTTCATCTTTACGATGTTCTTTAATGGCGGATTGATTCCGACCTTTCTGACGATCCGCGATTTTCATATGTATGACACATTCCTGGTTATGGTGCTGCCTTTCTCCGTGGGAGTTTTTAATATTATCGTCGCACGAACTTTTTTTCAGACAAGTATTCCCGGAGACTTGTGGGAAGCGGCGCAGATTGATGGCTGTGGCAACCTTCGTTACTTTGTTCAGGTTGTTCTACCGCTGTCGAAAGCGATTATCGCTGTGCTGGGATTATGGATCGCCGTCGGCTACTGGAATTCATATTTTAATGCCTTAATCTATTTGAAAAATCCTAATTTGTATCCTTTACAATTGATACTGCGCAATATTTTGATCACCAACCAAATGCAGTCTGGTATGGGTACTGGCGAAGCCGCGCAGATTGCTTTGCGTCTCGCTAATATGATGCGGTATTCTGTTATTATCGTTGCCACTATTCCAATAATGTGTGTATATCCATTTGTACAGAAGTACTTTAACCAAGGGGTAATGATTGGCGCTGTAAAGGAATGACAAATTTTTACTTAAAAATGGTGGGGGATCTGAAGTGGGAAAGCAGCAAAGAAAAGGTCTACATAAAAATATCACTATTATTCTTCTAATAACTGCACTGCTGGCAAGCCTTACAGCGTGCAGCGGAAACGATACGGCTAACAACAACGTCGCAAGCGAGACGGGCAATTACAACAAAGAAGGCATGCCTATTGTGGACCAGTCCGTGACATTGAAAGTGCTGACAGTCCGCTGGGGAAGCATGGGGGATACCTTTACTCAGAACCAGTGGCTTAAGGATCTGGAAAAGAATACAAATGTCAAAATAGAATGGGAGGTTATGTCATCTAATGACTGGAGCGAACGGAAGTCCATTTTGCTGGCAAGTGGTACACTTCCGGATGTCGTCATTGGGAACCAATCCTTCGGTGATTCTGATATCGTCAATAACTTAAGCTATTTCCGTCCTCTGGATGATTATATTGAGAAAAACATGCCTAACCTTAAAACGGCTATGCAAGAAACGCCTGAAATGGAGAAAATCAGCACCTTTCCCGACGGGAAAATCTACTCTCTGCCCGCAAGACTGCCTTCGCGTCCGAAAAGCTCGCGCCAGCCTGTGATAAATAAAACATGGCTTGATAAATTGGATTTGGAGGTCCCAGATACGATAGACGATCTTTATAACGTCCTTAAAGCCTTCAAAGAACAAGATCCGAACGGAAATGGGAAGCAAGATGAGATTCCTTATATCGAAACAGGCAATGATATTATCAGTCCATTCGGGATCGCCGACTTGAATAATAATTTTATGGTCGTCAAGGACGGAAAAGTGGTATTCTACCCCGTCTCGGATGAGTACAAAGAGGGTCTCAAATGGGAGTATAAATTATATACCGAAGGCCTGATTGATAAAGAGTTGTTCACTCAAGACGATACGATGCGGACGGCCAAGTTTCAAAGTCCGGATGCACCAATCGTGGGTTTCTCGTACCAATGGACACCGGACGCAGTTTTTGGCAAATGGAGTGATCAATATGTGACGATTCCACCGATTGCCGGACCGGATGGCAATCGTTACACCATCGGAAATCCGATGGGCATGAATCTCGCGCGCAATGAACTGCTGATTACTACTTCCTGCAAATATCCGGAGATTGCCGCCCGCTGGGCCGACCAGTTCTATACCAATGAAGCAAGCATTCAGAATTTCTGGGGCGCGATAGGAACCGTTATTCAGAAGAACGACAACGGCCAGTATACACTGATGGATCCACCTACAGGAACCAGTGCGGATGCCTGGTACTGGGAACAATCGCTCCGGGATTTCGGGCCGAAATATGTGAGCCCTTTATTTGAGAAGAACATCGTTCTGAACCCTAAGAACGGAGATGGGCTGAAGTTACAGCTCGATAAGCTGGGAAGTGAATTCGCAACAACACCTTTCCCTAACGTGATGTACACAGCAGAGGAATTCCAGGAACTGCCGACCTTGACCACGGACATCGACAGTTATGTGAACACTATGCGTGCCAAATTTGTGATATTAGGCGAAATCGATAAACACTGGGACGACTATGTGAAGCAACTGAATGATATGGGGCTTGAAAGGCTGACAAAAATTCGCACCGATGCTTATGGTCGTTACATGAACGTCAAATAATTTTTCGTAACCCAAAGAATGTCGCCCTGCGCATATTGCTGTGGGATGACATTCTTTTTTAATGAACAAAATTACAACATGAAAAGAGGTTTATTAATGGGAAATACGATTAAAGAGTCGAAGCCATTACCGAATCATTTAAAGGTTCAATCTGAACCGTGCGCAAATCCTGCGGCAATCATTCAGGGGGATTGCTATCGATTCACTATTCTTACCCCGGAGCTCATCCGAATGGAATACAACGAGCAGGGCTGCTTTAAAGATAGGGCGACACAGACCGTGCTGAATCGCCATTTTACGGTTCCAAAATTCCGTGTAATAGATCAGGGGAACAAGCTTGAATTGATTACGGATCGTCTGCACTTGACCTATGACAAGAAGCCTTTCACCCGGCATGGTCTAAGTATCCGCGTGAGGAACGAATCAGGTCACCTAATGAGTGTCTGGAATTATGGCGACACGCCACAAGACTTGGGTGGTACAGCGCGTACACTGGATAATGCGGACGGTGCCATTCCCCTAGAGCACGGGCTTATGTCGCGTTTCGGATTTACAGTGGTTAATGATACGGCCTCACTTCTGATAGAGGAAGACGGACGGGTTGAGCCAAGGACGCAAGAAGGATTCGATCTTTATTTTTTCGGATATGCTCATGATTACTTGAACTGCCTGAAGGATTTCTACCATCTTTGCGGCCGCACACCACTGCTGCCTCGCTATGCACTCGGCAACTGGTGGAGTCGGTATTATCAGTATTCTGAAGAAGAATACAAAACGCTGATGGTGCGGTTTGAAAACGAGCACATCCCTTTTTCAGTGGCGGTCATAGATATGGATTGGCATCTCGTTAATATCGATCCGCATTACGGCAGCGGCTGGACAGGATATTCCTGGAACCGGGAGTTGTTCCCGGACCCGCAGAGATTTCTGGCCTGGCTGCATGAAAAAGGGCTGCGTGTAACACTTAACGTCCATCCCGCTGACGGGGTACGGGCATTTGAAGAGCCGTACCTAGCGATTGCAGCAGAGATGGGTATGGACCCCGAAAAAGGTGATGCAGTGGAATTTGACATTACCGATCCCAAGTTTTTGCAAGCCTATTTCAAGTTTCTGCATCATCCGCTAGAGGAGGAAGGTGTGGATTTCTGGTGGATCGATTGGCAGCAGGGAGGAATCACCAAAATTCCAGGTCTTGACCCACTCTGGATGCTGAACCATTACCATTACTTGGATAGTGGTCGGAGAGGGAAACGGCGGCTTAGCTTTTCCCGTTATGCTGGTCTTGGAAGCCACCGTTACCCCGTAGGGTTCTCAGGTGATACCATCGTCACATGGGAATCGCTAGATTTCCAGCCGTATTTCACTGCTAATGCGTCAAACGTGGGCTATGGTTGGTGGAGTCATGATATCGGTGGTCATATGCTGGGGTATTTAGACGACGAACTGGCGATGCGTTGGGTACAGTTCGGCATTTTTTCGCCCATCTTGCGACTACACAGCTCTGCAAGTCCCTTCAACAGTAAGGAGCCATGGCGGTTTAATAAGATTGCGGAAGACGTGATGAAGGACTATCTGCGACTACGGCACCGCTTACTTCCCTATCTGTATACGATGAACCGCTTAGCCAGTCGTGAAGCACTTCCACTGGTCCGTCCAATGTATTATCATAACTCGGAACATCATGAAGCTTACGAGGTACCGAACCAATATTACTTCGGAACTGAGCTGATTGCCTGTCCGATTACGCAGCCGGCGGACCCAAAGACGGGTGTCGCAGAATTTAAGGCATGGTTGCCTGAGGGATTATGGATCGATTTCTTTAACGGAAAAGTATACGACGGCGGCAGAAAGCTATCTCTCTATCGAAATCTGGAGGCTATTCCGGTTCTGGCTAAAGCGGGAGCCATTGTTCCAATGGCAGACCTCACGGAATTCACCTCATCGGTGGACAATCCCACACATATGGAGATTCGGGTGTTTGCCGGGGAGAACGGTCACTTTCACCTCTGGGAGGATGAGGGTGACACAGCCGAAGATCGGGACGATCATTGGTGCGATACCGAAATGATTCTCGAATGGGGAGAGACGTCGGTCTTTAGGATTTCCCCTGCACAAGGAAATACAAAAGTGGTGCCGGAACGGCGGTCTTGGAAGCTATCCTTCGTCGGATTTGCCGATACGTTGGTAAAGGTGTGCGCTGGAGATTCTGAAATCGCGGTTGAAACCGATTATGACGAAGCTACGCATACACTTACGGTGATCACCCCGGATTTAGCGGTGAGTGACTCCCTAAACGTAACGTTTACCAGCGCCAGGGTTTCCGTCAATGCGGTGGAGGCAGAGGTATTCGCCCTTCTGGATCGCGCACAGATGCTTTTTCAATTGAAGGAGCAAATTTACCGTATGGTGAAGGAAATGACGAATCCAACAATTACTCTTGCGTCTCTTGTTTCGATGGATCTGGAACCTTCACTCTACGGGGCGTTATGTGAAATACTGACTGCAAGGGTTTAATAGCTGTCTAAGGTAAATGGCGATTCCATGCAGAGCAGCTCTTCTCCAGAAATTGTGTAATCACAAGTTTTGGGGAGGAGTTTTTGTTATGAAGAAAAGTACCCTAGAATTGGCGGAAACGAGCTACTGGGGCGGAATGAAGTGTAAGAGTCCCAAGGGCATTAGCTTGATTTGCATAAATTTAGGATGGTTTTGACCCTGTATATGTTAGAACTGGAATGATAGGATGAAATGAGTTTAAGTGGATAGAACACACTCTCGTATAGGGGGAAACCTTTATGGCCATTACAACAGGAGAACTATTGAAAGGGTTAACAGCTAATTTGGATAGTTTGAATACAACGGTGGACAAGCTTTATTTCGGGAATTTGAATACTGAGGTAAAAGGTGTGGTAACCACATTTTCGGCATCACAGTATGTTATCGAACGAGCTGTCGCCTTGGGTGCCAATCTGATCATTACGCACGAGGGTTTATTTTTTAGCCATCATGAGCTTCAAGATGAGTTGAAGAAAGATCCTGTTTATGTGGAGAAGAACCGGCTTATAGAGAACTCCGGGGTCGGGATTTATCGCTTCCATGACTACTTGCACCGATATAAACCGGATGGCATTATGGAGGGGCTTTTACATGCGCTTGACTGGCAAGAATATGTGGAGGAACAGCAACCGGCTGCGGCAATTTTAAAGCTTCCTCCTATGGAAGTTACAGAAGTAGCTGAGTATCTGAAAAGAAAACTGCACATCTCCTATGTGCGCGTAGCAGGTGAACCATCTATGTTGTGCAGGCGTGTGGGAATATTAGTGGGTTATAGGGGTGGAGGTAGTTCAGCAATTCCTTTATTTGAAAATAGCAGTCTGGATTTAATCATTGCCGGAGAGGGACCTGAATGGGAAACCCCGGAATATGTACGCGATGCTGTATATCAAGGGCGGAATAAAGCATTAATCATGCTGGGGCATGCTGAAAGTGAGGCACCGGGTATGAAGTATTTGGCAGATCAACTGTCGGCTCAATATCCAATGCTTCCTGTTCATTTTGTAGAAGATCAGCCGATCTTCAAAATCCTCTGATTTATAGTTCTATACATAATTAACAGGCTTTTAAGGACAGGTGGCGATACTACTCGCTGTCTGTCTTTTTAGTAAAGTGGTAGGATATTAGAAAGACTGTTGAAAAATGAGGTGAAGTCATGGAAGATCAAGCTCAAAGAGCCAAAGAACTATTCGCTACTTATTATGGAAGCTTCCTAGATATGCACCGTGAAGGTAAGCTAGCAGAATATAAGTCATTCAACGTTACAAGAGAAACTGAGATCGAGTGGTTTACAGAAATGATAGATCGACATATCCGCGAATTATCCATACGCAATTGGGAAGCTGTAACTTCCTTAAGTTCTATCGCCAAGAATTATCAGGACAACTTGATGGTAGAGAAGGTGGTGTCCTTTGCTGCACGTAATATATCGAGTGCTGACAGCATCGTTAAGCTGATGTTTGCTGAAGGTATGATGGAGATCATCCGTTCGAATAAAGGGGTAATAACCAAGGAACTTTTATTTAAAGCAAGTAAAGTCACAATAGAGATTCTAGAAGAGGTTATATCGCAGACATTAGTGATTGACCCGGGGCATGAATTAGAACAGTATCAACTAAAAGATAAGCGGGCAATTAACCAAAGGGCTAAGCAGAATATAGAAGCGGTCATGGACATTATTAATTGAGGTGACATTCATGAGATTGCTAGTATCTCAACCTAATCACGAAGCAGGCTTGGAGCAGCTAAAGAAAGAGCTAACGAAGGATGATTGCTATGACGCTGTATTATACCCTGAAGGTTATGTATTAGGGGATAACGGAGTAGCTACCCTATGTGAACTTGCCAGACATTATAAGAAGCTGATCATCACCAGCTATAGAGATCAAGATAACAAGGATAGGGCGCTAATTATCAATTCATCTGGAGATATTAAATTAGAACGTGCTAAATCACCCATGAACGGAAAGCTGTACAGCCCATCGATTGTAAAAGTTGAGAATGCCACAATAGGTTATTTATTGTGTGTAGAAATTCTGCAAGGCTTTGAAGGTCTGGAAAGACAGGCAAACGCACAGGGCAAGCCTTTTGACTTCATTGCGCATCCGATTGGGGTAGGGATGTTCAGCGATGAACAGTTCACAGAATGGATCGAAGAAGCCACTAAGATAGCGCGAAAGTATAACACTATGATCATAGGCACGAGCCATGCCGATGGCTCCTATAGAAACTGTGGAATCTCCATTCCGATATCCTATTGTATTGATTCCAACGGGAAGCCAGTCTATATTTCCAAGAACGATCTAAGGAGTCGTATTATAGATATCGAAACCCGGCACTTCGACATTTTGGGCCGATAAAGGGAAGTTGACATACGGTTGTCCAGTTCTTAGTGATACGATGTCTTAAGTGAGCTGAGTAAATCGGAAGAAAAAAACTGAAGAAGCAATAGGGAGGCAAATAGATTGGCAGAACCCTTGAAGGCTATGTATAATGAGGATTTTTTGCGACGCTTCGGTGAGCGGGTTCAGGTTGAGCATAAAGCATTTGATATTGAGGGTTTTGTGGCGACAACGATGTCTGATCCGTGGAACGAACTGGAGCTCAAAGCACGCATGCGCAGGATTACCGAGTCGCTCGGGACACATTTGGGGCTTCGTTATGAGGAAGCATTGGACGTTCTATTCGCGATCGAAGAGGACTGCGTTGGCTTTCGGTATTTGTTTTTCCCTGATTTTGTAGAGGTCTTTGGTCAATCGTTAGAGCATTGGGAGCTATCCATGAAGGCGCTGGAAAGGTTCACATCGAAGTCATCCGCTGAATTTGCCGTGAGGCCCTTTTTATTGCGGGATCCAGTAAGGATGATGCACCAAATGGAAATATGGTCTACGCATCCGACAGAGCATGTCCGGCGTCTTGCAAGTGAAGGCTGCAGGCCACGACTGCCATGGGGACAAGCTCTTCCTATGTTCAAGCTTGATCCGTCCCCCGTGCTCCCTGTATTGGAGCAGCTTAAGGCAGACCCGTCTATATATGTGCGTAAGAGTGTAGCAAATAATTTGAACGATATCGCTAAGGATCATCCAGAGGTAGTGATTGAGACAGCGCGTCGCTGGAAAGGTGTAAATCAGTATACGGACTGGATTGTGCGGCATGGCTGTCGTTCCTTAATTCGTAAAGCTAACCCGGAGATTATGGCATTATTCGGTTATGCGACATCGGAGGAGGAAGCACCTCTTGTGTCAGAGGCCGCCTTACGTGTGGATCCGTCGGTAGTGCAGATCGGTGGGAGCTCCGTACTGAAGTATGAGTTGAAGGTCCGAGAAGGAGATGCTGTAAGGATCCGAATCGAGTACGGTATAGACTTCGTTAAGGCCAATGGGCGGGCATCCCGTAAATTATTCATGTTATCTGACAAAACCGTACCTGGAGGTACAAGTCTCACAGGTTCACGGACCCATCGGTGGTCCGATTTGACCACCCGCCGTCATTATCCTGGGGAACATAAGATAGCGTTGGTGGTGAATGGTTTAGAGGTGGCGTCTGATATGTTGGCACTTGAGCAGCGTTAAATGCAATGAGAATTGTATGGTGATTCTGAGTTCGCTATGGAAGCGGTATGTGTAAATGATGATTATCCTTAGAACGCTGGTTCGCCAACTGCATTACGTAGCTTTTCTGAGAACTGGAGGGGGCCTTAAGCCATAACTGGTAACCTTCTGAAGAGGTTATAGTATCCAAGTCAATGACTTCGGTTCCGGCAAAATAGTTCTTATGAAGGCATTCGATAACGTCAGTCATGGCTTGAAGTTGATGCTCCGTATATTTTAAGCTGGTGTTGTTGTGGGTTAAACGTCTATAGCTTCCAGCTGATGATAATTGTCCAAATGAAGAATCGCTGTAAGCTTTAAAATGCTGGAGATTGGGGTCCGCAGCTCCATTTGCTGCCGCCCATAACTCCATATCTAATGGAGAAGTGCTGAAGTCTAGAGCATGACTGGCCTTGGAGTAATTCAAAATGCCGAATTGATGGGGATATACCGATAAAGAGCTATTCGCTATATCATAGATGCGTCCGGAGCCCTGTTGAGCACTACTGATATCCTGAATGTGGATATGGCCGCTGAACACTGTATGAATTCCATTACGCAATAAAACATTGCTGATCTTCTGGTTGTTCTGAATGGTGAAGCCATCCTGGATGAGTTCGTTGTGATCCAGCAGGTTATGGTGCATAACGCCTACGATTGCGGCTCCCTTTTCTCGAGCTAACCTCCCGCATTTATCTATCCACTTCAAGGTTGAAGAAGAGAGCTTTCCCTCTAGTTGAGGATGTCTAAGCGATTTATTATTACGATACATATTCGTATCCAACATCAATAGCCACAGCTTGTCCGAAGGAGCAGCTAAATAGCTCAAGGAGTGGCTGTCCCTAGATAGTGCTTCATCATAGCCAAAGGGTCTATAAACTTTTCGGAATGTTTTGGGATTGATGGTGTCTGTTTTATAGATATGTGGACCTTTGAAGCCCTTAGCCCAAGGGTTGAGCAGATCATGATTACCTGGGATAACGTATACCTCTGTTCCAGTGCTGTTTTCCAGTGCTGCCAAGTGCCCAGCCATATCTAGATGGCTTTGTTTTTCCCCGTTATTCGTTAAATCCCCGCTGATCAGCGTAATATCCGGTCTCTGCATTTGAACATCATAAGTGAAAGCTTTCATCAATTCCTCACTGTAACGAAGCTGTTTGCCATCTCCTAAAGCGAGGTCTCGCTGAAACGCCGCACCTCCATCGGTCAGGCTTTTAGATAAATAATGAATATCCGTGGTGACGAACATTTTCAGATCACTTCCAGCTTGTATGCGATATACCGGAGTTTGCTCAAGCTGTTGTTCACTGCAGCTTACAAGCGATAGCATGGAGAGGAATAGTACTGCTATTCGAGGAAAAGTCATCATTTCAAGGCCTCATTTCTATGTATACTTGAATTCAAAAAAAGGTGTTCCTTCGGTCTCATCGACTTCAGAACACCTTTTCCCCAACTTGATATTATTTTTGAACTTCGGTAACACCGGTTACGCTACCTTGATCAGAAGGATCGTACGTAGCTTGGTATTCATCTTTGGCGAAATATACATTACCTTGAACTTTTGCATTTACCACCTGAAAACCGTTGGCTTCCACATACACATCCCCAATAAATGTGCCCCCTTGGATACGTGCATTTTCACTTCTGATGGTTATTTTCGGGGCAGTGAGCGTAAAGGAATTGGTAATATTTTTATCCGCATCCTGTGTGTAAAGGGCAATCTTACGCGCGGGCTTGTCCTTGTTGGTGAATTCCCCTTCCAAAATGAGGTCCTCTGTGAAAGTTAAATCCTTCAATGTTGCAGCAATCCAGGTCCCTTCTTTACTAATCGCTTTTTTGAAGCTCGCCTCATTGTCAACTACGGAAGCGGAGGTTACGGCGTCAGTGGGTTGATCTGCATTTCCATTAGTGTTTCCTGTGGTGGTCCCGGTTGTGTTACCAGCTGTGTTGCCAGCGGTATTACCGGCTGTATTGCCAGCGGTATCATTTCCATTGGCGCCGTTATTATTGTTACCACAACCTACTACTACTGCCAACAACAATACTACAGCTAAGCTTGCAAGCTTTTTCATGAAACTTAACCTCCTATAGGGTGTGGTTGTATGATACGATACATTTCGGAAGGAATCTAAAACTATTATGGATGGTATGGCAAATAATTATCCAACCAATAAGGAGAAATTATAATGGCTAAGCAGAAATTTTATGTAGTGTGGGAAGGCAAACAGCCGGGTGTATACACCTCATGGGCAGAGTGCCAGGCACAAACGGATCACTACACAGGGGCTAAATATAAATCGTATGAATCGAAAGCTGCGGCAGATGAAGCTTATAAGGCGGGCTGGAAAGGCAATTGGGGTACAGGAGCTGCCGCGTCTGGTGGAGCTAAAGATAAGAAAAGTAATCCCTTCAAAAGAACCGCAGCGGTAGAGACCTCTGAGGAGATCGATTACTTCAGTGTTTCTGTGGATGTGGGAACAAGGGGGAATCCGGGTCCTGTGGAGTATAAAGGGGTGGATACGGGAACAGGGGACGTGATTTTTTCGTGCGGGCCTATTAAGAAGGGGACAAATAATTTAGGAGAATTTTTGGCTATTGTCCATGCCTTGGCTCTCCTCAAGAAAGAAGGTAGCAACAAGACTGTATATAGTGATTCGCTCAATGCGATTAAGTGGGTGAAACAGAAAAAAGTAGCGACTACATTACCACGTGATTCCTCAACCGAAGAAATATGGGTACTGATTGATCGTGCTGTAAAATGGTTACAAACCAATACCTATGACAATAAACTGCTGAAGTGGCAGACCAAGGAGTGGGGGGAAATCAAGGCGGATTATGGCCGAAAGTAGTCTCCAGCTTATTATTGGGTTAATAAAAGTTAAAGAGTGAACACTACTAAGTCAGCAGGGGGAATATCCGCAATGTTCGGCAACGATTGGGACGAGGTTTTACATGAGGAAGTCCAGAAACCGTATTTTCAAAAGCTGCTTGGTATTCTAGAGAGGGAATACGAGGAGCATACCGTGTATCCGCCACAAGAGTTGATTTTCTCTATGCTCAAGGAGACACCTTACAGTGAAACCCGTGTTGTTATTTTGGGGCAGGACCCTTATCATGGGCCTGGGCAAGCTCATGGCCTTAGTTTTTCTGTGAAGCCAGGTGTGCGAATTCCGCCTTCCCTGCGTAACATCTATACAGAACTGCATGAGGACCTTGGTGTCCCTGTTCCGAATCATGGATCATTGGTGCACTGGGCCAAGCAAGGAGTTCTTCTGTTGAATGCAGTACTTACCGTTCGCGAAGGAAAACCCAATTCCCATAAAGGGCATGGTTGGGAGACGTTTACGGATGCTGTGATGGAGAAGTTAAATGAACGAATCGATCCTATGGTTTTTATTTTATGGGGAAGTCATGCCCAGAAAAAGGGCTCTTTCCTGGATACACAACGCCATCACATCCTACAGTCCACACATCCAAGCCCCTTATCAGCATATCGTGGATTTTTAGGCAGCAGGCCCTTTTCGGAAACTAACCGATATTTGGCGGCACATGGCTTGGCAGGCATAGATTGGGCTTTATAGAATACATAGGATTGTTTCGATAAATGGAAGAAGGTGAAAGCAATGAAGCACTGGGTGGGTCGGCCTGTAATTATGTATTGTGATGAGCCGCCGTACAGAATCCTGAAGGGGGTACTGCGTAAATGGGATCCAGTTATTGAACGAGCTGTGATTGGCCATCAGGAAATATCTGTGCCTTTTCGTGACATTGCTTGGATTAAATCCTTAGCTCCCAAGGAAAGAGCCCTGAAACCTGTCCTCCATTCTGTTGGGTACGTAATGAGAGAACGGCAGCAATTTGATAATGCTGTGTATTTTAAGTCAGCAGTAACTGTATGGAAAGGTGAAGTGCTGATTGCCTTGAATACAACGATTGTGTCGCATACCAAAGGCTCTGTTACCCTCGAGGATGGACAGAATCTAATGAAGGGAACTCATATATTTGTAGTTCGTTCTTTGCGGGGCTAGGAAATGTAACGGAAATATTGAACACAAAAGGACGGCAGACTCTCTAGACTAAGAGGGCTTGCCGTCCTTTTTGTTATAGCTCCTTCTTGATCTCGGGGCCCTCTTCGACCCTTTCCGCGACGATAATCTCATAGATTCTGAGGAAAATAATTTTGGCAATCATATATACCGGTAATGCGATTAGTACTCCAATGATACCGTAAAAGTCACCACCTACAAGGACGAGTAAAACAGTCGTTAAGGGATGAACATCCAACGATTTTCCGTAAATAATAGGCGATAATAAATTATCCTGAATTTGCTGGGCTACCACGACAATCACCAAAGCCCAAACAGCCAGCGTAGGAGACTCGATAAATCCCACAATCAAAACCGGTATGGCCGCTAGAAGAGAACCAACATAAGGGATGAAATTGAGCGGGACTGAGATTACAGCCAGCAGCAATGAGTAAGGTAATCCAATAATAAGAAATCCAATATACAAAATAACCCCGAGGATTACATTTAGCAGCACACGGGTGACAATGAAGCTACTAAGAGCAGAGTCAATGTGCTTAAGGGTTTCTTGCCCCTCTTTACGATATTTTTTAGGAATAAGACTTTGAACGATGGGGGACAGCTTGGATCCATCCTTGAGCATATAATACAGAATAATGGGCAGTGTAGCGATGACCACGACAATACTGGATACAACCCCGATCAGGTTAGTCATTGAATTGGTTACCCAAGAAATCGCATCATTTAAATATTCTGAGATTCGGGTAGCTAGATCAGATTGGCCCGGGAAAAAACGTGAAATTATCGGGCTTTTTTGCAATGCGTTGAACTGATCCTGAAGACCTTTTACTAAATTTGGAGTGTTCTTGATAAAGTTCTGAATCTGTTCCTGCAAAGTAGGCCAAACCAACACCCAGAAGAGGACAAACAAACCAACAAGGACCACATAAATAAGAATGATAGAGAGAGCACGGTTCAGTTTTCTTTTTTCAAGGAAACTTACAAGTGGTCGCAAAAGATAATACATGAACCCCGACAGCATCATCGGTACAAGCAGCAACTTAATAATGGATACCAAAGGGTTGAAGATAAACATTACTTTGGAGCCTAAATACAGAATTAATAAAAAAGTAATAATGCCGAAGCTTGTCCGAAAATATTTATGTTGAAGCATTAGCAGAACCCCCTAGTATGTATATTGATCATAAGAAGTATGTATTGCAGCTTGATTCTATCTTTATAACCTAATTATGGCCGGTTGATTCAAATCTAAAGCATAAGTACTATTGTTTCGGTTCAACCCGCTAACCTGACGGTTAATATCGCAATAACAGGAGGGGTGCTTAGTGACTACATTAATAATAGGAATCTTTGGGCATATAACGGAAGCATCACTGGCCATTGAGGCTTTAAAGGATCTAGGGATCAAAGCGAAAAGTATATCGGTAGTGACGAAGCAAAAAAATGCCGTTGATCAAATCAGTCGTAATACTGGGATAGGAAAAACTGAAGTGGGGATTGGAAACACTGGGATTTTCGGAACAGCCAGGGCGTTAAGTATAGGGTTGGGTATGCATCCAGATACCTCTGTTGCTGCGGGTCCTGCCGCGCATAAGCTGGCGGGAGCAGAATTAAATGAGGATAATATAGAGGCAGAGGGACTAGCGGTTAGCTTAATGGGACTGGGCATTCCCGATGAGGATGCCGTAGGCTACGCCAAGCATGCTGCCCTCGAGAATATTTTAGTCATCATTCTTTTAGGAGAAGAAGACATGAGTCAAAAGATCCTTTCTCTCTTCAATGACCATCACGCAATTCCACTGGGATCGTTCTAAATACGAAAGAGGAAGTCAGATTCGTTTCCTTTTTTTCGAGCGAACATAAAGGAGTGGTGATAAACTGGGGTCTTCTCCGGTTTCCTTTGTGACTTCTTTTGCTTTTAGTAGTGACATAAAGGCAAAAAAATCGCCTAAAGCAGTCAGTCCGGCGGCTATGATGGCATAATCCTCAGCAGTAAGCTCCTCTTGTTTTACTTCGTTGCCATTTTTCTTTGTTGCCATCCTTCTTTCACCCCGCTGTTCCATATATCTATTATTAAACTATGTAAGAACCATCAATCCTGAATAGGCACTTAGGATAGAATTTCGGGCAGCAACTTTTAAACCGTTTATTCGTCTAATAGGTATTGGATAAATGAGGGGGAAAAGGGTTATGAAGGAAATAAAGAAGGTGACAAAAAGCATTATGATGATGCTTGCAGCCCTCTTCATCTTTACAGGTACGGCAGATGCAGCAGGTCCTCAGACTATTCGGCTTGATTATAGAGACACTTTTCTGGGAAATAGCTCTGTGAAATTGAATGGAACCACTTGGGTTCCATTGAAAGAACTAGCTTTTGTTTTGAGCTACAATACCACATGGGACCCCGCTACACGTTCAATCACGTTGATCCGTCCTAGACAAAAGGTTACTTTGCAAGTAGGCTCTAAAGTTAGCAAGGTTAACGGTAAAACCGTTATTCTTAGCGGCAGTATTCGTATCCTTAAAAGTACAACGTATGTACCCTTGGTATCTATGGTTAAAGCTTTGGGAGCTTCAACTTTGCTTGAACCCGAAAGCGGAGATCTACATATTGTTGATAAATCCCGATTTGTATTTCTGCCCACTACAGGACGAACCTATTGGGTTTCTCGGGAGAGCGGAGAATTGTTCCGAATGCTCTCCACCGCTAAGGAACCTGAGCTGCTTAATAAACTCCCGCTTAAGCCCAATACTTCTGGATATGTGGGAATCAAACAAGTATCGAAGGAAAGCGATTTGGTAATTCTGGATTCAGAATACGTAGCGATGTTCAATGCCTTTGACAACAGCTATCAGACTCTTGTAACTAAGGGGAAGGTAGTGAAACAGATGAATTATCATTATGTGGGTCCTTATATACGTGATCTATACGGTCCCAAAATCACTTCTCCCCAAATCTATATGACTGACGGTTTGGATGTGCAGTATATCAATAAAGACGGAACACTGGGTAAGTTGTATGAATTGGATAAGACTACCGATGACAAAGGACCCTTTCTTGTAGAATATGCTACTTCCAAAATATTGTTAGTACGTTCGACAACATCTACAGCGCTCGTTGCAATAGATATAACCAAAGGAACGAGTGAAAATCTGACACAGACCCTTATTACTACGGAGGATCAAAAAGAATGGGAAACAGCAGATCCTAGGGATCAATATGTTCTTTCGAGAGAGCTTCGTTTAGAGTCAGATGATGGTAAGGAATTGATGTTTACTTATACAACGTTGTTCACAGATAAGGCATATAAAGTAACGTATAAATACGTAGAATAATACAAATTATAGAAATGTGAAAGATACCTATTCGCGGGAAGGCGGGTAGGTATCTTTTATTTTAAAAAAGCGCTTTACAGACTATGAAAACGCTGTTAAAATCATAAATGAGCACAAATGATCAATAACGGTCATCATATTAATCTAAATGATCAACAATCGATCATGTGGGCTATAGATATAAAAAAGCAGTATTAATGTCGGCTGCGTGTAAACCTTAAGGAGTGAGACACGATGCTATTTGAGGAAGAAAGAAAAAGAAGTATCGTGCAGTTTGTAGAAAAGCATTCAAGAGGATCGGTGCAAGAGCTTAGCCAAGAGATGGGTGTATCAGAGTCCACAGTACGACGGGACCTGAAGGAGCTGGAGGAAGCTAGATTATTGAAGCGAACCCATGGCGGTGCAGTATCCTTACAGAGTGTTAACTTCGAGGCAGCTATATCGGATAAGGAAGACCGGTTTCTGGATGAGAAGCTGCGAATTGCCCGTAAGGCAGTGGAAATGGTTAAAGCTGGTGATGCCATATTGCTGGATGGAGGAACTACAACACTGCAAATTGCTAGAGAACTCAAGACATTTTCGGATATCAAGGTGATAACGAACTCTATTATGGTGCTGAACGAGTTGAAGGATTGCCGGAATATCGAAGTTTCCATTACGGGCGGTATGCTTCGTCAGGATACGATGGCTTTTGTTGGACCCATGACGGAGCGTTCACTGGAAATGGTGAGAGTGGATAAGGCGTTTCTTGGCACTAACGGCATGGATTTGCGGGAAGGCATCACCACCCCGAATATGCTTGAAGCGGCAACAAAGCGCAAAATGATCAGTGTCGCGAAGCAGGTAGTGCTAGTTGCTGATCATAGTAAGGTCGGTCAAGTATCCTTCTGTAAAGTAGCTGACTTGGCGGAGATGGACCAATGTATTTTCGATTCTGAAACTCCGGAGGATTTTGTCCGGAAGATAACACAAATGGGCGTAGATGTAACGCTGGTTTGAAGCGGAGGAGGTTACCATGAGTAAATTAGTCATCACAGTCACCTTAAATCCGGCTTTGGACAAAACGGTAACCATTGAGGGTCTGGAAGTTGGTGGGCTAAATCGTGTAGATGACATTCGAGTCGATGCTGGTGGCAAAGGTATTAATGTAGCCAAAGTATTAAAAGGATTTAACGAGAATGTGACAGCGGTTGGCTTTATGGGCGGCCATAATGGAAAGCTGATTCTAGAGGGGCTGGAGCGGGCAGGGATCGAACATTCCTTTACAGAAACTTCGGCGGAGACCCGGATGAATCTTAAAGTTGTGGATAGCACGGTTCAGGTAACAACGGAAATTAATGAGCGCGGCGGTGCAGTTTCTGAACAGGAAAGAGCTCAGTTTCAGCAGACGCTGGAGAATCATCTGGACAAGGCCTCCATTCTTGTTCTAGGGGGAAGCATTCCGCCAGGAATCGAGCATGATGAATACGCTTCTCTAATTACAACTGCTAAGAGTAAGGGAGTTAAGACCATTCTGGATGCCGATGGAGATGCCTTAAGGTACGGCCTAGTAGCTTGTCCTTATGTAATTAAACCGAACATTCATGAGTTGGAACAATTGCTGGGCGTTTCGCTCGAAAGTGATGAGGAGATCGTTCAGGCTGCCCGGAAACTTACAGCACAAGGCATAGAATGGGTCATTGTCTCTATGGGCGGAGATGGCAGTGTTGCAGTCAGCAAGGATGAAGCCATTCGCGCTCGTCCGTTCCGAATTAAACCGGAGAGTACAGTAGGTGCTGGTGATTCTATGGTAGCTGCAATTGCATCGAGTCTGCTTCAGGGTCGGGGATTGGAAGAAACCTTGCGCTATGCGACAGCGGCAGGCAGTGTTACAGCATCTAAACCGGGAACTCAAGTGTGTAGGATGGATGAGGTTGAAGAACGGTTAAATGATGTGGGAATCACAAGGATTGAAGTTAGAACAACGTAGTAACACTAAGCTTACTGGGGGAATTATACAATGAAAAAGCTATTAGCTGTAACAGCATGCCCAACGGGAATTGCTCATACGTATATGGCAGCAGAGTCCTTGCAAAAGGCAGCAGGAGAGAAAAATGTACCGATTAAAGTAGAAACACGTGGTGCAGTAGGTGTTGAAAACGAGTTAACCGCAGCAGAAATTGCTGAAGCACACGCTATTATTATTGCAGCAGATACTGATGTAGATGAAGCCCGTTTCGCAGGCAAGCCTGTTATAAAGGTTGCTGTTGCTCAGGGTATTAAGATCCCGGCTCAACTGATCGAGCAAGCACTCGCTTTGCAAGCTTCTGCCGGAACTGCTGCACCGCAAGCCCAGGCTGCAGAATCAGGTGATGGTAAGCGCAAACAACCTACATTCTACAAGCATTTGATGACTGGTGTATCACACATGTTACCGCTAGTAGTAGCGGGTGGATTACTTATCGCTCTATCCTTCTTTAAACTCAACCCGGATGAAGGAACCTTTTTAGCTAATCTTCTAAAAATTGGCGGCGCGGCAATGGGTATGATGGTGCCGATTCTAGCGGCATTTATCGCCTTCTCCATTGGCGGTAAACCAGCTCTAGCTCCAGGTCTTGTCGGCGGTGTGTTGTCCACTCAGTTAGGCGCGGGTTTCCTTGGAGGTATTCTTGCCGGTTTCTTAGCTGGTTATGTTGCTAAATGGCTGATCCAAAATATCAAGTTGCCACGTTCTATGGAAGGGCTGAAGCCGCTTCTGATTGTCCCGTTCCTCTCGGTGCTTGTTGTTGGACTCCTCATGGTATATGTTATTGGCACACCTATTAAATCACTAATGGATGGATTGACGGTTTGGTTGGAAGGTATTGGTTCGGGGAATAAAATTTTGCTTGGTGCTATTCTGGGTGGTATGATGGCCCTTGATATGGGTGGACCTTTTAATAAAATTGCTTACACCTTCGCTGTTGGTCTTCTAGGAAGCGGAGTATACGGACCTATGGCAGCGGTTATGGCTGCTGGTATGACTCCACCACTGGGTATTTGGCTGGCGACTGTTCTTGCTCCTAAGAAATTCACGCAAGAAGAACGTGAGGCTGGTAAAGTTGCTTCAATCCTGGGTCTATCTTTTATCACCGAAGGTGCAATTCCATTTGGTGCAGCAGATCCATTCCGTATCATTCCGGCCTTTATGATCGGTTCCGGTTTGACTGGGGCATTGTCAATGGTATTTGACGTAACGCTGCGCGCTCCACACGGTGGTATATTCGTTCTGCTGGTTCCAAATGCGATTAGTCCGGTATTCATGTACCTGATTGCGATTGCAATCGGAACAGTTGTAACTGCTCTGCTTGTTAACCTCTTCAAGAAAAAAACAACACAACTGTGATTGGAGCTGAATGGAATTGAATATCCATGAACTACTGACAGAAGACACTGTCTTCCTGCCCTTAGAAGTGGGCACTAAAGAAGAAGTTATTGCGAAAATGACGGAAGGCCTTAAGTTGTCCGGCTCTGTAACAGACGGCGTGCAATATGTAAGTGATGTTCTTGCTCGTGAGGCAACAGGATCTACAGGTATTGGCTTTGGCGTTGCTATTCCTCATGGTAAATCCACAGGTGTAGCCAAACCGGGTTTAGCTGTAGCTAGAATGGCCGGACCAACTGAATGGGAATCACTTGACGAAACGCCCGTATCTATCGTATTTCTGATTGCTGTTCCGAAGGAAAATGTCGGCAATGAGCATCTGCAGATTCTGGTCGCTCTGTCCCGCAAGCTAATCCATGATGATTTCCGCCAGTCCCTGCTTGATGCAGGAAGTAAACAAGAGATCATTGATATTCTCAAAAACATGTAAAAACCATAATTGAGCAGCTGCCGTAATCTTAGACCCGTGGGTCTTGAGATCCGGCAGCTTTTTGCATAATTATCAGATTAACTCCCTTTTGCTGGTTTATTTTTGTATAATTCGTAATATAAATAATTCACATGGGTAAAGGAGTAGGCGAGATGATACTGCACAAGGGAGAGTACTTGTTCCGGCAAGGAGACAGCTGCCAGAACCTGTATAAGGTTAAGAGCGGACTGTTCAAGGTAACAAGACTCCATGAGAACGGGAATATGGTTTTGTTCAACATTCTGTATCCCGGAGAGACGGTTCCCCATCATTCACTCATTTCCCCGAAGGAAGCTCATGGAACAGCTGTAGCGCTGATGAGAAGCGAGGTGGAGATTATTCCGGCTGCGGAATGGTATCGGCAGCTGCGTGAAGAACCGGGTAAGGCACTAGAGATTGCAATGTTGCTTCAGGAGAAGGTACGATTTATGCAGTCACGGCTTGACCACCTGACGGTGGGGACGCCGGGTGAGAGGCTGGACCTTCTTACCCGTTGGTTAAATGAGTATACTCATGGAGCCATGCTTACGGATCTCCTGACTCAGGAAGAGATAGGACAATTGATTGGTGTTAGGCGCGAAACGGTCAACCGTTTGCTCCGTAATTCGGACTGATACGATCTTTTTCTAGAAAACTGTTTAGAGAGGGCTGTCTCCGTGGTATAATCTATTCAGAACATATCAAATTACAGAAAGGATCAGGATACCATGTGTCCCCGAAGGACGATTCCCCAAAGGACGATTTGGAAACGTTATGATCTGTCTTATACTTAGCTTCCCTGTAGAAGGTGCGAACCGTTAATTGACGAAACCGCCTCTGCGAGGGAAGGAGTATTGTATGCGAAGGAGCAACGCCTCTGGTTCACCCCGTCGTAGAGGTTGGTGGGACGTCTAGCCGCCATATACGATAAGGGGAGACCTGTATGAGGAAACACAACAACGGAGTAACAAATTTATTGCTCCGATTGGCAGTCATTTTGTCCGGAACATTGCTGCTTGCATTTACTTATTATCACATTAATTATCAGAATCATTTGACCGAGGGTGGATTTGTAGGTTTGTCCCTGCTCGGCAAGTATGTATTAGGGATTTCTCCATCACTTTCTATCCTGATCTTAGACATTCCAGTACTCCTAATTGCTTGGTTCTTCAAAGGAAAAACGTTCGTTTGCAAAACATTCATGTCAGTAGGGGCATTTACAATCTTCTACGGACTGATGGAACGATATTCCGGATGGATCATTGATTTACAGAACAATTTGCCGGTGGCGGCACTTTTATCTGGCGTACTTACGGGTCTAGGGGCAGGAATGGTACTCCGCGGTGGCGGGGCGAGCGGTGGTGACGATATTTTGTCGCTGCTGATTAGTGAATGGAAAGGAATCAAGGTAGGAACCGTATTTATTCTGATGGATGTAATTGTTCTGGCATTATCACTCTTCTATATGCCTTTGAAAGAGACGTTGTATACCGGTATGGCCGTCGTTGTTGCTGGCTATGTCATCACTTTTACAACCTCTGTAGGCAGACCGAAGCTGCAGAAGATGCCGAAGATTCAGCCCGTGCTGGGCAAGCCACAGGATAGTACAGTAATGTGAAGTGGATAACAACAACCAGTCATTTACCCTTTTCAGGGATGTTCTACATTAAGGTCAGCCAGAACTTTGGCTGGCCTTTTTTTGCTTATAAGAAGAAACCATAAATCAAACTGGGCGTATATAGTTGCAAACAAAGGTTTGTCACAATGAAGGGGGAAATAATAAATGAGTGCTCACGAGATCGATTATGTAATTATGGGTGAAGAAATACAATGTGTGGAGGTACAGCTGGACCCCGGTGAGAGTGTAATTGCCGAAGCAGGGAGCTTCATGATGATGGACCCGGAGATTACGATGGAGACGATTTTTGGGGATGGCAGTGGAGCTTCACGCGGGGGCGGACTGATGGGTAAGCTGATGGGAGCAGGGAAGCGGCTGCTGACCGGAGAAAGCCTATTCATGACTGTATTTACACATGCAGGGTCTTACGGACGTAAAAGTGTGACCTTTGCAGCCCCGTATCCCGGCAAAATCATCCCGTTGGATCTGCAGCGGTACGGCGGTAAAATCATCTGTCAAAAGGATTCCTTCCTCTGTGCGGCTAAGGGAGTCTCAATCGGGATTGAATTCCAGCGAAAGCTGGGCGCTGGCTTCTTCGGTGGTGAGGGCTTTATTATGCAGAAGCTGGAGGGTGATGGCCTTTCCTTCGTGCATTCTGGGGGCTATGTTATGGAAAGAACTCTGCAGCCGGGAGAGACCATTAAGCTGGACACAGGGTGTCTAGTAGCCATGACTTCATCTGTAAATTATGATATTGAAATGGTTAAAGGAATTAAGACAGCAGTCTTCGGCGGAGAGGGATTATTTTTCGCAACGTTGCGCGGTCCAGGAACGGTATGGGTACAGTCACTACCGTTCAGCCGGATGGCTGATCGTATTCTATCAGCAGCAGGTAACTCGGGTCGTAAAGAAGAAGGAAGCATTCTTGGAGGATTAGGCAATCTTTTGGATGGAAGATAAGTAAATCGTTATTGTCGAGGCCGTTGACACCGGGGGTTCGGTGGGCGGCTTTTTTTGTGATTTTAAGAAGATTGTAGAAACTTTTTCTGCTCAAAGCAGCGGAGAGGACGGACTGATTGCGGAAAAGCGGTAGCGTTCGCCTTGGTCTCCGGATTTTTACCGCTAAGGGAAATAAATAAAATCTGGAGAGCACAGCGATTGGAGTAACGGTCCGTTCGCGGAGCGTCCGCACCACGTACACAAGTCAATCCGACTCAAAAACAGAGGGGCTGTCCCAAGCAGTCATTTCATGGCTTATGGGACACCCCCTTTTTCTTGGTGAAAAAATGTAATTTAAGTGCAAGTTTCAGAAATAGTCGCATAAGTTTACATATTAATGATGGGAATATAAAACCTAAGGGGGGAAGGGTATGGAACTGCTAACGATTATAAAGGCAATCATTCTAGGTATTGTCGAAGGCTTGACTGAATTTGCTCCGGTCTCTTCCACGGGTCATATGATTATTGTGGATGATATGTGGCTTAAGTCTCAGGAGTTTCTAGGAAAATACACAGCCAATACCTTCAAAGTAGTGATTCAGCTCGGATCCATTTTGGCGGTTGTGATTATTTTTCGTAATCGATTTATTGATTTACTTGGCTTGAATCGTTTCAGCCGTAAGCAGATGAATGTAGAAGTAGAGGGTCAACCTTCTGTTGAGGGTAAGGGCCGTCTTAAGTTAGCTCAGGTTATTGTAGGCTTGTTACCCGCAGGAGTATTAGGTTTATTGTTTGAGGACTACATAGATGAGAATTTATTTTCTACCTCGACAGTACTGATTGGTTTGGTTATAGGTGCTCTGTTCATGATTGCCGCAGATTTATTTGCACCCAAAGAAGTAAAGGTACAAAGCGTCGATCAAATTACATACAGACAGGCATTGACAGTTGGGTTTATCCAATGCTTCTCGCTATGGCCAGGCTTCTCCCGTTCGGGATCAACCATTTCTGGAGGTGTCCTCTTAGGAATGAGTCACCGTGCAGCTGCTGATTTCACTTTCATTATGGCCGTACCGATTATGGCAGGGGCAAGCTTGATCTCCTTGGTCAAGAACTGGCAGTATTTCACGATTGAAGCCCTGCCTTTTTTTGTAGCTGGGTTTATCAGTGCTTTTTTGTTCGCCTTGTTGTCGATGCGGTTCTTCTTGAAGCTGATTAACAAGATTAAGCTGCTGCCTTTTGCCATTTATCGGATTGTGCTTGCCGGGGTCTTATATGTGGTGATATTTGTATAAGTATAAGTATTCGTTATAAATTGATTCCTTATAATCTATTGCGGATTACTTGGTTTTAAAGTAACATGAACACTAGATTGATAACCCGACGTAAAATTAAATAACGGAAACAGGTGCTTGCCGGAAGATTAGTAGTTCCGGTTAGCTTAATAGGGAAGTTCGGTGAAATGCCGACGCGGTCCCGCCACTGTAACGGAATAGTTCTTAGCAACGATTGTCACTGGCAGATTACTACTGCCGGGAAGACTGCTTAAGGATGTTGACGCCGATAGCCAGGAGACCTGCCTGTTTCAACAGCACTGCTTTACCTACGGGAGATAGGGAGGTGTTAGACGCTATATACCAGCATATCATGGGCGTCTTTCCCTTTAGCTTTTTAGGGAGAGACGCCCTTTTTGTTTTCTTTTAGAGGCTAATTACGTTTAGTTCACTGTAGTTTTATTAAAAAAAGGATTAAGAAGGAGCGCTAGTATATGACGCATAAAGTAAAGGTAAGCAATCTAGGCTATCCGAGGATTGGGAAGAACCGGGAGTGGAAAAAGACGTTGGAGGCCTTCTGGTCTGGCAGTCTTAATGAAGAAAGTTTTCGGGAGGAAATGGCTTCTATACAGCTTGGGCATTTGCGGAGCCAGCAGGATGCGGGAATTGAACTTATTCCGGTTAACGACTTCACTTTCTATGACCATATGCTCGATACTGCTGTAATGTTCGGTATTATACCAGAACGCTATAACTATACAGGCGGAGCAGTCAACCTTGAGCTATATTTTGCGATGGCTCGTGGAAATGAGCGTACAACAGCCTGTGAAATGACAAAGTGGTTCAATACCAACTACCATTACATTGTTCCTGAAATTGGAGAGCAACAGCCGCAATTAACGGAGAATAAACCACTTGCTGCCTACCGTTTCGCTAAATCACAGGCTGGGATTGAAGGCAAGCCGGTTCTCGTTGGTCTTTTCACCTTCTTGAAGCTATCCAAAGGTTATGCGTCCTCCCAATTAGCGGAAATCGCCGATCGTTTCCTGCCTGTCTACATTCAGCTCCTGAAAGAACTCGAAGAGGAGGGGGTATCATGGGTACAAATTGATGAGCCCTCGATAGTGACAGGACTGACTTCAGAGGACCTTAATTTACTGAAAACCCTTTACCAGACTATCGCCACCTCCGTACCAGGTTTGAAGATCATGTTACAGACATATTTCGAAGCTGCCGAGCCTCTGCAAGAACTGCTGCAACTACCTGTGGCTGGGCTGGGGTTAGACTTTGTGCATGACGGAGGCGCAAATCTAAAGTCCATTGCAAGTCTCGGCTGGCCTGAGGATAAATGGCTGGGAGCGGGCATTATAGACGGTCGCAACATTTGGCGTTCGGATATAGATGCCAAGCTGAAGCTCATCGAGCAGTTGACAGCTTTTGTGGGCCTCGACCATATCATTCTACAACCTTCCAGCAGCCTGCTTCATGTGCCTGTTACCGTTCAGGGTGAGGATAAGCTAAAGTCTGTTGTTCGGAATGCATTAGCCTTTGCTGACGAGAAATTGGCAGAATTAAACCTTATTGGCGTTATACTTGCGGATGATCAGGAGAAATCGGCTGCAGCTTCATTACAGACCAGTCGTGAAGCCCTGTCGGCATTTCGGGCACTTCCAGAACGCGGGCGTCAGGATGTAGCCGACCAAGTCAAAGGACTTGCGGACCTTCCGGATAGACGCAGTCTTCCCTTCAATGAACGAGTGATTATCCAGCAGGATAAATGGCAGTTGCCGCTGCTTCCTACCACGACTATTGGCAGTTTCCCGCAGACACCAGAGGTAAGACAAGCCCGTCTGAAATGGCGTAAAGGGGTATGGAAACAAGACAGATATGACTTATTTATTCGCGAACAGATCGAAGCTGCCATTACTTTTCAAGAAAAGTTGGGTCTTGATGTATTGGTTCACGGGGAATTTGAACGGACAGATATGGTGGAGTTTTTCGGAGAAAAGCTCGGCGGATATCTATTCACCCGTAATGGCTGGGTTCAATCATACGGCTCCCGTTGTGTGAAGCCCCCAGTGATTTATGCCGATGTTGCCTTTATTGAGCCAATGACTGTAAAGGAAAGCGTATATGCTCAATCCCTAACGAAACTGCCTGTAAAAGGGATGCTCACGGGTCCGGTCACCATTCTGAATTGGTCCTTCGTTCGTGATGATCTGAGCCGAGAAGAGGTAGCAAATCAGATTGCACTGGCACTTCGCCAAGAAGTTCAGGCGCTTGAAAGCTCTGGTATAGAAATGATTCAAGTGGATGAGCCAGCTATCCGAGAAGGACTTCCTCTTAAAGCCAGAGATCATGAACACTATTTGAATTGGGCAGTGAAGTCATTCCGAATCGCAACAAATCTTGTCAAAGATACCACACAAATTCATACACATATGTGTTATGCCGAATTTAATGATATGATTGATTCCATTTCAGCGATGGATGCGGATGTAATCTCCATTGAAACATCACGCAGCCACGGTGAATTGATCGCAAGTTTTGAAGAACAGGATTATGATAAAGGCATCGGTCTTGGTGTATATGATATCCACAGCCCCCGCATCCCTGCTGTCGAGGAAATGACCGCTAGTATTGATCGTGCGCTGCAGGCACTGAAGCCTGAGCAGTTCTGGATTAATCCGGATTGCGGACTTAAGACACGCGGCTGGGAGGAGACGGAGGGAGCGCTTCGTAACATGGTGGAGGCAGCAACTATCGCTAGAGAGAAGACAAAAGCGGTTATTATTTAGCACTTGATAATAGTTCTCACTCTTGATAAGATGGATAAAGAATACAAGGAATTACTTTCAACTTTGTCTTTTGCCATGAGGGCTCACCTCCCTGCAGTGAATGGACAGCACAAATAAATATCCTTTGAACAAGGTGGAGCTTGTTCAATAGAGAATACCCTCATTCTTTATGAATGGAGGGTATTTTCATTTTTCTAGCGCAACCTTCCAACTACTGGAAACGTCTAAGAATTAAGTGCCGGTATTATAAATATAAACAAACAGTGATATTCCGGCAGTAAGGATATACAGGATGCGATCTAAACCAAATTTGCAGTTAATCGCTAAGGAGGAAAGGTAATGAAAAAGTGGGGTCTTCATTTTATTTGGTTCCTGGTTTTAATGATTACATTGACGGGGTGTGGGTCGGGTAATAACAATTCAGCAAAAAGCAGTTTGAGTAACAATGCTAATTCCGGGGTAGAAATGCCAGCATCCCAAACGGAAGCCGCATTGGAATCAACTGCAGATCAAGCAACTTCATCCGACAAAGCTCTTAGCAACTCTGCTAATGGGAACAAAGGCGGTGACGGCAGCAAAGACTCAACTATCACTGCAAGTAGTGTTACTGAGGTCAATGATACGAGTGTTGGCTTCACTGGAAACGACGTTGTCTCAGGGTTAAATAAAAAACTGATCTACCGCGCAAACCTGACTATGGAAGTCAAAGATTATGCTAAAGCTCAGACAGAAGTACGGAATCTGATCACTTTGTCGCAAGGGTATATTATTGGCTTCACAGAAAATATGTCCGAGGTTGAGCGGGGAGGGACATTCATTGTAAAGGTTCCGGCTTCAGGCTTCTCCTCGTTTCTGAACAATCTTGAGAACGTTAAGAATGAATCTGTACAAAAAAGCATTGAAGGTCAGGATGTCTCCGAAGAATATGTTGATTTAGGATCACGACTAAAAGCCAAACAACTTATGGAGTCCCAATATATAGAATTTATGAAAAAAGCAACGAAATCAAGTGACCTAGTTGCATTTGCCAATGAACTTGGCGCTATTCAGGAGTCCATAGAAAAGATCAAAGGCAGAATGCGTTACATTGACCAGAATGTATCTTTCTCTACGGTAGAGCTTCGTTTGTATCAGACGGATGAGACCCTTACGCTGCAGAAAGAAAAAGAGCAAGGACCTTTACTCGACCGGGCCTCTGATGCCCTCAACGGCAGTTTGAATGTTATTTCTACACTATTCCAGTGGTTTGTAGTTATCTTGGCAGCAGCCCTGCCAATTATATTGGGCGGAGCGGTAGTTCTGGCAGTAGTCCTATGGTACCGCAAAATCGGCCGTAATCGTCAAAGGGATTTGGGAGAGCGTAATCGCAACGTTTTACCTACCCAACGAGATCAGGGAACTAAACAGCCAGAGGTTAAGGACGAAGAGTAAAATATGAAAAACGGCTTCGCCGTCCCGTTGGGGATGGTGAAGCCGTTTCTTGTTAATATAAGCGAATCAACCTGATTGCTAGCTCATTAAGCCTGTTGGAAAAGGACGCGATACTCTCCGTACCCTTCTTTCTCCAGATCTTCCTGAGAGACAAACCGAAGTGCTGCGGAGTTAATACAGTACCGAAGGCCGTTCTCGGCCGGACCATCGTTGAATACATGTCCAAGATGGGAATCGGCCACTTTGCTGCGGACTTCCGTACGGACCATTAGATGGCTGATATCGCTTTTCTCTTTTACGGAATAATCACGGATCGGTCGTGTGAAGCTGGGCCAACCGCATCCTGAATCATATTTATCCAATGAACTGAACAGGGGCTCGCCTGATACGATATCCACATAAATGCCGTCTCCATGATGATCCCAGAAATCATTCCGGAAAGGGGATTCTGTAGCATTGTTCTGTGTGACTTCATATTGCAGCGGAGTTAAGCGTTCCTTTAAGCTTTCCTTGTCTTCTTTATGCGACCAGTGGCTCTCGATAAACGCATCCCGACCCGAACCTTTACGGTAACGTTTATAGTGTCCAGGATTCTTGTGATGGTATCCCTGGTGGTACTCCTCTGCACGGTAAAATACCTTTGCCGGCAAAATTGGAGTTACGATTGGTTTGGTAAACCGACCGCTGTCCTGCAGCGCAGCTTTTGAAGCTTCTGCCTGCTGTTGCTGTTCTTCATTATGTGTAAAAATAGCCGTCCCATAAGAGGTTCCACGGTCATAGAACTGGCCCCCTTCATCTGTAGGATCAATTTGCTGCCAGAAGAGTTCGAGCAGCTTACTGTAGGGGAAAATATCAGGATTGAAGGTGATTTGTACAGCTTCTACATGGCCCGTCGTTTCAGAGCACACTTCTTCATAGGTAGGGTTAATCGTATGACCGCCCGTATAACCCGAGGCAACCTCTATAATTCCAGGCAATTCCTCAAACGGGGATACCATACACCAAAAACATCCACCCGCGAATGTTGCCTTTTCGGTCCGGATCTCTAGTTTATCCGTATGATTGTCACTCATTGATATCCCTCCAATAACTAAATGCAATTAAATAGATCACAATCTAATTATAATTCAAATAAATCCAGTACGCAAAACTAACCATGATAGCCCGAGGACGGATAAATAGATAAGAATAGCTGTGACCGCACTTAGTGGATGTTGGAAAAGGTTGTCTCCTAGGAAGGAAAATAAAGCGATCCCCGGAATTTTGCCTATGGCTGTAGCAAGAAAAAAGCTCCCAAATGGCAGGCCGGCTGCACCCGCATAGATATTGACCGCAGCCTGAGGGATAACAGGTACCAGCCGCGCTAATACGACGGAAGCAAAAGGTCGCTTCTCTACAGCTGTCTTAAACTTATCAAGAGCTGGAGTTGTAGTGAGATATCTTTTTGCGCTTCCTTTGAATAAATATTTAACACTGAAGAACATCAGAGCTGCGGCAAACGTTGTTGCTCCCCAGCAAAGTGCAGCTCCGCCTACACTGCCGTATACATATCCGAACAAGCTTATGACCACTTTATAAGGAACGACCGGAAACAGCGCCAGTAAAGTGGCTGCCAAAAAGGTTAGAATCAAGCTATGATCCTGCCTCATCCAGTCGAGTAGATTATTTCTGTAGATAAACGCGGCGACCATACCAGATACATAGAGGGTCCCCAACAACCATTTTCTCATCTTAATATGCCCCTTTAATGTATTTCACTTCATCATACTGAAAAAAAGCTAATAATAGAAGCAAAGATCATTTCTCGCCATCACTCTGACAAGGTATAATAGCTAGAAGATAAAAGACGCGACACATACTCCCAGTCTATGAGGTGGTTGTAACAATGAAAGATCAACAACGGACAAGAGTTGCCTTGGTCGGGCTTGGAGACATCGCGCGCAAAGTTTATCTGCCGCTGCTCTCACGTCATGATCAAGCTGAGGTTGTGGGTGTACTCAGCCATTCACCGGCAACGGTTCAGGGTACTGTGAATACCTACCGTTTTCCCAAGGGAACAACAAATTTGGACGAGCTGCTGTCCTGGGATTTAGATGCAGTATTTGTGCACAGCCCAACGCCAACCCATTATGATATTGTATCGAAATGTCTGAACCATGGCGTCGCGGTATATGTAGATAAGCCATTGTCCTATGATCTGGAGGAGTCCAGACGTTTAGCCAAGCTTGCACAGGACAAAAATCTTCTTCTTGGAGTCGGTTTTAACCGCCGTTATGCTCCAATGTATGCAGCTGCCAAAGCTTGGCTTGAAAAGGCAGGCGGGATTAGTCAGTGCAGCGCTATTAAGCATCGTACCAAGCTGCAAAAGGGAAGCAGTCTAGAAACAGTGCATGATGACCTGATCCATATGCTTGATCTGCTTTTATGGTTGTGTGGCGGGGATTATGAGCTGCTTCGGGGCAATTTGCAGAGCAATGAAGAGGGGCGGTTGATCCAGGCTTCGGGCATGCTTCGCTGGAATACGGATGCAATTGGCTTGTATAGTATGATACGTGAGGCTGGTGCGGATCTGGAGAAGCTTGAGCTTCATGGAAACGGCAGATCCGTCGAAGTTGTTGATATGGAGCGGGCCACCTTATATGAGCAGGGTGCTCTTCCGCGTAACCAGACCTTTGGAAGCTGGGATACCATACTCGAACGAAGAGGATT
This sequence comes from Paenibacillus sp., assembly GCA_023512345.1. Taxonomy (GTDB): domain Bacteria; phylum Bacillota; class Bacilli; order Paenibacillales; family Paenibacillaceae; genus Paenibacillus_AQ. The sequence continues at coordinate 111,704 of JAILZT010000010.1, forward strand.
TAGCGGGGTAGTGGACCATTTTCTAAAAAACATCCATACACCGGAGCTATGCGGTATTTCCGCTGCTGCCGTTCTGCCAAGTCATGTACTGGCAGCGGAGCTTACTAAATGATGGAGCGAGGAGTCAACATGGACGAATACCATAAATCGATGGAAGATCAAATTATTGAAAGCTATAAGCGAGATGAAGAAATGATGATTCTTGTGTTTGCGCAGTGGTGCGTAAATAATCATCTTGATCCGGAAGCATTATATTTGCAAGCGTATCCGCAGCAGGCTGGAAATGAGCCTCTCCGCAAAGCATTGGAGTTAACGGTTTCCGAGGAAGAGGCAGGATATATTTCAGATGATACGGTTCTGGGTGTGCTCTCACTCTATAACAATGATGATTTAGCTTATGTAGTTACCGAAGCCATTTCTCAGAGGATTCCGACACAGGAAAAAGGGGATTGACAGCAAGGATATAATAGATATGGCAGATGAACTTTTTTTGGTAAACGATGTTCAATAGGTTTAAAGTGTGTTAAAATTATATATACTAACTAAATGTAAGTTTTCACTCAGTGAGAGGTGAGAAAAATGGAAGAACTTCATGTAAGTGGGATGTGTCCCCGGTTTGAGAATGCCTTTTCTTTTTTGGGCAAACGATGGAACGGTCTAATTATTCAGACATTGATGAGTGGACCGAAGCGTTTTAAAGATATATCCGGTCTTATTCCCTCGATGAGCGATAAGATGTTATCCGAGCGGATGAAGGATTTGGAAGGTGAAGGTATTCTAGTTCGTCATGTGTATCCTGAAACACCGGTACGCATTGAATATGAATTGACAGACAAAGGTCGCGCATTAGAGCCTGTTATGAAGCAAATTCAAACGTGGGCCGAGTCTTGGGTTAAGTAGTATCGGTAGCAAAGCATGAGGATGTCCTTTAAGCCATGAAATGGCTGCTGGGACACCCTTTGTTTTTGGAGGATCAAGTTCGGGAAAACTGAGGGAGGAAGGTTCCTTAGCCGTGCGCCGAGTTACAGAATCGGAATATGTATTCAAAACTAATGCTTGATGAAATACCCTACTCCTCTATGCGGACTGTATAGCCGCTATTTTATGCTTAAAGGGTTATAAGAATCCCATGCGGACTGAGGAGACACTATTCAATCCAAATCAGACTCTTTTGGGAAGAAAAGGGCTCAATAGGGTCCCTGGTGTCCGTATAAATCTCTAAACGACAAATTTTGTTCATATAAGGTCTTCTCAGTCCGTATACGCACGGGTTCTCTCTTTCAGGTTCGATGAGCCTCTTTGATCAACCCCTTTTTATCCACTGAGGGGGTTCAAACTGGTTTATCTTGAATTTTATTTTCTAAAAACTTGCACTTCATCGGTCGCTATGTAATATAATAGAAAAAACCGTCACTCCGCCCACTATGGAAGCGCTTACTAAATTAGGTTTTGCCAAGCAAAACTTTCAGGAGGCGAGGAAGATGAAGACTACTCTATTTTCTCGGGAAATTAGGTATGGAAAAGAAGATGTGCTTGAGTTGGAAATGGCTTCTGTCAAAGTCCAGATCATCTACGACAAAACACTGCATATGCTTCATAACCATCTTCCGGATTATTTATGGGATGCCTGGATAGGCGTACCTTACGGGATTATTTCTTCGCTTTACAAGGGAGACAACGACAGCGGGACTGTTTTTCAGAAATGGATTCAGGGTCCCTCCGGCTGGAAATGTATTGGATGTGAACGCCATTGTTTAGAATCAAATGACCTCTATCAGGATGATGGGAAGCTTAAGCATCTCATCAATCAACGGGCTTTCAAATTTCATAATGGTAGAAGACAGAGCATGCTGCTTCAAGCTACTATTTGGTCGCTTTTCGAAAAGACGCTTTTATTTCATCCCTTCTTAGGTGAAGAAGCATTCTTCGATGGTGAAGAACTGGAGACGATCGCAGACTATTTTGTACCGACTTACATCAGCGATATTCGCTTCAGAGAACTCTCCAAGCCCTTCAAAGAATTTAATGGCGACAATATTCGTGTGTATCAGGAATGGGTATCCGCTCCGGATCTCGTTCTCCAGTGGGAGGGCGGCTTGACTGAAGGAAGATGGATGACCGGCGTTTATGTGAACCAAGCCCAGTTTTCCGGTTTGGGTCCTTATTTAAAAGATTCTGAGGGTAAGCGGACATACATGGAGGCCTTTGTTCAATAAAGAGTTTTAAATTCAGTGATTATAATCACAAGTGGGTATTCCTTTCAGAGGTAAGGTGGAAAGGTAGAAGAACAAACCTGATCCAACAACCCAAGGAGGAACCCTAATGGCTACTAAACAACCTTTATTTAATAATGAAGCACTGGTGAGAGATATCGTATTGCAGTTCCCTAAATCCGCTGATTATTTCAAAGCGAACAAGATTGACTTCTGCTGTGGTGGAGCCAAACCACTAGGCGAAGTAGTTACTGAGCGCGGAATGGATCCGGAAGCTGTAATTGGCGAGTTGTATAAATTAATGGAAGAATACCCAGTTCTTGAAGAAGATATGGTATGGAACTCTGCACCTTCGGATGAGCTCATTTCTCATATTGTGAACAAGCATCACCGTTTCCTGCGTGAAGAGCTGCCTTTGATCGGACAAAATGTAACGAAGGTGTTCCGTGTTCATGGTGAGGATTCTCCGCATTTGGCAGAAATGTACACCCTGTTCAACACATTGAAGGAAGAACTGCTTCAACATACAACAAAAGAAGAAGAAAGTGAATTTCCTAAGATTCTTAACTATATTGCTAACCCTAGTGAATCAGCTTTGGCAGAGGTTCGCGAAGCTCTTCATAATCTGGAAGATGAGCATGATGCAGCGGGAGATATTTTGAGACAAATTCGTCTAATCACCAATGACTTCACTCCACCAGGACATGCCTGCACAACCTATCGTTTGACTTATGCGCGACTGGAAGAGCTTGAAGGTATGACTTTTGAACATGTTCATTTGGAGAACAATATCCTATTTCCTAGATACCAATAAAGTTTATTTGAGTAGGCAGCTTCGTTGCGTTATCCTAAGAAGAGATAGAATTCTTCAAACAGGATAAGGCGGTGCCGGAAATGTCCACGAAGTTCCTGTGGCGCGGATTGCTAGGCTTAATAATTATCATGATGACGGGTGGCTGTTCCTCTATCTTTGATTCCAAGACGGAGGGCAGTTCTACCGACGCAGACGTGAATGGGCCGTTTCTTTCTTTCTATGTGGGCGGTAGTGAGTTCACGGGAAGTTCGAATAATGAGCTTAGCGGAGCGTACAAGAAAGGAATTACCCTTCGAGATCTGCTAAGAAATAGCGGGAATGTTGTATTTACTGAGGATGGAAAGAGCATTCAATCTGTAGGTGATGTATCCCTCGATCCCCATTTAAACTGGGAGCTGCAATTAGAGGACAAGTCCCTTGGTCCTGAGGATTGGGATCGCGTAGTAGATCGAAGTGACTCTATTGGATTTGTAGCTAAGCCGAAGGGAAGTGCTGAGAACTTTCAATCCATAGTTTTGTTTTTAAATGGGGGAAGCGAACAGCCAGAATTGACCCATTCGTATGTAATGGCTTATTCGGAAGATTCTACAGTAAGAAGCTTGTTAAGGAACAGTGGGTTAGTTCAGCTCTCCGAGAATAATAAGACTGTACTAATAGCCAATGATTACACACCGCTTACAGACGAAGTCTGGAAAGTTAAGGTCAATGGCAAGCTTTTAATGGAGAATGGTATGGATATGCTGCTTCGTCCGCAGGATGAGGTGGAGGTTGTACTTAGTTTGCGTTAATTTATATTAAAATAGACTAGATTGCCGGATTTCCTGAATTTCAATTTAGGGATCTGGCTATTTGTTTTTATAAAAAAGTGGCTTTTTTTCACAAAATGTTGTGAAAAAATTCACAACTATTGTGATTGTAATCACAATGACTCTTCAAATTTTAAACGATAATACCGATATAAGAGTTACACAGAAGCTTTAAGGAGGCACTATATAATGGCAGATAAAAGAGAAAAGTTAGTATTAGTCGGTAACGGCATGGCAGGTGTAGGCACTATTGAGCAGATCCTAAAGCTTGGCGGTTCTTATGATATTACCGTCTTCGGGAGTGAGCCCCACCCTAACTATAACCGGATTATGCTGTCATACGTTCTTGAAGGTAGCAAAACGGTAGATGATATTATTTTAAATGACTTGAATTGGTATAAAGATAACAACATTACCTTGCATACTGGGATGACTGTAACCCGTATTGATGAGGCGAATAAACAGATCATTACAGATACTGGTTTAGCTGTTTCTTACGATAAAGTAATTATTGCAACGGGTTCCAACTCCTTTATTTTACCAATTCCAGGTAGCGATAAAGAAGGCGTAGTAGGTTTCCGTGATATCGCAGACTGCGATGCTATGCTGGAAGCGGCCAAGCTGTATAAGAAGGCTGCTGTAATTGGTGGCGGTTTGCTAGGTCTTGAAGCTGCAAAAGGTCTCGTAAACCTGGGCATGGATGTTACAGTTGTTCATTTGATGGAAGACTTGATGGAGCGCCAGCTTGATCGCAATGCGTCTTCGATGCTGCAGGCTGAACTAACACGTCAAGGTGTGAAATTCGCAATGGGCATGCAAACGGTAGAATTGACTGGATCGCAACGGGTAAATGGTTTGCGTTTCAGCGATGGAAGTGAGCTTGCAGCTGATTTCGTTGTAATGGCTGTTGGAATCAAGCCAAATGTAGCTGTCGCAATAGAAAGTGACATTTCAGTCAATCGTGGGATTATTGTAAATGATTATTTGCAAACATCGATGGATCATGTATATTCGGTAGGCGAATGTACGGAGCATCGCGGAGTATGTTACGGCCTTGTGGCTCCACTTTTTGAGCAGGGTATGGTATTGGCTAAACATTTATGCGGAGTGGAAACGAAGCCATATGAAGGCTCTGTGATGTCCACCAAATTAAAAATATCTGGCGTAGACGTTTTCTCAGCCGGTGAGTTTATGGAAACCTCCGAACATACGGTGATCTCGGCCAAGGATGATTGGAAGAAAACCTACAAGAAAGTATTGCTCAAAGATAATATCATTGTCGGTGCGGTCTTGTTCGGTGATGTAACGGAATCTGCCAATCTGCAAAAGCTCGTTAAGCAAGGATCGGAAATGACGGATGAAATCTATGCAGAAGTTATGGGTACAAGCTGCTGCGGCGGCGGTGAAGCCAAAAAGGGCATGTCCGTAGAAGCTATGTCAGATGAAGAAATTGTCTGTGGCTGTAATGGCGTAACCAAAAAAGCTATCGTGGATGCAGTAACTGAGAATGGTTTTACGACAGTAGATGAAATTAAAGCTTGCACGGGTGCTACACGTTCTTGCGGCGGTTGTAAACCAGTGGTTGAACAAATCCTGCAATTCGTACTGGGTGACAGCTTCCAACAAAGTGCGAAACAAGGAATTTGCAGTTGTACTACTCTGAGCCGTGATGAGATTGTGGCTGAAATAACTGCGAAGGGTCTGAAAACTACTAAAGAAGTTATGAACGTACTGGGCTGGAAACAAGAGGAAGGCTGCTCCAAATGCCGTCCAGCAGTTAACTACTACTTGGGTATGATTAACCCGGACACTCATGAGGATGAGAAGGAATCTCGTTTTGTTAATGAGCGGATGGGCGCAAATATTCAAAAGGATGGCACTTTCACAGTCGTTCCACGGATGTATGGCGGTGTTACTACACCTGAAGACTTGATGAAGATTGCTGAAGTTTCTCTGAAATATGATGTTAAGGTTGTAAAGGTTACTGGAGGTCAACGTCTGGATCTGATCGGCGTGAAGAAAGAGGATGTTCCGAAAGTATGGGAAGAGCTGGATATGCCATCAGGCTATGCTTATGCCAAATCCCTTCGTACAGTTAAGACTTGTGTAGGTTCACAGTTCTGCCGCTTCGGTACTCAGGATTCGATGGGTATGGGTGCACTTATGGAGCGTAAGTATGAGCGTCTTGATTTCCCTGCTAAATTCAAAATGGCAGTCAACGGCTGTCCGCGGAACTGTGCGGAATCATGCACGAAGGATATTGGTATCGTAGGGAATGACGGAGGCTGGGAAGTATTTATCGGGGGTAACGGGGGGATCAAACCTCGTATAGCTGATTCCTTCTGTAAAGTGAAAACGGATGATGAACTCGTTGAAGTATGCTCAGCAGTGATGCAGTACTACCGTGAAACCGGGAACTATCTGGAAAGAACTTCAGAATGGGTAGAACGTCTGGGTCTTGAAGTCATTCAAAAAGCTATTTTAGATAATGAAACGAACCGTAAAGAGTTGGCAGCTCGTATTGACTTTGCACTCTCACAGGTTACAGATCCTTGGAAAAAAATGTTGAATGACGATGAAACTCGCACTGCATTGTTTGAGGATGCACAGGTTTAAGCTGAAAGCCAACCAGAAGGAGAGAAAACAATGGAACTTACGAAACAATTGTATGCTGTAGGAACAGTGCAGGAATTCTTGCTGCAGATCGGCCGTGTAGTTGTAGCTGGGAATGTAGAACTTGCCATATTCCGTACCTCTAGTGGAGCTGTCTATGCTGTAGAGAACCGTAGTCCTCATCCTAAAGGCGGTCCTCTTGCGGAGGGGATCGTATCGGGTTACTACCTTTATGACCCACTGTATGATTGGAAAATAGATCTTCGCTCAGGAGAAGTTCAGGCTCCAGATCACGGGAAAGTAATGACTTATCCGGTAACTCTTGATGGTGACACTGTGAGAGTAAGCATATAAAAGATATTGCATAATTAATTAATCATTATATTGAAACGACGGGGTGGATTAATGTTTACTCAAAGTGTGGAGAACATCGTAGAAGCAGCAGTCAGCAAGCGTGACAAAATGAATGAAAGCTTGCCCAGGTACTTTCTAGCTGCATTGTTAGCAGGGGCTTATGTAGGCCTTGGTATTATCCTTATCTTCTCACTTGGGGCGCCTTTAGCGGCAGCTAAATCACCTTTCCAACCGCTTGTTATGGGAACTTCATTCGGAATTGCGCTCACTTTAGTAATCTTTGCAGGCTCGGAACTGTTTACTGGGAATAATATGTTCTTTACCGTTAGCACCCTTTCGGGTCGAACAAGTATTAGTGATACCCTCAAGAACTGGATTCTTGTATTCATTGGAAACGTAGGAGGCGCGGTTATCCTGGCTCTTCTGATTCGGGGTACGGGTTTGTTCAGCGCAGCTCCACCTGAGCATTTAATCTTTGCAGCAGCCGCTAAAAAAATGAGTCTGCCGTACTCGGAATTGTTCTTCCGCGGTATACTCTGTAACTGGCTGGTCTGTTTGGCGATATGGATGTCTTCCCGTGCTAAAAGTGAATCCGCCAAGCTCATCTTGATTTGGTGGTGCCTATTCGCCTTTATCGCAAGCGGCTATGAGCACAGTGTGGCTAATATGACACTGCTAAGTGTAGCGTTAGTGCTTCCTAATCACCCAGAAACCATTACATTTGCAGGCTGGCTGCATAACATGATACCGGTCACATTAGGTAACATGATTGGTGGCGCTGTATTCGTGGGTATGGCATACTGGTTAATCTCCCCGGTTCGTGGTATTCGGAAATAAAGTCTAGTACTATAAAGTGGTATACAATAAATTGGCTGTACCTGGTCTTTATGGACCTTGGGTACAGTCTTTTTTTTTATGTACACCCCATACTTCCCTTTCAGTAACTCTGTGCATAGAAAAAAAGACATCCGTATTCGGACGTCTTTGACCACTCTATTTTGTAAATCGAACAATAACTGGGCCATATAAGTTTCAATGAGGAGAATAGAGGGTAATGTTAATAGGAAATTAAATGCGGCAAATTTCGTTAGGACACAATTCGCAGTGGCAAATATCTTGCAGCATGCCTAGGTCCTTAATAACAATCATTCCGTTCTCATATTCAACAGCATCCTTCTTGCGAAGATCGCTCAGCATCCGGTTCACACTTTCACGGGTAGCCCCGATCATGTTGGACAAGTCAGTATGCGTTATTTTTTTGTTAATCAGAATGTTGTCTCCGCTCTTCTCTCCATAAGTATTGCCCAGTCGGATCAAAGTAGAGCAGAGTGCCCCTGGCTTACCGTACATCATCAGATCACGGAATTTGGTCTGTGTCAGACGGTGATGGATACCCATCCATTTCATGAAGTCTATGGCAAAGTCGCAATGCTGACAAATCAGGATCTCTAGATCCTTTTGTTCAATAACTCCAACTTCGCTTTCTTCGATCACTTCTGCAGTGAAACTATGCTTCGTACTGAAGAATGGATCAGCTTGGCCTACCATATCACCGGCTTGATACATATACAGGATTAATTCCTTGCCTTCATCTGTTGACTTGGTTAATTTCACTCGTCCGCGTTTAATATAAAACAATTTGTCCGAATAGTCGCCTTCCCAGAACAGGTGTGATCCTTCTGGAACCATGCGCTCTTTCATTGTGACTAAAAGTCTGTTAAAGTTCTGTTCGGAGAAACAGTTTGTATTTCCACGGGCTTCGATAACATTGTAATGTTCATTCATAATCGACATCCCCTTTATTCCCTCAGTTTTTCAGTAAATTTTAAATTAATTATACCTTGGAATCCCTCTTTATGGGTAGAAAATTTGCATAAAAAGTGTCGAATTTTTAACATTGTGATTATTTTCACTTCAAAAGTGTGAGATTTAATATGATTTTTCGTAAATCAGGTGTATATAGGGAGTTTATACATCATGAAGGAAGGCCACATGCGAAATGCGAATGATTAACAACACAGAGCAACGATCCTCCAATATTGGGAGGATCGCTGCTCTATTTGTTTTTATGGTTTTGAGAAATATGAAGAGGGTTTGCCTATTCTACTTATCTCAACGTCTGCTTTCTCTATATTCGTTCGGGGTTAGCGAGAATTCTTCTTTGAATTTCTTATGAAAAAATGAGGGGCTCGAATAACCGACTTCTTCCGCGATATCGGGAATGGAGAGGTCCGAATTGGATAAGTAAACGGCGGCCTTATTCAGACGTTCCGATTGGAGCAGATCCATAAAGGACTTGCCGGTCGCTTTCTTCAGAAGAGATGAAATATAGTTCGGGTGAAATGTAAATCGGGCGCCCATCTCGGCCAGACTGCAGGTTTGATAGTTCTCTTCGATAAACTTAAGAAAATCTATCACAACAGCATTCTTCCGGTTCATGTTGCCAGCTTGAATGCTTGTGTTATTACTGCTGCTTCGAATCAGTTCAGTAAAAAGGATGAACAGGTAAGAATCAATCATGTCGGTGGAACCAAAGTCTCGGTCAAAGTGTTCAAACACCAGGTTCATCATGATCTCTTTAATGTTCGACCGCTGTTCAAAGGGGAAGTAAAGATAATTATTCATCCTCCGCGCATCGATCAGAGAATCTATTAGAAATTGTGAGATGGTACTCTTCTTTTTGAAGCGATTAAGAAATCCCGAGGATAAATAATCTTTTTTCAACTTAATTTCAATGACGATATCAGAAATAGACGTTTTCTTAAGTGTATGGGGGGTTTGCTTATCGATTAGAATAATACCGCCCTCGTGGATGTTAACTTCACCTTGCTGCATTTCTACGGCGCATTTTCCTTGGTGAACATAGACCATTTCTATATAGTCATGAATATGCATTGGCACGAACGAATTAGGGATACTTTGTGAGATCACGATACTGTCTTCGATGGGTGTGTAAGTTACATCCAGACTTAAATAGAACAGATATACGGTCTGCCCGTTAATCTCAACGTACGAAGGCGGATAAGCATTCATAATTTGATTCCAATCCGGTGGTTCACGAAGATTATTCGTGATTAGGAGTGATTGAAGTTCCGAACGTTGCATAAACCTCACCTTTTCTTTTAATCGAGGATGATTATCTCTAGAAAGTATAAGTCAAGATTACTTTTTGAACAACAGGATGGGAAAAGTCTCCATACCTAAATCTTTGAATCGAGCATGATATTGCTTTTATTTTAGTCTTAAAAACAATGAAAGCGTTTGCTAATATGAAGAGCATAAAGGAGGTTATCACACACCATTTGTAAATTGCTTACCGCACGATCTTAACTTTTTAGGGGGAATAACAATGTCTGCACTAATATCCAATAACAGCGGGTCTGAAGTCCAGAACGCTTACGTGAAGATATCATTAAAGGAACGATTCGGTTATGCCATTGGCGACTTCTCAACCAATATTATTTGGACGGCGATTACTACGTTTCTCACCTTTTTTTATACGGATGTGGCAGGGATTTCAGCCGGTATTGTAGGTACGATGTTTCTCATTGTCCGGTTCTTGGACGGTGCGGTAGATATTGGCATAGGAGCCATGGTAGACCGTACGAAAAGCAAACATGGGAAAGCACGGCCTTGGATTAAGTGGGGAGCGGTTCCATTCTCCCTGTCAGTCATGCTTCTTTTTACAGCACCGAATTTGGGGCCAACAGGTTCAATTATCTACGCTGCATTAACTTACTTCATTTCAACTTTACTCTATTCGGCGATTAATATTCCTTACGGTGCTTTGAATTCTCTTATGACCCAAGATCCGTATGAGCGTTCCCTGCTTAATATTACCCGGATGGTAGTAGCCATATCCGGCGGCGTGTTAATTACCATGACTGCCATGCCTATGGTCAATGGGTTTGGCGGAGGAAAAACGGGTTGGCTGCTAACTTTTGTATTAATCGGGCTCGTTTCTCCACTGCTGTATCTCATTACGTACAAATCAACGAAAGAGCGGGTGAAACCGGTCGTAGTCCAGAAGGAGATACCGTTCCGGGTAGGCATTAAGGCGCTTTTACGAAATAAATTCTGGATTATCGTCGTTCTGTTTTCTATCCTCATATTTTTAAGTTCCGGTATTAGCGGCGCCTTAAACATTTATTATGCCCAGTATATATTGCATAATCCTGCTCTTGTGGGGGTCTTGTCTTTGGCAGGTCTGGTTCCGATTCTGGTCGGTATGATCTTGTCCGCTCCGCTGATCAAGAAAGTAGGCAAGAGGAATGCTGCGCTCCTTGGCGCTTTCGTCTCATTGGCCGGTGCTCTGTTAGTTTTGGTCGATCCATCTAACTTCCAGATCTTGATTATGGGTACGGTGTTGAAAACTTTAGGTACGGCTCCAGCTGTCGCAACGGGTGCTGCGATGCTGGCGGATACCGTTGAATACGGGGAGTGGAAGACAGGCGCACGTACGGAGGGCCTCATCTTCAGCGGCAGTGGCCTTGCTCCCAAAATCGGCAGCGGTCTGAGCGGTGCAATCGTTGGTTGGGCGTTAGCCATGGGTGGATATATCGGCGGTCTAGAATCTCAGTCTGATTCAGCCATCGCAGCCATTAACGTATTGTTCATTTATGTTCCGATCATTCTGGCAGCCCTTCAAATAGCATTGATGTGGATCTACACACTGGATAAGAAATATCCGGAGATCATGTCTGAATTGCAATTCCTGGCAAAATCAAAGGGTTAAAACATATAAATAAAAAATAGGAGTGTGTTAGTGATGGGAAATCATTTTCCTGTAAATTTTCTGTGGGGTTCTTCAACAGCAGCTTATCAAGTAGAAGGCAATAATATGAACAGTGATTTTTGGGCGGAGGAGCATGCGGAGGGATCACCTTACCTGGATAAATCCGGGGATACCATCGATCATTATCGTTTGTACCGGAAAGACATAGCATTAATGGCGAGCATGGGATTAAAGGCATACCGATTTTCTCTGGAATGGGCCAGAATTGAACCGGAAGCCGGGCACTTCTCGCAGTCCGCAATCGAACATTACCGCGATGTTCTGGAAGCCTGTCATGAATATGGACTTACACCAATCGTAGCGCTGCATCATTTCTCCTCTCCGAAGTGGTTAATGAGGCTGGGAGGGTGGGCAAGTCCGATGATTCCGGAGCTGTATTCAGCCTATTGCGAGGTAGTCATACGTGAGCTTGGCCATTTGATCCCCTACGTCCTGACATTTAATGAAGTGAACCTTCCTATTATGCTTCGGCAAGCTTTTTCAAGTATCGGTGTAATTCCACCTGTCGGAATCGATGCTGCAGCTTGGGCCGCCCCTAAATGGAGAGAATCGGCTGCGCAGCTTTGCGGGACAACTGTGGATCAATACTTTACATTTCACATGATTTCCGACGAAGCAAGCATCGCCATACTTAAAGCGGCGCATCGCAAAGGACGGGAGACGATAAAGCGTATCAGGCCAGAAATACAGGTAGGCTTGTCCATGGCGTTAAGTGACTTCCAATCCATCTCTGGCGGTGAAGCGATTGCTGAACGTAAATGGAAAGATAACTTCGGAGAATATGCCGAGTTGGTACAAGAAGACGACTTCTTCGGACTCCAAAATTACACAAGAGAAGTCTACGGCCCAAATGGTTTGGTCAAGCCCTCACAAGATGCAGAGCTAACGCAAATGAAATACGAGTTCTACCCTGAGGCGCTGGAAAACGTTATTCAAAAGGTGGCCAAGGAGATTCATATACCTATTATTATTACGGAGCATGGAATCGCAACGGATAATGACAGTCGCCGCGTGGAGTTCATCCGCAGAGGTCTGGAAGGGGTACAGGACTGTTTAACCAAAGGCATTGACATCAGGGGCTATATGCATTGGTCTACCTTCGACAACTTCGAATGGAATTCCGGATATTCAATGTCATTTGGAATCATCGGAGTGGATCGAACCACTCAGGAACGTAATGTGAAGGACAGTGGTTATTATTTGGGGAACATCGCGAAAGCAAATACTCTTGTAAATGTAGATAACTAATTTCATATTCAAAACATAGTAGCGTGCTTCCGGTTAGTGGGACTCGCTACTTTTTGTGTTCCTTGCACAAGCAGGGCTTATTACCTATGATTTCAGCACATGGGTTCCTGCTTGAGATAGAGCTATCCTTGGAAGACAGAACCGGATTGCATGAGCTGGTAGGACTTGATAGACTTAACAAATCGGAAGGAATATCCTATTCCACCGAATGTGAGTCTATTATAGAAGGAAAGTATGAGGGATGACGATGAATATGTTGCTATTGTGGCCCGATGGGGCTCCGGGAGCGGAAGGCGTAAGTGATGAGGACAGCCCCGCGATTGAACCTTTTTTGGTAGAAGGAAATGGCAATGCCGCAGTAATCATTTGTCCGGGTGGCGCTTATGGGATGCGCGCAGATCATGAAGGAGAACCTGTCGCAAGATGGTTGAACACGCTTGGTATTTCTGCATTTGTACTTCGCTACCGTGTAGCCCCCTATCGTTATCCTCGTGCTTTACAGGATGCTCAGCGGGCCATTCGTACGGTTCGGCATCATTCCGAAAAATTCCGAGTAGATAAAGAAAGAATAGGGATCCTGGGATTCTCAGCTGGAGGGCACCTGGCTTCTGCTGCTGGTGTTTTATTTGACAAAGGTAACGTTGATGAAGCTGATCCCATCGAGCATGAATCCAGCCGTCCAAGTGCTTTGATTCTATGTTACCCTGTAATCTCGATGCAGGATGAATTTGGACATCAGGGTTCCAAAGAAAATCTGCTGGGCATTAATCCGGAAGAAAGACTTGTTAATCTTTTAAGTAGTGAGCTGCAGGTGGGAGCTGATACACCACCCGTCTTTTTATGGCACACCTCTGATGATGAAGCGGTCCCGGTGGAGAATAGTCTTCTTTTTGCAGCTGCATTAAAACGCCATTCTATTCCGTTTGATCTCCACGTATATGCGCATGGATATCATGGATTAGGACTCGCCGGAGAGGATAGTCATGTTAAAGGTTGGACCGATGCTTGTGCATCGTGGCTGCGATTGAATCATTTCACCAAAAAATAAGATGTGACATTTGTCACAAATGATTGGTTTTTAATGTGACTGGAATCACTAAACGGCTGATCCCTCTGCTTCTATACTTAAAGTCAGGTTAAACGATAAAAGCAGCGGGGGGATTCGTATGTTAAGTGAAACAACGATCAATATCATTAAATCCACAGTGCCAGTTCTAGAGATCCATGGTACGGCTATCACAACAAAATTCTATCAAATGTTGTTTACAAATCATCCAGAGCTTTTAAATATCTTTAATCATGCGAATCAAAAACAGGGAAGACAGCAAGCAGCATTGGCTAATGCTGTTTATGCCGCCGCCCAATATATTGACCGTCTGGAGGAAATTCTGCCTGTTGTTAAGCAGATCGCACACAAGCATCGTAGTCTCGGTATTCAGGCAGAGCATTATCCAATCGTTGGCAAGTATCTTTTGGCTGCGATTAAAGAAGTACTTGGGGATGCTGCAACGGATGAAATCCTCGATGCATGGGCAGAGGCTTATGGATTGATTGCAGGAGCCTTTATCGGCGTTGAAGATCAAATGTATGCAGAAGCTGAAAACCAAACGGGCGGCTGGTCAGATTTCAGAGCTTTCCGGGTAGAACGCAAGGTACAGGAGAGTGATGTAATTACCTCTTTTTATCTGGTTCCAGAGGACGGTAAGGCCATTGCTGCTTTTGAACCCGGACAATATATTAGTATTAAGCTGAATATCCCTGGAGAAGATTATACACATATCCGCCAGTACAGCCTGTCCGAAGCACCAGGTAAGCCCTATTATCGAATTTCCGTTAAGCGGGAAGATGAAATGGATGGACGCCCGGCAGGGAAGGTATCCTATTATTTGCATGAGCAAGTAAAAGAAGGCACGACCCTATTACTATCAGCCCCAGCAGGGGAATTTGTATTAAACCGCCAGGATAAAAGACCCGTTGTACTTATAAGTGGTGGAGTAGGGTTAACGCCAATGGTTAGTATGCTTAACACTCTCGTGGAGACTGAACCGGAACGTCAGGTTACATTTATCCATGCTGCCCGCAACGGTCTGTCTCACGCATTGCGGAATGAGGTCGAACAGCTAGCCAGTAAGAATCCGCAGATCTCCGTCTACTGGTGCTACGAAGCTCCGACAGCGGAAGATCAAGAGAGTGAAGCTTATCATAAAGCAGGCTTTATTGATCTGCCATGGCTGCAAGGTAAAATTCCTTCCAAGGATGCATCCTTTTACTTCTGCGGACCTTTGCCATTTATGAAGGCTGTAAACAGCGCATTGAGTGAGTGGGGAGTCCCTGGTAATGATATTCATTTTGAATTCTTTGGTCCTGCTGCTGTTTTAGTGGGCTAACTTATATCTCGAAGAGATAGAAGACAGCCGATTAAGTAAATATCTAGAGTAGTTTTCGGTAAGATACAAATGAACAAAGAACCGGCTCTGAGGAGTCGGTTCTTTTGGTATGTTATGGGCAAAAAATAGAAAACGGATTCAAGAGATTGGGTTCATTTAATGTGGCATATGCAAATGTTTTATTCACTGGTTATGAATAAAACCTAGGATTAAGCTAGGAATACTTAATTCTGAAATTTCAACATGGTTAGACAAATTAACGGTTTCAATGTGAAACATATCACTCATTTTTATCCTAAATTATGTTAAAAAGTCCTGTATTTGATCGAATGTAAGCGCTTTGAAAACAAATCAAAAAAAATTTATAGTTTGTGAAAGATTTCACTATGCATATGAGTTTATATGTGTTAAGATAAATCCGTAGAGAAAAACAACCTTAAAAATTGATAGGAGGACGAGGGAGATGGCAGTTAAAAACGAAGTCGCCGCCCAAGTTAAACAACCAACCGCTGAAGAATATATTCAAACGGTAGTTGACAAAGCTAAGAAAGCATTAGAAGAGTTCATGTTGCTCGACCAAGAGCAAGTGAACAAGATCGTGCAAGCCATGGCATTGGCTGGGCTCGATAAACACATGTACTTGGCAAAAATGGCTGTGGAAGAAACAGGTCGCGGTGTATACGAAGACAAGATCATCAAGAACATCTTCGCTACAGAGTATATCTACAACAACATCAAAAATGATAAAACAGTAGGTATTGTTGAAGACAACAAATATGATAACTTCCAAAAGATCGCTGAACCTGTCGGAATCGTTATGGGGATTACTCCAGTAACTAACCCTACGTCAACTACAATGTTCAAAGCGTTGATTTCCATTAAGACACGTAACCCTATTATATTCGGTTTCCACCCTTCAGCACAAGAGTGTAGCCGTGAAGCTGCAAGAATTCTTGCTGAAGCTGCTGTAAAAGCAGGCGCTCCTGAGAACTGTATCCAATGGATCGAAGCTCCTACTATGGACAAAACAAATGCATTGATGAACAACAACGACGTTGCACTGATTTTGGCAACAGGTGGTTCTGCAATGGTTAAAGCGGCTTACAGCTGCGGTAAACCAGCACTTGGCGTTGGTCCTGGTAACGTTCCTTGCTTCATTGAAAAGAGTGCTGATCTGGATCAAGCAGTTAATGACCTTATTCTTTCCAAATCTTTCGATAACGGTATGATTTGTGCATCTGAACAAGCAGTTATTATTGAAGAGCCAATCTTCGACCAAGTGAAGAAGAAAATGATCGCTAACGGTTGTTACTTCGTGAACAAAGAAGAAGCTGCTAAACTGACAGCTGGCGCTATGAATGTTGAAAAATGTGCAGTTAACCCAGTTATCGTAGGTCAATCGGCTGTGAAGATCGCTGAAATGTGCGGAATTCAAGTTCCTGCTGGAACTAAAATCTTGGTTGCTGAACTCGAAGGCGTTGGAACTAAATTCCCATTGTCTGCTGAGAAATTAAGCCCAGTACTTGCTTGCTATAAAGTTAAAAATGCTGATCAAGGAATTGAACGTGCAGCTGAAATCGTTGAATTTGGCGGCATGGGACACAGTTCCGCGATTCATTCCTATAATGAAGAAGTTATTCTTAAATTCTCGAACCGTCTGCAAACTGGACGTATCATCGTAAACTCACCTTCTACACATGGTGCAATTGGAGATCTTTATAACACCAACATCCCTTCATTGACTCTGGGTTGTGGATCTTATGGACGTAACTCGGTTTCGCAAAACGTTACTGCCGTTAACTTAATTAATATTAAGAGGGTGAACCGTCGTACCGTGAATATGCAATGGTTTAAAGTGCCTAACAAGATTTACTTCGAAAAAGGTTGTACACAATACCTGGCTAAAATGCCTGATATCACACGTGTAGCAATCATTACTGACCCTATGATGGTAAAACTGGGCTATGTTGAAAGAGTAGAGCACTACCTACGTCAACGCCAAACGCCTGTAGCTATTGAAGTATTCTCTGAAGTTGAACCAGATCCATCAACTACTACAGTTGATAAAGGTACTGCAATGATGGCAAGATTCCAACCAGACTGCATTATCGCACTGGGTGGCGGTTCCCCTATGGATGCTGCCAAAGCAATGTGGTTGTTCTATGAATACCCAGACACTGATTTCCACAACTTGAAACAAAAGTTCATGGATATCCGTAAACGGATTTACAAATACCCACGTTTGGGTCAAAAAGCTAAATTCGTAGCTATCCCAACAACTTCGGGTACAGGTTCAGAAGTAACATCCTTTGCAGTTATCACTGACAAAACAACTGATGTTCACACTAAATATCCGTTGGCTGATTACGAGCTGACTCCAGACGTAGCTATCGTAGATCCAGAGTTCGTATACTCGTTGCCTAAGGTTGCAGTTGCGGATACTGGTATGGACGTACTGACACATGCTATTGAAGCTTATGTTTCCGTAATGGCTAGTGATTATTCGGATGGTCTTGCTATCAAAGCAATCCAATTGGTAGTTCAATACCTTGAAAAATCAGCACTTGAAGCAGATCCACTTGCTCGTGAGAAAATGCATAATGCTTCTACACTTGCTGGTATGGCTTTTGCTAATGCATTCTTGGGTATTAACCACAGCTTGGCGCACAAATGGGGCGGTCAATATCACACGGCTCACGGTCGTACTAACGCGATCCTTATGCCGCACGTTATCCGCTACAATGCTAAAAAACCTACGAAGTTCGCTGCTTTCCCTAAATACTCGCACTTCATCGCTGACGAGCGTTATGCTGAAATCGCCCGCATTCTGGGATTGCCAGCTCGTACAACTGAAGAAGGCGTTAACAGCTTGATCAACAAGATTCGTGAAATGAACAAAAACCTTGGTATTCCAACGACCTTCCAAGAGCTGGGCTTTGATGCTAAAGACTTCGAATCCCGCGTAGATTACTTGGCTGACCGTGCTTTCGAAGACCAATGTACTACTGCTAATCCTAAGTTGCCACTGGTTACTGAGCTTGCTGATGTATACCGGAATGCATTCTACGGAAGATTCGACGCTTAAATTATATGCATAAAAGGGGCTAATTAGCCCCCGATATGTCTAAACTGCAACGAGAGTGACAAATATCACCGAAAAGCTAGAAAAGGTGATATTTGTCACAGTCCGTTGTGGGATTATAA
Source organism: Paenibacillus sp. (assembly GCA_023512345.1). Taxonomy (GTDB): domain Bacteria; phylum Bacillota; class Bacilli; order Paenibacillales; family Paenibacillaceae; genus Paenibacillus_AQ. The sequence goes on from JAILZT010000010.1 coordinate 130,138, forward strand.
ACTAAACTGTTTATATAAGATGCTAGGAAATCAAACGAGATTGTGAAATTTCGAACAAGTTTCCGTAGGATCACGAGACTCGGGATTAACCTTCAAGCCCGCGATCTCCACAAATACAATAAAGATAAATGGAGGGAATTAGCATGTCGGTGATTGAAAAAGATGTACAAGAAGTTAAGTCGGGATGGCGTTCTTTTACAAAAGGTAAATGGTCCAGAAAAGTAAATGTGAATGATTTTATTGAGAAGAACATTAAGCCTTACCTAGGGAAAGAAGATTTCCTAGCGGGTGCTACTCACAACACTAATGAACTTTGGAAACTCGTTTCCGAAATGACAAAACAAGAAATTGCCAACGGCGGAGTACTTGATGTGGACGTTAACACTGTATCCACAATCGTATCTCACAACCCTGGTTATATCGACAAAGACAAGGAGCAAATCGTAGGCGTTCAAACAGATGCACCTTTCAAACGTTCTGTACAACCTTTTGGTGGTATCAAAATGATGATCGATGCTTGTAACGCATATGGATTTGAACTTCCACAAGGTATTGTCGACATGTTTACGAACATTCGCAAAACGCACAACCAAGGCGTTTTTGATGCATATACAAACGACATGAGAGCAGCCCGTAAATCCGGTGTTATTACTGGTCTTCCTGATGCTTACGGTCGCGGTCGTATTATCGGTGACTATCGTCGTGTAGCTCTTTACGGTGTAGACTTCCTCATTAAAGAAAAGAAACAAGATTTGTTGAACCTCGAATTGGATTCCATGAGCGATCATGTAATTCGTCTTCGTGAAGAAATTTCTGAACAAATTCGCGCTTTAGGCGAATTGAAAAAAATGGCACAAATGCATGGCTTCGATATTTCCAAGCCTGCTAACACTGCTAAAGAAGCTTTCCAATGGGTATACTTTGGTTACCTGGCAGCAATCAAAGAACAAAACGGTGCGGCTATGTCCCTGGGACGCGTATCCTCATTCCTTGATATTTATGTACAACGTGATCTTGAAGAAGGCGTTCTGAACGAAGAACAAGCACAAGAACTGGTTGACCATTTTGTCATGAAACTACGTATTGTTAAATTCTTGCGTACTCCTGACTATAATGAATTGTTCAGTGGTGACCCTACTTGGGTAACAGAATCCATTGGTGGTATGTCTCTTGATGGAACTACTCGCGTTACTAAGAGCAGCTTCCGTTTCCTACACACGCTGTACAACCTGGGCCCTGCTCCAGAACCTAACTTGACTGTACTATGGTCCGAACAATTGCCTGAAGGATTCAAAAAATATTGTGCGAAAGTTTCAATCGAGACTAGCTCCATTCAATATGAGAATGACGATTTGATGCGTCCGATCTACGGAGACGACTACGGTATCGCTTGCTGCGTATCCGCAATGCGTATCGGTAAACAAATGCAATTCTTCGGAGCTCGCGCTAACTTGGCAAAAGCATTGCTGTATGCAATCAACGGTGGTGTGGATGAGAAATCCGGCGTTCAAGTTGGACCTGAACTTCCACGTATTACTTCTGAATATTTGGACTATGATGAAGTAATGAAACGGTTCCACCCTATGATGGATTGGCTTGCTAAGCTTTATATGAACACATTGAATGTTATTCACTATATGCATGATAAATATTCCTACGAGCGTATTGAAATGGCTCTGCATGACCGCGATATTCTGCGGACAATGGCTTGTGGTATCGCTGGTCTGTCTGTTACAGCTGACTCCCTGAGCGCCATCAAACATGCTAAAGTTAAAGTTATCCGTAATGAACAAGGCATCGCGGTTGACTTCGAAACCGAAGGCGAATTCCCTTGCTATGGTAACAACGACGATGCTGTTGATAACATCGCAGTAGAATTGGTTGAAACCTTCATGACGAAGATCCGTAAAAACCATGCTTACCGTGATGCGTTGCCAACACAATCTGTGTTGACAATTACTTCAAATGTAGTATACGGTAAGAAAACAGGTACTACTCCTGATGGACGTAAAAAAGGTGAGCCATTCGCACCGGGTGCTAACCCAATGCATGGCCGTGACAAGAAAGGTGCTTTGGCTTCCCTGAGCTCCGTTGCTAAATTGCCATACGAAGATAGCTTGGATGGTATCTCCAACACTTTCTCCATCGTGCCAAAAGCACTGGGTAAAGAAGAAGAAGGACGTAAATCCAACCTTGTATCGATGCTTGACGGATACTTCGGCAGCAAAGGTCACCACTTGAATGTTAACGTATTTGCCCGCGAACAATTGATGGATGCTATGGAGCACCCAGAGAACTACCCACAATTGACGATCCGCGTATCTGGCTATGCAGTTAACTTCATCAAGCTGACTCGCGAACAACAAATGGATGTAATTAACCGTACTTTCCACGGTTCGATGTAATCATAAATTAACTGTCAATCAATCTACTTCAACATTTATAACAATACGGATACCGTCCTTGAAAAGGGGCGGTTCAATCCGTTTTTAGAGGTATAAATGGTGGCGAAAGGAAGGCATCATATGGTTAATGGACGCATACACTCCTTAGAAACCTTTGGGACCGTGGATGGACCTGGTATTCGTTTTGTTTTATTCCTGCAAGGCTGTCTGTTGAAATGCCAATACTGTCATAACCCGGATACATGGGCTCTTAATGAGGGCAAAGAAATGAGTCTGGAAGAAGTGTTGTCAGAGATAGAACCCTATCTGAATTATTATCGGACAAGCGGTGGTGGATTAACGGTATCTGGTGGAGAACCAACATTGCAAGCTCACTTTGTGAAACAATTGTTCACCGAAGTGAAGAAACGTTGGAATCTTCATACCACATTAGACACCAATGGATATAACGAAGGTGATAAGATTAATGAATTGCTGGATGTTACGGATCTAGTACTACTTGATCTGAAACACATTGATGATGAGGCTCATATTAAGCTGACAGGTAAATCCAATGATCGTACATTGAAGCTAGCTCGTTGGTTATCTGACCACAATCGGAAGATGTGGGTTCGTCACGTTTACGTTCCAGGTATTCATGACAGTGAAGAGGACTTGATTAATCTAGGACGCTTTATTGGGACTTTAAATGGCGTGGAGAAATTCGAAATTTTACCCTACCATCAAATGGGGATTTATAAATGGGAGATGTTGGGTAAACCTTATGAATTAGAAGGTGTTCCGTCTCCTACGGATGAGGAAGTAGAGCGGGCCTATCGTTTGATTGAAGAAGGACGTAAGCAGACCGCTTTAGTGCTTTAATTATAATGTTAATAAGAGCTGTTCCGAAGGTAGTTTTTCTACTAGCGGAGCAGCTTTTTTGTATTGATTTTAAGTTATATGTAATGTTTAATGACATTGAGAGTTATAAAAACAAGATGATTCCGCTTACATTAGAGTATTTTATCCCTCGAGTAGATGAATCTTGACCTTACGATTACAAGGTTCGTTTTTTATAATATGAAGTGTAAAGGAAATCAATATAGGGAGGGTCACAAAAAAATGAGAAAAAGTTTGACTATGCTCTTGTCTCTGATTTTCGTAACTTCAGCTTTACTGACTGGTTGTGGAGGCAACAACAATAATACGGCTAATACAGCAGAAGAAACTAACGCCCCAGCATCAACAAATGCCGCAGCTACTGAAGAACCCGTAAGCAGTGAACCTTTTGAGATGACGATCCGTCATACTCAGGTGGGTGCTGACAAACAGAAACGTCTGGCCATACTGGAAGACGTAGTTGGAAAAGTTCAAACGGATGTACCGGGTTTGACATTTACGCTCGATGGAGTGGACTCAGATGTCAATCGGAAAGAGAAGCTGCGCGGTGAAATGGCGGCGGGAAATCCACCGGAAATATTTGATCTTTTCGGCAGCCCAGACTCCAAAATTTATGCTAAAGAAAGCAAATTGCTTGATCTGACACCGATCCTCGAAGAGCTAGGCATTAAAGATAAGTTCTCTAACCTTGACCCATTTACGTATGAAGGGAAAATTTATGGATTACCTATCGGTGGATCCGGTGAAGGATTCTTTTATAACAAAGGATACTATACAGAAAAAGGATGGAAAGCCCCTACTACGTTTGCTGAGCTAGAAAAACAATTAGCAGACATCAAAGCGGATGGCAAAGTGCCATTGGCAGGAGCTTCAAAGGCTGGCTGGGTACCGTTAATGCTTGCTAACCACTTGTGGTCACGTTATGCAGGTCCTGATGTGACAGCCAAATTCCCAACAGGCGAAGCCAAGTGGAGTGATGCGAATGTGGTTAAGGGCTTCTCGAAATATAAAGAATGGATTGACAAAGGGTATTTCAAAAAAGGCGAGCTGGGTTTTGAGTATGCAGAATATACAACCCAGTTCACAAGCGGTGAGGCTATCCTAATGTATGATGGAACCTGGAAATCTTCGGTATTCAAAGCCGGTCAATCAGGCGAAGGCATGATTGGTAAAGTAGGATTTTTCAATATCCCTCCTGTTGAAGGTGGAGTAGGTGACCAAACAGCTCTAATGCGGGATGTAAACAATGGTTACGGCTTCTCTGCTTCGGTAGCGGATGATGAGCGTCAGCTGGCTGCTGTTAAATCGTTTATTAAGAACCTTTTCAATGAAGAAATGCAGCTGCGTGGACTTGTGGAAGACGGAGTTCTGCCTGCCATGAAAATTGATCAAGCCAAACTTAACGCGAGCATCACAGATGATCTGATGAGCGAGATTGTAGCCGTTCTTAACAATTCACAGTCCTCATTCCCTGCCTTTGACTCCCTTGTTCAGGCAGATGTTACAACCGAAATCAGCAACATTCAAATTCAAAGCCTAATCGGGGGACAAACGACACCTGAGAAAATGGGAGCAGCCCTGCAAAAGGTTCAGGAAGAAGCTAACGCAGCCGTGGAATAAGGAGCGGTAAATTGAATGTACCCTGGCGATTGGTCCAGGGTACATTTTTTAAATAAGCCGATTCTTATACTTTGTCCTTACTGGAGGTAGTCATGAATAAAGCACTGAAGAATCCCTTGGTATTTAGTCTTTTCGTTCTGCCAGCGTTATTTTTATTCCTAATGTTTTTTATTTATCCTATATTCAGCTCGATTTATTATAGCTTAACCAGTTGGAATGGTGTCTCGGATACGGTTAAGTATGCAGGCCTAGCCAATTACAAAAAAGCACTGGGAGACGAGCGTTTCTGGACTTCAGCTAAAAATAACGGATGGTTTATTATATTCTCCGTTTGTGTGCAGGTACCCCTTATCGTACTGTTCTCCTTATTGATTGCCAATGTTAAAAAGCTGAAGGGCCTTTATAAGACAGCTGTTTTTATGCCAGCGATTATGTCTACAGCAGTGATTGGAATTCTATGGGGATTTATTTACGAACCCAATATTGGACTTATCAATAAAGTAATTGGACTGGTTGGTATTGACCCTATTTACTGGCTTTCCGATGAAAGGTTTGCCATGTTGTCCATTCTGATTACGAATGCCTGGCAATGGACCGGATTCTACATTGTAATGGTCCTGGCTGCCATTCTTTCAATTCCCGGAGAACTGGATGAAGCTGCGAAGATTGACGGCGCTACCGGCGTTCAGCGAGCCTTACGTATCACACTTCCCCTTATTATGCCGATCATATCTGTGGTGATTATGCTCTCTATTGCAGGGGCAATGAAAGCAGCAGATATTGTTATCGTTATGACAAAGGGTGGGCCAGCAGGCTCTACTGAGGTTATGGCGACCTACATGATTAAATATGCGATCACCAACTTTAAATATGGCTACGGCAATACGATCGCCGTTCTGATCTTTATGTTTACGCTGGTGGTTACGGCTTGTTATCAGCTGCTGGTTGCCCGGCGTAACGAAAGGATTGAATACTGATGCTCCGTTCCCTGAAAAAAAGCCTTCCACACGTAATTCTATTATCGTATCTGCTAGTAATTCTCTTTCCTTTCTTGTTCGTCCTTTTCTCATCAGTGAAGAAAGATAATAATGAAATTGCCTTGAATCCTTTTGGAATTCCCAAACAATTCGTCTTTGATAATTATGTTGAGGCCTGGGTAAATGCCAAAATAAGCACTTATTTTTTCAATAGCTTGTATATCTCCATCTTGGCTTCTGTAGTAACTATTCTTCTGGGTGCTATGTTTGCGTTTGCAGTTACCCGGATGCGTCAGGGCAAATGGAATGGCATCCTTTTTTCCATAGTACTGGTGGGGATGCTAATTCCTAATAATGCGCTTATGCTGCCGATCTATACAATAGTCCGTAAGTTAGGCATCTTGAACACACACTGGGCACTAATTATTCCATATATTGCCAATGCAATTCCTTTTACTATTATTATTTTGGCGGCATTTATGCGATCTTTGCCAAGAGAAATAGAAGAGGCTGCGGTGATGGATGGCTTGAAGGCTCAAGGTATCTTTGCTAGAATTATTGTACCTCTGACAATACCCGCTATGGTCACGGTATTCATTGTTAATTTCCTGGGAAATTGGAATGAGTTCTTGCTGGCTAACTATTTTCTTTCCAATGATGAGCTGCGTACACTTCCGGTGGGTATGGTCCAGTTCCGTGATCAATATCAGATGAATTATGCGCAAATGTCTGCAGGCATCGTTTATAGTGTGGTGCCCGTCATTATTATTTACGCGATTTTACAGGAAAAGATCATTGAAGGCGTAACAGCGGGGGGCGTAAAAGGATAAGTTTCTTTACAGTCAGGAGAATTAGCCCATGAATTTGCGTTATAAATTGTTTACGGCATTTTTGGGCCTGATTATTATCCCCTTGTTCATTCTTGGCATGATCATGTTTTTTGTTACTTATAATTCTATTGAAAAGAAGTACAGTCAACAATCGGAGTATTCACTTAAAGCAATCAGCTACAGTATTTCAAGTGTTTTTAAAGATATGAACAACGTAACGGACAACGGAATTGCAACCTCTGTATTTCATATGGCTTTAAGTGCAGAGGATCCTTCCAAACAGGATTTAACCGATGCGGAGCAATTAAGTCTCAATGCCAGTCAACGTAATTTTCGGAGCCTGCTCTATAACCATCCTTCGATCAGCTATGCTTTCCTGTACAACTTCAATGGGAAAGGCAGTTCGGAAATTGTATCGCTTTTTAATAAGGAGAATTTCCGTACGCTGCCCTATGATAAATTCAAAGAGAGCGAGCTGTATCAGGAGGTCATGGCTTTGAACGGTGTGCCAAAATGGGTGGCGCCTCACGAAAATCCAGAACTGACCGGAACGGAACCTGTTTTTACACAAATAAGGCTTGTTAAGGAGCTTAGCTTCTTTCAGAACATTGGAATTCTGGTTGTACAGATTAAAAATTGGGAGTTCGAATCGATATTCCGCAATCTGAAAATTGGTGATAGCTCGCAAAAGGTTTCATTCATGCTTGTAAATGACAAAGGGATGATTTTATTCGATCCGGACAGAGAGCTGGACGGCCAAATGTTTCAGTCATTCACTACCAAAAGAGAGCTTTCTTTTGCAAAGGGCTTTCAGAGTTATAAAACACAGTTTGACGGAGAGAGAAGTATTGTCTCCATGTACCATTTTAAAGATTATCCTTGGAGCCTTGTATCTGTGACGTCTTGGGATTCCTTGTCTCGTGAGGTTACGGTTTTTGCCAGATGGTTCGTTTTCGTTATCTTCATCTGTTTTTTGGCAGCACTGATCTTTAATTTGTTCTTTATGAATCGGATTACCGGTGGAATTGCGGTGATTGTAAGGTTTATGCGACGTGTGGAGGACGGGGATTTAAGCAGTCGAGTCGAGGAAAAGGGAAATGATGAACTAACTCTGCTGGCTAAAGGGTTTAATGATCTGATGGATAAAATTAATAATTTGTTTAATCGGATTCAATTGGAGCAACGGCGTAAAAATCAAGCGGAAATGCGTGTGCTTCAGGCCCAAATCAAGCCGCACTTCTTATTTAATACACTGGAATCGATCAATGTACTGGCTGTTCAGAATGAGGGACGTAAGGTAAGTGAAATGGTATATAGGCTTGCCAGTATTTTGCGGATCAGTATTCAGGACAGGGACGAAATTACGTTGGAGGAAGAAATCAAACATCTTCGCAATTATCTCGATATTCAGAAGTTCCGATTCGAGGATGTGTTCGATTATGAAATTCATATCCCTGAGGAACTAAATGGCTGTGGAATCTTAAAGCTAACCCTTCAGCCACTGGTGGAGAATAGTATTCAGCATGGTTTTGAGGGCATTAATTACAAGGGTAAGCTGATCGTTACAGGTTGGGAAGAAAGAGGTAATCTAATTCTGAGGATAGAGGATAACGGAATTGGAATGACTTCATCCCAGTTGTCGATGTTTCAGTATATGATAAGTGAAAGTGCCCGCAATACAGACCAAATCAACGGGCTCAACGAAGCGGAAGATCCACACGGCAGTAGTGTACATCTAGAACGCAGGGGCCTAGGAGTTCGTAGTGTAGCCGATCGGATCCGTATAGAGTATGGCCTCAGATATGGGATTTTCATATGCTCCAGCCAGAATTGCGGGACTATTATTCAATGCGTCATACCTAAATACGGGCAGGGGGAAAACCACAATGCTAAAAGTATTACTGGTTGACGATGAAGCGCCGATACTCAACAATCTAAACAGAGTGCTACCTTGGCAGGAGATGGGTATGATTGTTGCCGGAATGGCACGAAGTGGTATGGATGCTCTTCGCATAGCAGAGGAGGAACGTCCGGATCTAGTGCTGTGTGATATTCGAATGCCTGTGATGGATGGATTAACCTTCGTTAGCAAGCTGCGAGAGCTGGGCCTGAACAGTGAGGTGCTGCTGCTTACAGGTTATCAGGAGTTTGATTACGCACGTGAAGCTATACGGCTCGGTGTAAAAGAATACATTTGCAAACCGATTCACTACGAGGAATTAGGCAACAAGATCAGGGATATCGGAGGACAAATCCGCAGTAGACAATATAAAGATAAACTATATAGTAGTATCCCCCTATTCCAAGAGGTCCCTATGGCAGAAAGTGAGAATGCCAAAAAGTCAACGGAGCAGCTTATGAATTCGGCAGTTCAGTATATAACTGAACATCTGAATTTGGATATAGGCATTGATGAGGTCGCCCATAAATTAGGGATTAGCGGCAGCTACTTTTGTCTCCTGTTCAAGAATCGCTTTGCCATGACTTTTGTGGAATATGTGACCCTTCAACGGATGGAAGCTGCCAAGTTTATGCTGGTCCATAGTGATAAAAGTATTACAACGATTGGCTCCGGTGTAGGCTACCAGGAACGGCGTTATTTCACTAAGGTGTTCCAAAAGCAAACCGGCATGTCTCCCAAGGAGTATCGGGACCGCAAACGCGCGGAAGCACGTTGAGTAATCATAAAGATATCTAAATGAATAGAGAAAGCCCCTTATGACGGGGCAAGACGATTATCCTTAGCTTTTAGGGTATAATCGTTTTTTTTTATCTTTTGGGGATCATCTCCAGAGATTCTTCCTGTTTTTATGAGAATTTTTACATAATATGAAACTTTTCAGGGTGAACCGCGTCTAATACTGTGTTTGTTAAAAAGAGAATATGGCAATAATGATCTGCCGCCTTTTGGAGTGCGGTTGCATTTTTTGCTGAGGATATAAGAGATGTACGGCCATGAACCTTGCATTTACTTATATTACAAATGGGAGCAGAAGGAGTCATACAATGGATTTTAAAAAATTATCTTTAATTGCTGTACTTGCGGTATCACAGGCCGCTACGGCGGTACCTGTATTTACTCAGGCTGCCAGCTCGACAACAACGAATGTTGCAGCGGCTACTGCACAGGATTCTACACCACCACCGGGGATCGTTGTAGATACACCGGGAACTACACCTTTGCCTAGTGCAACTCCGCTTCCGGGCTCCACCACACCTGTACCAACAGCTGTGCCAACAGTAGTGCCAACGACTGTACCAACGACTGTACCAACGACTGTACCAACGATTACACCAACACCAACACCTACAACCGTATTTCCGCCTGCTATAACCACGGGGGGAACTCAGCTTATTTTGTTAATGAACAGCAATAAAATGTATATGAATGGAACAGAGTATAGAGCTAATCAGCCTATGACTGTCAAAAATGGGGTTTCCAATGTCTCCATTAAAGCTATGGTAGACCGTGTGGGTCTCAAGTATCTGTACGATTACAAAACAAAAGAAACAATTATTATGAGCGGCAACAATATTTTACGTTTTAAGACTAACAGCAAGATTTATACGGTTAATGGCAAGCCCGTTACAATGAAGGGTCCCGCTTACCAATTCAATAATACCTTTATGGTTCCGCTGACCTCGATTACATCGGCACTGGGGATTCCTTATACCGTTGATAATATTCAGAAGCGTGTAATCTTGACACTCTCGACGAAACCGTCAGCATCTTTTACCGTGCAGCCTACTGAGATTTTTGCAGGCCAAACTACTGTGAATTATATTTCAAAAAGCTCTTCGCCAACAGGTGCAGCAATCGTGAATGAACGCTGGGAGGGCCGTCAGGACATATTCCAACAGCCAGGCAGCTACGTCGTTTCCTATTCTGTTATGGATGCTAGTGGTCAATGGAGTAATCCGTATTCACAGACTATCAATGTTCTTAAGCCAAATGAAGCACCTGTGGCTAATTTTATTACAGACAAAGATCAATATAAGATTGGTGAATTGGTTAACATCACGAATCTGAGTACAGATGATGGAACTGCACCCTTAACTATGGAGTGGAACGGGAATGCGTTGGCTTACTTTTACGCTGGACCGGTGACCATATATCTAACGGTTACGGATAAACAAGGTCTTAACAGCACGTTCCAAAAAACAATAACCATCACGGATGAAGTTCTTTACACCCAAGATGATTTTAACAAGCTCTTCATGCCTGTAGGGGGCACGTATTCGATGGATGGAAGCAAGATTCCAACATGGAATAAGGTGCAATCTAGAGTAAGCTCCGAAGCTACAACCTTAATCCGTAGCAACAGCCCAGAGACTGTGTACAACGATGGAATAGTATATCGTGAGACAGCCTTCGGGGATACAAGGTTTATGGTTCATCATAAGAATTTGACTGGCAGAAATGTAAAAATGTACGTGGTTGCTACGAATACGAGTTTATGGCCTGCTACATTAACCCTGAAAAATTCCGGTTTTGGGGGACCTCTTGATATCCCTACCGCAACAGGCAAAAAGTCGGTGGAAAACTACTATTCATCCTTGCTTTTGGGAAGACCCTTTAACAATGTCATCTTGAATCCAGGTGAAAGTATGCCGATTCTTACGGAACTCAGTAACGTTACAATGAAGCCAGGTCAAGTGGTTTCTCTACTCTCTGATGTATTCAGTGACTATGCTTTGCAATATGATATTGTGATGCTGGATGCTAATAAAAATGTGCTGCAAAGCTTACCATTCTTGAATTTCCTCGATCGGGATGGCGTGCATAATCGCGGAACATATCCTAATGCTACTCGGATTATGGAAGTTGATGAAGTGCTGGGTACATCGCCTTCAAGATTGCTTCTTGGAGACAAGACTGATGATCCAAACTTGATCGGTATGGACGCATTGACAGGAACAGAGGCGTCTAACTCAGGTAACTTTGGAGTTGTCTACAAAATCAAGCTGAACCACGTGGCTCCGAACACGCTGATTACGTTCAACCCGCGCGGGGGTAAATACCAAGGGCCTTTATTGGTTAATGGACAAATCGTGCAGGCTCCGACTACAGGGACCATTGACGCCCCGAATCAGAGCAGTGTAGTATATCGGACAGGTGACTTTGAGCAAACTGTCGAGATCATGTTCAGTGCAGCATCAGGCAGTAACTTGCCGGTTAACTTGCTGTTCATGCCGCTTCCGCCTAAAAAGTAAGCTATACTAATCATTAATTTTGTCGGACTCATACTTTAATCTCAAGCCCATATTGGCAGCCAATACAGCTGTTAATATGGGCTTTTTAGCGTGGAGTTCATTGACGGGGCATTTATTTTCGGGCATTATAAAGGAAGTGTTACACAAATGTATGGGAGATGAGCGTATGCTGTCGACAGAACAAATTCTCGAAGTCATGTCGGGGCAGGGACTGCGAATCACCGACCAACGCAAAACGCTTGCCAAATTATTCGGGGAGAACTCGGGATATTTGTCTGCAAAGGATGTATATGAGCATATGGGCCGCAAATATAGCGGGCTAAGCTTTGATACCGTGTACCGGAATCTAAGGGTCATGGAGGAGCTGGGGGTGCTTGAACAGATCGTTTTTGAAGACGGTGTCAAGTTCAAGGGAAGCTGCAGCGAGAACCACCACCATCACCATATGATTTGCCTCCAATGTCTGAAAACCTATCCCATTTCCTTCTGTCCGATGAATATGACGGAAACTCCGGACCAGTTCCGGGTAGTCAAGCATAAATTTGAGGTGTTCGGTTACTGCAGAGAATGTGAAGAGAGCCGTGAAGAAGAGACGGTTAAGGCAGTGGCTGCCGGAGAGGATCAATAAGATGGGAATCGGTCGCAGAACAGTTCAGGCGCCAATCCGGGTATATCGCAAGTACATATCCCCCTTGAAGCCAGCTACCTGCCGTTTTTATCCTACTTGCTCCGCTTATGCTCTTGAAGCGATAGAAATACATGGTCCAGCGAAGGGTTCATGGCTTGCCGCCAAGCGGATCGCAAGGTGCCATCCTTTTAATATGGGAGGCCTTGATCCAGTACCCCCGCTAACAGGGAAATCTACAAAGGGTGGTTCTGCTCCCATCACTTGACATGACAGGTCCCCTTTGGGTATATTTTCACTAATAGCTATAATTCCGACGAACGGATAAGTAAATTTGGTCGACCTTTACAGAGAGCCGGTGGGAGCTGAAAGCCGGTATGGACGCCTTGTTGAAGATGGTCCGGGAGGAACTGTATTCGAGCGAAGACTGCGAGTATGCAATCTTGTGTAAGATAACGGCGTGTTCCAGCGTTAATGGGCAGTTCTTATGAACTGATGAAGCCTGATCTCTGTGAAGAGACAGGGAATTTTGGGTGGTAACGCGTGAGTTTACTCTCGCCCCATATAAGGGGGCGGGAGTTTTTTGTCTTTTTAAAGAAGAAAGGATGACGAAAATGAGTCAGAAGAAGACCTTTTATTTAACAACACCTATCTATTACCCAAGTGACAAGCTGCATATTGGGCATGCGTATTCCACAGTAGCTGGTGATGCAATGGCTCGTTATAAGCGGTTGCAAGGCTACGAAGTGCGTTATTTAACAGGTACGGACGAGCACGGACAAAAGATTGAGCGCAAGGCTGCAGACGCAGGAAAGACTCCGCAGCAGTTCGTAGATGATATCGTTGTTGGTATTAAGGAACTTTGGCGTAAGCTGGATATATCAAACGATGATTTCATACGTACAACTGAAGAGCGCCACAAAAAAGTGGTTCAGGATATTTTCGACCGATTGCTGAAGCAAGGTGATATTTATAAAGGCGAATACGAAGGCTGGTACAGCATTCCGGATGAGACTTTTTATACAGAAACCCAGTTGGTCGATATTGTACGTAATGATGACGGTGCCATTATTGGTGGAAAAAGCCCGGACAGTGGTCATCCTGTCGAATTGGTTAAGGAAGCCAGCTACTTTTTCCGGATGAGCAAGTATGCCGATCGTCTGCTGAAATATTATGAGGATAATCCTGAATTTATTTTGCCGGAATCCCGTAAGAACGAAATGATTAACAACTTTATTAAGCCAGGCCTTGAAGATCTAGCAGTATCCCGGACAACGTTTGATTGGGGTGTAAAGGTAAAAGGTGATGAGAAACACGTTGTCTACGTGTGGATTGATGCCCTTACCAACTATATTACCGCTTTGGGTTACGGTTCTGAGGATCGCAGCTTGTATGACAACTTCTGGCCTGCGGATGTACATATTGTAGGCAAGGAAATCGTACGGTTCCATACCATCTACTGGCCGATCATCTTGATGGCGTTAGGTGAACCGCTTCCTAAGAAAGTGTTCGCTCACGGCTGGTTATTGATGAAGGACGGCAAAATGTCTAAGTCGAAGGGCAATGTAGTAGATCCGGTAACCTTGATTGATCGTTATGGCTTGGATGCGCTTCGTTATTATTTGCTGCGTGAGGTGCCATTTGGCTCGGATGGAACATTTACACCGGAAAGTTTTGTAGACCGTATCAACTATGATCTGGCTAATGACCTTGGGAATTTGCTGAATCGTACGGGTGCTATGGTTGAAAAGTATTTTGGCGGAGTGCTCCCTGCTTATGAGGGGAATGTTACTGCATTCGACAGTGAGCTGGAAACAGCCGCTCAGAATACCTATGCTAAGGTGGAAGAAGCTATGGAAAAAATGGAGTTCTCCGTTGCACTTACCGCGATAGGAAGCTTCATTAGCCGGACGAACAAGTATATAGATGAGACACAACCTTGGATTCTTGCCAAAGATGAGAGTCGGGTCGCTGAGCTTGGATCCGTGATGAGACATCTCGTAGAAGGCCTGCGTACAGCTTCTATTCTACTGCAGCCTTTCTTGACAGAAGCACCAGCGAAAATCTGGGAACAACTAGGTATCCAAAAGGGTGAAATGACAACTTGGGATAGCGGCAGAACGTTTGGTTTGATTCCGGCGGGTACACAGCTGGTTAAAGGCAGCCCGATTTTCCCTCGGCTGGATGTGGAGCAGGAAGTAGCCTTTATTGCAGAAGCTATGGGAGCTGGTAAACCAGCAGAAGTAGAGGCGCCAGTGGAAGCTGTTGATACTCAACCTGCTGCAACGGAAGGTTCTGAACCTGAAGAAGAGCATAAAGATGAAATAGGGATTGATGATTTTGCAAAGGCAGAGCTGCGCGTGGCTCAAGTCATTTCCGCGGAACCGGTGAAAAAAGCCGATAAGCTGCTGAAGCTTCAGCTTGATCTCGGTTATGAACAACGCCAGGTCGTTTCTGGAATTGCGAAGTTCTACACACCTGAGGAACTTGTTGGGCAAAAAGTAATTTGTATTGTGAACCTGAAGCCGGTGAAGCTGCGCGGAGAATTATCGCAGGGTATGATTCTGGCGGCTTCTAAAGGCGATAAGCTTACGATTGCTACTGTTCCTGACAGTATGCCTAATGGTGCCATTGTGAAGTAGAATGTGATTAGTAGAACGGTTCAGTCCTTTGACTGAACCGTTCTACTTCGTCTTAGGCCAAAAATTTAGGATGTGGTTGACTTATCGTAAACATTACTATTATAATGCTAATAGTAAATATTACGATCTGAGGAGTCGATATAGATTATGGTTTCAAATGTAACTCGTAAAGGAATGCTCTTTTTTGCTTTGTTTCTAGTTCTGATCATCGCCGGTTGTGGGGCTAAAAGCGGTGGTAATATAGTAGAAGGCAAAGTGAATGTTGTCACTAGTTTTTATCCTATCTATGAATTTGCTAAAGAGATTGGCGGAGAAGATGTTAATGCGATCAATCTGCTTCCTGTTGGGGTGGAGCCGCATGACTGGACTCCCCGTAGTCAGGATATTGTAAATACATCTAAGGCACAGTTGTTCTTATATAATGGTGCCGGACTTGAAGGCTGGGTCCCGAACTTCTTGAAGGGACTGGATAGTGAGTCTGGGGTTCAATCTGTTGAAGTTAGTAAAGGTATCGATTTAATAATGACGGATGAAGAAGAAGAACATGGTCATGGAGCAGAAGAAGGCACCGATGAGCATGAAAGCGAAGAGACTGCAACTAATGAGCATGCTGATGAAGGAGATAGTCTTCATACTGACCCCCATACCTGGGTTAGCCCGAAATCGGCTCTTATTATGGCTGAGAATATAAAAAACAGTCTGCAAAATGCGGATCCTGATCACAAAGCTGGCTATGAAGAGCGTTATAATATACTTGCTGATCGTTTGATCAAGCTAGACAATGAATTCGTTGAGGAGCTTGGAAAGCTTCCAAACAAAGAAATTGTAGTTTCACACCAGGCATTTGCTTATCTGTGTCGCGACTACGGATTAACTCAGCATGCAATCATGGGACTGTCCCCGGATGCAGAACCACGCAGTCAGGATATTGTGGAACTGGCGAATATGGTAAAAGACGAGGGCATACGTTATATCTTTTTTGAAGAATTGGTATCTGACAAACTTGCAAAAACTCTAGCTGGTGAAGCTGGTGTGTCAACAATGGTTCTAAATCCTGTTGAAGGATTAACAGAGGATCAAGCTAAAGCAAATGATGATTATTTCACTTTAATGGAGAAAAATTTGCAAAATCTGATATTGGCATTAAAATAAGAGGAAAGTATAAAGAAAGGCGGGGAATGAATGCAACCGGTATCCTTGGACTGCCATCAGCATATGATTGAAGTAAAGGACCTGTCCTTTTCCTACGGGGAACAGAAGGTCATTTCCGGTCTGAATTATACGGTGAAGGAACGTGACTTCGTAGGTATTATTGGTTCTAACGGGGCTGGGAAGACTACGTTGCTCAAAATGATCGTCGGATTGCTTCCGGCAACCAGTGGTGAAATTAGATTGTTCGGACAGCCTGCCCGTAAATTTAAAGACTGGGAGCGGATTGGTTACGTGCCGCAAAAAAATGCTTTTAACCCGCTATTTCCAGCGACGGTACGTGAGGTAGTACAATCCGGGCTTTATAATAATAAAAACCTGATCCGTCGTGTATCACGGGCCCAACAGCGGCAATGTGATGATGCACTTGAGGTTATGCGGATTCAAGATCTTGCGGATAAAAGAGTCGGCCAATTGTCCGGTGGACAGCAGCAACGGGTGTTTTTGGCAAGGGCGCTGATTAACCACCCTGATCTGTTAATTCTAGACGAACCTACTGTCGGTATTGACGCAGAAACACAAGCTGGATTCTTTGATTTAATCACACATATGCATGCTCATCATCACATGACCTTTCTTATGGTGTCGCATGATATCGAAATGATCCGTAATTACCTTGGCCAAGAGCCAGTGCAGTGCAACGGTAAAATAAACTTCTACTCCCGTCACTCGCATGAGATTCAGGATTGCGTGGAAGTGAATTTGCAGCATTCCTTGTCGTAGAGTAAAAGTGGTTTATCTTACCCACGCAAGTGGATGAATAAAGGAGTATAACGAAATTGGAAATCCTTTTCAGCGATTTTTTTCAGAGGGCGCTTGCGGGCGGTCTGCTGATCGGTATTACAGCGCCGCTTATAGGCGTTTTTCTTGTGCTTAGACGCCTCTCCATGATAGGGGATACCCTTGCACATGTAACCATAGCCGGTGTGGCCTTAGGATTTTTGACAGGTGTCTACCCCTTGGGAGCAGGGCTGATCTTTGCAGTTGTGGCCTCTTTTGCTATTGAGAAACTTCGCAAGGCTTATAAAAGCTACGCAGAGCTGTCTATAGCTATTATTATGTCAGGCGGCGTGGCCCTGGCTTCACTTTTTTTCACATTAGGTAAGGGGTATAATGCCGATGTCATGAGTTACTTGTTTGGCAGTATTTATACGCTGAATAATACAGATTTACTAGTTGTCGGAATCGTAACCCTTACTGTGGTTGTAGTGGTTACATTATTTTTCAAAGAGTTCTTCTTGCTCAGTTTTGAAGAGGATGCAGCCAGTGTTAGTGGTCTGCCCGTTAAGATGCTCAATATGCTTATCACGGTTCTGACAGCCCTCGTAATTAGTACGGCCATTAAGATTGTTGGCTCACTGCTAGTCTCAGCGTTGCTTACCATTCCTGTAGCGGTCAGTTTGCTGCTTTCACGCAGCTTTAAGTCATCCGTAATCCTTTCAGTTATTATTGCGGAGATAGCCGTTGTTGGGGGGTTAGTTGTAGCTGGAATATGGAATTTAGCGCCAGGTGCAACGATAGTACTTTTATTAATTGCTATTTTGGCATTGACACTCATAGGTAAAAAAGGATTACCGACATAATTACCCTAGCTACTCAAACGGTAAAGGAGAGCTGCCACATTGTCTAATATTAACGCAGGAATAGCCTTTGCTGCTGGATTAGCGTCTTTTATTTCACCTTGCTGCCTGCCGCTCTATCCTTCTTATTTGTCCTACATTACAGGATTATCTGTACAACAGCTTAAGGCTGGAGGCAACACAAAAGAGGTCCGTTTCCGGACGCTCAGTCATACGTTGGCTTTTATCCTTGGTTTTTCGGTGGTCTTTTATACCTTGGGTTTTGGAGCAGGCTTGTTCGGACAGTTCTTTAATGGGCAACGTGATCTGATTCGCCAATTATCTGCCATACTCATCATCGTTATGGGATTATTTTTACTGGGAATTTTCCAACCCCAATTTTTATTGCGAGAACGTAGGCTGGATTTAAAATGGAAGCCGGCAGGTTACATAGGTTCCTTCATATTTGGGATTGGATTCTCAGCAGGGTGGTCACCCTGTATCGGGCCGATTCTGACTGCGATTATCGCTCTTTCGGCAAGTGAGCCAAGCACCTGGTTTACACTCATTACAGCCTACAGCCTTGGATTTGCTCTTCCGTTCTTCGTACTGGCCTTTTTCCTAGGGGGTGCAAGACGTATCCTGAAATACTCCGGACTTTTGATGAAAGTTGGTGGTATTTTAATGGTGTTGATGGGAATCCTGCTATTTACGGATCAAATGTTCAAGATAACGATTTGGCTGCAGGGAATTACCCCAGAATGGATGAAGTTTTAAGAATGTCAGCTGGGAGCTTATCAGGTAAAATAATCAATTCCAGCCTCTGGAAAATGTTCGAAAATCCGCTCTGTGATAAATTCACGCAGGGCGGTTTGTTGTTCATCGGGGTATACATACTTGTTTTGACCCCAGCGTCCCCATTTTTTCTTTCGCTTCTCGATGTCCATTTCCAGCTTGGATTTAGGATAGCGTTTCTCAATAACAGTCTTAGCTGTTTTGGTGAATCGGTGCTGAATCATTTCAAAGGTAAGGCTTTTTCCGGCTTCAGGGGGCAGCGCTTGAGCTAGCTTGTGCAGCAACTCTGCATAGCCCTTCTCCCAGCCTTCATGCCAAATAATCGGGGCAATGATAAAGCCCAGT
The DNA here is from genome assembly GCA_023512345.1 of Paenibacillus sp. Lineage (GTDB taxonomy): Bacteria > Bacillota > Bacilli > Paenibacillales > Paenibacillaceae > Paenibacillus_AQ. Next base: position 149,238 of record JAILZT010000010.1, read on the forward strand.
GGATAGCCCGCTCTAGCTACCTTACCGGCAGCCTCTATTCGTTCCTCAAAGCTAGAGGTAGCAGGTTCGAAATTTTTAATGACATAGTCAGCATTAACGCTGAAACGGATACGGGTATGATCGTTATGCTTCAACTTGAGCAGGGGTTCAACATGCTGATATTTAGTTACAAATCGCAGGCGTGCAAGCGGTTCTTCGGCTATGAAAGTGATCAATTCTTCAAGTGACCCCGTTATATGCTCGAGTCCAAGAGGATCGGAGGTACAGGCAGCTTCAAATGTAGTTATTTCTGGAGCGCGTTCTTCGATATATTTTTTGGCAGCGTTTATGATATCTCCTGTGTTCACGTACACACGAATATAAGGTTTTGCCCCTAATGTAGTTTGCAGGTAGCAATAATGGCAGTGACCCATACAACCGGTAGCAATCGGAATTGCATAATCAGCGGATGGTTTGGATTGGTCGAAGGTCAGTGTTTTACGAAGACCCACTACAAGTGTTCTTTTGGCTATTTTATATTGTTCGGCTTCAGTTTCGCCCGGGAAATTTAGGATCCGGTTATGGGAGGTTGTCATGCGATATTCGATATTCTGGGCTTTAACCCACTCCATAATACGTTCACCTTTAGGGTAATTAAGGGAGTCCGGCTCGAAAAAAACCAATTCAGGAATAAAGAGGCCGGTAGGCTTTCTTTTACGTTTAACGGGAGGGAGCTCTGGTGTTACCACGGTCATACAATCACGCTCCTTAGGGTGTGGAATAGCTTTATTTTGTGCATTTCGTGACTATAGAAATCATGGCAAAGATGTACAGAAGTCCGTGGTATTACCCCCGGCACTTGCCAAGGAGCATTGGGAACATGTATCATTGTTAGAGCAAGGTTTGGCCCTCGCGCCATGCTTATTTATAGAAAAGAGGTAAAATTTGATGCCAACACCCAGCATGGAGGATTATTTGGAGCGCATATACAAGCTCATAGATGAGAAAGGTTATGCGCGGGTCTCGGATATTGCCGAGGGACTGGAAGTACACCCCTCCTCTGTGACCAAGATGATCCAAAAACTGGATAAGGACGAATATCTCATCTATGAGAAATATCGTGGGCTTGTCCTTACCACCAAAGGTAAAAAAGTAGGGAAACGCCTTGTTGACCGTCACCAGCTGTTGGAGGAATTCCTCGGTCTGATCGGGGTGCAGCAGGAGAATATTTATAGAGATGTAGAAGGAATCGAGCATCACTTAAGCTGGGATTCCATTACACGCATAGAAACCCTGGTAGAATACTTCCGCCGTGATGAGGCGCGTCTCCAGACTTTATATGATATTCACCTAGAATTGGTCACCGATTCTTGAAAGGCAGCACAACGTTTCAAGTGAATACAGCGCAACCTTTTTCCATTTATTACGTCAAAACGGTATTGTCCTTTTTAGGATGATACCGTTTTTTGACATATATTTATATTTGGGGAGGATACAATGAATTACCGTAAATGGATTGTAGGATTACTGTTGATCGTATTATGCTTACCCCTTTTATCATCAGGTGCCCGAGCGGCCGCTGCTGTAATTACGATTGAACTGGATGGAGTAACACTAACTGGTGATGTGAATCCTTATATTACGACTTCTAATGTGACTATGGTCCCTCTGGGGATTATTAGTAAGGGTCTGGGAGCTGGAGTCAGCTGGGATCAAGGAACGAAGACAGTGACGATCACCCAAAACCAAACGGTCCTCAAGCTGATAAATGGTAAAAAAACAGCGCTCGTTAATGGGGCTTCCGTCGGTTTAGATACTTCAGTGCAGATTAAGCAAGGGCGAATTATGGTTCCACTTCGTTTTGTTGGGGAGCAGTTAGGACTGCAGGTCATTTGGAATCAGGCAGCTAAGCATATTTCTCTATTTGCCAACGCGGAAACGCCAGAGGTACCAGATCCGGTTATACCTGCACAGCCAAGCGTTCCTACCGTACCATCGCCTACCGTACCGACCATTCCAACAGTCCCTGGTGTAAAGTCTGGAAAGGCGATGAAGGGTGCATGGGTATCCACCATTTTTAATTTGGACTGGCCGTCAGTATCTTCCGCAGGAAAGATAGATAAGCAAAAAGCGGAATTTGACACCCTGCTGGATAAGCTTAAATCTATAGGCTTCAACGCTGTATTCGTTCAGGTTAGGCCCTCGGGTGACAGTCTGTATCCTTCGAGCATTGTACCGTGGTCAAAAGTGCTGACAGGTACGCAGGGTAAAGATCCTGGTTATGACCCGCTTGAATATATGGTTGCCGCAGCACATGAGCGAGAAATGCAATTTCATGCCTGGTTCAATCCCTTTCGGGCAACTACAGATGCTTCTACAGCAGCTTTAGCAAGCAATCATGTCGTAAAAGCTCATCCGGAATGGACAGTGAATGCAGGTGGAAAGCTATATATCAATCCAGGTATTCCGGATGCTCGTCAGCATATAATAGATACGGTAATGGAAGTTGTTAAAGGCTATAATATAGACGGCGTTCATCTGGATGATTATTTTTATCCGTCTGGTGTTGCGTTCGCAGATGATGATGCTTTTAAAGCCTATAACACAAAAGCGATCCTAACCAAAGATAATTGGCGTAGAGATAACATTAATGAATTCGTTCGTCAGTTAGGCAGTCAGGTGCACGCAGTTAAACCGGCTCTTTCCTATGGCATCAGTCCATTTGGAGTCTGGCGGAATATAAAAAATGACAGCACTGGCTCAGACACAAGAGCAGGTGTAACGGCTTATGACAGCATGTATGCTGATGTTCGGACATGGATCAAGCAGGGCTGGATCGATTATGTCGTCCCGCAAATTTATTGGAGCTTGTCTTTCGATGCCGCACGGTATGATAAGCTGGTAGATTGGTGGGTGAATGAGGTCAGTAACACTAACGTGAAGCTGTATATTGGTTTAGCCTCTTATAAGGTAGGGACTGATAAAAGCCCGGAGTGGCAAAGCGGTCAGCAAATCATCAATCAACTGAAGTATAACGATAAATACGATGAGGTTGAAGGAAGTATTATGTTTAGAGCCAATGATATTACAGTTAGAGATCCATTCGGGCTTGCAAGCTTATTAAGCTTTTATTTTCAACAATAATTCAGTCTATAAGAAGTCATTAATTTTCCTCCGTGCTCATAGATAAGCAGTAGAATCTATGGGAACGGGGGATTTCTGCATGGAGATCAATGCTGTGTTTGAAGGTGGGGGGGTCAAAGGCATTTCGTTGGCAGGAGCAGTGCAGGCAGCAGAACTAGCCGGGGCTTCTTTTAAAAGAGTAGCAGGCACTTCCTCCGGATCGATTGTGTCTGCACTGCTGGCAGCCGGTTACACCGGTAAAGAGATGAGCGAAATTATTCGTGGAACCTCATTTACTTCTTTTCTACAGCGGGCCCCCCTATTCGATACTCCGATAGTAGGTCCAGCACTGCGCGTTATGCTAAAAAAAGGGCTGTATTCCGGTGAAGCGTTGGAATCATGGATTCGCGGCATTCTGCAAAAGAGGGGAGTAGTCACCTTTCGCGATCTGCCCACAGGCAAATTGTCTATTATAGCTTCGGATATCACCAATGGCAGAATTGTGGTCTTACCTGAAGGACTTAAGGATTATGGAATATCTCCGGATCAATTTGAAGTGGCAAAAGCGGTACGTATGAGCTGCAGTATACCCTATTTTTTTGACCCAGTGAGGCTGCGGCTGAATGGAGATTTTGCTAAAGGTAAATCCTTTCCTGAGCAATTTGTATACACCGTGGATGGAGGTTTGCTTAGCAATTTCCCTATGTGGCTGTTCGATGAGCATGAGAGTAGCAGGATGAGGCCAATCCCGACAGTAGGCTTTCAGATGATCGGGAAAATGGACCCGCAGCCCCACCGGATAACTGGACCGTTTACAATGCTACAGGCTTTAGTTGGAACTATGTTATCCGCTCATGATGAACGGTATATTGAGCAAGAGAAATTCATACGAACGGTAAAAATCCCTACATTAGGCGTGGGTACCACCCAGTTTGAAATCACTAAGGATCAAAGCGATGAATTGTATGAGGCTGGACTAAAGGCTGGAGAAAAGTTTTTTCGTGAGTGGAGACCTAAAGTGTAACCATTTAGCAACAACTCACGCAAAAAGGGCATCTTCCGATTTCGGAGGATGCCCTTAAGATTATTTAGTGATATTTGGGAAGGTGATCATCATTTTTACCTTTGCTTCCTTCTATGACCTGGAAGGGATAGCTTTTTCGCTTGCCGGACGAAGCATGTGACTTACGCAAACCAGCCACCTTGACCATTGTTTTTTGTGAGGGTTTTACTTTTGTTTTTGATCTGCTGGTATTCGCAAATTTGCGCGGCGGATATTTATACAGCAGATAAAGCACTGCAAATAATATCAGGGGAACCATCCAACGTGTCAGTGAGCTGAAGCTGAAATTCACAACTCCATCCACTAGACCGATTACCGCGAGCAGTATCGCGCTCCAAAAAATCAAAGCATGCCTGATCATAGGCCACTCATCCTTTCGCAGGGTCCAATATACCTCCGGTTACACTTGCGTTTACATAGCCGCCGTTTGCTTCAATGGCTGCATCTAATTCTCGCATACGGTTAAAGGAAGCGATGGATACTTCTACTTGGTCGTCTTTAGGTTCTTTAGTGGTCAAAAGCTGAAGCCATAGTCCTGGATAGCCAAGATATTTCAGACCCGGAATATGCTTCACAGCGTTCGTACCTTTTAATACCTCAAAGGAAACCCCAATGACAATCGGCAACAAGATGATACGCTGCATCACACGTTCCCACAGATTATCCCAAGGAACAACGGAGTAAATAATGACTCCCAATATGATGGTCAACATCATAAAACTGCTGCCGCAGCGATAATGCAAACGGCTGTACTTTTGTACATTTTGAACAGTTAGTTCTTCACCCGCTTCAAACGCGCTGATGACTTTGTGTTCTGCACCATGATATTGGAACAATCTTTTAACAACCGGAGTTAGAGTGATAGCCCAAAGGTAAACGAGTAATAGGACCAGCTTAATTGCGCCTTCCACCAGATTGTGCAAAACATAGTTATCGAATGCATTTTTGAATAGAAAATCTTCGACAAGGACTGGGACAAGAGTAAAGATAAGTTTACCAATGATAAAGGATAATATACCCATGACTGCCACACCAAGCATCATTCCAAGGCTCCAGCCTTCATCCGTGTCTTTTTTCTTCTGTTTCGCCAGGTCTTCAGGTTCTACTTCGTCCTCTGCAAAGGCTTCCGCTGAATAGTTCAGATGCTTAGAGCCCTTAGCGCTGGAATCTATAATACTGACAAGGCCGCGAAGCAGCGGAATCTTGCGCAGTTTGATAACCCAGCTCTTATCGCTCTTCGGCACCTCCAAAAATGTGATTTCTTGATTTTTCCGCCGTACGGCTGTTACGTTAATATGCTTGCCGCCGAACATGACACCTTCTATGACAGCTTGCCCGCCGTAACTTGGAGATTTTTGGGACAACCAATTCACCTTCTCGTAATTTATTATGGTTTTGTATATAACCCATTGTAACTAATTTTGCACGACATTACTAGTTGGATTGCCTTTTGCTGCACATACTAGGATATAAGGAGAGAACTGTGGAAATGTTCCTAAATAAATGAAGAAACGGGGCGTATAGATGTGAGCAAATCACAGCAGCAAAGGCAAGGGCATACAAATCCTTGGTTGTTCGCAATGGAATTAGGTTTTTTCGCCGGATTGATTTGGGGAGGAGCCCGATGGCTCATGTATGCTATGCATTTTTCAAAGGTGATACCTGGCTTTTTGGCGGAGCCTTTTTTCAAACATGCTTATTTACTGAAGGCTGAAGGGCATCTAATTGGCTACTTGTTTTTCATTGTTTTTTCCGTAATCTCATCACTGCTGTATGTACTGCTTCTGCGTAAACTTAAGGGACCTTGGCCGGGTATGGTGTATGGGGTGTTATGGTGGTCAGCTCTATTTCTGGCAGGGTCATGGTTGTTTCTGCAACAACCGCCTTTTCGGCTGCCATGGAATACGGTAATTAGTGAATTTTGCCTTTTTTTACTGTGGGGATTATTTATTGGATATACAGCAGCCTTCGAGTTTACCAATGATAGGAAGCGGGACAAAAGAGTTAGTATAGCCTGACGCGCGAAATTACTTCTCAATGGCATGGCCCTATGTTAAAATACAATGTGGCTATTTCGAGAGGAGAATGAATATGGGAAACAATCGTGTCTCCAAGCTGCGTAAGGTTTTGCAAGCTCGCGGATTGGATGCGATGTTAATAACCAGCGGTATTAACCGCCGTTATTTAAGCGGATTTACCGGTTCGTCCGGCTATGTGCTGATTACGGCTGAGGAATGTTATTTATTGACTGACTTCAGGTATAGAGTTCAAGCAGCAGAACAGGCGACGGGACTCCAAATTGTGGAGCACGGACCAAAATTCATTGATACGGTACGGGAGCTTTTACCTTCAGGTGGAAAAGTACGCGTTGGATTTGAACAGGATGATGTTACTTTTAGCGCTTATACAGCCTATGCGGAAGCCTTAAAGCCAGCCGAACTGGTGCCAGTCTCCAAAGCGGTGGAAGACCTGCGTATGATTAAGGATGCTGAGGAACTTGCCATTATGGGACGGGCTGCTGATCTAGCGGACGATACTTTCCAACACATTCTGAAAGTATTGAAGCCAGGCATGACCGAGCGTGATGTGGACTTGGAAATGGAGTTTTACATGCGTACCCACGGGGCGACTTCATCTTCATTCGATACGATCGTAGCATCCGGTGAACGTTCAGCAATGCCTCATGGGGTGGCAAGCAGCCGAGTTATTCTTGGCGATGAATTTGTAACCTTTGATTTCGGTGCTTTGTTAGATGGGTACTGCTCAGATCTTACCCGGACCGTGGCGTTGGGTACTCCCAATCCAAAGCTTAAGGAAATTTATGATATCGTGCTGGAAGCTCAGATGCATGCGCTGGCACATATCAAGCCTGGAATGACGGGAAGAGAATGTGACGCTTTGGCGCGTGATATTATTACCCGTTACGGTTACGGAGATCAATTCGGACACAGTACAGGTCACGGATTGGGTATGGAAGTTCATGAATGGCCGCGTCTGTCCAAGCTTAGCGATGATATATTGCAGCCTGGTATGGTTGTAACCGTTGAGCCGGGGATTTATTTGCCTGGAATTGGCGGCGTACGGATTGAAGACGATATAGTGGTTACTGAGAGCGGTATATCCTTACTCACCCATTCGTCCAAAGACTATACAGTACTGTAACCGTTCTTCCGCTTCGTTTTTATTTTCTTATAGGGCACAAATATATTTTTTCAGGAGGCGTTTTTGTGATTTCAGTTAACGATTTCAAAACAGGATTGACCGTAGAGGTAGAAGGAGATATTTTTACCGTTCTTGATTTTCAACACGTAAAACCGGGTAAAGGTGCAGCATTTGTTCGCTCCAAGCTTAAGAACCTGCGTAATGGCAATACTGTTGAGCGTACCTTCCGTGCAGGTGAAACGATCGGACGTGCGATTATTGAAAACCGTGCGGTTCAATATTTGTATGCAAGTGCCCAAGAGCATGTATTCATGGACAACGAGACTTATGATCAATTCAGTCTGGATGCCAAGCAATTGGAATGGGAACTGAATTTTTTGAAAGAAAACATGGATGTTAAAATTGTCAGCTATCAAGGTGAAATTCTGGGAATTAACTTGCCTACCAGTGTTGAGCTGAAGGTTGTTGAAACCGAGCCGGGTATCAAAGGGAACACTGCACAAGGTGCAACTAAGTTTGCTAAGGTTGAGACAGGTCTGAACGTACAGGTGCCTCTATTCATCAATGAGGATGACGTTCTGCTTATTGACACTCGTGAAGGTAAATATATCTCCCGCGCGTAGATCGAGTAGATATAGAATTGTTGAATTTACTGGCCTCCCCGCTGCTTGCGGAGGAGGCTTTTGATGTTCAGTTGACGGATGCTGCTGAAAATGTGACAAAAATTTTCGTAAAAGCAATATCCCAAGCTGCTCTTTTCGTATTATACTGGTTTAAAGCGGGAAACCGATAGAAACATACAATACAGACCGAAGTTAGGAGTGAGATGGACTTTGTCACTTTATGTCATGAAATTCGGAGGCAGCTCCGTCGGCGACACAGAACGAATGAAGCGCGTCGCCAAACGCATCGCAGACAAACAGGATGAAGGTCATCGCTGCGTTGTGGTTGTATCCGCCATGGGGGATACTACGGATGAATTGATCGACCAAGCCAAGAAGCTTAACGGGGAACCGCCCGCTCGTGAAATGGATATGCTGATGACTACAGGTGAACAGATTTCTGTCGCCCTATTGTCTATAGCTCTTCATGGAATTGGCAGGAATGCTGTTTCTTATACAGGCTGGCAGGCAGGTTTTCGTACGGATGAAACTCATGGCCGGGCCCGTATTAACGAAATCGTTCCACGGCGTGTGCTTGAATCTCTTGAACGGGAACAGATCGTTATTGTTGCCGGCTTCCAAGGAATGACCTTGGAGGGCGAGATCACTACATTGGGACGTGGGGGCTCCGACACAACGGCTGTTGCCTTGGCTGCTGCGATCAAAGCTGATGTGTGTGAGATTTATACGGACGTTGATGGCATTTACTCTACAGATCCTCGTATTGTGAAGACTGCACGCAAGCTGAAGGAAATTTCTTATGATGAGATGCTGGAGCTCGCTAATTTGGGCGCTGCCGTGCTGCATCCCCGTGCGGTTGAGTATGCCAAACGCCACCAAGTAAAGCTGGTCGTCAGATCAAGCTTTAACCATAATGAAGGTACTGTTGTGAAGGAGGAAGCAAGCATGGAGCAAGGGGTAATCGTAAGCGGTATTGCATATGACAAGAATGTGGCCCGAATTAGTATTTTGGGAGTTCCTGATATTCCGGGCGTATTGGCCCAAGTCTTCGGCAAGCTGGCTCAGGAAGAGATTGACGTGGATATTATCGTGCAAAGCGGAGTTCTAAATGGCAAAGCCGATTTCTCCTTCACTGTAGGATTAAGTGATATGGAACGTGCGAAGGAAGTTATTCAACAGCTTCACGTAGAGTTGCCTTTCCGTGAGGTTACTTCGGAAGATAACTTGATCAAGGTATCAATTGTTGGGGCCGGAATGGTCAGCCATCCTGGTGTAGCTGCCCAAATGTTCGATGTTCTCTCTAAAGAGGGTGTAAGTATCAAAATGGTCAGTACATCTGAAATTAAGGTATCCTGTGTAATTGAATCGGGAAGTCTGCAGAACATCATTCAAGCGCTGCATACAGCCTATAATCTGGATACTGCTGAACAGGCTTTTGTGGGTGGACCCCAGGATCGCCGTTAAAAGAGTGCTGTTATAGAAGGAAAAAGAACAAAAAAAGCATCAAGCCTCCGTTTGTTTTGGGGGCTTGATGCTTTTTTAAAATTTCAGAAAGTATAGAATTTCGGTATACTTTCTGATATTTCTACGAGAAACGGATACCTGAAAGCGATAAGGAGTATCGCTGCTTCGGAAGCATAGGCTCCCATAGAGGACGGCAAAGCCGTTTCTTCTTGTGTGCAATAAATCAGATGGTTTATCCTTGTCTCCTGAACCTGCCTACGATTTCAACCGTTTCCAGTATATTGACGAAGGATTTCGGATCGGTCTCGAGGATTGTCTTTCTAAGGTCGGCCAGTTCGTAACGAGTGGTTACTGTCATAAGCATTGTATTGCCTTCGTGACTATATCCACCTTCTGCATTCACAACCGTAACACCATGAGGTAATAGCTTCAGTCGGGCCAGCATGAGCTCCCGTTCCTTTGTAACAATGAAGCAAGTTAACTTCACATGGCGAATGTGGATCATATCTACAACTTTGCTTTTTACAAAGATACATAGCATAGCGTATAAGGCTGAATCCCAGCTCTTGAAGAAACCAAGGCTTAGGATCACGAGACCATCCATAACGAACAGCACAGTCCCCATCGGAATATCCCGTTTGCGTGTAATGATGGAGCCCAGGATATCGAATCCGCCTGAAGATCCACCGGCTCGCAGAGAAAATCCTATCCCCCCTGCAATAATAACCCCGCCGAAGATACTGGCCAGAATAGGGTCCTTGGTCACCTTAACCAGAGGAATAATCGTTAAAAACCAAGTAGTACAGGCAACAGACAGCATGCTAAGACATATGTATTTTTTTCCTACGACTAAGAAGCCCCATATGAGAATAGGCAGATTGATCCCGAAATAATAAAGTGAAATGAACTTAGGGTTCGTTAAATACCCAATAACAGAGGCTGTCCCTGCCACCCCACCGCTTAATAATTGATGTGGAATGAGGAACAAACGCAGACCGATTGATACAAGCAATGCAGATAAAATAATAATAACGACTTCCCATACTCGTCTCATCACTGTCTCAGCAGAAGATGGAACGCTGTAATTACGAATATGCATAACCCCAAATCCCTCTCTCTTTGTCTTGTGTCTTAACCATAAGTACCCTATAGGTTTCTATAAAATTAAATTTATCATACCGATGATATTTTTTTATAAGGATGATAACTATGATTTCTTTCACACCCAATTGTTTTTATGTTGAACATTTCTTCCTGTCTAAAGTGGGACAGTCCTGCATATCCATGGATAATAGCCGGAAAAAGTAGAGTTGGACGTATGTAAAGAGCTGGATACAAATATTCAAAGGAGTTGAGTGTACTTGGATAAGTACGTGAGCTGGATGGCGATCCTTCGACTACTGTCAGGAAGTTTGGAAATAACTGCCGCAATTTTTATGCTGCGCTTAAATCAGGTGGACAAGGCATTGGTTATCAATTCGACATTAGCCTTGGTAGGTCCAACCATTCTGATCACAACGACTGCTATAGGGCTGACTGGGATGGCTCAGCAGTTGTCTTGGGGCAAGATGGGCTGGGTGGCCTGCGGTGTAGCGTGTCTCTTAATCGGTATTCTAAAAAAATGATAGATTACAAGGCATAAAAGACACGTACAAGCATAAATATGGAATAAAGCATTTAAGTAGAGGACAACTTGGGGGTACTTTATATGGCTAACGAATGGCTTCTATTGTTTCCTGAAAAAGTACGAGCGTTGCTCCAGCGCCTGCCTCTCTCATTGCTAACAACGCTAGAGGAAATTCGGGTAAGAGAAGGGCGGCCACTGGAAATTAATTATTCCGGAAAATATCACTTTCTTACTGGGAACGGCGCACTGACACTGAACCCAGAGGAAGCGTACAAGCCGGATCGTGAGGACAGTCATCGTCTTCTGGACCTCATTAGTAATCATTCTCTATATACGATGGAGGAAGAATTACGCAAAGGGTTCATAACCATTCCCGGCGGCCACAGAATTGGACTTGCTGGCAGGACTGTACTCAGCGGAGGCGGTGTTGAGCATCTTCGTGACATTACCGGATTTAATGTACGGATTGCGCGTGCAGTACCAGGTGCAGCTGATGAAATCCTGCCCTATTTGTTCGATAGGAGCCAGCAAAGAGTTCTGCATACGCTAATCCTTTCACCTCCCCAGCACGGTAAGACAACTCTCCTGCGTGATCTGGCTAGACAGATTTCCACAGGAAAGCATGGGAGCCGCCAGGGCCTTAAGGTCGGGATTGTAGACGAGCGTTCAGAGATCGCTGGCAGCAGGCGTGGAATCCCTACCTTTGACGTAGGTCCCCGTACAGACATATTGGATGGCTGCCCCAAGGCAGAAGGGATGATGATGATGATTCGTTCTTTGTCTCCTGACGTGTTGGTAGCTGATGAAATTGGCCGTCCGGAAGATGCCGAAGCTGTGACAGAAGCCCTCCATGCTGGAATTTCGGTGGTGGCTACTGCACATGGGAAGCAGGTGTCCGAGCTGGTCCGCAGACCTGGCCTTGGAGGATTGCTGGAACACAAAATGTTTGAGAGATATGTGATCTTGCATCGCTCAGCGGCTGGCCTTTCCTTTCGAATTCTGGATAACCAGAATCGAAGGCTGTCGATCTCTCCGGGGGAAAAAGTGGGAGGTGACGCCTATGCTTAAGTTGTTTGGAGCTGTACTGATTGTGCTTGCAGGCACACTGGCAGGCTTCCAACGAGCCCGGCAATATGCTGACAGACCCAGACAGATACGAGGCTTGATAGCAGCACTTCAACGGCTGGAGACTGAAATCTTGTACGGCTTTACACCCTTGCCGGAAGCTCTTCGGAGAATAGGTGTTCAATCTACAGGCGCACTTCAACATTTTTTTGCCACAGCTGCTGAGGAGATGAGTCCCCCTAATGACAGAAGTGCTCAGGATGCTATCCATACAGCTATGGAGATCCACTGGAAGAACACAGCGATGATGGCTTCGGAGAAGGAAGTCGTTCGGCAGCTTAGCTGTACGCTCGGCACAAGTGACAGGTCTAATCAGACAACCCATATCACGATGGCGATACAGCAACTGAATCAAGAGGAGCTGGCAGCCAGGGAAGATCAGGGGAAATATGAAAAAATGAGCAAAAGCCTTGGGCTGCTGCTTGGAGTATTGATTGTCATTTTGATCTTTTAGCGAGGTGCCAGGAATGAATATTGAAGTCAATACGATTTTCCAAGTGGCCGGCATTGGCATCATAATCGCCATGATTCATACAGTACTGAAACAGATGGGTAAAGAAGATATCGCTCACTGGGTCACCCTTATAGGTTTCGTAGTTGTACTGTTCATGGTTATTCGCATGCTGGATGGGCTGCTTCAGGAAATAAAAACGATTTTCCTTTTTCAGTAGGGCACTATGGAGATTATTCAAGTAGTTGGAATCGGGCTGCTGTCGACCGTTCTTATCCTTGTACTTAAGGAACAAAAACCGATATTCGCTTTTTTACTCGCCACGGCTACAGGCATTCTGATCTTCCTGTTCCTGATCGGCAAGGTTGGGATGATCCTAGGCACACTTGAGCGGGTTGCGGAGTCCTCAGGGATGGAAATGATTTATCTGAAGACGGTATTTAAAATCATCGGTATTTCCTATATTGCTGAATTCGGCGCCCAGGTGGTAAGGGATGCAGGGCAGGATTCGATCGCCTCCAAAATAGAACTAGCCGGCAAGATACTCATTATGGTTCTGGCTGTACCCATTATCAGTATTATCATCGAAACGGTGATGAAACTGCTGCCTGCCTAAGTGAAAGCTGTCTGCCCCACATTAGTGAAAAGGGAGGAGAAACCATGTTAGTACGTCAACTTTTTCGGCCCCCTAAAATAATGTTGGTGCTGCTTTTGCTGCTCTGCTGCACGTTTCTCTCTTGTTTCATAGATACAGCATATGGCTCATCCGAGGGTACAACCTCGAGTTCTCCTGTCGATGGTTGGGTGAGAGGACAAATAGAAGACCTGCCAAAGGACGGCGTGGAAAAATACTGGGATCAGTTAATGAAGGACTATGGCGGCTTTTTCCCGGATGGGGCAACACCTTCACTTATGGACATGCTTATGCCGGGTGATGATGGGCTTAGCTTTCAAAGCGTACTTTCTGGGCTGGGTTCCTACATGTGGCATGAGGTTTTATATAACGGCAAGCTTCTGGTAACGATTGTGATGATCAGTGTGCTCAGTATGATTTTAGAGACTCTTCAAACCGCCTTTGAGCGACAAACGGTTAGTAAAGTAGCTTACGCGCTCTGTTACATGGTGGTACTGGTTATCGCTGTTAATAGCTTCAATATCGCCATTGGTTATGCGAAGGATGCTATCGATCGGATGATTGACTTCATGATGGCCATGATTCCGCTACTATTCGCACTGTTGGCATCTATGGGCAATATTGTCACTGTCTCAGTTACTCATCCTCTTATCGTCTTTATGATTCATACGGTTGGCACTCTGATCCATACCGTTGTATTCCCGTTACTGTTTTTCTCGGCCGTACTGCACTTGGTAAGTTCCATGTCTGATAAATATAAGCTGACCCATCTGGCTAATTTATTGCGAAACATAGGGGTGGGGTTACTCGGTGTATTGTTGACTGTTTTTCTTGGAGTTATATCTGTAAGGGGGATCACCAGCTCCGTGACCGATGGGGTGACGATCCGAGCCGCTAAATACATAACTGGGAATTTTGTTCCGGTTGTAGGCAAAATGTTTGCGGATGCGACGGATACGGTTATCACCGCCTCACTGCTGGTAAAGAACGCCATCGGATTATCGGGTGTCATTATTATTTTGTTCCTGTGCGCTTTCCCTGCGATCAAAATACTAGTGCTCGCCCTTATATATAACGTAGCGGCGGCTGTGATGCAGCCTTTAGGTGATACACCTATTGTGTCCTGCCTGCAGACGATTGGTAAAAGCATGATCTATGTGTTCGCCGCTTTGGCTGCGGTCTCGTTAATGTTCTTTCTGGCCGTCACGATTATGCTGACTGCCGGCAATGTCACCGTAATGATGAGGTGAAGCAGAAGGAGGGGGTTCATGACCTGGTTAGGCGAATGGCTAAGGGAAATTATTCTTGTAGTCCTGCTGGCTTCCTTCGTAGAAATGCTGCTTCCGAGCAAATCAATGGAGCGTTATGCCAGACTCGTGCTCAGTCTTCTCGTTTTACTTACGATACTTAGTCCGATTATCTCTCTTTTGAAGGGAGATGCAATTACAGAATTGAGCCTTGCCATGGATGAGCAGAATTTGCAGAGCGGTACCCCTGGAAGCGAGGGACAAAGAGCAGGAAGTTTAAAGGAGATTCTGGAAGAGGGTCAGAAGCTGGCGCATGGGCAACAGGAACAGAGCTTAAAGCTGGCGGCCATTGAAATTGCGGGGCAGATGAAAGAGCAGATTACAGCGGAGACAGGGGAAAGAGGCGTTCAGGTTACAGTAACACTGGCTATGAAAAAGGCGGATAACCCCGATGTTGAAGCTCTGCCTGCCATCTCTTCAGTTAGGGTCCTGCTGCCGGAGCCGCAAGCAATAACAACTGGCAGTGATGCTTCAGATGAAGCTGCAGGAGGTGGAAAAGGGTCGGTAATGGACCCCATTGTGATTCCCCCTGTAAATACAATTGATATTGAGATTAAGAATAGTGAAGCAGAAGAGCAGGATCAGGCGGGGATGGCTTCAACCGAGGCAGTAACTAGATCAACCGATACCGCTGAACCCCCCATCCATACAAAAACCATCGTGACTTTGCTCGAACAGAAGTGGGGGCTGGAAGCAGAGAATATTCAGGTACTGAGTGGGTTTAATGAAGCAGCTAAACTCTAAACAAGTAGGCAGTCGAAGTAAAACCGTACTGTAGAGGAGGGAAGAAAAAGTGGGGAAATGGCTAAAAAAACTGGAGCAGTGGGCCGGTGGCGGATCGGGTAGTCCAAAGAGAAGCCAGACCTTTCGTTGGTTAATTATTCTGGGCCTGCTCGGAGCTGCAATAATGCTGTTTAATTCTTTCGTCAATGTGAAGAGATTAGATAATGAAAATACGGGACGGGAACCACCGGTAAGTGAAACCTCACAAACGGCGCTGCAGCAAGGGGAGATTCCGACTGCGAATTCATTCGACAGCATCGAAGTTGCAATGGAGAATCGAACCAAAGAAATACTGGAGAAAATCGTCGGTGTTGGGACGGTAGATATCATGGTAACGGTCGATTCTACGGAGGAAATCGTTGTGGTGAGGGATATGAATGACTCCCAGCAGCTTAGCGACGAAACAGATGCAGGCGGAGGTAAACGTCACACGACACAGTACACAAGAAATGGTGAAATCGTTACTTATTCTCAATCCGGAGATGAGACGCCTATAATCACCAAGCGGATCAAACCTCAGGTACGAGGGGTTCTTGTAGTTGCCAAAGGAGCCGAGAACCAAGTCGTTCGAGGGCTGATTGAACAAGCAGTAGAAAAAGGATTAAATGTTCCGGGTTACCGTATATCCGTAGTTCCACGCAAGCAGGAGTAATGGATGGTTACAGTGCTCTGGGGATATGGCGGATTTCAAGCAAGCAAAACTAAGGAGGAGTATCAATGAACGGTAAAAGACAAACAATTTGGTTGGTTTCCATGCTCAGCTTAATGGTGGTTCTCTCTGCATACTATTTATTTACTGAGGATTCAGGTGTGTCAGCACCTACTGAAACGGCAGGAACTATTCAAGTTGAAGGCAAAATTAAGGATACGGCTGGTGTTGTCGGCGATGGCGGAGTAGTAATCAACGAAGTGGTAAAAGAAGGTGCGGTGGTTAGTAATGCTGATACTAATTCTGAGAATACACCTGTTGCTGCCGATACAGAAGACGTAACGTCGGCGGACGAGAGTTTAGCGGCTACTGACCCAGCGGTAAAGGACACTGAGGTTAAGGACACGAATGCCTCTGATCAGGCCGCAGCTACTTCCGAGAGCACTAAAGATCCGGTGAAGGATACTGCAGTTAAGGATACTGCAGTTGAGGACAAAGTCGCAGCTAGTACAACCGCTAAGACAGAGTCTAAAGATGATGCGGAAATATTGAAGGAAGTTGCCTCCCAAACCGTCTCAGCCAACAGTATGTTCAATAACTATCTCTATGAGCGTGAGCAAAAAAACCTGAAGGACCAAAATGATTTGTATGCCCTCATCAACGATATGACTAAAACACCTGCTGACAACGCGATGGCACATGAGCAACTTCGCAGTTTAGAGGAAAAAGAATCCAAAATTAACGGCATCGAAGAGCAATTGCAGCTCAAATACGGTGAAGCTATCGTTAAAGAGGAGACGGGTAATACTTATAAAGTGGTCGTGCTTAGCGACAAGCTTGACGTGAAGCAGGCAGTAGGTATAGTAGATCTAGTGATGAAAGAGCTGAGCGTAACTCAAGACAAGATCAGTGTACAGTACGTGTCAGAGTAATATCAGCTCTGAAACACAGAGGAATATGACGAAAGGGCTCGGGTTATCCCGGGCTCTTTCCATTTCTAGCGATTATGATATAATACATAAAGTTATCTTGGAATATAAGAAAGTTTTAAGAAGAGGGCTTCGAGAGAAAGCTGAAGGAGTGAACTAAAGTATGTTCAAGTTAAGCGAAATTAAGGAATTGATTAAATTGCTGGACCAAACATCCTCCGTGCATGAGTTGGAGATTGAGAGCGAAGGCATGAAGTTGGCTATTCGTAAACCGGACCGCACTGAAGCTGAAGGTGCAGCAGTTCAGGTGACTCCTTATGCCTATCCCTTTACGCCTGCTCACCAGCCGCTGAGTCCACAGCAAGCAGCTCAACCTGTGAGTGAGGTTCCTGTTACATCGCAACCATCACTACCTGCAGAGGGTCCATTACATAAGATCGTATCGCCTATGGTAGGTACGTTTTACAGTGCTGCATCTCCAGAACTGCCTTCCTTTGTTAGTGTAGGAGATCGTGTGAACGAGAAATCAACGGTTTGTATTATTGAAGCCATGAAGCTTATGAATGAACTTGAAGCTGAAATTAAAGGCGAAATCGTCTCCGTGCTAGCTGAGAATGGACAACTGGTGGAATACGGACAACCGCTGTTTTTGGTTAAACCGGAATAATATTGTATTAGGGAACGAGAAGTATGCATAACTTTTGGGAGGAAACGCATGAACATTCAAAAAGTGCTGATCGCCAACCGCGGCGAAATAGCGGTCCGTATTATCAGGGCTTGCCGTGAACTTGGCATTTCCACTGTAGCGGTTTATTCTGAGCCTGACCGGGATTCTTTGCATGTCCGGCTGGCAGATGAAGCCTACTGCATCGGTCCGACTTCGTCTAAGGACAGTTATCTGAACTTTACAAATATTATGAGTGTGGCCACCTTGACGGAATGTGATGCTATTCATCCCGGCTATGGTTTTTTGGCTGAAAATGCCGATTTTGCAGAGATTTGCGAATCGTGCAATATTATATTTATTGGTCCTTCACCTGACGCCATTACCCGTATGGGGGATAAAGCCGTAGCGAAGGAAACCATGAAACTGGCCGGTGTTCCGATCATTCCAGGCTCAGATGGTATTGTTGAAGACGTGGAAGAAGCCATTATGCTGGGCCGTGATATCGGGTATCCGATTATAGTCAAGGCTACAGCAGGCGGTGGTGGCAAGGGTATACGTATTGCGGAGGATGAAGAATCCTTAGTGAAACAGATTACAGCAGCTCAACAGGAAGCACAAAAGGCTTTCGGAAACGCCGGTGTCTATCTGGAGAAATTCCTTACAGGTATGAAGCACGTAGAGATTCAGATCATTGCCGATAACCATGGTAATGTAGTTCATTTGGGGGAACGTGATTGCTCCGTTCAACGCCGCCGTCAGAAGCTTGTAGAAGAAGCCCCTTGTTCTGTCCTGACCTCTGAGATTCGTGAAGCTATGGGTGAGGCAGCCGTGCGAGCAGCTTTAGCCGTGAATTATTCCGGAGCGGGGACCTTGGAATTCTTGCTAGGCTCCGATGGACAGTTTTATTTCATGGAAATGAATACCCGTATTCAAGTGGAGCATCCGGTAACTGAAATGGTAACCGGCGTAGACTTAATCAAGGAAATGATCTCTGTGGCGGAAGGAAATCCACTTTCCTTCACTCAAGAGGATATTGTAATTAATGGCTGGTCTATGGAATGCCGCATCAATGCAGAAGATCCTGAGCGCAATTTTATGCCTTCACCGGGTAAAATAGGCTTTTACCTGCCACCGGGCGGCCTAGGTGTCCGAGTTGACAGTGCAGCATATCCTGGCTATACGATCTCCCCGTTCTACGATTCTATGATTGCGAAGCTCATTGTGTGGGCGCCAACACGTCAGGAAGCTATTGCAAAGATGAAACGTGCGTTAGGTGAATTCGCCATTGAGGGAATACATACTACGATTTCATTCCATCAGAAATTATTGGAGCATCCTGTCTTTCTGGACGGTAACTTTGATATTAAATTTCTGGAGGAGTACGAAGTTTAAGGCGTTTTTACTTTGTTTGTCATAAAGTTCTTCAAATGATATAGTATGTTTAATAAGAGACGTGCTTTCGCTTTTCTGAAATCATGAACAACTTTTTGTTGAAGGGTGTGGAGTCTAATATGAGTACATTGCCGACAGAATACGAACGGACGGAAATCGGTGAAATCCAAATCGCGCCAGAAGTGATTGAGATTATTGCAGGCCTCGCGACTGTTGAGGTTAAAGGCGTAGCTGGTATGAGCGGCGGCTTCGCCGGAGGAATTGTTGAGCTTCTGGGACGCAAGAACCTATCCAAAGGTGTTAAGGTTGAGGTGGGCCAACGTGAAGCAGCGGTAGATGTATCCGTTATTATCGAATACGGCAACCGTCTTCCTGAAGTAGCAGCAGAGATTCAACGTAACGTTAAGCGTTCCATCGAAACCATGACAGGCTTGACCGTTGTTGAAGTGAATGTGCATATTCATGATGTTCAATTCAGAAACGCTGAAAAGTTGGATGAGACTGACGCTTACCTTCGTGTGAAGTAACAGACTACCCACTCTTCAAATAAACCCCCGACAGAAAAGTCGAGGGTTTACTCTAATTTAAGGAGGTTGTGAGACTCTTGGCGAAAATTTTGGACAGACTCTTGCTGTTTATATACAGCTTGAGTATCGGTATATTATCTGTAGTTGCCATCCTCCTTTTAAGTGGCGTTATCCCTGAGGATCTGGAGATCAAGAATGGGCCAACTGTATATATAGCTGCAATAATCACAGCGGTTATTCTGTTTTTGCTCAGCATTCGTTTCTTTTACATTTCTCTGCGCCGCGACCGGGCTTCCATGCCTTCTGTGGATCAACGTACGGAATATGGGGATATCCAGATTTCCATGGAAACCATAGAGAATCTTAGTTTGAAGGCTGCGGGCAAGGTGAAGGGAATCAGAGATCTGAAATCGCGTATTCGCGTTTCCCAAGCCGGGTTAGAAATAATGATTCGTGCTGTAGTAGACGGGGAGCACTCCCTGCCGCTTCTGACTACGGAAGTTCAACGTCATGTCCATGATTTTGTGCAGGAGACCACAGGGATTCCTGTAGCTGATGTATCTGTTTATATTGCTAATCTTACTCAATCTCCAAGCTTCAAAAGTCGAGTGGAATAGAGGTGAGTTTCCCTTATGTCTTGGAAAGAAGTATGGGGAAGTCACGGGGGTAGAATTGCCGGAGTAGCCTTCGGTATCATTCTCGGGTTGATTTACTTAATTAGTGGTTTCTGGGATATGCTGTTCTTTGCACTGGTTGTGTTCATAGGATATACGCTCGGCAAGAGAAAAGACCATGCGCAAGCCCCGCTGTTTCAGTGGCAGGCATTCGCTCATTGGTTATCTGGCCGTTGGCGTCCTTTCAAGTGAACCGCGATAGTCTTTCTTCCGGAGCAGGATTTGGTTTTTGGTTTTATATGCCCATGAAGAAAGGCATCGCGGTTTTTTTATAATTTAAAAGTATAAGTTTTACTGTAGGACAAGATATGTCTATGTAGATTGAACTAAAAATAACATCGGGTGATAGTAACGAAGGGGGATTTTGGAACTGGAAGAGCGAGAGCGACCGCCTTTGTCTCCGGATTTCATCCGCAGAAAGCGGTATAAATAAGAAATCTGGGGACAACAGCGGCTGGAAGTCCAAACATCCACCGTAGTTACTATTACTCCCAGTGAGTAAATCTTAAGTACAATCTATATATCAGAACAATTGAGAATAATAATGGATCTAAAAATTGTAGGAGGAAATACATGAAAAGACGTATAGCTAGAGAAATCATTGTACAAAGCCTGTATCAAATGGAAATGAATGAAGTAGAAAGCGCCGAAGCGGTTGAGATATTGCTTCAGGAGGCTTCAGACGAGAATGAATCGGATGTAGTAATCACAGATGAAATTCAATTGAAGCATTATGTGGTTGAACATGTGAATGGAATCTGGGAACACAAGGTTGCTATTGATGATATTCTTGAACATTATCTGAAGGGCTGGCAAATGAGCCGTTTGTCACGTGTAGATCGCCAAATTCTTCGTTTGGCCACCTTTGAAATGATCTTTGCCAATGATGTTCCAGCAAAGGTTGCCGTCAACGAAGCTATTGATTTGGCTAAGCATTTCGGTACTGAAGATTCAGGAAAGTTCGTCAATGGTGTTTTAGGCAAAATGATTCAAGAGCTGGATACCATTAAAGAGAGCAATTCTTAATTCACATATACACAAAGGGGAGAAATCTGTCATGACAGCAGCAATCATCAGTGGTAAACAAGTATCGGATGAAATTCGTATCGACATTGCCCGGGAGGTTGCACTACTAGCAGAACGTGGAGCACAACCAGGGCTCGCCGTAGTATTGGTAGGGGAAGATCCGGCTTCGCAGGTATATGTGCGCAATAAGGAGACGTCCTGTGTCAATTTAGGCTTCCACTCCGAGGTGCACAGACTGTCTGCTTCAACAACGCAGGAAGAACTGTTGGCTATGATAGATGATTTGAACAACCGAAATGAGATTGACGGAATTCTCGTCCAGCTCCCGCTGCCTAAGCATATTGATGAGAAGGCGGTTATCAATGCTATTGCTGTAGAGAAGGATGTGGATGGTTTCCATCCTGTGAATGTCGGAAATCTTGTCATTGGTGATGATAGTTTGCTCCCTTGTACACCGGCAGGTGTTATTGAATTAATTAAGCGGACCGGAACAGGTCTTGCAGGTAAACACGCCGTTGTCATTGGGCGCAGCAACATTGTAGGAAAGCCTGTCTCCTTATTGCTTCAGCGAGAGAATGCTACCGTAACCATGTGCCATTCCCGTACGGCAAATATGGCAGAGTTATGCCTTCAAGCTGATATTCTTGTAGTGGCCATTGGCCGTGCCAACTTCATCGATGCTTCTTATGTGAAGCCAGGGGCTGTTGTTATTGATGTTGGTATGAACCGGCTTGACAGCGGTAAGCTTGCAGGTGATGTTGATTATGAAAGTGCCAAGGAAGTTGCCGGTTATATAACACCTGTACCAGGTGGTGTGGGTCCCATGACGATTACGATGCTCATGAGCAATACGCTGATCGCGGCGAAACGCCGCCGTGGTTTGGAATAGGTAACACTTATGGCAGCAGAACGCCAAGTATATTCAATCAAAGAACTTAATCGTTATATTAGGATGAAGTTGGATTCTGACTCCTTATTATCTGATGTATGGATACGAGGAGAGATTTCGAACTTCACGCATCATGGCAGTGGACATATGTACTTTACCTTAAAAGATGAGAGCAGTCGTATTAAGGCTATTATGTTCTCATCTCATAATCAGAGACTTCCCTTTGTTCCAAAGGAGGGTGCTCGGGTAATTGCTCGAGGTAATGTGACGGTGTATGAACGGGATGGGCAATATCAGTTCTATGCGACACACATGCAGCCTGACGGAATAGGGAGCCTTTATCTAGCTTATGAACAACTGAAGAGCAAGCTTGAGCTTGAGGGGTTATTCGCTGCAGAGCGTAAACGTCCTTTGCCCCGTTTTCCGCGCAGTATTGGGGTTATAACCTCACCTACGGGTGCGGCGGTACGGGATATCATGATTACGCTGCAGCGCCGGTATCCGCAAGCTGCAGTTGTATTGTATCCTGTGCTTGTGCAGGGTAAAGGTGCAGGGCCTTCTATTGTGAAAGCCATTCAATCTTCGAACGCCATGGGAGAAGCTGACCTTTTAATCGTCGGTCGTGGTGGAGGGTCGCTAGAGGAGTTATGGGCATTCAACGAAGAGATCGTCGCTCGGGCTATCGCAGCCTCGACGATCCCTGTGATCTCGGCCGTGGGGCACGAGACCGACTTCACGATCGCCGACTTTGTCGCCGATCTTCGCGCGGCTACACCAACAGCCGCCGCAGAGCTCGCTGTACCTCACGCAGGCGAACTGGCGGCTCAACTGCTGCAAACACAGCGGCGGCTGCGCCAAAGCCTGCACCGTCGCGCTCAGCGGGAGCGGGAGCGGCTCTCCTCGCTGCAGCGGTCACCGGTGCTGGTCAACCCGCGCCGATATCTGCTTCAGCATTCCCAGCGGCTGGATATGCTTCAGCGGAGGCTGACCGTTGCATTAGGATCGCGGATCAGTCGCGCAAGAGAGCGCCAAACCGTTCTGCAGCACAGGCTGCAGAGGTTCACTCCCCGCGAAGGGGTTATCGCTGCAAGACGACGTACGGAAAGCTTGCACCGCGAGTTGCTGGGTGCGATGCAGGCTAGGTTGCAGGAGAAGCGGTCCCGCTTTCTTTCTGAAATGCGGCATCTGGATGCCCTTAGTCCACTTAAGGTAATGGCTAGAGGTTACAGCCTTGTATATGACGAAGGTGAAGAGCATTTAATCAAATCAATGAACGAAGTTCAAATTGGTGATCTTGTAGTAATCAAGCTGAATGATGGACAGCTTGATTGCCAAGTAAGGGGGATGAAGGAGGATGCCAAAGGCGATGACGAAGAAACCGGAACTGGATTTTGAGGGAGCGATGGACCGGCTGGAAGAAATCGTGAGGGAGCTTGAGCACGGCGACGTTCCCCTCGAGAAAGCCATAGATCTATTCCAGCAAGGTATGAAGCTGTCGCAGCTATGTGGCAGTAAGCTTACAGAAGTAGAGCATAAGATCGAAATGATTGCCTTAGAGGACGGAGAACTTCGCAAAAAACCGTTCGGCACCCGGCTGGAAGGGGACAACGATGAATCGCTATAATCATGAACTTCACAGTGGATCGGCGGGGGAATTTTCTCGTGAGCCACTTGAGGATTATATTGCAGCGGTAACAGGCCTTGTCACCAATGAATTAGAAGCCCTTTTCCCGGAGCAATGGGAAGTGCCACAAAATTTACGGGAAGCTATGAACTATTCACTAATGGCTGGCGGGAAGCGACTTCGGCCCCTTCTTGTTATTGCAGCATGCGAAGCCCTTGGAGGGCGCCGGGAAGCCGCATTGCCCGTTGCAGCTGCTATCGAGATGGTTCATACATATTCATTAATTCATGACGACTTGCCTGCCATGGATAATGATGATTACCGGAGAGGTAAGCTTACCAACCATAAAGTATTCGGTGAAGCCACAGCCATTCTTGCCGGAGATGCGCTATTGACTCATGCCTTTTATAGTATCGTACAAGCTTCACGCCGCTATGGTGTTTCTGCAGAATGTGCGCTTTCTATTGTGGAAGATTTAGCGGAAATGGCGGGTCCTCGAGGGATGGTTGGTGGTCAAATTGCGGATATGGAAGGAGAGCAAGGGCTTACTGAACTTGCTCAGCTGCAATATATTCATCTCCACAAGACTGGAGATTTGATTGTATTTTCCTTACTTGCAGGTGGTAGAATCGGTGGAGCTACTGAAGAGCAGTTAGAAGCGCTGCGGATCTTTGGAACTCAGATTGGTCTGGCCTTCCAGGTTCAGGATGATATTCTGGATCTGATAGGGGATGAAGGTAAGCTTGGCAAGAAAACGGGCAGTGATCTCAAGCAGCAAAAGGTAACCTACCCCTATTTCATTGGTCTGGATGCCTCTCATAAAGAGGTCGAGCGCTTAACGGAAACAGCTAAAATGGCTGTCTCTGAAGGTGGATTTCAAGACAGCACCCGATTGCTGGAAATTGCCGGATATTTGATGAAACGCGACCATTGACATGCAGCGACAGAGGTCCATAGATAATTTCAGGAGCGGCTGCATTTCGACAGCCGTTTCGTTTGTGTTATAATAAAACCTATATTTTACAACATCAAGGAAAGCGGGGAAAACACGTGCTGCTTCCACAAATAAATGATCCTGAACAACTAAAATCACTGTCGGTCGAAGAACTGACTACTCTTGCGGATGAAATTCGCCGGTTTTTGATCGAGAAGCTGTCTGTGACCGGAGGCCATCTGGCATCTAATCTAGGAGTAGTGGAGCTCACGCTGGCCCTGCATTACTGTTATTGCAGTCCACGGGACAAAATGATATATGACGTAGGCCACCAGGCTTATGTTCACAAAATATTGACTGGAAGAATGGATCGCTTTGACTCTCTGCGTAAGCAGGATGGGTTATGTGGTTTTGTTAAACGTTCCGAAAGCAAACATGATGTCTGGGAAGCAGGCCACAGCAGTACTTCACTTTCTGCAGCCATGGGTATGGCAGTAGCCAGGGATTTGAAAGGTGAAGACAACAAGGTTATTGCCGTCATTGGCGATGGTGCACTTACAGGCGGTATGGCCTTTGAAGCCTTGAACCATATCGGGCATGAGAAGCGCAAACTAATGGTGATTTTGAACGATAATGAAATGTCTATAGCGCCTAACGTAGGTGCGATGCATAATTATTTGAGTAAAATTCGTTCAGACCGCCACTATTTGCGTGCTAAAGATGAAGTTGAGGGACTGCTCAAAAAAATCCCGGCGATCGGGGGACGTTTAGCCAAAACCGCTGAACGGGTGAAGGACAGTCTTAAATATATGATGGTACCGGGTGTGCTCTTTGAAGAGCTTGGTTTTACTTACCTAGGTCCGGTGGATGGTCATGATTTGGAGAAAATGATCGAAACCTTCCATCAGGCAGATAATGTAGCGGGTCCTGTGCTTGTGCATGTGCTCACTACTAAGGGTAAAGGCTACCAACCAGCGGAAGCGGATTCTTACAAGTGGCATGGGATCACACCCTACAAAATTGAATCTGGTCAGGTTCTAAAGGCTGTAGGAAATCCAATGTATACAGAAGTGTTTGGTCAAACACTTATTGAACTTGGGCATGAAGATAAACGACTAGTCGCGGTTACTCCAGCAATGCCGGGAGGTTCGGGCTTATTTCCTTTCGCCAAGGAGTTTCCAGACCGGATGATTGATGTAGGTATTGCGGAGCAACATGCGGCGACACTATGCGCTGCGCTAGCTATGGAAGGGATGAAGCCGGTATTCGCGGTATACTCCACCTTTATGCAACGTGCATATGACCAGATTGTCCATGATATTTGCCGTCATAATGCTAACGTCATGTTTGCCATCGACCGTGCAGGCTATGTTGGTGCAGATGGTGAAACTCACCAAGGTGTTTATGATATAGCTTTTATGCGCCATATCCCTAATATGGTCATGATGATGCCCAAGGATGAGAATGAGCTGCGCCATATGATGAAGACAGCACTGGACTATAATGAGGGACCGATTGCTTACCGTTACCCGCGTATTAATGGTACGGGTGTAGCTTTGGATAAAGAATTGCACAGCATACCTATTGGCACTTGGGAACGTCTCCGTCCGGGAGATGAAATAGCAGTTTTAGCTTGCGGACCTATGATTCAATTGGCCGAGGAAGCTGCGGATCTGCTCAAACGTGAAGGCATTCAGGTTAGTGTTGTTAATGCACGCTTCCTGAAACCGCTTGATGACAGGATGCTGCTGGATCTGGCTCATGCTGGAACCTCTATGATTGTAATCGAGGAAGCTTGTCAGGCAGGAAGCTTAGGCAGCTCTGTACTTGAATTCTTTGCTGAGCATGAACTCTACGAAACGCGTGTGCATCTGATGGGTGTGCCGGATATTTTTGTAGAACACGGTTCTATTAAGGAGCAAAGGAACCTGACAGGACTTAGCGTAGAAGCATTATGTAGCCGTATTAAGTCTATGAAGGCTCTGAGTGCATTCCCTTACGGTAAAACGACTTCATCCTCATAAATAGGAGAGAAGCGGGTTTTGTTAAAAGTTCAACATTCAGGAGATGACAATGGAACACCGTAAAGAACGGATAGATGTCTTGCTCGTGGAGCAGGGGTTTTATGAAAGTCGGGAAAAAGCCAAAGCAGCCATTATGGCTGGACTGGTATTGGCTGATGAAGAGCGGATCGAGAAGGCCGGAATGAAGGTGCCCCGGAGTGCAACCTTGAAGGTAAAGGGCTCTGTGCATCCTTATGTTAGTCGCGGTGGGCTTAAGCTTGAGAAAGCACTCCGACATTTTGAAATAGACTTGCAGGGACGTAACATGCTGGATATTGGAGCTTCAACGGGAGGCTTTACGGACTGTGCACTCCAAAATGGTGTCAATTACGTCTACGCAATTGATGTGGGCTACAACCAGTTGGATTGGTCACTTCGTAATCATGAGCGTGTGCGTGTGATGGAACGTACCAATTTTCGTTATATGACACCACCTGATATTGATGGACCGGCGCCAGACTTCGCCAGCATTGATGTGTCCTTCATTTCCCTCAAAATTATATTGCCTCCTCTGAAGGCACTGCTGCAACGGCCCGCGGATATCGCAGCATTGATTAAGCCTCAGTTCGAAGCAGGCCGAGAAAAGGTTGGTAAAACAGGAGTCATTCGTGATTCTGCAGTTCATAAGGAAGTTTTAGTGAATGTGTTAACTATGGCTGCAGGGCTTGGATACAGTATTAAAGGTCTAACGTTCTCACCTATTACAGGAGGAGAAGGCAATATTGAATTTCTTGTCCATTGGAGACTTGAGACTTTGGAGGATACGGATGATAGCGGTGAATTACAGTCGGTAGCACCGCTGTCAGAAACGGTTCTTCAAGAGATCACAGCCCTCTCTGAGGCCGTTGTAAAAGAAGCCACGTCTACCTTCAAAGTTAGTTCTACACATGGGAACTCATCCGGGCG
Organism: Paenibacillus sp.; assembly: GCA_023512345.1. Classification (GTDB taxonomy): domain Bacteria; phylum Bacillota; class Bacilli; order Paenibacillales; family Paenibacillaceae; genus Paenibacillus_AQ. Next base: position 176,859 of record JAILZT010000010.1, read on the forward strand.
ATGAGTTTCTTTTGTTAAAAGAAAAAGGATTTGAAGGGGTTAGCGCGAATAAATCACCGAGGTGATTGTAATGACGGCGAACTCAGATAGGGCAGTAATGGTGCTAATTGGTGTAGCGTTGTCGATTTGGGTTTTATACCGGGTTTATATATGGCTGCAGAGTTCTCCTCGTTCGTTCATGAAGGACACTATTCCTATCCATAAAGAAATTATTCCTCACCCTGCCTTAGGATTGTTGGAAGCGGCGGGATATGAGGTCATCGGCGGCAAGCTAAGAATTCCGCTGTCCTTTACTGCTGATGGAATGGTACTATACAGCCGATTATATATTGATTACGTCGCTCAAGCAGTTGATGGGACTTTATATCTTGTGATGCTGGAAAGACCTCGGAAGCAATTGGAATGGACAGGCAGTGGAATACGGGATGCTTTGCTGCCATACCTTCTGCTGTATCCGGATTGTGGCGGTGTATTGTACGTGAATTTTTCTACTACAAAGGTTAGTGTAATCAAGCTGGGTAAAGACGACGGCGAATCAGATTAAGCTCATTTTTAAATACGGGAGGTAACTATGAAGGGACAAAGGCATATCAAAATACGTGAGATTATTACTCACCATGACATAGAAACACAGGACGAGCTGGTGGAAGAATTGAGGAATTCCGGTTTTCAGGTGACTCAAGCAACAGTCTCGCGTGACATCAAAGAGCTTCTCCTAATTAAAGTTCCAATGGACGATGGGAGATATAAGTATTCGCTTCCGACAGATCAAAGATATAATCCAACTCAGAAATTGAAACGGGTACTGGTAGATAACTTTGTTCAAATTGACTATTCGGCCAATCTGGTCGTAATGAAATGTCTGCCAGGAACTGCAAACTCTGTTGCAGCGCTTATAGATAACATCGATTGGCCGCAAGTTATGGGAACCATCTCAGGTGACGATACCATTTTGATTATTTGCCGCCAACCGGATGACAGTAAGAATGTGATTGCTCAAATTATGGGATACATATCCTAATTCATTTTTTATTAATTATCATCTTTTCGGAGGTGTGTTACTGGTGTTAGAGACGTTATCAATTCGTAATCTTGCTGTAGTAGAAGCTGTAGATGTAGTTTTTCATCCTGGGTTCCACGTTCTTACGGGGGAGACTGGTGCGGGTAAGTCCATCGTTATTGATGCGCTTGGACTTATTGCCGGTGGCCGCGGCTCAGCGGATTCTATTCGTTATGGTTGCGAGAAGGCAGAGATGGAAGCGCTTTTTAGTCTTCCGGAGAGTCACCCGGTATGGGAGACACTGGAACGACTTGGAATTCGTGCACAGAAGGAAGAACATCTTATTATTCGCCGCGAGCTGACCTCACAGGGAAAGAGCACTTCACGTGTAAATGGCCAACTCGTAAATCTCAGTATGCTTAGAGAAATTGGAGAACAGCTTGTTAATATTCACGGGCAGCATGAACATCAGAATCTTTTGAAATCGGATCGGCACTTAAGTCTGCTCGACACTTACGGAGAAGAGACTATTGGGCCTCTTAAGGCTGCCTATCAGTTGAAGTACTCAGAGTTCGCCAAAGTGGAAAAAGAGCTCCGAGAGCTGCAAGAATCGAGTCAAAAGGGCTATCAGATGCTGGACCTATATCGTTTTCAGCTAGAAGAAATTTCTGCGGCCTCACTTAAATCGGGAGAAGATGCATTACTTTCGGAAGAAAGGGTCAAACTATCTCACAGCGAGAAGATGATGGATTCCGTATCAGGTTCTTACGAGCTTCTGTACGATCAGCAGGGGATCGAGTCTATAGGAAATGTGATTTCCAAGCTTGAGGATGCGGTTCGTTATGATGAAAAGGGATTAAAGCCTATATTGGAGCAACTGCAATCTTCCTATTATCAGCTTGAGGATGCCGCGTTTCAGCTTCGGGATTATCGAGAAGAAATTGAATTCAACCCAGAAAGGCTAGAAGAGATCGAGAATCGTCTAGATCTTATTTCAGGGCTGCGTCGAAAATACGGGGACAGCATCGAGCAAATTTTAGAGTATTATGATCAAATTCACCGGGAAACCGACTTATTGGAAAATAAAGATGAATATTTGGAAAAACTAACTGCTAAGCGTGACGGTCTACTCGGTGTTTTAATGGAAGCAGCGAACATTCTAAGTGAAGCTCGTCATCGGTGTGCAGTTGATCTGGCTGCGCAGGTGGAAAGCGAACTCAAAGATCTGCAGATGGAGCGGACGTCTTTAAGGGTTAATCTGGAGATGCTGCAGGATCCTAGAGGTATAGAATTCCAAAACCGGAGAATTCGTCTAACTAGACAAGGAATAGACAGCGCTGAGTTTATGATTTCTGCGAACCCTGGAGAACCTTTAAGACCTTTAAGTAAAATTGCCTCAGGTGGAGAGCTGTCACGGATTATGTTGGCGATGAAGAGTATTTTTGCCAGACATGATGCCATTCCAGTGCTCATATTTGATGAAGTGGACACGGGTGTCAGCGGACGTGCTGCCCAGTCCATTGCAGACAAGCTGTACAAGCTGTCTTCAACTTGTCAGGTGTTCTCCATAACCCATTTACCGCAGGTGGCTTGTATGGCCGATCATCAGTACCTGATTCGTAAAAAAGTTGAAGATGGAAGAACCATGACTGAAGTGGAAGCCTTGTCAAATCACGGTCGGGTTGTAGAGATGGCCAGAATGCTTGGAGGCGTCGAAATCACCGAAAAAACACTGCATCATGCACAGGAAATGCTCAATTTGGCGGAGGCCAGCAAGGGTGCTGCAAGCTAGTCGGGACAATGATTGACAGTAATAAAAGCCTGGGGGCAAGGTTATCTTATAGGTACGCAATTGGCGACCACCTTTTTCGTCAAGCGAAAGAAGCTAAAGGGAGCGTGACAGCCATTGAAGCCGAACCTCAGGAAGTTAATGCCCGGACTTTTACTTGCCTTCTTTCTTAGTTTATCAGGCATAACGGGAACGATGCGAAGCTCTGCCTCACCGCTGGATATGAACCATAATGCGGCAAAGGAAGCAGCTGGAGATGAGAATCATCTAAAGGCTCTAAGGAGTAACGACGATCGTAAGATCAAAGTTATCCCAGGAGGCCAAACCATTGGTGTAAAGGTCAAGTCAGCAGGTGTTCTAATTGTGGGTCACCATCTTGTCGAAGTATCACAGCAGTCGAAAATCTCCCCTGGTGAGAATTGTGGGCTGCAGCCTGGAGATCTAATGATCTCCATTGACGGAGTGAAGCTGGATGAAGTCTCGAGGGTAGCAAAGATTGTGGAGCATGCAGGCAAAACAGATGCGTTCCTATCCATTACTTATAAGCGTGGAGGTAAGGAGCGCATTGCCAAGCTTAAGCCTGCATACGACCGCAATGATAAGGTGTGGCGGTTGGGATTGTATATTCGTGATTCAGCAGCAGGAGTGGGCACACTTACCTTTTATGATCCTAACCAAAACGTATATGGAGCACTTGGGCATGTGATTACGGATATGAACACAGGCACTCCAATTGTTGTTGGCAGCGGGCATATCATTCAGTCTAGTGTGACCTCTATTTCCAAAAGTCAGGATGGAGATCCTGGAGAGAAGCGGGCTACTTTTCTAAAAGAAAGCCAAGTTCTTGGAAATGTGGAAAGCAATACGCAATTTGGTATCTTTGGTAAAATGACTCGTAATCCTGAACACAGCTTATATCAGGAGCCAATCCCAGTTGCTCTGGGAAGCGAAGTTAAAGAAGGTCCCGCACAAATACTGACGGTAGTGGATGGTCAACAGGTGGAGAGATTTAATGTGGAAATTATACACGTTGCACGTCAATCAGAGCCAGCCACCAAAGGAATGGTAATACGAATTACGGATCCTCGCTTAATTAATAAAACTGGTGGCATTGTTCAAGGGATGAGCGGAAGTCCAATTGTTCAGGATGGTAAATTAATCGGTGCAGTCACTCATGTGTTTGTTAACGATCCGAAATCAGGTTATGGTTGTTTTATTGAATGGATGCTGAATGACTCTGGTGTGCTGCTGCAGCACGATATAATCTCCCCACATCTTAAGGCGGTATAGCCTTAAGATTTTTTTGTCGAAGGGTAACGAACAAAATCGAATCTTGAAATAAAATATCAATTATAATATAAGGCTAAAAAAAAATAAAGAAAAATAATTTTCGACAGAAGGAAATTAGATTAGCATGTCGAAACCTTAAGAGAGAGTAAAATAATGTTATTTTCGTAATCGCAGAGATCATAAGGAGGATTAAGCCAGTGCAGAATATTGAAGTGTTGTTGGCCGATGATAACAGGGAATTTACGAATTTGCTTGCCGAATATATTTCGGAGCAGGAAGATATGACCGTGACAGGCATAGCATATAACGGAGAAGAAGTACTCCACATGCTGAGCAGTGCCCGCAAAATTCCTGATGTCCTGATCCTTGATATCATTATGCCTCATCTGGATGGACTTGGCGTTTTAGAACGACTGCGTGATATGGATTTAAATCCAGCGCCTAAGATCATCATGCTGACCGCCTTCGGTCAGGAGAACATCACCCAAAGAGCTGTACAACTTGGAGCATCGTATTACATCCTTAAACCGTTTGACATGGAGGTATTGGCTAACCGCGTACGTCAACTGGTCGGCAATAATGGAAGTCTGAGCGCTTCCTCCAATATGAATAATTATACCTCTTCAAGGTCTAATGTTGTTCCGCTCTCCAAGGGCAAGAACCTCGATGCTAACATTACGTCTATAATTCATGAGATTGGCGTTCCGGCGCACATCAAAGGGTATCAATATTTACGTGAAGCCATTACGATGGTCTACAACAATATTGAGATTCTTGGAGCAATTACCAAGACATTGTACCCGGCTATTGCCGAAAAATTCAAAACCACTCCATCACGTGTAGAACGTGCTATCCGCCATGCCATTGAAGTGGCTTGGACGCGCGGCAATATCGACAGCATCTCGCACCTATTCGGCTACACTATTAATATCTCCAAATCCAAGCCAACTAACTCGGAATTTATTGCCATGGTAGCCGACAAGCTGCGGATTGAGCATAAGGTTTCTTGAAAGGGTTAGAGCTGTGAAGTCTCGTATGCCAACTAATACCGCTATTTATGGAATTGAAAAATTCCAATAAATAGCGGTGTTTTTTATGATTAATATGGGTTTCCAATTGGATACTAGCTTCATACTCAAAAGTCGCGGTTCAATGAGCTGATTCCTTGGTAGTGATATGTTGGCGAGTAGTTAGCTTGTAGTTGCTTGTGGTGCTGAAAGGGCAAACCAGCTGAGTATACGGACTGAGAAGCCCCTATTTCTTCAATACCATTCGGCTATGGAGTCCGTATGAGGTAAAAGGAATAGGTTTGTTGTTGTGATTTAAGGTAGTGGTGGAGGGTCATAAAGATTTTATTGATTGGCACAACGCAAAAAAATCCCTATTATGAATAATGGAAGAAGATCGCTTTGGTAAAGCTGTCATACGAATGAGATATAAATAAGCAGCAGGGGGAATTATAGGATGGGGAATTCAGAAAATTATATTCGTAGTGTAAAACAGGAGTTGTTAGACAGGTTAGGGTTAAAACAGGTTACTTATGTCAAACAAGTACATGATGACCTATTTTTTGATGCTGTGGGGTTTGAGAAAGGAATAGAGCATAAATTTCGCATAAAGCCATTAACTGGGAGGGTTGATGAGTTTATTATGGGGAAATGGGTAAGGGTTCAAAAATTTATGATTAAAAGCACCAAAAGTGATGGTTAAAATAGGTTGCTGTAGCCTGTGGAGAGAGTCTTCTCTCCGAGTGGCAGCAATGACTTGTGTAAGCTATAAAAGTTTAAGTTATTTTATTCTTTTTCTCGGTAGCTCAGGTTTTCTGCTTGCTCCTCTAAATTCAGGAGATTTCGACCTGACAAAACGGTTTCTATGATTTGAATAAAATCTGAGGAAGCCTTAGCCTGGACCGCCAATTCATAAATGTTGAACAATTGCTCGTCGGTTAACAATTCAAGAGATGATGGGCGCGGCGAAGGATGGAATTGATAATTCATTAGTTCCCTCCATATGCTATTATGTAATTTTAATATACATCCTTTCCAAATGGTACCATTTAGGAGCCGCGCTGTCTCCTATCGTTCATCTTCTGAATTTCTCTTTACAAATCATGGATAACATGGGATAATGATAGATTTCCTTAAATACGATGAACCGAAGGTCAAACGCTATAAAGTTGAAGGTGAAACTGTCAATCTAAAACGGATATCTATTAAAAAGACGACTTTACATTTGGCTTTCGAATGTAAAGTCGTCTTTTTTTTTAATACTATTTAAAAAAGTAAGTTTTTCAGTGCCCAGTTACTGTTGATCAGCCAATTCTTTTTTTCGTGCAGCTATGTATTTTTTTATACGTAGTTAATTGGATTACGAGACGGTTGTAAAATGCTCT
>JAILZT010000011.1 GCA_023512345.1 Paenibacillus sp.
TTTTGAAACATCTGACGAGAATTTTCATTCTCTGATCATGGTCTTCAAGAAGTCCATGATTTTGGATTTTACTCTCGTAAAATCCCACTCACTCGTTGTTCAGTTTTCAAAGATCAAGTTCTCGTTGTCGGCGACAATGTCTCACCAGCAACTCTTATAATATATCACATCCAACTGTGTAATGCAAGCTCTTTTTTTCAACTTCTTTTCGAGCTCGGCATCAACATTTCTTGGCCGGACAATTAATATATCATGTCTATCACTATCAAACAAGTAGAAATATTTTCCAATGTTTTCACCAGCCAATATAACTGACTGGATTTGTAATACTACACTCTATTCATTAGAAGAACAACACTTAATATATTCCAGTGTACAGCCTTTACCTTAGGAGGAGTATGGAGTTGAATTTATAATAGAAGATATTATTTAAGTAGCTCTTTCGCCACTCGAATCCAGAACTTCTTCCATTTTCTTTAACTTTCTATAAATAACTGATCTGTCCACGCCTAATTGTTTGGCCGCCTCTGTACCATTTCCCTTACAGGCTTTTAATACTTCTTTAATATAACGACCCTCCACAACTGCCGTGAAGTCTTTTAAATTACTAAGGTTATGTTTATTCTTATCTATAAAATGATCGATTGAAAACCAATCTGCAACATTATCCTCTGCCAGTGGGTTGATCTCCATTTGTTCCGTAACAACAAGCCTCTCAACATAATTTCTTAATTCTCTGGCATTTCCGTGCCATGGCTGGACTAACATCTTTTGAAACTCATCTGCACTTAACATATATTTTTTCCCGTACATTTGATTGAAGTTAGCTATAAAACTTGAGATTAGTCCAACCAAATCCAACTTCCGATTTCGAAGCGGTGGAATATGAATCGGAATTACATTAATTCGATAATACAAATCCTCACGAAACAGACCTTTCTTAACCATAGCCCACAAATCTCGATTTGTAGCTGAGATAATTCGACAATTAATAGGTATGTTACTGATCCCGCCGACTCTTCTCACTTCGTTGTTCTCAAGAACCCGTAATAATTTGACTTGCATTTCCAAGGGCATTTCGGCAATTTCATCTAGAAAAAGAACCCCGTCATTTGCAATTTCAATCATGCCCTTCTTCTCTTCAGCCTGTCCTGCAAAAGCTCCCTTTTCATAACCAAATAATTCATACTCAAATACAGCAGGAGGAATGGCTGCACAGTTAATAGCAATAAAAGGCCCGTTCCATTTCTCACTCTTACGATGGATATATTTCGCTATTACTTCTTTGCCCGTTCCCGACTCACCAAAAATCAACACTTTACTGTCGTAAGAGGCTATTTGATTGCAGACTTTAATAATTTGTTTCATAGCCAAACTCTCCGCAATAATCCCCGACGTTTTCCCCACCGCTGCCACTTCATTTAGTTTCTTGCTGATTTGAAGGGATACAAGAGCATTCTCTTCTAAATGAATGTTTTCCTTTTTAAATTCGTTTGAAGAGGTTACAACAAGCTGGACCTCCCCATCCTTGTCCAATATAGGAATTGCTGTGGAAAATACATGAAACCCTCTAACTGTATTCACTATTCGTGACACTTTTTGTTTAGTTTGAATCGCTTCCATTGTAATGGAATGTTTATAAAAGCCTGCCTTCACCAAGTCCTGAACGTTGGCTTTTAACAACTCTTCTAAGGGAACCCCAATGGTTAATGCCGTAAATTCATTTGAGATTAATATATTTCCGTTGGCATCGGTGACAAATAAAGTAGAAGGCAATTCTTGATTAATTTCTTCTACAGAACGTTTAGCTGTCTTTTTGATTTTTTTAGTCATAGTTATCAATCCCATATAGTTATATTAACGCCTACTTCATTATAAATTGCAGTTTCCTTTTGCGATACCGTTAGAGAAAAAAAGCCAAACAGTATCAACATTTAAGATACCATTCGGCTTTTACGATACAGAATTTTATTATGCCCCAATAATAGATAATTTCCCCATGTTTTCTAGAACTGTTTGAGCTTCTTCAAACATTGTAGTAATCATTTCTTCAGCAGTTGTAATTTCATTACACATCCCACAAATTTGTCCGGCCATTACTGAACCATGTTCAGTATCTCCTTCGAACACCGCTTTACGCAAAGAACCCAAGCTTAATTTCTCTAACTCTTCACGAGAAGCATTTTCGTTTTCAAGTTTTAGAAATTCCGCAATCATACTATTTTTAATACTTCTTACAGGCCCCCCTAAGCTGCGGCCCGTAACCGTTGTACTCGTATCATCAGCTGCAATCACTGCTTGTTTGAAGTTCTCGTGAGTAGGACATTCAACTGTAGCTAAGAAACGAGTCCCAACTTGAACCCCTTGAGCTCCTAAGGCAAAAGCTGCTGCAACACCACGACCATCAGCAATTCCTCCGGCTCCGATAACCGGAATGGAAACAGCACTAACAACTTGTGGGAGCAGGGCCATAGTCGTTGTTTCACCCACATGGCCGCCAGCTTCAGTTCCCTCAGCTACAATCGCATCAACCCCTAAAGCTTCCATCTTCTTGGCGATTTTTACAGAGGGTACTACTGGAATTACGATAATACCGTTCTCTTTAAGGATTTTCATGTATGGTGCAGGAGTGCCTGCGCCTGTGGTAACAATTTTGACTCCTTCTTCTATAATTACTTGAATGAGCTCAGGAATGTTGTTCATCATTAACATCAGGTTTACAGCAAACGGTTTGTTCGTACTCTCTTTGACCTTGCGGATCTCATCACGGAGACGTTCAGTCGAAAAGCCGCCTGATCCGATAATGCCCAATCCACCCGCATTAGAAACAGCACCTACTAGTGGGGAGACAGCAATTTGAGCCATACCTCCTTGAAAGATAGGATATTTAATACCTAGTAATTTTGTAATTGACATTTTAGAATTCCTCCATGCTTTTAGTTATAAACTTTTTATGCAGCTTTAGTGTTTTCCGGTGTTGTAAGTGGTTGTTTTTCCATCGCTTTGAAAACAAATGTTAATGCAAAACCGACTAAGGAGATTACAAGAGCGATGTAAAAAGCGTTCGTGAACATTCCATCGTTTGCTACAGCAACCTTGTTCGCAATTCTCGGTCCAAAGAATGCTGCTCCCGAGTAACCAATAAAGGTGACACCATAGTTAACTCCGTAATACTTCATTCCAAATTTCTCACCTACAATAGAAGGGAAGATTCCCATTGTTCCTCCGAAGCATAATCCAATACCTACGATAGCTATCGCAAACCCGGCTACTGATGTAGACAAAGCTATGGTCAGCATCATACTTGCTATAACCAAGTAGATCATCATCAAGCATTTTACACGCCCAATCTTATCTGACACAGCCCCCCAGAAAACACGACCTATGCAGTTACTTAAAGAGTACAAACTTACATATAGCGCTGCAGCTGCCGCTGAAAGTCCAAACATTTTCTGACCTATTACAGAAGCATTAGCTGTTACCATCATTCCTGACAATGCTCCGATTAAGAATAAGCAGGCAATTACATAGAATAAAGGTCTCTTGATCATTTCATACCACGGGATGTTAACCCCACCTTTAGATGCTGTTGCAACAGGAGGTGTCCACCCTTGAGGGATATAACCGACCGGAGATGGTTTTACTAAAAGAGATACACTTAAAATAACTGCTAAAAATGCAACACCCATCATTACTAATGCAGATTGGACACCATTATTGGTAATTAACGCATTGGCTATAGGTGCAATAACGATGGTTCCACCGCCATATCCCGCTGTTACAATTCCTACTGCTAACCCTCTTTTATCTGGGAATAGCTTAACTGTGTTACCTATTGTAGCTGAATACACGATTCCCTGGCCTACCCCTGTAATTACACCATAGGTGATATAGAGCATCCATGGTGCGGTTGCCAAGCCAGACAGGATAAATCCAAGCCCGAACATTGCTCCGCCAATGACTATCGCCTTTTTGGCTCCTCCTCTATCCACCAACTTACCACCCAAAATCATGGGAATTGGAGATATCGCGGCGTTAATAGTAAATGCCAACATAATATCGCCCATAGAAACATCGAATACTTTCGTTAACGGCAGTGCAAAAATACTAAATGCGTATACTGCACCCACACAGATATTAATAATCGTCGATGCAATCAATATCCTCCACCGATTCAACACTTCATTCATGTCATCATTCCTCTCTATTGTTTATCACATATTTTCATGTATTAATGATTACCGACTTCCAACAAAACTTTGTTCTTCTCCGCAATAATAGACTTCAGTTTTCCCCAGTTCTCCTCGAACATGGCGCGATCCATTTCTTTCAGGTTTGGTGAGATGACCGGTTCAAAATCCATCTGATCTAAAATATGCGTTTGAAGGTCAACCCCCGGTGCGATCTCAATCAAAGTAACTTTTCCATCTTGCAGTTCGAATACAGCGCGCTCTGTAACATAAACAACTGGTTGTTTTACTTTTGCGGCATATGACCCACTGAACGTGATTTGTTGCACCTTCTTAATAAATTTCTTTGCTTTTCCTTCTTGTACAATATGCAATTTCCCATTCTCTACCTTGACCTCTAGACCACCTGCAGTAAATGTACCGGCAAAAACAAGTTTTTTGGCAGCTTGGGAAATATTGATGAACCCACCGCATCCGGCTACACGAGTTCCAAATTTACTGACATTTACATTACCAAACTCATCTGTCTGAGCTAGACCAAGCACGGATAAATCAATCCCGCCACCATCATAAAAATCAAACTGTGCATCATGATCTACAATGGCCTCAGAGTTAAAAGCATGACCGAAATCCTTCAGGCTAGCTGGCACACCACCAATGGATCCTGCCTCTGTAGTTAGAATTAGCTGATCGCTTACTCCCTCTTCTGCTGCTATTGTCGCAACGTTAACAGGAATACCTACCCCAAGGTTCAAGATAGTGTTGGGTACAAGTTCAACTGCAGTTCGACGGGAAATGATTTTACGCTCATCTAACGGTATAGTTTCCAGGTTCTCAATAGGTACTTTTACATGTCCAGAGAAGGCCGGGTTATAATAGGTGTTTTCAGTCTGAAAGTGATTTTCCGGTTTAGAAACCACAATATAATCTACTAAAATCCCAGGTACTTTAACGTCTTTCGGATTAAGAGTGCCTTGCTTAGCAACCGTTTCCACTTGAGCGATGACAATGCCTCCGGAGTTACGAACAGCCTGAGCAATAGGCAGAACTTCCATATGAAGACCTTCCTTTTCAAGCGTTAAGTTCCCCTTCTCGTCAGCAACGGTTCCGCGGATCAATGCAACTTGAATGGGGAAAGATTTGTATAATAACCATTCTTCACCCTCTAATTCAATCACTTTTACGATGTCTTCCTTTGTAGATGGAGACATTTTGCCGCCTTCTACCCGAGGATCAACAAACGTATCTATACCCACTTTAGTAATAACACCTGGGCGTTTAGCTGCGATTTCACGGTACAGTTGCGTAATGACACCTTGGGGCAAATTGTATGCCTCACATTTGTCTTCCTCAATGAGTTTCGCCATCCCAGGGGAAGCGATTGCAATCCCGCCAATCCACCGTTTGGTTAGTCCTTCATGACCCAAGTGACTCATTCCTTTGTCACGACGGTTACCTACTGCACTAGCGTGCATCACAGTTAGGTTCTTCGGATGCCCTGTCTGTAAGAATCGTTCTTCAATGGCAATTCCCATTTCTTCTGCCCAACAAGCTAATCCAAAACCACTTGCTGCAACTGTATCCCCATCCTGAATCAACTCCGCGGCTTTTGCGGCTGAAATTACTTTTGTCAATTTTCCCACTCCCTCTTTTTGTGAATGTTTTCACATCAATGCAAAAACATAAGAACTGAATTTCTCTAAGGGTATAAACTCTCGTGAAACATTTCACAACGTCATACTATTACAGAAAATATATGGGGTCAAGGCTCCAAAAAACAGCTTAAATTCAAACCTTTTAAGTGTAGATATTTTGCGACTCCCCTCTTTAAGGGCAAGCTGTTGACAAGCATTTTAACCCTGATAACTTCAAATTCAGCTGAATTGAACACGTAATATCACTCCCCCTTTTTCCTGCATCGCCTTCAATCACTGTCGCAAAATAACAACACCATTACATCCACAATCAACATCTATAAAAATACCCATGAGGATGATTCTTCTCGTTCATTAAAATTCGCATAACCCATCATAGTGAATATAGATTTTTGCAAAATTTCACGGTGAAAAAAATAAAAATAATTTTTTAAATATGCATCATTTGCATTTTCACAACAGCTTAAAGCGTAGAAAAATCCCTTTTTTTGTATACGCTTTATCGTGAAACAGGCCGCCAGGTAGCAAAACAAAAACTAGCCAATCTCCAAGAACGCGGAGACTGGCTAGTTTTTTATAACTATAAAGCTAAATTTATATCTATCTTAACAATCGGAGTCCACTCAAAATCACCAGCAATGTGCTGCCTTCGTGACTGACCACTCCCGATGGGAGATTAATTCCGCCTAAAAAGTTAGAAATAACCAAGATCAGAATAACGGCAAGTGCAAATGTAATGTTTTGCTTAATTACCCGGCCGGTTCTCTGACCTAGAGAAATCGCGAAGGGGATTTTGGTAATATCGTCAGTCATAAGCACGACATTAGCCGTTTCCATGGCTACATCCGAACCCGCTGCTCCCATAGCAATTCCCACTGCAGATACTGCCAAAGCTGGAGCATCATTAACGCCGTCACCGACCATAGCTACCTTACCATACTCCGCTGTTAATTTTTTGATCATTTGCAGCTTTTGGTCAGGCAATAGTTCAGCGTATACTTCATCAACACCCGCAAGCTTCCCGATTACCTGTGCCGTAGCCTTGGAGTCACCTGTGAGCATCACTACCCGTTTATTCATTTTCTTAAGCTGCTGGATTGCTTCCCTCGCATTTACACGCAATGTATCCTGAACGGCCAGCATTCCCGCAAAATGTCCACCAGCCTCCACGAATATAACTGTTTTGCCTTCAGCTTCCAACCGCGCAGCCTCACCTAAACGTTCGGAATCGATAGATAGGTCTGGGAGCAATCCTATTTTGCCAATACGACATTCGATTTCATTCACTTTACCTAGTACACCTAGTCCGGTTACAGCCTGCATTGCAGTTGCTGATTCAAGTAAAAGGTCCTTGGACCTAGCAGCTTCTACAATAGATTTGGCAATGGGGTGCTCCGATAAATACTCTAAGGATGCCGCGAGTCTAAGCAAGGATTCCTCTGAATAATCATTAGCAGGAAGGATATCGGTAACTTTCGGTTTTCCTTCGGTTAATGTACCAGTCTTATCAAAAGCCACCGTGCTAATCTGACCCATCTGCTCCAAATGCACTCCCCCTTTGAATAGCACTCCTTTCCTTGCTCCATTAGAGATACCCGAAAGAATAGCCGGCATAATGGAAGAAACAAGCGCACAAGGGGATGCGACCACCAAAAAAATCATGGCCCGATAAATAGTTGACTCCCAAGTCCAATCGAGAATGAAAGGCGGAACAATCATTAACAGTAACGCTATTGCTACAACCGATTTTGCATAAATCCCTTCAAAACGTTCCACAAATAATTGAGTGGGCGGAAGCTCATTTTTAGCCTCTTGCACCATATGTATAATACGAGAAAGCAGAGTATCTTCTGCACTTTTGCTGACCACAATCCTTAGTGCTCCCTGTCCATTCATCGTTCCGGCATATACGATATCGTTCACCGATTTATCCACCGGAATAGACTCACCTGTAATCGAGGCTTGATCCACCGCGGAGTGGCCCTCGATGATGTTGCCGTCACAAGGAATTCGCTCACCGGGTCTAACCAGCACGAGGTCACCGGTAATCAGTTGGTCTGCTTTTACTCTAGATTCATTACCTTCCCTAATGACCACAGCTTCCTCAGGACGGATTTTCAGAATGGAAGCAATCTCTTGGTTCGTCTTTTCCATCGTGTAATCTTCCAGAGCACCGCTTAAACAGAAAATAAAAATAAGAACCGCTCCATCAAGCCAATACCCTATACATGCAGCACCAATGGCCGCGACGACCATCAACAAGTCTACATCTAGATCCTTTTCCTGAATTAAAGTCTGCATTCCTTCCAAAGCCTTACGATAACCCCCGATTACATAAGCAAATACAAAAAACATAACTTCCAGTACATAGAGGTCCTTCCTACCCATGAACCAAGCTAGAACAATAAAAAGGAAGCAGGCTGCAGCAATAAATAGTCCACTATGTCTCTCCCATAAAACTTTGAAAGATTCGTTTTCTTTTTTGTTTACATGTAATACTTGTTCCATTTTGCACACTCCTTTTTTATATGATGAATAAAGCCTTATTGAGAATACTTCTCATTATTTTATCCTCCAATGGAGGAAACTGTATATACATGTTCATCAACCAATGTGACAAAAATAATAATTTTCAGAAACAATATGGTATGATATTTTTATTACAAATAAAAGGAAATTAAGCTTCTAGACAATTTGTTGAGAGGAGTTTGATCATGTTTAGTGAGAAAAGCAAAGAAATTATTGAAAATTATATCGAGGCCTACAATTCATTTGATATTGAAATTATGATTAAACTTCTACATCAAGACATTCTTTTCAGGAATATTTCCAATGGCGAAATAAACACGGAGACCAAAGGAATACCCGAGTTTAGAAAACTGGCAGAACAGTCGGCAAAAATTTTCTCAAGTCGTTGTCAGACCATTACTGACTATAGAGCCGATGACGATAAAGTGGAAGTGCAAATTGATTATACAGCGATACTGGCTGTTGATTTGCCTAATGGGTTAAAGGTTGGAGATAAGATTCAATTAAAAGGGAAATCTGTATTTGGAATTCTTGATGAGAAAATATCATTAATAGAAGATTACAGTTAATAGAAGATTATAGTTGATAGAACGCCTCCGAAATAAACACAATTGAAGGGAATCTTTCAAACATGACAGCAGAAGTAAAACGGCAGTTGAATGAAGGTCCTAAAATTCGAAAAGAAAAAGAAATTGTAACCAAAATGATTCGCATCTATTGTAAGAAAAAACATCATCAAAAAGCATTCTGTGCGGAATGCCAAGACTTAAATGATTATGCGACGAATAGATTATCGCTTTGCCCATTCGGTGAAGAAAAAACGGCTTGTGCAAAGTGTTCTATTCATTGTTACAAACAGGATTACCGTCAAAAAATTAAGATTGTTATGCGCTTCTCCGGTCCATGGATGCTGCTATATCATCCGATAGAGTCCATTAGACATATCCCAATACCGAGTAAGCTAAGGAAATAGCCGAAATTAATAGTTATAGCACAAAAAACAGTCCTGATAGAAAAATCTCTATCGGGACTGTTTTTGTTGGGTTAATGCATTTGTTTTAAGGTGCTGCATTAGTCATTGATGGAAAATGTGATTTGAACATTCCCTGTCCCAAGTGCCTCTGTAAGTCCGGAGATGTCCTCTATATATCCCAGTTTAATATAACCACCATAGGAATTAGAAAATGTATTATAAAAAAGCACTAGGCTGTTGGAGGACCATATCATAATTTCGCCTGCGTGGATTGTTGCCGGCCCTTCTGTTGGTCCAACAGGCAAATCATTAGGGAAATGATAGTATTTCTCCTTACCGTTAAGTTCAGACATGTTCACTGTCATAGGCATCTGTGCAATGAATGCCCTTGTTGTTTCATTATCATACATTTTTGCAGTGAAAGTCGTATTGCCGACAATGATTTTCATAGTAATCCTTTCATTATCCTTGGGTTGTGCTGGAGCAGTCGGTTCGGCAGCTTCTTCTTTCGCTATGTTTTGCATAAAGCGCGTAAGCATGGTTGCAACCTGGGCACGGGTTGCAGATCCTAAGGGCAACAGCCTGCCGCCACTTCCCTGCATGTTCTGAGTGCCAACCATCCAGTGCATAGCAGTTTTTGCATAGGAGCTGACCTGCGATGCATCGGTATAACCATCAAATGGGGTATAAGCAGAGGTGTCATATCTCTTCGCCACGGCGTAACGGTACAAGATTGTTGCGAATTGTTCACGAGTAATCAAGCTGTTGGGTGAAAATTTTCTATCACCTAAACCAGTAACGATCTGATTTGCTTCCGCCCAAGCTACAGCTGAGGTGTAATAGCTCCCTTCGGAAACATCGGAAAAACCACCGTTACCTGGTACTATCGGAGAACCTCCGATGCGATGTAGTACCGTAACAAGCATTGCGCGAGTCATAGGTGTTTCTGGCTCGAAGTTTCCTCCCCCAGTACCGTCCATCAAGTTTTTCTCTTTCGCGAAATCAACGGCGGTATAATACCACGCGCTCTCTGATACATCATTATATTCTGCCGCGATAGCAGTGTTAGCCATACAGAAAATCAAACCAATTCCCAGCAACAGACTGATCAACCATGATGTTTGTGTTCTCTTCATAAATTCATCTCTTTTCGATTTACTCGACTAGTCGGCAAGTGACCATGTAACTTCGCTATTGCCTGAACCAAGAGCAGTTGCTAGGTTCGACGGATCGTCCACACTTCCCAGCGATACATAACCGCCGTTAGAATTGGAGAAGGTTTGATAAAAAAGCACCAAGGTGTTTCCTGACCAGCACATAATATCACCGGCATGAATAGTTGCAGGGCGCTCCGTAGATGCAGCTGGAAGATCCTCCGACAGATCATTATACTTCTCCAGCCCATTCAGTTCATTCATCTGTAGGGTCATAGGAAATTGCGCCACTAGCGCCTGCGTCGTTTCGTTGTCATTTAATGTTGCTGTAAATGTACTGCTACCTACAGAAATATTGATGGAAATGACGCCGTTTTCCCCCGGTGACGCCGATGACCTCGCTGTTGAAGTCGGTTCGCTCACCGCAGGTACAGGTAATGTTGTTCTTTGCGGACTTTCGTTGAGAGAAGCAGATCCGGTATTTTGTTCATTTCTTGTTGAATTGCAGGCTGCCAACGCAAACATTATACAAAGGCAAAACAGCAAGCATAAGATTTTCCGCATGTTTACCTCCTATTTTGAAGTTGAATTGTCTAGTGTCCTTCCAAGACTCTTGGTAACTAGATCCTTAATTCGTTATCAAGGGAGCTCTCATAATCCAATCAATATCTTTAAATACTTCGATGTAATCATCTATGGTATCGAAAAAGCATATAGTGCTCGAAGGTTGGTTATATGAAGTATATTCATGGATCATGATAGGGCCATGTTTCAATTTCCAAGCCGTATGAATGCGAGTAACTCTATTTCCCTCGTGTACGAATTCCTGATCAATATGTCTAATTGCCCGTATGCTGTGCAACGCATCGCTTTCGCTGATGATAATCGGATATTTTGTCATTCGTAAAAAATAACCCCCCGTTTTTCTAAGTGCATCCAAACTCCTTACCAGTACCCCGGCCATTCCATCTTTCCTGTATATAATCGATATTGATCGCTTAGGCGACATGTGTATAATAATATATAGAATCAAGCTGCTTGCAATCGTTAAATTAACGTTATTTGTCGATTATTTTACAAATCATCAATAAGTGTTGATTATTTAAGAAAGTATGGTGAGCCTAACCGTGTCTAAAGTGGATAGAAGAATACTCAAATCGCAGGAAGCGATAAAAAAAGCTGTTATTGAACTGATGTCAGAAAAAAATTTCGATGCCATTACCATAAAGGATATTTCCGACAGGGCAAATGTTCACCGAGCAACTATATATCTTCATTACGCAGATAAATTTGATCTGCTGGATAAGCTCATTGAAGAACATATTAACGAAATGCGGGAAATTAACGAATATGCATGTGACATGGATTGGCGAGATGCTAATCTGGTCTACTTTGAATACTTTGAGCGAAATTTTTTATTCTTTTCGACGATGTTAGCGAGTAAAGGAGCCCCTTCTTTTCGAACTCGGTTCCTTGAATTTCTTATCGAAGAGTACAAGGCTGAAGTAAACATAAATGAAGAAAGAAATCACGGATTGAATGAAGATATTATGGGGTGCTTTATGGGAACAGCTTTCGTAGGAATAGTGGAATGGTGGATCACGAAAGGAATGCCTTATCCACCTGATGTTATGGCAAATCAAGTGGGGATCTTGTTGGAGAGGGTTGTATAGTCAAAAAGCCTACAGAATATTCTGTAGGCTTTTTGTTATGAAATATGAATAAATAATTTACTTTTTGCTTACCCACACCGGCTATATCCACAATTGCTGCAAGTCTTACAACCTTCGATATTCACCAGCGAGGCACTGCCGCAAGATGGGCAGAGATCACGAGAAGCTGTCGCATGGTTGTGCACTCCGTGACCGCCGTGGCCATCATCAGTAGATGTTACGGACTTCAGTTCGGCGTTCAAAGCATCCGTGAAATCTTCCAATTCCAGAGTCGCAGCGATTGGAGCTGGGATGTGATCATCATGAGTATTGTTCAATACATGAGTTTCCAACGCCTTAGCTACAGCATCAGCTATGGATTCTACGCGATTAGCACCAAATCCTATCGCGCCGGAACCGCCAATTCCCTTCAGATGTTTGATCAATAGCTCAACCTTCTGTCCATGATCTCCATAACGGAGGAACAAGGAGCAGACACGACCTAGCGCTTCTGCCATTGCAAATACGTCAGAACCAGCCTTACCTACATTTAGGAAGATCTCTGCTGGAGTACCATCCAGATCGTTAATTGTAATATAAGCCATACCAAATGGCGTGTTAATCTTATAGGTTGCACCACGCAGAATCTGCGGGCGTTTCTTGTATTGTTTATCCAGATCGTTAGCATTAGCCTGTGGAGCTGGGCTTGATGCCACTACTGTCTCGGTAGTTACTGGAGCCGATTGTGGAGCTTCAGATTCAACATCTTCCGTAGCTTTTGCATCTTTTTTGTCATTCTTGTTCTCTGTTTGCAGCACTTGTACATCCCGGCTGCCATCGCGGTAGATCGTTACCCCTTTGCAACCGAGGTCGAAGGCCATTTCGTACAGTTCTGCAGTCTCTTCAACAGTGAAGTCAGATGGGCAGTTTGCTGTCTTCGAGATCGAGCTGTCAACCCAGCGCTGAATTGCAGCCTGTGCACGAATGTGGTCTTTGGCCGATAAATCCATCGAAGTTACGAAATAATCTGGAAGTTCTTCACCAGGATGGGCTTCCAGCCACTCCTGAGCAATCGGTACGAACTGTTCATCGAAGCCAAGACGACTTTGACGGTAATATTTGAAGGCAAAATAAGGCTCGATACCTGTGGAAGTTCCCACCATGGTTCCCGTACTGCCTGTAGGAGCTTGAGTAATTACGGTAACGTTGCGCATTCCGTTCTCACGAATCGCAGCACCAACCTCTGGATAGGTTTCGGTAATATTTTTCATGAACCCGCTAAGCAAATATTTCTCACTATCAAAAGCCTGGAAAGAACCCTTCTCACCAGCAATCTCAGCGGAAGCTAAATAAGCTTCTCGTGCCATAAAGCCATAGAGCTTGTCCAAGAACTCTAATGATTCAGGACTTCCGTAACGGATGTTGAGTTTGATCATCAATTCAGCTAACCCCATAGTACCCAGACCTACACGGCGTTCGAGCTTTTGATTGGCTTCATTCTCAGGGAAATGGTATGGAGTCTTATCAATAACATTATCTAAAAAGCGTACAGAATATCTAGTTGTTGTCGCAAGATCTTCCCAGTCTACATCATGTTTCTCTGCATCATAGAACTTGGAGAGATTCACAGCGGACAAGTTGCATACGCCCCAACCTGGAAGGCCCTGTTCACCACAAGGATTTGTACAAATGATCGGGTTGAAATACCAGCTGTTGGACATCTGGTTATAATACTCCATGAAAACAACACCTGGTTCAGCCGATTTCCATGCAGATTCAATAATCGTTTGCCACACGTCACGTGCTTTTACTGTGCGGTAATGAATGACATTGCGCCCTTCAGCCTTCCATTTGTCGAGGTCACCCTCCCAAATTTCGTTATAGTCAGGGTCCGTAGTATCAGGGAATACCAAATCCCAATCCAGATCTTCCTTCACAGCCTTCATGAAGCTGTTGCTCACGCACACGGATAGATTGGCATTGGTAACTTGTCCCATGGTTTGCTTCACGGTTATAAAATCCACTACATCCGGATGCCAATCATTAATCATCAACATCAGCGCACCTCTACGGCTGCCACCCTGCTCAATTAGTCCAGTTGTATAACTGAAAAGACCGCCCCAAGATACAGAGCCGCTCGAAGATCCGTTTACTCCTCTAACAATCGCACGGCGTGGACGCAGAGAAGATAGATTGATTCCCACACCACCACCACGAGCCATGATTTCAGTCATTTCAGATAATGTCTGCATGATGCCCCCACGGCTATCCTTCGGAGACGGTACAACATAGCAATTGAATAGAGTAAGCTCTTCACTCGCTCCTGCACCAGCAGCAATACGACCGCCGGGAACAAGCTTCCAATCATCTAAGATACTGCGGAACTTGCCTGTCCATTCCTGCTGAAGCTCAGGAGTCTTCTCCACAGAAGCCATCGCCCCTGCTAATCGATCCCACATTTCCTCAGGTGTCTTCTCGATATTAAGAGTCAGCTTCTCCACGTCAGATTGGACATGCTCGCCGCTGCGAGTTTTTACTGTCACAATCTGGCCGCTGCGCTCTACGATTTCACCAACTTCTTTCGTTGGGAACTTCGGATCGTCCTTAGTGAGGACCAGTACAACATCGCCAACCTTGGCATTGTTACTATCTGCATCCTTCCAAGCATAACGGTCCAGAAATATTTTCTCACTCAGGCCTTCTAGGCGCTGTTTAGGTTCCACTGTACTCAATAAAATAACCTCCCGCAAATGTGATAATGCTTCCGATTCGGTGTGGGTAATCACGATTTGTGACCCACAACAAAAACCTCCCGGCAGGGGCCTCTCACCTTAAAATGGCCACGAGGAAGTTCTTCTTGTCAATAACAAATAACCGTTCTTTACTACTTTTAAACTAAGATTTAAAACAATTGTCACAATATATTGTGTGCGACCCTCATTAAACTATACCACATATTGTATCACAGGTCTTTTCCGAAAAAAGTGTCCATCTGCTTAAATTTCACCAATACATGCTGCATTATCTCACTCTAGGTTATGAATTCTCTCTTTTACGCGCATACTACTTCTACGGATCACTATGTAATTCGCACTGGAGGTAGATGATACACATGACGCATTTATTCCGCAGTTCCTTACCCGAAAAGAGTGTAGAATCTACACCTGTATTACCGGTCCCTCTATCTTTTGACCGCAGTTGGCTGATGGATTTGGAGTCCAGATTAGATAAAGGCGGCCCTTGGGGAGACTGGAAATTGTCGCAATTAGCCGTACAGGGGGAAGAGTCCGGGCTAGTTACAAGTTTCACTGAACTGCAATGTATGAAGCATTTATCCGGGCTGTCTCCACTACCCCATCAGTTGGATACGGCGCATAAGGTGCTGTTTAATATGTCTGGACGGGCCATTTTGGCCGATGAAGTGGGGCTTGGCAAAACCATTGAAGCTGGGCTTATTTTAAAAGAATATATCGTCCGTGGACTCGTCAACAAAGTTCTTATCCTTGTTCCAGCTTCTCTCGTATTGCAGTGGGTCCGCGAGTTGAATTCCAAGTTCGGCATATCAGCGATCGCTCAGAAAAAAGTTTACTCTTGGGATCATAATATCGTCGTTGCGTCTATGGACACTGCTAAAAGAGACCCACATAAAGAGATTTTACTGAATAATGAATACGATTTATTGATTATTGATGAGGCACATAAGCTGAAAAACAAAAAAACAACCAATTACTTATTCGTGCAACAGCTTCGTAAAAAATACTGTTTACTGCTGACAGCCACTCCTGTTCAAAACGATCTAGGAGAATTGTTTAATCTAATTACACTTCTAAAACCAGGTCAACTCGGCAATCAAAACGATTTCGCCACCAATTTTGTCGTGGATAAACGTCTGCCCAAAAATGAAGATCAGCTTAAAGGCGCACTTTCCAAAGTCATGATCCGAAATCGACGCGGGGAAGGACCGGTAGTCTTCACTAAGCGAAAAGTCCGCAATATCCCGCTCACTCTCTCACCAGAGGAAAAAGTATTATATGACGGAGTCACCGCTTTTGTCAAAGACCAATATCAGGAGTCAGGCGGCAATCTCACCAGTATGCTCTCTTTGGTTACGCTTCAACGTGAAGTATGCAGCAGCCGGGATGCTGTGTTCCTTACTCTCGTGAATTTGATGAAAAAATTGCCAGCTGATTCCCCAAAACGTGAACGGATGATGGATTTACTGCAGATGATTCGAACTGTAAAAACGAATACCAAAGCCGAGACAACGATTGCCCTTATTAAAGAGATGAACGAAAAAGTAATTGTATTTACGGAGTATCGCGCTACACAGGAATATTTATTGCAGTATTTTCGGGATCATGGCATACAAAGTGTTCCTTATTCCGGCGGGATGAACCGCGGTAAAAAGGACTGGATGATGGATTTATTCCGCGGTCGCGCACAGGTGATGATAGCAACAGAAGCCGGAGGCGAAGGCATTAACCTGCAATTTTGCCACCATATGATCAATTTCGATCTCCCCTGGAACCCTATGCGGGTTGAACAGAGAATCGGGCGTGTTCACCGGTTAGGCCAGGAGCATGATGTTGTGATCTATAACTTATCTACAGAGGGCACTATCGAAGAGCATATTCTTCATTTACTTCATGAGAAGATTAATATGTTCGAGATGGTCATAGGCGGACTGGATGTCATTCTGGAACGTTTTGAAAAGAAGGAATCTCTTGAGAAAAGTCTGTATAAAATTATTCTCGAAGCCGGGAGCGACGAGGAACTTCGTAATAAAGTAGATCATCTCGGTCAGTCGCTAAGTGAGTTGAAGGAAGGCATAAACTTAGGAAGTGAGAATCCAACATGTCCTTAACCATACAGCAAATCCGAACCCAAGTCATGGATTACCTGGAAGCCACAGAATGCTCTATTATCGAAAAGTCACCTCATCATGTGACAGTTAAGCTATCCCCTCGCGCGGACAGGATGCTGACAGATCGTCCTTATTACTGGGGTTTTGTAGAGAGGACTGGTGTTGTTCCAGAAACTCTTTCCTTTAATTTTGTATTTGATCCGGAAAAATATGATGCTATGACGAACCCTGTGATGAAGCCGATAGCGAACCCAAGCAATCCTTCGCCGCCAGGGACAGCGCCTGCTACCGATCCACAGGCTGGCATCCTAGCCCGATATTTCGGCGTCGCACCAACTGCTCCGTGGGTGGGTCCAGGCATGATCCGCCGAGAAGATATTATCTACGGCAGCAAACGACTGCGGCAGATTTGGACGGCAGCCCAAGATGAGGGTAGATGTGTATATTTGTTCGAGGACCCCGGTCCAAGACAACGAACCACCTTATTTTCAGCCTCCTATGAACCCTGGCTCGGAGTTTGTTACAAGGTTGAAATGACCTGTGACTTAAAGTGCGAACAATTGAACTTTATCGGGATATCACTTGCCAGTGGAGTGATTGTTGATCATTTCGAGGAAAAGCTGGCCTCTGCTTCGCTTCAGCTTACCCCCCGCCTCCCGGAAAATGTCCATATTCAACCCTATGGATTAACTCCGTCCCTAGGCACAGACAGACTGGAGGCCTTTCTTACCTCAAAGCTTGCAGAAATGGATTACAGCTGGGCTGAAGATGCCCGTGAACGTCTACGCCTCGAGCTCGCAATTATCGACGTGTATTACGAAGAGCTGTTGAAAGAACCTGAAGAAGAAAAGCGGTTAGCGGTGGAGGAACAATATTCAAGACGCCATAAGGAAACTGTTTGGCAGTATGAACCCAAAGTTACAGTTTCTGCAGTGACCTATGGTCTGTTTCATCTGCGGAGTACGTAGAATATGACCCCTCTCGCTAAAAGCAGGCAAAATAACAAGAAAAGTCCTGAGGGCTCACCCGACAGCATGTAACACTCTTTTTGGAGCTTGTCCTCTACAATAAAATCAAGGACTTCCGTAGAAAGAAAGGTGAACGATACACATGAAAAGAATCATTCGTCGGAGGAATACTGCCGGACGCAAGGCTTGCTTCCTCCTTCTACTCAGTCTAGGGTTAACATTATCCAGCCTGCAGTTCTCTTCACAGCTTACTGCAGCCGGAATTCCGGTTGGGACGATCAAGATTGCTGTACATGAATTGAACATAAAAACAGATCCTGTCCCCAGTTCACTTAAGGACTTCGTCCAGCTAAATATGGACAAGTTGTCTAAGGAAGCAACATTTAAGAGCTGGAAGGGCGCTGAAAGTCAGTACTACCCTCTAGGACCAGGCACTCACGGCTGGCTGGTAAACGTTATGAAGGATGA
The DNA here is from genome assembly GCA_023512345.1 of Paenibacillus sp. Lineage (GTDB taxonomy): Bacteria > Bacillota > Bacilli > Paenibacillales > Paenibacillaceae > Paenibacillus_AQ. The sequence goes on from JAILZT010000011.1 coordinate 18,454, forward strand.
ACAACGTATTGGCTATCTAATTATTACCGCTAAGAATGAGGGCGGGTACGAGTTAAGCGAGTACGGAGCCGGTAATGAGGGTCTACCTTACAGTTTGAGCGAGCTGCGCCAGTTACTGGTGCAGGAAGGACTTATTTCATCCACTTATTCAGGAACACTATCGTTGACACCTTTATATTCTCCTATCTTGCCATTATGGGAGGTCACGATCTCCGGGAAACGACTGTACATCAATGCCGCAGAACCCGAGATTCTGCCTTGGAACTACAATAAAGCGGAATCAGTACTTAAAATGTCCGCAACCGCAGTGAATCTAAAGTTCATTGCTGGTGACTCTAAACGAACGCCTCAGGCTATTTACCGGACCGCGGGTACATCCGATCCTTTTGAAAATTTGCTATGGATAACAGCTCCCAAACTGCCCACAATTAGTGACAATGACTTTTCTGCAGTATTGAAAACAAAGGAAAACCTTGTTTTTCAGTCAGCCGGCAGAAATGATATCGTAGGGGGACCTTTAATGATATCAGGTTATCAGCTTTGGAGAGCCGAGTCGGTGACCGGGGAAACAGGACCTAAGAATACCAACAAGCTGTATGCTGTTGTAGGACGCGATGGCAAACGGTTTGTTCCGCTGTCCTTACTCCAGCAATATGGCACATTGCATGAGGTTATAGAATCGCAGTAGTTCCTATTAGTACAGCGTGTAGGACTGTTAATGGAAATGCAAAGGGGATGTCCCAGAAGCCAAATAAATGGCATGGGACATCCCCTTCTTACTCATTCCTTTTCTTTGCGGCTCCAATTACTGCGCCAAATCGATAGACTAAGAGGAAGCATTCCGAACCATTTTTGCGTCCAAGGTTGTTTGGGCACATCTGAACGTCGGCTGCTGCGAGGTTCTTCCATGAAGACAATAACCTTCTCAGTTATATATTTCACTAGCTCGTCGCCACCCTTTGAAGCCATTATTGCTCACTCCTTTTGAATACTATGAGGACCTATATATCTTAGTTTGCACCGTTCACGTTAGTTCTAAACAGAGGCCCCAAGCCTGGAATAGGTTTTCCTTAAAAAGCACAACCTAACAATGAATCTCATGTGGAGGAGGTAATTCGCTTGAGTGCATGGGTTAGAACGTTGTGTATTGGATTCATTGCGGGCTTATTGTTCCTATCAATGAATTGCGGCCTTACTTTCGCTACTCCGAAAGACCATAGTAAACACGCTCCGTTCATCCTCGGGAATGATCAGCATATGATACTGATTGATGCCGGGCATGGGGGTGTCGATGGGGGAACATCCTACGGCAGGACGCTTGAAAAGGACATTACACTAGCAATTTCACGTAAGCTATATTTAATCTTACGCAGTAATGGTATGGATGCTGCTTTGAACCGCTTCGGTGATTATGCGCCCAGTGATGAGAACCATTGGTTTCACAGTTCCTCACGCCACCAGCGTGACCTTACCCAGCGGAAGGGACTTGCGGACACTCTCCCTACTTCAGTTGTTGTAAGCATTCATGTGAATTGGGCACCTGTCTCATCAATTCATGGTCCTCTAGTTCTCTATAGAAAGGAAGGCCGCAGCTTCATGCTGGCTAATGCCATTCAACACCAACTGAACAGGCTATATAAGGTTGATGCCTATTCAAAGCGTGGGAAGCCCTTCTTTCTGCTCAATCAAATAACCGCCACAACAGTAATTGTTGAGGCGGGATTTATCAGCAGTCCGATGGATCGGGCCAAGCTATTCAGCCGAAGTGGACAGCAGGATATTGCAGAGGCTATTGCAAATGGCATCGCAGCATACCTTATGGAAGTGTAACTCCTGCATCCCATTTCCATTCATCCTTAACCAAATCGGAGATACCAATAAATTCGACGCTGTCTTTCATTTCATTAATACCGCTGCGAATTCCTGCGGCGGTCTCTTTGCCTTGAATACCAACATGACCAATGGTGATACAGTAGTGGGAATGGAGCGCTTTTTGCTGGACTAACCGCATTTGTTTCAATACGTACGTTGCATTATGCATATCATCAAGAAACACTTGGTTCTCTACGCGAGGCAATCCCATTTCTTCCGATATTTTGCCGACAACGGATTTAAAGGTGGTTTTGCTGTCTACAAAGAAAAGTCCTCTCTCCTGACAGACCGACAGCACAATCTTCATCACTCGCTCATCACCTGTGACCTTAGAACCCATATGGTTGTTTATGCCAATAGCATAAGGAACGTTATCCAGTGCAGCCTCTACGCGCTTACGAACTTCATCATCGCTCATTGTGGCTAACACGGCCCCCGGACCCAGCCATTCGGGCTTACCCTGACGCGGCTCCATCGGAAGGTGTAAAAGCACATCATCTCCGCGGTTATGAGCACGAGTTGCATCAGCTTCTGTGGTCGAAAGGAAAGGCATTACCGCAACGGTAAGCTTGATTGGCAGGTGAAAGATTTCCTCTGTTCCTCTCATCCCATTCCCAAGGTCATCAATGATAAGAGCCACTTGGCTACGGGATGATTTCTTCATACTTTGAGTAGCTTTGGCAGGCGCTGTCTGCTGTTTAGCATCAAATTTATCGGCCGTTGCCGTCGTCGCCGTCGCTGCTTTCGTCTCATAAACATGTTGAGGACTGAAATCTTCCGAGTAAGCAACCGGCGCTATCGCAACACCTGCCACTATGACAACAAGAACAAGCACCGCAAAAGTCCTGTTTATCATGTTCCAACCGCGACCTATGCTTCCCTTCAGCTTCATGTTATCAACCCCCTGAATTTATCTGTTCTCATTGTTTGTAGGGGGATGATCAATTATGTGAAGGCAGCAGGACCAACTATTAACATACGTTTTACTTTATTCGGTCCCAGTAGCTCATTTCCGCCCAATCAATTGTATTTATACACTTGATTCCGCCGTCGGAGCCCATTTCATCGAAATCAAGTGTACTTTTACACTTCATCTCGCCGCCGAGCCCATTCCATTAAAAATCAAAGGTTCGGGTTCAGGTACTATTAATTGAATGCACTTACACTCAAATCCGCAAGAGACACGCTAGATCCGTCACGGTGGCTAATTTGTATGGTTCGTACTTCATGAGGCAGCAGATCAAAATAATTATCACTAAAGCGAATCCCGCTTAGGGGCAAATCGATTTTGACCATACGGGCTAAGGTTGCTCCAGCTTTTACCGTAACGGTTTGTTGTTCAGAATCTGTTACTACCTCAAGCTGCGAACTCTCCATCAGCAAATCTTTAGGATCACGCAGGTAGTACAGATTATCCGGTGCGGCGAACCCTTCAGCAGACACTTTTACGACAACTTGTTCCGGTAAGTTTCCGTTAAGTGCCTCCTCCTCATCCACCTGGCCCAGAAATACAGCCTGATTGCTACCAATTGTGGCCTCCCAAGCCTTTCGATATACTTCCGTTCCATCAAAACTGATGACCTGTATAGTCACGTTCCCCTCATAGGATTCCAAAGTATCGTTAATCGCCCACAGCTTCAGAGGTTCACCCGGTTCATGCTCCAATGATAACAAAAGAGGATGATAAAATTTCCGGGCATAATAGAAAGATGCCTTTGGTAAAAGCTCATAATCAATCATCGACCAGCTCGTTCCGGGCCAACTGTCGTTTAACTGCCAAATTAACGTACCGCTTGTCCGCTTCTTATTCCGACGGTAATGCTCCACACCATATTTAAGACCTTCAGCTTGAGTAAGCATCGAGAAATTCATGTATTCATCAATCGTTTGGGGGATCCCGGTGTATCCTTCCATTAACAGTATCCCTTTCTGATGATTAGTATCCTTGTTCCGGTATGCCATTTCCACACTGCCCCAATAGAATTGTCCCGACGGTATGTTTTTTTCCAAAGTATAACGATTGGCAGAAGCATGCATACCAAATTCACTATTAAACAAAGTGAGGTCTTTTTTGAAATTTTTAAAAGAGACACCCTCAATACTGTAATCCAGCAGCGGCCGATCCCCAAATTGTCGCGGATAAACGGAACCATGCCATACCTGCCAATTATGCCGGTCCCCAACCTCCGGGTCATTATCATCGTTTCCGCCATAAGGAGAAGAAGGCCAATATGCTCGGCTGTCGTCCAGTTCTTCAAGCACTTCAGGAATTAACTCATGGTAGATACTTCTTCCATAGAATGGCGTTGTAATATCACCACTTGATGATTTCATATCGTACAACCAATCAATCTCATTATTTCCACACCACAGTGCCAAGGAAGCGTGATTACGCAATCTTTTCACATTATAAATAACCTCTTTGCGCACATTATCCATAAAATCACGATTGAAATCCGGAAATAAAGCGTTAGCAAACGCAAAATCCTGCCAGATCAACACCCCGCGACGATCACATTCATCATAAAAAATATCCTTTTCATAAATCCCGCCAGCCCACACCCTCAGCATATTCATGTGACCTTCAACAGCCAGATCAATTAATTGTCTATACCTTTCATCAGGAGCAGAACCGATAAAATGATCAACAGGTATCCAATTGGCTCCCTTGGCAAATATTTTGATTCCATTAAGCAGAAATGCAAAGCTAGGGTTGTCATTCTCGTCCTTCAGTTCCAATTCAATAGTGCGGATCCCAAAGGGCTGTCTATTGCTATCTACCTTCTCTCCATCTGCGAAAAGATTGACTTGCAACTCATATAAATAAGGATTACCTAAATCATGTGTCCACCACAGCTGAGGTGATTTCACCAATAAATCGAGCGTGCCAACAGCACCTTCCAGAGCTACCTTTTCATCAGCTACATGTTCACCGGTTTGATCTACGAGTGTAACTTCACACTCCAGTTGCTGATCTTTAAGATAAGATTTTACATCGATATCCACTAATATAGCGGCTTCCTCAACCCCAGCGTTTACGGTTCTGGCAAAAATAGAGTCCAGCTTAGCCACTCTTGTCCGCTCCATACGAACTTTACCCCATATCCCAACTGTGACCATACGCGGTCCCCAATCCCAACCGAAATTCATCGCCGCTTTACGGAGCCACGGGCGTTCTTTCGTATAGGAAGACCATTGAAACAGCTCTTTCTGCTCATGATGCTTCCTCAAAGGATCGAATTTGACTGCGATACAGTTCCAACCCGTGCGGATAATCTTCGTAACGTCAAAAGAATGAGCCATCAACATATTATTCGTTGTACCCACTTCAAGACCATTCACGAAGACCGTGGAGAACGTATCTAATCCTTCAAAGACCAGTTCATGACGCTCATCCGACTTCTCACCAACTTCATAGTTGAACTGCCCACGGTACCACCATTCCTCATCCTCAATCCAGCGGCTCTTAATATCGTTATGGCCAAAATAGGGATGATCAATAATATTTCTCTCAATGAGCGTGCTGTGAACATCACCGGGAACCTTAGCGCTAATCCAGAAACGATCGTCAAATCCAGGGAAAGCAAGTTCATAAGGCTTCATTAGTCCTGCCGGAAAATGTTGAATTTTCCAAACTGCAGATAGCTCCACTCTATTCATCTCCTTGAGGGTTATAACCCATATTATTACCGCGATATTTAGCAATGTCGTTTAGTAGAGTCGTTAATATTAATGGAATAATATCACTCTCTGTTTACGCTTACAAGTTGTTGAAAACATTCATCCTTAACTACATATTTATATAACATAGAGCCATTTACTGTTGCCATTTCCCCAGATTAAAAATTAAACTACCAATGAAATCACCTCAAAGCTAGGGTACAAGGACAGCGTCTACAAGTAAAATCACACTAAGTATTAAGCTGTGAAATGTTATGCTGCACGAAAAAAAGAACCTACCGAAATCGGTAGGTTCTTCTTCATTATAAAACTCAGATGCGGTCGAGAGGACTCGAACCTCCACGATATTGCTACCACACGGACCTGAACCGTGCGCGTCTGCCAATTCCGCCACGACCGCATATTAGGATGATTCCGCTCTCGCGGTCACAAGATAGATCATACCATGCCCCAAAAAAATCGTCAATATTTTTTTAAATTTATTAGTATTCTTTATTTTCTGTATAATTATTGCTTTCAAAGGATGGTTTGGGTTATAATGAGAACAAAGGTTCGCATCTTATAAATGAGGTGATTTATATGGCGACTACTAAGATCTCTACTCAAGACACAGCACAGGATATAACCCCAGAAGAACTGTCTCTCGTTAGAAGCTATTTGCTGCTGACATTCATCCATAAAGTCTTTGAACGTGATTGCCGTGTCATTGGCAAGAGCGGTCTGTTTAAGACTCCTCAGCTGTACATGGAACTGGTATCCACCGGAGCCAAGAAGACGTCGCTAATGCTGCAGGAGGTCAAACGTGAACTGGATCTTCATGATTTAAGAATCACAACCATTCGTCAAGATGTTCACGGTGTGGAAGCTCGTTACAATTGCCGGGACTATCCCGGGGAGCTTAATGTTTTATGGCCAGGCTTTCGACGTGAAATGATGCTGCGGATGCGTGCCTATCTCGGACTCGCTAATGAATTCTCTGTGATTACCCGTGAGGAACATGTGGAGCAGCTTGCAATGACCCTGTAGCCCTTATACGACAGAATAGCTCCCTGCTCAAATCGTTGAGTAGGGAGCTATTTTATTAGGACAATACATCTGCTCTAGGTTCGCTAAAAGGCTGGAAGAGGTAATTCCGGTCCAGTTTAACCACGCGTTTGTTCGGACGTCGGACCATGACTTGAGTCTCATCCCAAGCCAGTACAATCCCCTTAACATCATTGCTTTCCAAGCCGTCACGCACTACCCGAATTTTCTCCCCTGAAATTCGGTATTCATTCAATTGTTCATCACTTATCATCTTATTCATCCCCCTCTCTTAACTATATCCAGCATGCCCACTCCGAACAAAAACTGGAGTCGATCACATAAAGTATAAAAAAGACCACAATGATAAATCATTGGGTCTCCAAGTAATGAAGAGATCTTGTCTCTATTATCCGATTCACCTATATCAGCGCTTCATTCTTCTCAAACCAAAAGTCGAGAACTTTAGCAGACATCACTCGTTGTTCAAGATACTCCACTTGATTGGCTGTAAACTTCTCCCTCCAGGGGAAGGACAGTTCCTCACAAAGCCCCTTGATGGTCAGCAATTCTGACCAGGCTACATAGCGTTTGTACCAAAAAAACTGAGGATGTTCAATCATATAGGGATAAAGATCGTCAAACTCCGTATGTTTGCAATCCAAAGCGCGCTCGAAGTGATCCTTAGCCTCGGTTAATTTATCAATAAAAAATTGCTCTGTCACCGGTTCTTTCCCCATTGTGACGCCTCCTCTCCTATGTCTACTTTTTATTATAAAGGAAAACTTAGAGGGTGAAAAGCAGTTGTTTCAAAAATGGGTCCATTACTCGTTAATCTTCAAACACAATCTTTCCATCAGTAAGGGACATAATTCTAACTAGTGACTCTACGCGAATACCTTGCTCTCTGATCGTACGAGCACCTGCCTGAAAGCTCTTCTCCACAACCACACCTAACCCAACAAGCTCAGCACCAGAGCGTTGAATGATCTTAATCAAGCCGCGCGCGGCATCTCCATTGGCTATAATATCATCGATGAAAAGAATTTTATCCTCAGGAGCGATAAATTGTCGGGACAACATAATGTCGGTGACAATCCCCTTAGTAAAAGAGGGTACTCTTTCACACAATGCATCCGGATCAGCTAGTAAAGTTTTTTTGCGGCGTGCAAACACAAGAGGTACATTCATCACGAAAGCTGTGGCGAATGCTACAGCAATACCCGATGACTCTACGGTTACAATTCGAGTAACACCACTATCTGCAAATCGCTCAGCAAATTCTCGTCCCATATCCATCGTTAACTGGGGATCAACCTGATGATTCAGCAATGCGTCCAGCTTCAGCACCTGGTCCGAAACGACGACACCCTCTTCCAAAATCCGCTGCTTCAATATTTCCATAAATTTCGAACCTCCAATACCCTTTATAATTGCAGACCTTCCAACTGTAATAAATACCCCTAACTAGGGACAGGCGGAAGTCATGTCCTTCTGTTCATCATCATAACCTGTACTATATGGAGTGCACAAGGCAATCCTGCTAAAGGTCCAAGGGGGAGATCCATTAGATGAAAACATATGTCCGTACTTTACAGATTGCTTTCACTTATATTGGCACTATAGTAGGCGCCGGTTTTGCCACGGGCCAGGAAATTCTTCAGTTTTTTACTCAATATGGCCGATGGGCATTATTCACGATTCTAATATCCACTTTGCTATTTATGTGGCTTGGCACCAAAATGATGATTATTGCGCAACGAATCGAAGCCGAATCTTATGAGGACTTCAATCGCCACTTGTTCGGAGAATATGCAGGAAGCATTATCAGTCTTTTTACACTAATAATTCTAATTGGTGTCAACAGTATAATGTTAGCTGGGGCCGGGGCTATTTTCCAAGAGCATCTCGGACTTCATTATCAATTCGGACTAATGCTGACAGTCATAGGATCTTATTTCCTGCTTAGAAGAGGAATGACTGGGATTCTTCAGATTAACAGCCTTGTTGTCCCACTTATGCTTACCCTATCGATCATTATTGTTTTCAGTACTTTTAAAGTACCAGGGGCAGGAAATTTCCTTCTGCTTGATACAGGGCACAGCCCTTTAAGAGCTTGGTTATCCCCTATTTTGTATACTGCATTTAATCTGGGAATGGCTCAAGCGGTGTTGGTTCCTCTCGCACGGCATACCAAGGATATCAGAGCATTGAAATGGGGCGGTATCCTTGGAGGTACCGGGATTGGATTTATGCTGCTGGCCGCAAATTTCGCCATGAGTGCTCAGATGCCAGGGATTTTACAATTTGAGATTCCGATGGGCAGAATTGCTTTTCAATTAGGAACCATTGTTCAAACCGTATATTTGCTGCTTATTTTCCTCGAAATTTTCAGTACCTTTGTTGCCGATATTTATGGAGTCACGATGCAGCTTAAACAGCACTTGCCTATAGCCCCGAAGCTTATTACACCAGGAGTAATGATCATCTGTTATGCCCTAAGTCAATTTGGATTCAGTTCACTGTTATCACTGTTCTACCCGATCTTCGGGGCTTTATCTATGGTGTGGGCTTATAGGTTAATCATTAGTCCTATGACCCCTCCCCCCAGGAGTAATCCTCCTTCTACAGATAAAAAGGATGTCTATCTAACTGTTAACCCCGTAACACGAACTACACGGAAATAATCTTAGCCGCTGGCAGCAGTGCGGTCACCGCTTCAGCAACATGTCGGTGGCAAGTCATCATTACGACTTGTCTTGTATCTGACAGTTTTCCGAGAAGAGTAAGTGCGGCATGCAGCCGGTGCTCGTCAAAGTTAACGAATAAATCGTCGAACAGCAGAGGTAAAGGTGCTTGACGCGTCATCGTTTCAGCAAGAGCTAATCTCAGAGCCAGATACAGCTGCTCTGCCGTTCCCCGGCTGAGCAGGCCGCTTTCAATTAATCCCGAATCCCTGTGTTCAGCTTTAAGCACCTTATGTCCTAAAGTCATTACTACACGACGGTACTCACCTTCAGTCAAATGTTCAAAATAAGCGGATGCCAGCAGCAATACCTGCGGCTGCTTCTCCTGTTCATAAATCCGGCGTGTCCGGCCTATTAATTCTGCTGCCAGAGCTGTAACAGCATATTGCTCTGCAAGTTCCCGCAGTGCTGCCCGCTGCTCCTCCAGCTGTTGAAGAGGGGAGTCCTCAAGGCAGCGTTCCTCTAAGTACGCCTGCTCCTGCAAAAGCTTGCCCTGCCGTTGAAGCAAACTTTTTCGTCTTCCCTCTTCTTGTACTTCGTCTTCCTCAAGCACTATAAACTCTTCATTTAACGTGGCAAGGTCCTTGTGATCCAACACCTTCAGGACTTCAGCCTTTCCCTCGTCGTCTAAGCCACTGAACATGACAAGCTCCCATTGTCGTATAGACTTTGTCAGTTCAGTTCGAAGCTGCACCGTTGCAGCCCGCCGCAGAAAATCTTCACCATTAGCGGCACCGCCTTCTAGCAGCAAACTCTCATAACGCAACTTTGATTCACTAAGCTCGTGTCGGCTCTCCACAAGCTCATCTTCTATTTTAAGCAAATGAGATTCAAGACTTTCACGGCGGAGCATTCCAGCTTTTAATAGATCCCAAGCAGACTTTCTGGCTTCCAGCCAGCTTAGACGCCTTAACGGATCTATAACTGTTCCACATTCATCCGCCAGCACCTGGCACTCCTCTTCGAAGGCTGTACACTCCTGCTCCAATTCCTCCATGCGGCGCAATAAGCTGCTCTCTTGACGAAGTAACTCATTCCCTTGATCTACAGCACTGAAAATGTCTGGCAGACCATCAGGCGATAACCCATCCGGCAGTTTATGCTCACGCAGCCATTGATCATAACGCTCAGCGGTATCCTGGAAGGTGATTTCGGCCTGTTCCAGTTCATCTGCAAGCACCTTTTCCTGACCTGCTAAAGACTCCAGCTCTGTCCGCGCAGCATCGCGATCATGCGTCAGTCTTACAATCCTTTGCTGCCACGCTCCCCAAGCGTCCATCAGCTTGCGGAGCTCTTTCATACCCGCCTCCAGCCCGCTTGAGTCAGGGCTGGCGGTGGGTTGGGCACCAGACCGGCGCAGCGCCGCCGGTCTAGCATCACTCTCCGGCGCAGCGCCGGAGAGCAGCAGCCCTCGCAGCCGAAGCATCTCGGCTGCGCTGCCGTCCCCGCCAGGCTCCGGCGGGGACACCGATGGCCGGCGCTGCGCATGCACGCCGGCCCAAAGGGCCAGATCGGCGGCGGCCAGCAGGCCTAGCGCGATCCAAGCGCTGACCGGCGGCGCCCCGGTCAGCCACAGTGCTGACGGCAGCAGCGCCGTCAGCACTGCGCCGGCGAGCAGCAGCCGCCGGTAGAGCGTGGCCATGCGCTGGCGCAGCATGGCTTCGCTCTCGCCACCGCTGCTCTGCGGCCCGCGGAGCAGGCCTTCGCGCCAGCGCTCGGCGGCCTGCTGCAGCTCGTCCCACAGCTGCGCCGTTTCACGCACGCTTACGGGACGCAGCGCGGCGAACAATTCAGCGCCTGCCGCTTGCTCCCGAGCCAATGCCCGATCCGCAGCCTGGAGCCCCGCTGCTGCTGCGGCATGGCGGGAGCGCAGGGCATGCCGCTCCGCCCCAAGTCCCTCCATGCGGCGGTCATAGGCGGCAAAGATTGCCGCATAACGCCGTGCGGCTTCACGGTCTACTGCAGCTCCGGGAAATGCCGAGAGATCGGCAGAGCTCCAATCCGCATGAATGGTATTTAAAAGCCTTCCCAGATGATCCTGTACCGAACGAAGTTCGCCCGCAAGCCGCTGCCGTTCCATTCTGCGATCCTCATAGCCACCTCTTCGACGATCCAATTTCTCTATGGTAGGCCCTTGTGCGGAAAGAAGCTCGTCGGGCCGACTCTCTTCCAGTTCCAAGGCTAGCTCCCTGTGGGATCGTTCCAAACGGGCAACCACCCCTTCCGCATTTCTGATCTCTAACTCCAGGCTTTGCAATCGGACTGAGGCTTCTTGAGGAAAGGTGTCGATAACAGGCAATTCAGCAAGTTCAAGCTGAGCCTCCTTCCATTTCAGCCAAGTGTCTCGGATCTCCAGTACCTTCCGCAGACGGTTTAACCGAATCCCGGTATCCTTGCGGCTCAATTCAAGCTTAGCTAGATCATTGTCTGTAGTTTCAAGCGCAGCAATGTTCTCGTTATAGCGTGGTAAGTAAGACCGACTTTCCGCAATTTGAAGCTCCAACTTCTCCATAGCCTGCAATATTTTAGCTGCCTCTTGCAGCTTACCTCGTGGTTTATACAGCCTTTCTGCATCCGCAAGCAGCCGCCGTTCAGCCCGCATGATATCCCCGCCGCCACCCATTCCTGCATGGAATAGGTAACTGCTCATTTCCTCCGACTGGAGAACTGCAAGCTGCTGTAGCTCGTCCAGTGAAACGGCAAACAATTGGCGGAACATGTTCCTGGAGATTCCACCCAGCAAATTTCGCTCCAGCTCAGCTTGTCCCAATTCCTCCAACATTCCATCTGGGCGGCTAAGTGTAACCGTCAGCTTTTCATTTTTCTGTCCTGCACTGCCCGCGCTGTAACGGTGAATTCTCCAACTCCCTCCTTCACCGTCACTGGCTGTTAAGACACCTCCATGAACCCCGCCCTCTGCAGGCTCATATCTTTCGAGCGGATTATTTCGCGCAGGGATACCAAACAGCATAGAGCGCATGAAGTGGAGCAAGGTGCTTTTACCCGCCTCATTTCGGCCATATAGGACCGTCACTCCATCTCCCAATTCCATCTCTACATTTCGAAGACGGCCAAAACCGCTGATCTCGAGCCGCTGAATTTTCATGTATTCAGTCCTCCATCATAACCTTGAGCAGTGACCTCAACGTCATCGCCCAGATCTTCTATCCCGATCAGCAGCGTTGCTCCAAGTTCAGCTGCACGCTCCAGCCACAATCTCTTATCCTCTTCTCCGGCCTCAGACAACAGCTTGCGCAGTTCGCGATTCTCCATCATAGGTGCGAGGGCTTTGCGTACCAATACATCCAATTCCTCCGTCGATTCTGTACTTCCTTTTGCCAAACGAAGCAGCTCTCCAAGGAAGCTGTCCTCCTGTAAAAGTCGATCCCGATCAAAGTCGGCACCCGTTTCCACAGAAAAACCTTCAGTCCATACTAAGCCTTGGTATGTTTTTTGTTCCGCCCTTATCCCTTCACGGCGCTGTAGCTCGTTTAATAAATCAGCCACCGCACCTTTTTCAGATAGCAGCCTATGAACAGCACCTCGTCCTGTTAGCCGAAATCGAACAACGGTCATCATTTGGGGATACTCTTCTCTAATTTCTTCTATTTCACGTTCAACAGCTTGAATCCACTGAACTTCATCTTTTAACCCTTGGATCGATATTTCCCGGACTTGCCAGCGTACGACGTCCAGCCCATGAAACTTAAGGTGCGTAGTACCGTCCTCGTTAACATCAACGATATAACAGCCCTTTTCTCCGGTTTCCTTAATGCTGCGTCCCTGGATATTACCCGGATATACAATAAAGGGGCGTTCATGCAAAATACTTCTCGTATGTATATGTCCCAGTGCCCAATAATCATAGCCTCTTGCAATTAGATCTTTCCGGCTGCAAGGAGCGTACGTCTCATGCTGAAGATCCCCATCCACATTACAATGATGCAGAGCAATATGGTACAAATCACAATTCGGCTTTCGTTCAAATCTTTGTGATGTATTCTCAGTTACCTTCATAGTGGGGTAGGAAAGTCCACTTATAATGGCGACCTCACACCCGTCAGAACGACGAGTTGCTGTAACCTGCTCAGGCGTATCGCTGCCAAACACCGTTACATGTTGTAGGGGAGCACTTCGCAGCCGTGGGCCATCCAGCGGATCATGATTGCCATGAATCATAAATACGGAAATACCCTCTCTCCCCAACTCCAGCAGTACCTCCTGAAATCTGAGCTGTCCCTGCAGTGAAGAATCAGAGATATCGTAGATATCTCCGCTAATCACTACAAAATCAACCTGTTCCTTAATGGCGACGCCAACAAGCCGCCCGAGGGCGGCAAAGGTGGATTCCCGTAATAGTGACCTGACAGCTGGCGGAATATGTGCCAGCCCTGTAAACCGACTATCCAAATGCAAGTCTGCAGCATGTAGAAACCGGAACGGAATCATGACTGTCACCCCTTTGTTCCTGGGTGAAATTGCAAATATGTCTTTTTCAATTCATTAGCCACTCTTGTCAACGAATACAAGCTTTTAGCTTTCTCCCATGCCGATCGGGAGAGCTCATAACGATAGGAAGGATCAGCGATAACCTTTTCGAGAGCATCCGCAAGTGCGAGCTCATCATCAGGATTGACCAACAATCCATTCACTCCATCCTCAATCTGTTCAGGAATCCCGCCGACATTTGTACCCACCAAAGCGAGGCAACTGAGCGCAGCTTCAGCAAAGACAGAGCCAAATGCTTCCGCCCTTGACGGCAGAACAAAGATATCAAAGAACGGCATGAACTCTTCCGGATGCAAAGTGTAACCATAAAAGATAGTCTCATTATATATACCTAGTGATTGGGCCAGATTCTCCAATTCCGTACGAGAGGGTCCATCACCAATAATATGCAGGACATACTCATGCCCACGTTTCTTTAATTCAGCACAAGCCTTAATTAGAACATCAATCCCTTTCGCGGGAACAAGTCGAGTGACCGTAACCAGCTGTGGAATACTGTTGTCATGTGAAACCGGTTTAAATCTTTTCTCATCAAACCCATTCGGTATAACCCCAATGCGGGAAGGTTCGGCAATATAAGGAGAGAGATACTCGGCAAATGAGCGCGATACCGTCATCAAGCGCTCACTCACATGTTCAAGCTCACGATAGATAGATACCAAAAACTGATGTTCCAACCCATTCTCGGTTATAGCACCATTTAATATTAACTCACGTTCATAACTAGAGTGCAGAGTCTGAATAAGAGGAACATCCGGAAATACTTTTTTCATTGCAAGTCCGGCAATTGGATGATGTGCATGTATAAGATCATATGGTTTGTTCAAGCGGAGCCTCGTCCACCATAAGTAATCGCGATAAGTCTGTATATATTTTTGCACGACTGGACTTTCGGCATACTGAGTCCAATCAAAGGTCTCGAAAACAATCTCCTCATGACCCTTATTGCGAATCCGCTTAGGCAGCCAGAAGAGGTCCATTTCCCAACGGCTTGAACGAAAGCGTTCCTGAAGATATGGGATCATAGAAGAGACACCACCGGGCTGTTCCGGCGGGAAGAAGAGCGCTTGCAGCAAATTCATTAGGTACATCCCCTTTACTATTGCCCCCATTACGGTGTAGCTTGGCAATTATGATATAGTTGTGTATATGTAGATTTTTAGGCACGTAAAGTTCCATATCTTAATTTTATCGGTATACACCTGAAACAGCAACCTACAAAAAGGAGAATGAATTATGAACGAAGAACGGCTGCCCGCCGCTTTCACCACAACCATGAGAGAAATGCTGGGACAAGAGGCGGACGCTTTTCTGGAGAGCTATAAGACCCCGAGAACTCAGGGACTGCGGTTTAACCGGTTAAAAAGCAATACGGAATCAGGACGAATAGCAATAACGAACACTAAATCTTTATTCGGATTAGAGCCTATTCCTTGGTGTCCTGATGGATTTTATTATGAAGAACCTTCACGCCCTGGCAGACACCCCTATCATACTGCCGGACTATATTATATTCAGGAGCCTTCTGCAATGTCCGCAGCAGAGTTGCTGTCTCCGCTGCCTGGTGAGACCGTATTGGATCTTGCAGCCGCTCCAGGAGGGAAGACTACCCACATCGCTGCCTTAATGCAGGGAGAAGGTTTGCTCGTATCCAACGAAATACATTCGGAAAGAGCACGAATACTGGCTGAAAATGTAGAAAGACTTGGCCTTTCAAATACACTGGTTACTAGTGCTACTCCGGGTGAGCTGGCATTGAGGTTCCCCGAATCCTTTGACAAAATTATGCTGGATGCACCTTGCTCAGGTGAAGGCATGTTCCGCAAGGACCCTGATGCTATAGACGAATGGTCTCCAGAGCATGTATTGATGTGTGCTGCGCGTCAGTGGGATATTCTTCAGGACGCTTATAAGATGCTGAAACCAGGCGGGAGCCTGGCATACTCCACCTGTACGTTCAACCGCGAGGAAAATGAAGATATAATGACCAGAGTGACGGATACATATCCTGATATGGAACTGCTGACTCATAAACGCTTATGGCCGCATTTAGAAAAAGGCGAGGGGCATTTCGTTGCCCTACTCCGCAAACATAAATCTGCCGGTGAAGAATCACTCCCTTCTAAACGGAAAACAGCTGGTGGCCGGGGAAAAAGTGGCCCGACAACTAATACGTCTGTACGTGATGCTTTTCAACAGTTTCAAATTTGGGCTGCGAATGATCTACCTGGATTTCCCGACAAGGGTGTGCCCCTGCTTTTCGGAGAATCTCTATATCTTCTTCCTGAAGCGTTCAATGATCAGATGCACACTGGTTTGCTTGAAGGTTTGCGTATACCTCGGGCAGGTCTGCATATTGCCCATTTGAAGAAAAATCGAATTGAGCCCGCACATGCGTTAGCTATGGCACTGCAACCGGAACAGGCCTCTCGCAGCTTTGACCTCGCTTCCGACGGTCCTGAAATACGGGCCTGGCTTCGGGGGGAGAGCCTTCCAGTATCCTCGGACCTGCATGGCTGGACGTTGGTAACGGTCGACGGATTACCTATCAGCTGGGGCAAAGCCAGTTTGGGTCAGCTTAAAAACCATCTTCCCAAGGGTTTACGTATCATGTAGCCCAATATGCAGCCCATATTGAAGATGTATAGGCTTTTGGCCAGTCTTCGGGGGTTCCTCCTACATATGATGTCATTATCCCAGTTAGACTGTGCACTAGACGCAGTGATGGGAACTAGATATGAGATAGGGAGGAATCAGACATGGGCGCAGTTGGCGGAGGCTTCACATCTACTGGAGCAATTTTGGTACTTTTCATATTGCTCGTAATCATTTCCCGTTCTTTATTTGTCTAAATTTTATATTTCACGATAGCAATTACACAAAAGAGGCAGTGTCGTCCTTTTCAGGATGCACTGCCTCTTTTTTTTTCACTTATTTTAGGATAGACAATATTTAATCAGCGCATCACGCACACCATGTTCATTATTAGTTCCTGTTATAGCATTTGCAGAAGCCTTAACTTCAACCGGGGAATTATCCATCGCGATACCCATTCCGGCATAGGTTAGCATGGAGATATCATTATAATAATTACCGATGGAGAGTACTTCCTCTTGAGGAATTCCCAGTTGCACAGCCAAATGTTTAAGCGCATTGCCTTTCGAGGCTTCCGGATGCATAAAATCAACAAAGAATTCACCGCTGCGCAGAATATTATATTGCTGCCCCCAGGTACGCCATACTCGTTCAGCTTCGTCCAGTATATCCACTTGAGTAAACACTGTGAATTTTACAATCGGCTCACGAAAATCTTCCCAAGCTGGCAGTGTTGCAGGTAAAATCCGAAAATGTTCATACATATGATTGGCTTCCCTAGTCAGGTTCTCCACGTTATCCACATACATATCAAACGCAGTGTTTACATCAAAATGGATGTCCCGCTCCCGACAGTAGTTAATATACGGATCCAGTCCCCGCGCATCCAGACCGTATTGGTGCAGTACCTCACGGTCTTTCACACGAACTGTTGCCGCTCCGTTATGTCCAAGCACGTATCCCGACAATCCCATTTCCTCCATAAAAGGAATCGAGTTCTGCGGACTGCGTCCTGTACATAAAACAATTTGTCCACCCTGTCGAGTAACCTCTGCAATAGCTTCCTTATTCTCTGTGCTTAGATGATGATCATCATTCAACAATGTTCCATCCACATCAAGTGCTATCAGTTTGTATCTCATTCCTACCCCACCATCCCGTTTATCCTATTTATCTATATAAATTATAACTCTGCTCCCAGTAACTCCAGCTCCTCCGCAGTCAAATCACGGTATGAACCGAGGGGCAATGTTTCGTCGAGCTTTAATTCCCCCATAGAGACACGTTTCAGGAAAATAACCTTTTTGCCAACAGTTTGAAACATTCGCTTAACCTGGTGGAATTTCCCTTCGGTAATCACAAGCGATATATACGAGATAACTTTAGTGCCTCGATCTCTTCCAAGAATGGTAAGCTGACCTGGTTGAGTGACGTAACCATCCTCTAACTGAACACCCTTTGCAAAAGCAGCTATATCGTCCAAATCAACTTCTCCTTCAACCGTAGCCTCATACGTTTTGGGTACATGCTTGCGCGGCGAGAGCAGTTCATGGGCCAGCTTGCCATCATTCGTCAGCAGCAGCAAACCAACTGTATCCTTATCCAGCCTTCCCACAGGGAATGGCTCGAACAGTGCATATTCTTTTGATAACAGATCGATCACCGTTCGATCTTTCCGATCTTCAGTAGCGGATAACACACCCGGAGGCTTGTTCATCATTAAATAAATATATTCACGGTAGCTGACAACTTCCCCACCTACCTCAATTTTATCCTTATAAGGATCGACATGAAACCCGCTGTCCTTAACTACAGCTCCATTCACGGTGATTAACCCTTGCTTTGCCTGTTTGCGGATATCACTCCGAGAGGCTATACCTATATGTGACAGCACCTTATCCAGGCGTTGTTTTTTTCCTTCACTGTTTGAAGACAGCTTCAACTTTATGTCCACCTCCATCCCGCAGGATATTCATTCTTGATCATTCCGTCCTGCCACTTACCCCAGCCTGCACTAAATCCATCAATACAAACCAGAACATAACCCTTCACAGAATGGCCCTGTTTTACTGCCAATCGTTCCGCAGGGATAATTAAGGTTTCACCTTTGAGATAAGACACGGCTTCAGAATCCTCACTGGAGAGCGTCAAGCTCCGGCAGCTTTCCTCCAGGTGTAGTGCCGTAGCAAACGGATGGCCCGGAATGAAACGCCCGTTACGCATAGATCCAACGTACCAGCCAGGACGAATCGTCTTTAATCCATTGAACGCTTCTTTAGGCAAAGGCGAGATATAGATATGATCTCCGTAAAAAATAGGATGACCTTCAGGGTGAAACTCCAGCTGTTCCTGGACAAATTGATCCAAGGCCGCCAAAGCATCTTCCTCTATCGAAGCGGATGGATTACGACCACCACTCCCAACAGATTTCCCTTGAGCACGCACACCTTTACCCTTGTCCACACTGGTATTCTTCTTTGGCGCCAATTTAACCGCCGTGTCCTGCCGCTTCTTCCCACGCTCTTTATGATCAGAAGTCACTGGTTGGCTCCGGCTATATATCGCATAATCCCCTTCATCATCATTACTTTGTTCAGATGGGCTCCCATCATGCTTTAACACAGCGATAAAATGCCCTTCGCCCTTTACTTTGTGAGGCCACAGCCGTGCCGTTCCCCCAAGTTCTCCAAATCCAGGAGCAAATGAACCCGTCCCGCCAACAGGAACAACTGAAAAATGTGGATGCTCTATGAGAAACTCTGCAATGGATCCTTCATTTTCCTCTGTTGCAAATGTACAGGTTGAATACACTAGCGTTCCGCCCGGGGTCAATGCTGCAGCAGCAGCAATTAGAATCTCCTTTTGCATGGCGGCATACTTGGCCGGTGTTTCTGGGTCCCACTGCTTAACCATGTCCTCATCCTTACGGAACATCCCTTCGCCGGAGCAAGGGGCATCAATCAGGATTTTGTCAAAGAAAGCAGGAAAAGAAGCTGCGATACGCTCCGGACTTTCGTTCAGGACGATACCGTTCCGTGTTCCGTACAACTCCAGATTCTTAGCGAGTGCTTTGGTCCGTTCAGGGTGAAGATCATTACTAACCAACAATCCCTTCCCTTGCAGCTTGGCCGCAATTTGGGTTGACTTCCCGCCAGGAGCCGCACACAAGTCCAATACACGGTCACCCGGCGTAACGCCTAGTAATTCCACGGGTGCCATAGCACTTGGTTCCTGTATGTAGTACAGACCTGCATGATAATAGGGATGCTTGCCAGGTCTAGCCCCTTCAGGAGTATAAAAACCGGTGGGACACCAAGGAATCGGTTCCAGCTGAAAAGGAGAAATTTCCCGGAGTCGCTCCACCGTAATCTTCAATGTATTCACTCGAATACCGCCATAGGGTATTTCATTATACGAATTTGCAAATTGTTCATATTCTGTTCCAAGCAGCTCCTTCATTCTTTCCATAAAAGAGCTTGGTAATTGTACCGACATGAATGCCGTCCTCCTGCCATCCAACAATAGGTGATGAATGACTCAAGGAACACCCCTGCGGGTGTCCCTCTTGCTGATCAATATTTATTGCTGCTGGATATTGTTTATTTATGATAAGAAGCCTGGGGCCTTTGAGGGCCGCGGCGCTGAGGAATGTTAGTCTTTATGCCAGAAGATGCCGACTCTACTGCCGCAACAAGCTCATCATCTACTATATCGATGGTTAGATCATAATAGGGGAATGATTGCTGATTATAGCTCTCTAAGCGTTTGGCATAATCCCGCGCTTCTGACACCAGCTTGGCGAGATTGATACCGAGTGACTGAGACGGATAATCCTTCAACTTGTCGACGGCTCTGCTTAACAATAGAGTTCCGCCGCGAACATTACCATTACGGAAATGATACAGCCCTACGGCTACCTGAAGAAGTCCTTTATAGAGAGGATCGCGTTCCCGGGCTAGCCATAGCTCTTCCAGCACTTCATGACACTCAAAATAGTCACGATCACGATTGAAGTAGACTAGAAAAGCTACATAAAGCTTCTCATAAGCCATGAGGCTCGCTGCCCTTCTTCGCCTCGGACAACAGTTTTCTAACATGATCTAATAAGTCTTTCATGGCATCCATATCTTGTGCCTGCCAGAGTTCGTTAAAACGGCCCTGACATTCAATTGCTTCATTAACAAGATGATAGAAGTACAACTGGTGTATGGCTTTTAGTATTTGTGTTGTAGCATTGGAGTTTTCCTCAAAAGTCTTTTGAGCCTCGAGAATTTCCTCACGAATACTAGACATTTCACTATCCAGAATCGACGCGGCCTCCGCGGCCGTCTTCAGACGAATTCGCATTTCATCCGGCAAGCTCTCTCGGTATTTATAATTCAAAGAGTGCTCAATGGTGGCCCAGAAGTTCATCGCCAACGTGCGGATTTGAATTTCAGCCAGTACAATCTTTTGTCCCAAAGCCGTTTGTACGGGATATTTTATAATCATATGAAAGCTGCGGTAGCCGCTCTCTTTGTAATTGGTAATGTAATCCTTCTCGTAAAGAACCTCAAGATCTTTGCGATTGCGAATAAATTCAGCAACTCTGCGGATATCCTCTACAAATTGGCACATGATGCGAATACCGGCGATATCCTCAATGCCAGTCTCCAGATCCTCCATCTTCACATTCAACCGTTGCGCCTTTTCCAGAATGCTTGACAGCCGTTTGACACGTCCCGTCACGAATTCGATCGGGGTGTATTCTTCACGCTTCTTCAATTCTGAACGCATCGTTTTAAATTTAACCTTAAGTTCCTCCACAGTCTGTTCATATGGAAGCAAAAAAGTTCCCCAGTCCCTGCCGTCCATCTTCCTGTCCTCCTGTCCTCTGCCTTCAGTGATGATCTGCACCCACTGCTTCCGAAATATGGCGGAATCCATCACGCCGCAGTAATTGCCGTAATCCGGCATGAATTCTGCGGTTTACCTCGGGCCCTTCATAAATAAGGGCTGTATAAATTTCGACCAAGCTTGCACCTGCTCGGATTTTTTCATAAGCATCCTGGCTTGTGAAAATACCACCGGAGCCGATGATCGGCAGCTTGCCTTCGGTCTGTCGGTATATCGAACGGATAATCTCCGTGGAACGATCCCGCAGAGGTTTGCCACTTAAACCTCCGGTTTCGCCAGCACTGGAATGGTTAAGTCCTTCACGGCTTACCGTTGTATTGGTAGCAATGATCCCGTCCATCCCGGTTTCTGTTAGCGTATGTACCATATACTCCAGCTCTGAAGCACTAACGTCTGGGGCTATCTTGACCAGCAGGCTTTTACTTATGCCGGTAGCTTGCCGTTGAAGTTCCATCTCTTCCTTCACCTGAGTTAGCAGGAATGACAATTCACTCCCATGCTGGAGGCTTCGTAAATCCGGTGTATTCGGCGAGCTTATATTAACCACAAAAAAATCACCGTACGGGTATAGCGTACGGATACACTGACGATAATCCTCATGTGCTGCTTCATTGCCAGTCGCTTTGTTCCGCCCAATATTAACCGCTATCGGAATAGGGCGCTTTTTGATTTTTTTAAGCCGCTGAGCCATGCTCTCGGCACCCTCATTATTGAAGCCCATTCGATTGATGAGTGCCTCGTCTGATGGAAGCCTGAATAAACGCGGGCTTTCATTGCCAGGCTGTCCCTTCGGAGTTACCGTACCTACCTCCATAAAACCAAATCCAATAGAAGAGAATCCTGCAACGGCCTGAGCATTCTTATCGAGTCCAGCCGCTAATCCTACTGGAGTTGGGAAATGCTGCCCGAACAGATCCATCGCCAGATCAGCACTTTCAGGAACACCGTACATCAAACGTAAAGCAGCACGACCGCCTGGAAGCACAGATGATTTCTCCAGACCGCCTACGACGAGATGGTGCGCCTTTTCTGGGTCCATTTTAAAGAAAAAAGGTTTGGCTATATTACGATACAACACCGTTCTCGCTCCTTCAAGGGGTCCATCACTATGCCATTTCCCCCGGTTCTGTAGGTTTCTTCTTAATTTTAGCCTTTTCCAGTTGAAAAGAAAAGTTTTTTGCCCAGCAGATTATTAAAGCCTGTCTAGAGAGTATAGTATTTTTCTTATAAACGAATTACAATGTAAGGGTAAACACCGATAAGAGAGAAAGAAGGTAGAGCTGTATGTCAACCAAACGTAAACCTCCTACATTGCAGCAGAAGAAAGAAGATGTGAACCGTAAAGCCGTTTTATGGATCGGGGCCAGCATTGTATTACTCATTCTTGTTATCATTGTTTTATTAATTGTAGCAGGTAATTAATTTAGCCAATGATAGACTTTGCGGGGGTTGGTCTGGTTCTGGGTTGTAGAAGGAGAGAAACGATCCTTCGGCAATAACAACTCTTCGGGCAGAACCCCTTTACTTATTTGCACCGTCGTCCCCCTCGGAACTAAGGCAAACAACTCCTCCACATCCTCACGGTTCATTCTTATACAACCTAATGATTCATCTTTTCCAATACTTTCAGGCTCATCGGTTCCATGAATAGCATAGTTGCTGTCTGATAGCTGCAATCCACGGCTGCCAAACTCCCCATTAGCACGACCATTAGGGTTGACAACCTTGTCGGTAATCTTAAAGCTTCCCTCAGGTGTCTTATCCCCTCCCATACCTACCTCATAATTTCGTAGAATTATATAACCGCTTATTACAGCCAGTCGGTGTTTTTGCTTATCCACAATAATTGTAATGGGTGCTGTTAGAAATGGGAGTTCCTCCTCATTTTTAAGCTCATTGGCAGCGGTTCCTTCAACAGCTTCTTTTGATCCTTCTGCATCTTCTGAAATAGGCGATTTGTCAGTTCCAGTCGGGGGATTTTGATCTCGAACAGAAGCCTTCTTAAGTACTATGAATGAATTCTTCATCGCTGGAGTTGTGCCTGCTAGCCAATTATTTGGAAAAGGGCTTGCCAGCTCTTTCAGTGACGCAGGTGAACGCCCTTTGCTGTTAGAGAAGGCTCTGATTGAACTCCACAATACAGCAAGCTCCTCCTGTTGCTTCTGCCATTGTGCTGCCTTTGCTGTCAGCTCACCGGGTTCTGGGGGCTGGCATGAACATTCTTCCGAATTATAGGATTGGTAAGTCGTTCGCCCGTTACCTGTCTTAGCCAATGTATAATTAAGAGGCATATTTTGCTTCCATAACAGCCATTTTCCTGAGCGTTCAAGGCCTAATACAGCCAATAATGATGGCGTCTTTTTGTTCTTCAAAAGATTTGTTAATACCTTACCAGAAGCCGCTCCCTCATGTTCCACCGCTGTAAAGCGATATTCAGTTTTTGGAATGGATTCATCCGCAATATTATTCTCAACTGTCCCGTTGGTTTCTTCATTTATCTGTAAATCCGGGATAATCGGTGAGGGCATAAAGAGAAGTAACATGAGCAACAATCCAATTAGCAGGCGGCGAACCTTCAGCTTGTTCTTATGACGGTGTAAGCTAGCTCGCATAACCCCCTCTTCGTATTCTCGCAATACTTCACTAGGAACCTTGCTATGCTCAAACGCTTCATATACTTCACCGGCCTCATTGAAACAGTAATTCGCTTTCCCTTCTTGGCCGTTCTTATAATATTCCTTACCAAGCAAGTACCATGCCATCTTGTTGTCCGGATGCATCTGTACATACGCCTTGAGGTGCTGCGAGTTTTTCATCGGGACCTCCATTATGTATGATTTATTACTTATTATATATCGGCAGATCCGTTAATAAAAAAAAGACATCCCAGCCGAATATGAACCGGCGAATGGGATGTCTCTAATGTTGTCTTGCCATACTTGCTTAAAGAAGGATTAACCTTCTTTGTTAAAAGGTGCGTCCGCGATTTTAATGGAATCAGTCGGACATCCATCGGCAGAATCCTGCAAATCATCGAACAAATCATCAGGAATAACAGCGTTACCGCGGTTACCATCATTCTCATAGATGTTTTCCGCCAAGCCTTCATCATCATAATCAAAAATATCAGGGGCCGTCGCGCCACATGCACCACAAGCGATGCAAGTGTCTTTCTCGACCCAAGTATACTTAGCCATAGTTATCATTGCCTCCTGTTAAACATACACCGCCGCTTTAGCAACGTGTTATTTTTCTCATATTAATATAAATAGACTGCAATTTCAATGGGTTTTCAAGACGTTTGCATTTCTGCCGCAATATACGGCACCTTTTGTAACACGCTTTAGAATAAGTATGTCACCTATTATCATGATCAATATCCTCTAAATTATCCTTCTGTAATGAAGTACCACGTTCCTTGTGATTCCGCAAAAGGGCTGAATGGGTGTCACTTAACATCCCGGCTGTTAGGACTGCATTTTCACCAAATTTATTACGTAACATATCCATCGCTTTGTTCAAGGATTCTTTTTTGGGCTGGCGCTCATAATCGAATAAATCCAATTGAATTGCAGATTCCTCTTTTGCCTTCAGACCCTGCAGCGTCACTCCTAACAATCTTACAGGCTTGTCAGTCTTCCAGTTCCGAATAAATAGATTACATGCCGCTTTATAAATATCTTCAGCACTTTCTGAGAGAGTATCCAGTTGACAGGAACGTGTAATAGTCTTCATATCGGGAGTACGGATCGTAAGCTGCACCCCTGAAGCCATCAGGCTCTGCCGCCGGAGCCTACGGGCAACTTGGTCACATAGATTCAGAAGTATAGGGCGAGCCTCCATAATACCCGTCACATCTCTTGGCAGCGTTGTTGTATGACCAATGGATTTGCTTTGCTCCCGCTCAGGATTCACTTCTGAATGATCGATACCGTTGCCTGCCCGTTTTAGCCAAGAACCCAAGACACCAAAATTCTCAACCAGGAATCCCTCTTCAGCAGCAGCGAGTTGACCTATACTATAGATTCCTAGCTTTCGCAGTTTCTCAGCAGTCCTGTCCCCAATGCCGAACATCTCATTGCAGGGCTTATCCCAGAGAATTCGTGCAACATCCCGTAAACGCAACACAGATATGCCATTCGGTTTCTTTAGATCTGATGCAATTTTGGCTAAAAGCTTGTTAGGGGCAATCCCGATCGAGCAGGGAAGACCCAATTCTTCCATAATACGCCGCTGGATATTTTCCGCGATCTCCATGGGTGTTCCAAACTGTTTGGAACCTGTAATATCAAGATAACATTCGTCAATTGAGACAGCCTCAAGCAGCGGTGTATAACTGTATGCGATTTGCATGAATGCACCGGAATATTTACGATATAGCTGAAAATTAGGTTTGATTACAATTAATGAAGGACAGATCCGCATCGCTTTCTGAACCTGCATTCCCGTTGAAATCCCCAACCTTCGTGCTGCATAGGAACAGGTTACAATGATTCCCTTCCGTAGTTCGACACTCCCAGCAACCGCAGTCGCCTTACCTCTATACAATTCAGGATCCTCCGCCTCATGCACGGAACAATAAAAAGCATTCATATCCACATGCAGGATTACCCTGCCGCTCGTTGGATAATAACGTTCTACATTCTGCACAATATCTACCTTCTTATCTATGGTTTCTATTGTCCAACTTAGAATACCGCTACCTCACGCCTAGGTCAATATGGAGGAAGTCGCAAAGTTCTTTGTTACATTCCCGCGTAAAAATGCTATAATATAAAAATTCATTTCCCTTAAGTGTATGCTTCCAAGGCGAGTTTTGAAGGAAGCGAATTCCGGAACCCATACTCATTCTACTTTTAGGAGGACTCTCATGTCTAAGTCCATCTCCATCTTCGATACAACACTTCGTGACGGCACCCAAGGCGAAGGTATCAGTCTTTCGGCTGACGATAAGCTGAAAATCGCCAAGAAACTCGATGATCTGGGTGTGCACTATATTGAAGGTGGCATCCCGGGAAGCAATAATAAGGATATTGAATTTTTCAAAAGAGTTAAGGATTTGCGCTTGAATGCCAAAATCACTGCATTTGGCAGCACCCGCCGCAAAAACTCACTCGCAGAGCAAGATGACAACTTGAAGAGAATGATTGATGCAGGTGTTCCAGCAGTCACCTTAGTCGGCAAATCATGGGACTTCCATGTTCATACTGCACTCCAAACAACTTTAGAAGAAAACCTCGCCATGATCGGCGATTCTATCTCCTTCCTAAAACGAAATGGTCTTGAAGTTATCTTCGATGCTGAACATTTCTTCGACGGCTTCAAGCACAATCCCGAGTATGCGGCCGCTGTGCTCGCCAAAGCACGGGAAGCCGGAGCGGATTGGCTCACCATGTGTGATACAAACGGTGGAACATTGCCTCATGAAATACAAGGCATAATCTCTACAGTGGCTCTGCAACTCCCTGGAGCATCGTTAGGTATTCACACGCATAATGACTGTGAGCTCGCTGTAGCGAATACGCTAAGCGCAATCAGTGCAGGTGCAAGCCAGGTACAGGGTACTATTAACGGTTATGGTGAACGCTGCGGAAATGCCAATTTATGTTCTATTATACCTACGCTGCAACTGAAGTTGGGTCTACACTGTATTCCCGAAGAATCACTGTCACAGCTCACCAATACAGCCCGTTATATTAGCGAAGTAGCCAATGTCAACATGCCTGTTAATCAGCCATACGTTGGCACAGCCGCTTTTGCCCACAAAGGCGGAATACATGTCTCAGCAATATTGCGCGATTCACGCACGTATGAACATATTGCACCCGAAAAAGTAGGTAACAAGCAGCGTGTACTTGTCTCAGAGCTTGCGGGTCAGAGCAACGTACTCTCCAAAGCACAGGATATGGGTTTGACATTGGATCCAAGCAGCGAGCAAGCGCGTAAGGTTATCGATAAGATTAAAGATCTCGAACATCAAGGTTATCAATTCGAAGGCGCAGATGCCTCGCTGGAGCTGCTGCTTCGCGAAGCCACTGGTGAAGTGAACGAACTATTCACTTTCGAATCCTTCAAAATGCTTGTTGAAAAAACAGCTGGCAGACCCGTTATCTCTGAAGCCTTTGTGAAACTCAAGGTCGCTGGCGAAAGCCTATATACTGCCGCGGAGGGAAACGGTCCGGTCAATGCACTGGACAATGCCCTGCGTAAAGCACTGCAAACCTATTTCCCTCAACTCAAAGAAATGCATCTTTCAGATTATAAGGTACGGGTACTTGATGAGAAGGATCAGACTGCAGCTAAGGTACGTGTATTAATTGAATCCAAGAACTTTGAAAATACCTGGAACACAGTGGGTGTGTCCGGCAATGTTATTGAAGCAAGCTGGGAAGCTCTGGTTGACAGTATGCGGTACGCGCTCCTTGGACAGATCTCACAGGAAAATGAGATCGCCAGTGATAGAGAACCTAAAGGGCTGGTCAATCATTAATTTACGCCTAAAAAAACACCCCTTGCGAGCTGGCTCAAATACGTCAGCTGCAGAGGGTGTTTTTTCTACTTTTTGAACCTACAATTCTGTAACAGCCTTTATTTTCTCTTCCAATTCCTCGGGTGTCAGCAACCCCAGAACGATTTCGGAAATGACTCCGTTCTTATCGATTAGTACATTCGTTGGGAATGCGACTCCGTGGTATTGGGCAAAGACGTCTCCCTTTAGATCAAACATTACCGGAAAGGTTAGGCTATACTTTTTTATAAAACGTTCGGCATTGGGTTTATAATCATGACTGGTCACATTAACCCCATAAATGTCCAACACATTCTTATATTTCTCAGCTAATATGTTCAGCTCAGGAGCTTCCTGTTTACAAGGGTCACACCATGATGCCCAAAAATTCAACAAAACTGCTTTATCCTTAGGGCCCCCAATGGTAAAAGTGCTGTCCCCTTCTCCGTGCAAAGTAAATATAGGAGCTGGCTGGCCCGCCTCAACCGTACTTTGTGCCACAGATTCATTCTGCTCTTGAAAAGCTGGCACCGACTCCGCAGCATTATTTCGCCATAGAACAAGGACCACTAGAAAAACAACCAGAGCAATAACCGTTAAGTTACGTTTATTAACAGCTTTCATGATGGGTCTGTCCTTTGCAAATGGGATTGTTTTTTTCTATTGTACCCCCATTTGCAGAAGATTCAAACCTGACAACACAAAAAAAAGAGATTCCGTCCAAGACGGAATCCAATGAAGAGAGGGGTGAACCATTGACAGCATTCCAGGGAATTATCCAGCCCATAAGGCTGACGTGTTCCGTCCAACAGGCACTGGGGGAGCACCTGCTGTCCTGTTATCCGCGCGAAGCTT
Source organism: Paenibacillus sp. (assembly GCA_023512345.1). Taxonomy (GTDB): domain Bacteria; phylum Bacillota; class Bacilli; order Paenibacillales; family Paenibacillaceae; genus Paenibacillus_AQ. The sequence continues at coordinate 47,140 of JAILZT010000011.1, forward strand.
GCGGAGTTCTGCTGGGAGCTGCCGCAGCGGGCGGCATGCAAATCCACACCTATGTGCCAATCCGCAACGTAGCGCCTAACCCGCTGCATACTTTTATCCCGGACCCAGAGGATTGGGTGAAAGCATTATACCTTGAACCAGCCCCCATTGGCTTGTTCCACTCCCACCCGCAATCAGCACCTATCCCGTCAATTACTGATCTGAGGGGATTACGAGCTTTAGGGCCTGAGTTTCTGGTTTATTTAATCGGGTCTCTTGGCAGAAACCCTGACATTCCGCTTATAAAGGGATACCACATTGATCGCCAGAGGGACCCTAATGGAAAACTATCCATTCATCTTCAGGAAGTTCCGCTTCATGCTCTGCTTAAATAAGCATACAGGTCTCCTAAGGTGTCTACCTGCCGCCGCTCAGCGATCTCACGAAGATAAGAAACCCATAATTTGGCCGTCATTTTGGAATCCTCCAGCGCATTATGCCGGCCATAGATCGGAATTCCATGTGCGGTCAGCAATTCGTCGAGACTGTAACTCCCGCGTTGAGGATCAAGCCAACGAGCCAACATCATAGTGTCCAGCACTCTATTGGTAAGCTGAACCTTAGAGGTTTTCCAAAGCGCTGCATTAAGAAAAGATTTGTCATGAGTACTTGCGTGAGCTACCAGAACACTTTGGCCTACAAAGGTCATAAAATTATGAAGACAGTCCATTAATGAAGGTGCTTCTCGGGTCATATCTTCAGAAATCCCGGTTAGCTCCGTAATATTCGAAGGAATGGCAGTTTGACAGTTAACCAGTGTATAAAAACACTCATCTTCCTTAATCTCTTCACCAACTACCTTTATGGCTCCAAAGGACATGATCTCATCTCCGTGTTGATGAGAGAAGCCCGTAGTCTCCAGATCAAATATAACTGTCTCCAATTCAGACAGCGGGGTGTGCAACACTTCAGGCCGCCGCTTTTCACGCATCAAGGAACGAATGAATGCCATTTGCTGAGCGGTTTGCTGAGCAGATTCGCCACCTCTCATAGATGCAATTGCAGACGGCATCCCGCCCTGCCTCAGATTATTCCAGAATCCTCCGCCCTTATTCGGCTCTTTCATGACTGCCTCCTTTCCGCTGATCGGAGCTGGCGCTGCAGGTTACGATGCATTCGCCTTACAAGCAGCAGGCTTCCACGCAGCTCAGACAGTAGTTGTTTATTCTTTAATCCTTTCTCAGCGATATAATCACTACTGGATAGCAGCCCATCATGATCGACGTATGGAGTATTCACCCGCATTTTCATTGTAGATAAAAAGGCTTCACGAACCCCTTCCATTTCCTCATCAACACTTAAGATCTGAAGGGCCTCAAGTCTCTTTAACGTCGACGTTTCCCAGATTCCATATTGTAAAGATAAACGCCTGATATAATTCACAAGCGGAATATAAACTCCATATTTAATATCAAACCCACCAGCATGATCTCCGAAGCGTTCAGTCAATATCTGTCCGAGCATATTAAGTGTTGCCTTGTGCCGAACTGTATTTCTTAAAATAGCCGTAGACAGCCTCTCATTATGAGCGATTCCTTCATAAAACGTTTTCCGCCATCGCATTGAAAGTTCAGCGTTCCCTGCAACATGCCGCATGTCTGACGATATTATGAGATACCGGATAGGCTCCCATTCCAGCTGGGTTCTCCAGCCTTCAAGCTGTTGCTCCCATTCCTGCAGTGTTTTGCGCCACAAGGGTTCAGAACACATGACCTTTCCCTCACACTTTTCATATCCAACCTCTGCCAGCAGATCAGAGAGCATGATTCCAAAAGGTTCAAAATAGTGACTTTTGAATTCATCCGGCTCTCCTTCGATAACTAGACCATTATCCTGATCACTCCACAGTGTGGCCTCCTGTCTGCCTGCACTCCCGAATACAATAAATGAATAAGCACAGGGAGGCGAGCCGTAGCCCGCCTCCAACATTTGTGCCTCACATATTTGTATCGCAGTCTGTGCGACTCTATCGTGCATCAAATTCACACGAAACATCCAATCCTCAATAGGTATTAGATTGAGTTGTTCTAGAAGGATACGCTGGCAGGCGATACGACTTCGCCTTAATTCCTCTGGCGAACCGGCCGTAACGATGGACATGTAGTCCTTATTCTTGCTCCAATCCGTTGTCTCCATCGATGTCACACGGTCCGCCTCCCTCTAATTGAAGTACAATTAATGTTTCAGGGTTTTGGATTCTGATTCAGCAATCAACTTCATTTGCTCAGGGTATCCGTACGTACCATGCTCACTGATGTCAAGACCCATCAATTCTTCCTCTTCCGTTACACGAATACCAATAGTCATCTTCATTACATACAGGATTAGGAAAGATAGAACGGCTACGAATGCAAAGGTGCCCACTACGCCAAGCGCCTGCACTCCGAGCTGATGTAAGCCACCATCGTAGAACAAACCAGGTTTACCAACTAACGCACCACTCTCAATTAGCTTTGGTGCTGCAAACAAACCTGTGGACAACGCTCCCCATATTCCTGCGATACCGTGTACAGAGAAGGCATAGATAGGATCATCCAATCCTGCACGCTCCAACCACTGAGAAGTCATAAATGTAAATGCTCCGGCCACAAAACCAATGATTATTGCTGCCCAAGGCTCAACAAATGCACAAGCACCTGTGATAGCAACGAGAGCTGCAAGAACACCATTAAGCATTGCAGGGATATCCGACTTACCAAAGTAAAGCCATGAAGCTATCAAGGCAGCAAGACCACCAGCAGCTGCAGCGATATTTGTAGTTAATGCTACATGACCAAAGGTTCCGCCCATAGGTGATAATGCGCTGCCTGGATTAAATCCGAACCAGCCTACCCAGAGAATGATAACACCGAGAACCGTAAATACTTGGTTATGACCAGGAATGATTACAGGTTTGCCTTCTTTATTAAATTTACCTAATCGAGGTTTAAGCAAGATTGTAGCAACTACTGCTGCTGTTGCTCCAGTAAGATGGACAACTGTCGAACCTGCATAATCTTGCATTCCCAATTCAGCTAACCAGCCACCGCCCCATACCCAGTGAGCAACTACCGGATAGATGAAGACCGAGAACAAAATTCCGAATATGATATATACACTTAACTTAGCACGTTCCGCCATACCCCCAGATACGATAGCCAAGGATACCGCCGCAAAAGCCATTTGGAAAAGAAACTTAACATTCAATGTTACATCTGAGAATTCAAGTGACAAAAATGAAGCTGCAGTTGAATCTCCACCGTATAAAAATCCGGTAGTCCCGAAGAATCCGTTACCGTTGCCGAAACCAAATCCGAAACCAACAGCCCAGAAACACAGGCTGGCAATTGCAAGTGTCAGTACTGTTTTACCAGCAACGTGACCTGCATTTTTCATTCGGACAGAACCGGCCTCCAGCATTGCAAATCCTGCTTGCATAAAGAACACTAGGATAAAGGCCAGGAATGTAAATGTTGTATCCAATCCGATTAGTAAGTCCTTATTCGTAGGACCCTCCGCTGCAAACGCGCTAACTGGGTAAGCCATAAGTGTGAACATGGCTAACACCAACACCAACCATTTCTTTTTCATTTTCTCCCCACTCCCCTATGTCATATTTTCTAACAAAGCGTGAAACTCTTAATGTCATTATAATCAGAAGTCAGCTAAATTGACAAGAGTATTTTTTGGAAAGATAAAATTAACTTTAAGATCACTTGCCAACATTATGTTCTAGAGCTAAAGTTGGATTTTTATGCATTTATATATTTTTATGCATTTTTATATATATGTAATGAATAATGAAAAAGAGCATACACTTTATGTAAGTGTGACGTTTGACTGTACGGTTTCCCGTTTGTTATCATTATATAAGCAATAAACAGGCGATTCTCTTTCGCCGGATAACAACTGCGAGGTGGGGAACATGGGGATATGAAACTGTACAGGATCGGGGAATTATCCAAAGCTGCTCACTTGAGCGAGCGTACGGTAGATTATTACACTAAGCTGGGATTAATAACGCCAGAATTACGTAGTATAAAGAACTACCGTCTTTACAGCCATGAAACCTTGGCTGTTTTAGAACGTATTAATCAGTTGAAACAAGAAAAATATACATTGGAAGAGATCAAATCCTTGATGAGTAAATGGAATTCCGCTACACCAGAAGCTGACGTCTCTAATAAACTGGTGGAACTTGAAGTTCATATGCAGCAGCTTGAGCGTGAGGTCAAGGCACTTGAGCCTATGATGAGCCAACTAAAACCAGGACAGGCCCACCGAGCCCTCTCTAACTTGCTGCCTCAGGGTATGGCCTGCATGGAAGCGATCCGTCTCTTGCTTACACAAGGGCCGCCAATGTAACCTGTTTTTACACTTCAATGGAGGTATGCAGATATGATGATGTATTTATTAGTAATTATCGCTTTTATTTTCTCACTCTGGGCACAATTCAGAGTCAAAGGCACCTTTAAAAAATGGTCCAAGGTGGCGAACTCGAATGGAATGACCGGATATGAAGCAGCGAGGCACATGCTCGATGTCAATGGTCTTAGCGATATTCCGATCGAACCTGTCCGCGGCTCTCTCTCAGACCATTATGACCCCATACACCGGGTAGTACGCCTGTCCGAACCTGTATACTATGAAAGCTCTATTGCAGCCGTCTCAGTCGCTTGTCACGAAATAGGGCACGCGATTCAGCATAAGGAACACTACCCTATGCTTGCTCTTCGCCACAGAATGTTCCCAGTCGTTAATTTCGCTTCAGGAGTTGCTCCTTTTATGCTTCTGGCGGGTTTTATATTTAACTTAATGAATCTGGTGGGATTGGGTATCATTTTCTTCTCAGCAGCTGTCGTTTTCCAACTCGTAACCCTACCCGTTGAGTTCAATGCCAGCAACCGAGCACGTCAGGTCATGGTAGAACAGGGTTACATTCGTAACGAAGAAGAACGCGGCGTCGCTAAAGTATTAAATGCCGCTGCATTAACTTATGTAGCTGCCGCCCTGGTATCCCTTCTTGAACTGTTACGCCTTATAACTGTTTTTCTCGGCAATCGCGACTAAGGCTTAGCGCCTGACGAAACTATCAAGACCACTCTTAATTAACAAATACCCCGGAAGGCTAAGTGCCTACCGGGGTATTGTTTTCTCGTAGTCTAAAATAACTTAATAGAAAAGTACGGAAAGAATGAGCAACGAGCGGAAGCTTCTCATCGGAACGATGGATTAATCCCACTGTCCTCGTGATGGTTGGTTCTACAACCCTAACTTGAGCAGGCTGAAGCGGATTCGTCTGGAATAATGCCATTTCAGGAAGAAGACTTACTCCCATCCCCGCAGCAACTAAACCACGTATCGTATCCGTTTCTCCACCTTCAAATGCAATCTTCGGTTCAAAACCAGCCTCAAGGCAAGCCTGCCATACTATTGGACGAAGGGAGTACCCTTCACTGAACAATACGAACTTCTCTTCCTTGAGCTGCTGCAGCCTTATTTGAGACTCCCCAGCCAGGTGATGGTTTTGCGGGAGGATAGCGAATAACTCCTCAGTCATCACAATATCTCCCGCCACATGCGGATCTGTATCCGGAAAAGGAGATATAAAGGCTAAATCCACCTCCCCTGACACTACATCCTTGATTAAGGAATGATAGGACCCCTGCTTGAAGCGAAATTTCACATGTGGATAATGCTGACGGAATTCCGCTACTATTGTTGGAATTAGATGTGTCCCAAGGCTATGCGGGAAGCCGATGCGAATCTCTCCAAGCTCAGGATCAAGAAATTCGTGAATTTCAGCCACTGAACGATCCAATTCCTTCAGCACACTCTCCACTCTTTTACAAAAAAGCTGACCAACTGGCGTTAGTTGCAGGTTCCGGCCTTTTTGCATAAATAAGTCCACGCCCAACTCCTGCTCCAGCTGCTGAATTTGGCGACTTACCGCTGATTGCGCCACATGCAGTTCCTCCGCCGCTCGTGTGACGTGTTCTTTTTGAGCAACCTTGAGGAAATATTGCAGTTGTCTAAGCTCCACGTCAGATCACCTCTATCTTGTTTTTCTTTTGAATAACCGAATAATTAGTCCATATATGAAGAACCCGGAAATCATACCCCCGATGTGCGCCATATAATCCACATTTGGTATGGCAAACGAAGTAATTAAACCCATCAGAAGCAAGCCGTATAACGTTTTACGAGACCCCTCATCCATACTGGCACGCTGGAGTAGTGCAATATAGAGAAAAGCTCCGTATACTGCATAAATCGCTCCAGAAGCACCAACTGAAACCGTACCGCCCACACCCGGAGAAGGAGTGCTAATAGCAATGGATAGAACATTAGCTAGAACGCCTCCGAACAAATACAGAACCGCGTACCTCCACCAGCCCAGCAATCGTTCCAACGGTGGAGCGAACACAAGCAAGGCGAAACTGTTAAACAGCAAGTGGGAGAATCCATTGTGCAAAAAGATTGCCGTTAGATACCTCCAGTATTGACTCTTAAACGGTTCCACATCAACAGTAGCACCAAAGTCAATCAATGTGTACGGATCTGTTGAGCCGCCGTTGAGCGTCAATAGCAGGAACATCACAAGGTTAGCCAGCAGGAGCAGACAGGTAACCGGATAATATCGAAGATAGCTTTTCCAATTCTCATAACGTATGAATATCATAACACCCATCCTTATGTAACCATCCAATTGGACATGGTCTTATTAAAAAGATTATAATTTATAATGGCAGTGCAATCCATTTTTCAAATATGAGGAGGATTTAATAACATGACACAAGAAAGAACGGGTGTAGCTACTTTTAAAGGTAACCCTATCACTCTCGTAGGCCCAGAGTTAAAAGCTGGAGATTCCGCACCAGATTTTGTTATCAGTAAGAACTTACTGGAAGAAACCTCACTCAGTGATTACGCTGGAAAGATTAAGCTGATCAGCGTTGTCCCTTCTCTTGATACTGGGGTATGTGACGCCCAGACCCGTCGTTTCAACAGCGAAGCTGCTGATTTAGGTGATGACATTGTTATCCTGACTGTCAGTATGGATCTGCCTTTTGCCCAAGCCCGCTGGTGCGGTGCTGCGGGTATTGAGAGTGTCATTACATTGTCTGACTATAAATCCGCTTCATTTGGTGAAGCATACGGCGTTCTGATCAAGGAGTTCCGTTTGGACATGCGTTCAATCTTCGTACTGGATAAGAACAACATTATCACATATGTAGAATACCTCGGTGAAATGACCGAGTCCCCTAATTTCGAAGCTGCTATCTCTGCCGTCAAAAGCTTAAAGTAATTACTGAGAAAAAAAACAAAAGTCTCAAATCCCTGAAAAAGCGGAAGAAGGATCTCCTTCTCCCGCTTTTTCAACTATATAACCTGTAAGCCTCTTGTCAGAAGCTGAATGATACTTCATTCAAATGATCATCACTTCAGCTACATAATGTATTAATCTACCTTAAATTTCCCCAGTTTCTTATCCAGTGATTGATAAAGACGTTGAATCACACGATAATTTGCCCCCAAATCCCCCAGGGAGCCTCTTGAAGCAGAGTAAATGTCCACACCACAACGCATCGGTGAAGTATTCAGCACCGAAACGGTAATATCCAATGTGCGACCAAAGGCTGTTTTTTTCTCCAGTGTAATCTCACCAACTGACTCCACCTCATGCAGTACTTTGTAGCCAGGGATTTTTTTCAAGGTTGAGGATACTTCCTCCCACGCCTTGTCCCTCATAAGATTGTAATAACGCGTTTTTAATGTCGGGTCTTTTGCACGGTCGCTTGTTCCATCATGACTGCGGAATAAGCCAACCAAAGTTCTCTTTAACGACAAAATTCTTCCCCCTCTACAAATCCCAATTCACAGTATAAGTGTAACACTCTTACACTAGGAACAAAAGAGGAATGCTCCCCTCTTTTCCATTCCATGGTTATAACTTTGTCACAAATACCCAAATCCATATAAATGAATAAAACGCCCTCTTTCCCTGAAGGGAAATTGAGCGTTTTGACAAAAATAGAAAACCCGCTTATGCCGTCCGGCTACAGTGTCTTCTGAACCTGCTATAGCAGGTGGGTGATCGCAGAAAACGTTTTTGAATTCCCCACGTCGTATAGACAGGGCTGTTCAGCGGCGTTTCGTATAGATCTCCCAAGACATTATCATTGGTTCAAAACAACGAGCAACCGTAACGAACATCGCAGGATTTATAGTTATTATATTGCGTTTTAACGAAAAAGTAAACCTTGTATGCGCTTTATTTTACATTCGTTAATATTTTCCAACAAACAGTATTACTCTTAAATACGTTTGGTGTCTTGTTCCATAACCTCGTCTTCGTGGTCCGTACCGCCATTCAGCGCAGCTTCTTCCGCTTCTAGTTCTTCCTGTTTCTTCTTCTCTACCTGTAATTGCAGCTTATTATAGGTGGCATAGAAGTTAAAGAAGGCAACCATAGCGATGAGCGTTGGAATACAAATAAAGTAAAGCGCTGGGTACCTTAGACCTATATAGATCAGAACTGCACCAGCAATCAACGTTGAGAACACACGAATTGGACGGGCGATCGTCAACAGAATGGAATTGCTGACCACTTCTTTAAAGGTCATTTGATAGTGCACAATGATTGAAAAGAAATTGAACATGGATACAAAAAGAATAATCATTAACACGAGCATTAAAATACCAACAATCTTGAAACTGGCCATTTGAGTCATGTAAACCGTTACATCAACGTACATGATTACGAACAGCAGGGTGTAAATCAATCCCCCAAGCATGCTCTTAACGTAGTTCTCCTTATAGCCTTGAAAAAAAGTGCGGAACGTGCTGACATCTGTGTTGCCCATAACCCATTTACGTACAACTGTAAATAATGCTGCTGTCGCAGGGAATACAGTGAACGGTGCGGTAATGCCCAATACCCAGTTCAAAGTAATTTGTTCATTGGGTCCCCCTTGACCCGTTGCCATCATAATGATTTTTAAGACAGCGGTTAACAAAAACGGTACCGAACAAATCGCCCATAAAATATTGCTGAAGGCGATGCGTGATATCCATTCTGTGATACGGTATAAACCGCCCATTGCTCCTTTAAACTCCAATTTCCTTCCTCCTGTCTATCTAGCGCATACTGCGTAATTTAACTATACCTTATTTGACCATATGATTTCCATAGCCCAAGTTTCAGAATATGGTTAAAGGTCTACGCAGATATGAAAAATGGACATATATTTAGCAGCGCCTGGACTTACACCGCACCATTCTCGTCCTATTCATCCTTCTGGTTATTATAAGCTGTACATTCATTTAACTTCACTGCAAAAAAAAGACGGGCCCTTTAAAAGGTCCCGTCTTTTATATTTATTATTCGAAAGAATCTTCACGCTTAGCCGGACGGCTAGGAGCACTGCTGCTTGGACGTGATGAAGGCTTACGGTCTCCAGTACGGGTAGCTCCTGCATCTCTGCTCGCACCAGCGTCACGGTTGCCTTTGTAGCCTCCGCCATAACCACCGGTGCCGCCACTGCCGCCACCGTAGTTACTTCCCCCGCCAGCATAGCCACCACGGCTTCCGCCGCTGCTATCACGATTACCGCGGTAACCGCCGCCGGATCCGCCAGTACCTGCAGAACCACCGCTACCGCCACGATATCCACCGCCGCTGCCGCCATAGCTTCCGCTTGGTTTACGGCCACTGCGAATGTCATTTTTTCCACCGCGACGTTTTGCGCGGATTGGATCTTCCGGAGTCAATTCGATCTCAGAATCTTTTTTGTCTCCAGTCAACAATTTCATTGCTGCGGATAGTAATTGAACGGAATCATATTGCTCAAGCAATTGGATTGCCAAGCTCTTGTATTCGTTCAGTTCCTCGCTCTCAACCATTCCAAGGACACGCTCTGCAGTAATACGTTGCTTGCCTTCAATCGCCTCAGCCATTGTTGGCAAAGGTTTACGTGTAATCCGGTGACGGGTAACACGTTCGATCAGGTGCAAGTGGTCCATTTCACGCGGAGTTACGAAAGACCATGCAGTTCCTTCTTTACCGGCACGACCTGTACGTCCAATACGGTGTACATAGCTTTCCGGGTCTTGTGGAAGGTCAAAGTTGATAACATGCGATACGCCGGATACATCAAGACCACGTGCAGCAACGTCTGTTGCTACCAGTACATCAATGCTGCCGTCACGGAATTTACGCATAACAGCGTCACGTTGGTTCTGAGACAAGTCGCCATGCAATCCATCAGCGGAATAACCACGTTTTTGCAAAGCTTCAGCCAACTCATCTACCCGGCGCTTGGTACGTCCGAATACGATAGCCAGATCAGGTGATTCCATATCGATCAAACGGCTAAGGGCCTCAAACTTTTGACGCTCAGGCACTTCAACATAAGCTTGATCAATTAACGGAGCACTGATTTGTTTTGGAATTACAGAAACGTGCTGTGGATTCTTCAAGAATTGTTGTGCAAGACGTTGAATGTTAGCAGGCATTGTTGCTGAGAACAGCATAGTTTGGCGTTCTTCTGGAACAAGCTTCAGAATCGATTGGATATCTTCCATAAATCCCATGTCCAGCATTTCGTCCGCTTCATCCAATACAATGGTTTGAACATCATCAAGACGAATGGTTTTACGGTTGATGTGATCCAGCAAACGTCCTGGTGTACCGATAATAATTTGCGGTTTCTTTTTCAAACCACGAATTTGGCGACCGATATCTTGTCCGCCATAGATAGCCAGGGAACGAAGGCCTTTAAATCTGCTAAGCTTGCCAATTTCTTCAGCTACCTGGATCGCAAGTTCGCGTGTAGGTGCCATAATGAGTGCAAGGATTCTTTCGTCCTCACGATCGATCTTCGAAATCAACGGAATACCGAATGCTGCAGTCTTACCTGTACCTGTTTGTGCTTGGCCAATTAGGTCCGATCCGGCCAATGCAAGGGGGATAGCTTGTGCTTGAATCGGTGTTGCTTCCTCAAATCCTAGTTCTGTGATTGCTTGCATTACTTTAGGCTGCAAGCCGAATTCTGCAAATGTTTTCAAATTATTCATGCTCCTTCTATACAGTGGACATTCCACATGCTTGTCTGTATTCTTAAGTAGCGGTAAACACATATATAGGCTGTCCAATCATGCCGGATTTTCTGCATGGTTTAGCGCGTATTTGGACGAAATGCCGTCCTATTATCAGGTACTTCATTATATACCTGAACAATGTATTTTACATGTAACGAAATGCAAAAATACCATTGTAACGTCCTACTCAAGAATATCCTATACATTATATCACAAACCTTTAGTGAAATACCAGTGTATTCCTTTCTTTCATTATTTACATTTTAGTCCTCGAGGTGAAATCGCTTGCTAAGACAAATTTGGTGTTATTTGGTTGTTTTTTTCGGTTCAGCGTTAATTGCTAGTGGTTTTAACCTTTTTTTAATCCCGCACCGACTATTAAGCGGCGGAGTTTCGGGTGTATCTATGTTAGTGGGTTACTTTACTCCCTTTAATATCAGCCTGCTTTATCTTTTGTTTAACATTCCTTTACTAGCTGCAGGCTGGTTCCAGCTTGGACGGAGATTTATTGTGTTAAGTATCGTTTCCGTAATCGGGACAACTTGGCTGATGACCCTTATCCCAGTGACTCCCGTAGCCTCAGATATGCTGTTAGCTTCAGTATTCGGGGGTGTACTTGTCGGTATTGGCAGTGGGATTTCCTTCCGTGTCGGGGGTTCCTCAGGGGGTTTCGACATTTTGGGTTCGATTATTACGCGCTACCGTGATTTTCCTGTTGGCAATGTACTTGTTAGTATGAATGCCCTCGTTATCTTGGCTGCCGGATATTTCGACAACAACTGGAATTTAGCCCTTGCTTCAATGGTCTCTATTTATGTCACTGGAAAAGTGGTCGATATGATTCATATCAGCCACATCAAAGTTACTGTGTTTATTGTTACTAACCGTACAGATGAAATGCTTCGTCAATTGTTAGGTCTGCAACGCGGTGTTACAAAGATTAAGACCGAAGGTGCTTACTCACATGTGGAAAAAGACATGTTAATGACTGTTACCACTCGTTACGAGTTGGCTGAACTGCAGCGTATCATCAAAAAAAGTGATCCCCAAGCTTTTGTAAATATAGTGGAAACTGTAGGTGTCATGGGATCCTTCCGCAAAAGATAACCCAAACTATGCACATGTTTTAAAATTGTGATATATTATAATCACGCAGAACCTTAACAATTTTCATGAAGATTATGAGTTACCCCTCTTTTTTCCAGGCACTTCGCTTTTCCGATGACCCTGAATTTCAGTTCAGTACTATTCGAAAAAGGAAAGGGTGATTTTTGTGGAAATGGAAACGGTAAAACTATCAGCAATCGTCATGAGGTGGTATCCTGATATGATGCCGTTTCTGAAGCAGAACGAACTGAATTCCGTAATTGTTCTGCGAGACGGTATGAGTATTCTGGAACCGGCAGATGCCATGGATATCATTCATTACAGCATTTGCGAGCATCAGAATTCTGCGTATCTTCAATGATCTACAAGCAAGACAAGTCTTGATTGTTGCCGCTTTGGTTCGGCTTTTTGCCGAATTGGAGCGGCATTTACTTTTTGTGAGAAGGTTTATAATTGGCTTATCTCGTTTATTAAAACAAAGGAACTATTTATCCGCTGCCAAGGAACATATCTGCCACAAGATTGTTACAAACCTGTTCATTTTGAGAGCAGCTGTTCCTTTATACTTTAGACATTGTACATAAAGGGAGAGATAAAAGAATGAATATCACCTGGGCTTTATTGATGATGGCCCTGGGAAGCGTAGGCGTACAGCATGAACAACATGAAGCCGATGTGGCAACCGTACTGCAGTCCGCCATGAATCCCCCCATCGTCGCACAACAGAGTAGTAATCCTAATTCAGCTTCGCCAACGAAAGCCGCTGCTGGCGGTAATACTTCAGCAACCCCAAGTCCCAGTGCTACTGCTGCACCTGGAGCGGCAAATCCTAGCAGTGGAGTCCTCCCAGATCCTCAGCCGGATGCACCGAAAGTTAAAGGTATTTATGTAACAGCGTACAGTGCCGGAGGAGCAAGGATGGAAACCCTAATCAACCTGCTCGAGCAAACTGAACTGAATTCGATGGTTATCGACATCAAAGATGATGCGGGTTACATCACCTATAAGACTGATAATGTTGAATTACAGACTCTTGGTAAACCCCAGCCTTTCATCGGTGATATTAACAAACTTATGGAAAGGCTTAAAAAACATAATGTCTATCCTATAGCCCGAATTGTTGTCTTTAAAGATACGGTCCTTGCCAAGAAAAACCCTCAGCTATCATTTGTAAATGGGGATGGCTCCGTTTGGAAGAATAAGGGTGGAGACAGCTTTGTGAATCCATATAATGAAGATGTATGGAAATATAATGTAGACATCGCCAAAGAAGCCGTAAAATTAGGCTTTAAGGAAATCCAATTTGATTATGTCCGTTTTCCAGAAGGATTCGAAAAAAGAGCGGACGCCCTCAAGTACACGAAGACCAACAAATCACGAGTTGAAATCATTTCTGATTTCGTTAAATATGCCAAAGCGGAGCTTAACCCCCTTGGTGTTCGAGTATCCGTTGATATTTTCGGATATGCCGCCTCTGTACCTGCCGCTGAAGGAATTGGTCAAGATTTTGTAAAAATATCTAAGAACGTGGATATTATCAGCCCTATGGTATATCCTAGCCACTACTCGACAGGTTGGTTCAATGTTGAAGATCCTGACAAGAACCCTTACGCAACTATCAAAGGCTCTATGGTTGATACCCATAAGAAGCTTGAACCACTAGGCAGCTACAAACCCATCATTCGACCATGGATTCAAGACTTTACAGCCAGTTGGCTCGGAAGCGGCCATTATGTGAAATATGGTAAAAAACAAATAGAAGATCAGGTGCGCGCTTTAAAAGAAGAAAATATCGATGAATTTCTACTATGGAATGCTAACAATCGTTATACATCCGGCGTAGATTATGAGCAATGATGATTACAGCCCTTATCCGTTTCTATGAACGCAACGCATTCTTCTAAGTAAAAATAAAAGACCCGGCGATCGCCGGGTCTTTTGCTGGGTATTTCCCCGGTGTTTCTCTTAAAATTTCAGATAACGAGGCCTATTACCCATGATGCAGACGTTAACTCTTAGTCAAAAAGTAAAGCAATTTCTTCACATCTTATTCCCTATTCTCGTGACACAGATCGCCCTGTCAGCGATCACATTTTTCGATACAAATATGTCCGGTAAGTTCGGAACTGCGGATCTTGCTGGGGTAGCCATCGGTACAAGCCTTTGGATCCCTATCCAAACAGGTCTGAGTGGAATTCTAATAGGGATAACGCCCATTGTTTCCCACCTATTAGGAAGCAAACGGGACAAGGATGTAGCTTATCAGGTTATGCAAGGTATCTGGTTGTCTTTAATCGTGTCAGCCCTTGTTCTTGTAATCGGCTTTTTATTCCTATCCCCGATCCTTAATTTTATGAATTTAGAAACTTCAGTAAGAGATATCGCGTTCCGTTTCCTAGCTGCCATCTCCTTCGGCATCATCCCATTGTTCGGATATACTGTGCTTCGCAGCTGTATTGACGCACTTGGACAGACACGTGTATCCATGTTTATTACACTTATCGCGTTGCCTGTAAATGTAGGGTTGAACTATTTGTTAATCTTTGGCCATTTTGGATTCCCCCGTCTAGGAGGAGTTGGGGCTGGTGTAGCCTCTGCGATAACTTACTGGGTTATATTCGGTATTGCCCTATTATTTATCTATCGTGCAGAACCTTTTGTAAACCTTCGCTTATTCCGGGATTTCAACGTCCCATCACTGCGAAGCTTCAAAGAATTGCTTACGATTGGGGTACCCATAGGCTTCTCTATCTTTTTTGAAACAGCTGTCTTCTCTGCGGTAACCCTGCTGATGAGTCGATTTGACACCATGACCATTGCCGCACACCAGGCAGCCATAAATTTTGCTTCAACTCTGTATATGATCCCTTTAAGTATATGTATGAGTCTAACGATACTAGTCGGCTTTGAGACAGGTTCGGGAAGGTTAAAGGATGCCCGCCAATATGGGTGGCTCGGGATTGGATTAGCTGCAGTATTGTCCCTGGCAACGGCATTAGTACTTCTTTTCGCGGGAAATCATGTAGCTGGTTTGTACTCCAAAGATCCGCAGGTGATTTCGTTGATTCAACATTTCTTGATCTACGCCATCTTTTTTCAGATCTCAGATGCCATAGCCACTCCAACACAAGGTGTATTACGGGGATATAAGGATGTGAATCCATCTTTCATCATATGCTTCGTAGCCTATTGGATTATCGGTCTTCCTACAGGTTATCTTTTGGCTACTTACACGAGTTTGGGTGCTTACGGGTATTGGATTGGACTCATTGCCGGCCTTGCTATCGGTGCCATTCTGCTAATGTCACGTCTGCTTACCGTACAGCAACGTTTTGCTGCTAAGTATGAGGATCAACCATTAAATCAACAATAACTTAAATATATGCCAGTATCAAAAAAAGACTATCTTTCACTGATTCAGTGAGAGATAGTCTTTTTAAAGATATTTTCTATTGGGAAAGACGGGACGCCAATTCGTACAGATCCATATCAAAGTCTTTTTTGGTATTAACAACTAGATCTATATCTGTAAGTGTAAGCTCGCCTTTGATAATGCCACATGCTTTATCCGATTCGCCTTCGATTAGGGATCGTACTGCAAAATCTCCGAGACGACTGGCAAGGTTCCGATCTCCTGGAGTTGGAGTGCCTCCACGTTGAATATGTCCGAGAACGGTAACACGTGCATCCAAGGAAGCATGACGATCTTTCAGAGCCAATGCAACATCCTCGCCTTTACCAACACCTTCAGCAACAATTACGATACTGTGGCGTTTGCCTTTTGCAAAGTTATCACGCATACGGTCTGCTACTTCATTCAGATCATAAGGCATTTCTGGAACCAGAATTGTTTCCGCACCAGAAGCAAGACCCGCATGCAGAGCGATATCCCCGCAATGGCGTCCCATTACTTCTACAATGGAAGAACGTTCATGTGAAGACATAGTGTCACGAAGTTTATTGATAGCGTCAACAACCACGCCTACTGCTGTATCAAAACCAATGGTGTAATCTGTAAAGGAAATATCATTATCAATTGTACCCGGCAAAGCCATGGTGTTAATACCCAGCTTGCTAAGTTTGTTTGCTCCTTTATAAGATCCATCTCCTCCAACGACTACAAGACCATCAATTCCCATTTCATTAAGAATATCAGCACCTTTTTGTTGGCCTTCAGGCTTAAGGAACTCTAAACAACGAGCGGATTGGAGAATTGTGCCCCCCCGTTGAATGATATCACCTACGCTGCGTAAATCCATCGGGAAGATATCGCGGTTCAGCAAACCTTGATAGCCACGTTGAATTCCGTAGACTTCAATTCCATAAAACAAAGCACTGCGAACTACCGCACGAACAGCGGCATTCATGCCTTGTGAATCTCCACCGCTTGTTAGTACTGCGATCTTTTTAACTTTTGACATTCTAATGTTCCTCCTCAAAATTGTGCGGAGCTACATCTATAAGAGACGTCCCTCCACAGCATTGCTAATACATGTGTTTACGAATCCAACGGCTATTGACGAAAAAGAACAGCCTCGTTAGCGGGCTTCCCTTCATCAAACGCTTGGAGATCGCGCGAACTTCCCGCTGCTCGCTAACTTTCGGATCGGATAGATACAATGCCAGCAAACCTTCGATGACCATTCGATGCATAGAGGTCTCGGGAAGATTCCGGACATCCTTGCGGGCCCACTCTACAATGGAAGCAAGCCGGTTTAACATAATATCGGTGTTATCATAATAATTGCAAAAATTGAGATCACCGCCGACCCGGTCTTCATCCTGATCAATTAGATAATCCAGCATAATGTGCAGACCACACACATGCGGAAAATATGCTGCACGAATCGACTCTGAATCCGACTTGCTAAGATTAGGGTCACATGAGGCCAGAAAAAGCATGAATACACCAAGGGTTGATCCTGTTGCAGCCGCAAATTCATTCCAATGTAAATGCGGTGCCCGATATCCCTCTGCTTTCCACCATTCCTCCAATGCATTTTCTCTAAGTTCTGGCTTGATATGCTTATAGACCTGTAGATCCGTATAAAGCACCGCCAAGTCATGAATCTCGGATGCCGCAGCAGAGTATCCAGGCAGCTGAGAGATCATTTCTTGACACTTCAGTACGAGCCGCTGCAAATATCCACCGTCGTTCTGTTCACTTCGAAGTGCATAATAATTAATCGGCTCAGCAATTGGATTAATAGCATCCAGCATGGATTGATGAAGCAGCCTGAAATCAGCAGGATCAAGTGAAGTACTGCGATCACAAAGGTTGTCCAAATAATCACTGATCGTTTGATAAGCAACTATAAGTGGAATCAGTATATGTCTCATGGCCAAATTGCCGGCAGCATAAATTCCACCACCTTCACAATGAAACTGTTTTGTTTCAATGCTGGCAAGTGCTTGCTTACGAAGCTCGGGATCGGGAATTCCTTTTGCATCTTCGCGCCAGAAATGAAGGCATTCTCTCACTTCCGGGAACACATACTTGTAGACCCTGTTCATAAGCCCAATTGGACCACGCGGGCTAAGGTAACGGCCTTGCTTAAATTCACTCAATGACGTTGCCTCCACATTGTTGTCTCCTTATCCAAATCAACATTATTATAATATGATCATCGTATTTGTACAAACAACAAAATCACTTTGCAAAACCTTGTAAGATTCTGTAACACTGCAGTTTTAACCCCATGTATTCTTTGCTTTATGCTATACTATCCATATTTCTTATCCGGAGGAGTGCAACTACATGTCTTTAAAAGAGCCTTTCCCTCAGTTGTGGGAGGTACATACGTATGAAAGAAAACTCCACACGCACCTATAGTGATCAGAATTGGCTGCGTTCGTTTATGTTTACTATTTTTGGCACCAGTGTACTAGCGGTATCCTATTTTCCTTTATTTTATAAGCATCTGGGCTTTAGCAGTTCTCAGGTAGGTATATTGTATTCCTTGGGGCCGCTTATTTCCATTCTATCAAATCTATTTTGGAGCATGATAAGTGACAGGCTGGGAACCATCAAGAAAATTATGATCATATTATTGGGCGGCCAACTGTTATCAGTTCTGCTATTATCTAAAGCTTCCGAATTTTCATCAGTTATTCTTATATTGTCCGTTTTCTATTTCTTCTATTACCCGGTTTTTCCGCTTGCAGACACATTGGCCATTAAAACAGCACAGAAATATGGACGTAACTTCATATCCATTCGGGTATTTGGTTCGCTGGGTTATGCTTTTTTTGCCCTAACTGTGGGCTACGTTCTTAGAGCATTAGGCTCTTCATGGAGCATGACATTATGTATCATCATTATAATAACAGCACTCATTATTACATGGTGGCTGCAGGATGTTAAGATAGTTCCCCCCGATACACAAGATGAGCATGATGCATCAGTTCTGGTTCCAGAGCACAAAGGAAATGGGCTCCGGGAAATTCTTTTGCAAAAAGAAGTAATTTGGTTTTTCAGCTGTGTCTTCATTTTGGCTCTTGGTCATCGCATGAACGAAGCATTTTTAACGGTCAGCCTAAAAGAAATGGGCGCAGGAGAAGAACTTATTGGATGGGCCCTGTTAGCCTCCGCGCTCAGTGAAATTCCAGTATTTTTCGCCCTCAGTAAATACGGGGAAAAATTTAAAGAACTGCCACTACTTGCTTTTGCAAGCCTAATGTATGCAATACGCTTTCTACTGATGTCTAGCGCACATCATCCTGGTGCAGTAATAGCCATTCAGGCGATGCACAGCGTTTCCTTTGGGGTGTATTATGTGACAGCTGTCCGCTATACTACCCGGATCATACCTGAGCATTTACGCGCCACAGGGCTTGCTATATTTACTGTGGTATGGTCTAGCGCTGCGGGGCTCCTTAGCGGTACCTTTGGGGGGATTATTTTCCAAGAATCCGGGAGGTCGACTTTTTATAGGGTAGCTATGTTGTTTGCTATTATAGCGTTTGCAGGTTTTCTGGGAAAACATCTTTTCGATTCGGGAGTTCATCCAAAGCTTCAGCCCTGGAAACGAGGTTCTAAAACAAGCCTTATGCTTCCCCAACAGCCCCCTATCGAAACAGATGAGACTTCTCACTCCTCAAAAATAACGTTATAATAGTTTTAATACCAAGTGTTAGTACCTGGTAACAATCTCAGGAGGATAACAGGAATGCTCTTTGAAGAATTCAAGCAATTAGCGCAGACACGACGCAGCATTAGAGATTTCAGTGAAGAAAGTGTCACAGTGTGCGATGTGGAAGATATTATTGACTGTGCACGATATGCCCCCAGCGATACCAATTCACAAACATGGGAATTTATCGCTATTATGAATCGGGATAAGATCAAAGAGATTGAACGGATGACTTGGAATCAACTTCATATCCTAGCTGAAGCCGCAGAGAAAAAAGGGCTTGTGCGAGAAGCGAAGATGTTGCTCAAATCTTTCGGCCCTTATGCCACAGCATTCAGCCATGCACCGGTACTCATAGTTTGTCTAAGTACGCCTTATGCTTCTAAGTTCCGGGAGCGCATCTTTGATCCGTTGGAATTTGGAAATGAAGTTATATGGGCTGATGAATCATTAAAAAGCAGCAGCCTCGCCATTCAAAACATGATGCTGGCTGCACATTCCAAGGGTCTGGCGACCTGTCCATTAAGCGGACCCGTACTGCTTGCAGAGCAAGCGCTCCGTGATTATTTAAGCATCTCTGAAGAGAAGGCCCTTAATATGGTGGTTGCTCTCGGCCATCCTGCAGTACAGCCCAAAACCATGATGCGAAAGACCGTTTCCGAAATATTAACCTTCATCGAATAAAGTGAACTATAGCTCATATTGCCCATGCAGCATAAAAAAAGACCTTGCCCACTCCATTGCTGAGGGCAAGGTCTTTTTAATATACTAATCATCGCTGGGATTACCCTATGCGATTCATTTCCTCATCACTAATTTCGAAGTTATTGTAGACATCCTGAACATCGTCATTATCCTCGAAGGCATCCATCATTTTGAGCAGCTTCTCGGCATTTTCACCTTCGACATCGATCGTATTTTGCGGAATCCAGCGCACTTCAGAGCTTGCAAATGTATAGCCCTGCGCTTCCAGTTCGCCCTTTACAGTCTCAAGTTCGTGTGGATGTGTAAGAATCTCATAACTATCCTCAGACACGGACAAATCCTCTGCCCCTGCTTCCAGTGACTGCATCATCACTGTATCCTCATCTAGATCTGCGAAAGCTTCGCGATCGATCACGAGCACGCCTTTCTCGTCGAACATGTAAGAAACGCAGCCGGACTCTCCCATATTGCCGCCCCGTTTATTATAAATGGACCGAACATCAGCAGCCGTACGATTTCGGTTGTCCGTAAGACATTTCACCATAATCGCTACACCGCCAGGGCCGTATCCTTCATAATAAATTTCTTCATAATCAACTTCTTCGCCTCCGCCGATAGCTTTCTTAATCGCTCTATCGATATTATCAACAGGCATATTAATTGCTCGTGCACTGGCGATAGCCGTCTTTAGCCCAAAGTTCGCATCTGGATTCGGTCCACCTTTACGGGCCTGAACATAAATTTCCCGGGCCAGCTTGACGAATTTGTTATTCTTGGCTTGGTCAGCCTTGCCTTTACGATCTTTAAATAATTTAAACTTCATGACGTAACGCTCCCCATCAAAATGACTTTCTATTCTCTTTTCCCAAACAAAGGGTACTTTTCTAGTTTATCATTTCAGGATACCTTCGGTCAAAGACTATACAAACAAGAAAAAACACAGTTCCCGGAAGAGAACTGTGTAATCTATGATTGCTGGTTAGTATGATTCCATGAATCTTACACTAGCAGATATATTTACAGCTGACAGACGGGCTGTCTAACCGTTTCTTATAATTTAGTTACGTTAGCTGCTTGGGGTCCACGGTTACCGTCAGTGACATCAAATTCAACCGCTTGGCCTTCGTCCAAAGTTTTGAAACCTTCGCCTTGAATTGCTGAAAAGTGGACAAATACATCTTCGCCGCCATCAACTTGAAGAAAACCATAGCCCTTTTCTGCATTAAACCATTTTACTGTACCTTTCAAATGAACAACCTCCTAAAAATAGCGCCATATATGGCGTATACTGACATTATACTCCAGCTTTTTCATCAAATCAATTGAGGAACAAGCGTAAAGTGGATTTAATTTGCTTTTCCATCAGTCTGTGCGTTATCATTGACCCAAAAGCCAAAAATAGCCAGGGTGGGAATAACTATGATTAAGAAACATGAAATATACAAAACAGACAAATGGAATATGATGACCGTTGAAGTACAAGGAAAATATATTGTCCTTCGGGAGATTTCTGATCAATGGGGTGAAGAAACCCATACCTTTCTTAGCCGTCCTGCTATGATGCAATGGGTAAACAATCGATTTAACAAAGAGTCTTATAAAGACAATGAAGATGAATATAAAAACATCATCGCAGCATTCAAACAGGTATAGACGATTATGGACACTCAGAACCTAACGATTTATGTGATTGTCGTCCTTTGCCTGGGAGCCGTACTTATTATGGGTAAGGACAAGATGCCACCCAAGCTTAAGCGGGGAATGGCCTTGACAGCCGTATTTTTGATTATGTCGGCCTTTGTTTTTGTTATCTATAGTTTGTTGGCATAAATTCTGAATATTGCAGTTAGGATAAATAATCTTGATCTGGCAGGACATACTAGGCTGACCTTTGATTACTAGGAGGCGGCCCTTTTGTCCATACCGAATAAGACACTCCCTATTCTGCTTACGCTGAGCCTGCTTACAGGTGATTTATTACCTGCTGGGCTGCCAGCAAAGGTTATGCCTACTTCATCTCATCATTCAAGGAGGATTACAATGGAACAATTATTGAAGAGAAGTGAAGTGCCTGCCGAAAATCGCTGGAAGCTTGAAGATATGTTCGCTTCACAGTCTGAATGGGATCAAGCCTACACTGAAACTAAAGAGTTGATTAAGAAGGCTTCTGATTTTCAGGGTAAGCTGGACTCGCCCGATGCCCTTAAAGATTGCTTCCAATTGGATGATAAGCTGTCGCTGAACACCGAACGCCTTTATGTATATGCGCATATGCGGCAGGATGAAGATACCGCTGACTCTGTCTACCAAGGTCTTGCACAGAAATCAAAACAACTTAATGTGGAAGCTAGCGAGGCCCTTTCTTTTGTAACACCAGAAATTTTAGCATTGCCGATAGAAACACTGGATGAATTCATTGCGAATCCTGAGCTCTCGGATTATACCTTCACCCTCAAAGAGATGAAACGCGAAAAGGCGCATGTTCTATCAAAAGCGGAAGAAGCCTTGCTGGCACAGGTCGGCAACCTCTCCCAAGCTCCACAAAGTATTTTTAGCATGTTGAATAATGCCGATCTTAAATTCCCTAAGATTAAGAATGAAGACGGCAATGAGGTCGAATTAACACACGGCAGTTACATTAAGTTTTTGGAAAGCCCTGACCGTGAGGTTCGAAAGAATGCTTTTAAAGCTGTCTATGAGACTTATGGTAAACAAAAAAATACTATAGCCGCAACACTTAGTGCCAATGTGAATAAAAACGTATTTTACTCACGTGTACGTAAATATCCATCAGTACTGGAAATGTCACTCTATGGCGACAACATTCCGAAAGAAGTATATACCAACCTGATTGATACGATTCATGAGAGTTTGCCTCTGATGCATCGTTACATGAAGCTCCGTCAAAAACTCCTTGGTGTGGATGAGCTACATATGTATGACCTGTTTGCACCTCTTGTAGACGAGTATAAGATGGATATCACCTTTGAGGAAGCCAAGAAGATCACCAAAGAAGGTCTTAAGCCTTTGGGAGAAGACTATCTTAGTGTTCTGCAGGAAGGCTACGATACAGGCTGGATCGATGTATATGAGAATGAGAACAAACGGACTGGTGCATACAGCTGGGGAGCCTACGGCACACACCCATACGTCTTGCTGAACCATAATGACAATCTCAACAGTATGTTCACCCTAGCACATGAAATGGGTCATGCGTTACATTCGTATTATTCAGACAATGCGCTTAAGTACCGTGATGCCCAATATACGATTTTCCTAGCAGAGGTAGCTTCTACTACCAACGAAGCACTTCTGATGGATTACCTGCTGAATAAGTCAACAGATCCGAAGGAAAAAATGTTCCTGCTCACCTATTATGCCGATCAGTTCCGTACCACTGTATTCCGGCAAACGATGTTCGCTGAATTCGAGAAAATCATCCATGAACGTGCAGAGTCAGGCGACTCTCTTACTTCTAAAGATCTGTCAGCTATCTATTATGACCTCAATGTGAAGTACTATGGCGAGGGTATGGTCGTTGATCAAGACATCGAAATGGAATGGGCTAGAATTCCGCATTTCTACAACAGCTTCTACGTATACAAATACGCAACTGGATTCTCGGCTGCAACCAGCTTCGCCAAGCAAATTCTTGAAGAAGGAAAACCAGCGGTAGATAAATACCTAGGTTTCCTCAAGAGCGGTGGAAGTGATTATTCCATTAACATTTTATCAAAAGCCGGAGTTGACATGTCTTCACCAGAGCCGATCCGCGAAGCTATGAGTGTATTCGAGAGTGTAATATCACAGATGGAAGAGTTGACCAAGTAACTCGGGAAGCGTAGTATACACATTAGTCCCTTGCCCGCTTCGGGCAGGGGATTTTAACTTTTAAAAGGGGGCTCTTATGAAAATTCAATGGTCACTTATTGCGGGTCTAATTTTTGCGCTGCTAACAGCCCTGTTCGCTGTAATTAACGTAGATCCTGTTCAAGTCAATTTCGGTTTTGATATCGTTAGCATACCTCTTATTCTCGTAATTCTCGGTTGTGCCTTAATTGGGGGAATCATTGTAGGCTCTTACGGTATTTTTCGCCAATACAAGCTGCAGAGGCAAATCAAAGGTTTGACCGCAGAATTAAATAAACTTCGTGAAGCCGATACTACTTCATTGGATTCTTTGAGTTTGGATAATATTTGATTTTTAATGATGAACAGGAGGACTAACCCTTGCTTACTATTCAACCTAATGAAGACTACATTCTTTCCATACTTAAAAAACTCCTTGATACACCTAGCCCCAGCGGATTCACCGCAAAGGTGATGAACATTGTTGCGGAAGAAGCCGCTGCACTCGATATTCCTCTGACCTGGAATGAAAAAGGCGGCGTCATCCTAACCGTTGGCGGCCTTGATCCTTCGCGCACCATAGGAATCAGCGCTCATGTGGATACATTGGGAGCCATGGTTCGATCGATTAAATCCAACGGCACGTTGCGCCTTACCTCTGTAGGAGGATTCACGATGCACAGCATAGAGAATGAATACTGTGAAATCCATACCCGCAGCGGCAATACCTATACAGGAACAATCCTTACCAATCACCCTTCTGTTCATGTCTATCCCGATGCACGCGACTATAAGCGTCTAGAGGAGAACATGGAGGTTCGTATTGACGAAATGGTTTCTACTAAGGATGAAGTGCTGAAACTTGGCATTTCCGTAGGTGATTTTATTTCTTTCGACGCTCGGGCGGTGATTACACCTAGTGGATATATTAAATCCCGGCACCTGGATGATAAGGCAAGTGTAGCCGCACTGCTTGGGCTGCTCGAAAGCATGAAGCGCGAGGGCTGGAAACCGCTGCACAATCTCACTTTCCTAATCTCCAACTATGAAGAGGTTGGACACGGAGCTTCGTGGATTCCTACTGATATTCAAGAAATGATTGCTGTGGATATGGGAGCTATGGGTGATGATCTTAGCTGTAAAGAAACAGATGTCTCTATTTGTGCCAAAGACTCCTCGGGACCTTATGACTATGTGATGACAGGCCGCCTAATTCAACTGGCAGAGGCACTAGCTGTCCCTTACGCTGTCGATATTTACCCACAGTACGGCTCTGATGCCTCGGCTGCGCTAAAAGGTGGAAGCAATATTCGTGCAGCCCTAATTGGCCCGGGCGTTCATGCTTCTCATTCTATGGAGCGTACTCACAAGCAGGCAATCCTTAACACAGCCAAGCTTTTAGCCGCTTATGTCGGCGCCAACTGAGAACAGCTTCATGCTGCTGAGCAAGCTATGGAAGCGCCGTAAACGCTTATTTCTTATCCCCATGCTGCTACTAGTCCTGATAGTGGGGGCGTTATATGCTCTTCTTTCTGATCCGATGAAAAATAAGGAAGTCTTCGATGGACTCCCGGAATCATATACGTATCTAGAAGCAGAGAGTTTTGGAAAAGTAAAACTTCACATGATGTCCCTGACACCTGACCATGTTACTTTACGTGCGGCTGGAACTCCTCTTAGGCAAGTAAAAGCATACGGAATAAATGGCGGATTCTTCTACGGTGAAGATCTGTTATCTATTGCGATTATGAACGATGTGCCGGTAAGCGGGGATAAGAATGCATACGGTTCAGGCTGGTTCAATGCCAAATATCCACGGGGAACACTGGTGTGGGATGGCAGTTCTCAGAGGTTCTCGGTACAGGTTGTTTCTTCCGGGGACGATCTAGAAGTCAGCGACCGCAGTCAGTATTTTGCTCAGGGCGGCATAAGTATGAATCTGCAGAATGAGGATCAATGGCTGACCTCAGTAACGCAAGAGCACCTGCCCTTCGCAGATGAGCAGAGAATGCGCTCAGGGATGGTATATGACAATACCGGCAAGCTCTGGCTCATTGTCACTCCCTCACGATGCACGGCTGCTGAGTTCCGCACAGCGATACTGGAGTCTATTCCCGGTGAAGGTCTGGAAGGTATTTTTCTAGACGGAGATGGTTCCTCGCAGATGAATGCAAGTGAAGTTGTAATAATCGGAGACCAACGAATGATAGTGCAAATGATAGCTGTGGATGGTGACTAAATCAGTCGTCATCCACTTTTTTTGTATTTCCTCTGTGGAAATTTAATTCAAAAATAGGGTTGACACAAAGCCTCTTACGGGCTATTCGTGTTTTTATTGGTTCTCTGCCGCTTCCATGTTTGTAAACTGGTCATGTACCTTCTCTATCTCAATTTGAAACGGTTAATCGCACGCAATTTCGGACCGCTTTGGCGCTAGGCATTCACAACACGAACGAGATCATTTTATGGAATATCTTTTTCTAGATCCATTGGTAATCAAAGATGGTCCTAGTGGGAACGATTTCAACCTAACTTCGCCTGATATTTCACATGGTTTGGGGCAACTGTACCTACAGGTGGCCGATTCGGGGTTGCGGACCACTTCTTTGGAGAATTAGAGGGAAAAACGCCCGCTAATTCTGACTAAAACACCTTTATTTTGAGATTAAAGGGAAAATATCCCTCTAATCTTAACCATACCGCCATAAAATTGGTATATTCTCAAAATTAGCGGGCAAAATTCCCTCTAATTGCCCAAAAGGGGTGCCAGGCGCAGAAATAGAGGGAGAAATTCCCTCTAATGGGGCGTAACAGCCTTCTGTCCTTCCCGTCATCTATCAAGCACTGATTTTGTTGTTGAGCCTTCTTTTTTTGTATTTTTTTGATTGTAGACACTTATTCTGCTCAAAGTAGCGGAGAGGACGGACTGATTGTGGAAGAGCGGTAGCGTTCGCCGAGCGTCCTCACCACGCTTAACGCTGATCCTACTAAAAAACAACAAGGGCTGACCCTAAAATCCATTTAATGGATTTTAAGGTCAGCCCCTTTAAGAATCTACAATATATATCAGAACTCAAATCATGCTTTACCCGCAATTCTCTCTGCTAATTCATTTAAATACGTCCAGCGCTCCATAAGACGCTCCAGTTCAGCTTCCGCTTGCCCTTGCTGAATAGTCAGCTCCTGCAGCTTCCCAGAGTCAGCAAATGCAGCCTCCATTTTCGAACTAATATCAGCCAGCAGATTCTCCGCCAGTTCAATTTGCTCATCTATTCCTTCATATTCACGTTGTTCTTTGAAAGTGAATTTGGGTTTTTCCTTTTGTGATTGCGGAGCATCAGGTTCAGGTACTGACACAGGTGCTGCGATCCGTCGTGGATTTTCGTTTTGTACCGAGTTACGCACAGGAACATTCTTGGCCATCCATTCCTCGTATTCGGTGTAATCCCCGACATGAAGCCGGATCTCTCCGTCCTCAAAAGCAATGAGTTTGTCCATGGTCCGATCCAAGAAATATCGGTCATGTGATACCGTGAATACTACGCCAGGAAATTCATCCAGATAATCCTCCAGCACTGCCAGTGTACCGATATCTAGATCATTGGTTGGTTCATCAAGCAGCAACACGTTGGGCGCACCCATCAATACACGAAGCAGATAGAGACGTCTTTTCTCACCCCCGGAAAGCTTAGCGATCGGAGTCCATTGAGCCGCAGGAGGAAATAGGAAACGTTCCATCATTTGACCTGCTGTAATCGTACTGCCATCCGCAGTTTTGATCACTTCCGCCTCTTCCTTAACATATTCAATCGCCCTCAAGGTATCGTCCATATCCTGATGCTCTTGTGTGAAGTAACCCAGCTTAACTGTAGATCCGAGTTGAACTTCACCGCCATCCGGTTGAAGCCTTCCAGCAATCAGATTTAACAATGTTGATTTGCCGCTGCCATTTTTACCGACGATTCCCACCCGGTCTTGGGGTACAGCGATATAGGTCAAATCTTTAATGAGCACACGCCCATCAAGAATTTTGGTCAAATCATGAAGCTCGATAATTTTGCGGCCCAGACGCGTGGAACCTACAGAGATATCCAAGGTACCACCTGTGCTGCTAACCTGCCCATCTTTAAGTTTCTCGTAGCGATCAATCCGAGCCTTCTGCTTCGTTGTACGGGCTTTTGCACCGCGTCGAATCCAGGCCAGCTCCGTCCGCAAAAGATTTTTACGTTTCTGCTCCGCAGAAGCCTCACGTTCCTCACGGTCAGCCTTTAACTCCAAAAAGCGTGAATAGTTTGCTTCATATCTAAACAAACGGCCACCGTCGAGTTCTAACATTACGTCTGCCACCCGGTCCAGAAAATAACGGTCATGCGTAACCATTAACAGCGCCCCACGGCGCTTTTTCAAATATTGCTCTAACCAGGATACAGATTCCGTGTCAATATGGTTGGTAGGCTCATCCAAAATAAGCAATTCTGACGGTGTAATTAGTGCTGCTGCCAGTGCAACCCGTTTGCGCTGCCCACCCGAGAGCGTGTCCATAAGCGCATCAAATTGAGTGATACCAAGCTTGGTGAGTACACTTTTCGCTTCACTCTCCAAATGCCAAATATCCGCCGCACCAATATCATTGCCAACTTGAACAAGCTTGTTCTCCAACTCCTTATTGCCGGGCTGACTCTCCAGCAGTGCCATCGTCTCCATATACTCACGCATCATCACAAGCTCCGGTACATCTCCGGCAAAAACTTGCTGAAGTACGGTATTATCAGGGTCGTAAGGCGGATTTTGGGCTAGGAATTGTACACGTACCGAATTTCCGATTGCGATTTGTCCTTCATCCGGGGTTTCCAGTCCGGCAATGATGCGCAGAAAAGTTGATTTTCCGGTTCCATTGATACCAATGACACCTATTTTATCTCGATCATCCATCCCGAATGATGCATCATTAAATAATATTTTCTCCCCATAGCTTTTGGAGAGGTGTTCCACGGTCATAATATTCATTCATGTTCCTCGCTTGCCTTATATTTTGAATCTATTTCAATTCAATCTTTAAAAAACCGCCCGGAAACCGGACGGTCTCTGATCCTATTCTACTCTTTAGCCACGCTGCCTTCTACAGGATCTAAATTATCCATAGCGCCTCTTATGAAAAGTCTTGCAGCAAAACGCGCTCGTTTATGGGCATCTTCTTCCGTGAAGGAAGGATGGAACAAGATATCCATTTTCAGACGATCCAGCATTCCAATATAGGACTGCGCCATGAGCTCCGACTCCGACGCTCCACCCTCCACTAGAACTTTTACAACGGCCTGCATATATTGCTCCATGAAAAGAGCCATATACGCTACCAACTCCGGATTATTATTCGGTGCCCGGAAAAACAACTTCGTATGCTGCTTCCGCTCATAATAGTAGAATAGATGGTGATCAGCAATCACCGACAGTTTGCCAGTCAGGTCAATTTGAGCCTTAAGCTTGTTTTCCAGCTGTTCAAGAAATCCTTCACAATCTCGGCGGGTTACCGCCATGAACAATTCTTCTTTACTCTTAAAATATAAGTATACCGTACCTTTAGCAATACCTGCCTGTTCTGCAACATCCGACATCTTCGTTTCGTAAAATCCACCTGAACCGAAGAGCGTATATGCGGCATCCAGTAT
Organism: Paenibacillus sp.; assembly: GCA_023512345.1. Taxonomy (GTDB): domain Bacteria; phylum Bacillota; class Bacilli; order Paenibacillales; family Paenibacillaceae; genus Paenibacillus_AQ. Next base: position 76,721 of record JAILZT010000011.1, read on the forward strand.
AGCTGTATGTTTGTCATTGGATACGCTGCTCATCGGTTCCCCCTTTACAATGCCATCCCGTGGCTGTAATTAATAATCTTTACAAACTTACTCAACCTATAATACAGAAAAGTAAAGCCACAATGCCACCCATTATTGAGCTGATAAAATTAACAGCATCATTACTCATCCAATGCCAGCCGCGTGCCTGCACCGTAGCTGCACCACAATGGCTGCTCCCCTCTACTTCCCGGTTGCAGACGGTACAGCGGTTCATCCGCTGTACCGTAGCACCGAGAATAGAGTCAGTGAAGGCTCCTGCCAGGCCACCTAGGAGGCCCGCAAGTGTAAGCAGCATAAACGAGCGGTTCTCCATTCCAGCAGCAAGCTGGAGCAGCCAAGAAGCTCCTCCAATCAGAGCACCGCCCGCAGCTGCTGCCAGTGTACCCGGCAACGATACCCCTCCAGAAGCTCCAGTCGGCAGGATTCTGCCTGTCAGGACAGACCGAGGAGGTCTTTTGCTAAGCGTCCCAATCTCTGTAGCCCAAGTGTCCGAGGTCACAGTAGCCATTACACCTATAAATAGGAATTCCCAAAGCTCATGAGGATACAGTGCATTTAACAGCACGACTATCATGCCAATGCCTCCGTTAGCGAAGACCTGGCCGGCATCACGACGCCCTGTTTTATCGTATGTCAGTTCCAATTCAGCTTTATTCTCATGGCGGAGTCTGGATAGCAAACTGGAGGAAATAAAGAAGAGAAGTAATATCCCGAACCAAAAGGCATTCCCCGCACCAAAATATATAGTCCCCATTATTATTGCTGCCAGCATACCCGAAAAGCTTAGGGATTGCTTGTAATACGCTGCTCCAGCGACAATAAGAGCGCCACAGGCGCCGATAACCCACTGCATACATTCAACTCCCGCTGTTACTCCATTACTCTATTAATTTATCCAATCAGGCAGGTACCCATCAGAGTATCGCCCCAATACAGCTCGAATGAATCGCCTGAAACCGTAGGACCTACACCTTCTGGAGTTCCTGTAAATATAACATCACCTTTGCCAAGTCCATAGCGCGCTGCGATAAAATCCACTATTTTTTGAAGGGAGAAGATCATATTTTTCACATTACCGCGCTGTACCTCAACTCCGTTTTTCAGAACCGTAAAGTCAGTGGCTTCCAACTCATCCTTATCTGGAAAAGCAATATAAGGTGTTAGCGGGGCAGCGTTTTTGAAGCCTTTGGCTGCGGTCCAAGGAAGTCCCTTCTTTTGCAGATCGTTATGAACATCACGCAGTGTAAAATCCAACCCCAGCGCCATAACGTCAACGAGTTCCTCTACACTTATTCCTGGAACATAATCACGTGCGATACGCAGAACCAGCTCTCCTTCATAATGAACCTGTCCCGCATCCTTCGGAAGATGAATAATCGCCTTGTCGAGGGGAACAGCCGCATGTGAGGGCTTCATGAAAATCAGTGGCTCCACCGGTACTTTATTGCCCAATTCCTCCGCGTGCAGTTTGTAGTTACGTCCAACACAGTATAAGTTATTAACAGTTGCGCTCACTTACGCATCAGCCTCTTTCCCGTCGATTTATAATATTATACTCCCAAAAACGTATCGCCCCAAATATCCGGACGGTTCGTACAAATCATTATATCAGAATGCATATCTGCGACGCGACGCATCTCTTTGGCTTTATCCACCGTCCAGGCCATAACCTTCACTCCCTGCTCTGTAAGAAGCTTAGCCAAACTTGGATTCAGACGTGTAAAGCTAATGGATAGGAACGAACAGCCCAGCTCCTTAACCCTCATAGCAGGATCTCCTGATCTGGAATCATAGATAAGCCCTGTTTTATAGCGGGGATCTACTTCTTTAACTCTTTGTAAAGCCCCCGCCTCGAACGAGGTAAGTACAACTTCATCTCGCATACCTTTTGAGGATATAAGGTCTGTAACTGTCTTTTCGATACCCGGATATAGATTACCTACAGTCTTAAGCTCGATGTTCAGATGCAATCTGCCTTTAGCCAGATCCAGAACCTGTTCAAGAGAAGGAACCCTTTCTCCTCTAAAAGCACGGCCTTTCCAGCTTCCGGCATCCAGCCGCTTCATAGGCTCCCAGTCCATATCCTTGACCTTCCCATGTCCGTTCGTTGTTCGATCTAGACTGTAGTCGTGAATGACGACGGGTACACCATCTTTAGAAAGTTGAACATCGATCTCCATCCAGCGGACATAAGGCAAGGCGATAGCCATTCGGACGGCTGCCAATGTATTCTCGGGTGCTTTCCCGGAAAATCCACGATGGGCAACGCACATATTTTTAATCATAAGGAACCCCCTGCCCGTAATGATCACTCTGAGGATTGCACAACCTTACCTTCACTATCAATTGTAATGAGGCCCCATGACAAGGATTCGACTTTTCTGAAAAGCATTTGGCCCGCTTCAGGATTCATAGGAACAGGCTGGCCCAGCTCCGCATCAAAGGGCTTCAACTGTATGGAGCATTGACTCTTAATATTGCATTCGGCCTGAAACACAGCGGTCTCCCATGTAGCTGGAGTTTTGGATCTGGTGAAGATAAAATTCCCTGTACTGTAGGCAATCCACTTGCCCTTATAAGGTTCAATACCTTGGAGAACATGGGGGTGGCCCCCGATCACCAAATCCGCGCCTGCATCAATAAAGCTGTGTCCGAGTGATTGCTGCTTAGCATCAGCTTGACTTGCACGCTCTGTTCCCCAATGAACAATCACGACTACTAAATCAGCTTGCTTCTTGGCCTCGGTTATGGCTTTTAGACCTTTCTCACTGTCATAGACGGAAGCTACCCCCGGTTTATTCTTCGTGGCTTGCCAGTCGGAATGTGGTATCACCCGAGTAAAGCCCAAGACAGCAATCTTAATACCCTTACGCTCAAAATACTGGGCGGTATAAGCGGATTCCTCATTTATTCCTGCTCCAACATGTGGAATTCCTCTTGATTCCAGATTACTTAGCGTGTCCCGCAAACCCTGCTCGCCCTGATCAAGTGTGTGATTATTAGCCAGATTAACAGCATCTATTCCAGCTGCCTTCAATCCATCCAGTGCCTCAGGAGGGGATTTGAACACAAACTGCTTGTTGTCAGCCCCCACTCCCCCCTCAGTTACCGGCGTTTCTAGATTAACAATGGACAAATCATCCTGTGTGAATAACCCATTAAGCTGAGCATAGGGATAGTCGTAACCCGTCTGCTTCAAAAGCTCCCCAACCTTACCGGCGAAAATCACATCCCCGCCAAAGCTTAATTTCACTATTTCTCCTTCGGAATCTGCGTCTTGTGGTAACCCCGATATGGATCCACTGTCGGCAGGTTTAGTTGGTGAGGGTGAAGCTTCTATTTCAGCTTTCGATGTTTCCACAGGCACCGGTTCAGCGGTAAATGTGGGTTCAATCGAGGCTTGCGGTGAGGATGTAGGAGCAGTTGTAGTCTCGGCTACTGGCATCTTGCTGGCCTCCGGGGATGTTGTGGCGCTGCTCTGAGCCGCTGGAGGCGGAGTTGAGTTATTATGACTGCCTTCCATAAAAACATAAGATAATATTGCAATGATCAACAATAGCAGGATTGAATTCATCCATACCCATACCCTTTTTGGGCGACGATGACCTGAGGCTTTTCTTTTGTCTCTTCTGCGAGATCTCGGCGGGTACATGGTGTTCTGTAAACTCCTTTGCGGTTAAATTGTTTCTATTATAGCATATCGTGTACTATTCCCTCCAAAATGGTAGCTTGTCCGATTGATAGATTATCTGAATCCATACAGCAAAAACGATGAAGCAAAAATATTCGCTTCACCGTTCATATACTCATTCTTTTTGGATAATATTCTACTTTTTTAACGCTTGAGCAGCAGCCTCAGCGGTCAATTTGGCTTGCTTGATACAATCCGGCATACCAATACCGTCATATCCTGCACCAAAGGCATGTACACCAGGAAGGATAGCGCCGAGCTCATCCCGCAATCTGGCAATATTGCCGGGATGCCCTACTGGATACTGGGGCATGGAATGCCTCAGACGTGTGATCTCTGTGAAAAGAGGATTCGCGCTAATCCCCATAATCTCCCGAACATCTTTACGAACCAACTCTTCCAGTGCATCATCTGGGAGCTCTACATTCTGCTCATCTCCCGATCTCCCCACATAAAAACGAAGGAGCACCTTATCTTCCGGACTGGTATGCAGCCACTTGGTCGATGTCCATGTGCAGGCTGTAATGTTACGACCTTCTTTACGCGGGACTAAAAATCCAGAACCATCGTATTCGGTGGCTGTATCCTTTTTGGAGAAAGCCATCACAACGTTGGCAACGGATACATAGTTCACGGAATCTAGAGCCGAGACATCTACATGGGGACGCAGTAAATCAGCTGCGGCAAAGTTCGGAATAGTAATATATATATCATCCGCAGGTATTCTATCTCCGTTGTCAAGTTCAACGTTATAACGAGGTTTTCCAGTGTCCTTATTAGCAATATCATCCATAATAGAAGTCGCAGAAACCCCAGTACGATATTCAACATCCTGGAGTTCATTAATAAGTCCCTGAACCAGACTTTGGAGGCCTTGACGAAACGTCAAGAAGGCACTCTTTTTGGTCCCCGTATGCGTCTCTGCTGGCTTGCGTCCTGTAGTCATACCGCGAATAAGACTTCCATACTTGCGCTCTACCTCACCAAATTGCGGAAAAGTAGCCTGCAGGCTGATCTTATTCATATCTCCGGCATATATACCCGCTAAAAGCGGCTCTGTCATATTCTCAAGTACTTCCGTTCCAAGACGGCGTTCAATTAATTGACCTAGAGATTCATCTTCCAAGCTTCTGCGTGGCGGAATGACGTAATCCATCAATGCACGAACTTTTCCGCCAAAAGAGATAAGCCCGCTCTTCAGAAAAGGTCTAATCTCTGTGGGAATACCCAGTACAAGCCCGGCTGGCATTGGATGGAGTTTGTTACGCTGCAATATATAGGTCTTCTTGGCATTGGGATTGGTAGTAACCAACTCGTGGTCTAACCCTAATTCCTTGGCTAGATCGACCATAGCCGTTTTACGGGCTAGGAAGGAATCAGGCCCTTTTTCAATAACAAAACCCTCTCGGTGCAGCGTCTCGATTTTACCACCAAGTACTTTTTCTTTTTCCAGCACTATAATTTCAGGTTGAATGCCCGCTGATTTATAATATTTCCGGACATAGAAGGCCGCACTAAGACCGCTCAGCCCTCCGCCGATGATTACAATTCTTCGTGTAGTACCTGTCATATTGAACCCGTCTGCATTTGATTGTATCGTGTGCGCACCACACTGCTAAGTACAGACATATAAGCAGGGTCACTGTTCAGCGACTCAATTCGCATTAAGCGCATGTCCAATTCCCGGGCGATAGTCTGAGCCTCAATATCCAGATCATACAGCACTTCCAAATGATCGGATACAAATCCTACAGGGGCTACCAGTACATCCTCAACTTGTTCTTTAGAAAGCTCACGAAGTGTATCCAGTACGTCCGGTCCCAGCCATGGCTCAGCTGTACGGCCTGCACTCTGCCAAGTGAACTGCCAAGAAGTGACACCCGCCTGTTTGGCTACAGCCTCAGAGGTTTCAAGAAGTTGGTCTCTATAAGGATCGCCCATAGCGAGTATACGCTCAGGCAGACTATGTGCACTGAATAGCACTCTTACCTCACTTCGCTTCGCACCAGCTTCTTCAAATTGATCCAGTCGGGCAGAGACCCGGCGACTTAGCACATCAATGAGTTCAGGATGCAGATGATAGCTATTTACGAACTCCATTCGGATGCCGCATTCGTCTGCTTTTGCCTGTGCACGTTTGATATAGGTTCCTACACTCATGATCGAATAATGCGGGGCAAGAACGATACCTACGGCCTCAGTAATGCCATCTCTGGCCATGGCCTCCACACCGTCCTCTATGAAAGGATTAGCATGCTTCAGTCCTTGGTAGCAGACAAACTCGACCGTGGTCTCTCCATTGTCTTTATTGAGAGCAGCCTCCAAACCTTCCACCTGACGGTCCGTATTCTCGCGGAGCGGAAATACGCCTCCGACAATGGCTTCATAACGGTCTTTCAGTTCTTTAAGCTGCTCTGCGGTAGGCGGGTTGCCCCGCCGGATATGTGTATAATAAGCTTCCACGCCTTCTAAGCTCTCAGGAGTACCATAGGACATAACCAAAACGCCTACTTTTGTTGTCACAGTTTCCATCCCCTTTTATAGTTAGTCTAGGTATGTTCAGGAACGTGCTTTTACAGTTTCGTTAATAAGTCCATGCGAATATTCATGAATGTATTCAGTTAGTTCGCGCAATTTTTCAAGAGAGGCTTCAGGGAATAACCCATGTCCCAAATTAAATATATATCCGGGTTCTAGTGTGCCTTCATCAATCAAGGCCTTAGCACGGTCTTTGATTAAATCCATAGGGGCAGTTAGTAAGTAAGGATCCAAATTCCCTTGAACTGCAAATTTACCACCTGTTCTGCGTCGACCCTCACTAATACTGACGCGCCAATCCAGTCCAATCACATCTGCCTGAAGGTTAGTCAGCGTAGGCAGCAATTCACCGGAACTCACACCTGGGAAATAGATCTTAGGCACATCCAGGTCTGATAATTCTCTAAAAATCCGTGAAATCGTTGGCAACACATAGATCTCGAAATCCTGCGGCGCTAGTGCTCCTACCCAGCTATCGAACAGTTGAAATGCTTTACCTCCGCTTCGCACGTGGCTGCGAAGATAAGTAATAATCATATCGCCCAGCTTATCCATCAGCATTTCCCACACACGGGGTTCGCTGTACATAAGCTGCTTGGTACGGATATAACCTTTCGAAGGACGTCCCTCGATAAGATAACTGGCAATTGTAAACGGAGCCCCTGCGAAAGTAATCAGAGGTACATCTAACTCTTTATCAAGAAGCGCAATTGTCTCCAAAATATGACCGAGATCGCCTTCTACATCTATGGGCCTTAGCTTCTCTACGTCTGCTGCAGAACGAATCGGGTTATGTATAACCGGACCGATATCTTTGACGATGTCAAAATCAATGCCAATGGAAGCAACTGGATTCATGATATCTGAATACAAGATAGCGGCATCCACGCCTAACTTTTGGACAGGCATCATGGTGATTTCAGCAGCCAGTTCTGGTTGCTTGCATATTTCCAGCAGCGTATACTTCTCTTTGATTTTGCGGTAGTCGGGATCATAACGGCCGGCTTGCCGCATATACCAAACGGGAACGTGCTCCGTCTCCTGCTTTCTGCAGGCACGGATAAAAGTGTCGTTGTAGGTCATGATAAGATCTCCATTAAATTTGATTAATTTCTTAATATATATTATGCCCCTTTTAAAAGTAAGTAACAACCGTCACACTCCTAAGGGCAATGACAATCCTATGACAAAACTATGATATGTGTTGCACGAAAACAGGAAAAAATTATGATATACTGATAGAATGTCTACATTTCGTGAATAATAATTCATTGAATTCTTAAAGCTGAAAGGAAGTGAAGCACTTTGAAGAAATGGGAGACTTGGAAGGTCAACCTCATGGTGCTTTGGTTCGGCCAATTTCTAGTGAATGCTGGAATGACCATGATCACCCCTTTCTTGTCCCTTTATCTTGCAAAAGATCTAGGTGTGCAGGGTGAACATGAGATCGGAATTTGGGCCGGATTGATTTTTGCAGCAAACTTCTTGACTGCTTTTCTGTTCCAGCCATTATGGGGCAAGCTTGCCGACAAATACGGACGAAAAATCATGCTTTTGCGTTCCAGCTTCGGTATGGCGGTAGTTATTCTGCTAATGGGCTTTGCTCAGACACCGATGCAATTACTGCTTCTGCGGTTGGTCAATGGAACCATAGCCGGGTTTAATCCCGCTTCGATCGCTCTCATCTCGGGTACAACTCCCAAACCCAGAATGGGCTTCGCGATGGGTCTTATGCAATCAGGCTCAGTAGCCGGTACCATCTTGGGACCGCTCATAGGTGGACTACTCGCAGACTCGATAGGATTCCGACCCATTTTTTATGTAGTGGGTGCCTTATTGTTCGTAGCCTCCCTGTTGGCGCTGTTCCTGGTAAAAGAAAAGTTCGACCGGGTCGAAGCTTCCCATGTTCCCCAGCCGTCAGTACTGGCAGGCTTAAAGGAGCTGCTTAAGGTTCCCCAGCTTCCAGCATTATTCGGTGTAACCTTTCTGCTGCAGTTCGCTATGATAAGCCCTATGACACTGCTGCCCCTTTATGTAGAGAAGCTGCACGGTTCAGCAGTGAACATCGCTTTTTGGGCGGGCATGGTTAGTGCAGTTACCGGAGTGTCAAATATGTTGGCTTCTCCCGTTCTGGGTAAGCTAAGCGATAAGATTGGTGCTCATCGTATTTTGACATTTGCCCTAATAGGTGCTTCTGTGTTCCTAATCCCTCAGGCCTTTGTCACGAGTGTGTGGCAGCTTATTATTATCCGATTCATGATGGGCGTCTTTATGGGAGGTCTGCTCCCCAGTGTAAATGCGCTAATCCGTTCCTACACACCAGACGGCAAGGAAAGCCGGGCATTTGGCTTCAACAGCAGCACACTTGCGCTTGGTAACATGCTGGGAGCGATTATCGGCGGTTTCTTGTCAGGCTATATCGGAATAGAAGGTTTATTCATTATCTCTGGAATCTTACTGGTGATTAACACGATATGGGTTCGTCTAAAGCTATACAAAGAAACTACCCAACGATCCTTTCGGTGACGCCACTCCAAACGTTCACAACAGATATTTACTTAACCATTGCTAAGGCAAGCCCGTCGTAGGCAGGCAGCAACGTACTAATCAGCCGCTCGTCGCTGGCGATCATTTCGTTAAATCGCCGCACTGCCAGAATGGCGGGGCCGTTCCTATCCATATTCAGTGTACGGCCTCGAAGGAAAATATTATCACCAGCTATGATTGCACCAGGATTGGCCAGCTTGATGGCAAATTCCAGATAGTTCGGATAATTCTCTTTGTCGGCATCAATGAAAAAGAAATCAAATTTCTGCCCTTCGGATTCCAAGATCTTCAGGCTATCCATTGCCGGTCCGATTCTGTACTCTACAGAATCGCCGAAGCCTGCCAGTTCCATATTCCGCCGGGCTACCGCCGCGTATTCAGGCTTAAGCTCCAGAGAGGTCAGCTTACCGCCGTTCGTGAACCCACGGGATAGGCAAATGCCGCTGTATCCGCCAAGAGCACCGATTTCCAGTACGCTTGATGCACGCGAGAGCTTAACGAGCATGGACAATAGGCGGCCGTATCCCGGTTCTACGGAGACTTCAGGCATACCATGAGCAGCTATCGATTGTTTCACTTGAAGCAGAATTTCGTCCTCTGTATAGAGTTGTTCACTGTATTGTTCTTGGCTAAGCATGTAATATCTCCTTTGTTAGTCCTTTCGAGCCCACTTAGGTGCAAGAGAGGGGGATTTTCTGGGAATGTCGTACATTGTGAAGTTCACCGCATTCCCCTATACTTGATTGTACTGGCTTTATGTATTTATCTACAAGTAAAACGGAGTTGAGATCAATGAGCAAATTACAATTAATCGCTACTGCCCCTATGGGTTTGGAAGCTGTCGTAGCACGTGAATTAAACGAACTGGGTTATGAGACCACGGTCGAGAACGGACGAGTACTGTTCAGCGGTGATTACATCGACATCTGCCGCTGTAATTTATGGCTGCGTACCTCGGACCGCGTACTAATTAAAATGGGGCAATTTCCCGCCAAAACCTTCGATGAACTCTTTGAGGGTGTAAAAGCATTACCCTGGGCAGATTGGATTCCTGAAAATGGTGAATTCCCTGTTGAGGGACGTTCACATAAGTCCCAGTTGACTAGCGTACCTGCTTGTCAAGGTATTGTCAAAAAAGCGGTTGTTGAGAAGCTGAAACTTTCCTACAACACTGAATGGTTCCCTGAAGACGGTCCACGCTACGTTATTGAAGTTATTCTTTTGAATGATATCGCGTTAATTACCTTAGACACAACTGGACCCGCACTTCACAAACGCGGTTACCGTAGACAATCGACAGAAGCCCCGCTTAAGGAAACTATGGCAGCTGCACTTATAAAACTCAGCCGCTGGAATGGCCATCGCCCTTTGTACGACCCATGTTGTGGAACGGGTACACTGCTGATTGAAGCCGCTATGATTGCCTGGAATATTGCTCCTGGCCTACGGCGCTCGTTTCCATCAGAGCATTGGCCTGTCATTCCTCGAGGCTCTTGGGAGGACGCACGCGAGGAAGCCTATGACGCTGTCCGCGATGATTATCCTCTGCAACTAACAGGCACTGATATCGATCCTGAGGCTATTGAACTCGCAGAAGCTGCTGCCAAAAGCGCAGGTTTATCCGGTGAGATTACCTTTAAAGTTATCGCTGCCGCCAAGGCTAGACCTGAAGCGGAATATGGCTGTATTATTACCAACCCACCTTACGGTGAACGGATCAGTAATGACAAAGAAGTAGAAAAACTAACTCGCCAGTTCGGTGAAATGATGTTGTATCTGCCTACATGGTCATTCTTCGCCATTAGCCCGTACAAGGAGTTCGAACAGTATTACGGCCGAAAGGCAGACAAACGGCGTAAATTATATAATGGCCGTATTGAGTGCCAGTTCTATCAGTACTTAGGTCCCCTGCCTCCAAGAAATCCTCAGCAAGATATTTAATAAAAACTAGAAAAGGACATGACCTCTTAGGGGCCGATGTCCTTTTTGCCGTTTATGTATAAATGCTCTGCTTCTAGAATCTAGAACACTTGAAACCAACTTCCTTGATCTACTATATTGAATCCCATCTCTCGTACCTGTGTCTTAGTCGTTGTGTAATGAGAGAAATCATCGATATGAATAGGAATAATCAATTTGGGCTTTAGCTGCTCTACGAACATGTTAAGCATTTTAACAGACATCGTTAAAGGCCCCCCGAAAGTATCCGGTGAAACTTCTCCAAGGTTCGGAATCAGCAGATCAATCGGTCCAAGCTTATTAACTATTCTAAGAATTGCGGGATGATACACCGTATCAGATGTAACGTATACCGTACGGACCACTGTTCCCTTCGACAATCGTATGAAGTATCCATTCACTTTTCCCACGATTGTACGCATGATAAAGTTATTCCCGTGATACGCCGGGATCACAGTAATTTCTACGGTATACCCTTGTTTACTGAACGTAATCTTGTCATTCCAATCTGCGGTCAAAACATCCTGATGATTATCAAGTAATGCTCCCGCCTTCTTAGGTGCGACTACCGTTGAACCATCTGCGATATGCCGAATCCCGTATTCATCTATGTGGTCTTCGTGAGCATGGGAAATAAGCCAAATATTAATAGAATCAAAAAGATTCTGCTCATAGATAGGCGGATTGACTCGGATACTACTAAAAGACTTGAAATGATATTCTGTTCCTGCTGGACTTAATGCGGGATCGCAAGAAATAAGTAGATCTTCATCTATTTTCAGCACAAAGCATGCTCCGCCAACATGATAAAAATGTACTTTCAAGGCGATATCATCCTTCCTATCTAAACATAATGAAATATATCAATATAAACATCATTTGAAAGTTTTATATTAACATAAATTCCACAAATATCCTATAGTTTATCACATTTAAACATAAGAGATAATATTTCCCACAACAAAAAGGCTCTATTTTAAAAACAGAGCTGACTATACCGAGCGAACAGAGCGGAGGGTCAGAGCTATTTTGGAATTCTGATTGGTGTTGTTGTGTCATAAAAAAATCCCTAAACGACGTGAGTTACACGGGTTTAGGGATTCTTATATTTGCTATGCAGGGATGTACCTTATCTCTATTCCTTAACCACAGGCTGGTTAACGGCAGGCTTCTTGACGAAGGCTGCTGCCTTCGTCAGTACTTCATCCTCAGTTGGAGCGCTAATGTAGCGACCATTAATATAGACAAATGGTCTTTTGCCGCAAGGTCCGCAATACGATATGCACCCCGTCTTAATTTCCGCATCCGGAGCCATCTTACGCAGCTTTGGCATTATGCTTTTCAATTTGATGTGATTACATTCGTCACAAATACGTATATCGTTAGCCATGAAGCAAACCTTCTTTATGTCCTTAGATTCTTGGGCGAACTTTAGTGGTCGCCATGATTTCCTTTTGAGGGATTCGTAATTACAAAACCTTCTTCAGGGAAGTACAGATAATCAATTTTAACTCCGTCAAGTAATGGTTGGTCCGGCTCCAGAATAACGTCGATTTCTTTATCTGTAGAAATCACTACGTCGTTCTCCTTAGGCGTGTCCAAATCAAGCCCGTAATGGGCATGGTCGCCATGGGAATGTGTTATCGCGACACGCAGCTTGAGTTCACTGTTTCCTTCAAGCTCCATTTGTTTCTTTATCACTTTAGCCGCATTGCGGGTAATTTTAACGTTCATATACAGTCCATCTCCCGACACCTATATAATTTAAAAGCTCAATAATTTATTTTAAAGGAAACTAACTTGTAAAAGCAACTTTTTATTTCTGAATATTTATCTTTTAATCTTCAGAACCGGGTATTTACGCTCCATTCTGGACACAAACCAACCCGTCAGCAGCATCGTTACCCCAATATCATCTATAGGCATAAACGGCAGTAAATCAGGCATAACCCAATATATAATAACTGGAATGGCAAACAACAGCTTGTCCGCAAATGCAACCTCCGGAGCTACGATATATTGCCATGAATTGCGGAAAATATGAGACCATTGCTTCAATGTCAGCAGCTTTTTAAGTTTCATGTTGTCATCCTTCCTGTGAGGTAGTGAGTCAATACAGTATACTTACTATCTAAAAAAAGGTACAGCCGCGTATAACATTCTGTAATGACTGCGGCCATACCTTTTGCTATATATTACGCAAAGTTACTGAAAATGTTTCATAAAAGTTTCACATCTGTTAAAATAGCTCCAATTATAAGTCCGGTTTCCAGTGCCATATCTTCAAAGTCACCAAGCGGCAGCGGATTTTTACCTATTCCCAGCTCTACGGTGAAACCCGGTTTATGAAATTTTTGAATGAACCAATCCTTATACCCTGCATCACTTCCAGTTAGCTTAACAGCCCGATAACCACTGGCCTCCGCCATCCTCTTTGCCAAGGCTTCACTCTCTTCAGGCTCATACCCCCGGTAATTCCAGTAAATTTCTCCTCCCTGACTGTGCAGCGACACGGCTGCATCTCCCGGAATCTTGTCTGCAAGGGCAGCCAATGCCGCAGCTTCGGGTTCACATAACGGTGCAAGGCCACTGTAATCACGAGGCGCGGGTCCTCTGACCCCCCGCCTTGATGTTTCCTCTTCCCAATGGGCAGGAAATTGATCCCCTAAATCCACCCCGCGGATATTGGCCTTCCAATGCCGGAATCCAAGGCGGCCTCCATTCCATTTCATTAAATTATCGAAATGAATATGGTCGGGCCCGGCTCCTTCCTGCACAAGTTCTACACCGTCTGGATTGGCCATAGGAACGGCCCATATCGTCCAGTTATTGAACCATTCTTGAGGACTGTGGCCGTTCCAGCGATCCCCTCGAGCATAAGCAGTGGCATACTCCTCTACGAAAGACATTAGGCAGGGTGAGGTTAACCATTCATTGGCATGAAGAGCAGCGTTAACATGTAAATGGCGGGAACCCCGGCCAATCTTAATAAGATGTAATGGTTTCCCTAGCACGCTATAACCGATAATATCTTTTTCTATAAAAGGATACTTTTCTATAAGTGCCGCGATATCTTGTTCAAGATCGAATGGTCCATATTCACCACGTAAAACAACCATACGATTCACTCTAGAAGGTGGGATCACCAATACCTTCCCTGGCTGGCAGCGTCCGGATACGACCCCGGGATTCAGCTTTTCGAGTTCATCTATACTGACATTGAACAAGGAAGCTACCTTCTCAACACTATCTCCTACTTGAAGAGCATAACGTCTACGGGGAGCTGAGGGTAAAAAAACGATTTGTCCAGGGTGTAAATAGGCCTGCTTCACTACCCAAGGATTTCCTTGAATCACATGCTCAGGGGTTAGGCCGAATGCCGCTGCAATCCGGCTTACGGTGTCTCCTTTGCGTATAATATATTGTTGCATAACGCTCATCCTCTCACAGGCATTTAATCTATTGTATGCGCTGCCTCCTGAGCTTAAGCGATTCTCTTCAGGTGAAGAATGTAACAAGCGGAAATATCGGGCCATGAAATTAAAAGAGGCGTCCCACTAGCCCTAAAAAACGGCTTGGGTACACCTCTTCTATTCTCCCTATAGGGAGTTGTCCTTATCAAATTCGGTAGGATATGAAATTATAGCGATGAGACCTGCCATACAACGGGTGTACGCTTAATTTGCTCACCCAACCAATCTCGGGCGATTTTTTGGAACATTTCAGCATCTCCACTGCAGAAGAACTGGTGAATAGGACTTTCATTACCGCTCGCCAGCTTTCCTTTTTCATACAAAATCGTACTAATCTCCCTCGCCGTTTCATCAGCGGAGCTAATGAGTTTGACCTTATCACCCATTACTTTCCCAATCGATGACATAAGGAATGGATAATGAGTACAGCCTAAAATTAAAGTGTCAATAGGATCGTCTTTAATCCCTTCGAGTGATTGCTCCACAACCTCATAACTTTCTTCAGAACGGAACATGCCCTGCTCTACTAGCGGGACAAGCATTGGACATGCTTGGCTGACGACCTGAACAAAGGGAGAGAGCTGTTGAAGTGCCACCGTATAAGCCCCGCTGCTAATCGTTCCAACCGTACCAATGACGCCTACCTGTCCGCTTTGCGTGGCGCTGATTGCGGCGCGGGCTCCGGGATGAATCACACCTATAACTGGGATCGATACTTTGGCCGAAATATAATCGAGCGCTGCCGCCGTCGCTGTATTACAGGCGATAACAATCATTTTGGGATTAAATTGAATAAGATAATCGACAATCTGCTCCGTGAACCTTTTCACTTCCTCGGTTGAACGGGGTCCGTAGGGCGCGCGGGCAGTGTCTCCGAAATAAATGATCTTCTCCCGCGGGAGCTGTCTCATCACTTCTTTGACAACAGTCAGCCCTCCAACACCTGAATCTAGTATTGCAATAGCTTGCTGCACGAACACACCGCTTCCTTCTACTTGTTTTGTGTAGCTTATGTAAGGCGGAAACAAAGTGTACCTGGCTTTCTGCCCCAATTGCAGATATTACTCCATTTACATCTTCAGTTCAAGACAAGTTTTTAATAATCGTGCCCGGAACCCTTCAAATAATTACAAACAAATAGAGCCGCTTCCCGCAACAAGCGGAAAACGGCTCTGCATTACATTCAATTTCTACTCGTTTTTGTTTTTATCGGTATCCTCAAGTCCAGCGTCTGCTATAATGCTGTCCACATCCACTACAGCATCTGCATCAACAGCATCAATAGAATCCGTAGCATTAACGACAGCATCTACGTCTACATCGCCCGCAACCTCATCCGTAGTGATTCCGCTGACTTCTGCAGTTTCATCAGCCTCGGAGCCTAAACGTTGTTTCCCCCATTCGCGAACCTCTACAACGACATCCTTTGCTTTGTCATACAACTCCACACTCTTGTCACTTGCTTGTGCTGCGATTTCCTGGGCCTTCTCAAGCGTCGTTGTGGCACTATCCGCAATATCCTTACGAAGTTCTTTTCCTGCTTTGGGTGCTAACAACAATGCAGTTACTGAACCCACAATACTGCCGACCACAACGCCCCACAATGCATTTTTCTTGTTATTATTCATCTTCTCATCTCTCCTTCATCATTAATGTGCCCCGTTTGGGCTAATGCCTATATCTGCTACTATCATAAGCAGGATAAAGTTGTCCCGTGACAATAAATGGAGCTTTTTTCCCTAAAAATTTTAAATAGGCACAATGCTGTATCTGCAGCACCTTCCACCCTCAGCCATACATTCACTGCGCGTAACCTTGGCACTTAAAAGCTCTTCGAACAGATTGTGCTCACATTGGCAAGCCTTGCGGTATTGCCCAGCTACCTGGCGGATCGGACAGTTATATTCACGAATCTCAAAGGAGCCGTCTTTCTCTTGGGTCCATTCCGCCATATAACCACCGGCATTCTGGATAGCGGACAATTCTGCAACTCTCTCCTCCAGGTTCCGATCTTCCATCATAGGAGAATACTGGGCCAGCATCCTTCGACGCCGTCCCTCAAATAAGGAGTTAACAACTTCAATACCGCTGCTGTGATCCAATTCCCTCAGTAGCTCTAGCGCTAGGTTATGATAATTTTTCGGAAAATACTCATCGGCAAGCTCAGTTAATGAATACATATGTAAGGGTCTTCCCATCGCCTGTCGAACCACTTTCGTTTTGGCAATTCCCTCCTGCTCCATTTGCAGCACATGGCGCCTGACGCCCATCTCCGTAATTGCCAGCTCCTCAGCCAGTGCAGCGATAGTCAGCGGTCCTTTCGTTTTCAGGAGCTTCATAATCATGCGCCTGGTCGAACCGCTTTCCTGCTCCTTTTTCATTTCAAGGGCCCCTTTCTATTTCTAATGTACGTCGGTCCCCAGTTCATGATTCAAGTAGTTATGGACTTCTGATGCAAATTGCTCCAGAATCTCTGAAAGTACCGGAGTGAGGGGATGAAGACTGCTGCGATCCCACTCAAAATAATCTTGAACAAGCGGCTTGCGTAGAGCAACTAGTTCTATAAGCTTGTTATAGATCTCACTGCCCCCAAAAACTTTCTCTTGATGAATGATGGAAATAATGTCCTCATAACTTCCCGCATCGCGCATAATAAATCCGTCAATGAGGTAGCTCCCAACGTCCGTTACGACCTCAATGGCCAAGTGTAGACTGCGTTCCTGTACCAAACCCATGAATGTACTTCCATCCCAGTCAGCTGTTGCGGAACGTAAGCCTGCAGTGATATCTGGAATTTGGTCCAAGATGAGTTCAATTTGCTTCCGGTTGACATAATACACAGCCTTACCTCCAAAAGAGTTCTAGGATCTTTATGTTACATGTCTACTTGCCGCGTTTCCCCCGCCGTTTCAACCAGAAAAACATAACTACACATGCCGCAAGGAAGACCACCAAATAAGTTAACGCTTCCATTGGATATTCTAACTCACGCAATTCCGTCACCACTTTCTGTGTAGATTCAATGGTTCTTGCTTCACAGCCACATTTTAAACTTCATAATCCACAGTTATAGAGAGCTCCTTGACCTCATTAATATGAGCAATGACTTCTTTATGAACGGGATGTATCTGATAGGCCTGCAAACCTTCCAAAGAGGGAACAAGTGTCACCAGAGCAATGTCAAATGAACGCTCCGAGTGCAGGATGTCAGCTCCAACCTCTATCGATAGCAGCTCCGGGATCTTTCCTTCCATGTTTCGCATAACAGCAACAGTTGCAGCGACACTCTCGGGTGAACGGTCCTTCAATTTAATGAATACGATATGTTTAATCATGTATCTCGCTCCCGTCTATTTCTCATATTTTAAAATATATCATAACATCACGCGATCTTGAAAGAAACTTACAACGATCTCAGCAGTTACAGGATTATCCATTGATCCTTATGGGGAAGTACTGTAGTATTTATTACAAAAAATCGGAGGAAGTATGCCTACAAATCATCCAGAACCTCATAAAATCCAAGCGTGGGCGGAGATTAACCGCAAATACCTTGGACAAGGCGTGCGAGTCAAAAGATTTCGCAGGCCTAAACGCAGCCAAATTCGCAACCGTGTGCTTCTAGCCATACTAATGGCCAAGGATATGAAGCTCTCACAGTTTGCCGAAGAACTGTCTATATCATCACGCAGCGTAAGTGCTTGGGTATACGAAGGTCGAATTCCTTCACGAACCAATATGGATAAGGCTTGCCGTATTTTGGGGTATCCTGCCCACATTCTGTTTAGCGAGACGTTAATTCGTGAGAGTCCAATCCTGTGCCAGCCCACCCCATCACGATTTATGAAACGAGCGTTAACCCCATCGCCAAAACGTAATATTATTCTGCTCGGACTTTGCATGGTATATGATCTTTCAGTAACTGATGTAAGCCAATGGATCAGCGTTCATCCAGGTACTTTCCGCAAGTGGCTCCATTACGGCCATCTGCCTGCAACTTCATTACAGGATAAGGCTGCCGAATTTTTCAGAATCCCACCAAATATTTTATTCGCGGATTGTGATTGATGGCCTCTTTAATTTTCTGGGATTAGGGCAATGATACTAAAGATATCATCCAAACCAGAATTGTATGGGAGGTAAAATGATTATGGATCCAAGCAGCATACTCGCTTCAGGTTTTACAGATACATGGGAGGTAGCCCCTGGTCTGATTGGACTTCGTACCTTATTTGTGAATGTCGCTTATATAAGCGTGTCCTCTTCCGATTGGATCCTTGTGGATACTGGCCTAGGGATGTTTGCCGGCACTATTATGAACACGGCAAAGGAGCGTTTCGGAAAACCCCCTATAGCCATCCTCCTGACACACGGACATTTTGACCACGTAGGCACTATAAAAGAATTATTAGAGGAATGGAATGTACCGGTATATGCCCATCCTCTAGAGCTTCCATACCTGACTGGACAACGAGATTATCCATCGCCAGACCCTTCTGTGGGTGGGGGATTGATGGCAGTAATCTCTCCATTGTACCCGCATAAGAGAATTGATCTTGGCACCGCGGTCTTGCCTCTGCCTGAGGATGGAACTGTGCCAGGAGCTGTTGGATGGAATTGGATTCATACGCCTGGACATAGCCCGGGGCATATTTCTCTTTTTCGTGAGGAAGACAGAGTACTAGTTGCGGGTGATGCTTTTATTACCGTTAAGCAGGAATCAGCTCTGGCTGTTGTTATGCAGCATCAAGAAATTCACGGCCCCCCTACCTATTTCACAACGGACTGGGTGGAGGCTGAAGAGTCTGTCCGTACGCTTGCGCAGCTGAAACCCTTAATAGCTCTCACAGGACACGGATTGCCAATGAACGGCCCAGAGTTATCCGAGAAGCTGTTATATTTAAGTAACCATTTTAAGGATATGGCTGTACCTGATCAGGGCAAGTTCGTATAACTAACTTAGGTTTAATCCCTTTTCTGGGCGACTATGTATCTTAGTATGTATTGGTGGGCACCGCCTTCAAGGCTATTCAGGGTCTCCGGATAGGAACCCATCTCTAAGATATCCGTCCCTGAAAAATGCTCCCTTATATCGTTCTCGCTAAAAAAGTGAGCGTATTTCCCCTTTTTATATTCATACGTTCCGGGCTCTATTAATTTCCCGCAGCCATTGCTCAAGTCCTCATCGGAGAAACATGTGAAATATAACAATCCTCCGGGACGCAGCTGCTTTAGGCAGTTGGCAATTAATTTGCGGCGATCCTCTATCAGGAACAAATGAAGCACATCATAGCAATAAATCGCATCCACCAGTACTTCTAGACCATGGTCCAAGGCCGACCCTAGTATAAATTGACTATCAGGGTCCCACTCTAATGCAAGATCCACAGCTGTTTGAGTTACTTCAATACCATAGGTCTCGAACTCCAGTGAGAATATCTTCGTATTCCGACCGTAGCCTGCTCCTGGAACTAACACAGACTTCAATTTAAGGTTCCTAAATAACTCCCTGGCATGCAGAGCTGTAGGACTCGGTTCGCTCCCCCAGATCATACCTTCCTGAGCAAATCTTTGATTCCAGTACTCAGACATACAGCTTTCTCCAATTCTGCCGTCTAATTTTTCACTCTATACCAGTATTGATAAATCTCTTGGAAGCCCAGTTTGTCATACAATGCAGAAGCTCCATGGTTAGTAAGGACTACTTGAAGAAAAGAGGACAACGCTCCTTGCTCCTTACCCCAATGAAGCAGTCCTAATAGCAACTGTTCTGCCATACCCTGCCGACGATGAGCTTGAGCGGTAACAATATCATACAGCCCAATATATCCATGCTGAAGGATCCCAAGTCCGCATGCAGTCGGAACACCATCTAGCAATAATAAAGCATAACCTTGTTTCAAAGTGGATGCTGAGAGCATCCTTTGGAGAGTTTTACGATTTTCACTCGACAGTTCTGTCATATCAGCAAAAGTCTCAAGCCAATCTTCGCTTAACGCATTCCGAACCTCAACGGTATACTTTGAACTTAGGGCAGGCAGCCTGTCCAGACCCAGTACCCGGACGGATGAAGGCTCTACAACACTATAGCCGCTTTCTTCAAGGGTCTTATCAAGATATGAGGGCTGAATGTAGGGCGTGATTTTAAAAACAGGATTTAACCCCGCATCCTGATAGTACGCCTCAGCAAGCTTGATTCTCTCTATAACATCAGTGACAGATCCATCTATTCCGTAGAGTGGATTTACCGAATTAGCCCGCTTCGTATATCCTGCTGCTGAGCGTAATACCCAGCCTTCCAGAAGGATACTTTGTTCAGCGGGCCATGTATTCAAGGTTATCTCTTCAATAAATTTATACAACGTCTTCTCCACCTCTCAGACGGCGCTTGCTGCGCATCGCGTACACAAGCTTCAACATTTCTCCCTCGCCCATTATAAATTGGTCATACTCAGGAGACTCCTTGGCATAAATTGCAATTTTCCCCTCTGCATTATAATGAACTCCCCAACCAAAGCGTTTAGGGAGCATAGAGGCACGCATGCAGGGATGGTTTTTGGAAAAAAGTTCTGCCCATATCTCTTCCTTACGGGTTACCCGTTCTTCCTGCGGTATTTGTTTGTGCCGAACATGAACTTCATATATAAGCTCTTCAAGATTGTATTTATACGGATCACTGGAGAGCAACTGGTACTGAATTACATGTACAGGGGGAAGTGTGCGGGTGGACAATGGCTCCATACCAATCTCAATAGGACAATCCTCCGCTACACGAACAAAAGTATCGGTAATATTCAATTTCCATACTCTCCTTTTTAGATTTAATTATATCAGTTCTATAATAATCCTTAATCTTCCATAAGCATAGCAAGAAAAAACGGCCTTCCTCCAAAGATAGGGAGAATTAGCCGTCTAACTTACATAGAGATTATTAACCACTAGTCCTGCTTAATCCATTGCTGCTTCGAGTAACTGATCCGTAGGCCAAGGCAGCGGGTTATTGAACATGCCCCAATCCTGTATCATCTCTTCCTCTGTCAACAGGCACTTATCCAATCTGGCTTCAATCTCCGAACCCTCCAACCTAAGGCCGATGAAAACCAGCTCATTTAATCGATCACCCCACTGCTCATCCCACTTCTGTTGTACATCAGGCTCACTCTCCAGAACCTCAATCTGTTGATCTTCAGACAATGTGGCCAGCCAGTAGCCTGCGGGTCCGAATTGAATCGAAGGCCCTGCCTGACTCAGACTAGCTGCTAGATCCTCCTTAGCTGCCAGCCATACTAGGCCTTTAGCACGGACGATCTCTTCCGGCCAATCACTGAAGAAATCACTTAATCTTTCAGGGTGAAAAGGCGTTCTACGACGGTACACGAAGGAACTTATACCATATTCATCAGTTTCAGGCGTATGCTCCTCCTTGCTTAACTCCGTGATCCAACCGGATGACTGACTAGTTTTCTCAAAGTCAAACAATCCGGTATTCAGGATTTCCTTAAGATCCACTACTCCTTTAACCGTACGAATGATCCTTGCCTTAGGCTGAAGCCTGCGCAGTACGGCCTCAAGCTTAATCAGTTCCGTCTCTTCCACCAAATCACATTTGTTAAGAAGCAGCACATCACAGGTTTCTATCTGATCAATAAGCAGATCTGCTATGTCACGGAAATCCTCTTCACCCGCTATCTGGTTACGGTCCAACAAACTATCCCCTGAGTCAAAATCATGCCAGAAACGGTTCGCATCTACCACTGTAACCATCGTATCCAATTGGGCGATCGCAGTTAAGTCAATATCCAGCTCGGGATTCGCGTAAGTGAACGTCTGAGCAACGGGGACAGGCTCACTAATCCCTGAGGATTCAATCAAGATGTAATCAAATTTCTTGTCTTCAGCCAGCTTTTGGACTTCCCTCAGCAGATCATCACGCAGCGTACAACAGATGCATCCATTAGACATCTCCACTAGTTTTTCCTCTGTTCGCGAGAGAACGTTACCGGATTTGATTAGGTTTGCATCCACATTCACTTCACTCATGTCATTTACAATTACAGCGACTCTAAGTCCATCACGATTATGGAGAATATGATTCAACAGAGTGGTTTTACCAGAACCTAAGTACCCGCTAAGAACGGTAACAGGAATTTTTTTCATCTTGTTTATCTCCTTCATTTTGCAAGATTAAATAGCCGGGACGGTGCTGATCTACTAGCGGGTCTCTCGGTGCAAAGTAACTCTTTTTAGACGAGGGCAATACTTTTTCATTTCAAGCCGACCCGGCTGATTTCTTTTATTCTTAGTAGTTGTGTAATTGCGGTCACCTGTTTCTGTACATGCCAAAGTAATGATTACTCGCATAAAGTCCATCTCCTCTTTATTCGTAATTGTTACGATTAACACATTCTACACGTATTCTACTCTTGGTGTCAACAACAGATCGTTTGTAACCGCTTTTCCAAGATTTGTGGTCTTTCTCGTGGACAAAGTACGTATAGATGGAATTACAAAAATATGATTCTCGTGATTTTGATACATTTCGTGGAGGAGTGTTGAATATGAAAATACCGGTGATCATTCTTAGCGGGTTTCTGGGAAGTGGTAAAACTACTTTGCTATTGTCCATGCTGAAAGAGAGTAAGGAACGGGGCTTAGTGCCGGGGGTGCTGATGAATGAGCTTGGAAAGCGCGATGTAGATGGATATATTATTCAGGAGCATACGGGATCAAGTGTGGAAAAGCTGTTGGATGGATGCGTATGCTGCAGCCGCAAGGAAGAACTTCTTGATAGTCTTCAAGTGCTAATTAAGCGCCGCCCAGACGCAATCTTTATTGAACTTACCGGCGTAGCCGATCCCGAAGAGATCGAGAAGACACTCCAGGAGGCCTCCCTGCGAGAAAAACTAGTCCTGCATTATACCGTTACCATGCTTGATGCAGAAAATGCCCTGGAATATAACAGCCGCTTGTCAGCCGACAAACAGCTTATTCGGACCTTGCGTAAGCAGTTAACGACAGCTGATCTCATCGTTATTAACAAAAGTGATCTGGTCGAACCAGAAGCCTTGTGGAAGATTGAGAAGGTTATCCGCAAATACAATAGAGAAGCGGAAATAGTATTTACTCATTACAGCAAGATAAATTTGTCGCCGCTGCTTGCAGGAATTAGCCCACGACAGTTTCATATTCCCATTCCACAACGTGCCCCGCAAGCCTTCAAAGGGGCTACTCTTAAAAAATCGCATTCAGAGCAAGGAAGTGTAGCTGTCAGGGAAATGCAAGAAGAGCCTCAGGTATCCTTTTCACAAGTAGCTGCCGTAACGTTAACTTTTCCACAAGCGGGGTCTAGCGTGCTTTCGAGGGAACAACTGGAGGCTTTTTTCCAAGAGTGGGGTGATAGTCTGCTGCGGGCTAAGGGGCATGTTCACCTGTCCGAACGGGGAGATATTCAGCTTGTTCAATATGCAGGTATGAAGACCACTTGGGAAGCATCACGTTATCCCGGTTTGCCTTATGTCGTGTTTATCGGTATGAATCTGAATGAAGCACAGCTGGCGAAACGCTGGTCCGCCTTGTTCAATTCTTGACTACCTTCAGTCCATTTAAAATATTGCCGTTGCTCCTTCCCGCTGCTTTTTTGATCATCCTTGCCATCGTCTGGCTGCCAGAGCATCCAGTCCTTTTGAACAATGCGTACATCGAATCTTTTAAAATAGCCTTTATCGGTATTTTGTTAGAGGCACTTCCCTTTGTATTAGCTGGAGCCCTGCTCTCTTCACTACTTCGGGTATTTATTCCCGATGAGCTGATTTCACGATGGATACCAAAACGGCCTATTCCCGCGATTATATTCGCCTGCCTGCTCGGAGTCATCTTTCCTATATGTGAATGTGGTATGATCCCTCTCGTCCGGCGATTAATCCATAAAGGAATGCCTGTCTTTGTAGCCATCGTGTTTATTTTATCCGGCCCCATACTCAATCCGGTGGTGTATGGAGCAACATTTACGGCATTTCGAAGTCATCCTATCCTGGCCTATTCCCGTATGGGGTTAGCTTTTTGTGTAGCCTGCATAATAGGATTAGTGGTCTACACCACAGTTAAAAAATCACCCCTTCGCTTGTCCGTTAAGCGAGAAACAGACGAAACCGATCACCGCAGCTTTCGTGGGGGCAAGCTGGTTTCCATCTTTGTGCATACCTCTGATGAGTTTTTTGAAATGGGAAAATACTTAATCATCGGCTGCCTTCTAACGTCGGGCATCCAGACCTTTATGGTTCATGACAGTCTGGTCGCTATTGGAGAGAAACCCCTTGGCTCCTACCTTTTTATGATGGGATTGGCTTTTGTACTCTCCCTATGCTCTACCTCTGATGCCTTTGTTGCCTCAACCTTCCTGCATACTTTCCCTCCAGGCTCACTGCTTGCCTTTATGGTGCTTGGACCCATGCTGGATTTCAAAAATTCATTGATGCTAATGGCCTTATTTAAGACTAAATTTGCATTGTATTTATTCTTCCTAATTTTCTCCGGTGTCTTTATTGGTTCTGTGTTTATTTCTATTTGGCTCTGAACATTCACGAAAGCAACCTGCTACATATTGGAGGAAAGGACATGAATGAATCTCGCAGCATCCGTTTACATTATTCTCTTAGGGCATTCATATTACTGTCCTTCGCCCTTTATATCGGTCATCTGGTCCAGCAGGATACTCTCCATTATTATGTAACGCCTAAGCTTGCAAGCTTGGTCAAGCTCTGTCCTATTCCCTTGGCGATGATGGCCTTAAGCCTGACTGTTCAGGCTTTGTTCGGCAGAAGCAGCGCTTTGTGCAACTGCGATCAACATCTCCCACGTTCTGGGCTTAGGAGCATAACCCTCTACAGTTTATTTTTATTCCCGTTGCTGCTCGGTTTCTTGCTGCCAGATCGCGCCTTGGGAAGTGAAGCTGCGTCCAAAAAAGGAGTTTCGTTAACCTATATCGATCCGGAGCAAAAATTCATGTCCTCTAATCCGTATGAGGATGAATTTGCTGATTTAGCAAAAATCTTATACGAACAGCCCATTATCCCAGTGTATCCTGAGATATTTTCTGAAACCTTTGGTGCTATCGATAGGTATAAGCAGTCTTTTGAAGGGAAGGAAATCATCGTTTCCGGTTTCTTGTATCCGAATGAAACAAGAGGCATTGAAAGGACTTTTGCGGTAAGCAGATTTCTGGTGCAGTGTTGTACTGCGGATGCTACCCCATTTGGAATAATGATGGATTCCGAGACACAAATAAGCCTGCCCGCGGATACCTGGGTAGAGGTCCGGGGCAAGCTTCATATCGTACAGTACAAGGGTCAGGAAATCATGCAAATTAACGCAGAATCCATTACACGGATTTCGCAGCCACCCATACCTTACATTTACACAAGTCCTGACTCCGTTGAGGCGTGGAATCAAATTGAGAGGGCTAACGGAGGCGCTTCAGAACAAGTCTCAGTAAAATAGTAATTGCGGCATAGATAAGCAACACTACGATCAGCGTAATGATCCGTTCTCTATCAGATCCATCCGCGAACAGCACAGGGCCAAGACCAAAAAAAGTAGTCAAAATATACAGTACCGCGAACAAAACATATAACAACCAAACCATGAAGAACACCTCCATTTTCACGATCATTGTTGAAAATTATCTGCGGATACGGGCCGACCACTCATTGAGCACTCGGTCCAGTTCCTTGACATGAATGGGCTTGGAGATGAAGTCCTGCATACCTGCCTTTAGGCACATTTCTTTGTCGCCTTTTCTAGCAAAGGCTGTAGCTGCAATAATAACTGGAAAGTGGCCCAGCTTTTCACGTATGATTCCTGTCGCCTCAATACCATCCATTATTGGCATTTGGATGTCCATAAATACCACATCATAAGGCTTGGAGAGTACGGCTTGAACCGCCTCCTGTCCATTTTGAACCAGATCAGGCGTGTAACCTCTCCTTTTAAGATAAACCTGAAGGAGCTGTCGATTAACAGGATGATCCTCAGCAATCAGAATGGATAATGGGCCGTATACACCACCAGCGGGCTCGATCACAGCCCCTTTCTCTTCTTGGGCATCCGATGAATGAACAACAGCCTGCCCTTGCTTCCTTTCCTCTCCAGGAAGGGAAACTTGTATTGTGAAGTAAAACTCCGCCCCCTCCCCTTCATAGCTGTCGACACCAATTGTACCTCCGAGAAGCTCGGCTAGTTTTTTACTGATAGCAAGTCCAAGTCCGGTTCCACCATATTTCCGGTTAATGGAGGGATGTAATTGAGAGAAGGATTGGAAGAGCAGGCCTTGGCTTTCAATAGGAATACCAATTCCAGTATCCTTAACCGTAAATTTAAGGATAGGATTATTCCCTGAATTCAAAGTAGATGCGAGTTCAACTGCAACGCTGATATGGCCTTTTTCCGTAAATTTCGCAGCATTACCTACCAGGTTCACGAGAATTTGCCGCAGCCTAGTCTCATCAGTCACAAGTAGTGGCGGAAGGTCCTGATCAATCTTTATTTCAAGGGTTAACCCCTTTTCTTTGACCTTCGGGTAGAAGATATCACTTACACTCTGCAGCACATTCCGAATATCCACCATCTGCAGATCCAGAGTCATCATGCCAGCTTCTATTTTACTAAAGTCTAACACTTCATTCAGAATATGCAGCAACGACTCACTACTCTTATTAATAATCTGAGTGTAATATAATTGCTCTTCGTTTAGTTCTGTTCCCGAGAGTAAGTCCGCCATACCAATAATACCGTTCATAGGAGTACGTAACTCATGGCTCATAATGGCTAGAAACTCCGATTTAGCCCGATCTGCTTCCTCTGCGGATTCCTTAGCACGTACAATCTCTTTTTCCTCGGTAATATCCCTGAATACTACTACAGTCCCCTTACGCTCTCCGTTGTCGTATAAAGGTGTCATCCGATACTTAACTAGAAAGCTTGAGCCATCCTGCCTCCAGAACACCCCTTCCCTTTCTTCATAAGAAGCGTTATCAGAGAAGGATGGAATAAGAGTTTTTTGGCTTCCCGAGTATGGGGTATTATTCAGCCAAGTCTGTTGAATCGTATGAAGCTTATTACTAACGGACCATTCACCCCGCTCATAGCCCAGCATATTTTCTGCAGCCGGGTTGATAAACATTGTAGTCCCCTCAAGATTCATACCAAAGATACCTTCTGAGACGGAATTCAAAATAAGAGCATGTTCGTAACTTAGCATCTCAATTTGTTCCAGATGAAGTTTACGTTCAGTGATATCGCTAATTATCCCAAAAACCCCTACCACTTGCTCGTTTACCATGATTGGGAGATAAATAACACTGACTTCTACCCTATGCCCGTCCCGGTGGATCAGCCCGCTTTCGAATATCTGAGCAAGTCCGCTGGCAGCCCTTGAAAAACGCTCATTCACATACTCTATTTCTTCCGAATCAATAATTTCATTATAATTTGACATAAGCAGGTTCTGTTTGGAATAGCCAGTCAAGTTCAGTAAACTAGAATTCACGGATAGGGTCCGCCCCTGTAGATCCATCGCACTGATTGCAGACGGATTATAATCAAATAGGGACTTATAACGATTTTGACTCTCCTGAAGCTTCAGTTCATACTGCTTCCGTTCTGCAATGTCACGAGTTACGCAGATGAGTTCTTGAACCTCACCCTCTTTTGTATAAAGATATCTAATGGAAGTTTCTACCCATATATATGAGCCGTCCTTACGTCGAAAACGGAAAATAACCGGTTCGTGCTTTGCCTCATCCTTATTATCAATCAAATAATTTTCTACACGAACGGTGTCCTCCGGATGAATGTATGCCATCCCATTAGTACCCACCATCTCCTCAGGTGTGTATCCATACATCGTAAAGCAAATAGGGGATGCATATAAAAAGGTGGCCTCTTTATCGGCTGCGTTGCGGGAAATAAAGTCCAGAGAATTCTCTGAGATTAGACGATAATTTCGTTCACTCTCTCGCAGCTGTTCCTCCATCTCGTAGCGTTCGGTGACGTCTTGAACCACACCACTGATTAGAATGGTGTTGCCCTCTTCATCCAAGACGGCTTCCCAATGAGCATCAATATGCTTTTGTTCACCCTCAGGGGTCCTAATTCGGAATACCATCTGTCCACTGGTTCCATTCTTAAGTGTTAGGTGTATAGACTCCAACAGATTAGGAAAATCCTCCGGTACGACGCTCAGACGCAGCTGCTCTGGACCATAAGTTGAATGATTGCTCTTATCCTCGGTAAATCCAAAAATACGACGCATTTCCTTAGAAACAGTTGAACAGCTATGGATTACATCCCATTCCCAAGAACCCATTTGGGAAAGAGATTGAGCTTTTGCCAGCATTTCCTCGTACTTCTTACGTTCCGTGATATCGCGAGCAATCGTCAAAACCTGCTCCACTTCACCTTCACTATTCCGCATCACCTGGAAGGAGGATTCAATCCATAAGTAATGACCGTCCTTATGCCTTGCTCTGCGGGTAAAAACATCAGTGTCGGAGTAGAGTTTCCCCTTTTCCGTCATCTCATAGGCATCCACGGGATGATAAAATTCCGGTCTTTTCCGACCGATTACTTCATGAGCTGGATATCCTAAAAGCTTCTCCACCGAAGGTGAGACATAGGTTAATGTTCCGTCTGGACCCCCAAAGGAAATCATGTCGGGAGTATTTCTCGTAATCAAATTATACATATATTGACTGTCTTCAAGTTTTTTCTCCGCTATCTTTCGCTCTGTAATATCAGATATTTCAGCAATAAGATAAAGAGGATTTCCAGAATTCTGGTCAAATATTAAAAAGATATGCAGGGCTACCCAAATAATTGTGCCATTTTTACTTAGAAAACGCTTCTCTTCATCAACAGAAGCCCCGAGCCTCTGCAGCAAATAGTTCATAATTGTGCTATGATCGGCCGTTTGCCGGTCTTCTGGGTAAGCTATATCCATATACCTAATATTTAGAAGCTCAGCTTCTGTGTAGCCAAGCATATTGCAAAGTGCAGGATTGGATCGCATGATCATCCCATCAGTTGTAGAGACTACCGCATAACCAATGGAAGACTGTAAATACAATTGTTCAAAAATAAAATCAGACAATGGCGTGCTGCCTCCTCAGAAAAGTAGGACTGTAATTTATAAATAGTATACCTTTATTTAAAAAAATAATCTTTATATATGAGCATAATAGAAAGCTTTGTGTGTGAGAAGTAAAAGTCAAAAAAATGCGCTTCAAACAAGCATCCAATTTTTGGGTGATGTTTTGACATAAAATTCCACATGCCTCTAACCTATCCACTAAACAAAAAAAGCCCTTCGATTAAGAAGGGCTTTTTAAGATATATGCGGTCGAGAGGACTCGAACCTCCACGATATTGCTACCACACGGACCTGAACCGTGCGCGTCTGCCAATTCCGCCACGACCGCAAATTATGTATTATATAGATATTTAATTTAATCAGGTATACATAAGACTATACTCCCTTTTTGACTAAACTGCAAGATTTTTCGATGGACGGAAGTATTTATAGGTAAAACCAATAAACTTCATTCAATCTATATATTTCAATAATAAGCACTTAGTGTGATACAACATAAGAAAGTAACTAAAAGCCGAACCTTATGTCTAATCTTTATATTTATAGGAGGATACATCTTATGAATCAGCTTTGGAATGCCGGACACTATGACCTAGATATGGCTTTCGTCTCCCAGTTTGGTGAGTCCCTTATTGACTTACTACAGCCGAAATCTGGTGAACGGATTATCGATTGGGGCTGCGGGACTGGAGATTTGGCGGCGGCGATCGCAGCGCAGGGTGCACATGTGACAGGTATTGATGCTTCAGCTGAAATGATTCGGACGGCCCGCAGCAAGTATCCACAACTAAACTTCATTGAAGCTGATGGCCAATCCTTTGTAGCAGAGGTTCAAGCCGACGCCATCTTTAGCAATGCTGCACTGCATTGGCTGGTCGATGAACAAGGAACAGCTGCCTCCATCTCTTCCAGCCTGCGGACAGGCGGGCGTTTGGTTGCCGAGTTTGGAGGACAGGGTAATATCCACTCCGTTGTAACTGAACTGCCAACCGCATTTGCTGCTATTGGCTGCACAGATAAGCTAAATATGCCGTGGTATTTCCCCTCCATAGGGGAGTATTCCACACTGCTGGAGCAGCATGGCCTCAGCGTAGAACTTGCCCTCTGCTTCGATCGACCGACCCCACTGGAGAATGGAGATCAAGGTTTTGTAAGCTGGATGAATACTTTTGCGAATGGAATATTAAGTGTACTTACACCCCCTGAACGCATTGAGGTCATCCGGTTAATGGAGGAAAAGCTGCGGCCCTCCCTTTACCAGGGAGACCAATGGGTAATGGATTACAGGAGAATCAGAGTAGCTGCTTATAAGCGATAGTTAATGTGTGTATGCAAAATGGAATGGTTCACTCGATCCCCACATACCGATCTTTTCCAGCTCCAAGTCCTACAATCAAAAGCACACAACTTGCTCCTAGCAGAAGTAGAAGCGGCAGAGTCCAGCTATGGGTAAGATCATGAAGCCATCCGAACAAAGCGGGTCCGCTTGCTGCCAGTAAATAACCTACGGATTG
The DNA here is from genome assembly GCA_023512345.1 of Paenibacillus sp. Taxonomy (GTDB): domain Bacteria; phylum Bacillota; class Bacilli; order Paenibacillales; family Paenibacillaceae; genus Paenibacillus_AQ. Next base: position 107,630 of record JAILZT010000011.1, read on the forward strand.
AGCCATCCCGGACAGCTCGGACGCTTCTTGGGTGGTTTTTGTGCGCAAACTAAAAAACATCATCACCAAACCAAACGCAAAACCACCGGCAATACCGATGCTGATGGCCCATACAGCCATCCACGAGGTACTGCCAAGCCAGACTCCACTAATGCCGATTGTGTACAGAATGAAAGTAATCAAGACCAGGCTGCGTTGGTTCTTCAACCGTCCAGCGAATAACGGAACGAAAAAAGTAAAAGGCAGCTGTGCAAGCTGCATCAGAGAAAGAATCCAACCCGCATGGCTAGAGCTCATTCCTCGTTCTCCCATGATAATCGAGAACCAAGCTATTAAAACGTAATACAGCAGCGATTGTAATCCCATAAACAGACTAACCTGCCACGCTATAGGTGAACGCCAAATACTTCTTGAGATTACGGATTTCTGACTCCTGCTCGGAATGCCAAGAATGCGCATCTGTGGGATCCACAACACTGTTGCTAAGGCTGCAAGTACGAACCACATCGCTAAAGTCCCTCTCCACCCGAAGCCGGCATGACTTGCCAATGGCACACTTATTCCGGCAGCCAATGCAGCGAATAGATTCATAGATACGGTGTATACACCTGTCATTAACCCAATTTTGTGAGGGAACTTCCCTTTAATAAGACCAGGTAACAGCACATTGCACACTGCAATCGAGATACCTAACATAGCCGTTCCGCTAAACAACAGGATCGCACTAGAGGCTGAACGCACCAAAATACTGACGGACAATAGAAGCATGGAAATTAATAAGACATTTGCTATTCCAAAACGGCGAGCGAGCTTAGGTGCTAATGGAGACACCACCGCAAAAGCCAGGAGTGGGAGCGTGGTGATTGCCCCTGCTAATGTATTGGATAGCCCCAAGTCATCCTTTATCATTTCTATTAAAGTGCCAACAGAGGTAAACGGAGCCCGTAACGCCGCCGCGATAAAGACAATACCCAACACGAGCAGAATGCGGGATCGGTTTTTAGGACGGGAATGACTTGTGTTCTGAATCTTCTTTTCTAGTTGCCGGACTTTCATTGTATCCCCCTTCGAAGCAACAATACCCCAGCAAACAAAAGTGCTTGCTAGAGAATAATTAACGATTTATATAGTTTTATTAGTAATAATCATCTACCATTATGAGAGAAGTTGCAACCTTCATAAGTATATTGACAAAACCCAGCACGATCTTTAGTATGCATAGAATGAGATTAATTGAGAATCGCTCTCATTTCGATCCGCCCAATTACCTTATAGAAAAGAGTGAACTCTAGATGCTTCGTCGATTTTTTTCCTATTACCGTCCTTATAGAAAGCTGTTTATACTCGACTTTACGTGCGCTGTAGGTGCAGGTCTCTTAGAGCTCGCTTTTCCAGTAGCCGTTAACAAGTTCATTGATGATTTGCTGCCGGGGCAGGATTGGCCGCTTATTCTGATCGCATGTGTCGCACTCCTAGCCATCTATGCCCTCAACACGGTTATGCAATATGTAGTTACCTATTGGGGACACATGCTGGGTATTAATATCGAAACAGATATGCGCAAAAAAATGTTCGAACACATTCAGAAATTATCCTTCCGCTTCTTCGACAATAATAAAACCGGTCATCTGATCGGTCGAATCACCAATGATTTGAATGATATCGGCGAAGTGGCCCACCACGGTCCTGAGGATGTTTTTATCGCGATCATGACGCTAATTGGTGCCTTCTTGCTTATGGCTCAAATTAATCTGCAGCTGGCTATTATCACCTTTGTTATTGTACCTATTATGGCTTGGGTTATTATTTACTTCGGCCGTAATATGACCAGTACCTATCGCCAGCTCTTCGGAAACGTTGGAAGCTTCAATGCCCGCATTGAAGATAATGTCGGCGGCATCCGGGTTGTCCAATCCTTTGCCAATGAAAATTATGAAAAGCAGCTTTTTGCTGTTGATAACCAAATGTTCCGTCAAACCAAGCTTCTCGCCTACAAAATCATGGCCAAAAGCTTGTCGGTCAGCTACATGATGACGCGTTTGATTACCATATTAGTGATGCTTAGCGGTGCATGGTTCTTTATTCAGGGCGAGCTGCAAATCGGTGAATTCGTTGCGTTCATCCTGCTGTCTAACATCTTCTTTCGGCCCATTGAAAAGATTAATGCTGTTATTGAAAGCTACCCAAAAGGGATTGCAGGGTTCAGACGTTACCTGGAGATCATTGATACAGAACCTGATATCCGCGATCTGCCGAATGCCGTAGAAATTAACCACCTGCGAGGCGATATCAGCTTCCAAGACGTAACCTTCGGCTATGAAGAGAATCGTCCGGTCTTGCAGGGCATCAACCTAAATGTATCTGCAGGGGAAACGATAGCTTTTGTGGGACCCTCTGGTGCAGGAAAGACAACCATTTGCAGCCTATTGCCCCGTTTCTATGATGTAACCAGCGGCCGAATTACGATTGACGGTACTGACATCCGTAACCTTAAGCTGGAATCCTTGCGGAGGCAAATCGGAATTGTACAGCAGGACGTGTTTCTGTTCTCTGGAACCATCCGTGAGAACATCGCTTACGGTAAGCTGGAAGCCGAGCTGTCAGAGATTTGGGAGGCGGCGAGACGCGCTCATCTGGAGGATTTAATTACGAACCTCCCTGATGGGATGGACACCGTTATAGGAGAACGTGGTGTAAAGCTGTCCGGTGGTCAGAAACAACGTCTGGCTATTGCTCGTATGTTCCTGAAGAATCCGCCGATTCTCATTCTGGATGAAGCAACCTCAGCACTGGATACTGAGACAGAAGCAGCTATCCAACAATCACTTGCGGATTTATCAGTAGGTCGAACCACCCTCGTGATCGCACACCGTCTGACCACGATCAAAAATGCGGACCGCATTATCGTTGTAAATGAAGAAGGGATTTCCGAGGAAGGCCGCCACGAAGAGTTAGTGAATGCCGGAGGTACCTACAGCCGCCTCTATCAGGCACAATATAATGCTTGATGTGTGATTCTATTCAGCTATGAATTACGCTGGGCGTGTTGGACTCCATTTAAGTGTATTTTATACAACATTACATTCAAAATCAGCTGTAATCCTTATTTTGCTGAGATATAGTTGCCAAAATACAACTATATCTCGGCGGGGACAGCAGCGCGATCCTCACCTACCCCACCATACATACTTATCGCAAAAAAGAACCAATCCCAAGTCTGGCAACCAGACTAGAAATTGGTTCTTTTCATTATTTATTCGCGATATAAACCTTCAGCTGCTTACCTTTGATCGTCGTGGTCTTCATAGCTTCAAGCACCAGCGAGCCTTTACCATTCAAAATATCCACATACGACACATTATCCTGTATCGTTATGATCCCGATATCCTCTGCGGTAATCCCTTCGAGTTTGGCAATCGTTCCTACAAAATCTACAGCTCTAAGCTTCTTTTTCTTGCCGCCATTGAAGTACAGCTTCATGATCTCTTTGTTCAGGCTCTCACTCTTGTCCTTTTTACGAACCTGCTGAATATTGATTTTCTGCTCGAATGCTTCCTTCGCGTAAGCAACCGCATCAGCAGAAGGAGCTTTCATAACAGGAATACTGAAGCCAATGAATCCTTCAATTTCTTTGACCCATTTGTGCTCATTTGGCGTAGCAAAGGTAATTGCTTTACCTGTCTTGCCCGCACGGCCGGTTCTTCCAATCCGGTGCACGTAGCTTTCTTTTTCCAGCGGAATATCGTAATTGATTACATGGGTGATGCTCTCAATATCAATACCTCTTGCGGCTACGTCGGTGGCGATTAAATAGCGAAATTGACCTCTTTTAAAAGCATTCATAACTTCAAAACGCTCATCCTGCATCATGCCGCCGTGAATCTTATCACAAGGAAACTGCAGATCGGCCAACCCTCTGAACAAAGCATCCACCTGATCCTGCGTCCGGCAGAAAATAATACAGCTATCCGGATTCTCCACCGTGATCATATCAACTAACAGAGGAAATTTCGCCGGTTGTTTAACTTCAATAAGCGCATGTTCGATTTTGGCTGTTGTAACTTCCTCGGAATTAATCTCGATATCCATCGGAGAGCTCATGTACTTGCGGCAAAGATTCTTCACAGCTTCAGGCAATGTTGCCGAAAACAACATCGTCACATGATCTTTTGGCAGTTTTTTAATGATAGCTTCCACCTGCTCGATAAAGCCCATGTTCAGCATCTCATCCGCTTCATCGATAACCAGATACTTGATCCGGTTCAAATGAATGGTGCCTCTTTCTATATGGTCAGATACACGTCCGGGTGTACCGACAACTACATGTGTTTTTTGCGTCAGTTCAACTTTTTGTGGGGCAAAGGGCTGCTTACCGAATAGGGCAACGGCTTTAATCCGTTTGAAACGTCCTATATTCGTAATATCCTCTTTCACTTGAGCAGCAAGCTCACGGGTTGGGGTCAAGATTAGAGCCTGCGGCTTATTCTCCGCCCAATCCACCAGCTCACAGATCGGAATACCGAATGCTGCTGTTTTACCGCTGCCAGTCTGTGATTTAACAATCAAATCTTCTTCTTGTAGAGCAACAGGGATTACTCTGCTTTGTACCTCTGTCGGCTTCTCATACTTTAAAACATCCAACGCTTTTACGATCTCTTCACTTAACTCATAATCTTTAAATTGTACCTCGCTCATAGTTCAACCTCTTCTATGCTGATTTATCTGGTCAAAGCGGAAATTCCGCGATACTTCCATATTATGCACTTTAACATTATACCAGCTATTTGTCCCCTTGATTCCATTCCTTGTAGAACTGATCAAGAAAATTCAGCATAAAATCATGCCTTTCCTCCGCCAGTTGCCGCCCATATGTAGTATTCATTAAATATTTTAATTTTAGCAATTTTTCATAAAAATGATTAATCGCTGTGCCTTTGGAGTAATCTCGGTATTCTTCTTTCAAGGATTCGTCTCTTGGAGGCAATCCCGGGTCATAAATGGGACGGTCTTTCGCCCCTGAAAAAGCAAATACTCTGGCAATACCGATAGCCCCCAGCGCATCCAGACGATCCGCGTCCTGTACCACCTTACCTTCAACCGTACTCATGGGCTCCCCACCACCGCCACTATAAGACATCGTTTCTATGATCAGCATAATGTGGGTTATTTGTTCCTGTTCCGTAAGATGTGCTGTTAACCAGTTATGTACTTTTTGTAAACCTGCCTCTTTGGACGGATTAAGTTTCTCGTCAGCAACATCATGCAGCAAAGCAGCCATCGTGCATATAAAAGCATCCGCTTTTTCAATCTGTGCAATAGCACCTGCTGTATTTCTGACTCTGTCGGAGTGCCACCAATCATGCCCAGTTGTATCTTGTCCAAGCTGCTCCTTAACGAACTCTTCAGTCTGGGAAATAATGTGCAATTGATTCATTGGTTTCATTTTATAAAAACCCCTTTGCGCTCTATAGTTCATCCTATTATACTTTCTTTGAGGAAGAAAACCATGATAAAGGAGCGTAACTATGAATATTACATACAAAATTAATGCCCCACTCGAAGCGGCAGAGGTCGCGGAAATATTTAAAAGCTCTGGAATTAAACGGCCTGTCGATGATTTGAACCGTATCGGTAAGATGATCGCCAACGCGGATGTTCTTGTCTCAGCATGGGATGGCGAGAACCCTGTTGGGATCGCGCGCGCTATTACAGACCACGTCTACTGCTGCTATTTATCTGATCTGGCCGTACGAATGGATTATCAAAAGATGGGCATTGGCAAGGAGCTAGTGAATGTTCTAAAGGGTCATTTAGGCAAAGAGGTGATGCTCCTGCTGCTAGCAGCCCCCTCTGCCATGGAATACTATCCGAAAATCGGCTTCGACAAGCTGGACAGTGCGTTCATAGTTGCTAGAGCAAAATAGGCTGGTTTGAATTTAGAAGTTAATGTGGAATCAGCCTACTTGGGCGGAATCAAGTGTATTTATACATTTGATTTGTTGAAATTAACCTACTGGGGCGGAACTGATCGGATAAGGCTTGATACTAAAGGTTAAAAGACAAAAGCTACTCCCACGGTTTAGATACCGGGGAATAGCTTTTCTTAAATATTCGTAGACAACGTCTTTTAAGTCTCGCTTTATACCTTATTTCCCTTCATTAATCGCCCTAATGACCTCTAAAGGAAGCTTAGGTACTCGGTCATACGTCAGCAGTCCGTTGATCTCTTGTTCGACATCTGTTAGCTGGGTGTAGCAATAGCCCTGAACTACACCGGACAGCAGCATAGGCCCTACTACAGCCCGCAGACGTTCCGCGAAGTCCTCATCGTTCTCAGCACCGGAGTATCCCCATCCGTCCCAATCGCTCTTTTTATAGGCTACACCACCGAATTCTGTAATCAGGATCGGCTGATCCTGATAGGGGAACCCCTCTACCGCGAGCTTCCGGTAACCTGGCATCCCACTTACTGCTTTTTCCACTGAAGAATAGCGTTCCTCCAGCACCTCACGCCGCCACTCATAGTCATGAATATTGAACAAGTCTGTACTCACCAACTCCCAGCCGTCATTCGAGACTACGGGACGCATTGGATCCAATGATTTAGTTAAATGATACATCGCCTGAGCATGCTGCTGCTGTTGCTTATCAATGGCTATATTAGGAACGCCCCAACTCTCGTTAAGCGGTACCCATACAACAATGGACGGGTGATTATAATCCCGCTCGATACTCTCTTGCCATTCACTCGTGAACCGACGGACATACTCTTCGGAATATTCATAGGCGTTAGCCGCTTCACCCCATACGAGAAGGCCCAGCTTATCACACCAATACAAGTAACGAGGGTCTTCCAGCTTCTGATGCTTGCGGGCACCGTTGAAGCCCATTTCTTTGGTCAGCTCCACATCTTGTCTGATTGCATCGTCGCTTGGTGGAGTCAAATTCCCATCCGGAAAGTAGCCCTGATCCAGCACCAGCTTCATGAAATAAGTACGGTTATTCAAACAAAGCTTGCCGCTCTCAATGGATATTTTGCGCATCCCGAAGTAGCTGGTGACTTCATCCAGAACCTTATCCCCATCCAGTAGTGTAAAAGTAACATCATACAGGTTCGGGTGCTCCGGTGACCACCATCTTCCCAAGCCGTGATCATTGAAATCACTAAGATTTATGCTTCTGCACTCATGCGCATTACGGACAGAGTAGGAATCACGGGTTACCGGCTGACCTTCGAATGAAATATCCACCTGCAGCTTTAATTCATCTGACTTTATGGAGCCTTTTACAAAAGAACGGATCTCTATGCTCTTTTTATCAATATCTGGTGTAAGCTTTACCTTTTCCATATATACAGGAGATACGGCCTCCATCCAGACCGTTTGCCAAATTCCAGTGGTTCTCGTATAAAAGATACTGGCCGAATCGGTTTTCCAATACTGCTTGCCCCTCGGAAGGGTTACGTCCGTGCTATAATCCACAGCTTTGACTACAATTATATTGTTCTTTTCCTTAGCCCCTATTGCAACCGTGATATCAGCATAGAATGGTGTGTGTCCGCCTTCGTGCTTAGCAACCAGAGTCCCGTTAACCCAAACTGAGGCTTCATAATCAACAGCTCCGAAATGCAGCAATAGCTTTTTCCCCGCAAAATGTTCCGGAATTTCGAGCTCCCTCCGGTACCATACCGTATCATGAAAGTCTGGATCGCCAATCCCACTTAAGCTGCTCTGAAAGGCAAAAGGGACCTGAATACGTTGTTGTAAGGCTTGATCTCCCGTATGCCAGTTCTCGGCGTCCCCTACTTGATCGTCATCAAACTCAAATTCCCATTCCCCATTTAGATTAACCCACGCCTCCCGAACAAACTGCGGCCGAGGATACTCTGTACGATATTGCTGCTGCATATCTAATTCCTCCATTCATCTACTAGGATCTAATACGGTCTCTATATTCCTTAGGCGATAGCCCACTTAGGGTTCTGAATACTCTATTAAAATGACGTACGTTCGTAAATCCCGTCTCATCGGCAATTACACCAATTTTTTCATTCGTAAAAGCTAACTTCTTCTTAGCTTCCTCTATTCGGATATAAGTCAGGTGCTCAATAAAGGTGATGCCTGTTCTCTGCTTGAATAAAGTGCTGAAATAGGCTGGATTCAAAAACACCTCGTCTGCAACATCCTTGAGGGTAAGTGGATGCCGAAAATGTAGTTCGACATACCGCTGTGCTGAAGCAATCGGATCTCTATCCTGATGCTCTCTGGATTCAGAGATACATTCCGTTAGTCGGCTGAGCAGGCCCTGACATTGTTCGATCAGCTCCTGTCGGGAGGAAAGCGCACAAATTTCGAACAAGACTTTGCGGATATCCTTCGACCCGAGCCAACGTTCCGTTACTCCCAGCTCCTCTGACAATTCGTAATAATACAGCAGCAGCTTGCAGATTTGTTGATGAATGCTTTCCGGGGATTGAGCAGAGCTGCAGAGCTCGTCTATTAGCTGCTCTACCATTTTGCTAATATTCTCCTGCTTAGCTTCAACAATTGACCTCTCCAGCATCTCCCACGACCACTTTTTGGACCCGTTGCCCAAATGAGAGTTTCCGGTCATTGCAGCATACTCCAGCAGATTGTCGCCTCCGACAATCAACCGATACAGAAGTGCGATTTCGGCTTCGTTATAAGCCTTTGGAATTCCCTGAAGTCCTTCCACTGGACTGCTGATTCCAATAGTAACCGTCATATTGGATAACGCACGAATCTGCCTGCGGATCATATCTCCAAGTGAACCTGGGCTTGCCAAAATCTGCTGCGGCTCAGCTACATTAAGGAGTGCAACGACCTCTGTATCTGACAAGACGAAGCTGAGTCCCTTCGCATGACGGTCAATCATTTCCTGCACAAATTGCTGAATATACAGCTGAAATAAGGAAGCATCGTTGCGTTGATAACGCTCCTTCTCTACGGAATGCTTATCCAGCTTAATCACCATGCATACGAAATAAGGGTGCTCGAAGGAAATCCCCATCTCACTTAGCAGCTTGATTTCGCTTTCATCCATCTTGCCTTTTAACAAGCTTTCGATCAGGTGCTCCGTAAGATGGCGGCGAACTGTTGGCTGTGCCCCCCAGGAGGTATCTGGCTTCGGCTTGATCTGCCGTTTATGAATCTCCAGCTTCAGCTTTTCCAGTACACGCGCCAGCTCTTCACGTTCAATCGGCTTAGTTAAATAATCCCTTGCACCCTGTCTCATGGATTGCTGAACATAAGCAAATTCATCGTAACCACTGACCACAACAGTCATTAAATCCTTAAAACGTCCACCCGCCAGCTGCTGCAGCTGAATACCATCCATTCTCGGCATACGAATATCGGTCAGAAGTACTTCGGGTGCGAACTCTTCCAGTTTGTCAAGCGCTTCATACCCATCACAGGCTTCGCCAACAACCTCCCAGTTCTCATCCAGACTCGTAATCATCTTGCGAAGTCCTTTTCGAAAAATAGACTCATCGTCGACGATCAGAATTTTAGGCATCCCCGTAATCCTCCCTTCTTTGACCTGGCAAATACATCACAGGCAGTCGAAGTACTGCTCGAAAACCTTGAAAGGGCATGCTCTCTAAGGACAGCCCATACTCTACTCCGTAATGAAGAACGATCCGCCGATGAACATTTAGCAGACCATTCCCCGATTGACCACCCAAGTCGGTTGTATTCTGCAAATGGGACCGCAAAGACTCCAGTGTCTCCGCATTCATACCGATGCCATCATCCTCTACTGTAATCATAAGGACATTATTTTCTTTTACCGCAGAAAGTGAAATATGCCCCTCGCCTACACCTTTGTCCAATGCATGATTAATCGAATTCTCTACCAGCGGTTGAATCATCAGCGGAATGACCTTACAATCCAATACCGAAGGCTCTATATTCATCTCAAAAATAATACGTTCCTCATACCGCATCTGCTGGATTTTCATATAACCGACCACATGATCCAGCTCATCCCCCAGCGTCACATGCTCTTTACGCCCACTAAGACTGTAGCGCAGCAGCTTACTTAAGTTGTTCGCCATGGTTATGATTTCGCGGTTACCTTCCATTTCGGCATACATGCTAATCGATCCTAAGGTGTTATATAAAAAGTGCGGATTAATTTTACTCTGGAGAGCAGCAATTTGCGCGTCTTTTTCCCGAATTTCAGTCTCATACAATAAATATCCAAGCTCACTTAATTTGGCTACCATCCCGTTAAAAGAATGACCCAGTACCCCAACCTCGTCAGTACCCGTTACCGGAAAATGAATTCGGATATCTCCACGCTCGACATTCCGCATCAGGCGGCTAAGCTTACGCAGTGGTTGTGTGATTCTGTAAGCTATGAACACATACAGCAGCAGAGCCAGTCCCACGCAGGTTACGCCAATCAGGATAATATATTTGCGCAATATATCAGTGTCTTTCATAAGGCTTGCTATGGGGACGACACCTACTGTAATCCATCCGGTCACTTCAGAGGTTACGTGCGAGACCAACAGGCCTTTACCCGTGGCCTGGACATGGTTTACGCCTTCTCCCGTTTTGCCCAAATAGAGCGACGGATCTACTTTCTCCTCACTGTTATCTTTGCGTATGACCAGTTTACCAGTATCGTCTGCAATATATAGAGACTCCTTGGCATCAAGCTTTACTCGGGACAGGATCTCGCTTATGAACTTAGTATCCACATCAATGACAATGTATCCGAGGGTTTCTCCGCTGTCGAAGCTCCGCAACTCTCTTGCGATCGAGAAGGCTTTATACACATTCCCGCCCGTTGAGCTTACATCATGGGTGGCAACAAAGATGGGCTGCCCATAATGCCCCTGAAACTTATTAAGCCACTCTAGGTTTTCGTCCAGCTTATAGGTTGTCACATACTGGCTCTCGGGAAGGACGACATAGGATGCACCACCCGCTCCATATAAAGAAACGCCCAGTATATCGACTCTGCCGTTAAGAAAGACCTGTGTTACAAAATTGTTCAGTTCACTGATTTCATCCAGTGTTAAGGGCTGTCCCGGGGTCCTTTTGGTTTCGAGATAATTCGTAACCTTAGGATATTGATAGGGCATCACTGTTAATCGGTTCAGCTCATTCATGTAGGTATCGATATTCAACGTAAGTTGCTTCAAGGTCTGAAGCTGGTAATCCCCGACCTTGCTTTCGGTAGTTTCGGCGAAGCGGACATAAGCAAAATAGCCCATCAGCCCCAGCGGAAGCATAATGAAGACGACATTAATCAGAATAAGCTTACGCGCTAGTGCCAGATTCCGAAACCAACTCCCGAATACCTTCAACCGTCTTCTCCCCTTTTTCCCTTGGACACTTTAACTTTATTTCTTCAGCTGCTGATTAATCCGCTCTACCGCATGATGCAATGCCTGCTCAGGTGTCTGCTGTTTATAGATCATCTTCTCAAACTGGCGGATAATTTCTTCATTAATCGTCCACTGCTTCACATTTCTTGGCCAGTACACGACATAGTTGGCGGTTGTGGCATAATCGCTGCGGAATTTCAAATCTGTGAACTCCTTACTCTCCACTACTTTTTTGGAGCTTGGAACATGACCGGCCCTCGCCCACAAATACCCATGCTCCACCGTCCATTTGGCAAAGGTAACCGCTGCCTTCCGTTTCTCCTCATTCATCTCACCTTTGGCTGGAATTGCGAGCGTATGCGAATCACCCCAAACCGCTGGATGATCATATATGACTGGGACCGGAACGACACCCAATTCAAGATCTTTATCTTTTTCAAAAGCGCCCGTCCCCCACACACCAGTGATCAAAACCGCAGCCTGACCCTCATAAAACATCTTGAAGGCATCATTAATATTAGGTGGAATAAGCTCTTTCTTGTACAAACTGTCTACAAATTCCAGCGCCTTCAGGGAGTTGGAATTATCGAAGGTAGCCTCCGAACCTTCCGGATTGTAAAAGGCTCCTCCCCCATCCATTTGATTGTATAAGCTCCACCACAGCCATACCGAATCTATTCGTGTGCTGGGCATTGCTAGGGGTGCAACTACAGGTGGAATCGCTTTCTTAACACGCTCCAAGAATCGGGTGAAGCCTTCTTCGCCGGGTTCAATGATCGGTTTATCATTAGCATCCAGCAATCCCGCTTCCCGTAAGTACTTCTTATTGTAATAGAGCACAAGAGCATGAGTGTCCAGCGGAATCGCATAATGTTTTCCCCCATATAAAGTAGACTCTATGATGTTGGAATTGAACATACTCCAATCCAATCCAGACTGGGCCGCCGACGCATCCAGCTCTTCGATATATCCGTTTTGCACGAATTGAGGCAGATTGGTGGAGTGAATAATCGCCAGATCCGGTGCATTTCCTGCTAAAATAGCAGTTCGCAGCCTTGTATAATAATCATCCAACCGAGAATTAATCTGATCAATCTTAATGTCCTTATGCTCCTGATTGAACTGTTCCACAAGCTGTGTCATGAACACATTATCTCCCCCACTAAAGGGAGTCCAGTATTCCAGTGTCACCGACTGGGAGGCTGCCGGCTTGGGCTCCTTAGTAGAATGCGCTGTGCATCCACTCAGGACAATCACGACCGAAAGTATACATATTGAAAGAAAAGTCGGTCTGCGCCAATTCTTTTCTGCAGAGAGTCTGGAATCTCTCATTTGAAATAAGCCTCCCATCTTACTAAAATTATTAGAATAGGATTAGTCGCACTGCGATGAATGTTTGGACTTCCGGCCGCTGTTGTCTACAGATTTCTTTGATTGATACCGCTCCTCGCGGTAGAAATCCGTAGACAAAGGCGGTCGCTATCGCTCCTACAGTTCCAAAATTCCTCTCCGTCACTCCGTTCCCTCTTCTTTAGTTTTAAAAATTCTCCTGCCACACATCCATATAATCTATACTGAAGCTGCCTTGTCTGTCAAAGATAGAAATTTCATTGGCTCCGGCCTGCAATTTTAGCTTCATAGTTACAACAGAAATTTGATTCCGCTCTTGCTGCTCTATTGGATACACAGCTTGCTTACCTCCGTTTACCGAAATAGCAAGACTAGCTTTCCCCTGCGTAGAATTCATGATCGCTGTCGAGATCGTGTAGACTCCGCTGTGTGGAACATGAATATTCGTGAACCGAAGGGAGCTTTCCTTATCGTAAAGGCTGACGATAGCTCCCCCTGATGCGTATGGATTCTCTTCTACTTCACAGTTCCCTTCAGCAGCAGCCGTTTCTGCTTCAAAGCGAGGGATCTCTATGGCAATGATCTCGCCCTTCCCCCCAGATAGACCAAAGGTTAGCTCGTTCATACCTTCAGCGAAGGGCACAGCAGGTAAATAGGTGTACCCTGTCTGTTCACCTTCTGTAGGAGATAAATCCAAATTCACCTCAGGGGTATCATTTGCTTTTACTGTAACGGAACTCTGCTCCCCGCTTGTATTGGAGTAATGAATAAGTACGGGTACTGTGGTTTCAAAGGTTGATGGAAGTGAAGAGAACACTAATTGTTCTCCTGTCCGAACTGCATTCTCCGCATGGAAGACTCCCGTCCCTGATGGCACTTCAATAGGTGTACTAAGCGCCAATGCTTTCCCGAAAACAGGCAGCCCTTCTTCATTCCAGCTAACAGGCTGTGCCCGGGCTTTACGATTATTCCAGCCGTCAGCTGCTCCAGATGTCGCATGATACACAATCCATTGCTCACTTCCATCTGGAGAGGTTACGAAGGAGTTGTGACCAGGACCGTATACCCCAGCCTCCTCATCCATACTTAGCAAAGGTTGCTCCGATTTAATCCATCCTCCCGGGTCGAGCGGGTCCGCATCCGGCTTCAATGCAAGCATACCGAGAGCATAGTAGGGTGTCCAGCTTCCTGCACCTGAATATACAATATAAGTACGGTTCTCCTTATGGAGTATCGAATGACCTTCATTAATGTATGGAGGTCCACCGGCCTTCTCCCAATCCAAAAGAGGTTCACTCAGTAATACCCTCGGTCCGCTAATGGTCAAAGGGTCGCTCATCGGTGCAATGTAAGTATTCTGTGCTGCGTTAACTTCTCCTTCCCAGCCGGACCACACGAAATAGAGCTTTTCCTTGTATTCCATTACAAGTCCATCAATCGCCCATTTATTGCTGTCATCCTTGATCTGTCCTTTAAAAGAGAAGCTGCCCATCGGATCATCGCTGTCACTCTCCAGAGCATACATCCGGTGGTTCTCATTATTGCCGTTATCAGCTGCGAAATAGATATACCATTTCCCCCGCAGGAACTGGATTTCAGGTGCCCAAATCTCTGCTGAGTAGCTGGTATCCGCTGGTGGGTACCAAACCACCTTACGTTCAGCTTGACGGAAATCCAGCGTTCTGGACTTCATCACCATAATATCTGTTCCACCATGAGTGAACGTCATGTAATAATAGCCGTTCTTGTAAATCACACTGGGATCGGGAGTGTCGATCTCTGCCAGGGTATTTTTAAAAGTACCTCCGTGACCTTTATAAGTCCCATTGGTCTTACTTTCCATCGAATGCTGCAACAAATATATGCCTCCTCCTGCTATAAGTAAAATTAGAATCATGACAAGAGACAACTTGTATTTCTTTTTCATTTCGCTTCTCATGGCCCTGCCCTCCGCGGATACTTGTTAGGAGCAACTCCCCTCACTTTACACCGGAACTTGTAATGGCTTTAACAAAGGATTTCTGGCCTAAAATAAAGATGATCACTACTGGAAGAGTCGCTATCGTCGTCATAGCCATCAGCTTACCGTAGCTTTGTGTGTAGCTTCCAGTAGCCATCATGGCAATCCCTGCGGTAATGGTCCGCATTTCCGGAGAGGTTGTTGCATACAAGGGCCACACAAAGTCATTGTAAATCCCCATGAAGGTGAAAATCCCAAGTGTCGCCATAATGGAAATAGCTGAAGGCATCAAAATTTTCGCATATAAACTCCATTTGTTAACACCATCAATTCGTGCTGCTTCCTCAATTTCTTTTGGAAAAGAGATAAAGAACTGATAGAGCAAAAATACTCCAAAGGCTCCTGCCGTTGCAGGAAGAATAAGTGCCTGATAAGTATTAATTAATCCCAATGAATTAAATTCCATATACATCGGCAAGAAAGTCAACACACTTGGAATCATCAGTGAAGCAATGAACATAGACAGTAACGTCCGACGCAGCGGCAGATCAGTAAGACGTGCTAATGCAAATGCAGCCATGGAGTCTATAAAGAGTACAATACCCGTACCGACTGTACCCACCACCAGTGAGTTCACAATCCATCGCAATACTGGGGTGTTCATCAGCTCTCCACTCAGTCCTTGAACAAAATTGTCCACTGTGGGTTTCTTAGGAAAGAAATTCATCCGCCCGGAAAGGGCCTCAAAGTCATTTTTGAAAGCCGTAGAGATCATCCACACTAATGGCAAAAGAATAATCAGGGCGATAAGCACAGCCAAAAGAAGGAGGCCTGCTTTTTTGGTTTTTACCATTTACACCTTCTCCTTTCGATGCGTGAGCCGGAATTGTACAACAGAGATAACCATAATGAACAGCGCCATAAGAATAGCCATTGCAGAGGCAGATCCCACATCTTTTCTCACAAAAGCCTGATCCAGTACATTCATCAACAGTACCCGGGTCGTGTCGCCAGGACCGCCGCGTGTCAATAGAAATGGCTGAGCATAAATATTAAAGGAAGCAATTGTAGAGGTGATCATCACAAACAGCATAACCGGCCGGATGGATGGCAGCGTAATGAATACAAACTTACTCCAGACATTCGCGCCGTCTATAGAAGCGGCCTCGTAATAATCCTCTGGAACTTCGTTCAGTGCATTCACAAAAATAATCATATTAAACCCTATAGTCCACCAAAGAGTGGTCATTACCAGCGCGATCCATACCCATGGGGTAGCCGTTAGCCAAGGAATACTTGAAATTCCAATCTTAAATAACAGACTGTTCAAAAACCCGGCATTGGTATCGAACATCATCAGCCAGATGACTGCCATGACCGATGCTGACAAGGCGTAAGGCAGAAAATAAAAGGTCCGAAACCAATTGCGTACTCTGCCAGGCAATGCATTGACCAACATAGCCATCGCCAGTCCTACAAAAATTAGCAAAGGCACGGAGAATATCACAAATTGTATAGTCGTCCACAGTCCCCCGAAAAAGATGCTGTTCTCATAGGTACCCGGCGTAAAGATAGATGTATAATTGCGCAGTCCTACAAATGGATGCTCTTTGGATAAAAGCTCAAAATCCTGAAGACTTATTACAACGCCATAAATAATTGGAAAGAGCAGAAACATACAGAAAGCTGCCAAATAAGGCAGAATAAACAAAAATGAGGTCAGTCGGGAAATTCGTGTCGTTCTCATAACAAGCGCCTCCATTCTTCTTCACCCCATAGATGGAAAGAAAGGGCGGGGAAGCGATGTAACGCTTCCCGCCCCTCTTTAAGAAGTCCACCCAATAAGGGCTATCTTATTTCATGGCCTGACGAGATTTAGCTACTGCATCATCCATAGCTTTCTGAGGATCTTTCTTACCCAGGATTGCGTTACTCAACTCTGCCCACACCGGCTCAACAATGGTACCCCAGTTCAGCACGTTCGGAGCAAATTGTACGGAAGTGAAGCTTTGGGATACGGTGCTTTGAAACTCTAATGCCTTAAATTCAGGACTCTCCATTACTTTATTAGAAGCTACCGCTTGACCGGATTCCGCCCAATCCAGTGAATTACCGGAAACGTATTTCAGGAAATCACCGATTCCAGAGAGCGCATTAGGATCTGTAACTGCCTTCGGTACCACAAATCCATGGGAACCTGCGTAAATAGCTTGTTTAGCTTTACCAATTTGCGGCATAACCGCTACGCCATAGTTTAAGCCTGCTTCATCAAATTGTGATTTCATCCAAGGGCCGTTAAACTGAATGGCGTTTTTCCCTTGCAGGAACAATGTATTTTCACCATCCTGTTGTACATTGGCAGGAGAAACCCCTTTTTCAACCATACCGCGCAGCCATTGAACCATTTCTACAGCTTCAGGGGAATTATAAGCAACGTCTGAACCATTCCATAACTCTCCACCGTTCTGCCAAACCAGCGACGGGAAGATAAACTGCTGCGGCCACAGTGTCGGTACTACATACCCGTATACACCTTTTTCCTTATCCGTTAGCTTTTCTACGGCTGCATCAAACTCTGCACGATTCGTTGGGGGACCTGCGATTCCCGCTTTCTCGAATAAGTCCTTGTTGTAGTACATAACCGCAGGGTGAATATCAAGTGGAATCGAATATAGCTTGCTATCTATCGTTGCATATTTAATAGGGGCTTCTGCAAAATCTGCTGGGTTAATGCCCGCTGTAGCTGCCATATCATCCACAGTCTGCAATTGATCCTTGCTCTGATAAGTTGGCACCTGATCTACGTGCATGATCATCAGGTCAGGACGTTCTTTCCCTGTGCTTAGCGCTACGTCCAGTTGCTTATAATATTCACCATTGGGCTGAATCACAAAGTTAATTTTGTACTTGTCTTGAGAGCTGTTGTACTTGTCGACTAT
Organism: Paenibacillus sp.; assembly: GCA_023512345.1. Classification (GTDB taxonomy): domain Bacteria; phylum Bacillota; class Bacilli; order Paenibacillales; family Paenibacillaceae; genus Paenibacillus_AQ. Next base: position 125,241 of record JAILZT010000011.1, read on the forward strand.
TTTTTTCATAAAAGGACCGTCAGAGCCAGAGAAGGGTGACCAGAACAATAACTCTGTCTTCTTACCACTGGTGCTGTTGTCAGCTTTTGCTTCATTTGTGGAACTGTTGTTTTTACCGCTGTTACTGTTAGCTTTACCGTTGCTGTTATTTCCGGCGCAAGCGGTTGCAGCTAATGCAACCAGGATAACCATCAGGATGATTGCTGTTGCCTTTTGCATAGATTGTTTCATCTGTTTGCTCCCCTTTATCCATGATTCAAAGATGAACTCTTTGATAGCTTTATGGTAAGTCATTCAGTGAGCCGAAAAAATGTCGTCAGTCTAGGTAAAGTGGACATATTTTTAGATCTATGCAAAATAAAAAAGCTGACCCAGATCAATTCGATCTTTGGATCAGCTTTCTTTGTAAATATCTCGCACGGTACTCCTTAGGGCGCTCACCACAGAATTTCTTGAAGCAGTAAGTGAAATGCTCAACATCGGAATAACCCACTAGCTTGGCAATATCACTCAACTTCAATTCATGTTCCTGCAAAAGCTGTTCAGCTTTGGAAATTCTCAGTCTCAGCACATAATTACTTAATGATATCCCTATGTGTTCCTTGAATAGTTCTGTTAAACAGGGCTCATTCATATGAAACAATTCCGCCAAATAAGGAACGGTCAGCTCGTGACAGAAGTGCTCCTCCACGTACTTCCTAACAGCTTCTATATGTTGAATTGCGGAAAAACGCGTCCTTCCAACCAGTTCCATAACGAGTTGCGCTAACTCCTCCAACATATCCAGCAATTCCTCACGCGTAGTATACTTCGAGAGAGTCATTTGACAGTTCCATAAATATTTCTGCAGCGACGAACCTCGGCACTCAAATTTTCGAGCAATGGAACTCAGCAGCAGGAGCATTCGGAGTGCCAGTAGGTTATAGGTGAGAATTGTCGTTCGCTTCTCCTTTTCGCTAACAAAGAGAGCTTCCAGTTGAATACGCAGGCCGATCCTATCTGAATTTTCTATAATTTGAATTAGCTTACGTTCCATCTCCGCCGGAAAAGCTAAGGGCAGCTCAAGCTCCATTTCACTGCTTCCATAAACATTAGGGCCCGGTGAAACCGCATTTTGGCTCCATGACAGCATAGATGTGACATAGCCGTTCTTCAAATATTTAAGTCCTTTTTCCGCCGCTCCAATCCCAATAATACTTTCCTGCTTCAGTTCGCTAACCAAATTTTCTTGCAGTTCCTTAATGAATTGTTCCGTCTTTTCCCCCAGCTTTCTTCCCTTCTTATCAATAATGAGGAAGTGAGTCATAAAAGGATTAGCCGCATGATACATGGGATAAATCCCTTTTTTATATTCGGAAGTCTCCCAGCACAGCCTCTGATACGTATGTTGCAGTATATCATTGCTTTTCAGCCTATTCATTCTCTCCGAAGGAATTTTCAACTGTGCTGCCACGAACTGTATTTTTAAATGATCAGCCGTAAGAGGGGTTAACTGAATCTGCTCCAACCGATCTTTAACCTTGGGCGCATTGTTCCATGGATCACTAAGCAACTGTTGCAAATAGTTGATTTGAAGCCGCTTGATCGGATCATTTTTCTCCAGCAGCGTAATTTCGAACAAATATATACACTCCCAATCTCTTTTGCCAATTAGTATGCACTAAAAGCTCAAAAATGAGACAAGAAGCTAGAGTCTAGCCCTTTGCATAAAAAAAGTGACCCTGCCATCCGGCAGGGCCAAGTCATATATTAGAGGGGGGGCAATTAGCATTTGGGGCTCAACACCAAAATCAGTTCCTGACAGGTGACGGGAAGGACAGAAAGCCGTTACACCCAATAGAGGGATTTTCTCCCTTTATTTCTGCGCCTGGCATCCGGTTTGGGCAATTAGAGGGAATTTCGCCCGCTAATTTTTAAGGATAACCCTCTTTGGGGCGGTATGGCTAATATTAGAGGGATATTTTCCCTTTAATCTCAAAATTCAGGCGTTTTGGTTGGCATTAGCGGGCATTTATCCCTCTAATTCGCCAAAGGACTGGTCATTTTGACCTTTATATTTTAAACTTTTCAACCAATGTTTGCAGTTCTCGGGCGCTTTGTGAGTTTTCATCCGCCATTTTTGCCTCCATGAATGTTTTCTCTACAATGTCGGAGGTTTTTTCGGCAATATCGGTTATTCCTATTGCTCCCTCATTAACTGTAGCGGACACTTCATTCACCGCAATAGCAATACTTGATACTGTCGTGCTCAAATGGTCGGAGGCATTCTCGAATTCAATCATTAATTCATTAATTGTAGAGGCATCATTATTATACTGCTGGCTGACTTCTTCCAACCTCTTGTAGTCGCCTAGTACATTTTGATCTACAAAGACAAGAATAGCTTCCGAATTCTCCTTCATCTGTTCAACTGAATCATATACACTCTTTACAACCCCTTGAATTCCAGCTGCGGTCGTAGATGATTTCTCAGCCAGCTTTCTGATCTCTCCAGCAACTACCGCAAACCCACGCCCAGCTTCACCTGCTCTTGCCGCTTCGATAGCGGCGTTCAGAGCCAGCAAATTAGTCTGACTAGTTATAGAGAGAATCGTATCAGCTAGAACATTAATCTCGGAGATCGAATTGGACTGTTCAATAGCGTGCTCCATCTTGACCCGTACAGATTCATATATCGCCTTTGCATTATTCGATGATTCTAACGCATCCTGGCGTAAGGATAATGCCCGTTCAGTGATTTGGTCTGAAACCTCCGCACCTTCTTTTACTTTACCGGATATCGTAACTACATTGAATTCAATCTCATGGATCGCCGCAGTCATCTCTTCAGTAGAAGCTGCTGTCTGCTCCATTCCTGCCGATAATTGCTCAGTGGTTGCAGCATTGTCATGCGCGTTTTCCCTTACATCAACAGATAATTTTTCTAGCATTTCTGCATTGTCCAGAACTTTTCCGGAAATCGTGATGAGGCTCCCAGCTGTCTCCCTGAGTACCGCCCGGGTACGGAACATTGCCTTGGCAATAATGCCTGTCTCATCTTTGTTCTTTACCAGATACTCGTATTGATTATCATATTTAAGATCCAGTTCTGCAGTCTTATTAATCAACTCTGTCAATTTAACGATCGGGGACGAAATCCGGATCGCCGCTATAAGGCCAATAATTAACGTCAGTACAAGACTTGCAAGACCTAATAGAATAATAAACGTGGTCATTTCATGAACAGGCTTCATGATCTCTGTCACATCGCCGGTAAGAACCAAGGTCCATTTGGTATCCGGCAAAACCGTATAGGCAGCCTTTTTATCTGCACCTTTAAAGTTGTATTGTACTAAGGCATCCTCAGGTTTTTCTCCGCTTTTAATTTTCTCAACAACGCCCTTAATTTGTTCGTTCTCTACGGGCTTTCCGATCTTCTCTTTATCGGGATGGAATAACATCACACCTGTCTCATCTACCAGATAGGCATAGGAAGAATCAGCATTAGCTACTTTGGCATCCGCCAAATACTTGATGATACTATCGGTAATGACCGCCGAGGCTACAAATCCCACCATATTACCGTCCCTCATGACCGGCTGGACGAAAGCTACTATGTAAGCTCCTGTAGACTTGGACTTCAAGGTTTCACTAATTACAGGAGCTTTTAGGGCTAACACATTTTTGGTATAATTCCTGTCTATGAAGTTAGCTCCCAGCAGCTTCGTATCACTGTCCGCGACATCATTTCCTTTCATATCCACAACAAAGTAATGTTCGACATTTCCAGCGGATTTTGCCAACCTTGTAAGGGTGTTGTTTACTTCCGCCTGCAGCTTATCCCCTTTGGCAATGGCTCCACCACTGGCTTTAAGAAGTAAATCCGCAATCTCCGTTTGTTCCGCGATAAGTTCCATGCTTCTCTTTTCCTTGTCGATCATAGACTCAATAGTTTCCGCTTTGTTAGTAGTCACTTGTCTCATAGCAGTATCCGTAAGATTCATGATGGAGTGTGTAGATTTGTTATACGTGAAGGCCCCCATTACAATTGTAGAGAGAAGAGTTACAGCAATCATCATAATCGATAACTTCGTTTTGATTTTCATTTTATTACATCCTTTCGCTGTCAGCTCCACTTTTTTTGGGGTGTATCTTCTAGATGACATAAGCTTTTATTACATTTATTATCGGGAAAAACATTGAAGCAATGAATACAAATTTGAAAAAAACAAAGAATAATATCGAATTTTGTCGAATGCCCAAATCTAAATTTACATTTTTCGGGTAAATGAAATATTAATCCAAAAAGAAACAGCGGTTACCATGGACAAAAAATAATTATCCAAGGATGCCGCTGTATTTTTGATTTATATTTTTCGTGAGTTCTATAATCTTTGAACATTATTTGTGAGCAACTTTATTGAATTGCCGTTCAATGTAGTAATCCACCAGAACATATATGAAACCAGCAATAACGTAAAGATTAATTGCCGTCCTACTATTCAAATGAAACTCCTGTATAAAACGGTCATCGTAAGACATGTGGAAGAAAACGTATCCTCCAATACCACTCAGTACCACTATCATTAAACGGCTTACAAAAGGATTTGCTATCTTTCGAACAACCCAGGATAAAGGAAATAGCACAAGGGGGTATAGTACTGATGAAAGAAGGTACATTAAAAAGACTACAACAAACCCAATGTTTCGAAAACCGTAATACTCACTTACACTGATTTTGTTGCCTTCCATCAGCTCTAACCCAAAGGATGCCAAGGTGAATAACACCGATGAAATAACCCATAACATTATGTGTTTGACTATACGCAAAGCAATCCCACCCTTAAATTATTTATAAATAGTCGAATTTTCTATGGGAGTTAATTATTGAGATCACTATTTTTGGTTAAAGGATAAGTGAATGCTTCCGTAGTGAGTTTTCTTATGAAGCTGGCCACTGAAGTATTGCTTACAAACTTTTAGGAGGTGTTACTCATGGAAAAAAATAATCCACCTGAAATCACTCCAAACGTAATACCGGAAGTGAAACCGAACCCGACGCCATCCCCGGAGATTAAACCTGATAGTATTCCACCTGAGTTCGTGCCCAATGTGCAACCGGAGATCAAACCTGACCAAATTCCACCGGAGATCAAGCCCAACGTGCCACAGTAGTACAATTCGTAGAAGCTTGGTCACAAAAAGCAACTTAGTTTTGCCTAGTTCCCATATGGGTAATAACCTATATCCCATTATAAGGAGATGTTCAGCATGAATGACAACAATGGACTTAGTGACAAAATCAAAAGCGGCGTATCCAAGGCCAAAGGTGAAATCAAGGATCAGATCGGGAACGCCACAGGCAACACCCGACTTCAAGCAGAAGGAAAAAAGGATAAATTAAAAGGCGAAGTTCAGGAAAAAATCGGCGAATTGAAAAGCCGGTAACGGATTAGTCGGTAACGAATTAGTCGGAAAAAGAATAGAGCGACACCCACGAGGCATTCCACCTCGTGGGTGTTTTGTTGTTAAAGACTGTTGTGTTTCTGCAGTTATACGCCTTGCGGAAAGAGTGCGTCCAATGCCGGGCAAGGCTGTTTGTCCAGGAACTCGGATAGCGGTGCGGGCATGTTGCTATAAAGATCTTTGAGTGAGGTTCCATTATAAATATTACCAATAATTACCGGATGACACAGCTCAGAGATCAAGATATCTCCATTCCCATGTAAATGAAGCTGTTTTTTACCTTCTATACAATGCGGGAAGTATACCCCGGGCTGTTCCTCAAAACCAAGCGCCTCCATAAAACGATCCATGCAAGTGAAGTAAAGTGTGGTATCCTCTTTTTTACCTGCAATCAAATCATTGACCGCCGTCTTCAATTGTTCCCGAGCAGCTATTGACTTCCATCCACTATGATCCATAATGATGCTATTCTGGATTTCATGTGTTCTGACGCCCATAGCATATACATGGTCGCTAATCTCCTGCATGTTGTCCTGATTTTCACTGAAAAGCAATGTCTCAAGTACAGTATCCACGCTAGTTGCAGCGAACAGGGTAATATTCTCTCTTATTTTCTCATAGATACTCGGGTGTATATTGTAATAACGAGAAAAGGCTTCTGCCGTAGTGAAATTAAAAGATATATGGATCGTCGTCAGCCCCGCTGCTACCAACTCTCCAATCCGTTCCGCATTTAACAGACTGCCGTTAGAATTCAGCTGAGTTTGAACGCCCCGTGATGAACAATAGGCAACGATCTCCACACAGTCCTGAAATTTTAAGGTAACCTCGCCTCCGGACAACCGCACTCTTTTCAAATGGGGAAGCTCTTCGAGAATACGGATGACCTCTTTGGCGTTAATGCTCTGTCCGTCATTTCTTTGGTAAGCACAGCAATAATCGCAGCGGAAGTTACAATTAGAGGTTACCCCTATTTCGAGTCCTTCCAGCTCATAAGTAAGTGGTTTGTCCAGCTCCAGTGATTTATATCTCATGCTCTAAAAGTCCTCCTGAAAAGTATTAGATCTACCCTATATTCAACCTAAGTGATTATAAAGGTTATTTCTTCAGGTTTATGTGACTTTTATAGCATTTCGTTCAATCACTCTTTTTCTAAAAAAGCCTTCGCCGATACATATACAAACCGTTCAGCTCTCGCCATAATATGGAATTTCTGCTCTGGAAAATGCTTATACATGTAGTCAACGAAATAACCCGGATTCTCAGCATTTCCCGCGAATAGATCATAATGTAATGGAATGACCGTCTCAAAACCAGCTACCGCTGCGAACTCTGCTGCTTCACGGTAACTCATATTTCCTACTAAGTTGCGCGCATTGCGGAAGTAATCGCGGCCGTTAATCGGCAACATGGCTAGGTCGATCGCATGGCTGCTTAAGGTTTCTACCAGCTCGGGAAATAACACGGTATCTCCTGCGTGGTACAGCTTGACTCCGTTTAGTTCCAAGATATACCCTACGTAATGAGGGTTTCCTTGTTCATCCCTTACTAGTTCCTCATGTGCAGCTGCAATCGGCAGCACTCTAAGCTTCGGACCAAAGGATATCCACTGCCCCTCTTCAGCCTTCAGGAATTGTTCTGGATTGACACCTAGTTCTTTAAGCTGAGGCTCACACATCGCTGGGGCCATAATTTTAACTGTTGGATTATGGTTCATCAGTTGAGGAATTGTTCTTATATCCAAATGATCTTCATGGTCATGTGTAATCAGGCAAACATCCGCGTTGGTTATATCTTCAGGTGAGATAGGTGCGGGAAAGGTCCGGTCTGGATTAGGGGATACATATGGATCTATGTAGACAGTTACGCCATCCCCTTTTATAATCACACTCTCCTGCCCGAGAAACCATACCGCCAGACTGCCATACGGAACTTTCGTGCGGTTCACCTCTTCAATAAGATACTTACCTTTGCGTTCTACTTGCTTGTTCATTCGTTCTCCAGCCTTTCTTCTGAGGATGAGATTGAAGTTTCGAACCACCCGGGGTCACTTACCATATATAGCCTAGTATAATCGTTCCAAGTCATGGATGCCTAATTTAAAACTATGCTTTCGGTGCCACCGGAGCAGAATTGTTGTACTTTGTGCAGGAATTCGGGCGCTTCACACAACAAAAAAGCTGCCAATCGGCAGCTCTTCTTGTTGTAGTACATTAAATATGAATCCCTTAAGGACTTGTCCACTAGAACTCCAACGAACTATTCATTTGAGTCCAAGCAGGCTGTCCGATAATTCCTAACCGCCAGATGGCTATCCCTTTAAGATCATAACGTTTGGCTAAACCTACTTTGGTATTAACAGAATTCTCGTTCTCACTAGCTAAAGAAATGCCGAGAATCAGTTTATCTTTGTTAACCTGCTGAAGAGCAAGGCGAATGGCTTCATCGACCTTGTCCACCGGCTCAGGACTTTTCTCGTCGCCATAAGCATAAGCCATAATGATCAGATCGTCTGCAAGGCTTCCAAGTATTTTATAATCATATCCTGTAAAAGAGCTATTTAATGGATGAAGGACAAGAGTGAGCTTAAGTCCTGCTTGACTAGCCTTTACAGATAGGTTCTTCACAAAGCTGTTATAATCCGAACGGACTTTGGCCTTATCCCCGCTTAGGCCAAGACCTTCGAGATCCAGTAAAATCCCTTGAAAACCTTTTTGCACTGCCGTGTCCACTATTCCTGTAATGGTGCGAGTCTGAAGTGTTTGATCCTCAAGATTTTTAGTGAGCTCCAGCTTACCGTCCACAGAATATACCATTAAGTACGGAGTTGTTCCGCTAGTTGTAGTATCTGAAATCATGAGTTCAGGTGTAAGCTCACCGGCAGGTTTAGGCCACTTATATTCTTCCCCTTGGGTGGTAAACTCACCGTTGCGATCAATTCTACTCCAGCCAAAAGCAATTGCATCGAAATCTGGCACAAAGGAATACTGGTCAAAGGATGATAGTGCATAGAAACCCAATGTGTACATATCCTTCTTCGGGGATGTAATGGATACGGTCTTTGTTAACTGATTCCATGATACTGCAGCCCCAAACTGTCCGCTAAAAAAACTTAAGGGAATCATTGTAGTTCCGCGAACGTTTTGCGGCGCTACTGTAAGCATTACTTTTCCACCGTTAACCACAGCACTTTTGCTCCCAATAGTAAGCTCCACCTGTTTGTCTACCGTGCCTACTTTCTTAGTTGCAGTAATCTTCTTAGCCGCTTGATTCCAAACCACCGGGATATTTAGAGCTTCTGCTATCGCCCGGAAAGGCACCATTGTCGTCCCCTTCATCATCGCAGGCGCTACCGGAAAGGGTAGTGGATATCCGTCAAGCAAAATGGTAACCCCAGAGGTTGTAGCTGCTGCTTGTGCTGAATTCCCTTGTAAAGATGCCAAACCACAAAGTGAAATAGCGCAACATAATAGTATTTTACCGAATCGTTTCATAACGAATCTCCTTTTTATTTAGATAGTCTACTATTTATACTACCAAAAATGATATTAGTTGCAAATTAATAGAAGCCGATTATTGCGCTAAAAAGACCCCAAAACATCACAAAACCCGCTGTATCACCTTATTTAGGGTAATAGCGGGTTCATGATATTGGAGCTCATTAGAGACTCTTTTATACTTAACTATTTCATAAGATGTTCATTAGCTGCCTGTGTGAAACGCTTCAGTGCTTCTTGTAGAGTTGACCTTGGACAAGCTAGATTAATACGCAGGTAGCCTTCACCCTCTGAGCCAAATACCGAGCCCTCACTAAAAGCTACTTTGGCCTCTTTAAACATAAGGTTTTTAAGTCCGGCGATATCCAAATTTAGTCCGCGGCAATCCAACCATAACAGATAAGTAGCTTGCGGTTGCATAACCTTAACCTGCGGTAAATGCTGTGACAGATAGCTGATCGCATATTCTGCGTTCCCCGAAATGTATACCATTAGCTCATCCAGCCACTCCTCACCTTCGTTATAGGCGGCTTGAACCGCTTCCGGGGCGAAGTAGTGGGCCATATGTAGACTCAATGTTTTTAACCGCATATCAAATTTCCGCTTCAGTTCCGGGTTGGACGCTACTATAAAGGAGGTTTGAAGACCCGGTAAATTGAAGGTTTTGGTCGCAGCCAAGGTTGTTACAGTAATATTAGCCAGTTCCTCCGACAAAGCAGCAAATGGGTAGTGGGTATGACCCGGCAGTGCCATATCACAATGAATCTCATCCGAGATAACAGTTACTCCATAAGCAAGGCACAGTTCTCCAAGCTTGAGTAGTTCCTCACGCTCCCAGACTCGTCCACCCGGATTATGCGGACTGCAAAGCAGTAGAAGCCTAGCTCCACCCTTCATCAATCCCTCCAACTGGTCATAGTCCATCTCGTAGCGGCCATTTTGCAGGATCAACGGATTCTTAGCGACCTTACGGCCATTCATATTAATAACATCATAGAAAGGATAATAGACCGGCGATTGTATAATAACCTCTCCGCCCGGCTCACTATATAACTCCACCGCCAGACTAAGCGACGTAACTATACCCGGAGAATCGGTGATCCATTGAGGCTGAATACTCCAATCATGTCTTCTTTTGAACCAAGAGGTGATTGCTTCCTTGTAAGGTTCACTGCTCACACTGTAACCATAGACCCCTTGCTCCAAGCGGCGAAGCATAGCTTCTTTTACAGCGGGAGGACTCTCGAAATCCATATCAGCTACCCACAAAGGCATAATATCCTTATCACCGAACAGTTTTTCGGATTGATCCCATTTATAGGAACGGGTATTGCGGCGGTCAATGACGGCATCAAAATCATACTTCAACTTCAGTCACCTCGTCCTCTCTGCTTTAACGTATTCATGTATTGTAGCATATTGTATCATGCAAAAAAACGGCACGCCAAGGTTATCCTTTAGCTGCCGCTTCGAGCAAATCTTATATTAACCTTTGTTAACTACAGGCTTCCGGATTGCGTTTCCAACCTTTGTAAGAATATTAGACATAGAATCCGCGTCATTCACATCATACTCATCAATATTTAGGCGGAGAACCGGGCAGGCAGTGAATTGATCAATCCACACGGAATATCTGCCATGCATCTGCTCCCAGTACGAGACATCAGTCTGAATCTCCATCTCACGACCTCGCTCATTGATACGGGTCAGGATGGAAGGCAGACTGCCTTCGATATATATCAGCACATCCGGGTGCGGGAAATACGGCGTCATAACCATGGCTTCATAAAGACTTGTGTAAGTCTCATAATCAGTTTTCGACATCGTGCCTTGATCCGCATGCATTTTAGCAAAAATCCCTGTGTCCTCATAGATGGAACGGTCTTGCACGAAGCCACCGCCCAGCTCAAACATCTTTTTCTGTTCCTTAAAACGTTCAGCCAGGAAGTAAATTTGCAGATGAAAACTCCATCTTTCGAAATCATGATAGAACTTTTCCAGATAGGGGTTATGATCCACCTGCTCAAGTGAAGTTTGAAAGTTAAGACGTTCGGCTAATGCATTCGTCAAAGTAGACTTACCCACACCCACTGTTCCCGCTACGGTAATTAATGCGTTGTCTGGGATGTTATATTTATTCATTGCATGTGCTCCTTTACTTGTAACGCAATTGCTGCGAACTGGTCTTTATTTTCAACAAAATCAACCTTATTTCCATCTATCGTAATAATTGGGGTCGACGGTTCCCGAATGGCCAGAGAGGTCATCGCCTCATCGTAATCTTCTATCAATTGCTGTAAATAAGCGGTGTCCATAGCATCCTCAAAGGAACGGCCACGTTTCTCTATCCGTTTAAGCAGTGTATTGAGATCTGCCCGAATATAAAGAATGACATTAGGCTTCGGCAGGTCATCGGTTAGAACATGGTAAATTTGGCGGTATTTATCTCGTTTGGTCCCCTTAAGCGTTCGTTCACTAAAGATAAGGTTCTTATAAATATGATAATCCGAAATAACGGGCTTACCCTTATCTATGAACTGCATAACGGTATCTTCAAGCTGCTTATACCGGTTACATAGAAAGAACATCTCAAGCTGAAAGCTCCAATCGTCCATGTTCCGGTAAAACTTGTCCAGAAAAGGATTCTCCTCGACAATTTCCTTGATAATCGGTACCTGAAATTCTGATGAAAGCATAGTAGCCAACGTAGTTTTCCCGGCCCCTATAGGACCCTCTACGGCAATAAATGGTGCGTGTGTCATTGATTCTGATATCCTCCTCGAATGCGGGCAATCCCTAAAAAACAGACTAAACTATTGTATCATAGGCGAGCACCTTGTGAGGGTGAAACTTTTAAGAAACTGGGTGAGGGGGGAATTGTGGAGGGTTAAGCTAGTTTTACTCTGGTTATCGAAAATTAGAAGGAAATGTTCTTATAAAGGGATTTATTACCTCTAATTTCAACAGATAGGCCAGTCGATTTCGTTTAAAGGGAATTCTTCCCTCTATATTTAGCAAATTGGCATAATATGCTCATTATTTGATAATTTAAAGGTACTTTTTCCCTCTAAGTAACAATAAAAAGGAATATTCGAAGAATTAGTGGGATAAATTACCATTAAATAAGACTTACTGGATGAATCGCAGGCGCCACACATTGGTTAGTTAGAAGACCAGGAACATTCGGTTCTTGGAGCCGCGGTGGAGCGGCGGTTGAGCGGTGGTAGAGCGGCAGTGGAGCGGGGGTGAAGCGGCGATAGAGCGGCAGTGGAGCGGCGGCATAGCAACGCTGAGCAGCTAACAAAAAAGATGCCCCAAATTGGGGCATCTTTCAGTTTTATAGGTTTTAAGACAATCGACCGCTGAAATCCTCATATACAAATTGGCGAATAACCTTGATGCCTTCTTCTTCGTTATACGAAGCGATGGCCGGCAGATTCACACCGTTGAACATATGATTTTTCACCATAGTATAGTGACCCATATCAGTGAATACCAACTTGTCTCCGTACTTCAACGGTTCCTTGAAGGAATAATCCCCGATGACATCTCCCGCCAGGCAGGTCATGCCGCCAAGTCTGTACGTATAAGCGTACTCACCCGACTGACCGGCACCAATAATGCCCGGACGGTACGGCATTGCCAATACGTCTGGCATATGGCATTCGGCTGAGGTATCCAAGATCGCGATATCCATACCATTGTGCATAGTATCTAGAACAGTAGCTACCAGGTAACCCGTATTAAGCGCAATTGCCTCTCCCGGTTCCAGATAAATCTGCACGTCGTATTTCTCTTGCATGTAAGTAATGCAACGAATCAACGTCTCTAGATCATAATCGGGACGGGTGATATGATGACCCCCGCCAAAATTAAGCCATTTCATGCCGTGAAGATACTGACCAAATTTCTCCTCCACTACCTTAAGCGTACGCTCCAGGGTATCTGAGTTTTGCTCACACATTGTATGGAAATGCAATCCATCAATGCCCTCAAGCTCATCTGGACGGAAGCTCGGCAGTGTCACTCCCATACGGGAGTAATTGTAGCAAGGATCATACAAAGGAATCTCAATCTCGGAATATTCCGGATTAACACGGATCCCGCAGCTAATTGTCTTAGGTGCGCTTTGTACCCGATCCTTAAAACGGTTCCATTGGTCAAAAGAGTTAAATACAATGTGATCACTGTATTCCAGCAGCTCAGCGAACTCGGAGTCCACATAAGCAGGCGCATATACATGAACCTCTTTGCCCATTTTTTCATAGCCCAGTCTGGCTTCGAATAAGGAACTGGAGGTAACACCATGCAAATATTTAGCGATCAACGGATACATGGAGTGCATAGAGAAGCCTTTTTGCGCTAACAAAATTTTGGCACCCGTACGCTCCTGTACGTAATTTAAAGTCTCAAGATTCTTGGTTAACAGACGCTCATCAACAATATAAGCGGGTGACGGCAACGTGCTGATATCTATATCCATTACTAAGCCCTTAGTCGAGCAGCGTTGGCGAGAAATCTTCCTGCCAAGGCAGCCCTTGTTTGTTCAGTTCTTCCATGAATGGATCTGGGTTAAATTCTTCAACGTTGTATACGCCTGGTTTTTTCCAGATGCCTTTGATAATCAACATTGCACCGATCATAGCCGGAACCCCTGTAGTATAGGAAATAGCCTGTGAGCCCACTTCTGCGTAGCATTCTTCATGTACACATACGTTGTAAACATAATATGTTTTAGGCTTGCCATCTTTGGTTCCTTGAATAATACAGCCGATGTTTGTTTTACCTTTAGTTCTAGGTCCCAGAGATGCTGGATCCGGCAAAATAGCTTTCAAGAATTGCAAAGGAACGATCTCTTTACCTTCATATATAATAGGTTCGATAGAAGTCATGCCAACATTCTCAAGAACCTTCAAGTGAGTCAGATAGTTCTGGGAGAATGTCATCCAGAATCTGATTTTCTTCACGCCCTTGATGTTTTTAGCCAAAGACTCCAATTCTTCATGGTACAAAAGATAGATATCCTTCGGGCCGATTTCTGGAAGGTCGTACACTTTTTTCTCGGAAAGAGGAGCAGTTTCAATCCACTCGCCATTTTCAAAATAACGGCCGTTTGCTGTGATCTCACGAATATTTATTTCAGGATTGAAGTTGGTTGCAAAAGGGTAACCATGGTCGCCCGCGTTAGCATCTACAATATCAATCGTGTGAATTTCGTCAAAATAGTGTTTTTGGGCATACGCTGTGAACACACCGGTTACCCCAGGGTCAAAGCCGCTTCCGAGAAGCGCAGTAATACCCGCTTTTTCAAATCTTTCCTTATAAGCCCACTGCCAGGAATATTCAAATTTAGCTGTATCCTGAGGCTCGTAGTTTGCAGTATCCACATAGTGCACTCCTGTTGCCAGGCAAGCATCCATAATAGTCAGGTCCTGATATGGGAGAGCAACATTGATTACAACATCCGGCTGGAAGCTCTTAATCAGTGCGATTACTTCATCCGTATTATCAGCATCAAGCTGAGCCGTTTGAATCTTTGTACGGCCTCCATCTAATTTATCTTTCAGAGCGTCGCACTTAGCGACCGTTCTGCTTGCAATACAAATCTCTTCGAACACATCCGGGTTCTGGCAACATTTATGAACAACAACACTAGAAACTCCGCCAGCACCAATAATTAAAGCTTTTCCCAAAATTCAAAACCCCCTAATTTCCGTTTGCAAAAAATCAACAAGCCTGATTATACATAATATGCTCCAATAAATCAATAAAAAGCGACAAAAATTGATATCTTTTGTGTAAAAACTTTGATTTTCCTTATCGAAACTCTAAAATGCATGAAAATACACTAAAATGCTTCGTTTTCCTTTAATTCTTTTCCATAGTATCACACTGTAACCATACATATTATACCTGATATTATCGATTTCTTTGTGAAGAGAATGTTTGATGCAAATTAAATTTCCCTACCCGTTATTTCATTACCCTATAGATGATTACTTAATCTCTCATTAAATCAACAAATTAAAAAATGGCCGGGTAAAGGATACTCTCCCTCCCCAGCCGTTGTTTCTTTATTGTAAAATCCCTACTTTTTCTTCAGGTGCTGAAACATTACTTATCACTTTTTCACTCTCCGCACACTCCAACAGGTACACTCTGGATTCATACGGTCTTAATGCAATAGTGTCTATGCGTTCCTCTGGAAGGGTTCCATAGTTATTAAGAAGCAATTCACTGGAGGTATATTCAAGGCTGACCGGAAGGTCAAATAATACCTCTTTGGAAGTTAGATTAGAAATGACAAGCAGCTTTTCATTGTCCAATGTCCGTGTGTAGGCGTAAATACTCTCATCATCCGGTAGAAGCAGATCATAAGTTCCATAGACCACAACCGGATTTTCCGCGCGGAGGGCAATAAGCTTCTTATAATGATGATAAATGGAATCCGGGTCTTGTTGTGCCTGCTCAACATTGATATCTGTATAGTTTGGATTGATCTTCATCCAGGGTTTACCACTGCTGAAGCCAGCGTTATCCGAACCGTCCCACTGCATAGGTGTTCGGGAGTTATCACGTCCATTTTTCCAAATGACCTGCATGATTTCCTCATGGCTCTTACCGGCTTCACTCTCAATCCGATACATATTCTTCATGGCTACATCATCATAATCATCCATCGAGTCAAACTTCACATTCGTCATCCCGATTTCTTGCCCCTGATAGATAAATGGAGTTCCCTTCATTAAAAAATACATCGCAGCCAATGACTTGGCCGACTCCTTCCAATAGACGCCATCATCTCCCCACGTGGAAATGGAACGCGGCTGGTCGTGATTTTCAATAAACAGCGCATTCCAGCCCTTGCCTTCAAGTCCCTTTTGCCAGCGGGACAACGCGGATTTCAATGCGACAACGTCAAGTCCGCCGGTGAGGCTTTTATTCCATAATGCTAAATGCTCAAATTGAAAAATCATATTGAACTTACCCTGCTCTTCACCAACCCACAGCTCTGCCTGATCCACATGCACTCCGCTTGCTTCGCCTACCGTCATAACATTGTAACGATCAAAGGTTTCCTCCTTCAACTCCAGTAAAAATTCATGAATTCCCTCACGATTCATATGACCATCAAAGGAAGGAACAAACGGCAAATTCCGTGGATTCGGCATATCCGGGAAACCGGGTACCTTTTTAATATGCGAGATCGCATCGACACGGAAGCCATCAATCCCTTTATCCAGCCACCAGTTGACCATGCCATATAATTCCTTACGGACCTCGGGATTCTCCCAGTTCAAATCAGGCTGTCTTTTGGAGAATACATGCATGAAGTACTGGCCTGTAGCAGGATCTAACTCCCATGCTGAACCGCTGAAAATACTTTCCCAGTTATTCGGTTCTTCGCCGTTATTATGATCACTCCAAATATAATAATCCCGTTTCGGATTTCCCTTGTCTGAGCGTGCCTCAATAAACCATGGATGCTCATCCGAGGTGTGGTTAATAACAAGATCCAGAATCAGCTTCATCCCCCGCATATGCACCTCATGCAGCAGCTGATCAAAATCCTCCATATTGCCAAACTCCTCCATGATGTCCTGATAATCCGAAATATCATACCCGTTATCATCATTAGGAGACTTATAGATAGGGCAAATCCAGATCACATTTATCCCTAAATCTTTCAGATAATCAAGCTTCGATATGATCCCTTGTAGATCACCAATGCCATCCCCATTGCTGTCCATAAAACTGCGAGGGTATATTTGATAAGCGGTTGCTTCTTTCCACCATATTCTGTTCACAGTATTCCACTCCTCTGTTTTCTCTAGTTAGTTCAGGAAAACATTTTCCTATTTATCATGATTATTTTACATATGAACCTTCTTTTCCTAAAATTAACTCTATTCATAAACTCAAATGTGTATTTTGTGGGAAATATTTTTCCCGCAGCGCTATTATATGACCTTTTATTTTCCTAGTCAACAACTATCTTTTGAATTCTAAGAGTTATCCGTGATATGCTGAATACATAAGAAAATCGTGATTGAAAGTTCTGGTGATCATCTTGAAAGTAACCATTAAAGATATAGCTAAAATGGCCGATGTATCCATTTCCACCGTATCCCGCGTAGTTAACAACAGTAAACCCGTAAATGAAGATGTCCGTAAACGAGTTATGGAAGCCATCAAACAAACCAAATACCGCTCCGATATTATCAGTGATGAAGGCTCTCGAGGAAATACACACCTGATTGGTATCATTATTCCGCATAACAGTAATACCGTACTTGATGATTTCAGTATAGGCATTCGCAGTATAGCTGAGCTGTACGGTTATGACATCATCGTGGGTCTAACGGATGGAACTGTGGAGAGTGAACTGCATTATCTGACTTTATTTCATGAGCTTAGGACACAAGGAAATATTTTTGTCGGCTCGATCCTAGACAAGGAACACGCGGAGATGATTAGCAAATTCGGTACACCCTGTGTTCTTGCCGGACAGCATTCTACGATTCCTTCTATTCCCTCCGTTCATTTGGATAATGTCACTGCTTCTTATGAAGCCGTTACGTACCTGATCCAGAAGGGCCACCGTCGGATAGCTATGATTCGCGCCTCGGGAGATAGCTCAGTTGGCGGTGATCGATACCAGGGATATCAGCAAGCACTAGCGGATTTCGAGATCTGCCAGCAGCAAGAGTGGGTTGCGGAGAGTGGGTTTTCAGTAGAAAATGGAAGACTAGCTATGCAGAGTATCATGGAAAGTGACTCGAAGCCCACCGCAGTATTCTGTTCCACAGACTGGATGGCCGTGGGTGCGATGAATTATTTGCTCGACGAAGGCTTGAGAGTGCCAGAGGATATTTCGGTAATTGGTTTTGATAATAGCTTTATGGCCTCTATTGTGCGCCCGAACCTCACTTCAGTGGAATACTCCGGGACAGAAATTGGCATGACAGCCGCCCGCCATCTAATCAAGCTGATTAAAGGCGAAACCGTAACTCCGCACCACGCAAATGTTGCCCACTACTTAAGGATTCGGGAGAGTACAGGATAAGGGTGTACCCGCAGCGATCATGGTTGGCTGTGGGACACCCTTATTTTTAGGTTTTTCTATATAAGTTAGATTAGTTTGTTGGCTAATTCCCTTATTTCATTCGCTATTTTGGGGTTGATCGGATATATTTCTTCTAAATAATCTAACATTTGTAGTGCTGATTCGGGAACTTTATCATACCCCTGCATCATGCCGCCAATTCGTTGCGCAAATATAGGAAATCTTGTCTCCACCCTTCTTTCATTGCTGAACTTATCAGGATAACTATCCACTTCTGGTTCTAATAAATGCATAACCGATATTATTCCGTTCATTGCATGGCTCTCGATAAACCTTACAGCAGATAGTTTTTCCCCTCTAGCATATCTGCCAAGACCCACATATACATTTGTAATGGCTTCATTAACTACATAGTCAATGGATGCGGATCTGAGTTCTGGAAAGTTCATAGTTGGTTCATCGCTATTATCAATCTCAAAGCTAGAATCTTTCCAAACCACCCTTCCGCCTGAATAAGGAATATCTTTCAACTCCCGCTCCTCAAAAACTGCAAATTCCCCATATATCCCATCCTCGAACATGACCTTATATCCATCCTTAGTATTTTTAAAAGAATAAGCTAAAGGGTAGGTGTCCTCCAACCAGTCTAACTGATTAATAAATCGGTCTTTAGAACCCGGAACTACGATGACAAAGAAATCGAGATCTGAATATTCATCTAGGCGCTCAGTTTCCACCCCAACAGAACCTAAGCCTAGTAACAGTAATGCGTCCCCCTTCACTGCAAGTACTTCTCCAATTTCATTAAGCCTAGTAAGCAATAACTCTTTTCTATCCATATCCAGCCTCCATTCAAATTTACATAAAATCACGACAAAAAGGGCTCAGCCCCGCGTCTTTGCGAGGTTGAACCCTTAGGTTGCATTGCCTTTTAATTACTCAAAAAAATAACATAATAAGGAATGGTCGTCAAGCTTATCCTCTAAGCAGACTTATAGGCTAACTCTTCAGAAGACTGACGCTCTCTGTCCTCAACAAAATCCACAATGTGAACTTCTCCCCCATCGATCGGATCCACATCATCCGCATTGATCTTGAAAACATTGATTTCCTGAAACAACTTCTGCGAAATCTCATTAATTTCTATGGCTTGGAGGGCAATATCTCGAATGGCTGTATCCTGTTGAATAGTAGAAGCATTAACTTCCTGCACTCCCGCCGCTGTCTCTTCTGCAATGGTGGCAACGGAATGAACAGACTCAGCAAGTTTGGAATTCATGGTCTGTGCGGAATCAACCTTTTCATGGATTTGTCCAATCTGCTTACTGATTTCTTCAATGGATTGTCCAATCGCATGAAATGAAGACAGAGTCTCGGCTACTTTATGATCTTGATCATTCAGATTACTTCTTGTTTCCTGCATATAACGCTGTAACTCCTTCATACCGACCAACCATTCATTGATAATATCATTGATATAACCGGATGACTCTTTCGTTTGATCCGATAATTGTCTTACTTCATCTGCTATAACAGAAAAGCCTTTTCCGTAAACCCCTGCCCGAGCAGCTTCAATAGCTGCATTCAAGGACAAGATGTTGGTCTGCGATGAGATTTCCATGATGGAATGGGTGATTCTCGAAACATCTTTAGATTGCTCAGACAGCTTGTTCAAGGCCTGATATACCTTCCCTACAGATTCACGTGAATGCTCGGATACTTCCCTCAATGCCGCTACAGCCGCTGAACCTTTTTGTGTATTCAGATTTGCCTTATTACTTGTTAGCAGCATGTCTTCAGTGTATGTCGTAATATTTTGAACTTCCCTCTCTAGTTCCTGAATCAGATTAGCACTTTGCTCAGATTGCCCGGCTTGCTGGTCTGCACCCACAGAAATTTCCTGTATGGTTCTGACGATATCCTGATTCGTATGAGCTGTAATGGATGAGGATTGTTGAAAAGAGTCAGAATAAGCTGCCAGAGAGGATGCAACAGATTGAGTTTTCTTCAGCATACCCCGCACCTGCTCTACCATATGGTCAAAGAGATGGCTTAATTGACCCAGCTCATCATTATAGGGTGAATTGATTTGTTGCCGTAAGTCGCCTTCAGCAATTTTACGCACTGCTGCCTGCAATTTACTTACAGGTCCCAAGAAGGAACGAATGAGCATCCCGGCGATAATAAAGGTAAGGATGAAAACAAGTACAGCGGCATAAACCGCTGCCGATGTTGTCCGATCCAATAAAGTAAAGGAATGATCTTGCGCTGCTTGGGCATTATCTGCTGCGGCTCTATATAACTGCTCATTACTCTTCAGCATTTCTTGATTCATAACCTGTGCTTTCGTATGTAAGTTATCCATTTGTTCCAATATAGCCATCGGGTCCAAATCTTCGTTTGTTAGGGTGTTGGTTAACTCATCTACATAACGCGTATATTCACCTACCTGAGTCTTCAAAAGCTCAAGTTCCCCATAGGCAGAGGAGTTTTTTTCAAATTGTACCTTGGACAGCTCGTCCATCAACGTTTGTTGTTTTTCCTTAAATGGGCTGACGAACTCCAGATCACTGGAACTGGCAAGAGAGTTCTCCACACCATTCAGTTCTTGCAGCAATTGAGTGATTTTTGAGACTGTTATTCTTTTTTCCATCTCTGTTTTTTGCGTCTCCATTGAACTTTCGACCTGATTAATCTGAAGTCCTTGATAGAGAGCCACAACTAGAAAAATGAGTGTAACGGCAGAAAAACTTAAAATTAGTTTCCACTTCATGGAAAGGTGCAAGCGACTTCCTTTCAACTGTATCAGCCTCCATATTATGTATCAAAGCAAATTTCTACCCTGATTATAGAAGACTGATATTAATGGATTTACACACTTTTGTATCAGAAACGTAAATCATCATCAAAAAGAACCGGCTGCGCAGTCCTTTTATGGACGGCACCCGGTTCTCGCAGAATTGGAAGGATACATTATATTGTGGATCTTATAAAAATCACTGGGAGCCTTCAGCAAGCAAATGCCCCTCGATCCCGCCCCACTCGTCGTTCATCAGGAACCTGGCCTGCACTTTTTCTTCCACAGGAACAAACGTCAGTCTGTAATACACTTCTCTCTCTTCGCCTATCTCGAAATACAATGCATAGCTCCTCTTATCCAAGGGGAGTTCGATGGGAAAGCTTTTTTGAACCGAAAGAATCTCCAGCTTTTCAGTCTCCAGTACGTCAAAGGGCACCACCAATCTCCGCTGTGCCAGCACATCTGCCTGAAATTGATCGGTTAAGCCAAGTTTCACATAAACTCCGAAGGTATCTTCCTGCAAGGGATCAAGTGTAATGTATCCGGGGTGAATAATCACTCCCTGCGCCACATTAATATCCCCCCACTGACAAAAGTCCTCGTTGAAATCTCGGGAGCGAATCTGAAGCTGGTGATGAGATAAAGTGATGTTAACTTCTTGGGTAACCGATGCTGGGTTCATTAGTAAAAGCTCCTCCCCGTTTCGCCTGCTTATTAGTCTAATTTAATCTTTTCTTATTCATATAAAAATAAATGGGCAGACCTACGAGCGTGATACCAATTCCAACAAAGGAGCGAACCGGATCACTGATGATCGTGCTAATAAGAATATACAGGCCGCCAACGACCCCGATGATAGGTGTGATTGGATATAACGGCACTCTGTAACGTCCTTTTTCGACCGGCATTTTCCTTCTGAGAATAAAGACACCAAAGACTCCCATCGTGAAGAAAATCCATAAAACGAACACAAGCAAATCCGTTAGCGTATTGAACGTTCCAGAGAAAATATAGATGATGGCCAACACGCTTTGAAAAATCAAGGCATTAGCAGGCGTCTGGAATTTGGGATGTATTTTACTCAGCGTTTGTGAAAAAGGAATTTGCCCCTTCTCACCCATCGCTTGAGGTACCCGGGCCGCTGTCATTAAATAGCCGTTGAGCGCACCCAAGACTGAAACAATAATACCCGCAGTAATAAATGCACCTCCACCGTTGCCGAATAGTGCTTCCGCTGCATCTGCACCCGGAGTTTTGGAAGAGATAATCGCATCATAAGGCAGTACCTGAAAGATAGCTATATTAAAAAGGACATAAACCACAATAACAAACACAACACCTATGGAAATTACCTTCGGCAATGTTTTAGCAGGATCCTTCATTTCCCCCGCCATATTGGTTACACCGATCCAGCCATCATAAGCCCAAAGTGTGCCCAAAATCGCAACACCAAAGCCTGCACCTGACACCGGCGTATGAATCCCACTAAAGCCCGGAGCTATATCCGAAAGCAGGCCAATCGCGACGATCCCCACTACCGGAATTAGCTTGCCAACAGTAGCTATTGTCTGAATAACACCCCCACATTTTGTTGAGATTGCATTCATAGTTAAAATAAAGAGCAGGATTCCCACAGCGAGCAATTTTTGCTGCAAATCATTCATAGGCAGGAAAAAACTCGAATACGTAGCAAAGGCAATGGCCAATGCAGCAACAGAAGCCGGGTAGGAGATAACAGCTTGTACCCATCCCAATAAATACCCGTAAACACCACCATATAATTCACCTAGGTAGGTATATAAACCACCCGATTTAGGAATGGCTGCTGCTATTTCAGCTACCGACAATGCCGAAGCAAGCGTAATGATACCGCCAACCACCCAGGCAAGAATACTCATCGTAGGTGTGCCAGCATTGCTTAAGACGATACCCGGCTTTAAAAATATCCCCGATCCGATGATCATCCCCACTACGATTGCCATAGCTTCAATAAAGGTAATAGACTTTTTTAGTGACTTGTTTTGCATAAATAATCAAAAACCCTTCCTCTTTATAAGTTTCGCGTACTGAGCGGTAAAGCATGGCTAATTATAATTTACAAGCCTTCTTTATTTCAATAGCTTTGTGAAAAAAAGAACAAAAAACGCTTGGGAGCCCAAGCGCAATGATTATAACCGATATGTTTATTTTTCTAAAACCCTGTATACGATTTGAGAAGATCCTTAAGCTGGGCTCATAGCCCCTTGATATTCATTCATTAATTTGTCCATAATCTGCTGTACAGATAAAATCTCTTTAATTTCATGGACTCTGGACCCGGCAAATACCAGCCCGTTCTGAACATCTCCTCTAAGCGAGGTTAGAAGTGATTCCATGGTGCAGAAGCGATAAGAGCAAACCTTTAGACAATCATGACATTTAGCAATTTTCACTTTGCCATCATCACTAATCAGATCTGTGAATTCATTTCGAATAGCTCTTCCTTCCAGACCCACCGTAGACTTGATCAAGACAGTATCGCCTTGCTGAGCATCTACATACTTTTGTTTGAAGGCCAGCGGAGCATCACATTCATGGCTCGCCACAAATCGAGTACCCATTTGAACACCGGATGCACCGATGCGAAGCGCTTTTGCAATATCATCCCCTGTTAAAATACCACCCGCAGCAATCACCGGAATGGAAACGGCTTCTACTACTTCAGGAAGGATATCAAACATAGATCTGTCTGTCCCTAAATGTCCCCCAGCTTCAAAACCCTCTACTACAACCGCAGAGGCTCCCAGTCTTTCAGAGATTCTAGCTAGTTTGGCGGATGAAACAATGGACACCACTGGTGTGTTATATTCTTTGCCCCAAGCATAAATATCTCTAGAAATTCCGGCCCCGGATATAATAAAGTCTACCTTTTCTTCTAAAGCAGCCTTCATTTTATCAGCGAAATCCTTCATTGCGAATAACACATTTACTCCGATATATCCAATCCCTTGGGAGAGTTCTCTTGTTTTACGAATATGCATTCTAAGTTCATCAGTAGTGATACCTGTACCGGAAATGGTACCGATCCCGCCTGCCTTGGCTACAGCGGCAGCTAGTCCGCTTAAGGATATGCCTACACCCATTCCACCTTGAATAACAGGAACCTGGGATTTAATATGCCCGAATTGGATTGTTGGAAGTTTCAATTAAGCACCTCTTTCACTATTTGTAAATCATTATTAAACTCCGAGGGAGTAACAGCTATAAAGGTATCATAGATAAATGATTGCCGATGTGACTGAGCGCATGCCAAAACTATGTTAAATGTCATCTACAGCCACGTTTTTCATCCAAATCATCTTATCTGTCATTCTTAATAATTGGTTAAATATTGAGATAATATACGTTATGTAAAATAAGCAACTGAGATGTTTTTTTGAGAGGCTTTTCCACTTAACACGCCTTTGATCCCTAACAAATATTCCTTTGCTACAATTAGGAAAATAGGAGTTTTGGGAGGGATATCCATGCGTCTTGCCATATTTACAGACACGTTTCTTCCGCAAACGAACGGTGTTGCCCGCACTCTTTACCGATTAACTGAATATTTGAATCAGCGCAGTATTGAGCACCTGCTGTTCACACCAAAATCAGCCCCGGAAGGAACCTACGCCGATCCGATCCGCCCTATTGCCAGTATTCCCTTTTTTATGTACCCCGAGTGCAGGCTTGCATTACCTAATATGTCTTCGATTCGGAGTGAATTGAACGCTTTCCAACCTGATTTGCTGCATATGGCTACCCCTTTTAATATTGGGCTTTGCGGCCTACGCTATGCTCACAAGCAGGGTCTCCCCCATGTTGCTTCCTACCACACTCATTTTGATCGTTATCTAGATTATTACCGGATGAAAAAAATCGTCCCGCTGTACTGGAAGTACATGAATTGGTTCCATCGCTCCTGTGATGCTACTTTTGCCCCTTCTCATGAAACGTTGGACACTCTGCATCACCAAGGATTTGATCGTCTGAGACTCTGGTCCAGAGGCATAGATTGTCAGTTGTATACACCTCAGAAACGCAGTAATGAAGTACGTGAACGCTACGGAATAACCGCGCCTCTATTACTGCTGTACGTAGGTCGAATCGCTCCTGAAAAGGATATCTCAACCCTCGAACTTGCTATGCAGAAACTTCCCGAATCCATGCATTCCCAAGTACATTGGCTAGTCGTTGGAGACGGTCCACTTGCATCCGATCTTAGAGCGAAAGTTCCACGCAATGTAACCTTTACCGGGTACAAACATGGCGAGGAACTTGCACAGTTATATGCATCGGCAGATTTATTCGTATTTCCTTCCAGTACGGAAACGTTCGGAAATGTTGTCCTGGAGGCTATGGCCTCGGGGCTGCCCGTAATCGCTGCTGATGCAGGAGGTGTAACGGACTTAGTCGCCTCCGGTCGTACCGGTATTTTGGTCAAACCCCGCTGTGCGGATGCTATTGTTCGCGAGATTTTGATGTGGATGAATCGACGGGAGAAGTTGACCGAGATGGGAATTGAAGGCCGGAGGCTCGCGTTAATCCGCTCTTGGGAGAGTATTTTTGACGGACTCATAAGTGATTATGAAGAAATTATCGATATCAAGCGTACCCGGAGGATTGCGAGGATTTTCACCGCTTAGGCTTCCCTGAATATTTGTTGTTAAATAGAGTCACACTAGTCTTCGTTATAGAGTCTGATTCCCATTATGTGTGGTTAAATGTTACAATTTTAATATAAATCATTGTAGGGTGGTTTATAAATTTAACAACTGAGGAGTGTAGTATATGTCACTTGATGTTTATCTGAATTTTAATGGGAATGCTCGTGAAGCCGTGGAATTCTACGCAGAAGTTTTCGAAACCGAAGCACCAACCATTATGACTTTTGGTGAATCCCCGCAAAATCCGGATTACCCTCTTCCCGAAGAAGCAAAGGATTTAGTCATGCACTCTCAGCTAATCATTAAGGGGAGCAGAGTCATGTTTTCTGATGTATTCCCCGGTATGGCTTTTACTGCTGGAAATAACATCACCCTTGTTGTCGTTAGCAAAGATGAGGATGAAATTAGATCTATATTTAACAAGCTAAAAGAAGGCGGATCTGTAGGCATGGAGCTTCAAGAAACCTTCTGGAGCAAATGTTACGGCATGTTAACCGACAAACTAGGTATTGGATGGCAATTAAGCTACGACAATGGAGAAATGGCTATGTAGCTTTTAGTATTTTCAATGAGCAAAAAACCTCTTCTTTAGAAATGGATGGTCTTACTTCCATACCAAAGAGAGGTTTCTTTTTTGTTTGTCAGAAAAGATTTTAGGAATGGATTGCCGCTGAACCAACTATTTCCACTTCACACCTCTATACGGACTGTAAAGCCGCTATTAAGTCTTAAAGGGTTATACGAATTATTATGCGGACTCAGAAGACGCTATTCTATCAGAAACATCCTTTTTTGGGAAGAAAACTGCTCAATAACGTCCCTGGTGTCCGTATAAATTCCTAATCGTCCGGTTTTGCTCAAATAAGGTCTTCTCTGTCCGTATATCAATGTGTACTCTCTTGAGGTTCATGCAAGTCTATAGGCCAATCCTAATTTGGAGATAGTGCTTCCTCTCGGTTCTAAGCAGAAACAGATGGCGTGACTTTTATAAAGATAAATCTTGTCAACGGACCCACCAATAATAATTGAAGAGGCAAGGCACAAATAAAGTTTTTGCCTACTGCAGATAAATAAGCCATGGGCAGATCAGCTGTAAAGCCAACATGGATAACGGCACCGTAGAAAGACATGAATAGCACCATTCCAGTTACCATTAAAGAGGATATCAGTAATATTTTTTTATACATAGGATCCGTGTCCTTTACCAGTCTATGAGCAATTCCTTTGGCGATCTTACCCACAATAAATACATCTAATATCAGAGCAATTATAAACGCCGGCAAGTAGCCGATGGCAACATTCTTAAAGAGTGAGCTCGACAATCCTTCCAATAAAATCATATTGTAAATACTCATCCCCAACACCATTAAAGCACACATAATCGTTGTAAATATTAAAGCTTCTTTCTTGTTGTTTCCCATTTTGTTACTCCCTTATCTTCAGTATTGTCCACTCGGTTTACAATAACACGTCTCCACATTTGCGTCAACCGGGTTGACAATTATCGCAAAATCCCTATACTAACTATATAAATCGCGTTATCATCCCTGCTACTCCGGAGGTTCGAATGAATAACTACCTACAGGAAATGAATCTGATTGATTTACTTAGCGAAAAGCATTTAACTTTGCGTAAAAAAGTAATCGACTCGATATCGGACGATTTGAACAAAACCGAAACCCATATCTTGGCTATACTCGAGTTTCATCAAAGATTATCCATTTCTGAAATCAGTAGAATCCTTAACCTCACTCGGCAGGGAACACATAAAAGTATTCAAGGTCTGTTATCTAGTGGTTATGTACAGGGTGTCGATGTTGAAAATAATTATCGGGACAAGCATATCGCCCTTACCTCAAAGGGTCTAGAGGCTAATAAAAATATGATGGTTATAAAAAAACAATTCGAACAGCAGATTATCAATAAGCTTGGGGAAGCTAACGTGGAGCTTATGAAAGCGCTGTTGATCGAGAACTGGCTGGAGGATTAAATTCAACATTAATAGTATTCAAAACTAAATAGCGCGTGCCGATTAAATATGGCAACGCGCTATTTTTAACGATATCGATTATAATTTCGACAAATACTCGGCAAGCTGATCAAAGGTTCCACCAAAGCCTTGTTCCATGGACTCGAACATTCCGTTGTAGAAGTTACGTTCCTCCTCAGTTGCATTTATCGGCCCCCCACGCAGAGTAAGAATTGTTGTACCCTCATGTTCAGTGAAGGTTACAACATTAAGTACTTCAAGTGGAAATTCTGGACTGAATGATGCACGCACAATATTCCCCTCTTCATCGGAAAAGGAAGTAATGAACACGATCTTCTCCGGTTCTACGATTTCACGGTAGATAAATCTCCCCCACATTTCATCACCTTGAGGTGAACGCATATTGTAATGAAAGATACCCCCAGGCCGGAAATCCAGCTCAGCAATGCCCAAGTCTAAACCTACGGGCCCCCACCAATTTATCAGATGCTCAACTTCCGACCACATTTTGAACACAAGCTCTCGTGGTGCGTCTAATACCCGTGTGTACACAAATTCATTAGCTTCGGTCATGTTGTACCTCCCGATATTGATTGGCTAGTTTCTTTTCTTCTGTCGAAATGTAGTCTTTGTTGTGTTTTTACGCTATGAATATACCATATCAGGAATATTCCCGTCAAGGAATATTAAATTTTAACTATTATATACCTAATAGGTATGTTATCATTGGGGTTACAACAACGTATAGGATGTGCAATTCATGGAATTCGTAATCTTAGGTTTTTTAATGATTCGTCAATTAACTCAGTATGAGATCCGAAATGCATTACAGCAAAAGGTTTCTCCCTTCTTCAGTGCCAGTCTCGGAAGTATTCAAGCTGCTCTCAAAAAACTGGAAAGCAATGAGCATGTGGAATTAACAGAAGTCGTTGAAAATGGACGTAGGAAAAAAATCTATTCCCTTAATTCTTCAGGAAAGAAATATTACTTGGACTGGATGCTCACAAGCATCGCTCCCCATCGGTTAGATCAGGAGGTATCTACGAAATTATTTTTCTTAGGTCATATGTCTCCCACGGAACGCATTACCATTGTAAAAGCGATCATCACTCAGTTGGAGGTTATCGTCCATGAATATGAGAGTTCCGCTAAAGAGGCGCATGAGAAAACTGTACCCGAGCATCTTCAGCAGATCGCTAAATATCAGCTTAAAACATTAGATTTAGGACTCTTTTATTATCAAAGTATGCTGAGCTGGTTCATATCCTTGATTACTGAAATGGAGGCCGAATGTTAATGAATCACTCCGTGATGAATAGCAAACTTGAATTAAAACACAACCAAATTCCTTACCATATTACCGGAAACCAACAGAAAGAGACTCTGTTGATGTTACACCCTGCCTTTACAGATCATCAGATTTTTGCGCAGCAAGTGGAATATTTCGAGGAAGATTACCAGATCCTTTTAATCGATATGCCGGGGCATGGGAGAAGCCAAATCAAGGGATCTACAGTTATTTTAAAGGATATGCCTGAGATCATTCATGAAATCTTACTAGCTAACAACATCAGTTCTTGCCATGTACTTGGTGTCTCGTTAGGCTCACTGGTAGCTCAAGCCTTTGCAGATCGATACCCAAATCAAGTACGTTCGGTAATAATCTTGGGAGGTTATTCTATTCACAAAGCCAACGCCCGAGTGTTAAAAGCGCAAGGCAAAGAAGGTTTGAAATGGCTCTTGTATATTTTATTTTCCATGAAAAAATTCAAACGCTATGCAACTACCGTTTCATGCTACACCGATTCAGGTCGTGAAAGGTTCTCTCAGGGAAACCAATATATTACGAGAAAATCATTTCTCGCAATGTCCGGGACGAAATCATTTTTCATTAAAAAGGACTCCCCTATGCCATACCCGCTATTGATAGTTGTTGGTGAACACGACCTTCAACTCGTACATGAAGTTGCAATGGAATGGCATGAGCTAGAACCTTCCTCTCAACTTGTGCTGCTACGCGGGGCCGGACACTGTGCAAATGTAGATACACCCAAGGAATTCAATGAGATTGTAGCGGAGTTCTTGGAAATAATAAAAAAGAAGCTAGTACCCCAATAAAATAAGATGCTAGCTTCTCCCGTTCATTTATTCACCTGTTATTCCTTTTGTCATACTTGCAAATAATCTTTCGGTATCTTCCCGTTTACACAATTCTCGTTCGGGATTCATCACTGCAGCAGCTCCGGCTGCCACACCAAACTGTACTGATTGCCGCAAAGAACGGCCTTGTGCCAAGCTATACACGATTCCGCCCACCAGACTGTCTCCAGCACCTACGACACTTACAACGTTTACATCCGGGGCTTGGATCCGTTCCGCACCCTCTTTTGTAATCATCAAGGCACCTTCACCACCTAAAGAAACAATTACAACTTCAGTTCGACCCTCATCAATAAGTTGGAGTGCAGCGGCCTCTATGGCTTCGTCATTAGCAATTTCCCTACCGACCAATTCCTCCAACTCACGCGCATTAGGCTTCAATAAATACACACCGGCATCTGCGGCTAGCTGAAGTGCTTCCCCCGATGTATCTACAATTACACGCACGTTCCACTTCTTGGCCACCGTCACCACCCGTGCATAAAAGTCCTTTGGACATCCCGGAGGCAAGCTGCCACTTGCGACGATATACGTAGGTTCTACTGTTAGTGAATTTAATTGCTCCAAGCACCTTTCCCAGTCACTCTCAATAAAGTGTGGACCTGGCATGTCAAACCTAAATTGCTGACCCGTTGATTCCTCAAGAACAATCAGATTTTCTCGGGTTTGTCCTTCAATTGGAATGGACTGATGGCTGACGCCTTCTTTTTCAAGCATTTGAGATAGCAGTTGTCCATGTAACCCCCCAGAAGTAAATAAAGCGAGAGATTCTCCTCCTAATCTGTGGACCGCCCGTGCAACATTCACTCCACCACCTCCCGGCTTGTAAGAAGCTTCCCGGCACCTCATTTTGTGATCCGGAACGACTTGGTTAATACTTGTACTCGCATCAACACTTGGATTCATAGTCAAAGTTACGATCATATTTTCACGTCTCCTTCATAAGTGCCTTCTTCACATTATGTACCATTGTGGCATCATAAAACAAAAAACGCCTGGTTTCCCAGACGTTGTGGTTATGGTAATGGAATGCAGACGCTATGATTCTAAAGTTTCTGTCCAGCAAGCGCTTGAAGCTGAATTCCCTTTGGCAATACAGAAGAAATATACTCGTTCACCGGGTGTTGCCCATCGGTTTCCGCAAGGACAGTGACAATCCCGTGGTCCTCACCTGTCCGAATTAAACGCCCCATACCCTGTTTAAGACGCAACAGCATGTAGGGAAGATCCACTTCTTCGAAAGGAGACGACGTTTCTGCCCGCTTCGCCATAAAAACAGGGTCAAGCGGCGGATAAGGC
This sequence comes from Paenibacillus sp., assembly GCA_023512345.1. Taxonomy (GTDB): domain Bacteria; phylum Bacillota; class Bacilli; order Paenibacillales; family Paenibacillaceae; genus Paenibacillus_AQ. The sequence continues at coordinate 156,184 of JAILZT010000011.1, forward strand.
AATGACCAAATAATCACATTGGAAAGTGAAGGACCTGGAATATCCAGACCCTCCCACAGCGTAACAGCACACAAGACACTTTGTTCATCACGCTGAAAGGCAGAAATTAAATAGCTGATTTCCTGATCGCCTTCATAGAGGAAGGTGTACTTACTAAGTTGTGGTCTTTGTCCACATTCCTGTTTGAATTGGTGCAGCTCTTCCCGGGTACGGAACAGCAGTAAGGCTCTTCCATCCGTCCGCTCAATCAGCTTCATGGAAATCTCCATTTTTTCAGAAAAACTTCCCGTCAGTTGCTCAGGTAGATACACCTGCATTTGATTCTTATAGTCATATGGCGAATCTACCGAGAAGGACAGATAGTCCTTAACTCCCAGGCTATCTTGCAAATAATGAAAAGATTTATCTACGGATAATGTAGCAGAAGAGAATACAATCGGCATTTTTTGACTGAATAGGCCTTCCTCAAGCACCTGCTTAACATTACGGGGCATGACAGACAAAGTCATTCCGTCACTGTCTTCAGACGCCCAGCAGATCAAAGCACCCGAATCTTCAAATAATTTCAGCGCAATCTCCATCATTTCCAGACGTTCTTCCACAATTCGTAATTGATACTCATCAAGTGTATACAGCTCACTTTCGAAGACCAATTCTTCCTCAATGGTAGCAATTACATTACGCAGCCGGTGTACATCGCGAATCAATAAATCATTCAGTTCAATGCTCATGCGGTCCGACCCCGGAATCCGGCGGCTTTGACGGCGAATACGATCAAACATAAGCTCACTTTGCATAATCGCTTCATCAATTAGAACAGCAAGCGTTTCACGGATTTCATTTTGTAGAAGACGTGTAAGCAACTCTTCAAAGACAACATGCTTCATTTTATAACCCAAAGCCTTCATGGCCGCCGATTCAAGCAGATGCCCCTCATCAAACACAACCCCGCTATGCTCCGGAAGCAGAGGAATCTGTCCTTCCCGTTTGCGTGCATCATAGGTCCACACATGCTCCATGTAATAATCATGAGAACAGATAACCAAGTCCCCAGATTTCCGGTAATGATCACGTGACAGCGTCTGTCCGCAGCGCTGGCGCATATCACAAGTTAAACAGTCCTGAAAGGTATCCCAATTAATCTGGTTCCATTGTTCATCGTTCAGATCAGAGTAATTTTTACGGTCACCATACGCATGGAACTGCTGCATCGGCTTATAGGAATGCACAAAGTCAGGCAATGTGTCATACAAATTCTCAAGCGGCAAGCTCTCATCATCCCGGTTACGCGCCTGATCCAGTTTCTTCAAGCACAAATACTTATCCGGGGACTTAGCCAATCTGGCGTCAATCTCCATATTCAGGTGTAGAGCAAGCTTCGCAATATCACCCTCGGGCTTCACAAGCTGCTCAATTAATGATTCATCTGCACAAGCAATAACAACCGGTTTCCCGGTATAACGTGCATAACAAATACTGTACAGTAAGTAGACCAAAGTCTTACCTGTACCTACTCCGGCCTCGGCAAAAATCGTCTTTTTATCAGCAAAAGCCCGTTCCAACTGATAGGCCATATAAATCTGTTCATCCCGGACTTCAAAGCCTGCCTCAGGAAGAATTTCATAAAAGACATCACCAACCCACTCGCCTACTTGCTCTATAAAAGATCTGGTAGGATCATACTCAAAAGGATAACGCTTCGCCACCAAACCTACCTCCAGTAATTAGAATAGCAAAACTTTATTATCTCATGTATTTAAAATAAATACAAAACTTATTTCCGGTAATAATAGATATTGATACTGAAATTACAGGAGAAGATATTCTATGTATAATCATACGATTCTTTCGCACACTGCCCATCGACCCTATCCTTTACCTAAAGGTCCCTGGATCATGAAGCAAGTCTGGGAAGATCTGCTGTTTGCACACTGGCGGGTGGACGAAGCAGAACTGCTTCCTTATATTCCGCCGGGATTAACTCTTGAGAAGTGGGAAGGACATCCTTGGATCAGCGTTACTCCATTTCGTGTACACCCGCTCCGATTAAGAGCTTTCCCAGCTATCCCAGGAATCAATCACTTTCTAGAACTCAACATCAGAACATACGTCGTATGTAATGGTAAACCCGGAGTGTTTTTTCTTAATTTAGATGCTTCTAACCCGCTAGCTGTAGCAGGAGCAAGAACCTTCGCTCACCTGCCCTACAGATATGCTAAGATGCAAGTTCATTCCGTAGATAATGCTATCCATTTTACTAGCGTTAAGACAGATTCCTATGGAGAGACAATCGCCTTCAAGGGTGTATACCAACCCCTGGACTCTTCCATTATTCAGGTCATGCCCGGCACACAAATTCACTGGTTAACCGAACGATATTGCCTGTACGCGGCAGACCGGAAAGCACAGCTATATATTGGAGAGATTCATCATCTGCCGTGGCCTTTGCAGAAAGCCAAGCTTGACATTGAAACCAATACGTCAACTGTGTCTCTAGGTCTCGTTCATGATATGAACCCCTCACATCTTACTTATACACGACACCTTGAAGTTCTTATCTGGCCCCTGAAAAAAGTCAGGTTTTAAATATTTGATTAAATAACTGTTCAACTTGGCTAGGTGGAAGCGGCTTGCTGAAATAGTAACCTTGACCCACATTACACCGGAGTTTCACTAGGGATCGGAGCTGCTGTTCATTCTCAATACCCTCAGCCACAATATTGATTTTCAAATGGTGCCCCATGTCTACGATGGTCTGAACGATCGCTTCATCCTTAGAGCAGGTCGTGATATCGTTAACAAAACTCTTATCAATCTTTAAATAATCGATAGGCAAATGTTTCAGGTAACTGAGTGATGAATAGCCCGTTCCGAAATCATCGATTGAAATTTGCACACCCAATGACTTCAATTCCTGAAGAAGAAGTGAGGTTTCTTGAATATTTTGCATAACCGTTTCAGTAACTTCGATTTCAAGACACTGTGCATCCAGACCCGTTTCATTCAAAATTTCTGATATGTTTTGTACGAGATTCTTATCTCTAAATTGCCGCGGGGAAATATTAACAGCGATAGTTAGCTCTGACAATTTATCCCCTTGCCATTTTTTCAACTGCAGACAAGCTTCCTCTAAAACCCAGCGGCCAATGGGTACAATTAATCCGGTTTCTTCAGCAATTGGAATGAATTCCATAGGAGGAACAAGCCCCCGTTTCGGATGCTCCCAGCGCAGCAAAGCCTCCAATCCAATAATTTGCCCGGTTCTTAAATTCACCTTCGGTTGATAGTAAATAACAAATTCATTATTTTCTATTGCTTTCCTGAGCTCTTTATCCAATTTCAATTTATTGTAGTTCTCATCATCCAGAGTTGAGGAATAATATTGACAATTATTACCCCCATACTTTTTGGCTTTGTACATTGCGATATCTGCCAGACGAATTAGTTCATCGGGATGAAATCCATCATTCGGATAAAGGCTGACGCCGATGCTTGGAGACGTGAAGTATTCCCCTTTTTTAAGGATAATCGGTAAAGATAGCTCATCAATAATGAGTTGAGCAAGTGCACTAACTTTTTCTTGAGTGGTTTGATTGACTATTAGGCAAAATTCATCACCGCCAAGACGGTAAACCATTCCTTTCAGCTCTGTAATCCCGTCTAATCTTTTGGCTACCTCCTTCAGAAAAAGATCCCCAAATCCATGTCCCATGGTGTCATTAATCAACTTGAATCGGTCTAAATCCAAAAACAGGACTGCTAGTAAACTATTATTACTTTCAGCAAACTTGATTTGTTTATGCAACCGTTCGTGAAACTTGGCTCTATTAGGTAAGCCGGTTAATTCATCGTAGTACGCCAAAAATTTAATTCTCTCTTCATTTTTTTTACGCTGGGTGATATCTTGTGCCACTAGTAAGAATGCCTGCGCTCCATTGTAATGAATCTCGGTTAAAGAGGATTCTACATACATCCTTTTTCCATCCAACCGCATAATCTGAAACTCGTAAGGTTTGGCAGCTTTATTCCCCGTCGTCACTTGCCTATGGCGTAATTTCATGGTGTCATAATATTCTTGAGGGACAATCTCAAGCACGGATTTCCCGACAATTTCCTTGAGTGAGGTAGCGCCGAGCATTTCTAGACCCGCCTGATTCAGATAGACGATTTCACCGTTCATCTCAACACTTATGGCATTGGGGGAAATCTCCACAACTTGACGGTACCGTTCCTCACTTTTAACCAGTTCTTCATTTTTGCATTTTAATTCTATTAGTAAATTTCGATTAGCTCTGATGATAAATACTTGGCGCATCATAATTAATAATGTAACCACGAATAATCCGATTTTTAGCGCATTTACACTTTGATCACGAACAAACAACATAACAAATAGAAGGATAAATACACTTACATAAGGCAGCAAATCGATTTCTTTTTTACCCATTGGATTAACTTCAGGTGCAGTGCAAGGTTCTGTAGAGTAGTCTCCAGCATAACTACCTGCTAATCCTATTAGCAAAAGCGGTGCGATCCATAGAGGATCAATGAAGCTAGCCTGCACGTAGGTACCCACTATAAGGAAATACGTGTGAAGGGAGTCCGCAATAATCTGAATAACAAACCCAGTTAATATCAGGAAGATAACCCGTTTATGTAAGCTGAAATGCGATTTATAATACAAACTAACTGTCGCAAAAAGAAAACCTAAGTCTAGCGTAGGATACGCAACGTTAGTAATAAGCACAAGTACAGAATAATCCTTCGACTGGAAGATAGGATTGAATAAAAAATGCAGACTAAAGGTTGTTGCAATAGCCATAAAAATAATGATATTAAAAAGGGAATGAATCCCTGATATTTCACGTGTCGTGAATCTTTTATATATTAATGCAACTAGAAAAAGCGTATATTGTATCAACCAAAATAAATCCGCTTCACTAGGATAAGGTGCTACTTGATTATAGGCCGTTTGGTAATACAGCCATATACTTTGAGCAATGATGAAGGATACGGTTCCCAATAATAGTAATAACCAAAAGTTCCTTTTTTGTCCGGATAAACGTAAACAGGTTCTGAAAAGGATACCACAGCTGACCCCTGCACCCAGTATTGAGAATAGATTAATGCCCAGTATTCGCATAAAAAAATCATCCTGAAATACAAAAACCCAACCATAAACAATAAACATATAGATCACCGAAATAATAAAGAAGCGACGTTGCTTCATCTAATCTCCACCTCAAAAGTTATATATGACTTTATTGCGTTAGTTTTTAGATTGGGGATTTCAGAATGCGGCCCTCAGAACAACAAAAAAATCCAACCCGGTTAGGAGGCAGGATTTAGGCACACGAATCCATCCTATTCAGTATATCTATATGATTGACATTCATATTATTCACTCCGTAGGCATTTTGCTAAAATCCATATACACCACGTTCCACCGATGGCCATCTAAATCTGCGAAACCCGCTCCGTACAGCCAGCCTCCATCCACAGGTTTGCTAAAGATTGTACCTCCAGCTCGTTCCACTTTACTCACCATTTCATCTACTTCTTCTTTACTCTGTGCACCAATAGAGAACAAGACCTCTGCACCTTGCTGTGTATCTGTAATTTTAATACTCGTATACTTCTCAAAGGTAGCCACAGGAAAAAGCATCACTATCATATTTTTATCCCCGATAACTAAACTAACCATTTCATCGCTATTCATGTGCCGCGGATTTAACGGAAACCCCAAAGAAGTGAAAAACTCCTTTGATTTGTTGAGATCTTTGACTGGAAGGTTAATCCAAATATCCTTGGTCATAGTAACTCTCCTTTTCGCTAACTTATTGATTCCCAACTATAAAAAGAGAAGTACAGAGATTATAACTCTATACTTCTCTACTAATAGAATATTTACCTTTTATGATTATTAGATTTCCAATTTAATCTGAAGAAAAATCCGATTGCTGTTAATGCAAATCCAATTAGATAATAATTGATCGGACTTGATTCACCGGTTTGCGGTAGACTAGCTAACGGTGTTGGCTCTTCCAATACCACTTGTTCCTCCGCTGTTGCTTGATCTGGAGTAGCGATATTTACTTGCTCAATACCTGGACCCAGAGGAACTTCATCTTCAACTAGTTCTACTGTACCAGGATCAAGAGGAGTCGGATCTTCAATCAATTCCACTGTACCCGGACCCAGAGGAACCGGTTCTTCAATCAATTCCACTGTACCCGGACCCACAGGAACCGGTTCATCAATAATGGTTATTGACGTTGGAGATGGCGTTGTCTCAGGTGTTGGAATTACTTCTGTCGTTGGTGTTGGTATTACCTCTGTTGTTGACGTAGGTGTTGGTATTACTTCTGTTGTTGCCGTTGGTGTTGGTATTACCTCTGTTGTTGCCGTTGGTGTTGGTGTTACCTCTGTTGTTGCCGTAGGTGTTGGTGTTACCTCTGTTGTTGCCGTAGGTGTTGGTGTTGACTCTGTTGATGACTTATGTGTTGTTGTTTGCTCTGTTGGTGCCGGATGTGTTGGTGTT
>JAILZT010000012.1 GCA_023512345.1 Paenibacillus sp.
GGATTAGGTGTTCGGCAAGCCTCACAACTATAAGCAGCGACTCTAAGGGGCCAGGACGTCGTCAATACAAAACGTTATGTGAAGTATGTCTAAAACAAATTGAAAGGAAAAAAATATGAAATCAAACAAATCAGAAATTGAAGAAGAGATATTAGAGAATTGCAATCAATTAGTTCTTGAACTAAGAGGAAATCAAGCTGAAAATGGAAATGCATTGATAAATCTTGAGCGAATAAATCAACTGCACAATCAACTTAAACTATATCAAATGCAAATTAGAAACCTAGATACTGTTAATAAAGAGATCGTTGGCTTACTTCTCTATACTTGTTCCCGTTTTTATGTACAGAGTCATTACTCAAATAATAGGGAAGAGTTATTAAAACATTTTAATCATTTAAATTTCGCTTTACTAAATTTATACATGTCTTTAGAAACAACATAATAATAAACCAATCGGTTGAGTCTCAAAGAAGAGACATACTTCACATAACACCATATTCACGCATCGGGCTTCGCCCTCGGTCCGGTACGAAGTTAGAAGTGGAGTCGGAGAGGCATCTCAGCAGCGGGGAAGCTTATTCAGCCGGACACATCCGCACCATCTAACCGTATCGCGGTCGCCCTTCGGGCTTAAGGTGGTGGGACGTCGTGAACACATTAACGTTAGGCGAAACTCACGAAAAATCATATAAAAGAAAAGAGAAAACATATGATTAAATTTATCTCATCAGTCTTATTTGTTAATGATATAGCAGTTTCACGGAAGTTTTATGAAGAATTTTTAGAACAAAAAATCGAGGTTGACTATGGTGTGAATATTGGATATGTTGGCGGCTTTTCAATATGGAGGAAGGACGTAGCACAACAAAACATATTTGGATGTAACAAAGCTGAAGCAGAGATAACCGGTAACGACGAACATCAAATTGAATTATACTTTGAAGTACAATACATAGACGAGATCTACAAAAAATTAAAAGATAATGGGATGAAATTTATTCGAGATATATTTGAACAACCATGGGGACAAAGAGTATTTAGAGTATATGATCCAGATAAATACATAATTGAAATAGGCGAACCGATGAATGTGGTAATTAAGAGATACTATGATAGTGGTATGATATTAGAAGAGGTAGCAAAGAGGTCTTCAACTCCTATAAACATAGTGACAAAAGTGATTAATAACAACTAATTTAACTGGATATTGAAGGGCATTGAGTGGCCTACTCAAGGAAGTCGTGAGCATTTGCTTAACACCGCATTCACGCTGCGGGTCGGCTACGCCGACCCTTGGTCGCCAGGAGTATTTTCGGAGGAGTGGATTCAGGCGACACACCTGCACCACCTAAGAGCGGTCGCGCCCGACCCGTTGGGCCTTAAGGTGGTGAGGCGTCGTGAATACAACTACGTTAGCTGAAATGTCCTTGATAGATTACTTTATTCTGGGGGTTAAGATGGACACAAACGTTAATTGTAAATGCTGTAATTACCACACAAATTTTCAGCATGTTTTATTTGAGTATGAATCAGTTGTCTGCGTCGCTGATGATAACAATATATTAATAGGGTCATGTTATATAATACCGAAAGCACATAAAGAAACACCCATTTGATTTATCAGAAAGAGAATGGATAGACACAAAAAAACTGATTGATATAACCAAAAATTACTTAGACACAAAATATAAGCCAAATGGTTACAATCTAGGTTGGAACATCGGAGAAGTAGGCGGTCAGTTTGTTTTTCATTCTCATTTACATATTGTACCTAGATATAAAGATGAACCGTTTGCCGGTAAGGGAATAAGGCATTGGCTAATGCAAGAAGAAAATAGACGCAGTAATGTTTAATACGTAACAATCTCTTTGTTTTTCCCTGCCTCTAGCTCAAACTTATTTTGAACCACTTCTCCCGAAATCTCGTTCACTTCCTCAATGGCATCCCAAAATTCATTTAGGGAATCAGCCAATAGAAGACTAAAGTTATAGGGTGAGTATATCTAAAAAAAGATGAGGAGGAATCATTGAGGAATTCGGTCCATTGATAAAACAGACAATTGACTTTAATCGAACGATCATTTATTATAGGCGCATGAGACATAAAGATGAAAATAAAAATGAAAGCATTTTTAATGCAGCGATCCAGTTGATAACTGAACATGGTTTATCGGAAACTTCGATGTCCAAGATCGCTAAAAAAGCCGGAGTATCTGCTTCAACGATTTACGTTTACTTTGAAAATAAAGAGGATATGCTGAACAAATTATATTTAAGTATCAAAAAGAAGATGAGTTTAGAAGTGTTCTATAATTACGATGATTCTATCTCGTACCAATCAGCTTTTGAACATGCATTGAGACAATATATAAACTTTGTTTTGACCCATAAAGATGAATTTTTATTTATTGAGCAATTCTCAAACTCACCGCTCCTTCATAAGTTATCTCAAAAAGAAGGAATTGAATTGTTCGAGCCGATTTTTAGCCTATTTGAGAAGGGCAAGAGTCAAAATATTTTCAAAAATGTCGATACGAACCTGCTCCATATGTTCATGTTTTACCCAGCCATGGCATATGCAAAAGAATATTTTAGCGGACAAACAGGTTCAAAACAGGAAAACTTCAACGAAATCATTCAAATGAGCTGGGATGCTGTGAAAGCTTGATAATGAGACTGTAAGAGGGTGTAATATTCCAGATAGTTGGATAAATAACACCACTCTCTATTTTTTATGATAAACGAACGTTCGTTTCATAATGCTGCTTATACTGGGATAAAAGCCTTACCCAAAGGAAATGATAATTTCGGAAAGATCTACCTATGTATTATTATGATATTACATGAACGTTATCGGTTATGTAGATCATTGGAAAATAGATGGAGGCGTTAAGTTAAAATGAAACTTGGAATCGTCGGAGCAGGAAAGATCGTAACGGAAGTATTGAGCTTTATTCAGGAAATCCCTGCAATTTCTCTATCAGCAATTTTCGCCAGGCCTAACCGCGAGGAAGTACTATTGGATCTGCAGAACACATATGGGATTTCCCGTATTTATCTAGATTACAGTACAATGCTTCAGGATACAGAGGTAGAAACAGTCTATATAGCATTGCCAAATCACCTGCATTATTCCTATGCCAAAGAAGCCTTACAAAACGGCAAGCATGTCATTTGTGAAAAGCCGTTCACATCCAATAAACATGAATTTATGGAGCTAAAAGAATTGGCCCGGCAGAATAAGCTCATTTTACTGGAAGCCATTACGAACCAATACTTGAAGAATGTCGCGGCGATGAAGGAGTATTTACCTAAGCTAGGTGCCATCAAGATAGTTGAATGCAATTATTCCCAATACTCGTCCCGGTATGACGCATTTCAAGCTGGTGAGACCCCAGCAGCATTTAATAAGGAGATGTCTGGCGGAGCTTTGATGGACATCAATATTTATAATATTCACTTGGTCGTTGGGTTTTTTGGAAGCCCCAAGAACGTGGAATATTGGGCGAACATCGAACGAGGGATAGATACGTCAGGGATGTTGCTGCTTGATTACGGTGATTTTAAATGTGTCTGTATTGGAGCAAAAGACAGCGAAGCACCTAGTTCAGTGAATATTCAAGGTAATGAAGGCTATATCCATATGGGAGGCCCAGCGAATAGTTGTGACTCTTTCGAGTACGTTCGTCTGAACGAAGAGTCCATTCGAGTGGATCAAAAAGATCATGCTCATCGAATGTATGACGAATTCGTTGAGTTTGAACGGATCATCAGTGAGCAAGATATGGAGAGGGCCGCAGATATGCTTGAACACAGCGAAAAGGTTATGAATGTGATTGAGCGAGCGAAGAAGTCTGCTAATCTTGTGTTTGGTTCTGATAAGCCATTTCTATAAATATAGGAATCATTGAGGATCTTTGGTCCATTGAAGCTTAATTTAGACTTTCAGAGGAAGCGCAATATTTTAAAAGAATGATTTAGAAACAACTTCCTCTGATTTAGTTTTTTGACATTAGTTAAACGAATGATCGATTATGAGATAAAGACTAAAGATCAAATAATAAATCATACTTAAATTATGAAAGAGGTTGAACAATGAACGCAAAATATAACAAACTACTAGAATCCTTTACACTCAAAAATGGAATCACCCTTAGAAATCGGGTTGTTATGTCCCCTATGACTACTTGGGCCAGTAATGACGATTACACGATTTCAGATGAAGAAGTGAAATATTATGAAAAAAGAGTAAACGGTGTAGGCCTGATCATCACGGGATGTACACATGTTCAACCCAATGGAATAGGTTTTACGCATGAATTTGCAGCGTATGACGATACATTTATTCCGAGTTTACGGAAATTAGCGGATGCGGCGAAAAGTGGTGGAGCTCCTGCGATACTTCAAATTTTTCATGCAGGGAACAAAGCATTACCGGCTTTAACTCCAAATGGGGATGTGGTGAGTTCTAGCGCGGTAGAGACTGAGGCTACGATGTTTGCTCCTTCGATTTTACCGAGAGCCCTATCACACGATGAAATACTGGAAGTGATTCATGCGTTTGGCGAAACAACAAGACGCGCCATTGAAGCCGGTTTTGATGGCGTTGAAATTCATGGAGCGCATGGATTTTTAATGCAAAACTTCTTTTCTCCATTCTTCAACAGACGTGGGGATCAATGGGGAGGGTCTCAGGAAAATCGCTTACGGTTCCCGTTGGCAGTCATTCAGGAAATGAAAACTGTGATCGAAAAACATGCAACAAAACCGTTTATTTTGGGATACCGTATTTCTCCTGACGAACCAGAAGAAGGCGGCCTTAGAATGAAAGATACGTATGTATTGATTGATCGCCTAATTGATGAGGGCGTTGATTACGTGCATGCTTCATTAGCTAATGTCCTTTCGTCAAAGCCAGTCGATAGTCAAGATGAAAAAACATATGTTGAATTGATTGCCCAACATGTAAATAGCAGAGTAACATTTCTGGCCGCTGGTTCTATGGTAACCCCAGATGATGTTGCAACAGTATTAGATAAAGGTGTGTCCCTGGCAGCAGTTGGACATGCGTTAATCATGAATCCAGACTGGGTAGAAAAGGTTCAGAATGGGAAAGAAGCTGAAATTGAGACAGCCATTAAGACTTCAAAAGTAAGCGAGCTTGAGCTTCCAGAAAAACTATGGAATGTAATTCAAGCTTCTGGCCCATGGTTTAAGATCGAAGAATAGATGCTAGTTTGAAGCAGATACTTCAAAGCTCTCTGCTACAACGTAATGGGATGGACCGAACAATAGAATTTGTTCCTGACCGGTATCGCTATATGTGCGGCCATACGCAAAGGTGGTTAATAGGATTGATTCAGACTCGAAGACCCGTGTATAGATGTCCACAATTTCTTGGGGACCATTGCAAAGATAAATTAGGTTTTCGGTAAAAGCTTCTAAATCAGGATAGAACTCAGCAGCTAAGTCTTTGGTGCCATAACTTTTCGCCAACGATTGCAATTCAATGAATAATTTCCCGTATATTGTTCCGTTCTTATAGATGTGTTCGGGACCCATAATCATGAAGAGGGGCTTTTGGTATTTAAACAATACCGGATGATCCTGGAAAAGTCCTAGATAAAAAAATGTGTTCTGCATATTGAAGCTGCTCTCCTGGACTCCTCTGCAAGTAATTAGCCATTGATGATATCTTTCTGTGGTTATCCCGCATACATCCTTATACAAAGATAAGGTGATATAAAAGTCATTTTCTGTTTGCTCGACTTTATCAATTTTGAAGAATCCGTCGTCATACATGTGCATTGCTTGGTTCATCGCTTCAATCAAAATGGGTTCATCCTTTCTGGTGGATCTGCTGAAAGCAGTAAGGCATCTCTTGAGGTAAAAACAAAGGATTTACTAAATATCTTAGTAATGCAGATGACGAAACGATTATGTCACAAAATAAGAGTATTGAACACCAGAAATACGTTGGACGTTATGAGAAATCAACGCTAAATTGGATGAGGCACTTGAAGCACCAAGGTATAATCCTTGGTGTCTTTTTTATGCCTTCCATCCCTTCAAAAACCAATAGAAGTGGAATTTCTCCCAATGAGCGGTTACTTATGTAAGCGGTTTATTGGCTCTATAATTATGTATGCGGTTACATAAAACCGAGGAATAATATAAAGGGGAGGCAAAGTATGAAAAGTATGAAACGTGTTTTAGTAGGGATTTCTACAATGCTCGTGATGTCATCTGCTCTTGTAGCATGTGGGGGTAACAATTCTAATTCGAATTCTAACGCATCAAGCCCAACTACAGCCCCAGCAGCAAATGCTACCGAAGCTCCAGCCAAGAGCACTGAGAAAGTGACTATCAATCTCTGGAGTTTCACGGACGAAATTCCGAACATGACCAAAAAGTATATGGAAACACATCCTGACGCGAATGTAGAGTTCAAAACCACGGTTATCGCAACCACGGATGGCGCTTATCAGCCTGCACTTGACCAAGCACTGGCCGCTGGCGGAAAAGATGCTCCTGATATTTATGCAGCTGAATCAGCTTTCGTGCTGAAGTATACCCAAGGCGATGCATCCACTTATGCTGCCAACTATGCTGACCTGGGCCTTGACGACCAATTGGTTAAGGATGCAGGCATTGCTCAATACTCGGTTGATATCGGTAGTAAAGACGGTCAATTGAAAGGCCTTGGCTACCAAGCGACTGGCGGATCCTTTATCTATCGCCGCTCTATTGCCAAAGAAGTATTTGGAACAGATGATCCGGCTACCATCAAGGGTGAAGTTGGACCAGGCTGGGAAAAATTCTTCGGTGCAGCTGCAAAGCTGAAAGCTAAAGGGTACGGCATTGTTTCCGGTGACGGTGATATTTGGCACCCAATCGAAAACAGTTCGGACAAGGGTTGGATTGTCGATGGTAAGCTTCATATCGATCCAAAGCGTGAAGAATTCCTTGATCTCTCCAAAAAGCTGAAAGACAACGGCTTTCATAACGATACTACGGACTGGACGGAAGCATGGTACGCAGATATGTCTGGCACTGGCTCCCAACCGATTTTCGGATTCTTCGGTCCTGCTTGGCTCATCAACTACGTGATGAACGGTCAAGTGAAAGACACAAATGGCGACTGGGCTGTTACTGAGCCGCCGACAGGCTTCTTCTGGGGAGGCACCTGGTTGCTCGCCCACCAAGAAGTTACCAAAGACGATGCTAAGAAACAGGCCGTTGCAGAATTTATTAAGTGGGTTACACTCGATACCTCTGAAACAGGTCTCCAATCTTACTGGGCTAACGGCACAATGAAGGAAGGCGAGCAAGGCACAAAGGACAGCGTTGCATCCGCTGTTGTTATGGCGAAGTCTAACGGCGAAGTTCCATTGCTTGGCGGACAGAACATGTTCGACGTGTTCGTTCCGGCTAACGCTAACGCTTCAGGTAAGAACTTGACCCAGTTCGACGAAACGATCAACAAGATATGGCGTGACCAAGTACGCGAATACACTGCAGGCAATAAAGACCGCGACAAAGCGATCGAAACCTTCAAGCAACAAGTTAAAGATCAACTTGGTATCGAAAGCGAATAAGAAGGAATCGAAGGGGCGGGTGATATTCCCGCCCCTTCATATCAACTAATGAGGTGAGAGCATGCGCCGCAAAGGTGTGAACTATTCGAAATACGGCTATATCTTTACCTTTCCGTTTGTACTGGCATTTCTGATTTTCTCGTTGTATCCCATTCTATACACCGCAGTCATTGGTTTCACCGATATGCAGGGATTAATACCTAAACCCATTCATATTCTGGATGACCCGTTCGCAAACTTCAAACAACTTCTCTTTGAGAACGTATCGTTTAGGAAGTCTTTGATCAACACAGGGTGGCTCTGGATTGTCAACTTTGTTCCTCAGATCCTTCTTGCGCTCTTGCTGACCGCATGGTTCACAAACAGGCGTCTCAACATAAAGGGACAGGGAGTTTTCAAGGTTCTTCTCTATATGCCTAACATTATCACTGCAAGTACAATCGCCGTGCTTTTCAGTACATTGTTTGCCTATCCGATGGGTCCCATAAACAGTTTTTTTCAAATGATGGGATGGACCGACGGACCGATTTTCTTTCTACAGGACAAGACGACAGCGCGAGGCATTGTGGCGTTCATCCAGTTCTGGATGTGGTACGGCAACACTATGATCATCCTTATCGCAGGCGTTATGGGCATAAACCCCGCTCTCTTCGAGTCTGCAGCGATTGATGGTGCCAACGGATTTCAAACGTTCTTCCGCATCACACTGCCGAGTCTTCGTACAATATTGCTGTTCACGCTGATTACATCGATGGTCGGGGGTTTAACCATGTTCGATATTCCGCAGCTGTTCCTGGCAGGCGGACCGGATGACTCCACACTAACCACATCCATGTTTATCTACGGGCAAGCATTCAAGGGCAGCTATATGTATAATCGTGCTGCAGCCGCAAGTATGATCATGTTCTTGATCACGGCGGTATTGTCTGGATTGCTGTTCTACGTGATGCGCGACCGCGACGCTGCAAGATTAAAAAAAGCGGAAAAGAAGAATAGAAAAGCTGCCCAAGCAGCAAACGTGCAGGGAGGTGCAACCTATGGAAAAAATTAAGGAAAGTGGAAGTGTTAATCGAAAGATAAGCAAAACGATTATCTATATCGTCTGCATCTCTTTGGCGTTGCTCAGCATTCTTCCGTTTTGGATCATGTTTATAAACGCTACGCGCTCTACACCGGAAATTCAAAGCGGTCTCTCACTGCTTCCTTCAACCCATATGATGAGCAACCTGCGTGTGCTGCTCGACAAGAGCTTCGATCCCCTTCAAGGGTTCATGAACTCGTTGATTATCTCTAGCTCTGCCACTCTATGCACGGTCTACTTCTCGTCCTTGGCGGCCTATGGACTAGTGACCTATAGCTGGAAGCTGCAGAAGCCATTCTTTACCTTCATTCTGTGCGTGATGATGGTTCCTTCCCAGGCAAGTGCTATCGGTTTCTACCAGTTCATGTATAAGCTGCATTGGACCAATAGCTTCTGGCCGTTGATTCTGCCAGCGATTGCAGCACCGGCGGTAGTGTTCTTCATGCGCCAGTACCTGCTCGCAACTTTGTCGATAGAGATTGTAGAGGCTTCGCGCGTAGATGGATCTGGTGAATTTTTCACATTCAACCGGATTATCTTGCCGCTGATGATGCCGGCAGTGGCGACACAGGCCATCTTTGCCTTTGTAGGTAACTGGAACAACCTATTCATGCCGCTGATTCTATTGACACAGAAGGAAAAATATACGATGCCGATTATGGTAAGCTTGCTTCGAGGAGATATCTACAAGACGGAGTTCGGCTCGATCTATATGGGGCTGGCCTTGACGGCTTTACCGCTGTTTGTGGTTTACTTCCTATTATCCAGATATATTATCGCGGGCGTAGCGCTTGGAGGCGTCAAAGAATAATACCATCTAGCTAACCTTCAAAGAATTCCGAATGAGGAGGAGAAACCTGCCATGGCAGAGCAAAATAAACCATTAGTTACGCATCTTTATACAGCCGATCCCTCCGCTCATGTATTTGAGGGCAAGCTGTACATTTACCCATCCCATGACATCGATCATGATGGACCTACGAACGATAATGGCGACCAATATGCGATGGAAGATTATCATGTGTTTTCTTTGGAAAATCCATCGTCTCCATGTGTAGATAACGGGGAGGCGCTTCATCTCCGGGATGTGCCTTGGGCTTCGAAGCAAATGTGGGCGCCTGATGCAGCGTACCGGCAGGGGACGTATTACTTGTTTTTTCCGGCCCGGGACAAGGAGGGCATTTTCCGGATTGGAGTGGCTACGGGAACTTCTCCCGCCGGTCCTTTTCAGGCTCAAGAAAGCTATATCGAAGGGAGCTTCAGCATCGATCCCGCCGTATTCGTAGACGAGGATGAAAGAGCCTATATGTATTTCGGGGGCTTATGGGGCGGACAATTGGAAAAATGGCACACCGGCTTATTCCAGCCGGATGCGGTGGAGAAAAACCCTGGGGAACCGGCTTACGGCCCTCGGGTGGCGGAATTGAGTGAAGACATGCTCTCCTTCAAATCAGCCCCGCAAGAAATCTCCATTGTAGATGAAGAAGGGAACCCGCTCCTTGCGGGTGATGAAGACAGAAGATATTTCGAAGGCCCATGGATGCACAAGTATATGGGGAAATATTATTTGTCGTACTCCACGGGCACGACACATAAAATCGTCTACGCGGTGAGCGACAAGCCTTGCGGACCCTTTGTCTTCCAGGGTACGATTCTGAATCCTGTCATTGGTTGGACGACCCACCATTCCATCGTGGAATTTGACGGCAAATGGTATTTATTCTACCATGACGCTTCGTTGTCCGGTGGTGTGGACCACAAGCGCAGCATCAAATTTACGGAGATTCAGTATGACGAAGAAGGCAGAATCCAGCCGTTACAACTCTAACGACCATTCAGCCTTCAGTTGCTCCTATTATAATGTAATCCTACTTAAGGATGTCTTGAAGCTAATGCTTCGGAGACATCCTTATTTACGTTTTTTCCCCTTTTAAATGCATTCCTGTTATTTCATCAGCGCTTCCAAGCGCTCTTTTAGTGGGGATGATGCCTGCTTAAGTGCTGCTGCGAATTTCTTTTCACTACCGAAAATCCGGTATATGACGAATTCCCGCTGGTGATCTGCCTTGTCCTCAAGGGCCATAATCAGCGCATCCGCCAGTTCCGGTGTATTTATCGCAATGCCTTTTACTGGTTTAGCCATGTCATTGCCAGCCAGAAGGATGGAGACGAAGGTAAGCATTCCCCCGACATTTAATCCATGACTCTCTATAAAAGCCTCGGCGTAACCGTCCTGCGCGGACTGATGTTCGCTATCGACCAGCTCCATATAACGGCGAACTTGCGGGAAGTAAGCATCACTATACAATCCAAGGCCAAAAACGGCATATGTTCCGGGCATTACAGACTTAACACCGCTTTCTACATCTCCGTACCAGGCAAATTCCTTCATCGCAAGCTCGGCATATTCCGCAAGCAAAGGGAAGAGAGCTTCATACTGAAGCGCATTTGCAAAAAACTGATGCAGCTTGGATTTGGCTAGGCTTGGAACCGGAAGCCAATGTTTCCCCGTACTTTTCAACTTCAACTGATACGCCTGGGGAAAGCCCAGCCGCAGAAGACCACAAATGTACTCGAGCGCTTCTCGGTAAGCAGCTTCTTCCTCGGAATCTATCCGGATCTCGATACTCTGCATAATATCGTTGGCCTTTCCTGACATCAGACTACCTGCATACCCAGCTTCAAAATGACCGCTGCCCTTTGTAAGATAGGCTGACGATTGATCAGAACCGAGCTGTACGGCGAGCTCCAAATAAAGTTTACGTTTAACCGGCTCTATTTGTCCAATGTGCAGAGCGACATACAGGAAAAAATCCATCTCACGCGGCTGAAGGGACGGGCGTTTATCATCAGGCAGCAGCTTACGATCTAGCCCAAAATTCCCGGTGCGTTCAAAATATCGGTCCAGGAACTGCTCCTCGGCCCATTCTTTAAATGCAACTACGTAAGTGTGCTGCCATTTTTCTCTGTGCTTATGGTTATTGATAAGTTTTTCGTTAAGGCGGTGAATTTAGTGGTTCGATAACTGCGGGGTCTTGCTCCATCAGGTCAGGATTCATCAGATGTCTTGAAAAAAAGAACTCGTCCTTGTCTGAAGGGAGTACCGGCAGATCCATCCACACCTTGGTTTCTATAAATCGGCTCAGCTGCTGCTTCAACTTATCCAGCTTAATTTCATTGCGAAGATATTCCTGGTGCAGCAGAGTCGAAGACTCTCTTTTACACTCCAGTACAAGCTGCAGCTGATACCCGAAAAAAAGCTCACTGTATTCATCCGACGTGAAAATCTGATCCATACGCGCCCGAAGCGCAGGGAAAAACTCGTTGATCAGAATGTCATCACTTAACTCCTGCATATTAGGCTCTGTCTCTACTATATAGGAGTCATCACTGAAGGAAAGGGGCATGTAAATGTCGAAGGAGACTTGATCACTCATTGAGTAGGATTGGCTTTCAATAAAGCTCACCTTAAAGTAGTCCATAATCCCTGGATGCAACGGACTCAGCCCTTTTAAGCTATCAATTCTCTCTTTCTCTTTCTTATAAATCATTATCAATTGTGTCCAGATCTCATTTAATATACTTTCGGCTGCTTTGTTCATGGTCTCCTCCTAAGGTATATTATGCTAGCACAACATTTGCTATTTTAGTTAGTATAGTTGACGATTCAATATAAATCCAAGTTTGTTAAAGGACAGGTGAATATTAGTGGAAAAGAAATTCAAAATCGCTTTGGTCCAGATGAACAGTGAGAAAGCTGCAATTGACCGTAATCTTCATTTAATGCGGGAGTATATCGTTGTAAGTCGAGAGAATGGGGTGGATATCATATGTTTTCCTGAAATGAATATTACCGGATACATTGATCCTACCAAGTATTCGCAAGCTGTTATCACTAGAGATCACATGGCAGTCAGTCAAGTTGTTGAACTTAGTGGTCTATACTCCATATGTGTTATCGCAGGATTTGTGGAACATAACCCCGGTGGCAAGCCATATATTACCCAATTTGTTGCTCATAACGGGAAATTACTTGGATTCTATCGAAAGAAGACAATTAAAGATGAAGAGGCGGAATGGTTCGCTCCCGGTGATCAATTGCCGGTATTTTCTGTTTCTGGGATGACATTCGGTTTATCTGTCTGTGCAGACATAGATGATCCTGAAATCTTTGCCGAATATGCTAGAAAAGGTGCATCCATTGTGTTTGAAAGTGCTGCTCCAGGATTGTATGGGGAACAGGAAACTAGAAATTGGGCATCCGGTTTTCACTGGTGGAGAAGCAAATGCATGGAACAGTTGGGGAAGTACGCAGCTGATGAATCGATTTTTATAGGCGTTGCCACACAAGCCGGACGTACGATCGATGAAGACTTCCCTGGTGGAGGGTATCTTTTTAATCAACAGGGCGTCTGTATTGCTGAAACAGAGGATTGGAGTGAGGGTGTCTTTTATGTTCAAGTTGAAATTTGAGTGGATAGGGGGCTTTGGACTCCATATTTTCATGCTATAGTGGATCTATGAATATGCCAATTATAGCCACCAAATTATATATTCCTTCGCCTCGGCCCAAAGTTGTTCTCCGCCCCCGGTTAATCGAGCGATTGAACGAGGGTCTGCACCGCAAACTGACTCTGATCTCAGCTTCCGCCGGCTTTGGTAAGCCCACATTGGTCAGCCAGTGGCTTGCCCATTGCGGGCGGCCAACGGCTTGGCTGTCACTCGAAGAAGGGGAGAATGACCCCATTCGCTTTCTTACTTACTTTGTCACTGCTTTGCAGACGATTGCCCCGAATATGGGGAGTGGTGTATTGGGTGCGCTCCAATCCCCCCAGCCACCGCCAATCGACTCCATTTTGACGGCCCTGCTCAATGAAATAACCACCATTTCGAACCCATTCATCCTGGTCCTTGACGACTACCACGTTATTGATGCCCAACCCGTTGCAGATGCTCTGGTCTTTCTGCTTGAGCATCTGCCACCACAAATGCAATTGGTCATTGCCACCCGTGAGGATCCACATCTACCCCTGGCTAGGTTGCGCGTACGGGACCAATTGACCGAACTTCGCGTCACTGACTTGCGTTTCACTCCTGCCGAAGCTACTGAATTCCTAAATCGGGTGATGGACCTTAGTCTCTCATCGGAAGACATCATCTTGCTAGAAACCCGAACCGAGGGCTGGATTGCCGGCCTGCAATTAGCTGCGATTTCAATGCAGGGACATCAAGATGTCACTGGCTTCATCCAATCATTCACTGGCAGCCACCATTTCGTTCTGGATTACCTAATTGAGGAAGTACTGCAGCAGCAACCCGAGAGTATTCAGACTTTTCTGCTGCACACCTCTATCCTGGACCGCTTATGCGGCCCCCTTTGCGATGCTGTTATGCTCCGCGGGGCAGGACATGAAACCCTTGAATATCTTGCACATGCAAACCTGTTTATCGTCCCCTTGGATAACGAGCGACAATGGTATCGTTATCACCATTTATTTGCTGATTTGCTGCGACAACGACTCCAACAGGACGTCTCCTCATCTATTAAAGGAGGGAGTATGGAGGTAGCCGAATTACACCTGCGCGCCAGTGAATGGTATGAAGACCATGGACTGGAGATTGATGCTTTTCACCATGCTGTTGCGGCCAATAATGTGGAGCATGCCACGCGGCTGGTGGAGGGAGATGGGATGCCCCTGCACTTTCGTGGAGCGGTAGGTCCTGTATTGAGCTGGTTGAATTCGTTGCGAGCATCGGTACTCGATACACGGCCTTCCTTATGGGTGATGTATGCTTCGGCATTATTGATGACCGGTCAAACTTCAGGTATTGAACAGAAACTACAGGCTGCTGAATTATCACTATTAGGCGTAGAGCCTGACGACAAGACCCGTGACCTTGTTGGGCATATTGCCTCCATCCGGGCCACGTTGGCTGTTACCCAGCATCAGGTTGAGGCTATTATTACACAGTCACGCCGAGCTCTTGAATATTTACACCCCGCTAACCTGCCTATTCGCACCGCCACGATCTGGACATTGGGTCATGCCTACCAATTACAGGGGGATCGGGTCGCAGCCAGTCAGGCGTATAGAGAAGCCATAACTAGTAGTGAAGCGATAGGGCATCTCATCATCACTTTAGGCGCTGCAATTGGACTCGGCAACCTACAAGAAGCCGATAACTATCTCGATTTAGCGGTAGGGACGTACAAGCGCGTTCTAGAACTGGCGGGTGATCCGCCGCTGCCGGTTGCCAGCGAAGCATATCTAGGATTAGCCCGTATTTTCTACGAATGGAATGACTTGGATAGTGCTAAGCAGTATGGGGAACAGAGTATGCAACTGGCACATCAGTTGGAAAATACAGGCCGATTCATTGCTTGTGAGGTGTTTCTCGCCCGTCTGAAACTTTCTTATCGAGATGTGGCTGGTTCGACTGCAATCTTAGATAAGCTAGTGCCGTTCATTCGGCTACATAACTTTGCGTATCTGATGCCTGAGATTGTTACTGTACAAGTGCTTACGTTGCTTCAGCAAGGCAATCTGGAGGCTGCAGTTAATCTAGCGCAGAAGCATGATCTCCCCATCAGCCAGGCAAGAGTACACTTAGCTCAGGGAGATACCTCAACAGCGCTGACAGTACTGGGGCGGTTGCGCGAGCAGGTGGAAGCAAAGGGCTGGAAGGATGAACAGCTTAAGGTTATGGTTCTGCTATCCGTTGTTCTGCAAGCGCATGGCGAGAAGGATAAGGCTGTGCAATTGATAAGTGAGACGCTGAAACTAGCAGAACCGGGAGGTTTTATCCGAATCTTTGTAGACGAAGGTATTCCGATGGTTAGGCTCCTGTCCGCAGCCGCTGTACATGGAATTATGCCTGAATATACAAGTAGGCTGCTGGCTGCATTTGAAGTGGAGCATTCAACAAGCGAAGACGACAAATCGAAACTGCACCCTGCCGCCTCTGCTCAGACCCTTATCGAACCATTAACCCCACGTGAAATAGAGGTACTACAACTCATTGAGCAAGGACTTTCGAATCGTGAGATTAGTGAGCGGCTTTTCCTCGCCTTGAGTACAGTGAAAGGTCACAATCAGATTATCTTTGGTAAGCTGCAGGTTAAGCGGCGGACCGAAGCTTTAGTGGTTGCCCGCGAGTTAGGTCTTTTATAAGCCAAAACCATACTTAAGTATCTATAAAACCATACCCTCTTCTCGATATACTTCTTGTAAATTGAACCCGTGGCATAGACCTTATGACCGGCCACTACAGGTACAGGATAATGTCAAACAAACTCCCGCCAGAAACGATGATCTATCAAATCAGAATCAAGGGCCATCTGGGTCCACGGTGGACAGATTGGTTCGGAGGCCTGACTCTCACGCTTGAAGATAATGGCGATACTCTTATAACGGGTCCGGTGGCAGATCAGGCTGCGTTACATGGGTTGCTGAAAAAAGTGCGTGATTTAGGAATGCCGTTACTCTCGGTCAATGGTGTTAGCCCCGGCAAGGAGATGCCTCAAAGGACAAACAAGGAGTAAACGAGGAGGGTGCTTTTAATGAAAGCAGTAGTCTATCAAAAATATGGTTCCCCAGAAGTTCTTAAACTAAAAGAGGTTGCCAAACCCACACCCAAAGATAACGAAATACTCGTACAGGTGCATTGCACAACAGTAACTTCAGGGGAAGTACAACTTCGTAATGGCGCATTTCCTGCATTGTTCTGGCTCCCCGGGCGAATGATGTTTGGTCTCACCAAACCCAAAAGAACCATATTAGGCTATGAATTGGCTGGAGAAGTTATATCCGCAGGTAAAGATGTACAACGGTTTAAAGTTGGGGATCAAATTTTTGCAACTACTACCGGGCTCAGTGCAGGTTCTTATGCAGAATACATCTGTCTGCCTGAAGAGGGAGTGGTGGCTGTAAAACCGGATAATATGTCCTACGAGGAAGCAGCGGCCGTTCCAGTTGGGGGGCTTGCAGCTTGGCATTTTCTTAAAAAAGGGAATATCGAAAGTGGACAAAAAGTACTTATCTATGGAGCTTCAGGAAGTGTAGGCACATTTGCGGTACAAATCGCCAAGTCTTTTGGGGCAGAGGTTACTGGGGTATGCAGCACTACGAATTTGAGCTTGGTGAAGTCTCTCGGAGCTGATAAGGTGATTGACTATACGCAGGAAGATTTTACTAAAAACGGGCAGACCTACGATATTATTTTTGATACGGTAGGAAAGACTTCCTTCTCTAGATGTAAACACTCTCTGAAGCATAAAGGGCGTTATCTTGCAGCTGTTATGAATTTTCAGGAAATCGTTCAAATCGTATGGACTTCAATGATAGGGAGCAAGAAAGTAATAGGTGGGGTATCCGAAGAGAGCTCCAAAAACTTAATTTTCATCAGAGAGCTTGTTGAGGCGGGGAAAATCAAATCAGCTATTGATAAACGATATTCGTTGGAGCAAATTCCTGAGGCGCACAGCTATGCTGAAACAGGGCATAAAAAGGGAAGTGTGGTCATCACGGTTAGTTGAATGATAAACCGAAGCTCTGCGAAAAGAATCCCGTCGAATCGCCCTCACATGATCCCTTTATACCTTGTCTTTTCAAAGTTCAGACTTTGCTTTCTTAGGCCAGATAAAGTAAGTGGAAGTAATGATGAAATCAATACCCACTACCACTGTCCAAATTTTTAATACATCGGATAAGGCTTCGGTTCTAGAGGGATCATCTATAAAAGTAATCAGTCCGAAGAGTAACCCGGCACCGATTAGAAAAGCAAGCACGTGCTTGATCCAACCTTTGAAATAGTGCTTAGCAAATTCAATTCCATAGCGTTTGGCTGGTTTTGAACCTTGCTTCGTTACAAAGTAGCGAAAACGTTCGTCTGCCCATTGAATCATACTTTTACCGAATACCAGCGACACTGCGATATATACGGCTGCAAGTGAATGTGCTGTAGTAGCAGTTGCTCCACGGTGCAAATCGATACTCGTAGCCACTAACAAAATACAGTCGATGACTGGAGTAAGTGCGAGTAATAGAAACCCCAACTTTTCCTGCTTAAAAATATAACGTGCAATAAGTCCCATCAATATAACAATCCAAAAGGCAATTTCACTCCCCACGATTGCCCATGCTATCATACTCAAGAAATCCACTCCCCTTTCCAATACATCTGTACTATTTAACAATTAAAATTATAACACCCGATTTTTAATAATACAACTGTATTATATTATTGAGTTTTGACTTTCCTTTTGATACAATATGTACATGCCAAAAATAGTAGATCTTACAGAGAAAAAAACTCAAATCGCTGAAGCCACATGGCGTATCATCCTGGATCAGGGGATGAAGGGAGCGACAGTCCGGAATATTGCAAAAGAAGCAGGCTTATCATTAGGGGCGTTGCGCCACTACTTCTCTACCCAAGACGAACTGCTTGCTTACGCTATGAATCTCGTAAAAGATCGCGCGAATGCTCGAATCGAGAAGATTGCGAGCTGCGATTTGCCGCCAAAAGAAAAAGTCATCCAGGTTTTGCTCGAACTTGTGCCCGTTGATGAGATCAAGATGGCTGAAATGGAAGTTTGGTTTGCTTTCACCTTTCATCGTAAATTTGCAGAAGATCATCAAGATACTTTGCACGATGGATTTTATGCCGAAATGGGTAATTTGATCGAATACTTGGAGCAGAATAATTTGCTGAGACAAGACTTAGATAAAGAAGTTGAATCTGAACGGTTGTATGCCTTAGTTGACGGATTGGCACTGCATGCATTGCTTGAGCCCGAGCGTTTGGGTCCAAAGCGTATCGTCGATGTTCTAACCCACCATATTGTTTCGATTTGCAAGGCTTAACAGAATGCAGTAAGAATCTTCGGTCCCCACGCAATTTGCGTTGGGGGCTTTTTTGCGTGGATTTGCAGCCCTGGGAGGTATTGTTGCGGCATTCTGCACCTAATCGCGCAATTTGTTTGTGGGATTACGAAGGCTGGTTTTCGGTGTGAAACCCGGAAATATGGTTTATGATTAGTCCATAAGAAAGAACAACACGGCGAACAAAAGGACACATTAGATAGTAAGGAGAGATGAGCGGTGTTAGGACTATCATTCGGAAATGGGATCACGCTTGTACACTTTGAACAACAAACACCCAGATTGTTCGCTGCCAACGATCATCTGAATTGCCGATACATAAGATCCTTCTTCAAAAGACAAGGCACAACGGCAACACAATATATCGAGTCGAACTTACCCAATATATATGATACAGCAGCGGATGTTATTGCATTAGGCAATGAATTCATCGCAATGCATGTAACTCCAGCCAGCTACCGATTATGCAAGCGGCTAACTTCGATACTTAAAGAAGAGGACGAACGAAATCAAGTGATATGGTTTGGGGCTGTAGTAAAATCTTTCGGTGAAGAAGTATTCCAAGACACGAAAGTGGATGGGATGGTTCAATGGAATCCGGAGAAGACGATCTATATGCTGGTGAATACAGAAGTCGAGGATTGGCCATCTATAAAAGGATTTATCGCCAGAACAGAGCGTAATAAATCTCCAGAAGCTGACGAAACAATCCTCTTTACGAAAATGGAAAAAGAAGTAGCCGTATGCAGCAGTGGACTGGATGAACTTACAGGCGTTTGGGAGGATGCGGCAGAAGGGAGGCAGGCAGTATTGCTGTCTGTGAAATGTGCCGATCCTTTAGGTAATACAAGCGACACCATGGCGGGGATTCGCGTACATTCACCGGAACGGCTGCAACGTGATTTAGAACTTGCTGTTCGTGCAGCCAGGCAGACGTCACCCTGCTTTACCGTTGAAGGATTCGATCTAATTTTGCATGAGGCGAATAGAGAAGAGATCCTCAAGGTTCTAGAGAAAGTAATGGATAAAGCCAGCTATCAGCTCGCTATTCGAATAGATGAATGTAACCTTTCTTTACTTGAGCGTCTAACGCAATGTGGTGTAAAGCGGATAGAGATTAAAGTTCCTATGAGAATTACAAAGGAAGCTCTCCCAAAAGCTGCAACGCTGGAATATATGAAATCCCAGAAGCAGCTGGATAAGTCGATCGTATATTCTGTCACTCTTGTGGACGATGGAATCCAGGAGAAAGACCCGGTCCATACGGCTGAACTGCTTGGCAGATGGTTCACTGAAGGAATCATTGACACTATGGCTGTTCGGGCAGAACATTCTGCCAGGAATAAAGCGATGCTTCCGGTCATTCTTCCTACAGCTATAGCTGATGTGATGCTTCAGTTTTTAGGAACAGAGCCAGCTCCAGCGCTATTGAACGGATACTTAGCTTACATGACAGGTTACTATCCGCAACAGGTTATGGGAATCGGGGTTAAGCATATTGGATTCACTGAGGACCCTGGAGAAGAAGTCTATAGTAACTATTTAGGGGAGTTCACTGCTCTGAATAGCGCACTTATCTATGAATATAACCAAGTATGCGGGGAAGAAATTAATGAATTAATTTACTATGATGCAGACGGTCTGTGGAAGCGTACCAACCAAAGATTTAATTATTTGTCCGAGGCTGCAGACAGGGAGCAATACTATTTATCTAATGCGCATCAAGTGGTTCAGACAAACGAACATGAATTCAATCTGCAGCTCAATGATTTTCTGCATATGGAACCGGTCCTAATCCATCAAATGGATTATACAAAGGCAGCGGATCTGGGACCGGACAAGAAGAGAATCGAATTCCAATTCATGAATATTGCGTCAGAGGAGGATTTGAATGCTTACTTGGCGGATGTTGATCACTTTAGCCGAACAGGAACCTTCCAATATGGGTATGAAATTCAGTCATATTTGGTAGATAGCTGCCGCTGGTCAGGAGCCTATTCTTGTGGAGTTAAGCAATTGCCGAGATTGTTTGTGGATGGGGAAATGGCGGTCTCCAGCTGCAGAGGTTGCAGTTCTATAGGCAGCTTGGAGGACTCTATGGATACCTTATTGATGCAGACCTCTGTTATATCAGATCAAGAACAACTGTGGAGAGAGTGCGGATCATGTGAAATCAAGGATTCTTGTACGAAATGCAGCTTCCTCCCATCTTTTATAAATCGTCAGCAGTATTGTGATATTCGGAAAAAACATAAAATGATGCACTTATACATGCAAACGGTCCAGCTTCTTAAAGGGTTGAACAAATACTCACAAGCATTTAGTGGTCTGAGCATTGCAAATCTTCGGGTTTCGTTGCCAACCTGTACACATAAGTATCCTTACGATCATAGGGGGAATGGACAATCATCCGTTTCGGAAACGATATTTCTGTTCTTCATAGAAGATACGCCTATGGTTTATAACGCAGGTACCCAAAAGATACTGAAGCTTAATGAACTGATGGCCCTATTGTTGGAAGGGCTGATAGTAGGCGCCAATGCAGGGGAAATGAAGAAGGTACTTATGGAGCACTACCAGATAGAAGAAGGGTATGCCTCCCAAATTGTATCCCAGGCGATGGATTTGTTCACGCAGGAAGGATGCCTGAAACGGACTTCAATGGTGTCATGAAAGGAGAGGTTATCGATATGTTGACGGAAACGGTCTGTTATCCCATGGTCCATCCGCTCAAGGATGTGAGGATTGGAGAGGAGATTACCCCGCTTGTATTAGGGGAGGGCATCTATGTCCAAGACACAAATGGAAAAACATATATTGATGGAATTAGTGGATTGTGGAATGTCTCATTGGGGT
Organism: Paenibacillus sp.; assembly: GCA_023512345.1. GTDB lineage: Bacteria > Bacillota > Bacilli > Paenibacillales > Paenibacillaceae > Paenibacillus_AQ. The sequence goes on from JAILZT010000012.1 coordinate 21,423, forward strand.
ACCGTCATCAAGGAATTAGACAGGCTATCATGGAGCAGCTTGACTGCCTGCCTTACGTCAATCCCGTCGATCAGAGTAATCCAAAGACATTGGAGTTCGCGGAGATGCTGCTCCAGATCACCCCTCCATCACTTACGAAACTCGCTTTCACCTGTACGGGGTCCGAATCCGTGGAACTGGCGATCAAGCTAATGCGCAAATATTACAATCTTCGAAATCAACCCGGTAAGAATAACATTATTGTGCTAGATAAGTCTTACCACGGTACGTACTACGGTTCTATGAGTGCAAGTGGGATTGATCAGGAAATATCTGAGAGCTATGGCCCCAAAGTGCCGGGATTTCTGTTTCATCCAGTGCCGGTAGGGAAGGACTGTACGCCAGGAAATCTATCAGAAGGCTGTCTCAATGAGAGAATTCTGGAGCTGGAGCAGTTATTCGACAAAGAGAGTGAGCGACTTGCCGGAATCATTCTAGAACCTATTTTGGGCTCAGGTGGAATTATTCCGCTGCCGGATCGATACCTCCTTAAAGTCAAAGAACTTTGCCTGAAGCATGATGTGCTGCTGGTTTTCGATGAAGTAGCGACCGGAATGGGCCGTACGGGAAAAATGTTCGCCTTCGAGCATAGCGGTGTTATTCCCGATATTCTCTGCCTATCCAAAGGCATTAACAGCGGGTACTTGCCGCTCGGAGCAACCTTGTTCGATGAACGAATTTATAAGGCTTTTGCAGGGGTAGGTTCGCATATTGAGCATTTATCGACACAGAATGGCAATCCAATTGCCTGTGCGGCGGGTGTTGCGACTCTGAACACGCTGCTCGAGCCTGGGATGTTCGAACATATTGAACATATGGGGATGTTGCTCCGTGAGCAGCTAGAAGGATGTTTGTCCAACAATCCGGCATTCCTAGAGGTACGGGGCAGGGGATTAATGCTCGGTGTAGCTCTGACTGCCAACCGTGGGACGCAGGCATGTTTGCCGGCGGAAAAGCTATCGGCGATTGTAGCTAAGCTGAAACAACGCGGACTACTGGTTTATCCATTCCATACGCCTGAGTTAACCACAGGTTTTCACCTCTTTCCGCCCTTTATTCTTCGTGAGGAGGACGTGGCGAAGATTGTTCAAATAATTACTAAAGTCATGGAAGGGAGGTGAGACAAATGCAAAAAAATCTATCTTTGCAATTAGAAGAAATGGAGTCTGTAGCAGCTCCAAGCTGGTGGGAAGTAGCAGTAGGAGTAGCTGCAGGCACTGTTATTGGTATTGCCTTAACTTAAGAATTGACGTTAATCATCCTGAAGGGAGGTGAGACATATGCAAAAAAATCTATCTCTGCAACTAGAAGAAATGGAAGCTGTTCAAGCTCCAGGCTGGTGGGATGTAGCAATCGGAGTAGCCGCAGGAGTAGCGGCAGGTACTGTGATCGCTTTTACGTAATAAATCTTGTAAATCATCCTGAAGGGAGGTGAGACATATGCAAAAGAATCTATCTCTGCAATTAGAAGAAATGGAATCTGTTCAAGCTCCAAGCTGGTGGGAAGTGGCAATCGGAGTAGCTGCAGGTACTGCTATTGGTATTGCCCTTACATAAGAACGGGGCACATTCTTTAAAAAACATTAAAAACTAATAGAAAATAATCGGAGGTATACACATGAATCAACAGTTGGCGCTTTGCTTAGAGGAAATGGAGTCCATTACGGCTCCGGGAGATACTGCGTTTCTGATTGGCACAGGAGTAGGAGTAGCTATTGGTGTAGGTGTTCTGATCGCGCTTACGTAAGAAATCAAGAATTTAAGAATCAAGAAATCAACCCAAATCAAACCAAAAAAATGGAGGAATTTAATTATGAATAACAACCTTTCTTTGCAAATGGAACTTTTGGAAGATGTAGCGGCTCCAGGTAATGGTAGAGACTTTGTAGAAGGCGTAGTTGCTGGACTTGCTATTGTAGGCGGCGTTACTGCAATCATCGCATTTACTTAATCCACAGCTTGTAATTACGGTTTAATTTTAGTCATCACAGGTATCCTCATTTCCGCTTACAGATCAATGAGCTGTAAGCGGAGGGAGGAGGTGAGTCTCAAATGCAAGGACTAATAGATTTGAGGTGAAGAAGAGTGACACTGACAAGCAATATTGAATTGCATGAATCGGAAAATAACAGTTTCTTAGTTAAACATAAATCCACTCATAAATATGTAAAGATGGGCGCTCGCGAGGCAGAGTATTTAAAGTTTCTAATGGGGGATCGGGATATAGACGCGGTCAATAGCGAGTATTCCGGAGATTTGAATGAGGAAGAACAGCTATACCTTCTACAGAAGTTCAAGGAATGGGGATTCCTGGATCAGGAAGGACATCCGATCAACACGGAGGAACCGGAAGGTAGAGAACGAAGATGGACATTGAACTGGAGAACGAACGATATTACCACAATTAAGTTCTTGTCGGTAAATCCAGACCAATGGCTGACAGCGTCGCTGCCGCTAATCCGTAAGTTGGTCCATCCGGCGGCTATCACCCTCTACACGCTGCTGATCCTTTTCTCAGGAATTCTAATCCTAACAGACCCAGAAGCCACTACCTTATTGAAATTAGAGAAGTTAACTCTACCCGGTTATTTGGGAATCTACCTGATGGTCCTGGTGACTACGGCGATTCACGAAATTGCTCATGGGATGGTATGCAAATATTATGGAGGTCGCGTCAATCAGATGGGAATGATGCTGTTTTACTTCAGTCCGGCAATGTTCTGTGATGTTAGCGACACATATGTTTTTAAGCGTAAACGGCAAAAGCTGGCGGTGCTGTTCGCCGGAATATTCAGTCAATGGATTATGTCCGCAGCTGCAGTACTAATCTATAGCCTGTTTAGACATAACGGAGTTAATTTACCACTGTTATTCTATTATGCTATCGCCAATCTGGGTTTAAGCATGATTAATATGATTCCCCTGGTGAAGCTGGACGGCTACTGGATGTTGAGCCACGGGTTAGGCATTGTCAATCTGCGGACCAAAGCATTTCGCACTTTCTATCAATGGGTAAATCCATGGAGCAAAAACCGTAATGGCGGGAATGAACAGAAACAAATGAAGGCACAAGGCCAACTGGAGAGAGCTATTTTACTGATATACGGTTCTGCAGCAGTCTTGTTCACACCCTTGTTCTGGTGTTGGGGACTGTACAGTATTCAGAAACGTTTAGACACTTTGTTGGGTGACATCAGCTTGTTGATTACCGCGGGAATAGCGTGTGTTCTGCTTTACCATATGACCAAATTCATAAGACTAATTAATAAACCGGCATAACAAGATTTCAATTGAATGTAATGGAGGAATCAGCATGGGATTACAGGTTAAGCGATTGATGAAGCAATACGGAGGCAATCCAGTTATTCATGATGTATCTATTGAGGCACCGACAGGTAAGGCTTTTGGATTGCTTGGGGGAAACGGAGCAGGGAAGACAACAACCATTCGTTCCATATTGGGTTTGCTCGATTATGATGCTGGAAGCATTCTTTGGGATGGTAAGCCTATCCTTGAAAACCGTCCGAGTATCGGATATTTACCGGAGGAGAGAGGGTTGTATCCTAAGGAAAAGGTTAGTGAGCAACTCGTTTATTTTGCTAGGCTGGAGGGAATGTCTCGACTAGCAGCTATAAAGTCCATGAAGCAATGGTTGGATCGGCTTGGGATCACTGAATATGAGAATAAGCGGGTAGAGCAGCTGTCAAAAGGAAACCAGCAAAAGGTCCAAATCATTTCCGCACTTCTTCACGATCCAGAACTCATCATCCTCGATGAGCCTTTCAGCGGCTTGGACCCGATTAACTCGGATATGCTTGCCTTGATAGTGAAGGAGCAATTGGGGCTGGGCAAGACTATGATTTTCTCGAGTCATCAGATGGGTCATGTTGAACAGTTCTGTGAAGATATATGTATCCTTAAACGCGGCAGAATGATGGTGTCGGGCAACTTGATGGATATCAAACGATCTTATGGACGCTGCAATGTATTGCTGCGAAGTGATGAAGACATAAGTCATTACCTAGAGGGAGCTGAAATACAGCCAGTGACTGCAAATGCGAAAGAGTGGCAGATGAAGGTGCGGGATGAGAATGAGGCGAACGAATTGCTGTTGCGTCTGACCCATACAGGAGTACGGTTGTTGAAATTTGAAATTAAGGAGCCGACACTCCACGAAATATTTATCGAAAAGGTAGGTGAAGTATCATGAGGAATTTTGGTCTAGTATTTGCTTATTCCTTCAAGGAACGTTTACGTTCCAAAGCCTTTACCTATTTAACGCTCATTATGATTCTATTCTTGGCTGCAGTCGTACTGGTTCCGAAATGGCTCGGGGATGACGAGGTTTCAATAGAAGGTGAGATCGCTGTAATGGATAAGACCGGAACAATTTCCGCAACGGATGGATTCAAGGAGTTTGTCTCACAGTCCTATGATTGGAAAATCATACAGGAGAGTGAGCTGGCAGGGAAGCTGAGCAGTTTAACTGACAAGGCTGGTGTCCTAGGTATTGTACAAATTGAGAATGTGGATCGTAAGCCGGTCATTAAGTTAACGGTTAATAAGGCAGATGATGCCCCATATATCCGCGAACTGAACAGCTACGTACAGAGTCAGTATACGTTATCTGAGATCAACAAGCTGGGGTTGAATCCAGATCAACAAGAGAAGCTGACCTCAACAGTCCAGGTTCAAGTGGAGGAGATGGAGGCCGGGAGCAAGTCCATAACTACGACTTATTGGCCGGTGTATATGGTTACCTTCATGTTGTATCTTCTGATCTATATGTTCGGGAGTAATGTAGCCGTCTCTGTCTCAGTGGAAAAGGGTTCTCGTGTAAAAGAAATCTTAATTACGAAGGTCAAACCAGTGCAACTCTTATTTGGAAAAGTGTTTGGCGTAGGACTTGCGGGGATTCTGCAATTTGCCATCATTATAAGCGCTGCTTACCTGATTATGACTCTATCGGGTACAGGCGGTGAACTCGAAGTGTTCGGAATGCAGGTGGACTTCTCCATTCTGGGCGGGAAAACAATTCTACTGTTAACTGTTTTCTTCATCCTTGGGTATTTCTTCTACGCAGCTTTGTTTGCCGCGGCGGGATCGATGGTTAGCCGAAGCGAGGAGATTAACCAGGTTACGATGCCAATCTCGATTTTGATCATGGTAGCTTTAATGGTTGCTTTATTCTCCATGGTAAATCCGGACGGTACCCTTGCAGTAGTAGGCTCATATATTCCCTTTCTTACTCCCTTTGTAATGTTTGTAAGGATCGGAGCATCAGACCCTACAGCTATGGAAATTCTTTTACCCACTATAATCCTGTTTATATCTACTCTTGTAGCTTGCTGGCTGTCCGCGAAAATCTATCAGGTCGGTGTGCTGTTATATGGACAGAAGCTGAATCCAAAACTGCTCTACAGAGCGATCAAGGCGCTATAGAAGGAGATGAAGTCATGGGAATAGCAGTACCGGAGCAGCAGGAATTGAATTTATTACATTGGGCAGAACGCCCGATGTATGCAGGCGATAGCAAGAAACTATTGGGTCAATGGGCGATGGTAACTGGAGCAGGGCGTGGCATAGGGATAGAAATCGCAGAACATTTTGCAAAGTCAGGAGCTTCCTTAGTGCTGACGGAATTATCCGAATACTTGGATAATGCTGAACGAGAGGCCGAAAAGCTCCGCAGTATGTATGGTGTAGAGGTGCTGTGTAAATCCTTGGATTTACGCAGCGTGGATGAGATTGAGCAGTGTGTTCGTTCTATTGAAGAACAGGTGGAAAGCATCGACTATTTGATTAATAATGCGGGAGTAAATTTACTATCGCCTGCACTCAATCTGACACCGGAGCAGTGGGATTTCGTCGTAGATATTAATCTCAAGGGAACCTTTTTTCTGACCAGAGAGATTGCCAAGGCGATGGTTCGCAATAAGCGGGGGTCCATTATTATGATTGCTTCCCAGCATGGTGTGGTAGGCAACGAGAATCGGGCACCTTACTGTGCCAGTAAGGCGGGGCTGATTCACTTGACTCGGGCACTTGCCGTTGAGTGGGCCAAATACGGTATTAGAGTCAATGCCATTTCACCTACCTTCGTCATTACGGAAGCCAACGAGCAGGTTATCAACGATCATCAATTCCAGCGTGTGAACCTGCCGCGCATTCCGCTCCGAAAGTTTGCCGTACCTGAGGATATTGCCAAGTCGGTGCTCTTTCTGGCGACCGATTCCGCAAGCATGATCACTGGACACAATTTAGTGGTAGATGGCGGTTGGACTATAATTTAACCCAAAAAATAGAATCACAACTAAAGGGGGATGCACAGGATGTACTTTGGAATATTTAAGGAATTAAGAGAACTCAATATGCCAAACAGCCAAGATTTTGATCTGTACGAGGGGTATTATTCTGAATTTTATGAAGCTGTGGCTGGGCGTACGGACTATGATATTTCACTGCTAATCGAGCAGGCACGGCTAAAAGCCAGTCAGGGAAAAGTGCTTGAATTAGCTTGCGGATCTGGAAGAATTCTGATGCACTTGGCTAACCGTGGGTTTCATGTGGTGGGACTTGATCTGTCAGAAGATATGCTGACTATCTGTCGCAAGAAGCAAGAACAGCTTCCAGCTCGCTTTAGAGAGCGGATTGAGGTTCAACAAGGTGATATGACTCAATTTGACCTTGGGGAGAAATATCCGCTTATTATCCTATCGGCGACAAGTATTAGTCTGCTGCAAAAGCGTGAAGATTTAGAGCGGCTGCTGTATACGGTTAGCGAACATCTCGAAGAGGGGGGACGCTTTATATTCGATTATGTTCTCTCGAATCAACAGCACAACCAGAGTCTGCGGGGTGGACGTGTTAACGGAATTACACTTAATATCGGCGCAGATCACAAGCAATTTGTACTAATGGGAGAGGATGAGAACCTAGAGGCGCAAAGTGCGGTTATGAATTTCTACGCAGAGGTCATCCATCAGGGAGATACACAGCGCTTTTTCGGGTCCACGAGCAAGAAATTCTTCGCAGAGGAGGATATTATGGATTGCATCCAAGCCTCCGTTCTACAAATCGTGGGGACCCAAACCTATCAGCTTGAAGGGGAAGGCAATGTGAGGTGCCTCATTCTGGAGAAAGGTGTGGTCTCATGAGCACATTTGTAACGATTCTGTGTGATGAGGTAGAAACCTATTCAACAGCAGCTATGGAAGAAGCCTTGGAGAATTTGGGTATCGACGTGAGAACAATACATAATTTCGAAGAGGTAGATCCTGCTTCTGATCTCGTGGTGGTACTTCATGCCGAAAGAGAGGGGAATTCATTTAACACCTATGCTCTGAAAGAGGGAATAACCTGGCTTCCTGTTCAGTTCTCTCACACCATTGGACGTATTGGTCCGATTATCATTCCGAAAGTCTCGGCCTGCTTCGAATGCTTGAAGCTACGATGTGATTCCAACGGAATTCCTCCACTTGTGGTCAAGGACACTAAATTCGAGTTGTCTTGGACTCTTATAAGTCTGATTACTGCTACGGAGACTGTAAAATGGGTCTCTCGCCATACCAATAGCTTTGAACCTTTGTCACTCGGTCATCTTATTGAGTTCGATGGATTTCACTTGCACGGAGAAGTGAATCCGGTCTATAAATTGCCGACCTGTCCGGTTTGTGGGGCAAGACATAAGGCACACCTTGCCGCTCAGCTCTGGCAAGAGGCTGAACTGGTAGAGCAGCCATGAGCCGTATCTTGATTCGCCAGCCATCTGGGAATGCAGCGGTTAGGGGAGGGGGCTATAGTGCCAAGACCCGGTACTTACCGGACTCCCTGGCGAGAGTAGTCAGCCCTCACGGAGGCATGGTTCGCGGACTTATGAGTCTTCCCCCAGATCCTGGAGATCCACAGCTATTTCTTAGCTTGGCGGTACCGAGTAATCCGAAGATGTTCGGCGGCAAACAGCATGGGTTGATTGATTTTTTTGCGAGTGGAATGGGCCATACTCTTCAGGAAGCTAATACCGCAGCCGTTGCCGAGGCGGTGGAGCGGTATTGCGCAGCTTACGTTATTCCTGAACGAACACTGCTGTCATCTTGGGAGCAGCTCGGTGAAGATGCACTGCACCCACAGGAGCTTCCACTGTTCACTAAGGAGCAGTATGGGCAGTGGCAATTCCCTTATAATCAGTTCACCGAGCAGAGCAACATCCGCTGGGTGGAGGCAGAGAACGTAACAACAGGCCGTAAGAAATGGGTTCCGGCAGCGGTTGCCTGGGATTCCTATCAGCCACAGTCCGACGATGAAGAGTCTATCTGCTTCGGATTGATGACAGGCTCAGCAGCTGGGGTAACTAAAGAACAAGCCATGATTGGTGGTTTACTCGAGATTATTGAACGCGATGCCTTCATGATCATGTGGTACAACTCGCTCTCGCTGCCTAGGTTGGATATCCGCAACCACCCGGTAGCCGAGCCCTTCCAGGCTTTGTTCGATGAATCTCGCTTCGAATTAACGATTGTTGATACCACAAGTGATGTAGGAGTTCCATCCTCCTTCGGCCTTCTTAAAACCAAAGATGGCAAGGTATCCATCGGTGGTTCGGCACGGATGAATATGGAGGATTCGGTTCGTAAAACGCTTATGGAAATCTCACAATTATTCATAGGGAACAAAGCGCAAATTTACTCTAAGTCATTGCCATCACTCTTGCCCCACCAGATCGTGGATTACGGCTTAAGGCTCCCCTATTACGAGCAACCTTTTGCATACGAGGAGTTAGCATTCACTACAGCTTCTCCAAAGCTAAAGCTAATGGATGGGTTGCAGGCAACTCAAGAAACGGAAGCACAGCGATTGGGTGTATTAATTAAACAGCTGGCTGCTCAGGGGTTGGAAGCTCTATGCGTTGATATCACAACCGAGGATGCCCGTGAACTGGGACTGCATGTCGTCAAAATGATTGTACCTGGAACTGTACAGCTTCCCCGCAGTGAGAACGAACGCCTTACCACCAGCAAAAGGATATATGAGACGCCTGTCCGGCTTGGTCTGCGTGAAGAAGCTATTTCACCGCAGGATATTAATAGAAGTCCCCATCCTTTCCCGTGACCCGGCTGTATACGGATAAATATAAAAAGAGGATGTGATTGAAATGCAGGTTAAATATATCGATTGGCGTTCGGATCATGAGCTAGAGGATGAGCGGCTGGGATTGATGTACCACTCTAATTCTAATTCTTATCCGCAGTTAGAGGTTCTGACCCGATCACGGATGAAGATGCTGAGGAAGTTATTTGCTCAAATGAATGTTGAGGTTACACCGGCAAAGCGCTATTTCTCCACTCCTTCCTTCGGTCTACAGGATAGAGAGATGCAAGAGCATCCTTTTATCATTGAATTACTTGTTCATTTATTGGAGCTCCAAGGGCAATCCAGGCCATTTCTTGATTATGATCCACTGCAGGAACTGGGAGGAGCCAAGCTGGACGGCCCCGAGATGTATATTCTTTCGAGAAGTCGTCTGTCCAACAGCTATGAGCTGTTCTACTGTAACCCGGCAGAGCTTTTGATTCAGAGGGTAAAAGAAGAGGAATCAAGTATTTGGACCCAGTTATTCAATCCCGATTTGGTGAAGGGAACGGCAGAGGGGGCAGTGTTTGTAACGGCTAACATTAAACGCTCCCTCAAATTATTCGGAGAAAGAGGTTACCGGCTCAGCTTGCTGGAAGGTGGACGATTGACAGAACGCCTATCTCTTTGTACGAACAAGTCCATATGGACTATTGAACCGGTCGCGACATTTTACGATCTTGCTGTCAATGATCTTCTGGAGATTGACGGACTTTATGAGGTCGTGCTTTCTTGTCTGATTATCAAGGAGGTGAAGTAAGTGTATCAATATACCTTTGTAAAAGTAGATTTAAAAGGCATTCTTCAAAGCAAACCGGAAGAAGACTATCAGGAAATCATTCATGAACATGCCCGCGAGGGGTGGAAACTATTCCAAATCTTCGCTCCGAATACGTATGGCTTTGGGACAGCGGCCTACTTGGAACTGATTTTTGAACGTTCGATTATGGGGAATCACTAAGGTTTAACAGTTTAGTCCATCCGATTACTCGGCATACGGACTCGGTCGTTCTATGGACTGGGTCCGTATTTTTATAAGGAGGGAATGTCATGGTAGAAGATATTCAGATCACTTCATACTCGAACGAGCCTATCTATATACAAGTCCGTGAACAGCTCCGTCACCTAATAATGAGTGGAAGGTTGGTACATGGACTACAATTGCCGTCTCTTCGGGAACTGGCGGATCAGTTGTGCTGCAGCCTCATTACAGTTCGTAGAGTTTACCTTGATCTGGAACATGAGGGGCTGCTTACTCCTAAAAAAGGTGTAGGCACCTTTGTCTGTTACGAACCAAATGCTGAAGAAGCTAGGCAACGTTCTGAAAAAATGCTGTACAATGCCTTCAGGGAGGCAGCGCAGGTTGGCCGGAGATATCAATTCTCAGTTGAAGAGATGAAGGTAATTCTAGAAACTGTTTTAGCTGACGGAGTCTAATGGATAGAAAAGGTAGATTTTTATATTCAATATATAATCCATAAGAAGGAAATATTAAGAGAATATAGAATACCCTCAATAAGAAGTTTGCTTAGCGCGCCGCACCTTAGTCCTTCTCCATGATGCGTTTAAGGAATTAAATTATGGGGGGTATTTATGGACGGTTACGCGCAGTTAATAGAAAAAGAATTAAGAGAGGGCTTAAGGGCCCATTTTTCTGTGCCGGATTTGTATGAGCATGGAATAGCTTGTGTAGAAGAAAAGCTGCGGGAATCCATGATGTTCAGTAGGATGACAGTGCTGCATTACCGGGCTTTTGGAGGATTGGGAAATGGGATTTATCGAGCGGCAGCGGCTGTGGAACTAATGATTCTGAGTCTGGATATTATCGATGATCTACAGGACAAGGACAATAAGGAAATGGTATGGAACCGAATGAGTCCTGACATTGCGCTGAATATTGCTATTGGGCTGTTGACTCTTTCCCAGCAAATGCTGCTGACCAGCGAATTCACACAGGAACGTCTAAGCGGGGCGGTACGGTTAATGAATGAGCAAGTCTTAGGGGCTATTAATGGACAGACAACAGATTTGCTTAATAACATAAAAAGTGAAGAGGATTACATACATATGGTCAAACAGAAATCTGCGGGTCTGCTGGTGGCAGCCTGTATGATTGGAACGCTGCTCGCAACCGGAGAATCTAGCGGAGCGGTCAGGGGATATGCGGAAGAGATGGGGATTGCAGCGCAGATTAAGAACGACATTCGGGACCTGGTGAACTGGGATAACAAAAATGATTTCTGGAACCGAAAAAAAACGCTTCCTACGTTATATTTACTTCAATCTCTCTCGGAGGAGCAGGGCTGGATTACCGATTACTTCGAGGGACGTCTGCAAATGGAAGATGTGGCACATCGGAGAGAAGAGATTGAGAGTATCATAGAACACTCTGGGACCTATCTGTATACTTCGGTCCGTATGAGAACTCACTATTACAATTATTTGGATTTAGTAGGCCAATTAGGGCTATCTCCAAGTTGGAAGGATCAAATGCTTGCCATGGCTGACTGAAGCTCTGCGGGGTCCGCAATTACCGCAATCGTACCGCAATTCTAATTGCGGGAACTACGAGTATGGTTGTCGTTTCCAGTATCGATCGTGCCTGATATATTGGATTTAAGAGAAAGATCTCTTACAAACTGATAGGGGGAATGTTAGATGTTGAAGGAAATGATCCAAAAGTTGATGGTAGATCCAGGGGCTTGGGTACGATTGCAGAATGGACAGCTTCAATTGGCAGGAATCAGTGATGTTGAACATAGAGCATTAGTAGATGTGTTGGGCAGTAGAGAAAGTAAAAATGAACCTATGAAAGCTATATATTGGAAGTAGCTACGGACTTGGAGGCAGTGAGTTTGACAAAACGATTAAGAGTTGCGGTGTTTTCATTACTGGTTATTATTCTTACGAGTTATATATCTTACAGCATCCTTGAACATAGGATGATTGGCGTTGAAGTTGTGAAGGATGATGCGGGACGTTATGTAACAACGACAGACGCTCCCGCCGGATATTGGGGATATGGACGTATTTTGGTGGGAGATATTATTGATGAGATCAATGGTGGGCCTCCCACTTCGTTCTATTCAGTTAAGAAGTATTCTGCTATAGAAAAAGCCTCTACTATACAATTGCTGCGACAAGACCCTGATGGAACTATGCAGAAGATTACGTTGACTGTAGACAAAGGGATTGCTTCTGAGGATCTAATTGTAGAATTAATTATTCCGCTCTCTGCTGTTATACTATTTTCCGGGTTGTCGTGGTTTGTTTATCATCGTAAGAAAGAGGATAAGGCGGCCATTTATTTAATTCTGTTTTTCTTGTCGACGGGAATGGCGTACTTAAGTTCTTTTTCATCAGGGAGAGCTGACCCAGTAGGAAGTATTGTGCTTGTTTCGACATTTTCTCTAGTCCCAGTCTTCTTCCTGCAATTTCTAAATGAGTACTTAAAGCGATACCAGGAGCCGTTGGTATCAAGAACATTATTTGTTGCTTTCTATGGCATTGCAGCTTTATTTCCAAGCGTAGAAATTATACAAATGCTCTCAGGCTATAACTTATTTTCCTCAGCCCCAATATCACCATTATTAGTTTTTTTTATGTTAGTTAATCTTTATACTATTTACAAACTCATACACAAGTTTGCAATTCATCGCCGGGATTCTCTCAGGGCTTTATTTAAACTGACTTTGATGGGTCATATGCTTGGCTTCTTACCGTTTATTCTATTGTTTGGTGTACCACAACTATTTGGTGTAACACTGCTTACTCCACAGATAGCTTCTATTTTCTTATTGACTATACCCATGGTCTATTTGTACATGTTCACCACCCGACAGTTGTTCGATATCGATTTTTTACTAAATCGTCTGTTTTACTATATAAGTATTGCCTTTATTCCAACTTTGCTAATTACCACCTGTGGAATACTCATTACGATCCAGCATAATTATTCTTGGGTCAAATGGGTACAAATGTTTATGGTGGTTTATCTTATGCTTACTTTATTTCTATTTTACAAAGAGTACGTAGACTTTCGATTAAGACCAAGCTTCAACAAGAATTTCAACAGCTTCCAAGGAAGTCTGGACCGTTTCTCAACCCGTATCTCCCGTGTTATGAAGCGTGAGGATTTGGAAAGGGTATTGGAGAAAGAAATTCTCTCCATACTGTTAGTTAAGAAAGTTGCCTTTCTGGAGGTAAACAAAGAACGTGTTCCGGGTCACCATCCGATAGCAGATTCGAAATCGAAAGAAGTCCCTGTTGCTGTGATATCAGCATTGAAAAGTGTCGTTCATAAACTAGCAATTGGAGAGACAGTGACAGTTCCTATTGGCTTATGTGTTGTTTTAGGCCAAAAAGGATCTACCTTTCACGTGCTGTGGCTTGATGATAAGGAAAGCCGGACCAAGTACAATATGGATGAACTGGGCTGGTTAAGAACCTTGGCAAACTATAGTGCAATAGTCTACGAGAATTTATATCTGATTGAGAGTCTGATCGAAGATCTCGAATCGGAATTTAAGAAGCAGAGGGGTGCCTCTCCTTGGGTGATGCGCCTAATTTTCAATCTATCGGAGCTCGAACGCCGCCGTCTAGCTGCTGATCTGCACGACTCGGCGCTGCAGGATCAATTAATCTGGTACCGCAAACTTGAAGCGGTTATGCTTGACCATAACTTGTCTGCGGGGTTACATCACGAGCTTGAGGCCGTCCGAGAAGGGCTGCTGGATGTTATCCACCAGATTCGTGAAACTTGTAATGAAATGAGGCCGCCACTGCTTAAGGAAATGGGAATTGTAGAGGCACTTGAGCAGTTATTCGAGCAGGCACAGATCCGCTCTAATTATGTGATTGATTTTCAAGTGAAGGGCCATATCGTTGATTTGAATGATGAGCAGACATTAACTCTCTTCCGTATAGTTCAGGAACTGCTTCGTAATGCCAATAAGCATGCTAAAGCTTCTGCTGTTAGTATTGAACTGGTGCAGCAGGAGGAAATCCGTCTTGTCTACAAAGACAATGGGATTGGAATGGAACTCGCTGAATTGAATGACTCTTACCAACATATGGGGCTATCCGGTATTAAGGAGAGAGTACGCAGTCTTGAGGGCGAGATCGACTTCCATTCGGTGGTTGGTGAAGGGTTAGAGGTCCATATCATGTTGCCGCTTGAGTCGGCAAGTATTACAGAAGAGGGCGGGGATGAAACCGATGATCAAAATCTTGTTAGTTGATGATCATCCTTCCGTGGGTGAAGGAACCAAGAATATGATTGAGCAGGATCCAGAAATGCAGGTTACGGTTATTTTATCAGCGATGGAAGCACTGGAAATCGTCAAGACGGAGAGCTTTGATGTGATGCTGTTTGATCTAAATATGCCCGTAATCAGTGGACTTGAGCTGACCAAAAGAATGATTGGCGCCCAACCTGACAGCCGGGTGTTAATCTATACAGGATATGAGATCAGTCCTAATTTCAATCTGTTAATTGAATCCGGGGTAGCTGGCTTTGTTAGCAAAACAGTAACCCGCGAGCAGCTGCTAAATTCTATTCGTTGTGCCCTTCGGGATGAGGCTGTTATTCCAGTTTCACTGCTGCGTCAGCTTCGGCGCAGGGAAATCCGTTTGAATGAGTCTAAGGAAGAGAAATCCATGGAGGAAGTATCCATTAATGAACGCGAGCAGGAGATTCTACAAGAGGTATCAAACGGGAACAGCAATAAGGATATTGCATCCAAGCTGCTCATGAGTCAGAGGACGGTAGAATATAATCTGACGCGGATTTTTGAGAAACTGGGTGTTCGTTCCCGGGCAGAGGCGGTAGTAGAAGCCCGACGGTTAAAACTTATAAATTCCAGTGATTTCATGTAAGTTGAAAGTGTCTAATTACAAAAATCCAGTCAAACACTATCAGTGTTTTGACTGGATTTTTATGGTTCTCTATCTAAAAATCCGGTATATCGCGCGGATCCGTTGCTTCCTGCGGTCTTTCCAGCAAACCGCCAACACCGTTCTCGTACAGGTTCTTTATAAATTGTAATGCTTCGGCACGGGTAAGCTTTAATTCTCCATGGAAGCCTTGGATAGATGGTTTCGTAGGATCGCTGCCATTGGCCAATCCAAAAGCGAGCAGATAATGAATAGCATCATCTCCAGTGAAATGAACACCCTCTGCAGCGGAAATAATCTCAGCCACTTGTTTACGTAGAATGATACTGTTTCTGGGAGTGATTTGGGTGTAGCTTTTTACTGGGTAGTTCATTTGTTTGGCTCTCACGTAGTAAGGGTCTGCCCAGTGAATCTTCCCGTCACTAGTTAAATTGGGTTCAAAGGCACGAATCAGCATAGCCAGGAATTCCGCCTCGGTAACGGTCTTATTCGGTTTGTAGGTGCCATCCGCATAGCCCTTTACCATGTTAAGTGAAATCCCCCATTCAATGGTTGAAGCGTACCATTGGCTTTTTTGGACATCGGAAAATGTGACTCTTTGTAATTCTGAGGCCTTAACACCCTGTAATGCGGATATTCCAATAAGAGATATAATCAGTGCTGTTGCAAAAGCGATCTTTGAGAATGCTGTTATTTTCATGCTGAAATCTCCTGTCTCAATGCTCAATTATCGAATCGTAAACTCTAAAGTAAGCGGGTTAGTAAGAAAGAAGGATTGGGAAGAGTTAACGGTCGGTTTGCCCTTCACGGTCTTATCAATAATGAGAGTGTAGGTCTCTTTTGAGGTGAAGGTACCACTTGTGGGCTTAATGAAGATGCGATTCCACAAGACATATACCTGAAGGTCCTTGACCACTTCACCTTTGCTGTCTATAACAAATACGTTTTCACCCGGCTTAACGGATGACTCATCAATATACTTATAACCTTCACTCTTCATTGCCACCTGTAGACTAACATTAATAGGAACGGAGGGTCGAACCGTATTTTTGGTTAAAAGCTCATTCGCGCCTAGTTCCAGCTTGAGATTATCTAATTCTTGTTGGAAGCTAGTCCGCTTCTCTGTATTGGATAAAGTCTGAAGACTCTGCTTCGCTTTAATGAATCCAATCATGGTCAATGACTTTTTAGCTTCATCTATAGCCGCCTTTGTCTTTTTTTCTTCAATGTCGGCTGGGTCTAAAGGCAACAAGATAGCAGCACTTCCACCCCCCGTAGGAGGAGGTGTGATGTTGGTCGGCAAGGACGGGACATCCGGAATCAAGATTGGGGCAACTGGGGCTGGACTAGTGACTAATGGAACTGCCGCGATAGTAGCCGTCTGCAGCGTAGTACCTGTAGATATGTTTTCGCTGGTATCCAGAGTTTTAACAACTATTGCATAAGGATGATTAGGGACTAGATCCGTCAGGGTATAATGCGACTCTTGGGTTGCAGCCACAAAGACTCCATCTACAAATACCTTTGATTGCACAAAGTCTTCATCCACAGGATTTGTCCAGTGAATCCGAATCAAGGAGTCTGTAGCTTCAACCATTTCTAGATTCGATACCTCAGCAGGTGCAGTTATATCTACCATTGGTTCGGGTTCGGGTTCTGGTTCTGGTTCGATAGCAGGTGTAGTGGCGAGCACAATCTGACCTTCTGAAATATTGCCTGTTGTATCTACGGTTTTTGCGTCAAGAATATAATCTGTGTTTGGGGTAAGCCCTGTGAAAGTATAGGTAGTCCCAGAACCTTCACCCGCTAAAACCCCATTGGCGTATAACTTCACTTTGGCAAAATCGGCATCCAACGGATTGATCCACGTAATCGTAGCGGCCGTTGCTGTAAGTTCGCTAACGCTCAAATGGCTAACCTCAGCAGGAGCGGTCACATCGAATTCTTTGGCAAACGTTACGAAACCATAACCATACTCATCATCTTGCCCGGGTGCTCCCAAATCGATCGCATAATTCCGTAAATTTTCGCGTAGCTGAACGTTAGATAACAATGGATTTTCTTGCTTCATTAGAGCCAGCATACCAGCTATATGTGGAGCTGCTTGGGAGGTTCCACTGACTTTGGCATAGCCACCGCCAGGAGCAGTTGAAATAATGTCAACCCCAGGTGCGGCAACCTCATTCTCCACACCGGTCGAAGAAAAGTCAGCACGGGCTTGGTTAACATCAATGGCAGATACCGCTATTACGCTGTCATACTTTGCTGGGTAGTTGATTGTATTGGTGCCCGCGCCGCTATTTCCTGCCGAGCCTACAAGTACAATTCCTGCAGCATAAGCTTGATCGACTATATCTTTTAGAGAATCTGAAGAATACGCTGAACCCAGAGATAAGTTAATAATATCCATATGATTTTGAATGGCCCAGTCGATTCCTTCCAATACGTCCTGCAAGGTACCATCACCGTTGCTATCCATAGATTTAACGGCATAGAGCTGTACGCTTGGTGCGACACCAACAATGCCTGCGCCATTGCTTTTTGCTGCGATGATTCCAGCAACATGTGTACCATGCCCATTATCATCATTATAAGAGGTCGTATAATCAACGGTTGAAACTCCCCCAGCGATGGCTAGTTCCGGGTGTGCATAAATACCAGAGTCAATCACGGCTACTTTGACAGCTGTTCCTGTATAGCCTTTGGACCACATAGTTACAGGCTTAACCGCTTGAAAGTTCCATTGGGATTGCTCCGCTGGGATTGCCTCTTCTGATGCTGTTGTAAAATCCTCTGAAGTAAGTGTAAAAGGGACATTTCGCTCTATATATGCAATATTAGAATTATCTACAAGCTCTTTAAGGTCTGTATTCGTCACTGTGGCAGAAACGGCGGGAATCGACTTAAATACGTGCTGGACTTCAACACTATCCTCTAGAATAGCTTCTTTTCCTTGGTCATTTTTGTATATAATAATAACCTCTTGCTGGGCAACATCCTGGCCTGAGTTAGCATAAACTGCTCCTGTGCTAAGGAGAAGTGCAAGAGATAAGACGGATGAGACTATAAGCGAACCCCTTTTCTTACCCATATGAAAATTCCTCCTGTTGATCGAAATATATCTAATTTAATATATCGGAGGCGGGGAGGAGGACGTTTAGGTAAATCTATTAATTTTGACGAAAAAAAAGCCAACCCGATTACTCGGCTGACTTCTAGAGTTAGGTACCGGAGGTGTGTAATGACCTTGGGACCTTTTTAGTTTTTAGGGGATAAGTTAGTTTTCTCCTGCGTTAATCCCAGCTTGATGGCTAGCGGTTTAATCGTTAACCCCTGAGCTAATAGAGAGAATAATACCACACTAAACGTTAACACCAAAACATCTTGCCTACCCTCGAAGGATGCCGGCAAACTCAAGGCGAGAGCGATGGACAGACTGCCCTTTAGACCGCCCCAATTCAGAATGGCTTTCCAGGACGAAGGGAAGTTCTTCAGAAGATGAAGACTCGCATATAGAGCCAGAGTTCTTCCGACCAATACGATGACAATTGCACCTGCAATGAGCCCCCATTTGTCCATAAAGTTAATATTTTTAATTTCGAGTCCGATCATTAAGAAAATCAGGGAGTTTGCGATTAGAGTAATAACATCCCAGAAGGAGTTAATGTTTGTTTTCGTAGTCTCCGACATCCCGATCTTCGCACCATAGCTTCCGAAGATTAAACCACTGACCACAACCGCAATAACCCCGGACACATGGAAATGTTCAGCAATAAAGTAACTCCCAAAAAAGAGCAGCATCGAGAACCCGATCTCCAGCGGATAGTCGTCATAGAAGCGGATGAGCTGTGAAAAGAGATACCCGAGGATAGCCCCGATAAGGATACCGCCTAAGCTGAATTTCAAGAACAGCAGCAGCCCGCTGCCAATGCCCAGCCAACCCATCTCCATGTAGGAAATCAGGTAAATCGAGGAGATCTGGAACAGTACGACAGCAATCCCATCGTTAAATAGAGACTCGCCTTCTATAATCGTAACAACGTTCTTGGGGACGCCTAAGGATTTGAAGATGGAAATGACGCTGATGGGGTCCGTGGCGCTCATTAGAGCTGCGAAGGTAAAAGCGACGACGAGCGGCACACCAAGAATCCAATACATAGCCAGCGCAATGATGAGATACGAGAGTAGGGTCCCGCCAAAAGCTAAGGCCAGAACAGGTTTGCTCTGCTCACGGAGGTGGGAGAAGGGCAGCTTTAACGTGGCATCTCCCAATAAGATAGGCAGGAACAAAGAGATAATAATGGCCTGAAAAACATGTGACTGCGTGATAAAACCTTCGGCCTGATCAAGAAAAGGGACCTGAAAGGTGCCCAGCAATAATCCTACTATGACAAGGGCGATGGAAAAAGGTTGATTTATCTTCTTGGCCACGGCAATAACTCCCATAGAAATAGCCAGCAAAATCAAGATTTGAATGAATACTTCATTGAACTGATGCATGCGACACCTCTTGAGTTTGGATTTTGGATGAATATGTATATTTAAACATTGTACCTTAAAGCAGTATGCAAGAAAATTCTTATTTATTAAAATGCTTTTATAAAGTATTATAATAACCGAGGTGATTAGAATGGTCGAAAACATCGGTGGAAACGCCCTGGTGATTAAGGAAATAAACATAAATTTGGTTCGGAGAGTCCTGAAAGAGAAGAAACAAGCTACAAAACGGCAAATTGCCGATATAACGGGACTCAGTAACGTAACGGTGGGAACTATGCTGCAGCATTTAGTTAACCAAAATGAAGTACATGAGGCTGGTTTATCTTCTTCAAGTGGTGGGAGACCTGCGCAGGAGTACATATACAATAAGGATTACGCGCTAGCGTTAATTATGTTTCCTTTTGAAAAAGAGGGCAGTATCTTGATCCACTATACAGTGGTCAATCTTTTCGGCCATTGTGTGCATGAAGCAGATGTACAGGTGGAGAGTGTGAATCTGGGGAGCTTTGAACATATTATGGATCCCATTGTTGAAGCATACCCCACTATAGGGGCCCTGGGCTTTGGCTTACCAGGAGCTGAATATGAGGGGAAAATGATTGTTTCAGACTATGAAGCATTACTGGGCATTTCTGTGACTGAGTATTTTAAAAATCGATATCAAATACCGGTTGTGATGGAGAATGATGTGAACGCAGCAGTTATAGGGTTTTGTAAAAGAACGCAAGCTGCTTCTGACTCTGCTGTTGTCTATTTATATTTCCCAGAGCGGTTTCCTCCCGGTGCAGGTATTTACATTAACGGGAAGCTGTATAAAGGAAAACGAAGTTTTGCCGGGGAAGTAGCTAATATCCCGCTTGGCATTCCTTGGGGTGATGCTTCCTTGCTTACATCCTTTGATCTGTTGTGTGAGGCCATATCCAAACTGACGGTTGCGGTCAGCAGTGTGCTTAACCCGGATACTGTTGTGCTATATGGAAGTTTTTTGGGATCGAAGCATGTTCATGCCATTACGGAGTTATGCAGCACGAAGCTTCCGGTAAGCGCTATGCCGAGGGTATTACTTACAGAGGACTTTGCGGCAGATTACTTAGAAGGAATGATTGTACGAACCCTGGGTACTTTAGAACCTAATTTACAATTAACCAAATAAAAAATTTAGGTGGTAAACAATATGGCTACATTTTTCTTAATTATTATCTACTTAGCGTTCATTAGCTTGGGACTGCCAGACTCCATGCTTGGAGCAGCCTGGCCCGTTATGCAGTTGGAATATGGTGCACCCATTGAAATGGCGGGCGTACTTTCCATTATTATAATCGTGGGGACAATCATCTCAAGCTTAGGCAGCGAGACCCTGCTTAATCGGTTGGGTACAGGAAATGTTACTTTTATTAGTGTAGCAGTTACTGCAGTGGCACTACTCGGAATTTCTCTAGCACCCTCGATCATCTGGCTAGCTATTCTAGCGTTGCCACTGGGTCTCGGGGCAGGCTCAATCGATACCGGGTTGAATAATTATGTCGCCACCCACTACAAAGCTCACCATATGAGCTGGCTGCATTGTTTCTGGGGAGTAGGGGCCATGCTTGGACCTATTATTATGTCCCAATATATTGCGGAGGGCAATGCTTGGAGAAGTGGCTATTTTGTCGTAGCTATGATTCAATTTGCACTGGTTGTGCTGCTGTTCCTCACTCTTCCGCTGTGGAAGCGGGTGGAGAACAACAAACATGTGGAAGGATCAGATTCTCTGCAAGAATCCTCTGATGTGGTGTTAGCGGAGGCAGAGAATGGGGATCTTGTGAAACCTCTGAAAATTAAAGGTGTTAAGCTAGCTTTACTCACATTCCTCTTTTATGTCGGAATGGAAGCTACAATGGGGCTCTGGGGCAGCAGCTTCCTGGTGAATGTGAAGGGAATGTCTGCTTCAGCAGCAGCACAGTGGGTCTCCATGTATTATGCAGGAATTACTGTAGGCCGATTTATTACCGGATTTGTTACGTTCAAATTCAGCAATCGTACGCTTATACGCGCAGGTCAAATTATAGCATTGGTTGGAGCGCTCTTGTTGGTGCTTCCGTTACCCACGATCTTTTCCCTATTTGGATTTATCTTAGTAGGTTTAGGATCTGCGCCTATATTTCCTTGTATGCTGCATGAAACGCCTGTCCGTTTTGGCAAGAAGCATTCACAGAAGATTATGGGCTACCAAATGGCAGTTGCGTATACTGGCGGTGCCATCCTGCCGCCACTTCTTGGGTGGGTTGCTGCACATACTTCCTTTGTAATTTTCCCGTTTGTTAATGTAGTTTATATTATCGTTATGCTTATGGTGTCGGAGCAAATCAATGGATTGATGAAGAGACATAAACACAGGATTGCATAATTTGGGATACCCTCATTTAGACCCATGCACGCATAAGCGTAGGGTCCAAGTGAGGGTTTTTTTTTATAATTCTTCTAATAATAAATCATTTTTTACAAAAAGTACTATGGTAATAACTTGTAACCCTGTGTATAATTTTGAATGTTATCGGACTTTTAGACTATACATAGAGCACTATTAATGGGAAACCAAGTGCTTGAACAAAGGCAAACTCGTACGAAAGTCGGGGACGCAAAGCCACGGGCCTTCCGTCATGAAGAATCATGACCAGGCAGCCGGGTTACTCAAGAGGCTTGGTTTCTTTGTTGTATTATTTAAGGGGGAGAAATATGAAAAGAGTAGCATTAAAATGGATGGTTGGAATATGGGTTGTTGGATTACTGACAGTAGGGATAACCCTCCCAGGGGAATGGGCATCCGCGGCGACCACATATACCTATAAGGATGAAGTGACGAAGTTTACGTTCAAGGGGGGGCTTGTAAATATATCGGGATCTCACGTGGTTTGGCGGTCTTATGGTACAAATGGTGCCGGACAAATTTATTATGGCAACACCTCGACCGGCAAAACTTTTGCAGTGACAAAACACGGTAAATTCACGGATAGTCCGGCTGTGGGCATTAATGGAAGCGGTGAACCGATTGTTGTGTGGGCTGACAAAAGAGACTACAGTACTGGAGAAACTAATTTTAACTGGGATATCTATACTTATAATGTCAAAAAACAAACCGAGACCAAATTGAATGTAACGGTAGGACAGCATATTACACCTTTAATTGAAGGGAATTATGTCGTATGGCATACGAACCCCAATTATGAAATGCACTTGTATGATATGACAACCGGAACTCAGAAGGATCTGGGTTTAGGACGAAACCCGGTAATCGGAAACGGACGTATTGTCTACAATGGCGGAAGGGACGGAGATCTCTATGAATATGTGATATCCTCCGGATCAAGCCGCAAAATTCTTGATCTACCGGACACCTCCTATGTTGAGCGCTTTGTGTTCAATGGTAAACAAGCCCTTTGGAAAGAGCGTAATCTTGATCTGATTGGCAAGAATGTTTATCTCAATCTAGATGCAGTTAATCCTCAGCCGACTGATTTAACCCTACCTGTCAAGCGGGGTAAAAGTGAATACAGGCATATGAGTATATCGAAGCGATACGCGGTTTGGCTGGAGACTTCTGGCGACAAAATAATGTTAATGGGTGTAGATCTTGAGTTAGGAAATGCATTTAACTTAGGTGCGATAAAGGTAGCACAATTTGTTGGCTTCAATGGGGAAAAGCTTGCTTTGGTTATCGATAACAAACTGGTTTACCGGAATATCGTGCGTAGTAATTAGAAGTAGGCATAATGGAATAGAGTAGGCCTCGTTATCTAGCATTCAATTAGCTAGTTGACGGGGTTTAATTATTTACCTTCAAATCGTATGTAAATAATTAATTGATACACTAGCCCGCAAAGAACCGAAAATTCTCCAATATAGAGGGGGATGTCTAGGTAATGAGCACAAAACTGTTATCTTACTAAATTTGATAGGATGTGGAACAGTGCCAAATACTAGTCTTAATGATTCAAAAAAACCTGAATTTGTAAAGGAAACTGTAAATATCATAAACATGCTGAGAAGTGATTTTGAAAAAAAGCGAGGTCTTAATAGAACACAGATTAATATAATTAATCAATATTCGGAAAAATACCCAAAGGAAAATCTGAAAAAAGAACAATGGATAAAGGCGAAAACCATGCTTACAGATATATATATTGGAATAATAGTAAGCCAAAATAATATGTTAATGAAAGGCGAAAAGATTAAAGATTCAGATTTTGAATATTTCTTAAAACAATTAAAACTGATAGAAGATATGCTGTAATTTAATTTATTTTGCCTGCAAATTAATACCCCTTAGGAAGGTACTTATGAATATTTCTGATTTAAGCTCAAACAAATTATTACTCACCGGTTCGAATGAAGAACAAATCAATTTTTTGGCATTTTCTAATACAGATTTATTCATCTCAAAATCACAAGTTAGGGAATACGACTTTAATGGCAATGCCATAGAGAGTACTGAAGACAAAATACGAATAAAGTCTATTTGGGTGCTCAACAGCAAGAGCAATCTGAAACATAATATTATTCAATATGGAAACTTTGATATTAACGATACATATGTAACGGAAAACTATTTTTACTATGTCAAAATTGTTGATGAAGATAATGATGGATTATTACTTGATAATGATTATGTTAGTGGAGAGATGTGGAGGTTTAATAAAGAAACATTCGGACAGGAGTTTTGTTTCAAGATAAAGCCCTATAATTTTCATCGTTTTTTATCAGCTAATGATTCTTACGTTATTTTTGTTTCAGAGGATCGAATTCCTGATGTTACAGAAATTATTTTTTATAACATAATTACCAAACGATTTTCAGTACTCAATAATATTTATGAGAACGATTGGTATGACTTTAGAGTGGTGAATAATCACAATGGAGAGCCAGAGTATTTTATCTATAAGAAAGAAATAGATGAACAATCTGAGAACGCAATAACCAATGTCGAAATGATTTATTGGTCAGATTTGATAACTCAACTGGAATGGAAATAGACGGAATATAGCTATATAACACAAGATGTTTTAGTTGAATAGCCACCCACTCCCTTAAGATGTACGAACACGCGTGGATATCTGCTCAAGATGAATGCGTAAGCTTAACGGACTCAGGGGACGCTATGTACTCCATTTACTTGATTTCTTTATCCATGCGGACTCAGAGGGCCTTATTTCCAAGAATTCGGCTATAAACAGCCCAGTATTCAGAAATAAAGGCATCTGTGTCCGTATAACTTATTTATAGAGCAATTTATAGACAATAAGGGCCCTATAGTCCGCATAGTGTTCTACTAAGCTGAACAAAAGAAAATAACAAAAAAGTGAAAAGGAACGAAAAGGAAATTTGAAAATGATTTCGTTCACGGACGGTGAAGTAGTTAGCTACAGCATTTTCTCCATAACCATCACATCAATATATTTGTTATCCATAACCCCTTGCTTCTCCAAAACACCTACCTCACGGTAGCCCATTTTCCGATATAAACCCTGGCCGTTCTGGTTGAAGGGGAAGGTATAGAGAACGATTTTATGAAATCGATTCTTTTTAGCTGTGCTATCTAATGCCAGTAAGAGCGAAGTCCCAATACCTTGCCCACGGGATTTACGGTCAATATAAACAGAGAGGTCTGCGACACCACTATAAGCACAACGATGGGAGTAAGGATTAAGGGATGCCCAACCGACGACCTCCGCATTCAGTACAGCAGCCAATACGGCATACCGTGTGTGATGTTCTTGGAACCACTTCTCCATATAAGCCAAGTCTTTAACTTCAGTCTCAAGTGTGGCGATACGATCCTCAATGCCTTGATTGTAAATCTGAAGAATGGCTTCTATATCGCCTGAAGTAGCTAGCCGAACCGTTAATGTAGACATTATTTATCCCCCATGACCTAGTATGGAAATACCAACGTAGCTTCAGATAAACTTGCAAAGTGCAATTATATATCAAGAGAAATCACCCGGTTACGGGCGCACAACATCTGCTTGATTTCCCCATAGCTTCATTAATAAGCTTAACGGACCGTATTACCGTTTCTTTCTCGTACTCGCTCAGATGAGAGAAGACTTCCTCCAAATAATCATTCATTTGCGTATCAATCATGGTGGCTATCATTTTTCCTTCTACAGTCAGTGAAAGTGTAAAAACTCTTCGATCCGTGGGTTCAGGAGTTTTTTTGACCAGATTCATTTTGACTAGAGATTGAACTTGTCGGCTAAAGGTTGTTACATCTGTTCCCAAAGTTTCTGCAACCTGCTGCATGGAAGGGTTGTGTTGTCGGTCTATTTCATAGAGCAGATGGCTTTGGACTAAGGAGATTTCGCAACCGCCTACAGTACAGCAAGTTTTATTAAGAAGACCAAAACGTCGGGTCATGATTTGGAACAATTCACGTGCATTTTCCATTTGGATTCACCTCATATCTTAGTTATAACTTATATATTTGCAAGATACAACTTGTTTTTGTTCTTGATTATTCTAAATGTGCATATTAGAATATAAGCATTAGCTTATATAAGCAAGGGAGGAGTAACCGGTATGGAGATTTTATCCGAAATTGCAGATGACCTGAAGCTATTGGGGGATAAGACACGACTCGCCATGCTTTCACTTTTGAAGGAGCGGGAATGGTGTGTATGTGAATTTGTGGCTATCTTTGATATGTCTCAACCGGCAATTAGCCAGCATCTAAGAAAGTTGAAAAGCCAAGGCTTTGTGAAGGAGAGTAAACGCGGACAGTGGGTACACTATTCCCTGAATATTGAGAATAAGCCTTATATACAAGCCGTGCTCAATCAAATGCCGGATTCTGAAACCATACTATCCATGCTGAATAAAAAACAGATTGTGGCTTCGTGTGATTAATATAGACAAATTGCTAAGTGGAGGTTGAGCAGTGCATATTTTTCTGGCAAGTATTATTTTTGTAATTACCCTAGTATTCGTCATCTGGCAGCCTAAAAACTTATCGATTGGATGGTCTGCCTGCGGAGGGGCTGCACTGGCTTTACTCGCCGGAGTAGTAAGTTTCACGGATGTGAAGGATGTGACCTTAATCGTCTGGAACGCTACGCTCGCTTTTGTAGCCATCATCCTGATCTCTTTAATTCTGGATAAGATCGGATTTTTTGAGTGGGCTGCCTTACATATGGCAAGAGCTGCTCATGGAAATGGGCTGCGGATGTTTGTGTATGTAACCATTCTTGGAGCTGTGGTGGCTGCCTTTTTCGCCAATGATGGAGCGGCGCTCATTCTGACGCCAATTGTACTTGCAATGGTACGTGCACTGAATTTTGACGAGAAAAAAGTATTCCCATTCATCATCGCCAGCGGATTTATTGCGGATACAACCTCGCTGCCGCTCGTAGTCAGTAACTTAGTGAATATCGTGTCTGCCGACTTCTTCGGGATTACCTTTATGGAGTATGCGGGACATATGATCATTCCTAACCTGTTTTCTTTGGTGGCTAGTATTCTCGTTCTGTACTTCTTCTTCCGAAAAAGCATCCCAAGGAAGTTTGACAGCTCACAGCTCAAAGAACCTAAGGCTGCCATCAAAGACCAGAAAATGTTCCAGTTGTCGTGGATCGTGCTGGCTGTCCTGCTTATCGGGTATTTTGTTAGTGAATTCCTGAATATTCCGGTATCCATTGTGGCTGGGATCATTGCTATCTTCTTCTTGCTCATGGCGAGAAAAAGCCCCTTTGTACAAACAACGGAAGTGGTTAAGGGAGCCCCCTGGGCTGTAGTATTTTTCTCCATCGGGATGTATGTCGTGGTGTACGGTCTGCGTAATGCCGGGCTTACAGATATACTCGCTGACGTGATTCAGGCAACTGCCGATCAGGGACTATTCGCCGCAACGATGGGCATGGGGTTCATTGCAGCCTTTATTTCATCGATCATGAACAATATGCCAACAGTAATGATTGACGCGCTCGCAATTGATGCCACGAATACCAGCGGGATCATCAGAGAAGCTTTGATATATGCGAATGTTATCGGTTCCGACCTCGGACCCAAGATCACCCCTATTGGTTCCCTCGCCACCCTGCTATGGCTGCATGTTCTGTCTTCCAAAGGCGTGAAGATATCCTGGGGCACCTATTTCAAAACAGGGATCATCTTAACGATTCCTACGCTGTTTATTACCCTTTTGGGACTTTATCTGCGATTAACCATTTTTTAATATAAAGGAGACGATCTAACATGGACAAAAAAACAATCTACTTTTTATGCACAGGAAATTCCTGCCGAAGCCAAATGGCTGACGGTTGGGCGAAGCAGTACTTGGGGGATAGCTGGAACGTTTACAGTGCAGGTATTGAAGCCCATGGTCTGAATCCAAAAGCTGTCCAAGCTATGAATGAAGTAGGAATTGATATTTCCAGTAATACCTCTGATATTATCGATTCCAACCTTCTCAATACTGCAGATCTGGTCGTGACACTTTGCGGAGATGCCGCAGATAAATGCCCTATCACACCACCAGCGGTGAAACGTGAACACTGGGGTTTTGATGATCCGGCTAAAGCACAAGGAACCGAAGAAGAGAAATGGGCCGTATTCCAACGTGTTCGTGACCAGGTCGGAGAGCGCATTAAACGATTCGCTGAGACAGGCGAGTAATAAGGGTGCAAGCTGATAGCCGGGAAGACTCCCGGCTTTTTCTTTAGATGAGAAGGGGAGTATGACGATGAAAACCATTGAAATTTATGATCCGGCGATGTGTTGTTCTACAGGAGTATGCGGCCCGAGCGTGGACCCGGAACTGATTCGTATGTCAGCTGTTGTGAACAACTTGAAGAAGAAGGGGATTTCCGTATCTCGCTTTAATTTGTCCAGTGAACCGGGTGCTTTTGTAGATCATGCAACAGTAAAGCAGTTACTAACAGACCACGGTCCGGATGTTCTTCCTGTTATTATCGTGGACGGTCAGGTGGTTAAACAACGTAGCTACCCCTCCAATGAGGAGCTGGAGTCTTGGTCTGGAATCCCTGTTTCCGAGCTAACCATGAAACCAAAAGTCCGGGTGGAACTCAAATTGAAATCACAATAAATGAGAGAAGGGTCACTGATGGGGACTACGTTTGATCCGCATGTAATGGCACGAACACCCTACTTATTTTTTACTGGAAAAGGTGGAGTGGGGAAAACCTCTACGGCTTGCGCTACAGCGGTAGCCTTAGCGGACTCTGGCAAAAGAGTATTACTGGTCAGTACGGACCCAGCGTCCAATCTGCAGGATGTCTTTGGGATGGAGCTTACCAATGTGCCGGTTTCTGTGGGTGACATCCCTAATCTCTATGCAACGAATCTGGATCCGGTGATGGCAGCAGAGGCTTATAAAGCCAAAGTAGTGGATCCTTATCGCGGTGTGCTTCCCGATTCCGTGTTGGCCACTATGGAAGAGCAACTTTCTGGAGCGTGTACGGTAGAAATTGCTGCTTTTGATGAATTCACGGCACTCCTGACTAATGAACCTTTGAAGTCCCAATATGATTACATCCTATTCGATACGGCCCCTACAGGACATACCCTGCGTTTACTGCAGCTTCCTACAGCCTGGAGCGGATTTCTTGATGAAAGTACACATGGAGCATCCTGTCTGGGTCCGCTTGCAGGCCTTGAAGCTAAAAAAGAGCTTTATGAACAAGCGGTAAAGACCTTATCTGATCCAGCGCTCACAACATTAGTTCTGGTAACCAGACCGGAGCGGACACCCTTAATAGAAGCTGCTCGGGCTTCTGCTGAACTGCAGGAGATTGGAATAAGGAATCAAAGTTTGCTGATTAACGGCGTTCTGCATTCATTCACCGAAGGGGATTCTGTATCCACAGCCCTCTATGAAAGACAGCAGTTTGCAATGGAGCATATACCAGAAGCGATCCAATCCCTTCCGAGATACCAAATCCCCTTAGCCTCTTTTAACCTAACCGGGATTGAAAGCTTGCGTCATTTTTTTAATTCAGATCAGAGGAATGCTATAGATGTACCTGATACAACCAACCCTGTGTCTGTCCCGGCGCTTTCCACGCTTATAGAGGGTTTGGCTGCAGAAGGTATTCGGGTCATCTTCACAATGGGCAAAGGTGGAGTTGGGAAAACAACCGTTGCTGCGGCTATTGCCGTTGGCCTCGCGGAACGCGGACATCGTGTTCATCTGAGCACTACCGATCCGGCAGACCATTTGGATCAGATCTTCGGAGAAACCTCAGGCCTGATTTCACTCAGCCGGATTGATCCCAAGGTTGAGCTGGAAAGGTACCAAACGGAGGTCATCAGTCAGAATGCAGATTCCTTGGATGAGGAAGGACTGGCCTTCCTGGATGAGGATCTAAGATCGCCTTGTACGGAAGAAATTGCTGTATTCCGGGCTTTTGCGGATCTGGTGGAGCGCTCACAGGAGGAAATGGTAGTCATCGATACAGCTCCCACCGGGCACACCTTGCTGCTGCTCGATGCAACCCAGGAATATCACAAGGAGGTTGCTCGATCCTCAGGCCTGATTCCCGATTCGGTGCAGCAGTTGCTGCCTAGACTTCGCGACCCTAAAGAAACGAGTGTAGTTATAGTCACATTAGCTGAGGCTACACCCGTTTATGAAGCGGCCCGGTTGGAAACGGATCTGAAACGGGCAGGCATTCCTGCAAAGTGGTGGGTAATCAATCAAAGCTTTGCGGCTTCTGGAACGAGTGATCCAATATTGAAAGGTCGGGCAGAGGCAGAGATGGCCTGGGTGAAGCGGATTTTAGAATTCTCCAACAATCATGCTGTGATTATTCCCTGGGAGGGGCATGAAATAGCTGGCTATGAGCAATTGATGCTTCTTGGAGCATCAAAATATCAATAAAGAGATAAGGGAGAGAGCTATAGTGGCAAATTATCATGAGTTAATTGAAGGTAAAGTATATATTGGTGGGGAAGCGGCTTTGATGGAAGCGCTCCGGGAGCAAGAGATTTCAGATGTTTTTGATTTGAGAGATACCGGAACCGAGGCGGAAGGTTTTCCGGCTAATGTTACCCGGCATCATTTTCCGATAGTAGAAGATGAGACAGGACAAGAAGCTTCTGTGCATGCAGCGATATTGGCGGTAAAGGAAGCCGTAGACAGCAACAAAATAGTATACTTCCACTGCGCAGGCGGACGTAACCGTACAGGCACAGTGGCTACGGGCTTATTGATGGAGCTAGGGTTGGCTTCCAGTGTGGAAGAAGCAGCCAGCTTAGCTAAAGAAAAACGCCCGGATATCAATATTAAGCAAGAGATGCTGGATGTATTGAATGGTTTTTATAGCAGAGAGAGTAAATAATGAAATAGACAAAAGGGCCATTTCTTACGAAATGGTCCTTTTTTAAATTACATACTATTCTACAACATGAATTTTCCTCAGAAAAACTCTATGGTTATCTCTTAAGCCCCCTAATAGGATTGGAGTCATCAATATGAATACGATACACTATTGGTGAAGGGGATGAGAGCATGAGGAGCAATAAGTTGTACGACGAACAACGGATCAAAGTCGCCCAAGAGGCTATCAATGGAACTAAACTATCTTTCCTGGCTCGAAAATATTCCGTATCCCCTAGCACCATCACGAACTGGGTGAAGTTCTATAAAGAAAGATTCGGTGAGGAAGCAACACCTTCTGTAAATGAGCGAATAGAAGATGCAAAACGTGTACAGGAACTGGAGACGAAGATGGACACTGCTATCAAGCTGCTTGGTGAAAAGGATCTAGAGATTGAACTCCTGCGTGAACTATTAAAAAAGACCAACCCCGCTTACAGGACAAACTCGAAATAGCCGATGAAAGCATTAAGCGGGGCTATGCGGCAGCGGTCGTATTGCGACTGATCGGTGTTCTAGAATCAACCTATTATGCCCGTAAAAAGCGGCGGTCCGAACCACCCAAAGTACTAGGACCTGCACTCGCTGCCGGACGCCCCATTCCAGCGTATTCGTTAACGACAGACGGACAGAAGGTTAGTGATGAACAGATTGAGGAATGGCTGAGTGAACTCGTTGAGGGCGAGGAGCAGGGTTACGGTTACCGTAATCTGGCTCATGCCCTGTATATCCAGCATGCCCTAGTCTTGAACCACAAGAAGGCTTATAGACTCTGCAAAAAGCTGGGCTTGCTCCAGAAAAAGCCAACCAAGAAAACAATATATCCAAGGCGCCTCGCCCAAAACCGCGTCGTCACGGGAGCCAACCAACTTTGGCAAATCGACATTAAGTATGGCTACGTCCGTGGATATGACCGGTTCTTCTTTATCTTTGACATGATTGATGTCTTTGACCGCTGTATCGTCGGGTACCACTTAGGTGCGAGCTGTAGTGCCAAGGAAGTGTGTGCAACGATACAGCAAGCCTTGACGAAGCGCCTGCAGTTTGGAGAAGCAGCCCCCGTCATTTGTTCGGATAACGGACCTCAATTTTTGAGTCATGTGTTTGGAGAAATGTGTGCAGACGAGACCCGTCCACTAGAGCATGAACGGATACCGCCAAAAACCCCAAATATGAACGCCTATATTGAGTCCTTTCATAGCATTTTAGAACGGGATGTCTACCGCAAGATGTACTTCGAAACCTTTGAAGAAGCGTATGAAGCCGTCACCCAATACATTGAGTTTTACAATGAGCGACGATTTCATGGAAGCCTACACCGGATGAGTCCAAAGCAATACCATGAAGCATGGAGAGCAGGCACGTTGGAAGCTGTAGAGATTCGCCTGTAGTGTATAACCCTAAAAGTTAAAAATCTGCGAGAAACAGAGATTTCAGCAGAAAGACTCCATAATTAGGGGGCCGAACCGGTTATGGACAAAATTGGTGGAGGAAAGGAGGGATTAAATCCTTCCTTTCCTCGGCCCCGTGTTTTATTTGTTTGAATTTATTTTTGGTTTTTGGTGGTTGAAATAATAATTTAATGAAATCATGTAATTTGTGCAGCATTTTATTATAAAATCAGCTGGTGAGGTAACTTTGTTGTACGAAATGCAGGAATTACATCTTTTTAAGTCTCAATCGGGAGAAAATGTTGTATTCACTACAGCATTTCTTTTTGTAGAGTGATTTTCAGCGAATATTGTTGTATTTCCTGCATCATTTCGTCCATGCTGTAGGGGAGAGTGTAGATTAGGTCTCTTAGGCTACAGTGGAGTAGAGAGTAGAGACTCTTCTTAAAAGTACGACTTAGGCGTTTTTCTTAACAATATTAATAAACATAGAAAAGTAGGTTCAATCCATGACGCACAACGGACAGTCCATTTACAAATTCAGTGAAGCACCCATTTGGGAGCTGCAGCGAGCTTATTACGAAGAACTGGGGGCTAAAGCTTGGGATAATGATGCAGTCCCGCAATATATTACGAATAACCCGATGATTGCTGCGGCCTATGCCGAGATGATATTTGGATTCCTTCAAGATCGGGCCAATCAGGGCTTTATTACAGAACCTGTTACTATTCTCGAACTGGGGGCTGGGGCTGGCCGGTTAGCCTTTCATATTCTGAAAAAGCTGTGTGAGATTATAGAGTATGCTGAGATCTCAATTCCTCCTTTTCGTTACGTGATGAGCGATTTACCCGCCAAAAATATTGCTAGTTGGCAGCAACATCCCGGATTGCTTCCTTTTGTAGAGCAGGGGTTGTTGGATTTCGCTCTTTTTGATGCTGTGCAGGATACGGAACTTCGCTTAACGCAATCGAAATCGGTTATTCGACCCGGTGATTTGAAGCAGCCACTGCTGATAGTGGCGAATTACTTTTTTGACAGTATCCCGCAAGAGCTGCTCTATGTGGATGAAGGCAAGATTTTTGAGTGTCAGGTGTCGGTTCAACTCCCGGAGGACGCCGATGATCTTACACCTTCGGAGAGGTTAGAGCGTATTGTTCCCGAGTATCATTATCGCCGAGCCGCTGAGTATGAACAGGAAAAGTATCCTTATCATAGCGTTATTGAACTCTATCAAGAGAAACTAGAGGATTCCCATATTCTGTTCCCTGTTGTGGGTCTGGAGTGTCTGGAGCGGTTGGGCCAGCTGTCCAAGGAAGGATTTGTTCTACTGACAGCGGATAAAGGCGATCACAGGCTGACGAATTGGGAGTTTGCAGAACCGCCCAAGCTCATTCATCACGGAAGCTTCTCCCTTACGGCGAACTATCATGCGATTCAGTATGTATTGGAACAAAGAGGAGCACTCGCTCAATTCACTGAACACCACTACAAAAACTTAAATATTGGCTGTATTCTTATGCTCCAAGATCCCAAAAGCTTTGCCAATACGCGTCTGGCTTATCAGCGGTTTATCGAGCGTTTTGGACCGGATGATTTTTTTAGTATGAAGGAATGGGTGGATCAGCATTTCGATACGATGGGGCTGCAGCAAATTCTGTCCTTTTGGCGGTTGGGCGGGTATGATGCGGAGTTGTTTATCCAAAGTGCAGAACGTATCTCAGAGCTGCTGCAAGAAGTCAGTGATGAGGAGATGCAGGATATTCAGAGGGGCATTCACTTGATGTGGGCAGGCTATTATCCCTTAGCGCAGAACTATGACTTGGCGCTGGATTGCGGTTTGTTGCTGTTTGAGATGGACATGTTCGAAGATGCGCTAATGTTCCTGGAGCGATCTCTCCAGGCAAACGA
The DNA here is from genome assembly GCA_023512345.1 of Paenibacillus sp. GTDB lineage: Bacteria > Bacillota > Bacilli > Paenibacillales > Paenibacillaceae > Paenibacillus_AQ. The sequence continues at coordinate 55,657 of JAILZT010000012.1, forward strand.
GGAAGAACCTGAGATGACAGTACTCTATAGTCTGGCCATTTGCTGCTACGAGCTTGAAATGGCGGATGCTGCTGTGGTTTACACACGAAAAGCTTTAGAGTTGGAGCCTGAGAATGAAGCGGCTAAGGAGCTGCATGCTTTGTTAACTAGTTGAATTGAACTTAATATGATTAGAAAAATGCAAAATTCCCTCCGTCGCTCCGTTCCTTCTTCTTGTAGTAACTAGACGCCAACACCATATTAATAGGTGAACTATAGAATACCTTAATCTATAGAAGCGGTGGAGCAAAAGGAATTTGTGCTCAGTTCCATAAAAGTAAAGATAAAAACCTTGATGGGCTTTATGCCTATCAAGGTTTTTCATTGGTGGGGAGCTACCCATCATCACATATATTCCATATAATACCAGATACAATTGTGTAGGTGAAAACGAGCTACTGGGGCGGAATGAAGTGTAAAAGTGCATTTAAATTTGATTGCTTCGTGCATTGAGTAATGGATAGCTAATTAAACAACAAAAACCCAGCTCTCAAATTAGGAGCTGGGTTTTCTTCTGGATCTAGATTGAACTTGAAATACATTTGGGTGAAAGTAACGAAGGGGAATTTTGGAACTGGAGGAGCGATAGCGACCGCCCGAAAGCTTTCCGTAGGAAAGCTCGCTTCGAAAGCATGTGCTGTCTCCGGATTTCATCCGCTAAGAGCGGTATAAATCAAGAAATCTGGAGACAACAGCGGCCGTAAGTCCAACATTCACCGTAGTTACGTTCAAAACTCAAGTGAATTATTGCTTCACAATATCCTGTACCGCTGTATCTAATTTCTCAAGAAGCTGATCACGGCTGATTTGCCCACCAAGGTACTCTTGCATAGCAGCACCGAAGCCTTGAGTTACACCGTCAGGGAACATATCCCAGTTCCAGCCGAGTGCAGTTGAGGATTTCTCTTGAACGGCTACAGCAACTTGACCGATGTCTTCAGCTTTAGTTTCAATGTTAGTCAACGCTGGAATGAACTTGAATTCCTTTGTCAGATATTTTTTGCCTGATTCTGAGGTAACCAACCAATTTAGGAAGGCTTTTGCTTCTTCAGGATGCTCTGATTTGCTGTTGACGATATAGTTATTTGGAACGCCTACCAATATTGTACCTTCTTCATCATTGATCGGAAGGGGAAGAACGCCTAGCTCGAGGGCAGGATCAATCTTGTCGATGTCGCCTTGAGTCCAGTTACCCTGCATCATCATGGCTGCTTTACCGGAAGCAAAGTCAGCTACTTGTGTAGCATAGTCTGTTGTCATTTTATCTTTTTGAGCGTTGCTGAAGATCAGATCAACCATATCCAGCCATTGAGTGAATACTTCGTTACCTTTAATGGTCGCTGTTCCAGCCTTAAGATCTTCGATAAATTTCTTAGGGTCTTCTTGGTGGGCGAGTCCCACGTTTACCATGTGAATACCCATTGACCACCACTCATTTGTAGCTTCAAATGGGGTGATTTTAGCCGCATTAAGTTTCTCTACGGCAGCCTTCAATTCGGACAATGTCTTAGGCTCAGCAGTGATTCCAGCCTTCTCGAATAAAGCTTTGTTATAGATTAAGCCATAGCCTTCAACATTCATCGGCATACCATACAGCTTACCATCTACGGTTGCAGGAACTTTAGAGGTTGGAATCAGGTCCTTGGCCCAAGGCTCAGCAGACAAATCAGTTGCCCGGTCCATATAAGGAACGAGGGCTGAATATCCGCCGTTATTGAAAATTTCCGGTTCTGATCCAGAAGCGATTTCTGCTTTGAGCAGTGCGCCGTAATCTTCACCGCCGCCGTGGGTTTCTACTTCAACCTTCACGCCGGTTTCTTTTTCATATTCTTCAGCCAGTGCGTTCAGTTGTTCAGCAATTTCAACTTTGAACTGGAACATTTTTATAGTGACATCTTTCTTGGGGGTTGTTGTTGCTTCTGGAGCAGCAGTTTCCTTGCCATTATTTGCGTTACCATTGACTGCGGCGGTGTTATTGCCGTTATTACCGCAACCTGCGATAATCATAATGCAAACGATTGCGGATATGAATGCAAGCCTTTTCATTTGTATAACCTCCCTGGGTTTAAGTTCTTACAACTTGATCCTAATGGAATTGAGAAACAACTTACACTTAATATTTTGCTAGAAAAAGTGGATATTGTTGCAGCTATCCCTTAACCGACCCTGAAGTTACCCCTTCGACTATATATTTTTGCAGGGACAGGAAGAACAGCAGGATAGGGGTTATGGCCATTACTAGACCTGGCAAGGCAAGATCCCATTTTTTCGTATATTGTCCAAAGAACTTGGTAACGGCAACGGGTAGTGTAGTTAAGTCTTTATTGCCTCCGATAACTAGAACAGGCAGCAGGTAGTCATTCCAGATCCACAAAGTATTCAGGATGATGACCGTGACAATAATAGGCATAAGCAGCGGGAAGACAATGCGGAAGAATACTCCATAAGGATTTGAGCCGTCTACACGAGCAGCCTCTTCCAGCTCATAAGGTACGGTTTTGATGAATCCGTGGAAAAGGAATACGGAAAGCGGCATCCCAAAGCCCAGATAACAAGCTACAATTCCGTATAATTCCCCGCGAAGCTCCAAAATACTCGTTACCCGGACTAACTGCAGCATTAATGACTGAAATGGAATAATCATCGCCGAGATTAGCAGCAGGAATACGAAGGAATTAAATTTAGACGGTTTTCTAACGATTTGGTAAGCAGCCATTGAACTGAACACTACAATGAAGGTCACACTCAGGGCTGTAATTTGAAAAGAGTTCCAAAAAGCCTTAGGAAAGTCGATGATTTTCCATACGTCAGCATAATTACTCCACTGAAAAACCTGAGGGAATGAAGCCGCGTCTACTAGAATTTCCCTGAGCCCCTTCACTGAATTGGTCAGCACCAGATAGAACGGGGATAGGAAGATAAGCGCAAGAAGAATGGCCGCAAATTCTAATAGAAAAGTACTAAGCCGGTATCTGCTAGTCTCTTGCATTATGCTGACACCTCTTTTCTTTTGGTAATCCATACTTGTGTGACCGTAATGACTGAAACAGCGAAGAAGAATAGAAGTGCTTTTGCTGTACCCAGTCCATAGCGGTTATTAATCAGCGCCTCTGCATAAATGTTGTAGGCGAGTGATTGGGTGGAAGTACCCGGACCGCCTTTCGTCAACGAGAGGTTAAGATCGAACATTTTGAAGGCATTGGAAGTGGTCAGGAACAGGCAGATCGTAATCGCTGGCATGATCAAGGGCACGTAAACGCTTTTGAATAACTGAGGAGCACGAGCACCATCAATTTTAGCAGCTTCAATAAGGTCTTTCGGTATACCTGCGAGTGCTGCAATATAGATGACCATCATATAACCGGCTGTTTGCCAGATGAACACAATGACTAGACCCCAGAACCCGGTACTCGGCGTTCCGAGCCATGGCAGATTGAAGAAAGAAATTCCCGTCAAATCACCGATGGTGTTGAAGCCTTTTGTGAAAATAAACTGCCAGATATACCCCAGCAGAATTCCGCCAATCACATTGGGCATAAAAAAGACGGTACGAAGAATTTTTTTGGTCTTCAGGGCAGTCATCAAAATAAAGGCTAGTAGAAGTCCAAGAACGTTGGCTCCAACCACCGAAACTGCTGTGAAGCGGAGTGTGAAATACAAGGAATCCCAAAACTTATCATCATTTAGGAAGATACGCTTCCAGTTGGCTGACCCGGTCCAGACAGCTTTGTCCAGATCCAGTCCGTTCCAATCTGTAGAGGAGTAGTAGAATCCAAGAATAAAGGGTGTGACCACTATGGTCAGAAAGAAGAGAAGACACGGTCCCAGAAATACCATTTGCTGGCCCCAGCCTTTTTGAAGGTGCAGTGTTTTTCTCATAAAGGATCTCCTTTTTATTTATTTGCCTTGAGCTTATCTTTATTATAGAAAGTCCCGGCTGCAGCCAACACTCAATTTGATGACTATAAAAGTGGATTATATTGCAGTAACATAGTGCTAGGCAATTAATGGGGAGGGTTAGCATGTTCAGAAATAGTATCAGAACCCGGCTCATGGCCCTTGTCCTACTGGCAACCGTCATTCCGGCAGGCATCTCAGTCACGATCTCCTATCTCTATACGAAGGAGTCTGTTACCGAACAATCGGTTAAGCAGAATACCAAGCTGTTGACCTTGGGTGAAGCCAATCTAAGTAATTATTTCAGCGGGATGAATCAGCGTGCACTTTCTTTGTACAGCGGAATTAATGTCCCGGGTTCTTTTTATACTGCCCTTCTTGTCGCCAAAAGCAACGATGCGGCAGGTGGCTCCGTCATACCGGATAATCGGGGCATTATTGCTACCCAATTGTATAACCTGTTCCTTTCCGATGAGAATATTTTTCAGATCCACTTATTTGTCCGGGCAGGGAAACAATCCAATACTGTGCTTGGAGGATTATTCCGAAGAGAATTTAATGATAGGTATACGCCGAGTACCAACCCTGATGGCTCGAACCGCCCTTTCATTGAGGTCACACACATGGATCATCAATACGGTGTGAAGTCAGGTTTTATTAATCTGAAGTCGGGGGAAGTTCCGGTATTCAGTGCGCATTTTCCAATCTATCGGACACCGAGCGATGAAGTGCTAGCTGATTTGTCCATGGATTTTCGATTATCGGGTCTAGAAACGATTGCTAAGTCTATGTATAATTCGGAAACAGAACGTCTTTATATGCTGAACAATGAAGGAGAAGCGTTATTCTCGTCTGACCCAGATTGGGTATCGAAGACCATTACCGCAGGCTGGAGCCAGCTCCCCTCGAACTCGAACAATGGCCATTTCACTTGGAATGATCGTGATTTTGAAGGGATTGTTATGTACAGAAACATAGACTCTCCGTTATTTAAAGGTAAAATAATCAAGCTTGTCCCCTATGAGGATTTGTATAGTGATGCCCGAACGATTACACGAATTAATGGCGGAGTAGGGATTCTATTCCTAATTATCGGGGGAATTGTTGCGGTACTGATCTCTATTGGTTTTACAAGGCCTATCAAGAAATTGATTTCGTATACGCAGAAGGTTCAGATTGGCCAGTTGGACGCTTATGTGGATGCAGAGAGAGAGGATGAATTCGGGCTGCTGACCCGGAAAATCACCGGAATGACCCGGACGATCAACGATCTGATTTTAACAGAGTACCGGCTGGAAATCGCCAATAAGACCAATCAATTGAAGGCGCTTCAAGCCCAAGTGAACCCACATTTTCTATATAATGCGCTGCAATCCATCGCTACGTTGTCCTTGCGTTATAATGCGCCGAAGGTATACGATCTTATTTATTCTTTGGGAAGTATTATGCGTTATTCGATGACTACGGAACGTACGCATGTGCCGCTTCAGGATGAGATCGAGCATGTGGAGAATTATATGATTTTGCAAAAAGAAAGGTTCGGGGAAGAGGAGCTGCAGCTCATTGTAGAAGTTGAGGATGCCGTTACAGCTATCATTGTACCCAAAATGATTCTGCAGCCCATCGTAGAGAATATTTTCAAACATGGGTTTGAGGATGGAATTAAGCAGGGCGTCGTGTCGATAAGCTGCAGTTTGGACAACAACGAACAATTAATTATTAGCGTGAAGGATAATGGAAAAGGGATGTCTGCGGATCAACTGACAGAGCTTGAAGCTGGGCTTACAAATATTCAAGGGACAGATCATGAAGAAATTGGATTACGTAACGTCCTTGCGAGGCTCCGGCTGCAGATTAGTGAAGAGGCCCAGTTAAGGATTGAAAGGAATGCGGAAGCCGGCTTAACGGTTACATTGGTCATCCCCTTGAAGGAGAACGAGGGAAGGGTTTTAAGAAGGGGCGAAGAGATATGAAGGTTTTGATTGTGGATGACGAAAGGCATGTGCGAGAGGCTATCCGTTACTTTATCCCTTGGGAGGAACACGGAGTCTCTGAAATCTACGAAGCAACTAATGGTCAAGAGGCCATAGATATTATAGAGGAGCAGCGTCCGGCTGTTATTTTTACGGATATGAAAATGCCTTTGCTGGACGGGGCAGAACTGCTGGAATGGCTCCACAAGCATTCTCCGAATACGAAAACCATTGTAATCAGCGGCTACCAGGATTTCAGCTATGTGAAGCCCGCTATTGTCTATGGAGGGACGGATTACTTGTTGAAACCTTTGAACAGCAAGCAGTTAATCGCTGCAGCCGAACGTGCCTTTGAAATGTGGAGAAAAGAAGAGCAGGAGCGGGAGCTTGTTAACCGGCAGAATATGCAGCTCAATGTACTGCGCCCGCTTTACTGGGACAAGGCATTATCGGATCTTGTATCCGGTACGCGTTCTTATCCAGAGCTCGCAACTTCACTTGCTGATGAACTGGGCTTGCATAGGTCGGTGGAAGACTGCCGGATCGCCGTGATCTCACTTAAGTCCGCCAACTGTCGTCTGCTAGAGCGGTTTCATGGTGATTTGCAGTTAACGTCATTTGTATTGGTGAATGTCTGCAATGAAGTGATTTCTCCGCAGCGCAGCGGGTTTGCTTTTCGTTATTGGCTTGCGGATACCGACATCGTCGTATTGTTCTGGGGTGACGAGGAAAAAGCGGAGGAGTGGGTTCTTCGCATGAATGAATCGATTCAACGTGCCTATGGTATACAGCTGGATATAGGGCTTAGCCTCAACAATGCCTTTCCGGCGCAGCTTCCACTTGCCTTTCGTCAAGCTTGTCAGGGACTCAGTGAAAGGAACATTCTCCAATCGCACGGTCGGATCCACCTCTACCGAGAAGAGCTTGATGAGGTAAATGCTGGGGGAGAGCATTCCCTTCCCATTCATTTGGAAAAGTTCAGGATATCTGTATTGTCCGGGGAAGTTGAAAGAATGAACAAAGCCGTGGACGATTGGGCAGAGCATCTCAGCAGCATGAACCTCCTAACAGAGAGTAGTATCCGGCGGTGGGAAGGTGAAATTCGGTTAATCCTTACCCGTTGGAGAACAGAGCAGTGGGGGGAAGGACAGTTTGCTGAGGATTTCATTCATTTCGAGCCATGTTATGGAGAGGAAGGGCTGTTCTCGGTGGAAGGCTGGGCCAATCATCTGAAGTCGCTGCTGCTGAAGTTGTCTAAGGAAGGCGGGCTCACTCAGAATGCAGACAGCCGAATTATACTGGAAATTAGGAACTATCTAGATCAGAATTATCAACAAGACATGACGCTTCAGCATATTGCCGAACGTTTTTATATTAGCAGAGAGAATGTCTCCCGAAAATTTAAGCAAGTCACGGGTGAGAATCTTTCCGATTATTTGACGAATCTAAGAGTGGATAAGGCCAAGGTTCTGCTTCAAAATACAAATATGCGATTATCACAAATTTCGGAGCTCGTCGGCTACGAGGATGAAAAATACTTCAGCAGGGTCTTTAAGAAAGCTACGGGTCAGACCCCTAGGGAATATCGTAAGCAGTGAAAGGATGAAAAGGGAACCATAATATAATCTGATTAATAGGACTGCTCCCCATTGGGACAGTCCTTATTTGTGTAAGGTGCTGTGAGCGGAAATGTTCAGAAAGAGCAGGATTTGGTGTGTGATCGGGGCACCACGAGCCGAAATGTTGCAGAAAGTGCAGGATTTGGTGTGTGAACGGAGCATCACGAGCGGAAATGTTGCAGAATGTGCGGGAATGGGTGTGTGATCGGAGCATCACGAGCGAAAATGTTGCAGAATGTGCAGGAAAGGGATCGTTCTGCGCAAAGGGAGCTGTATTTTGAAACTATCTCTCATTAATATACGTCTTAACATATATGTATATAAAAGGGAGGCGTATAGCTTGTTATTACCTTCATCCTTCAAGAAGCCTATGGCCATACTAATGGTTCTGTTACTCGGAGTAGCCGGCTGCAGCAATGTTAGGGAATCTTCAATTTATGAGGCAAAAGATGTCAATCACGTACAGGTAAAAGCTTACAATGACTTTGCCCTGCACCTAGCGGATAAGCTCCTTAAGGAGTCTAGTGGAGAGAACTTGTTCATTTCTCCACTCAGTATAACCTTTGCTCTTTCTCTTGTCCTGAATGGGGCAGAAGGTGGGACTAGAGCAGAGCTTCAGCAAGCCCTTGGGGTAGAGGGAATGACACTTGAAGCGCTGAATAAAGGAAACGAGGTACTAACCGACCTGTTAACGTATGAGGATACTGAAGTTGAATTGAAGATTGCGAATGGTCTTTGGGCAAGAAAAGAAACGCCGTTGCTGGATAGCTATACCGATACTCTTAAGAAATCATATAAGGTCAAGGTAAAGACGTTGGATTTTGAAGATGAGGGTTCCGCCAAGACGATTAACAATTGGGTGAAGAAAAATACAGATGGGCGAATTGAGGAGATTGTAGAACCCAGCCTGCTTAAATCCAATGTATTGCTGTTAGCTAACGCTATATATTTTAACGGTACTTGGTCCAAACCCTTCGAGGAATCGTTCACCCGAAAGGTTCCCTTTTATCTCGCCGATGGCACTGAGGAAACAGTCCAAATGATGATGCAGACAACGGTATTATCCTATAAGGAGACGGAGAGTTTTAAGGCAGTTCGTCTACCTTATGGCAGCGGTGTTTGGGATATGGTGGTGGTACTTCCGAATGAAGGCCAAACCCTTACAGAAATGGCTCCGCAGCTTTTATCTCAATCGGACGAATGGCGGGAGGGCTTTGTAGAGGGGAAGGCGATAGTGGAGCTGCCCCGTTTCCAATTGAAGTATAACAATAGTCTCAAGGACACATTACAGCTGCTTGGGGTGAAAAGCGCGTTTGATTCGGCAGCGGCTGATTTTTCGGCTATGACCGGTAAGACCAGTGGTCTGTTCATCACCGATGTGCTTCATAAATCGTTCATTGAGGTGAATGAACACGGGACAGAGGCAGCGGCTGTCACTTCAGTTATGATGGCCGGCAGCGCACCAGCTCCTGATAAACCCTTTCAAATCAATGTGAATCGTCCGTTTTTCTTCGCCATTGAAGATCATACCACTGGATCGATTGTTTTTATGGGGACTGTGTTTAATCCAGAATAGACTGAGTCGGTATAAAAAAGAGGGCCTGTCTCAAAAGCAGATATTGCAAAAAGGGAGGTGATGTTCTGGAATGTATTACTCTAAATCCATTAGTAGGCAAAGTTGGCCCATAATATATTGAATGTACAAAGAAACCTCTCCTTTGGAATGGTTGTGTGGTAACTCCAACCAAAGAGAGGTTTCTTTTTGCTATTTTTAGAGAAGATTTTGGTGCGGTTTCCGCTGACAACAACAACTTAAGTCTTACTCAAAAAAGAGGCCCCAAAATGTAAAAAGAGGCTGTCTCAAAAGCTATGCAAATGGCTACTGGGACGGAGCCACTGAAGTGAATATCCCTTAGGATTTCTTCCTCCTGGCTATTTCTTTACGCACTACTGGAGCAACCTCCGTTGCAAGCAGTTCAATGGCAGCAGCCACTTTAGCGTAAGGGAGGCCGCCGATATCCATTTGAGCCATAAATCGGGTATGGCCAAATAACTCATACTGGTATAGTATTTTCTCAATAACTTGTTCCGGAGTCCCCACCGCAAGTGCATTATTAGGAGCGACAAATTGCTCAAAATCACTGCGTGACAATTGATATGGGCTTCCTGATTGAATCATGATAGCGTTGAAATAATTCAAGTAATAAGGATATAAGTCATCGAGTGCTTGTGCAGAAGTACGCGCGATGTACCCATGGCTGGTAATAGCAATCTTCATATCACTTGAAGGCACCCCACTTGCCGCACCGGCTTGCCGGTAGCCTTCAGCCATAGGCTGGAAACGCTCCGGACTGCCGCCAAGAATGGCCATTGCCATTCCGATGCCAAGAGAGCCTGCCTTTTCCGCAGTTTCTACAGTACCTCCCACACCTACCCAAAGTGGTATGCTGGATTGCAGAGGGCGGGGAGCAATTTCAGCATTGGTCAGCGATGAGCGGTATTTGCCTTCCCAGTTCATAATTTCATGCTGATTCAGTTGTTGCAGTAACTTAATATTCTCACCAAATAGCCGATGATGATCCTCGAGTTCATATCCAAACAGCGGGAAGGATTCCGTAAATGCACCCCGTCCAGCGATAATCTCCGCACGTCCGTCTGAGAGTAGATCTAGCGTGGCAAAGTCCTCAAATACTCTGACAGGATCAATGGTACTAAGCACTGTTGTGGCGCTGGTTAGTTTGATGCGAGAAGTTACCTGTGAGATCGCTGCGAGTACGACTGGGACAGAGGAAACAACAAAATCAAGCCGGTGATGCTCCCCGACCCCAAATACATCTAGGCCAAGGTCGTCTGCCAGCTTAGCAGCTGCAACTACCTCATCGAGGCGTTGTTTAGGAGAAATGGTTACTCCTGTTAATGGATCAGAGACGATGTCTCCCAATGTATAGATACCAAATTCAAAATCCTGTTCGGGACGTTCATTTGTTCCTGTTCTCATTCATACAAACTCCTTGTTATTAATATTGTTAGTGCAATTGTTGTATTTGAAGCTTGTCCAGTTATGTATCAAGTAGTAATATTATATCACACAAACCCATTCACTTACAATTTGTAAGTTTGTGAGATTTCATGGAATAAACATAGACAACGTAGAAGCTTTTTTAATAATTTGAGAGAAACCGAGGAGGAATTATGGAACAGCAAGCGATATGGGCCATTGGAATATTTTTGCTTACTTATGGGCTCATTATTTCAGAAAAGATCCACCGCACTATTTTGGCTATGGCTGGTGCCGTTATATTGGTTATTTTTGGAGTCGTTGATCAAGAAACAGCCCTTCATCACATTGACTTTAATACGCTGGGTCTTCTTGTGGGTATGATGTTGATTGTAGGGATTACTTCGGAGACCGGGCTCTTTAAATATGTGGCTCTAAAAGCAGCGAAAGTAGCAAAGGGGGAGCCTAAAAGAATACTGATATTTCTATTTATTATCACGGCGTTTTGTTCGGCATTTTTGGATAATGTCACTACAGTGCTGCTTATGGTTCCAGTCACCTTCAGTATTACAAAGCAACTGCGGATTAATCCGCTGCCTTTTCTAATTTCACAAATTATTGCGTCTAACGTAGGGGGAACTGCAACACTAATTGGTGATCCACCTAACATTATGATCGGCAGCGCCGTGAAAGAACTGACATTCATGGCTTTTATCAGTAACCTTGCACCCGTAGTAATCATAATCGTAATAGCTTACATACCGTTGCTTCTTATCATGTTCGGCAAACAAATCAAGTCCACCCCTGAGCTGCAACAGAGAATTATGGAGATGGATGAGCGTTCGTTGATTTCCGATCATAAGTTGCTGCGTAAATGTTTGGTTGTCCTAGGGATTACGATCTTAGGGTTCTTTCTCCATCAGACTTTACATTTAGAATCTGCAACGGTGGCCTTGTCGGGAGCATTTTTGCTGCTTCTGCTTACAGGAGAGCCTATGATGGAAAAAGCTTTCCATAGTGTCGAGTGGATCACGATATTTTTCTTCATAGGTTTATTCGTATTAGTATCTGGTCTTGTGGAGACCGGTGTCATCGCAGAGCTTGCATCCAAGGCTATTGAGCTTACCGGAGGCGACGTTCTATTAAGCTCCATGCTTATTTTATGGTTGAGCGCTATAGCCTCAGCATTCCTGGATAACATCCCTTTCGTGGCTACAATGATCCCCTTAATTCAGGAAATGGGAACCATGGGGGTTTCAAACCTGGAGCCCCTATGGTGGAGTTTGGCCCTGGGAGCCTGCCTGGGAGGTAACGGAACTCTAATTGGAGCGAGTGCCAATCTGATTGTAGCGGGATTAGCGGGTAAGGAAGGTTATCCTATTACCTTTATGAAGTATTTAAAATATGGTTTTCCGTTAATGATTTTGTCTATTATTATATCCAGTGTGTACATCTACTTAAGATATCTGATGTAGACGGGCTTCGGTCTAGCGGCTCCCCTTACGGGTGGGCCGTTTTTTTGTGTCTAAAGATTTATTTTAAAATTTAATCAAATGGTAAAAAGGTTTTAATATTTTCGTTGACAGCCCATAAAATAGATGTTATTTTTAAAAGCATAAATTCCTATTTAAATACTATGAATTAAATCACATACCCACTGTACAAACAGAGGTGTTGCGGGCAATAGGCCTGTAATTCCTCTGTTTTTTTATTTTTTACTTAGAAGGAGGGCTTAGAATGGGAGAGGCTTTGTTGTCCATATCGAACCTTAATAAACGATTTACCAAAGCAGGGGGAGACATACAGGCGTTGCATGAGGTGGACCTGCAAGTTCAGGAGGGGGAATTCATAACTGTAATCGGTCCAAGTGGCTGCGGAAAAAGCACCCTGCTGCGAATCGTTGCTGGTCTGGATAGCAGCTATACCGGAACAGTAAAGCTTGGGGGTTCTGAGATTAAAGGACCTGGTATTGATAAAGGCTTTATTTTTCAGGAGCATCGTCTGTTTCCTTGGCTCACTGTGGAGAAGAATATCGCTTCAGATTTACCTCTTGGCCAGAAGGAGATCCGCACCAAAGTGAATGAGTTAATTGAGCTGGTGAAGCTGAAAGGCTTCGAGAAAGCCTACCCCCGAGAGTTGTCGGGAGGCATGGCTCAGCGGGTTGCTATTGCTAGAGCTCTACTCCGTAATCCTAATATATTACTGCTTGATGAGCCTTTTGGGGCGTTGGATGCTTTCACACGTGCCCATATGCAGACCGTATTGCTTGATATATGGCGCACCAACAAGACAACGATGATCTTTGTTACTCATGATATTGATGAAGCTGTGTTCCTTGGGAATCGGGTAGTTATTCTAGAGCCTCGCCCAGGTAAAATCAGAAAAATTGTGCCTATCGATCTGCCATATCCGCGAAAAAAGACCACTTCTTCCTTTCAAGAATTGCGATTAAAGGTGCTTAATCAATTTGAAAAGGTGGAGGAGCTGGAGCTGACGGATGGTGCCGGCATTTAATAGGATTGCTAAATAAATAGGTCGACCATACCCATGGAGACATTCTGAACAGTACATTCGGAAGTCTCTTATTTTTGTTCCAAAAGAAGGAGGGCAGCGATGTCGGATCAAGCTATAACGGTAAGAACGGCCGAAGGACCCGGAAGATTGATGAGGCTGGGGCTTGGCTTGCTTTTACCGGGAAGTGTACTGGTTCTATGGCAGTTGTTGGGGCAATATGGAGTGATTTCAGAAATGCTGTTTCCAACACCTTATAGCATTGGGCAAGCTTTTGTAACGTTGGCTTCATCAGGAGACTTATGGGATAACTTCAAAATTAGTGCCATAAGGGTTGTGTATGGATTCCTGCTAGGAGCTGGTTTGGGATTGCTGCTAGGGATTTCGGTCGGATTATTCCGTAGCTCGGAGAAATTGCTCGATCCTTCTCTGCAAATGATTCGTATGATCCCAAGTCTTGCCGTGGTGCCGCTATTTATCCTTTGGTTCGGCATTGGAGAGGAATCAAAGGTGCTACTAATCGCTAAGGCCGCCTTTTTCCCCCTCTATATCAATACCTTTATGGGAATCCGTGACGTCGACAACAAGCTGTTTGAAGTCTCTCGGGTGCTTGGCTTTAGTCGATTGAAGCAAATTACCAGGCTGGTGCTTCCGGCTGCATTACCCAATATTATGCTCGGCGTTCGGTTGTCACTTGGGTTGTCTTGGTTAGGATTGGTTGTTGCAGAGCTCATCGCCTCTACATCAGGAATCGGATATATGATGTCGGATGCGCGTCAGTTTGCGGATACCCCGGTTGTTTTCGTAGGTATTATTATTTTTGCAGCAGCAGGATTGGTAAGTGATACGCTTATTCGTCTCCTGGAGGGGCGGATGTTGAGATGGAAAGATAGCTATCAGGGATAGAAAGGGGAAGGTTTCATGGGTGATGGAATTGAGGTTGTGATCAAGTCGGTAAAGGTGCAGTACATCCGGAATCCAGGGGTATGGAAGCAGTTCATATCGGATATGAGTATCGGGGGATTGATACCGGCATTTACGATTGTCGTGTGGCAGCTTGCAGGTGACTATGGCTTAATATCCTCCGAATTTCTGCCAACACCACTCTCGATTGCTGAAGCTTGTGTGAACCTTGCAGTTACCGGAGAGCTTATCCACCATCTAGGTGTCAGTATGGGAAGGGCTGGTGTTGGCTTTTTGATTGGAGCTGTACTTGGCTTACTTCTTGGGGTTCTAACCGGATTGTTTCGCACTATGGAATATGTGCTGGATCCCAGCATCCAGGTGTTGCGACTTGTTCCTCATCTGGCCATTGCTCCGCTTATCATTCTCTGGTTTGGCTTTGGAGAGGTGTCCAAGGTAGCGATTATTCTGAGCGGATCTTTCTTCCCGCTTTATATTAATACCTTCATGGGGATTCGCCATGTGGACAACAAGCTTTTTGAGGTAGCAAAAGTACTAGGCTTTAATCGGATTCAGAAGCTTCGACGTTTGATTATACCCGCAGCGCTGCCTTCTATCCTGCTTGGATTGCGCTTATCCCTTGCGGTGGCATGGATTGGGCTGGTTGTCGCTGAATTAATCGGTTCTCAATCTGGTGTTGGCTTTCTAATTAATGAAGCCAAGCAAAATTCTGACACCGAGGTCATTTTTGTAGGGATCATTCTTTTCGCAATTGTCGGAAAGTTAATAGATTCGCTCTTCAAAATTATAGAGCGCAGGTTCTTGTTCTGGCGGGATAACTACCAAGGTTAGATCTATACAAACTATGAATGTAATTACCTAGAGGAGGTCATGGAAATGAGTATAGTGTCAGGTAAAGGATCGTTAAACCTAGTAGCAGATGTATTGGTTATTGGAGGTGGACCTGCAGGGACATGGGCGGCGCTTACGGCAGCAGCAAAAGGTTCCAAAGTAGTGCTGGCTGACAAAGGGTACTGCGGCTCCAGCGGTGCAACGGCTCCATCCGGAACCGGCGTCTGGTATGTGAAGCCTGATGGGAAGCTTCGGGAGGATGCGAAGGCCAGCCGTTACACAATGGGCGGCGAATTGGCCGAACACCGATGGATGGATCGTGTTTTAGACCGTACCTATGAAAATATGAATAAGCTCGGAGTATCCGGCTATCCCTTTCCACTAGATGAGCAGGGAAATCAGTACCGACGAGGTCTGCAAGGACCCGAATATATGAGACTTATGCGCAAGCTGGTCAAAAAAGCAGGCGTCAAAATCCTCGATCATAGCCCAGCTTTGGAATTGCTGGCTGATGAGCATGGTGTAGGCGGTGCAACAGGTGTCCAGACGCAGAGTGGTGAAGCATGGACAGTACAGGCAGGAGCTGTTGTTATCGCCACTGGAGGATGTGCCTTTCTGAGTAAGGCTCTTGGCTGCAATGTTTTGACGGGTGACGGCTATTTATTCGCTGCCGAAGCAGGTGCTAGTCTGTCAGGGATGGAATTTTCCAACGCTTATGCTATTTGCCCGACCTTCTCCTCTGTAACTAAGACGGCCTATTACAGTTATGCCAGCTTTTATCACGAGGATGGAAGCGTGGTTGAAGGTGCCGGATCAAAGAGAGGGCGTTCCGTTATTGCTCGGAATTTGCTTCAGGGGAGACAGGTTTATGCCAAGCTGGATGGAGCGGCAGAGGATTTAAGACCGCTACTCCGAGTGGCGCAGACGAATTTCTTCCTCCCGTTCGACCGGAGAGGTATTGATCCTTTCAAAGATCTATTTCCAGTGACGCTTCGACTCGAGGGAACGGTTCGCGGGACTGGAGGCATTCGGATAGCCGATGAAAGCTGCGGAACAGGAGTTCCTGGACTTTATGCGGCAGGTGATGCAGCTACTCGTGAGTTAATCTGCGGTGGTTTCACAGGCGGTGGAAGTCATAATGCAGCTTGGGCTATGTCTTCTGGCTCTTTTGCGGGAGAAGGGGCGGCTGTATATGCGCAAAGCCTAGGTCAGCATGCTGCCCTGCGTAATACCGTAGGTTTGTCTTCTTCACCGCTGGTCCACCAAGAAGTGAAGCCTGGAACAGCGGCCCAGATCGCAGAATATATATCTGCTGTTCAAGCAGAAGTGAAGCCTTATGACATTAATTTGTTCCGCACGGAGAAAGGGCTGACCTCTTCACTGGAACGTCTCGATGGTCTTTGGAAGGAGCAGCGGGGACAGGAAATACAGCGTACACCAGAAGGCGTAAAGGCACGGGAGGCTCAGGCAATGACGGCCACTGCCCGTTGGATGTATAATTCCGCTCTTGCACGTACTGAAACAAGAGGCATGCACAAGCGGGAGGATTATAAATCCAGTGACATTGATCAGCATCATCGTCTGATTAGCGGTGGATTGGATCAGGTGTGGGTGAAGTCAGAGGAAGTAGCGAAGGAGGGCGTTCTATCGTGATAGAAATCATCAGCGCTGCCAAGTGCATAGAGTGCAACCAATGTGTATCTGTCTGCCCAACGAATGTATTTGACCGGGTTGAGAACGGAATTCCTGTAATTGCCCGGCAAAGCGACTGCCAGACCTGCTTCATGTGCGAGTTGTATTGTCCAGTAGACGCCTTGTATGTCGCTCCAGATTCAGAAGGCTTAACGGGTGTGACGGAGGAAGAACTTCAGGTTCAAGGACTGCTTGGCGGTTATCGTGAAAAGGTGGGTTGGGGTAAAGGCAGACAGCCCGTGGCGAGTCATGACTTTATGTATCAACTGTCCAGCAGAGCCGGATTTTAAATAAGGGGGAAATAAGAATGGAAAAGGCGTATAGAGAGATTCAAGAAGGACGTGTTAGGGGAATTCGTATGACACTCTTTACAAGCTTATTGTTGATCATGCTGGTGCTTCAGGCTTGCGGAAATAACGCAAACTCAGGAAAATCTAACAGCGCTTCTGCATCAACAGGAGGGACAAATACAGCAGAGGCTGCAGGGGGGACAAACGCAAGCACCGCTCCAACTGTGCTAAATTTCGGATACATCGGTTCTAATAAGCTGAATGTGCCGGGTGGAGCTGAAGGCTGGGGTTTTCATAAAGGAATCATTCAAGAAGAATTGAAGAAATACGGTATTACAGAAGTGAAGCTGACAGGCTTCCCCAATGGCCCGGATCAGACGGAATCTCTGATTAGCGGACGACTTGATTTCGGAAGTCTTGGAGATACTCCAGCCATTATAGCTCGCGCATCAGGGGCAAAGACACGTCAAATTTCTCAGACCACGACGCACATTGTCGGCTATCTAATCGGCAAGAAAGACGGTCCAAAAACCCTGAAGGACCTGCAAGGCAAGACGATTGCCATTCAAAAGGGATCTTTCATGCATCGTTACGTGGTGGGATTGCTGAAGGATGAAGGTGTTACCGATTATAAGCTCGTTCATATGCTGACTCCTGATGCAGCGGCAGCTTTGGCCCGGGGGGATGTGGATGCCACAACCAACACTGGAGTTCCAGCACTGAAGCTGATTGAGGAAGGTTATACACATTTGGATGATGCAACTGCTCATCCCGCTCTGTTAGGGTCCAGTGTGACTGTAGTCTCTGAAGAATACTTGAAGAAGTTTCCTGATTTCCCGAAGGTATGGAATGCAGCAAGGGAAAAGGCTCTTGCAGACTTAAAACAGCATGAAGATGAGTATTATCAGTTCCTTGCTGACATCGGAAATACAACTCCCGAACTGGCCAAACAAGTGAATCCTATCGATGAAATCAAAGAGACAGCTTTCACCGACGATGGAACTAAGCTGCTAGAAGGTACAAAAAATTTCCTAGTGGAAGAAAAACTCGCAAAGAAAGACTTTAATATTAAGGATTGGCAGCTGCAACAGAAGTAAGTATGAATGTAATATTTCCAATTGACTTTCCCCCGCTTATACAAGATATTAATTATTGAGATTTTAAATAAATTTAAACTCAATAATTAATATAAACTCCACAAACGGGCGGGTGGACAAGAATGCTAAGATATCACATGGAGGGTCACTCTCGTTATAAAGACGTATACAAATCTGCATTTGTTGGAGAAGCGTTTCTCTCCACTGACAAGAAGTGGACTAGTATCAATCCTGCAGTTACTGCTGTTCTTGGTTATTCAGAGGAAGAACTAATGGGTCGGAACTTTAGTCAGTTTGTGTACGGGGATGACTTGGAAACTTACACAGAGATGATCGGAACACTTAATGATGGCGGACTACCTTTTTATGATCATGAAATCCGATTAATTCATCGGGATGGAACACCGGTATCAGTGTTGTTACGTTTAACGCGTATAAGCAACCCTTCTACCGGGGTTCCCCTCTACTATATTGTTGTCCTAACGGATATGCTAAAGCCCATGCCTGAGACGTCCAAAATTGCAGAAAATGAAGAATTATATCGTTTGATTACGCCGAACCTTAAAGATATTGTATGGTTGCAAGGACCGGATGGATCCTGTCGATACTGTTCTCCTTCTGTCAGTGAAATGTTAGGGTATGATCCGGAGGATTTACTAGGAAGCGATAACAGGGAGTTGATTCATCCCGATGATCTGTCGGTATATAACCTGCCTGAATGCGCTGTTAAGGATAGAATTCAGTTGCGAATACGAAAGGCAGACGGTAGTTATATATGGATTGAATTTGTACTCCGTTACTTGGAGGATACAGCAGGCAAGAATATGCTGGCCGTTGGACGTGATATGACCGAACGTAAAATCGTTGAGCAAAAGCTGCAGGAATCCATAGAACGGTATACATCTCTTAAGAAATATAACCATGACGCGGTTATTTCTCTCGATTTACAAGGAAATATTATTAATAGCAATGACAAGGCGGGCCATTTGACTGGGTATAGCAATCCTGAAATCGTCGGCATGAGTGTGGCCGTAATTGTTGGAAATGACGGTATGAATGATATTCTTTCCTACTCACCGGAGGAAAACTATCCGGAGCGAAATATCAACACTATCCAGCATAAAGACGGCCACTGGGTTGAAGTGCTTACTACCATTGCGCCCATTCTTATTAATAAAACAAAAGTGGGCTTTTATATTATCGTCAAGGATATCACCGAGCATAAAAAGCTGCTGATTGCCAAAGAGACCGCCGAGAATACCAATCGGGCTAAAAGTGACTTTTTGGCTATGATGAGCCATGAAATACGCACACCTATGAACGGCGTTATCGGGATGACTGATTTGCTGATGGAGATAACTGAACCGACTTCACCTCAGTGGGAATATTTGGATATTATTCGCAAAAGCGGAGATACATTATTGTCGATTATTAACGATATTCTTGATTTTAGCAAAATCGAAGCTGGAAGAACCGAGTTGAACGAGTCGGAGTTTGATGTTCGTGCCTGTATTTTTTCAAGCATCGATGTACTGGCACATAAAGCTGAAACAAAAGGGTTATACGTAGATGTATCAATTAGTCCCGAAGTGCCGGATTTCTTGATTGGGGATAGTGAACGGCTGAAGCAAATTTTGCTTAATCTCCTCGGAAATGCCGTCAAGTTCACCTTTAAAGGGGGGATAACCTTAACTGTGAGGGTGTCGGGTTCTATTCGCGGCAAAGTAAAACTTCACTTTACGGTTTCCGATACCGGGATAGGGATTCCTAAAGAACAAAGAGATCGCTTGTTTGAGCCGTTTTATCAGTTGGATCATTTCATGAACCGCCAATACGAAGGAACAGGGCTGGGCCTGGCGATTACAAAAAAGCTTGTCGAACTAATGGGCGGGGATATTACTGTGGAGGATCAGCAAAGCCAGGGTGCTTCCTTTGTCTTCACGATCGTTCTTGGTAAAGTCGATAGGAAGCTTTTTAGCTCTTCGGAGCAAGAATTAACCTTAGCAGGTTCAGGAGGGGATCAACGCCACTTGAAAATTTTGGTGGCCGAGGATAATGAAATCAATCAACTGGTCCTGCAGAAGATTTTGGAGAAGCGGGGACATTCTGTCGACATTGTTGTGGATGGTACAGAAGTGGTACAAGCCTTGGCTTATGATACTTATGATCTCATTTTTATGGATGTGCAGATGCCGAGGATGAATGGGCTTGAAGCAACGAGGGTTATTAAGAATAGCCTTCCTCCCGAAAAGCTGCCGGTCATTGTGGCGGTTACGGCCAACGCCTTAAAAGGTGATCGTGAACACTGTCTGGAAGCGGGTATGGATGACTACATCAGCAAGCCGATTAAGAGTGATGCAATTAGTGGAGTGATACGTAAATTTTTTTGATTTCTAAATAAGAGGTTTCCCAAAAACCGTACTATAGGTTGAGGGAAGCCTCTTATTTTCTATAGTGAGGTACTAGCTGGGGGAATTAAAATCTAGAAAGTGGTGTACCCTAAAGGCAATAAATTAAAGGGTGAGGTAACTCCATGACTAAAAGTTCTAAGGATAAGAAAGAAGATCAGAAACTGAAGTGGTGGCAGCTATCATTACTTGGTGTGGCGGGTACAATTGGTACAGGTTACTTCCTGGGTTCCAGTCTAGCGATTGAAATTGGGGGTCCAGCGGTAATCATTTCTTACCTGTTGGCAGCCGCGGGAACCTATGTAGTATTTGATGCTTTGTCGCGTATGACAGCCGACCATCCTGAAGAGGGATCTTTCCGTACCTATGCCAAAAAAGCATTCGGAAGCTGGGCTGGCTTCGGAAGCGGATGGTTATATTGGTTCTCAGAGCTGCTTATTATGGGAAGCCAGTTGACGGCACTTTCCATCTTTTCTCGATTCTGGTTCCCTAATATCCCTATGTGGATATTTGCGACTGGCTTCGGGCTCCTTGGACTTTTGATTGTCTTTTTTGGTAATAAGGGCTTTGATCGGGTTGAAGATGTGTTAGCGCTAATTAAAGTAGCTGCAATACTCATGTTTTTGGTTATTGCCGTTGGACTGCTAGCGGGTTGGATTGGTGGAGGCGTATATACACCTAAGCTCCCCATCACCGCAAAAGATATATTTCCAACAGGCGGCCTTGGATTGTGGTCATCCTTTATTTTTGCGTATTATGCTTACGGTGGTATTGAGGTGCTGGGAATTATGTCCTATCGGTTGAAAAAGCCGGAAGAAGCACCCAAGGCAGGGAAGGTAATGCTGATTCTATTGGCGACCGTATATGCAATTTCCATCGGGTTGGCAGTGACTATGGTTCCACTGCACGCCTTTAACCCTAAGGAAAGTCCGTTTGTCCTTGCGCTTAGAAGTGATCATTTGGTGTTTATCCCTCATGTATTTAATGGGGTACTGATTATCGCCGGATTCTCTACGATGACAGCTTCACTTTATGCTGTCACTTCCATGTTGCTTACCCTTGCAAAGGAAGGCGATGCACCCAAAATTTTCTCACACAAATGGAAAGATAAATTCCCGTTTTACGCACTCTGCCTGATCTCTGGGGGACTAATAGCAGCCATTGTTATGTCACTATTAATGCCAGGGAAAGTGTATGAGTATATCACAACTGCGGCAGGTCTCATGCTGCTGTATAACTGGTCCTTTATTTTGCTGTCTTCAGGTAAGCTGCTGAAGCCTAGTAAATTAAGCGGATTTAAACGTTGGATGGGGCTGCTGCTAATTGGAGCTGCAGTAACGGGAACCCTTTTTCATAAACTTAGCCGCCCCGGTTTCTTTATCAGTCTGCTTCTTGTCGCCTTAATTGGAGCTTGTGATCTGATTGTGCAATACATTCGGAAAAAGCGTTCAGACGACGATGCCCCTTACGAAGAGAAACATGAAGAAACAGACGAAGATCATAGAGGTTTAGCGGGTGGACCGGGCTTTCGGATCAAGGGGATCCGGATGCGAAAGAGCAAGCTTTAGTTGAAAAATAACATACGGCAGGCCTCTACACCAAAATATAATCCAAATCCGACTAAAGAGAGGCCAGAGAGCAAGGAGATGCCTTTCAAAACTCTAAGGGTCAGTAATTTGCGGAAAATGCTCGAGGCCGCAGCCATGGTAATATCCCAAAGTAAAATACCGAAAACAATTGCTCCGCTGTATATTAACAGTTGGCGCATTGGATAGACATTAGCTGCTTCAGCCAGAATGGAACCATAAATCCCTAACCAGAATAAAATAGAGAGTGGATTGGATATGGACATCAGAAATCCTGAAAAAAAGGACTTCCCTAGTGAGCCAGTGTTTCCCCGCATATCAGCCGGGGTGATTTTACCGGCATCTTTCATACTCTCAATACCTGTATATACGAGTACAAAAAAGCCAAATATCCATAAAAATGCTTTAACATATGGAGTCTCTAGGAAATGAATTACACCTAAATAGACAAGTAACATGTAAATGATATCTGCGCTTATCGCTCCAAGACCCACAAACCAAGCATGCCAAAAGCCCCCGCGGATTCCCTTATCGAGTTGCGCGGCATTAATGGGTCCGATTGGTGCCGAAAGCGATAGACCTAGGAAAATGTATCCTAATATTGTACTCAAACGTCCTCCTCCTCTTTTGTCCCAGTAGTAAAGTTATGTTATAACCTATTCGGACAAACTTGCTTGTACGACAAATATTTGTAAATAAAAGTGAGGATGCATTAAAGCTGTAAAGCGTTCCCTTGATGTCTTGCAGAACAATTCTATTTCCATTAAGATATCAGGAACCAGCACCCCTAGGTGCTTATATATGACTAAGGACAATGACGAAGAGAGTAAGCATTTGAACGGATCTGAACAGGGAAGGTGTGCCGGAGACTGAGAGCACCCTCAAGAGACGATGAATGCCGAAGTTCACTTTCGAGTCGACCCCTGAAGTGCTAGATGTTTTATTAAAAGCATGAGTAGGGAGGTTCGCGCCCCGCGTTAACGGGTGAAAGACAGAGTGAAATCTCTGGTGGCAGAAACCGAAGGATTTGGTTTTTGTTTACCTGTATTTGAGAATTCATTCTAAATAAGGGTGGTACCACGGCTCCTCGTCCCTTGCGACGGGGGGCCTTTTTGCGTTCATAAAATAAAATATCGAATGAAGAAGAAGGAGTGGAAGGTAATGAGTCATGTAGAATTGGATGGGCTTAGAGATCGTCTGGATAAAATCAATGGGCAATTGCTGGAGCTAATTTCGGAACGTGCTGAGATTGTTCAGGAAATTGGAATCGTAAAAGAAAAGCAGGGCGTACCTAAATTCGATCCCGAACGGGAAAAGCAAATGCTCGACCGTCTGGTTTCAGCCAATAAAGGACCTTTCACGAATGCAACGATCCGCAGCCTCTTCAAGCAAATATTTCAGGCTTCCCTCGATTTACAAAGTGATGAGCATAAGAAAACCTTGCTAGTGAGCCGCAAGGGACATAAAGAGGATACCGTTGTTGTCCTTCCGGGAGATATTACTGTAGGGGGATTATCTTCGCTTTTGGTAGCGGGTCCTTGCTCTGTGGAAAGTGAACTTCAAACCCGTACAGTAGCTGCGGCGCTGCAGAAGGCAGGAGTAAAGGTGATGCGCGGAGGTGCTTTCAAGCCCCGGACTTCACCTTATGATTTCCAAGGCCTTGGAATGGATGGTCTGAGAATTCTGCGGGAAGCAGCCAATGATTACGGACTGTTAACCATTAGTGAAATCGTAGATCCTAGACATATTGATGCCGCTTTGGATTACGTAGATATCATCCAGATCGGTGCCCGGAACATGCACAATTTCGAACTGTTGAAGGCAGTTGGGGAAGTGGATAAGCCGGTATTGTTGAAGCGCGGACTGTCGGCTACGTTAGAAGAATTTTTACATGCTGCCGAATACATTATGTCACGTGGAAATACTCAAGTGATGCTAATTGAACGCGGTATTCGGACATATGAGAAGTGGACCCGTAACACTCTAGATATTTCCGCTGTGCCTATCCTGAAGCAAGAGAGCCATCTTCCTGTCTTAGTGGATGTGACTCATTCTACAGGCCGCAAAGATATCATGCTTCCTTGCGCCAAAGCCGCACTTGCAGCCGGAGCCGATGGTATCATGATTGAGGTGCATCCAGATCCTGCAACCGCACTATCAGACGCCGCTCAGCAGCTGAATATTGAGGAGTTCAATACTTTCTTCAGTGAATTGAAATCCTCAGGTGTATATCGTTAATGGTTTGAACTTAGCTTCGGCGTAAGATTGAGATCGGTGTTCTGGCGGAATTCCAAATTATGCGACCTTTTAAAAGCAAGGGCCGTATATAGTGATATTACATGTTGAAGCCAGCTTTCCTTTAGAGATTATAAGGCTTCTGCATCACTCAGGAGGAGTTCTTAATGAATATGGAGATTAATCCGAAGACCAAGCCATTTCGTGCAGGGAGATTAGTTAGCGGCATTGCAGCGGTTTTGATTGTGGTGATCATTGGGGGGAATTCATTTACAACCGTAGAATACGGGCATGTCGGGTTATATAAAACATTCGGCAAGCTGAACGATAATACGCTGGCTCCGGGTATCCATTTTAAAATCCCATTCATGCAGACGGTTATACAGGTGAATACACAGGTTACGAAAGCAGAGACAGATACAACGGCATCCTCTAAAGATTTACAGCCGGTCTCTACGCACGTAGCTGTTAACTATTCAATTAGTCAGGGCTCGGCCTATAATCTGATGAACAATATCGGTGGGAATTTTGATACGATCATTATTAATCCCGCCATTCAGGAAATCGTCAAGGAAGTAACCGCTAGATATCCTGCTGAGGATTTAATCAAACGACGGGATGTCGTAGCAGGGGAAATCAGTGAACACTTAACCTCCCGACTGGCCAAGTATAACCTGGTTGTAAATGATATTAACATTGTGAACTTTAAATTCTCAGAAGCCTTTGACCAGTCCATTGAAGCAAAACAAGTCGCTCAGCAGCAGGCGCTTAAGGCAGAGAATGATCTCAGACGTATTGAGATAGAAGCTAAGCAAAAAATCGCACAGGCTCAAGCAGAGGCGGAATCCCTGCGATTGAAGAAGCAGGAGGTTACACCCGAGCTGGTGCAGCTAAAACAAATTGAGGTATCCGAGAAAGCGCTGGAGAAATGGGACGGCAAGCTGCCTAGCGTAACTGGGGGAGCCACACCATTTATTGATATCGATTCATTAACTAAGTAATAAACCATATGAAGTACTGAAGACAAAAAGGCCCTGCTCCCCTTGAGCAAGGCCTTTTTGGTATAGATTAATGCTATAAATTAGTATCTGAAAAGCATCGTCGGAATCTGCCATCCCGCGCCTACTGACCAGAAAAACACGTAGTCACCTTTTTTAATGCGTCCGTCTTCAACCCCTTTTTGAAAGGCAATGAAGGGACTGCTTGTACCTGTATAGCCGAATTCGTCTCCCACATAGATGAATTTTTCCTGTGGTGCTGTTAGTCCAGTCTGGATCAGCTCGATATTTTTAAGCGAGAACTGTGACAGGCAGAAAGCGGAAATATCATTGTGAGTTAGTCCGTTGCGGGTTAAAAGCTCTTTAATGTCATTAATTGCGGCATCGACGCAAACTGTGCCGTCAAAGGGTGTCCAGCGAATACGGATCTGCTCTGGTGTAGAATTCCCGTCATAAATATTTGACAACCCGCAGGCTGGGAACATAATATTTCCGCTGCCTTCAGAGTCTATATAGTATAAGGAATCGATAAAACCGTAACCTTCTGTGCTGCGTTCGAGTATGACAGCTGCTGCTGCATCTCCAAAGTTAGGGTATGTAATCTCATCATCGGGATTGCAATGGATGGAGCTGTGATCGCATCCTACAACGAGTGCATACTGGACATTGGAATTGGATTGCATGTAACGACTGGTTTGCTCTACGGCGGTTACCATTCCTGCACAATTGGCGTTGGAATCCATAGTGATGGTACGGTGTTTACCTTGAAGCCTGTGGTGCAGGAGAAGAGCATTGGTAGGATAAGTATATTCCGGTGTTTGAGAGGCAAATACGATCATATCCATATCTTCCCCAGTTAGCCCGGCCGCAAGCAGTGCCTTTTGGGCTGCTTTTAGACCCATCGTAAATGCATTGTCTTCTTCACCGTCTGCAATATATCTTCGTTCCCGACCCATAACTTGTAGGAATCGTTCTATGTCCTTGCCCAAGTTATTAAAATGATTCAGGTAAAAATCATTATGCACGACACGTTCCGGATGGTAATAAGCGGCCTGGCGAATCGTAATAGAGTCCAAGTGCAGGCCTCCTATACTTCTACAATTTCATAGTTATCCAGCTTTGTTGAACGGGCCACACGATTTAATTGCATTTTGAGAACAGGGTTCTTTGCAATTGTGAATACAACTTTTTTGAAGCCTGATTCTTTATACATAATGTAGCATTGCTCAAGCATAGGAAGAACATCGGGTGAAGAAACGTTTAGCTTCGTGCAGTCCAGCACGATTTCATATTGCGTAGGATCAAATTTACTTACGTGTTCGTTATATTCTTGAATGAAACGACCTGCATCTTCCTGTGACATTGCACCCTCTACCATTACTTTTAGCGCGTGTGTCTGAGGGCTAGGTGAAAAATTAAAGTTTCCCATTTGTGAAAATCTCCTTCCATTTTTTAAAATAAAGTAAAAAAGTAGAAATATGTCGAAACATACATGAAAATTATAACTTTTTTCCCTAATTTGGAAAGGTACTTTTGGCATATATCCCCTATTTTTTTAAATATTATTTATTATTAGAAAGAGGTTAAATACAATCCCTCATTACTTTGCAAAGCAGGCTACTATTGGTATGATGAAGGATGTGAGAACATACACTATCCAATTCATGGAGGAATACAACAATGAGTGAAAATACGCTATCTAGAATGATTGATCATACGCTGCTTAAAGCGGATGCACGTAAAGAAGAGATTATTAAGTTGGCTGAGGAAGCAAAAGAATATAAATTTGCCTCCGTTTGTGTGAACCCTGCATGGGTCGCTGTGGCCCATGAAGTACTGAAAGACACTCCTGAGGTTAAAGTTTGTACAGTTATCGGGTTCCCTCTAGGCGCTTCTACACCGGAAACCAAAGCCTTTGAAACTTCCAATGCCATCGCTAATGGTGCAGGTGAAGTTGATATGGTTATTAACATCGGTGCACTTAAGGGTGGCGATGATGAGTGGGTACGACGCGACATTGCTGCTGTAGTAGATGCCGCACGTGGTAAAGCACTCACCAAGGTTATCATTGAGACTAGTCTGTTGTCAGATGAAGAAAAGGTTCGTGCCTGCAAGCTTGCTGTTGAGGCGGGAGCTGACTTTGTGAAAACATCGACCGGCTTTTCTACAGGTGGAGCAACGAAGGAAGACATCGCGCTAATGCGGGCCACTGTGGGTCCTGACATTGGTGTTAAAGCTTCCGGTGGTGTTCGCAGCGCAGAGGATGCACTTGTCATGGTCGGAGTTGGTGCTACGCGAATTGGAACAAGCGGTGGCGTGGCTATCGCGAAGGGCGAAAAGAACGAGTCGGGATATTAATCCCGATTCATAGGGCAACGAACAGCGGCATGTGCAGAAAGATTTAGCATAGCCGCTGTTTTTATTTTGTTGTAAACCTTTCTAATGAAAGTAAATGTAAGCGTTAATAAAATTTTCACTGAGGTAAAGTGATAATTCATAGGGGAATAATAAGAATAAAACTTTTCAAATGACATGAAATGTGAGAGAATACATACAATTCTTAATTGTTAAAGATTTCTATTATTTAATTATAAGGGAGGAAATACCCATGTCAGAAGATCGAAAACTATCGTTTGAAACCTTGGCCGTTCATGCGGGCCAGGAGATTGATCCAACTACCTTTGCTCGCGCTGTTCCGCTATACCAGACAACCTCTTATGGATTTCGAGATACTGAGCATGCAGCGAACCTGTTCGGTCTTAAGGAATTCGGCAACATATATACCCGCTTGATGAATCCGACCACGGATGTATTTGAACAGCGGATTGCTGCACTTGAAGGGGGCGCGGGGGCACTTGCAACAGCTTCTGGGATGGCTGCTATTTCCTTCTCGATATTGAATATAGCAGGTGCTGGTGATGAAATCGTATCTGCAGCCAGTCTTTACGGGGGGACATACAACCTATTCTCAACCACACTCCCTAAGCTTGGAATAAAAGTGCATTTTGTGGACTCTGATAACCCGGAGAACTTCCGCAGTGCTATTAATGATAAGACAAAGGCGATATTCGCTGAAACCATTGGTAATCCGCAAGGGAATATACTGGACTTAGAAGCCGTCGCTGCTATTGCTCATGAGCACGGAATTCCTCTTATTGTGGATAACACATTCCCAAGCCCTTATTTGCTCCGTCCAATTGAGCATGGTGCAGATATCGTCGTACATTCAGCCACGAAATTCATCGGCGGACACGGAACCTCTATTGGCGGTGTAATTGTGGACGCAGGTAAGTTTGACTGGAAGGCAAGCGGAAGATTCCCGGGACTTACTGAGCCGGACCCTAGCTATCATGGAGTTGTCTATACTGAAGCTGTTGGACCTATAGCCTATATTATCAAAGCTCGCGTTCAATTACTGCGTGACCTAGGCGCTGCGATCTCTCCGTTTAACTCATGGATGCTGCTGCAAGGTCTGGAGACTTTGCATTTGCGGATGGAGCGCCATAGTGGGAATGCACTGAAGGTGGCTGCTTATCTGGAAGCCCATGATGATGTGGAATGGGTAAGCTACTCCGGTCTTCAGAGTCATCCATCTTATGAGCTGGCTCAGAAATATTTACCAAAAGGGCAAGGAGCCATTCTTACCTTTGGCATCAAAGGCGGAATTACTGCAGGTCGTAAACTGATTGAGAGTGTGAAACTGTTCTCCCATCTAGCTAATGTCGGAGATTCCAAATCGCTAATTATTCATCCGGCGAGCACAACACATCAGCAGCTTACGGATGATGAACAAATCTCTGCAGGGGTATCACCGGAGCTGGTTCGTCTGTCCATCGGAACAGAGTCTATTGATGATATTTTGTATGATCTGGAACAGGCGATAGCAGCCAGCCAGCAATAGTTAAGCATAGGTATAAAGGGACTTTACCCATTCAGGTCAAATCTTCTTCGTAAGGAGAGAGAATGACTCGGAAGGGGAAAGGCCCTTTTTAATATAAGAAAGGATAAGGATAACTTGATACTTATACCTTGGAATGATGTGCGCACTTTCACATGTTTTGAGACCGCTTGCATATTTCCAGTGCGTTCCTCGTAATTATAAGAGAAGCATGCAGAGGCCGGTGGAAACTAATACATCATGTGGAATGGCCGGCGGTAATCCAAAGCCGAAAAGGGTGGGTGCAGAAGATGAAGGATGAGCATCAGCAGGATGGTTTTCGTAGTAATGAAGAGCGCCCGTTGAAGTACAACGCTGGTGGCCAGGTCTGGGATGGAATTAGCTTTTCTGTATCCTTGCATTCTGCATCTGCAGAACCTGGCAGCGGAGGGGGAAGCCGAGAAATAACAGATCGGCTTAACCGGAGCTATTTCAGCCGGACCGAAAAGCAGCCTGTATTCCTAGTTTTACGCGAAGGGGAGAACGATCGCCGTGAGGCAATTGGGGGCAGCCCGGGAGCGGCGGGGCCCTGCCTCGTAAGAAGTGAGGATTGGCTGCTGAAACCAGAGCTTGTTGCCTTATATAATACCTGGATTACCAATGAAGACGATCTAGTAGCTGACCGGGTTTTGCAGCGTATTTATTATATGCTCCGTTCCTCTGCAGCATCGCTCCTGGAGTCATCAGATGGCAGCTGGGTGGCTGTCAGCCTGCCCTTTAACGCCGAGCTTTCTGCACGCCCCTCCAAGCTGGCAGCGCTTCAGGATGTGCAACTTGAAGCGCTGTTCGCTGCACTTGGGGAGCGGCATCGGCAAGGCCGCGATAACCGGGTAGATCTGCTGGCGCCATTTCCCGCCAGCGGGGCTGAATTCGCGGAGATGCGCGAATTCATAGAGACCGTGGCCGAGCAGACTCTCGGCCACGCCTTCGCGGCGTCTTGCCGCATCGGGGCGCTGGTTGCGCCCGATGCGGAACGCGCCGCCGAGGAAATCGTGCGCATCGCCGATTTCCTCGTGCTTGACGGCGCGGCTATGGCCGCCGCGCCGGAGGACGATACCGCCGCGGAGGGCTTCGCCCTGGCGGCGGGGCAGATCCTGGCCGCCGTGCGGCGCGTCAAGCCGGCGGCGGTGGTACTCGCCGCGGGGGCACCGGCGGCGTCCGCTTTGGCCGATCTGTATGCGATCGGCCTGAACGGGATCTTTTGCAGCGCTGACCAGCGAACCGAAGCGCTGCTAAGGGCAGCTTGCCTGACCTGGATGGCCCGGCAGGAAACCTTTGATCCAATCGAAGGTGTAAGGGCTGCTAAATAGAGTGCTATACAAAAGCAGTTTTTACAGGTCTTGAACCTGTAGAAGCTGCTTTTTTTCTGAAAAAAATAGGCTCATCCATCGGTTTACATTTTACTGAATGATGGTATAGTATAGATATAAGTTGCACTGAGGAAATATATTTGCACTATTGCAACAATGATTATCATTCTCATTACCATATACAACAATCATGCTGTCCCGGCTAAGCCGGGGCAGCATGTGTCATTTTAAGGGTCCTAATAATGGCTCTCATTCTCAATTAACTCTTGTAGCCACCACAAATTCATTACGGAAGGTGATTATTATGCAAGCAACATCCAAACACTTGCCTCATCGCTCAACATTCTCCAACAGTACGAAACAGCCGCAATCCCCTAACCACCGAAAGTTCGATCCCCGGGCAATGCTAAGCAATTCAGAAATGCAGGCTGCTCTGGGGAGCGGGGTATTGATGCTTTTAGCTTGGGCTGCTGGCAGTTGGTCCGATATATTATCTGTTCTGCTCTATGTGATCTCGTACACGGTAGGAGGATGGGTCAAAGCCAAGGAGGGCGTTGAGACTCTGCTCAAAGAACGGGATCTCGATGTAAATCTGCTAATGATTGCAGCTGCGCTAGGAGCAGCCTCTATCGGTTACTGGAATGAAGGGGCTATGTTGATTTTTATATTTGCTTTGAGTGGAGCTATGGAGAGTTATACTATGGAGCGAAGCAAAAAGGATATTTCCTCTCTTATGGCGCTCAAACCGGCAACAGCGCTGCGAATTGAGAAGGGTGCTATGAATGAAGTGGCCATTGATGAATTAGTTATTGGAGATTTTCTCCTTGTGCGCCCCGGGGAACTGATCCCAGCAGACGGTAAAGTATACCGCGGTGAATCATCGGTAGATCAGGCCTCCATTACAGGAGAATCAGTCCCTGTCGAGAAATCAGCCGGACAAGAGGTTTTTGCAGGTACAGTGAATGGTGAAGGGCCTCTGTATATTGAAGTAACCAAATCTGCTGAGAACACGCTTTTTGCTAAAATTATTAAAATGGTAGAAGATGCGGAAACGGAAGTCCCTAATTCGCAGCGTTTTATCAAACGGCTGGAAGCTATTTATGCACGGGTGGTGGTAGGCGTTACCCTGCTATTAGTTTTAGTGCCACCTTTTCTGCTCGATTGGAACTGGAATACAACGTTCTATAAAGCGATGGTGTTTCTCGTTGTAGCATCCCCGTGCGCTCTGGTCTCCTCCATAATGCCAGCGATGTTATCCGCGATTTCCAAAAGTGCCCGCAGAGGGATTTTGTTCAAAGGCGGTGTTCATTTGGAAAATATGGCTCGGACTTCTATCGTTGCGTTTGACAAGACAGGAACACTTACTGAAGGAGCTCCACAAGTTACTGACTTTATTGCAGGTGAAGGATACGACCGGGATGAGCTGCTTACGATTTGCGCCTCGCTGGAAAATATGTCGCGTCATCCGTTGGCGGAAGCTATTGTAAGGAAAGCCGAGGATGAATATCTGGTGCTTCGGGGTGTTCAGGACACGAAATCATTAACCGGCTGGGGAATCGAAGGTCAAATTGATGGACAGCAATGGCAGATTGGTAAAACCAACATTCTTGACACGGAGATGATTGGAACTCCCCCAAATACTTTAGAGTACTGGAGAACTCAACGCCAACAGTTGGAAGGCGAAGGAAAGACGGTATCAATTATTATGGAAGGTGACAAGATCGCGGGCATGATTGCGCTGCAGGATACTGTACGCCCACAAGCAGAAGCTGCTGTACGCAAGCTGCAGGCTTTGGGGATTAAGGTAGCTATGCTGACCGGAGACCGTGCTGCAACGGCGGCTATAATCGCTGGTCAAACAGGAGTCGATTTTGTGTATTCGGATCTGTTGCCTGAAGATAAAGTTAGATATATCAAGGCCATGCGTGAAACCTATGGGAATGTGGTCATGGTAGGTGATGGAGTGAACGATGCGCCTGCACTTGCTACTGCTACTGTGGGAATGGGGATGGGAATGAAAGGCAGCGGTGCTGCGCTGGAAATAGCCGACGTAGTGCTAATGAATGATAATATTGAAGAAATTGCCGCTACGATCTCTTTGGCTCGCCGTACCCAGAAGATTGTGAAGCAAAATATGATTTTTGCGGTAAGTGTTATTACTGTCCTTATACTGAGTAACTTTCTGCAAGGAATTGCCCTTCCTTTTGGTGTGGTAGGACACGAAGGAAGTACTATTTTAGTTATTCTGAACGGGCTGCGATTGCTGCGCTAAATTTATAATTTTTAAAAATTAAATTGTTCACAAAATATTTACTCTAAGAGGAGTCTGGCATATTGACAGAATCGTTTTCTGTTATCATAATAAATACTACATTGTAATCATTTTAAATAAGGACTGACGATACTACCGTCCAGCTCGAGGAGGATATAATTATGTATAAATCAATTATTATTGGCACAGGTCCTGCTGGCCTGACTGCTGCGATCTATTTGGCACGAGCTAATTTGAAGCCTTTGGTTATTGAAGGGCCTCAACCGGGAGGTCAGTTAACTACCACCACAGAAGTTGAGAATTTTCCGGGATTCCCTGAAGGGATAATGGGGCCGGATCTTATGGATAATATGCGTAAACAAGCTGAGCGTTTTGGAGCTGAGTTCCGTACGGGCTGGGTAAATAGTGTAGAACTCGGGGAACGTCCATTCAAGCTGAATATTGAGGGGATGGGGGTTCTGGAGACGGACACCCTAATTCTTTCGACTGGGGCAACAGCTAAATATTTGGGTATTCCTGGTGAACAGGATAATATCGGGCGTGGTGTCAGCACATGCGCAACTTGTGACGGCTTCTTCTTCCGCGGCAAAGAGATTGTGGTTGTTGGCGGCGGTGATTCAGCGCTGGAAGAAGCGGGTTTTCTGACTCGTTTTGCCTCAAAGGTAACACTGGTTCATCGTCGTGGTGAACTGCGTGCCTCCAAAATCATGCAGGATCGTGTACGCGATAACGCTAAAGTATCTTGGGGCCTTAACCGCACTCCGCTGGAAGTGACTTCAGGCGATAAAGGTGTAAATGGACTGAAGGTGCTTAACAATGAAACCGGTCAGGAAGAGTGGATTGAAGCTAGCGGAGTATTCGTTGCCATTGGTCATCATCCCAATACTTCATTTTTGGGCGGTCAGCTCACAACGGATGCGAACGGCTATATCGTAACTAATCCAGGCACTTCAGAGACGAATATTCCAGGCGTATTCGCTTGTGGTGATGTTCAGGATACCCGCTACAAACAAGCAATTACAGCAGCAGGAAGTGGCTGTATGGCAGCTATTGATGCGGAGAAATATATCGAAAGCTTGGAACATAGCGCGGTAATATTGTAATCATAAAACAAACCGTTTTAACATAGTTATCCCTTGGAGACTATCCTTTTTGAACCGAAGAGGATATAACTGTATTTTGTACAACTATTTAGACTTGTTTAATCATTAATGAGCTAATAGTTGTACTTTTTGCAATTATTCCAGGCGCTTAGACTGGAATTTGACGTTATGCTGCTTTATAGTTGTACCCAGTACAACTATAGCTTGCAACGGCTTATAAAACTCATAAATAGCTGTATAAAATACATCTATAAGGCGTATAAGCGGAATTTCCGCAAAACTTTTTAGGAGGAGACCTACAATGGAAAACGTAATTGTGTATACATCGACTAATTGCCCACATTGCCGCCAGGTAAAGAGCTTCTTGAGTGAAAAGGGTGTTTCTTTCGAGGAACGCAACATCGAGCAAAATGATGATTTCGCTCAACAGGTATGGGATATGGGAATGAGAGCCGTTCCTATAACCGTCATCGGTGATTTCAAAATCGTTGGAATGAACAAGACTCAGTTCGACAAAGCATTGGCGACTGTTTAATGTAATAAAGCCTTCTTTTGCCCCTTACAGGCAAGAGAAGGCTTTTGTTCATTTTACGGCCCGTTAGGAATTTATAACTAATGTACTAAGCTGGAAAATCACGTATACCGCAATTCCGGAGCCAATGAGCATGAGTCCTGATTTCTTTTTGGACTGGAACAGGCGCAGCACGCCGAGACTGATAAGAGGGGCAATAACGAGTAGAAAAAGAAGAACAGTTATGAACATTTGTGCCGAAATATCAGATGTATCAACATAGGTCATGGACTCTCGCTCCATTTCAAAAGAGGCTTATGGTGACAAATATCACACGGGTATAATGTTCATTATATAGGATAGAGAGCCCTTTTTCTTTACCTCACGTTAGCCTAAATATGGCAATCTTACGTCATTTTGATGATTTTACAACCCCTACAAGGTAACACGGGTATGCCCAAGGAAATGCATTACCGCTGAAAAACCTGCCCCAATCATAGTTCCGCGGCCGCCCAACTTAGAGAAAGTGATTTCCAACTGCTGCTTATGGTAAGGAAGAGTTCGTTCTGCCACCACTCTGCGAAGCGGTTCTCCAAGCCATTCCTCAGCTTCTGATAGAGCCCCGCCAATTACAATAACCTCCGGATTGAAGCTGTTGATCAAATTCGTTACTCCGATACCAAGACATTCTCCCATTCTTGCAAAATGCCTTAAGGCATCCTCCTGCCCTTGAGAGGCATAGCGGACAAGCTCTGGCGTGTTTCGAGCCGGCAAATGGATATCCGGGTTATCATAGGTTTTCTCTGAGGCATACAACTCCCAACAACCGCGACTGCCGCAGCTGCATCGTTTGCCTTCGGCTTCGATAGACATATGCCCAGTCTCCCCGGCATACCCTCGCGCACCTTTATACAACTCCCCGCCAATGATGATCCCGGAGCCAATACCCGACCCTGCACTAACGTACAAAAGATGGCGCACATCGCGTGCTGCACCAAAATTTAACTCACCCTGAGCCCCTGCATTTGCCTCGTTGTCGATGGTAACCGGAACAGAAAAGGACGATTCCAGCATTCCTCGCAGATCAACCATTTCCCAGCCTAGATTGGGTGCAAACAGGACCACGCCATTCTCATCCACCATACCGGGAACCCCCACACCTATACCTACAAGGCCATAAGGAGTTACCGGGGCTTCAGCAATCAGCTCAGAGATTATTTTGTGTATTTCTGCTAGAACGTAGGGGAGATCATGCTGCATCAGGGAGTAATCACGTTCTTCTAGTACGTTTCCGCCGAGATCACACAGTACTGCAGTTAACTGCTTAACGCGAAGCTCTATGCCGATAACACTGCCTGCCATCGCATTGAAATGCAGAATTAGCGGCTTGCGGCCTCCACTGGACTCACCGGGGCCGGATTCAATGACCAGCTCCTGCTGGCACAGCTCAGCGACAAGATTGGATACGGTTGCTTTATTTAGCCCGGTCATTTCGGATACCCTTGCGCGTGAGAGGGGGGAGTGCTTACGGATCATATGTAAGACGATCGATTTATTTATTTTTTTGACCAGTGCCTGGTCACCGGTTACTTTCACGAATCACACTTCCTTCTGAGAACGTTCTCATTATTCCACGCCACTTAGTCTAGGGCCATGTTCTATAAATTGCAACAGGAGCAAGCAGCCTTTTTTGAAAAAATCAGGGTTGAAAAAACTATAAAGGGATCATCCCAACACAGGATACAGCCAATAAAGAGACTTTTCTTATCGGGGAAAGGTAATCGTTGACCCGAAAAAGAAGAGTAAAAAAACTTTGTTTAACCAATATACAAAGTTATTTTAATGTGTTATTATGTGTTTGTAAACGCTTGCGGGCGAGCACAATATGAGGAGGATTTTAAAATGGCTTATTTTGATACAGTAGGTAAGATTTCTTATGAGGGAAGTCGCTCTACCAACCCTTTTGCATTCAAATTCTATAATCCTGAAGAAATCGTAGCGGGAAAAAGCATGGAGGAGCACCTGCGCTTTGCAATGGCTTACTGGCACACATTGACTGCCGGCGGTTCCGATCCATTCGGCGCTGAAACTGCGGTTCGCGGCTGGAATCATTTGAATGAACTGGATAAAGCAAAGGCACGCGTTGAAGCTGCTTTTGAATTTTTGGAGAAGATGAACCTGCCTTACTACTGTTTCCATGATTTAGACATTGCACCTGAAGGCGCTTCTCTTCGTGAGTTCCACAAAAACATCGATACAATCGTTGATCTATTGGGTCAAGGTATGAAGACTTCCGGCAAGAAATTGCTGTGGAATACAGCTAATATGTTCACTAACCCACGCTATATGCATGGTGCAGGATCTACTTGCAACGCTGATGTATTTGCTCATGCAGCTGCTCAAGTGAAGAAAGGTCTGGAAGTAGGAAAACTGCTTGGATCAGAGAACTATGTATTCTGGGGTGGTCGTGAAGGTTACGAAACATTGCTTAATACGGATATGGGACTTGAACTTGATAACATTGCCCGTCTGTTCTCGATGGCTGTTGACTATGCGAAGGAAATTGGTTTTGAAGGTCAATTCCTGATCGAGCCTAAGCCGAAAGAGCCAACGAAACATCAATATGATTTCGACGCTGCTACAACTATTGCATTCCTCCAAAAATACAACCTAGACAAGCACTTCAAGCTGAACCTTGAAGCTAACCATGCAACGCTTGCTGGCCATACTTTTGAGCATGAGCTTCGTGTAGCTCGTATCAACGGCATGCTGGGATCACTGGATGCGAACCAAGGCGATCCATTGCTGGGTTGGGATACAGATGAGTTCCCGGTTAACATCTATGATTCCACACTGACATTGTATGAAGTATTGAAGAATGGCGGCCTTGGCAAAGGTGGTATCAACTTTGACGCTAAAGTACGTCGTCCTTCCTTCGAGCCTGATGATTTGTTCCTGGCACACATCGCTGGAATGGATACTTATGCTAAGGGCTTGAAAGTTGCCGCTAAGCTGATTGAAGATCGTGTATTCGAAAACTTCATCGACAAACGCTACAGCAGCTTCACTGAAGGTGTTGGCGCTGATATCGTATCCGGCAAAGCGACTTTGGCTTCCTTGTCTGAATATGCACTGAACAATGAGAATCCACGTGCGAACCAATCCGGTCGTCAAGAGATGCTGAAAGCTACGTTGAACCAATACATTTTGGCTGAATAGTTCCAGCTAATACCTTGCAACGGGGGTTGCTGAAGATAACATTCTTCGGCAGCCCTTTTTTAAAATATCAGAAGTATAAGGCTGGTTTTGTACGAAGCTGTTCGATGAAGCTTATGCAGACAAAACTTTTAGGGAGGATTTTTATGAAGTATGTAATTGGTATTGATCTAGGCACGAGTGCAGTGAAATCAGTTCTTGTGGATCAGGGCGGCCAGGTGGTTGGCGAGTATTCCGAGTCTTATCCACTGAGCAGACCGCATCCAGGTTGGAGTGAGCAGGATCCTGAGGATTGGGTAAAGGGTACCCTAACAAGTCTTCGCCGCTTAATGGAAGGGACAGGAATTGATGCCTCACAAAT
Organism: Paenibacillus sp.; assembly: GCA_023512345.1. Taxonomy (GTDB): domain Bacteria; phylum Bacillota; class Bacilli; order Paenibacillales; family Paenibacillaceae; genus Paenibacillus_AQ. The sequence goes on from JAILZT010000012.1 coordinate 93,465, forward strand.
AGATGGAATCAGCTTTTCTGGGCAAATGCATGGTCTTGTACTGGTTAATGGTGAAGGTACAGTATTACGGCCGGCTATGTTATGGAATGATACGCGAACTACAGCCCAGTGTCGTAGAATTGAGAACACTTTGGGTCCAAAGCTTCTAGAGATCGCTAGAAACCGTGCATTGGAAGGTTTTACGCTGCCTAAAATTCTTTGGGTACAGGAGAATGAACCTGAATTACTGTCACAAGCCTATCAATTCCTGCTGCCTAAGGATTATGTGCGTTATCGCTTAACCGGAGATTATGCAATGGATTACTCCGATGCTGCAGGAACACTTTTGCTTGATGTAGGCTCGAAACAATGGAGTGCCGAAATTGCAGAAGCTTTCGAACTACCGCTGTCACTCTGTCCGAGACTTGTTGAATCTTTTGAATTAACGGGAACCTTATTGCCTGAGATTGCTGAAGTTTCTGGCTTGCTGCCAACGACTCAAGTCTTTGCAGGGGGAGCGGATAATGCATGTGGGGCACTAGGAGCAGGTATCTTGGGCGAAGGACGCACAATGTGCAGTATCGGGACCTCAGGAGTAGTACTCTCTTATGAGACCAATAAGGACTTGAATCTGGAGGGTAAAGTTCACTTCTTCAATCATGGAGAGAAAGATGCTTACTATATTATGGGTGTTACCCTTGCGGCTGGGCACAGTCTTAACTGGTTCAAGGAAACCTTTGCGGCTGATAAGAGCTTTGATGAATTGCTGCAAGGTGTAGATTCTATTCCGGCAGGAAGCACAGGTCTGTTGTTCACACCTTATATCGTCGGAGAGCGTACACCTCATCCAGATGCTGATATTCGCGGCAGCTTTATCGGTATGGATTCCGGACACACTCAGTCCCACTTTGCCCGGGCAGTTCTTGAAGGAATCACTTTCTCCCTGCGCGAGTCTATTGAAATTGTACGTGAATCCGGTAAGGAAATTACTGAGATCGTAGCCATCGGCGGTGGCGCCAAGAACGAGACGTGGCTGCAAATGCAAGCTGATATTTTTAATGCAACCATTGTGAAGCTTGAAAGCGAGCAGGGTCCGGCTATGGGAGCATCCATGCTGGCGGCTTACGGCAGTGGCTGGTTCACCTCTCTTGGAGAGTGTGCAGAAGCCTTCATTCGTCCTGCCGCATCGTATAAACCTAACCCAGAGCAGGCTGCAATCTACAATAATCTGTTCAGTTTATATCAGGAAGTTTACGGAGCTACTCGCGAGTTGAATAGCAAGCTGGCAGCCTACCGTCAATAAAGAGGGATAGAGATATTGCCTGTGACACTGAAAACGGCCTTCCGCTCAAAAGCGGAGGGCTGTTTGCCTAATTTTTGGCTAATGGATAATTGTACACAATTGTAGTATTTCATTATCTTTAGTATTGTAGGGTGTATCTGCAGTCGTGCGATCTACTGCGCAAGAGGGATGTTTTAGGAGGGCGGGGCACCATGTTTCACTGGGGAGACAAGCTTTTAAATGACATTAAGATACGGAATAAGTTATTGCTATCATTTTTACTTGTAACTATGCTGCCAGTATCTATAGTGGGTGGTTATCTTACTTTGGAAATGAGAACAATGGCATTCGAAAATGCAATTAATCAGGCCTCGATCAACGTGGACCGTGTGAAAAAAAGAACCGAAGAAGTGATTGGTGTATCTCAAGATATCTCGTATCGTTTGTCTAATGATGCAAGATTAAAGAAATTGGCTACCCGTAGTTATGAGAGCATATATGATGTAGTTGAAGCCTATGGTAATTATCCGGATATACGTGAGTATTTAAGATTATATAAAGATGTATCCAATATACGGCTTTATATTGATAATAAAACACTGCTAAACAATTGGGAACTACTGAATCCCTCAGAGGAAATCAAGGCGAGCGAGTGGTACCAAAGAGGCCAAATATCTGATAGTATGGTCGGCTGGGAATATATTGAGGATGAGCGTGATCACCGTAAATACTTAAGTCTTACCCGTAAAATAGAGCTTGAGGGCATCAATAGAACCGGTTTGCTAGTGATCAACGTAAACAGTAAGCAGCTTCGATCTATTCTTAATCAGGAGTCCTTTGAGACGATGATTGTAGATGATCAGAACAATATTATCGCGGCTAATCGTAATGAGTTGACTGGCAAAAAACTGGCCGATATTTCTTTTGATAATAAAATATTAGGTGAAGGAAACGGCAGTTATGAAGCAAAAGTAAATGGTGAGGATTCCAAGATCTTGATTGAGGAACTGACACCTCAGGCAAGCCGAAACAGTCTGCGGATCATCTCTGTTTTCTCAATCGATAGTATTGTAAAAGTTCCTAATCAAATTATTCGACTTGCACTGACGGTCATTATAATCAGTGTAGTATTGGCTTTTCTATTAATATTCAGTTTTTCTTCGATATTCTCACGACGAATTTTAAAACTTAGCAAACATATCAACCGTGTGGGTGCGGGTGATTTCGATACGAATGTGCAGATCGATGGTAAAGATGAAATTGGGCTGCTTGCGCGACAGTTCAATTCGATGGTGCGAAGCATTAATGAGCTTATGCTTGAGGTACAGACTTCTAACAATCAGAACATTCTTCTGGAACAGAAGCAAAATGATATCCGTTTTAAAATGCTGGCGAGCCAGATCAATCCCCACTTTCTATTTAATGCGCTGGAGTCCATCCGCATGGAAGCCCACATGAATGGACAGACGGAAATTGCACGTGTAGTCCGCCTGCTTGGGAAGATGATGCGCAGCAATCTGGAGGTCGGTAAGAGCAAGATCTCAATTAAACAGGAACTGGATATGGTTCGTTGTTATCTGGATATCCAGCAATTTCGTTACGAGGAGCGGCTTCAATATCAATTTAATGTTGACCCCGCAGTAGAATGTCTTAATATGCCGCCGTTAATCATACAACCTTTGGTAGAGAATGCAGTCATCCATGGACTTGACAACAAGATGGAAGGAGCGTTTGTAACAGTGGATATACAGAAGATTGAAGGTCATGCGCAATTCACCATCAGAGACAATGGGATCGGTATTACCCCAGAAAGGCTGGAGCAAGTAAGGACGACACTGCAGAATCAGGAAGAGAAAGAGGGAGACCGAATTGGACTCAGAAATGTCCATGACCGGTTAAAGCTATCCTATGGAGAACAATATGGGCTGATCATTGACAGTTATAATAATGACGGCACTTACATCTCCTTCCGTATTCCTATGGAGGAGGGGAACCTATGATCAAGGTATTGATAGTTGATGATGAGCCCAAGCTGCGCGAGGGATTAAGAAGTCTTATTCCTTGGGAACAAATTGGGTTTACGGTGGTGGCTACAGCGGCTAACGGGTTACAAGCATTGGAGAAATACCATACGTATAATCCTGAGCTGATCGTAGTGGATATTCGTATGCCAGGAATGGACGGCTTGGAGCTGATTAGTGAGCTGCGGAATGAAGGATCAAACTGCCATGTGCTTATTTTAAGTGGACATGCTGACTTTGATTACGCCAAACGTGCTATTGCTCACAGAATAGACGGTTATTTACTGAAGCCGGTGGACGAGCAGGAGATGATTCAATATCTGGAGCAAGTGCGCGATACGATAGAGCAGGAGGACCGATACAGCCGTTGGAATGAGGAGGAACCTGCCAGAAATAGAGAGGTCTTGCTGCGTTCGCTGCTGGTTCCGGCAGCAGGGGAAGATGGAGAGCTGGATCTCCAAAAGAATGTGGATGCTCTTGGGCTGGATTCAGGAAGAAGCTATGAAATTGTCCTGATCGAACCCCGGGAAATGGGGAAATCCTCCGAGGATAAGATGGCGAAGGTTAAAGCTGATTTGGAGCAGTACTTCAGTCAAAGGGAATCTGGACTGTTCTTCACTATTTCACCTTATATGGGCATTTTGTTGGATGAACCTCTATTACATGAGGCGGATAGAGATCGCTTATTCAATGAACTCTCAATCATAATGGATAAAGAGGATTTTAAGTTCAGTGCAGCAGCGGGTGGAGCAGTCTCCCAGCCTGAGGCGGCGCATGAATCTTATGCTGCAGCCCAAGAATTGTTGCGACAAGCCTTTTTCTTCAAAAAGGACACCATAAACAGCCGGAATCTCCAATCAACAGCTAAGGAACCGGGGGAGCTTGGTACGCAAGAAGAGGTTAGAGAAAATGCAGAAACCCGTCTGCTGCTTGCGGTCGAGACAGGAAGCACAACCGTCATTCAGGCTTTGGTAAAGGAAAAAATTGACGAGCTAATGGCTGAGGGTTCCGATGAACAGCGGATTAAAGAGACGTTTGTTCACCTGTTGAGCACGGTTCTGGCTCGCCTGGAGCCCGCCTATCCGGAAATCCGCAAGCAAGCAGCAGATCACTCACCACCGATAGGTGAGTTGTATCATAGTTATTATCTAAGTGATTTGCAGGAGCAGGCAGCTGCCTTTTTGGAAGAGGTTGCTGAACAGATGAATAGCGGTGGGCGTGGGAATGAGATTAAGAAAATAATGGAGATCATTCAGCGTCGATATAATGAGAACCTGAAACTGGAGACGTTATCTGAATTGTTTAACTACAATAGCGCGTATCTGGGAAAAATGTTCAAGAGTTCCACGGGTGAGTATTTCAATACTTATATCGATAAGGTGAGGATTGAGAAGGCCAAGCAGTTTCTTGCTCAGGGAATGAAAGTTTATGAGGTAGCAGAGAAGGTCGGTTATATGAATCCAGATTATTTTAATGCTAAATTCCGTAAATATGTCGGGGTTTCTCCAACTTCTTATCGGAAGAGCACTTAGCTTTGATAGGATTGAAACGGGGGAGCAGGAAATTTTATATTAAAAATGACGAGCAAGCTGACCTACAGCTTCGCTCGTTATTTTTTTATCTATAAATCTCTAATTTTCTCTGATTTCATGTCAAATTTATAGGGTACTGGTATCGCTTACAAAACTTTAAGATTAGGACATAGAGAGGAGGGGGCTTTATGAAAGCGGCAACAAATTTACAAGAATTACCTTCCAAAAAGTCTACTTCAGGACGGTTTTGGAGAACCCTTAATAATCAAAAATATTTGTGGATGATGTCAATTCCCTTTGTGATCTGGGTGTTTGTGTTCAACTATCTTCCGTTGTGGGGATGGACAATGGCTTTTCAGAAGTATAAGCCAGCTAAGGACTTCTTCGAACAGGACTGGGTTGGTTTCGAACATTTTAGAGCACTCTTTGCAGATGAAACGTTTTACCTTGCACTACGCAACACGTTAGTAATGAGCGGAATGGGCCTCGTGGCAGGCTTTATATTTCCAATAACATTTGCAGTTTTGCTGAATGAGGTACGGGTAGGCTTTTTCAAAAGATTCGCACAGACCATATCTTATCTGCCTCACTTTGTATCCTGGGTAGTAGCAGCAGGGATTGTAACCAAAATGCTCTCTGGTGACAACGGTCTTGTAAACGATATCTTAATAGGATTAGGTTTCATAGAATCACCGATTCAATTTATGGCAGAGGGTCATCTCTTCTGGGGAATTGTTACTTTGTCAGATGTCTGGAAGGAAACAGGATGGAACGCCATTATTTATTTAGCGGCCATTGCAGGGATTGGGCCTGAGCTTTATGAAGCGGCTCGTGTAGATGGAGCTAGCCGGTTACGGCAGGTGTGGCACATCACTTTACCGGGTATACGCTCAACAATCATTGTATTACTTATTATGTCTATCGGTAACTTACTCAACATTGGTTTCGAGAAGCAGTTTTTGTTAGGAAATAATCTGGTGACCGATTATTCTCAAGTGCTTGACTTGTACTCGTTGAAGTACGGTCTGGGCATGGGACGCTACTCATTCGGTACCGCGATTAATATATTCAACTCTGTTATTAGTGTATTCCTATTGTTCACCATCAACGGAATCTTCAAACGTACTACTAAAGAGAGTCTTCTCTAGAAAGGGGGCGTGGTTATGGAAAGTTCTACTCTAGCCAGCCGTAAGTCATGGTCCGACAGAATTTTTGATCTGGTAGTCTATATCGTCGTTGGTTTCGTCGTTTTGGTAACGTTATATCCTTTCCTCAATGTACTTGCCATATCGTTGAATGATTCAATAGACAGTGTGCGGGGCGGAATCACGATTTTCCCACGGAAGTTCACTTGGGATAACTACATTAAGATCTTCTCCTTCTCGGGTCTGGTTACAGGCTTCAAAATTTCAGCCTTGCGTACAATAATCGGAACACTGCTTGGCTTGCTGACGGCTTCCATGCTGGCATTTACGATCGCCCGCGAAGACTTTCAGGGTCGCAAGTTTGTTTCGACAGTATTAGCACTCACAATGTATATTTCTGGTGGTTTGATTCCAACTTATATGCTGATGCGCGATTTACACTTGATGAATACTTTCGCAGTCTATGTTCTTCCCGGCGCGGTTAGTGCCTTTAATGTATTCGTTATCCGTTCCTTTATCGATGGGATACCTTATGCACTTCAGGAATCGGCTAAATTGGATGGCGCCAATGACTTTACAATTTACTGGCGGGTCATCCTGCCTCTATGCAAACCTGCCTTGGCTACGGTTGCCTTGTTCTTGGCTGTAGGACAATGGAATGCATGGTTCGATACTTACCTGTATAACGGTTCTAATGAAGCATTAACTACCTTGCAGTTTGAATTAATGAAGGTGCTCCAGAGTACCACGACAGGTAATGGTGGAGATTATCGTTCCAAAATTGTAGCTGTGGCGACCAATCAGGTATCGCCGGAATCGATAAAGATGGCGATCACAATTGTTGTTACAGTACCTATCCTTATTGTCTATCCTTTCTTGCAGAACTACTTTGTAAAAGGTATGACACTTGGAGCCGTAAAAAGCTAATTCAAAACTTGGCTTTCCGTGGTAAATTCTGGCTGCGGGAAGCCGCAATATGGTATCTACAGGAGTTCCTGTTATACAATAGATATATCAATCGAGGAGGGTTTACATTATGTCAAGCAAGAGAAGCAGCAAGACTAAAGCTTCGGCATGGCTTTTGGTTTCTACATTAATGCTCAGTATGTTGGCGGGTTGTGGAGGAAATAATGCTGCGAACACAGGAAATACAACAGATACCAACACAAATACTGCGAACACCGGCACCAATACGGAAAAAGAAGATCTGTCACCGGTAACATTCTCCTTCTTTAGTGCAGATCCAAGTCCGAACTGGACAGGAATGCAAGATGAGACAGGTAAAGTGATCACAGAAAAAACCGGCGTAACCCTAGATGCTGAATTTGCTGTAGGAGATCCTGCGCAAAAGGTTGCACTTATCGCATCAAGTGGTGAATATCCTGACCTTATCAGTGCAAAGGCTGATATTTCTAAGATGGTAGATGCAGGCGCAATGGTTGATCTTACTGAACTGATTGATAAATATGCTCCTAATATTAAAAAGGTACTTGGCGAAGAAAACTTGAAACGTTCCCGTTATAGCAATGAAGATAAAGCGATCTATGCTATCCCTACTTATTCAGCTGTAGATCACCAATACTTTAATGCTGGCGGCGGTTTTGAACTTCAGCACCGTGCTGTAAAAGAAGCAGGATACCCACCGATTAAAACAGTTAAAGATTATGAAAACGTAATCAAATCTTATCTGGACAAACATCCTACAGATGAGAATGGTAATAAAAACATCGGATTGACCCTGAACGCTGATGACTGGATGATGTATATCACTGTTACTAACCCAGCCTTTACCACTACAGGTTCCCCAGATGATGGAGAATACGCAATCGATGTGGATACTCAAGAAGTAACTTATCACTTCCGTCGTCCTGCAGAGAAAGAGTACTTCCGTTGGTTGAACCATATGAACGATATTGGTTTGCTTGATCCAGAAAGCTTCGTACAAAAGACTGACCAATACAAAGCTAAAATTGCTACAGGCCGTGTAATTGGCTTGATTGACCAAGATTGGTCATATGGCGATGGCGAAAAAGCACTTAAGACTGAAGGTAAATTCGATCAAGGTTACGCACACTTTCCTGTAACTTTGTCTGAAGAATACAAAGAAACCTCTTTTTGGCCTACAGGCTTCATGGCTGGAAACGGTGTGGGTATCACAACGGATTGTGAAGATCCAATTCGTGCAATCAAGTTCTTGGATTACCTTGCTTCCGATGAAGGTCAAGTTCTATTGAACTGGGGTATTGAAGGTAAACAGTATAAGGTTGAGAACGGCAAACGTGTAATTCCTGAAGATGTTAACAATCGTATCGTTAATGATGCAACAAACTTTGCAAAAGAAACAGGTATCGGCCTTTACAACTTGTTGTCTGTTCATTATGGTGACGGTGTTAAAGATTCTACTGACAACTTCTACACAACAAAATTCCCTGAACAGATTAGTTCCCAATTCAACGCTGTTGAAAAAGAAACTCTAGCTGCTTACAAGGTTGATACATGGAGAGGCCTGTTCCCTAAAGAAGACGAATTCAAAGTTAAACCTTGGGGTGCGGCTTGGAACATTCCAGTTCCTGGAGAAAGCGATATTGTCGTACTGGACAACAAGCTGAAAGATATTACATGGAAACGTATTCCAGAAGCTATTCTTTCTAAACCAGCAGAATTCGATAAAATTTGGGATGCTTACATGGCTGACCTGGAAAAAGCTGGCGTAGAAAAAGCAGAAGATTTGCGCGAAGAACTGGTTAAAGAACGCGTAAAACTGTGGACTGAATAATTTAAGAGTAATAAAATGAAAACATTAGCGGGAAGTTCGAGCGAAAGCCCGGGCTTCCCGCTAACTTTCGTTTATAAGCCTGGAGGTGTACATGTGTTAGACAATGGCAAAGGGAGTAACAAGCTGCTTAGGTATGACAAGCCGGCGGAGGTCTGGGAAGAGGCACTGCCGCTAGGTAATGGCCGTCTTGGTGGAATGGTGTTTGGCGGAGTAAGCCAAGAAGTTATAAAGCTGAACGAGGATACACTCTGGTCGGGATTCCCACGGGACACAGCAAATTACGAGGCATTACGGCATTTGAACCCGGCCCGGAAGTTAGCGGAAGAAGGAAAGTACAGTCAAGCAGAGGCTTTGATCGAAGCTAAAATGCTGGGCAGACGTACCGAGTCCTATCAGCCTCTTGGCGACCTGCTAATTTCGATTCAAGCTGAAGAATATGATAGGGGCAGCTACCAACGTGAGCTGGATATGGATACAGCTATTGTCACAACGCGTTATGAAACCGCTGGCATGCATATTGAGCGGGAAGCCTTTATTAGCAGGCCAGATGGGTTGCTGGTATGGCATATCCGTTCAGAACAAAAATGCCCGTTGCCAGTCATCACAGCCGAGTTATCATCCTTGCATCCTTGCAGTGTGGAGGTCAGCGGCGAACACCTCCTGATGAAAGGCCGTGCGCCCTCACATGTTGCTGACAACTATGTCGGTGACCATCCTAGGGCAGTATTGTATGAAGCGGACCGCGGACTGCAATTTGCTGCCTGTCTGGAAGTTCGTTCAGAGAGTGGCACCCTCACTAGGGAGAATGGTCGCATCACTATTACTGGAGCGCGTTCCGTCACCTTCCTGCTTGCAGCCGCTACAGACTTTGGAGGCTTCAATGTAATGCCGGGATCTGGGAAGGTTGTACCCTCTGAACTTTGCAAGAATCTGCTAGTCAATGCTGCATCCGAATATAACGAGCTGCGTAAGCGGCATGTCAACGATCATCAGGCCTTATTTCAGCGTGTAGAGCTAGAGCTTGGCAACGAGCCTGGCACAGCAGCAGAGAACGAAAATCTTCCCATTCAAGTGCGGCTTGAGCGTTATAAATCAGGAGCTAGCGACCCGGGCCTTGAGGGGCTGTTGTTTCACTACGGACGTTATTTGATGATCGCAGGCTCCAGGCCGGGCACACAGGCTCTTAACCTGCAAGGCATCTGGAATCCGCATATTCAACCCCCTTGGAATAGCAATTATACAACTAATATAAATACAGAAATGAATTATTGGCCTGCTGAGAGCTGCGGGCTGGGGGAATGCCACGAGCCCCTTCTGGATTTAATCTCAGAGCTCAGCATTTCTGGAAGCCGAACTGCCTCTGTGCATTATGGCGCTCGCGGCTGGGCGGTTCATCATAATACTGACTTATGGCGAATGTCATCCCCATCGGATGGTAAAGCCATGTGGGCTTTTTGGCCCATGGGTGGAGTATGGCTGTCCAGACATTTATGGGAGCGTTATGCATTCCGTCCGGATGAGGAGTATTTGCGAGAAAAAGCTTACCCGATATTAAAAGGGGCGGCACTATTCTGTTTGGATTGGCTCGTAGAGTGTCCAGATGGACGTTTGACTACGGCACTTTCCACCTCACCAGAAAATGTATTTTTGACATCAGAAGGTGTCCCTTGCAGCGTATCTTCCGGTTCAGCGATGGATATATCATTGATTCATGAACTATTTACTCATTGTATGAAATCTGCTGAGATTTTAGGAATAGATGATGAATTTCGGGAAGAGTTGAATCAGAAGAAAACAAAGTTAGCCTCCCCGGGGATCGCTCCCGATGGACGTTTGCGGGAGTGGAATGAGGACTTCGCCGAACAAGAAGCCGGGCATCGGCATGTCTCCCATTTGTATGATTTGTATCCAGGCCAGATTATCAGTCCGATAACGACACCAGAGCTCGCAGAGGCCGCGTCTTTGACCCTCAAGAAGAGGTTGGAAGCAGGCAGTGGACATACAGGCTGGAGTGCAGCCTGGCTGCTCAACCTATATGCAAGGCTTACGGATTCTACGAATGCTTATAGTTGTATACGACGCATTCTTTCGGATTCAAGCTTACCCAATCTGTTCGGCAACCACCCGCCATTTCAAATTGACGGTAATTTCGGCGTCACGGCAGGTATTGCTGAGATGCTGCTGCAGAGTCACCAGGGAAGTCTCCATCTGCTGCCGGCTTTGCCAGAGCAATGGAGCCAAGGCAAAGTTAAGGGCTTGGTCGGACGGGGTGGATTCATTATGGATATCGAATGGTGTGAAGGTAAATTGGTAAACGCCCAACTAACTTCAACCCACGGCAATCCATGCAAAATAAGCTATGCTGCCCCAATCCTTCTTCAAAACACAGATGGATCACAAACAACGGTAGTAAGTGATAGAGAGTTTTCAACAAAGGCAGGAGTAACCTACAACCTTACACCGCAATAGAAGGAGAAATTCAGATGACGATTTATCAATTTATTGGTACCAAAAGCTGGCCCAGATAGGTTGGCTGGTTAGCGAATAAACAAGATTTCAAGTAAGCTAAATAAGCTGCTTTATCAGTAGAGTGATTTACTGGTAAGGCGGCTTTTTTTTGAAAAAGAAAAATATATATAAATATTAAAGAGATTTATGTGGCACACATGAAGGACCGATATTAATATTAGGAAGTAGAACAAATAAAGTAACCAGTGATTCGTATGATTTTTCAGTGAAATGGTTGTGAAAATGAAGTTGACCGCATCTAATAATAGGGTATCGGTAGGGCGAGCCCTGTTTTATTTAATTGTCTGGAGGAATAGAGTATATATGAAGAAAATACAGATTTCGCTGGTAAAAGGTATACTTGGTGGAGTATTAGTGGCTGCTGCAATTCCTCCGACCCTGTATTGGGGCTGGGATTACGCCTATGCTTCTGCAAGTCCGGCAGCCCTGAATTCAATTAATGAAATGACCGCTAAACTGACGAATGCTATGAATAACCGTAACGAGACGATCACCTTTACCTATGAAGGCAACATTACGAATTTGAAGTCACAGGTACAAGCTTCTATAGATAAGGGAATGGCTAGTGATGCCTACTTGAATTATATAGTAGATAGTTATGCTTTCTCTTACCGGGGAACCAGCCGATCAGCAAAAGTTACTATAGAGATTAAATATCTGGAAAGTCTGCAGCAGACGGCGTACGTGACTCAGGAAGTTAAGGCTGCTCTGAAAAAGATTATAAAACCGGGAATGAATAGCCACGAGAAAATAAGAGTTATTCACGACTGGGTGGTTACTCATTTGAAATACGATAACTCCTATCGCAAATACACTGCCTATGAAGGTCTGAAAAGTGGGAGCGCTGTATGCCAGGGATATTCTCTTCTCACTTATAAGATGCTGAAAGAAGCTGGAATTAACAACAAAATCGTGGAAGGTACGGCCAGACCGGAAGGGGGACGCAGTCAGTCCCATGCCTGGAATCTAGTACAGCTGGATGGGCGGTGGTATCATTTGGATACAACCTGGGATGACCCATCACCAGATTTGGCAGGCGCTATCAGTACGACATACTACTTACGGACAGACAATCAGATGAGGGTTGATCACACCTGGACTAAGCCCTACCCTGCAGCATCGGTAGCTTACCATAAGACATTGGCTGAGCTTATTGAGCAAGGCGGAGGGAAGAAGGGGTTCTACCTGAATCTGCAGCAGCAGCTTCATTATGATCTCTATGATGAAACGAAAGTGATCGACTCGGAAGCAGGGGTTTTGGCTTTGGGTGAGAAAGCTCTGAAAGCGGGGAAGGACTCTATTTTATTTCGCTACCGAGGGAACAAGGTTTTGTTGAAGAACGATTTAGGGAAGCTCTATGAATTGGGATTGGACAATTTATCTTATACCTATTCCTCTTTTGAAAACACAGGCGATTTCCAGGTATATGTAACCTGGAAATAAGAATGGAATGGCGGGGCTTGCTGCTTAAACTAATGAATTAAGTCTTATTCACAAAAAAGAGGACTTGTCCCAGCAGCCATTTGCATGGCTTTGGGACAGTCCTCTCTTTTTTATATTGGGAAAATTCTAGTCGACATTTGTACTTAAATCGCACTGATCCAATGGAATAATAGTGCTTTTTCTGAACCAACGATAGCCGAACCAGATCAAAATGAACAGCGGCAGGCTGATGTAAGATACGAGTATTCCATACCAGTCAATGGAGTCTCCGGTGAAGGCTCCGAGATTCTGGCCGAATACAGCGATCAGACATAGTATGAAAGCAAAAATCGGTCCAAATGGGAACCATTTGGCGCGGTATGGCAGCTCAGAGAGTGAATGCCCCTGCGCTAGGAAGGCTTTACGGAAGCGGTAGTGGCACACGGCAATTCCCAGCCAGTTAATGAACCCGCACATCCCGGATGCATTCAGCAGCCAGTTGTAGACTGCTCCATCCCCGAAGAACGAGGCAAGGAACGCCAGCATGCCTACAGCAGTTGTTACCAATAAGGCTCCAACGGGAACGCCGCGGCTGTTAAGCTTGCCTAATGCTCTAGGTGCCATACCATCCTTAGCCATGGCATAGAGAACCCGTGTGGAAGCATACATACCAGAGTTACCAGCCGATAATACAGAACTAAGAATTACGGCATTCATTACAGAAGCTGCAATAGCCAGACCGGCTTTGTTAAACACGATGGTGAATGGGCTGACCCCGATTGCATCCACACCACCGCGCAGCAGATCCGGATTCGTATAAGGAATCAACATACCGATTACAAAAATGGCAAGGATGTAAAAAACTAAGATGCGCCAGAAAACCTGACGTATAGCAATGGGAACATTACGGCGAGGATTCTCACTCTCACCAGCTGCAACGCCCACCAGTTCGGTACCCTGGAAGGAGAAACCGGCAGCCATAAACACGCCGACGAAGGCGAAGAATCCGCCATGGAAGGAACTGCCTCCCAAAGTGAAGTTACTGAAGCCTACTGCTTTACCGCCCAAAATACCAAAGATCATCAGCACACCGACAACCAGAAAGACAACTACAGTAATAATCTTGATGATAGCGAACCAATACTCTGATTCACCGTATCCTCGTGCAGACAGAAAATTCAGGCCAAACATAAGCAGCAGGAACACCAGACTCCATATGAAAGATGGACTGTCCGGGAACCAATACTTAATAATTACAGTAGCAGCTGCCAGCTCAGCAGCAATCGTAACAGCCCAGTTATACCAGAAGTTCCAGCCGATGGCGAAGCCGAAGGCAGGACTTACAAAGCGGGTTCCGTAAGTACTGAAGGAACCGGAGTCTGGTAAATAAGTAGCCAGCTCTCCTAGACTTGTCATTAAAAAGTAAACCATGAGACCTACAGCCGAAAAGGCCAAAAGAGCACCGCCGGGTCCGGACGAGGCGATAGCACCGCCACTGGCCAAGAACAGTCCCGTTCCAATCGATCCGCCGAGAGCGATCATTGTTAAATGCCTAGCTTTAAAGGTCTTTCTTAATCCCGGTTGATTACCTGGGCTGCTTGGAGCATTGTTTTGCTTGTTGCCTTGCATGAATGGACACTCCTTCTATTTGATCGTATTTCTGTTCATGAACGGGGAGTGCAGAACGCAAAAAAACCGCAGACTGGTATCTGCGGCATCTATAGTTACAGCTCCGCATCATACTCTCCCTGTGAAGATAGCGCAACACGTTGTCTGCCTGGATAAGGCATGACAATCGTGACAGTTCCGTTCCTTTCGGTAACGGCCCCAGCCCGCGCAGCTGCAAGAACGGCGGCACAGGCTTCGGCGAATATTCCTTTCGGCAACAGATCACAGACGGCTCTTAACGTCTCCCTGTGCGTACTCTTAATATTCGCGACCTCTACCTCATCGTAGGTATGATGAGGCTATCTTTACTTCATCGTTTATAAACACAACAAAAATTAGTATAAATCAAGTTGCGTCGTCAGGCAATAACATTTAATGGAATGACAGCGTTAAGTGTGGCGGCGTTGCGACATTTGCTGCCAGACGGTGCCGGCAGCTCCTTCGCCTGAGGCAATACGCTCAAGTGCCATCTTAGCTTGCAGCCCAACTTCGAACTCGGGGTCCTCAGCAGCTACGCTAAGGGCTTCTTCAGCTTCTGACGTACCTACTTCATAGAGGAAGCGGGCGGCGCGCCAGCGGACCAGCTTGCTGGTGTCCGTGAGTGCTGTAATCATTACCGATGTAGCAGCTGGATCGCCAATATCGGACAAGGTATCGCCTGCTGTCCGCCGCACGGCTGGGGCGCTGTCCGTCATCGCCTCGAAGAGCAGCTCCAGCGCTTCGGGTGAGCGCAGATCGCCAAGGTACACGACCGCAAGCCTGCGAATATGCAGCTTGGGGTCGTGTAGCGCCGTCCGAAGCTGCGGCAGCAGCTCCGGCGTTGGCGCCAGATCCTCCAGCGCGGCGTAGCGCACGCGCCAGTCGGCGTCCTGCAGGTCTTGCAGCAGCTCGCTCCGCTCCCGCTTCCGCCGCTGCTCGACGAACTCGCCCTGCGCTCCATGCGCGATGGCTTGCTGCACAAGCGAGTCGAGGCGTTCCTGCGGATACGCCGCTTCCAGCTCCTGCTCCACCTCGCGCGCGATATCGGCTGGATCGCCATAACGAACGCCGTAATCGGTCAGCTTGCGCTCCTTGATCATTACGGCACTGGCGACATCCGTTACGGCCTTTGTGAAGCGGGCAGCCAAGGCGATTCGTTCCTCATGTGCTCCCGTCTTAACACGGATCTGCATAGGAATCGCCCGGAACATTTGTACAAATACTGCAGCCTCACCGAAATGAGCTCCTGCATGTTCATCAGTTAAGCTCCAATCATCACTTAGACCGGCATCGCCACCGAATCGGGATTGTACCTCTCTAAGGATAGCGGCCCAGTCCGCATTTCCTTTCCGCTCCAGTGCCGCGAAGTCAGCCGCGTGAAAAATGCTTGTAACTCCAGGGATATTTAGCATTTCCTGAGCCCAAGATGGGGCAGAGCGCTGACTCTCTGATGTATAAGTTCTCCGTATTCCCGGATCAAGGCTTTCATCCAGATGAAGCTTCATCGTATTGGGACTTGGAGTGGGTTCAATAAAAGTAATCTTCATACGCGCATAATTCCCCCTTTTGGTGCCACTGTCTTACCCGCATTTTACATCATATTCGTGGCTGAACACAAAAAAGGAAGCATCTATTATCGCTTAAGCTTGTAAGAGAATGGGTAAAACTTGTAAGGAGAAGGCACACTTATTCCATGTAGAGGTAACCCTATAAGGAGAGAATCCAATGGCAAGAATCCGTTACGATAATATCGATAATGTCAGTACAGATAAAACGCTCAAAGAATTCCGCCAATGGCGTGAGGAACGCCGGAAGAAGAAAAAAGATTATTCGTATGTCGTACCCAATATTCCGCCACAGTTGTCTTTTTTAGCGGAAAATAGACTGGATACTACCGTTACCTGGATCGGACACTCCACCTTTTTCCTTCAATATGAAGGCTTAAATATCATTACGGATCCTATATGGGCGCGAAGACTCGGTTTTGAGAAAAGATTGGGTGAACCAGGTTTGCCTATTGCGGATGTTCCGCCCGTTGATCTAATCTTGATATCGCATTCCCATTATGATCATATGCACATCGCATCCATGCGGAAATTGTATCGTGCGGATACAACCTTAATTGTTCCGGTGGGGCTAAAAAGAAAAATGCAGCGCAAAGGATTCCGCAACTGCATTGAAATGCAGTGGTGGGAGACGATCACCTTAGGAAATATCAAACTTTCTTTTGTGCCTACCCAGCATTGGACACGCCGTACACCGTTTGATACAAATACCTCGCACTGGGGCGGGTTTATCATGGAGCCGGCAAAGCCAGAGCAGCATCCAGAAGGAGCAGCAAGTGGAGAGGTACGACAGTTGCCGCCTAATGTTTATTTTGCCGGGGATAGTGGTTATTTTCCAGGGTTTAAGGAAATTGGTCAGCGGTTCAAGATACATGTAGCCCTCATGCCCATTGGCGCTTACGATCCCGAGTGGTTCATGACTTCACAGCATGTCAATCCGGAGGAGGCCGTTCAGGCTTTTCTAGATGTAGGCGCGGAGACGATGATTCCTATGCATTACGGAACCTTCAGGCTTGCAGATGATACTGCTCGGGAAGCGTTGGACCGGATGGAGGCAGCTAGGGAGAAGCAGGGAATTGCAGCAGAGAGAATCAAGATTCTAGGCTACGGCGAGACCTTGGTAGTCCATCCTGAGAGTCGAAGACCGGAGCAGTAGGATAATGGAATGAAAAAGAGCTTGCAAATGCCTTACATAGCAGGCATTTATACAGCTTTTTGTGATATAATTGTTCGGAACCCTAAGTGAAAAGGATGGTAATGCTTAATGATTAGTACAAGCGGCGTAACACTCCGCTACGGAAAACGCGCACTTTTTGAGGATGTAAATATAAAATTTACCCCTGGTAACTGTTATGGTCTGATCGGTGCTAATGGTGCCGGCAAATCAACCTTTCTGAAAATTCTGTCCGGTGAGCTTGAGAGCAACTCCGGTGATGTTCACATTACACCCGGCGAACGCCTGGCTGTATTGAAGCAGAATCATTATGAGTATGATGAGTACCCTGTACTGGAGACAGTTATTATGGGTCACGCACGTCTCTATGAAATTATGAAAGAAAAGGATACGCTGTATGCCAAGACCGATTTCACAGAGGCTGATGGTCTCCGTGCCGGTGAGCTGGAAGGTGAATTCGCAGAGCTGAACGGCTGGGACGCAGAGCCTGATGCTGGAGCTATGTTGATCGGACTAGGAATTCCGCGTGAAATGCACGATAAAAAGATGGCAGAGCTTAGCGGTAACGAAAAGGTACGGGTATTGCTTGCTCAAGCCCTATTCGGTCGTCCGAATAACCTGCTCCTGGATGAGCCTACCAACCATTTGGATTTGGAATCCATCGGCTGGCTGGAGAACTTCCTCATGGACTACGAAGGTACTGTAATTGTCGTATCCCATGACCGTCACTTTTTGAACAAGGTTTGTACCCATATCGCGGATATTGACTTCGGTAAAATTCAGATGTACGTAGGCAACTACGATTTCTGGTATGAGTCCAGTCAGTTGGCGCAAGCTTTACAGCGGGATTCGAACAAGAAGAAGGAAGACAAGATGAAGGAGCTTCAGGCGTTTATTCAACGCTTCTCGGCGAATGCTTCCAAATCCAAACAAGCCACTTCACGTAAGAAACAGCTGGAAAAAATTACACTGGATGATATTCGTCCTTCGAACCGTAAGTATCCTTTCCTTAACTTTAAGCCTGAGCGGGAAGCCGGTAAGCAATTGCTTACCATTAGCGGACTAAGCAAAATGGTTGAAGGTGAAAAAGTTCTGGATGAAGTTAGTTTCGTTGTCAATAAAGGCGACAAAATTGCCTTTGTAGGCCCGAACTCTTTACCTAAATCATTATTGTTTGATGTTCTTATGGGTGAGAAGGAAGCGGACGGCGGAGAATTTGCTTGGGGCATAACAACAACTCAAGCGTACTTCCCGAAAGACAATTCCAGTTATTTCGATGGTGTGGACATGAATCTTGTAGAATGGCTGCGTCAATATTCCAAGGATCAGGATGAAACTTTCCTGCGTGGTTTCTTGGGTCGTATGTTATTTGCCGGAGAAGAAGCACTCAAGAAAGCAAGCGTATTGTCCGGTGGCGAGAAGGTTCGTTGTATGCTGGCCAAAATGATGCTGAACGGTGCAAACGTACTGATCTTCGATGAACCAACGAATCACTTGGATCTGGAATCCATTACAGCGCTGAATAACGGGCTGATTGATTTCGATGGTACAATTCTATTTACTTCCCATGACCATCAGTTTATCCAAACGATTGCGAACCGGATTATCGAAATTACACCTACAGGTGTGATCGACCGGTCCATGGCTTATGATGAGTATCTGGAAAGTCCTGAAGTGAAGGAACTGCGTGAGCGTATGTATCCTGTAGAAGTATAAATCTTCCATTATAATGGAAGACATTAAAT
The DNA here is from genome assembly GCA_023512345.1 of Paenibacillus sp. Lineage (GTDB taxonomy): Bacteria > Bacillota > Bacilli > Paenibacillales > Paenibacillaceae > Paenibacillus_AQ. The sequence continues at coordinate 112,282 of JAILZT010000012.1, forward strand.
GCAGCAGTCCAATCCTAAGGGAAAGGCCTGCTGCATTTTTTTATAATCTAATGACGGCGCGGCCGATTCTTCTTGCATAGAAAAACGGCTGCGTTCTCCCAGAAGGGATTGCGCAGCCGTTTATACTCTAACCATCTGTGATCCTAAAGCTAATCAGACTTCATTATGATCCGCCTGTACGACGGCGCTGATTGTTTGGCTTTTTGTTGTTTTGGCTTTTAAGTGGTTTTGCAGAACCGGCCTGAAAAGATGAACCGGGTTTGAAAGCCTGTTGTTTCTTTTGCTCCAGCTTTTGCTTGATGGCATCTGCTAAATTGATTTTACCTTTTTCATTATTCTCGCTCATTTGTGTTACCTCCTTCGATGCAAGTCCATAACATTATATTAATGGTTTTTAAATGCCGCTACAAGGGCAAGAATAATTGTAATAAAGGAGGGGCGATAAATTGGCAGATATATATGATGACATACGAAAGGGAGAAAGGGGTGCTTGGGTAAGTATTGCAGCCTATTTGGTTCTTTCCAGCCTCAAGCTCATCAGCGGTTATCTGTTTGCATCGAGTGCACTGCTTGCGGATGGCTTTAATAACCTGACCGATATTGTCGCGTCTATCGCTGTGTTAATTGGTCTGCGAATATCCCGTAAACCGCCTGACTCAGATCATGCTTATGGACATTTTCGGGCGGAGACGATCGCTGCATTAATGGCTTCTTTTATAATGGCGATGGTAGGCATTCAAGTCATTGTGGAGGCTGTACGCTCTCTCTTCGAAGGAGCCAAGGCAACTCCGCAGCTGTGGTCGGCTGGTGTTGCAATAGTTTGTGCAGTGGCTATGTTTGGTGTATATCTATATAACAAAAAACTTGCGAAACAGATTAATAATAGTGCTCTAATGGCTGCAGCCAAAGATAACTTTTCAGATGCCATGGTTAGTGTAGGCGCTGCAGTTGGGATTGTTGGTGCGCAGTTCGGGCTGCCTTGGATGGATTCTGCAGCTGCTATAGCAGTGGGGATTCTAATTTCCAAAACGGCTTGGGATATATTCCGGGACTCTACTTACCGCCTGACAGATGGATTTGATGAGGATCGGTTATTGGATTTACGGAGTACAATTGCCCGTACACCCGGGGTTGAAGGTATTAAGGATTTGAAGGCACGTGTTCATGGAAATCACGTACTCGTGGATGTGGTAGTTGAGGTAAATGCAGAGCTCACAGTTATGGAAGGGCATCACATTAGTGATTCCATTGAAGATAGACTGAAAAATTTACATAACACCATGAATGTTCAGGTGCATGTGGAGCCTAACTCCAAAAAGGAAAACTAAAAAACTCCTAGTTCAATGTAAAATTAACCATATCCAAGGAGAAATCAAGACTATAGACCTGTACTTTACCAAAAAGTGGATTTCTTATTTGTGAAATTTGGAGCATGTTCCAAATCCCGGCTAAGCCTATAATGAGGGCAAGAATACAACAATCGTAGCGCGCACCTTTGCTGAATTCTCATTAAACACCATTCGGGGGAACAGTATGATCAAATCGCATAAGCAGCTTACAGCCTCATTGTTGATCTCTGCCGCACTTTCCGTTTCTTTGGGAACAATTAGTCCTCAGTCGGTTTCCGCCGCTTCTGTCTCTTCAAATTTGTCCAGTACGGTTTCGGCCGTTCAGACTGCTCATATTGAATCCACTGTTCGTCTCCGTACCGCTCCGTCTACAAGCAGCAGCGTGCTGACTTATTTGAATAAGGGCGATATAGTGACGATTTTGGAAAAAACGAATAATTACTTCTACAAGGTACGCACAGCGGATGGAGAGGTTGGTTACACCAGCTCTTTAGACAAGTACATCCGACTAATTCCAAAGAACGTTGATGTGGGAACTGTAACGCCATTGCCTACTCCAACAGTGCCGGTAACTCCTTCCACTAGTAGGGTAGTAGAGGATGTTATCAGTGCAGGGATCAAATATCTCGGTACGCCATACGAATACGGTTCCAGCCGAAATACCACGGACACTTTTGATTGCTCGGACTTTATCCGGCAAATGTTTTTGGACGGCAACCAATTGCGGCTGCCAGCGGATTCTCGTTCACAGGGAGAGTGGATTAAGGAGAATAGTCGCGCTGTAAATGATATCTCTGGCCTCAAACGTGGAGATCTGATGTTTTTTATGAGCTATAAAGGAAGTTCATCTTCTGTCTATGCAGGAATCGACAAGTCTTCGGAAAGAATTACACATGTTGCCCTTTACCTTGGGGAAGGACAGATTCTGCATACGTATTCTGTTACTTCCGGCGGTGTGAAGGTGGACAAGTTAAGCGCTTCTTGGTCGAACCGCTTTTTATACGGAGGTTCTGTAATCCAATAACTAATAGATTTTCAGTAGAATCGGAGGAAGTGCCTGTTTGTGACGGGTGAACTAAATAACGGGCGAATCCAAGAGGGGTTGTCTTTTCTGCATAATATTCTGCGGAGGGATAACCTCTTTCTGTTGTTTAGTGATAATTGGGAAAAAAGGTTAGCCCATCAGGATAAGCTCCTGCTTGGACTAACCTCTATAATTTCAATTTAAACGAATGATTTATGGTGTAATTACATAAGCAGAAGCAGGGACCTTTATCCAGGCTTTTCCAAGCCAAGTATAAATCTCTCTCCACTCATTGCCCCATTGATCAGTGATGACTTTTCCCGTCGTATCTAACGTTTGTGCTCCCAGCAGGGCAACTGGAAATCCATCTGTTGAGAAGTAGAAAGGAGTGGTTCTGGTAAGTATGATCATTGGTGTAGCAGGTTTGATATCTGCCTGAGTAATAATTGGCGATGACAAAACGTCGCTGTAAGTGCTTCCAGTAACAGTTGTACCTGTTACTTCTGCAGCAGAAGCTGATGCTGCTATAGACGCCATTAGACCTAAGGCTACTGCAAAACTGGTAATTTTCTTCATTTCAGAATCCTCCTAGTGTTTTTTCTGCTGCATTTTTGATAATTCTCATGTTTGCTAATAAGGTAGTAAACCAATAGTGAGGAGTCTGAACCATAATTTTCTTTTTTTTTTTTGAATCCATGACAACGTGGGGGAAAAGACCTATACTTTCTTCATAGGTATCCAAAAAATAGCATAAGCCCGTGAACTCCCTTTTACAGGAAATCACGAGCTTATGTCATTAACTTTCTTTGATATCTCTCTAATAAAATGAAGCTACATGGATCTACCCCTGCGCCCTGTAAAGAGCGAGATTATAAATAACACGAGGAAGATATAGAATAACACTTTTGCAATACCCGCCGCTGCCGCTACAAGATTGAAGAAGCCGAAGATTCCGGCAATTAAGGCGATCACCAGTAAAATTACAGACCATTTCAACATGATGCATCCACCCTTTCTTTGAGTATTGGTTTTGCGATGTATTCATTGTTTAAACGAGCCTTTTGGGTTTGAAACATAAGCTGTGAAGCGGTTTTAGGAGCCGGTCCAGGTTTGTTTCGGCCTTTTATAGAAGGGGTAACTATGCAGTATTAAGGGCCGAAGAAGCCGCCATAAATGATTGGAAGGGGTATGGATATGATTATTGAACTAAGTGTTGCTCTAGTTGCTGTTGCTTTTGCTATCCTCGTTTTCTTTTTAATTAAAACCTTGAAATCAGCGAAAGATTCCCTCGACAAAGTTAGTCAAACTCTGCAGGAGGTTCAGAAGACCATCGATGAACTTACTTATGAGGTGAAGACAACAGTCAGACATGCTAATGATATTACTCTGGATGTTCAGGGTAAAATTCAAAAGATAGATCCAATTATGGATTCTGTGAAAAACTTGGGTGATGTGATGAGTGAATTGACCCTAAGCGTAAAACAAGTATCGGTAACAGCTATTGAGAAGCTTCGCAAATCGCGTGAGTCGAAGGATAAAGCTAAGGCCGTTTCCATTGACTCAACCCCTATGACTCCTGCGGAAGAAAGAACAGTAAAAACATATGATGCCGTATATACGAAAAGCGGATCGGGAAAAATAGGAACCTTCCTGAAAGCCGTAGATGTTGGAGCTGCAGTGTGGCAAAAATTTCGCCGTTAACCTTTAGCTAGTCACTTAGACGGTGAATGCAGCTCAGAAAGGTGGGACAACAACATGAATGTTATCATCCTTTTGCTTAGTCTTCTCACTCCTTACTTAGATAAGCCTGTTCAGCAGGAACCTCTTTCTGCGGCTGCTTTGACCCGCCCGGCTTCGGCGATGCTTGCCTTTCAGCATACACAGACTTTAACACCTTATCTTAGCCATTTTGAATCCATGGCAGATGTTCAGCTCTTTACTACTGAGGAAGAACTACTGGAACAGAAAGGACTCCCTTTAAGTATCAAGAATGATCCTTGGCAGGGATGCCTGGAATATCAGTATGAAGATATGTCTGCAGGTATTTGTGAGGGCAAAGTAATCTATGTTCATGTAACTCCTTACCAAGCTCAATTACATGGACTTTCAATTAACGGTATTGAACTTGATCCTAAACAGGGTAACCTGCAAGATCTATTAGGACCCCCAGACTTCAAAGCGGAAGATGGGGATGTATATATAAGAGGGGATCTTGCTCTTAAAATTTACCGGGATCAAATAACAGGGGAATGGTTGGGAATTGACTTATTTGATGGAAGCTCCTCCTAACCGGTTTCAAGTGAAGATTTTGAGGTTAATGAAAGAACAGTCATGTTTTTTGTGAAAAGATCAAATACTTCTTAAGGAGAGTGAACTCATGGATTCAATAGGTGCGCAAACTTTTGCAAAAGTGCTCCAGAACAGTGTTCAGGCGATCGAAGAAGTAAATCGACTTCATAATAGTGGGTACAGGAAAGAAGATATATACGTAATCAGCCACGATCAAGACCGGGAAGGTCGTATCGTGGATGCTGCAGATAGTAACGAGGTAGGCTTAAAAGAAGAAGGGTTATTCGGGGCCATTGCCAATATGTTCCGTTCGCGTGGTGATGCACTTCGATTTAAAATCACTTCACTAGGGTTAAGTGATGCGGAAGCGAAATTTTATGAGAAAGAACTTGATTTAGGGAAGGTGCTAGTCATTACCAAAAGAACAAATCCCTAATTATTTTATATACTGCTCTTAGCGGGATTGTCTATAGTCCAAGATTGTAACCTCCAGCCCCACTATTCGTAGTGGGGCTGGAGGTTAATTTATTGAATGTATCCTGTTATGATTACTTTATGCAGTCTGAGGTTCGGGGTTTTCAGTCGGAATACTACTCGTGCGAGGTGAAAGAGATGAGAATATTAATCGTAGATGATAATCCCACTAACGTTATTATTATTCGTGAAATCCTGAAAAAAGAAAATTACAGGAACTTTATAACCGCGTCTTCTGCTAAAGAGATGCTTAATTTACTAGGAATAACGGACAAGGAACCTGAAACACGACCGCGTCCATCGGAAATAGATCTGATTTTGCTGGATATGATGATGCCTGAAATGGATGGTATTGAAGCCTGCCGTGTAGTACAACAATATGATCATCTGAAGGATATTCCTATCATTATGGTTACTGCTGTTGGGGATTCGAAAAAATTGGCGGAAGCTCTGGATGCCGGGGCAGTAGACTATGTTACGAAGCCTATTAATAAAGTGGAGCTAATGGCCAGAATCAGGCTTGCCCTTCGTCTTAAACAGGAAAAGGACTGGCATAAGGAACGTGATCAGCATATTCAGGATGAGCTGAAGCTGGCAGCTCTGGTTCAAAACGCAGTGTTAAGCCTGCCGCTTACGGAGGAGTCCTTTGAAGTCCACGCCCTTTTTCAGCCTTCCTTTGAGCTGGCCGGTGATTTATATGCCTGGTATTCTCTTGGAGACGGGAGATATGGAGTTGTTCTCCTTGATATGATGGGTCATGGGATATCTTCGTCCCTATTCTGTATGTTTATTGCTTCAGTGCTTAAGGACACCGTAACAACTTATGTAGAACCGGAAAAGGTAGTCCAAGAGTTAAACCGGCGATTTAATCAGTTATATATTGAGAAACAGCTGGTACAGTACTATTTCACAGCCATATATCTGGTTATAGATACTCGTATAAAGCGTATTGATTATGTGAATGCAGGGCATCCGCCTGGACTCTTCTTCGAGGGAGCAGCCAAAAGACCTGTATTGCTGGAGAGCAACTGCCATCCTGTAGGTTTGTTCGACCGTATGGAGGTTCAGCCTCAAAGCTTGACCTATGAAGATGAAGGGCATCTTGCTTTGTATACCGATGGGCTGCTTGAACTGGTAACGGGAGAACAGGAGGAACAGCTTGAATTTCTGATCGGGCACTTGAATGGAGAGCACAAATGGCAGGAAGAAGCTATGCGTGAAGCTTTTTTTAAGGAAGATGTCAAAAAAGACCGTGATGACGATAAATGCTTGGTGTGGATCTCACTGATGAAAGGAATAGATAAGGAATGAAGATAAGAGCCAAATTAATCATCGGATTTAGCGCGATGCTGGCTATTATGCTGAGCCTTACTATGGTTGGGTTTGATCGTCTCAATTATATGAATGGACAGCTAGATACGATTTACCAGGACCGCTATCAAAAAATCCGCTCTTCTGCGGGTATGCGTGGAGAAGTTAATACTATGGCCCGCACAGTAACCTCCATTTTGCTGAACACAGATGCATCATCAGTGAATAAGCAAAGGAAGGAAATTGAGGGTAGTCAAGCAAAAGCGACAGAACACTATAAAGGGATGAATAAAAGTATTTCAAATCCTGAAGAATTTCAAATGCTTAAGCGTATCGAATCAGCAGGTACTGCTTATTTGGAATATCAGACACAAATCCTGCAGTTGTTAGATGAGAATAAAGTCGATCAAGCAAGGGATTTTCATAACATGAATGGACAGGCTGTTGTAAGTGAGTTGTTATCAAGCCTTAACAGCTTATCTGATTTTGAGAACTTTATGCTGAATGAAGAGATAAAGTCTGCCAAGTCCGCTTATATGGGTTCCATTCAAATGGTTTCCTTGATTATGATTGCTGGATTGCTGCTGGGCCTCGGAATTATTCTATGGGTGATTCCAAGTATTACACGTGGATTAAATGTTGTATCAATGATGATTAGCAGCTTCGGAAGTGGAAAACGAAGAGCAATTCGTCGAATTAAGATTACCTCTAAGGATGAGATTGGTGATATCGCGCGTGTCTTCAAGGAGGTGGCAGAAGACCTAGATCAGAAGCAGGAGCTTGAGCGGGCTTATGCGCAGGCACAAAGTGATCAATCCTGGCTCAATGGAAATGTAGCCCGAGTAACTGAACTGCTGCGTGGTGTGAACTCACTCGAACAAGTGGCTCAGACCTTTATCAATGAATTTACTCCTGAGCTTGAAGCCCAATACGGGGCATTATATTTAACAGACATTAAGAATCCGAATATGCTGAATCTCAGTGGATCCTATGCTCATGACGGGGTCAGTTCGCCCAAAGAGAGTTTTGAAATCGGTCAGGGACTTGTTGGACAGAGTGCACTCGACAAGACACCCATTAAGCTTGAGACCACTCCCGATAACTATTTGACTGTTTCCTCAGGACTTGGTGAGGCACAGCCTAACAATATTGCTATTTATCCCCTTCTTTTTGAAGAAGAACTACTTGGAGTTATTGAATTTGCTTCATTTAAGCCTTTTACGGGGCTGCATATCGAGCTTTTAAAACAGCTTTCTGCTAACTTAGCAGTCATCCTAAATAATATAAGTCGCAGCTTAGTGGTGAAGGATTTGCTGCGGGAGTCGCAAGCTCTTAGCGAAGAACTGCAGTGCCAGTCCGAAGAATTGTTAACCCAACAGGAGGAGCTGCGTCGTTCCAATGAAAATCTGGAGGAACAGACGGATGCACTTAGACGTTCTGAGGACTTGCTGCAGCGGCAACAGGAAGAACTGGAGCATTACAACAGTGAACTGATTTCAAAGACTCAAGCTCTTGAAGCACAAGTTCAGGAGGTCGAAGAAAAGAAAAATGAGATTGAAGGCGCACGCAGCCAACTCGAGAAACAGGCGATGCAGCTCTCCATTACAAGTAAATATAAATCCGAATTCTTAGCGAATATGTCTCATGAGCTTCGGACTCCGCTTAATAGTCTGCTCATCCTCTCGCAGCTACTTACGGAGAATAAGGACGGAAATTTGACCGAGAAGCAGGTTGAGTTCGCTCACACCATTTATATGTCCGGTGCAGATCTGCTCAAAATGATTGATGAGATCCTTGACTTGTCCAAAGTAGATGCCGGGAAGATGGAGCTGACTAGTGAAACCGTTCAAATGGCTGATCTTAAAAGCTTCGTGAAAAAGAATTTTGCCCCACAAGCAGCTAAAAAAGGCTTGTCATTGCGCATTTCCTTTGAGGAGCCACTGCCAGATAGTATTGTCATTGACAGTCACCGCTTAAAGCAGGTTTTACGTAATCTCTTGTCCAATGCGTTTAAATTTACAAGCGAAGGTTTTATAGAATTTTCTGTTAAGAGAGCTGAAAGTAACGCGCTCCCAGCCTACCTTTCACGAGATAAGGAATATGTTGCCCTTGTAGTGAAGGACAGTGGTATCGGTATTCCAGCGGACAAAACAGATCTTGTGTTTGAAGCCTTTCAACAGGTTGATGGCACGACAAGCCGGAAGTATGGCGGCACAGGACTTGGTTTATCGATAAGCCGTGAATTGGCTCGTCTTCTAGGGGGAGCTATTGTTCTTGAATCTCGAGAAGGACAAGGGAGTGTCTTTACCTTTTATGTACCGGTTGAGGGTGATTATAACATTCAGCAGGGCGCTCAAGAGGCTGCAGCAGCGGGTCTCTCCCTGTCTTTTGTGAATCTAAAGTCTACTGACAACCAGACCTCTTCACCAACTTCTGTACAGCAACAGGCTCAAATCGTTATAGAGGATGACCGTGATGTTTTGAATCCAAACGATAAAGTATTGCTTGTTATTGAAGATGATTCGAGCTTTGCGAAGATATTGCTGAGCATGGCTCGTGGGCGCGGTTATAAGGCGCTCGTGGCCCTTCAAGGAGATACGGGGCTGCAGATGGCGAAAAATTATTTACCGGATGCTATTATTTTGGACATTCAGCTGCCAGTTTTGGATGGATGGTCCATATTGAGAGAACTGAAGGAATCCTCCCAGACGCGTCATATTCCTGTCCATGTTATTTCTGTGAATGATGAAGTTAAGCAGGGACTAATGATGGGGGCTATGGCCTATTTAAGAAAGCCTGCATCGAAGGAAGCTCTGGATCGGGCGTTCTCATCCATTGAGAACTACACCTCCAGTACCTTGAAGCATCTTCTGATTGTTGAGGATGATGAGAATCAACGCCGTTCGATCACCGAATTAATTGGGCATGATGATGTGGAGATCACTGCAGTTTCCACAGGTGGTGAAGCCTTACAAGAGCTCCACAAAAAAAGATATGACTGCATGGTTCTTGATCTAATGCTGGGTGATATGAACGGTTTTGATTTACTGGATCAAATCCGTGATGACCAAGAACTGAATGATTTGCCAATCATAATTTATACCGGAAAAGATTTGGATAGTAAGGAAGAGACCAAACTGCGGAAATATGCGGAGTCGATCATCATCAAAGATGTTCGTTCCCCTGAACGTTTACTCGATGAAACAACGCTATTCCTGCACCGAGTTGAGGCAAATCTTCCGGAGGATAAGCGTAAGATTCTGCAAAAGCTCCATAATAAAGAGGAGCTGTTCCATGGAAAGAAAATATTGCTTGTAGATGATGATATCCGCAATGTTTTTGCACTTTCAAGTGTGCTTGAAGGATATCAAATGGAAGTTAAGTTTGCCGAGAACGGCAGTGAGGCACTGGATATTCTGGCAGAGCAGGATGACTTTGATCTAATCCTCATGGATATGATGATGCCGGAAATGGACGGATATGAGGCCACACGCCGAATCCGTCAAATGCCGCAGTTCGCGAAGCTGCCTATTATTGCTCTTACTGCCAAAGCCATGAAAGAGGACCGGGCTAAGTGTATTGAGGCCGGCGTATCGGATTACATGAAGAAACCGATAGAAACCGATCAGCTTCTTTCACTAATGCGTGTTTGGTTGTATTCGTAAAGACCTTTTTGGGGTAATAGGTTACAGATCTACTTTCAGCCAGTCCGGAAAAATGCAATTGCAAGGGAGCCGGGATAATTATGAAGGCAATGGAGCGCGAATTTGAGAAGGAATTTTCTTTGGCAGCAGGTAAAAATGAATTGGAAAATATAGAGATTGAACTGTTGCTGGAGGGAGTACACCGACTTTATGGTTATGACTTCCGAAATTATGCATTACCTTCTTTGAAGCGACGGATATGGCATCATGTTCATTCAGAGAATGTACCCAGCATATCAGCGTTGCAGGAAAAGGTGCTGCATGACCGGGCCTGCTTCGAAAGGCTGATTTACAGTTTATCGATCCCTGTTACAGAGATGTTCAGAGACCCGGGGCTCTTTCTAACCTTTCGTCAAAAGGTAATCCCGATACTACGTACGTATCCCTATATCCGGATTTGGCATGCCGGTTGTTCAACGGGAGAAGAGGTTTACTCTATGGCTATTCTGTTGCATGAAGAAGGCCTGTACGACAAGGCGCGTATTTATGCCACAGATATGAATAATCGTTCATTGCAGCAGGCTAAGGAAGGCGTATATGAAATTAGCAAGATGAAGCAATACACCAAAAATTATCTGGATGCGGGGGGTACTCGAGCATTCTCGGAGTATTATTCAGCGAAATATAACTCGGTTATTCTTCAGCCTTTCCTAAGGAAAAACATCATTTTTGCAGAGCATAATTTAGCGACGGATACCTCTTTTAATGAGTTTAATGTTATTTTTTGCCGTAATGTAATGATCTATTTCAATGATGAGCTTCGTGATGATGTGCATGGCTTATTTAATGAAAGTTTGAGCCGCTTTGGAATCTTGGTGCTGGGTTCTAAAGAGTCCATTCATTTCACACGGTATAGCGAAAGCTATGAAGCTTTGGATAGGGTTGAAAAAATTTATCGCAAGATTAAATAGTGTGTGTTTAGGAGGATCTTATGGGGTTTCGCGAACCGATTCATATTCTGCTTGTTGACGACCGTCCTGAAAATTTGCTGGCACTGGAGGCGGTGCTTGAGAGTCAGCAATATAGGCTTGTGAAGGCGAACTCCGGTGAAGAAGCGCTGAGATGTTTGTTAAGATATGAATTCGCGGTGATTGTGCTGGATGTTCAAATGCCTGGGATGGATGGAATTGAGACCGCCCGATTGATCAAGGCCAGAGAGAAGACAAAAAATATTCCGATTATATTTATTTCGGCCAACAGCAAAGAGGCAGAGCATCTATTTGCTGGATATTCTGCGGGGGCCATTGATTACATGGTTAAGCCTTTTATTCCACAAATCCTCAAATCGAAGATCGAGGGATTTGTCGATATGTATTTGACGAATAAAATGCACCAGAATCAATCTATGCTTCTGCAGCAAAAGACACAGGAGTTGGAAAGAATAAATGCCGAGCTTATTAAGGCTAAGGAAGAAGCGGATATCGCAGCGAAGGCTAAGACTGAATTTCTGGCAATGATGAGTCACGAAATCCGAACCCCAATGAACGGTGTTGTGGGAATGATTGATTTACTCATGGAAACAAATCTTGATAATGAGCAGCAAGAATATACGGATATTATTCGTAGAAGTGCGGATTCACTTGTTACAGTAATTAACGACATTCTTGATTTCACAAAAATGGAATCCGGTAAAATGGAGATAGATCAGCAGCTGTTCGACCTTCAATCCTGTATTCAAGAGGTATTTACTCTCTTCTCGATAGAAGCAGGCAAGAAGAATCTGGAGCTGGCCTATTTTATTGATCAAAAATTACCAGCCCTTCTATATGGGGATATGGCTCGTTTGCGTCAGGTGCTTATTAATTTGGTCTCTAATGCAATTAAGTTTACCAATCAAGGCGGTGTATACTTAGTTGCTTCTATAATAGAAACAACAGATAATAGAATAATCCTGGAATTTACGATAAAGGATACCGGAATAGGGATATCTCCGGATAAACGTCATCGTCTATTCAAGCCTTTCTCACAGCTGGATTCTTCCATGACTCGAAAATATGGAGGGACAGGCCTTGGACTCGCTATCTGTAAATCCCTAGTTGGGATGATGGGTGGTGATATAAGGGTAGAATCCATGGAGGAAAAAGGAGCTACATTTGTTTTCACTATTCAGGCTGCAGTGCCGGAAGAAGTAAACCGTCTGACTAACCGGGAGGAAGACTTAGGAGGTACTCTTCAGCCTAAAGAAGACAGAGCTAAAGTTCTGGTCGTAGATGATCATCCCATCAATCAGAAATTACTGGTCAACATGCTGGATAAGCTCGGCTTCGAGGCAGATGCGGCTGAAGACGGCAGACAAGCCGTTGAGCTTGCTAATTCCTATCCGTATGAGTTTATATTTATGGACGTACAGATGCCGGTTATGGACGGTCTAGAGGCGACTGCAATGATACGCGGCGGTCAGGGGCCGTCCAGTAAAGCAACTATTATAGCAATGACTGCCAATATCATGGAGGGTATCCAGAATCGGTGTCTCGCCTCAGGCATGAACGACTATATTAGTAAACCGCTTAAAATGAGCAGTTTAAGGCAGATCTTAATTCGTTATTCCAATAATGAACCTCTTTTATTCGACCGCCCTTCGTCCAAGAATCATGCTTAGAACAAAAATTACCAGTTAGTGTTTTGTTTCAAGGGTATAATATTAGGGTTATTGGTAAAGAAAACATTTAACCAGGAGAGATTGTCTATGAATACACATAAAAGCGAAAAGTTTCAAGCAACAACCGAAGTTGAAGAGAATATATGTACTGTTTCACTAAGTGGTGAACTGGATTTATCCGTAGCTCCTGATTTTCGACTGGTTATGGAGCCGTTAGTGGGAGACAAGGGGCTTGACCTCGTTATTAATCTAAAAGAGCTTAAATACATCGACAGCACGGGTATCGGCATTTTACTGTCGATTCTAAAAGCAAGACATGGGATGGATGTTAAGTTCAGTGTGGTGGAAGTTCCGCCACAAATTCAGAAACTGTTTGATATGACAGGAATAGCTAAGTTTTTTGCCCCCCAAGAGAATTCCCATTAGGAAAGGATAGAGCGAAGGATGAGTGATGATGTGCAAAAAGTAATGTTGCAATTGCCTGCTAGCGCAGACTATGTTGATATTGTGAGATTGAATCTATATGGAATTGCCTCAAAAATGGGATTTACCTATGAAGATATTGAAGATATGAAGGTTGCAGTATCGGAGGCCTGTAATAACTCTGTGCTGTATGCATATGGGCAGGAAGACGGCATGGTTGACGTAATATTTGAAGTGGGATCAAGTGCCTTGTCCATTACAGTCAAAGATGAGGGGGAGAGCTTTGACAACTTGGATGCACAGGCAGAACGCATGACACTCCATGATAAAGAGCTGAGTGATGTTCAAGTGGGGGGATTAGGCTTCTACTTAATGCAAGCTCTTATGGATGATGTTAGTGTAGTAAGCGAAGCTGGGAGAGGGACCGTAGTAACCTTGACTAAGCGGCTTAATTTTAGCGAGGAGAAAGTATGAATGAAAACGTGACTCCCCCCGAGTCCATGAATGAGGCAGTTAGCCTAATCTGGGAATACCAGCAAACACAAGATAATGATATTGCTACCGTACTCATCCGCAAATATGAGCCTATGGTCAAGATGGCTGCAGGGAAAATTGCCCGCAATCGACCCGATTTATATGAAGATCTATATCAGGTAGGTCAAATGGCTTTGATCCGCTTACTACAGCAATATGATATCAGCATGGGAATTCCTTTCGAGCCTTATGCTATGAAAAGTATGATTGGACACATGAAGAATTTCCTTCGGGACAAATCATGGTACATTCAGGTTCCAAGACGTATTAAGGAAAAGGGCGCCTTAGTCCAGCATGCTATTGATGAATTGACAATGCAGCTGGAGCGTTCCCCGGACGTCAATGAAATTGCTAAATACCTTGATTTATCCGCAGAAGAAACGATAGAAGTACTCGCTGGGCGAGAATGTTATCACTATGTTTCCCTGGACTCTCCGCTATCACAGGAAGAGACAGGCGCTACATTAGGTGAACTGATCAGCTCGGATGCGAATGATTATGATACCGTTGAGAAGCGTATGGATTTACAACAAGCTTTGGAACAGCTTAAGGAGCAGGAGCAGCAGGTACTGCTGCTGGCATTCCAAGATGGTCAGTCTCAACGAGCCATCGCTCAGAAGCTGGGTGTATCTCAGATGAGTGTATCTCGGATTCAAAAACGGGCCACTGAGAAGCTGAAGCAGATTATGTCCAATTCCGTCTTTTGATGAGACAAGCCCTTGGTATGATTAAGATAATGACATTATTCCAAATAAAAAGGACATGCCCTCTCCGAAATCAGGAAAGGCATGTCCTTATTTAGTTATTAGCATCAATATACTTTTTGATCTCTCCCAGGTATTCACCTATTACTGGTACATTAATGAACAGGCTGAGAATATACCCGAGTATACCAAGGATTACAAACGTTCCTAGCGTTAAGCCGAGCCCTCTGGAAATACCGGCCATTAGGTTCGTAAGGATTCGCTTTTTAGGATCCGTATAGTTCTCCAGGATATCCTTGAATTCAGACTTTTCCAGTGAATCGGCAATTTTGTCCAGCCGAGCATTTAGACGTTTAACTTCATGCCTTAGTTCGAAGGGGTGCTCTTCCACTTCATAGGATTTTGCTTTGTTAGTATCCACTCCCATAAGCTATCCCTGCTTTCTTAGCCCTCGTAAGAGGCTTTATTTTAATCTTATGTTTGGGGTGTGAGAGTAACAATACATGCCAATAGCCAGCTGCGGACAGCTGGCTATTGATCATTACAGTTCATAGCTGTTTTTATCGCAGATTAGTAGGAAGACTTATAAGAAGAAGTTACTTCTTCTTTAGCATCTTTGGCTTCATCAGACACTTTCTGAGAGGCATCCTCTACATCAGCAGCTACATCGGCGGAGGCTTCACTTACAGTTTCGCCTATCTTCTTGCCGGTTTCCTGTAGAGTGGCGGCAATCTGCTGCTTACTGTCAGTAACAGTAGTGTAAATATCAGATGCTTTGGCGGAGACTGTAGTAGCCAGATCAGTAGCTTTTTCACTAACGGTTGTAGCAAGAGATTTGGTTTTATCCGTAACGACTCCCGCGACTTCTTTCGTTTTATCGGTTGCAAGCGTAAGCTTGTCGGAAAGGTCACTGCGCATTTCACGGCCTGGTTTTGGAGCAAACAATAAAGCTGCGGCAGCACCCAGAAGGCCTCCAATAAAAATTCCCTTTAGAAAGTTGCTTTCAGTTTGCACATCATGTTCTACGTTACTCATCACTAATCACTCCTTAATGGAATATTGTATTCTGAAGTTTTCTTACTTCGTATTTAAACGTTGGAGTTTAGGCTGAAACAATTGATTAGCAAGGGAAAGATTACCGGAGCATATAGCAGAATAGAAGACAGATAAGGGTTTTTCCTGTATATATTGGGGAATTTAGAGGCTTTACAAACTGCCAGGCCCTCTAGAAAGGTGTTATAATTTCTAATTGTTATATAATCGTTTGGAGATATAGAGAAAAGAGGAGAATCAATGGAGACAGTACTGGTGCGTGAATATCGGGCCCATCTTATAGAATGCATACACAGCGGACACATCGCTATAGTGGGGGAAGAGGGGAAATTAAAGGGATATGCTGGTGATCCTGGATTTGTGTCCTTTACTCGTTCAGCAGCTAAACCCCTTCAGGCTATTCCCGGCATCCGGGGAGGCATCGCTGAGAAGTACAACCTTACACAAGCTGAGATCGCACTGATGACCGCATCTCACCGTGGTGAAAGCTATCATATCTCCGCACTGGAGAGTATTTCTTCTAAGATTGGTATCGGAGAGGGCAGCATGGTGTGTGCCACTAGCTACCCTTTAGACGATAACAGCCGAGAGCAAGCCATCCGCGGTCTAGGTAAAAGAAAGTTTTATCACAACTGCTCAGGTAAGCATCTGGGGATCTTATCCTACAGTCAATTGAAGGGCTTCCCTTTGAAAGAATACGCCGAAAGAGATCACCCGGTTCAACGTGAAATCATTAATACGATCGCCTATATGGCAGGAGTTGCTCCAGAGACGATTGGCCTTGGGACGGATGGGTGTGGTCTGCCGGTATTCGCTTTGCCGTTAACCGCACTTGCCGGAGCTTATCTGAAGCTTGCTTGTCCCCATCTTATTGGAGATATGGCTACACGCCAGGCGGTAGAAACAATAACTTCTGCGATGAATACTCATCCCGAAATGGTCGCAGGCCATGGACGGCTGGATTCCATACTTCTGGAGGACAACAATATCGTTGCCAAGGGAGGCTTTAAAGGCGTTTATTGTTTCGGTTTACGTCGTGAAAGGCTGGGTATAGCTTTTAAGGTTTTGGATGGTTCTGAAGAAGAGTGGGGCCTTATCGTACACAGTATTTTGAAGCAGATTAACTATGGTAACGAAAATACACTAAGCAAACTAAATGATGCTTTTTCTGGCGACATCTTTAATGATGGGGGAACAAAGGTCGGGTATGCGGGAGCAGAATTCAAACTGGAAATAATATGAAGGAGGTCATGATTGATAAGTAGAGGAAGCGGGTAAGAAATACTTAATCAAAGCGCCTATTACTATTCGAGTAAGGAGTTTCTTTCTCCCGTTCAAGAATGGGGGAAGTTCCAACATCCTGGAGGTGCAAAGCTTATGATAAAAGTAGTAACTTCAGCAGAGAGGCATACTTCAAATAAGCAGTGGATACACAGTGAATTCAGTTTTTCCTTCGCGGATTATGATGACCCTAGCAATGCTCACTTTGGTTGTCTTCTGGCACACAATGATAATGAATTGAAGCCAAAGCAAGGTATGCATGAGCATCCGCATCATGATCTTGAGATTATTACGTATGTGGTCTCTGGTGTCCTTAGGCATGAAGATGATCTGGGAAATAGAGCAGATCTTCAAGCCGGCACGGTACAGACGATGAGTGCAGGAACGGGTATTAATCATTCAGAAACCAATCCATCTGATAGTGATAATGTCCGTTTCTTGCAAATTTGGCTGCTGCCCAAAGAACCGGGGCTATCTCCGAAATGGGATGCGAAGTACTATCCTCCCGAATTCAGAAAAAATCTACTCCTTCCAGTGGTTTCAAATACTGGAGATGAGGGAGCGATGATTATTAATGAGAATGCTACTGTTTATCTTTCCAATTTGGAAACGGGAAGAGAGCTCACGTATCCGCAGCAAGAGGATAGACGCACTCATCTGTTTCTGCTTTCCGGTAATGTAGAGATATCGTGTGCTGAGGGTACTTTTGATCTACGGCCGGGTGATGCTGCCCGTATTCGAAAGGGCTGTGATTTGAAGATCAAGGGGACAAGCAGTGAAGGTGAAGCCGAACTGGTACTGATTGATCTTCCATGAAGGGGATATAAAAAATGGCGCTTTTGAATCTTAATTTTGAACGTCAAAGAAGCCCGCTGCTGCACAGAACCATCTAACAAGGATGGATGTGCAAAGCAGCGGGCTCCTTTTTATGTTAAAGAGCTATATTATTTCTGGCGCAGACGTCCAAGTTCAGACACGATGGCTTCCACCTGAGAGATGCTTAGGTTTCCACCGTTCATCGTTACTTCATAAATATCGTAGATATCCTCGTATTTATCCACTGAGAAAGCGGATGCCTGCATGGCTGCGGCGCTGGCCATCTTCAATTTATTTTTGATGCCTTCAATCATATATTCAACGTTTTCTTGACTAGGCTGCGATAAATCCATTGTTAGGTAACATCCTCTCTATTTATTGATTTATGTATTTTACCATGTTTAAGCCTAGTACCACCATTTTTTTGTCTGAACGGAAAAAATCATGTAAAATGAAACAAATTATTCGGTTGGGAGGGCGAACATGGCAATCAGGGAGCAAGGAAACGGAAAACGCAATAAAATGAACGATATAGGCTTGGTCTCTTTTTTTCGAGAAATTGCCGATTTATATTCTCCTGAGGTGATTACATTTCTCTGTATAGGGACAGATCGTTCTACGGGTGATGCCCTCGGCCCGTTGACAGGGAGCAGATTGCTTGAATATGGGTTCCCTCATGTAATCGGTACACTTCCATCACCCTGTGATGCCGATAATTTACTTGTACGTATGGCTGGAATCCCTGCTGAACATACAATCATTGCGATTGATGCATGCTTAGGTCCCCTTGTGGCGTTGGGGTACTTTTTTGCTTCCAATGAACCTCTTCAGCCTGCTCAATCGATAGGTCTTCATTTTCCGGCAGTGGGCCATTATAGCCTGGCCGCGGTGGTAGATATTAACGGTCCTAAGCCGTATCAGACTTTGCAGACAACACCATTATATCGCGTAATGACGATGGCTGAGCAAATCGCCAGTGCCGCAGTTGCAGGATTCAGGGATAAGATTTAATTAGGAGCGATTCAACGGGTGTGATTTTGCTTAATAATAGATAATGCTCTTTACTTATACATAGGAAGAAGGCTGGCTAAACGTGGAGACTGTTCGTTGTAATGGAAGCAATATTTGCTATAGTGATCAAGGAGAAGGTCAAGTTGTAGTGTTGCTGCATGGTTTTTGTGGAAGCGCTGCATATTGGGAGAAAGTGATTCCATTACTAAGCGGTAGCTACCGCATCATTGCGCCTGATTTACGAGGCCATGGGGCTTCAGATGCTCCGAAGGGTGCTTATACGATTGAACAAATGGCAGACGATGTCTTGTCTCTGATCGATACGCTTGAGATTCCCAAGATCACACTTCTGGGACATTCACTTGGCGGGTATATCACGCTTTCTTTCGCCCAGCGCCATGCAGCACGTTTGAATGGTTTTGGATTGATCCACTCTACCGGTTATCCTGACAGTGAAGAGGCGAAGGAAAAACGACTGAAAAGTGTAAGTACTATTCAAAGCCAAGGGATAACAGCTTTTGTGGATGAACTTATTCCTGGTCTATTCTCCCCAGCTACTATTGATCATTCTCTGCAACTGCTGGAGAGAGCTAAGGAGATTGGATACAAGACACCTCCTCAAGGTGCTGTTGGGGCAGCTATGGCTATGCGTGAGCGCCCAGACCGCCGGGATGTGATCTCAGCCACGGAGTTGCCCGTAATGCTTGTAGCTGGAGCAGAAGATGCTCTAATACCCGCTGAGCGGACTTTCACATCGGACAAACCCAATATCATTCAAGCAACCGTCTCCGGAGCTGGCCATATGAGCCTGTTCGAAGCACCTGAACGTTTGTCTGAGATCATCCGTGACTTCTTGGAGATCTCATCGGAGAGCAAGTAATGACTTAGATTATTCATAAGTAATACAGAACAGCAGGCTTCTTCGGAATTTCGAAGGCCTGCTGTTTTTATGGGAAGAGAATATTGGCAATGATCAAGGGAATGGTTTAAAATAATCTGAATCGTAATAACGGAAAGGAGCGTGCTGAATGTTCCGAAGTGATTACATTGTACGGATGATTGAAGATATGACACAGATGATAGCCAAGGTACTCACGCTTAAGCAAGAACGTAAAACAACGGAAGCTTTATGGGAGATAGATGAGCTGTTAAATAGGCATTTTCGTTTGAATTCTCGCCTTCTGAACTCTTTATCCGTGGAAGATATCATAGAATTGTTCCGTATTGGCGGAGGGCTTGAAGTTGACAAGCTGCAGGGCGTAGCCCGGATGCTTCAGGAAGAAGCAGGTATTTATATAGAAAAGAATGATGATTATGAAGTCATATCCAGGTTGATGAAGGCGTTGCATCTGTACCTATATGCGTATCTTCACGGTGCTGATCGAAAGCTGATCCATATCACGCAGGAAATAGATAAAGTATTGGCTGTTGTGGAAGCATATAGACTGCCGACTAAGACTGAGTACCTGTTGCTGCCCTATCTGGAATCTGCCGGACGCTATGGCAAAGCGGAGGATTCACTCTATCGACTCGTCGATCACGGCGAAGATGTAGCCAAGGAAGGCAATGCGTTGTATCAACGGTTGATAACATTAGATCCTGACGTTTTGGCACGAGGAAACCTGCCGCTTGTGGAGGTTGAGCAGGGACAGGAAGAATGGCGACGGGTCATTGCCAAAGCCAAAGAGTGGGGAGCCTGATGAATCGAATCCTTTCAGAATGTGCAGATTCATTCGTAGTATACTAATGACTGGACAAGAAATTGTATAAGAGACTATTAGTCTCTATTTTCAAATTGGAAAGTGAGATGTGCCCTGTGGAATCCTTGAATGCCCTGATTGAAAAGGTAATTAGCGACCGCACCTTGATCACCGCGAGTTTAAGCCAATTACGTAAAAAAGAAGGTGTAACCTACACCAAAGTTCAAATTAAGCCCGTTGAATTAAAAGGCAAGCTGCATTATCAGTTTGCTTACTATATTGGACCCAAGGTTGAACATCGTAACGTTCCTGCTGAGTTGGCTGCCGGAGAATTGTTTGTGTTACTGAGCGAGACGTTCCGCCAAGGATTACTCTGTACAGAAGAAGCCGACTATCAGGTTCTTTTGAGCAAAAAACAAAAGGTGTCCATCCTCACCAAATCTCCGACTAAAAAGCCGCAGGCTGACCTGGCCCACAATCGCCAAAAGCGTTATGTGCTGAATGAGGGTGAGCCGGTTCCATTTCTAGTAGAGCTTGGTATTATGAATAGTGAGGGCAAGGTGCTTGCTAAGAAATACGATAAGTTCCGGCAAATCAATCGTTTTTTGGAGATGGTGGAAGATGTTTTGGGAGACTTGCCTACCGGTCGTCCTATTACCATCGTTGACTTTGGCTGTGGGAAGTCGTATTTGACGTTTGCACTCTATCATTATTTAGCGGTTCGGGAGAAAAGGGAGCTGAAGGTCGTAGGTTTGGATCTTAAGGCGGATGTTATCGAGCATTGCAGTACTCTGGCCTGTAAGCTTCAGTATGATAATTTGCGTTTTCTGGTTGGTGATATTGCAGAGTATGATGAGTTGGAGAAAGTGGATATGGTTGTGACTCTGCATGCTTGCGATACCGCGACGGATGCTGCATTGGAAAAAGCAGTGCGCTGGGGCGCGTCGGTCATCCTTTCCGTTCCTTGCTGTCAGCATGAACTATTCTCTCAAGTCGAGAGCGAGGTGCTGGGACCCTTGCTTTCCCATGGTATTTTGAAGGAGCGCTTCTCGGCTCTGGCTACGGATGCCATTCGAGCGAAGCTGCTGGACCTTATGGGCTACCGCACACAGCTGCTTGAATTTATTGATATGGAGCACACCCCAAAGAATATTTTAATCCGTGCGGTCAAAAGTGCCGCCGGCGACCAAGCTGCGAAATGGCGCGAGTACAGCGCATTTCGCGATTTTCTAGGAGCAAAGCCGTACCTAGAAAATGCCTGTGCAGATTTGCTGCCTAGGGAGCTAACATAAACATCTATAAAAAGGACAGCAGGCCCTCCGATGGAGGGCCTGCTGTCCTTTTTTGGAGGAAAAAAAAGGCGAAGGGCCAATTTGATCGCAAGTTTTGTTGTATATATTAAAAGCTGGCAACAATGAGGGGTATAACAAACATCGGGAGAAATAGAAATGGCGAGTAACCCCAAAATGAAGGCTGACTTGAACACAACGGTGATCTACATCTCAGCAATAGCTGTATTCGTGGCAGGCTTAATATCAATTCTTCAACGTGGGTTCTTCTTTGTTGAGGATATATATCCTTTTTTAAGTGGATGGTTTATTCTTTGGACTCTGCTTGTTCTAGGTAAACTTATTGCGTCTATTCCAAAGGAGTCAGCTATGAGTTTGCTGGGAACGGTTGAGTGGAGGGGATTGCTCGCTGGGCTAATTATATGGGGCGGACCGTTCCTAATGGTTGTACTCTACGCGTTCAGTTGGCTGCGGGGTCCTGTATCAATGCTAGGGACACTGAATGAGTTACTGCGCTGGAGCCTGTACGGAACCTTTGCTGTTGTGGCCTATATAGGTGTGAGAAATAAAGGGTCGGCCCGTATAATTATCGGGGCCTGGCATGCCGTTGGTATGGCTCTATGTCTGAGCGCTTTGGTGTCTGTTAGTGGAGGACTTCCCTTGCCCTATTTCATAGCCTACAGTGCTGATCCGGGTGTTAGCGTTACGGGGGCGAGACTGGCAGGATTGCTCCAATACCCCAACACCTTTGGTGCCGTAATGGCCGTTTTCCTGCTGGAACGTCTATTTGCCGTTTCCGAGCACTATGCGGGGAGTGAGGGAGCAGAGCGGAGTGCGGCGGAGAGATCGGGGGCAGAGCGGAGTGGGACGGCGGGAGACCCGGGAACAGAGCGGAGTGGAGCGTGGAAGGCGGGAGCAGAGCGGAGAGGGGTGTGGAAGGTGGGAGCAGAGCGGAGTGGGGCGTGGAACGCGGGAGCAGAGCGGACCCCCGCGGCGCTGCTGCGCATGCTGCCGCTGTTCCCGTACGCCGCCGCGCTGCTGCTCAGCGAGTCGCGCGGCGCATGGCTCGCGGCGGCTTGCGCCTGCGCCGCCGCACTGCCCTTGAAGCGGCGCCTGCTCGCGCCGCTTCTCGCCGCTGGCGCCGCGCCCGTGGCCGCCGCGGCGCTGCTCTACGGCCAACTAGCCGCTGCGCGGTTGGCCGTAGAGCCCTTGCCCGGCCTGCTGGCGCTGGCCGGGCTCTGGGCCGGCGCGTTGCTAGCCGGCCTGTGGCTGTGCCGCCGCCAGCGCAGCTTGGCGGGCGGAAGCGCCGCCGCCGTGCTGGCACTGGCGGCGCTGGGCTGGACGGCGGGGGCCGCCGCCGTCCTCCTCCAGGTGCAGGCGCGGATTATCGAACCGTCGTCGACGGTATCCGCGCGAGCCATTCTTTACCGCGACGCCTGGAGGCTGGCGGCAGAAGCACCCTGGCTGGGCCGGGGAGGTGAGACTTGGCGGAGTGTATACCTCGCCGCGCAGTCTCACCCCTATGTGGGCAGCCAGATTCATAGCGGTTACCTCGACATTTTATTGAACCTCGGTATTGTCGGTCTTGTTGTTGTCTTGCTTATGTTGACTGCTATGTGCTGGCTGCTAGCCGTCTCGTCATTACGTCTGCTGCCGCCCTTTTTAGTCATTGTGCTTCATAGTGCAGTCGACTTTGATTGGAGTTATGGACTCGTTTGGCTGCTTCTATTCTGGCTGGCTGCCCTAGCCGTAGCAGATGCTAGGAGAGTAGAACCGGCCCAAGGATTTCAGCCTAGCTTGACCCAAAGAAGAGTGGGACGATTAACTAATCATATGTTCTCAAAGCTGGTCCTTATTTTTGCAGTAAGTTGTTCTTCTTTAGTATTCGGCATGATGTCTTGGCGTTTACATGAAGGTACGGTATTGTTCCAGAAAGCTGCTTTGCTTTCTAATTCTGCTAATAGAGTAGATCTACTTGAACAATCGTTGTCCATCAATCCACTGTCACCGCGGGTGACAGAAGCGCTGACAGAAGAATTACCCCAGGAGCAGAGCAAGAGCTTATTATTATCTAGCTTGATCTATTCACCTGTGAATCCAGCTTTAAATTGGAGAATGGTAGAAGTATCTTTAAAGGAGGAGCAAGCAGGGGCTACGCTGCATTGGATTCGAAGGAGTCTCCAATTGGATGTCTACAATTTTAGCAAAAGAACAAAAGCCATTTATGCGATGCTTTTGCTCAGCCAGCGAAGGCTGGCGGCGGGAGATAAGGAAGGAGCATTGCTCAGTGCAACTTCCGGCTTGGAATTGCTGCGCCAATACAAGCTGCTTGCAGGTGAAGGAGGAAGTATGGAATATAACGACCGAAACTTTCATCTCACGGAACAAGCCGTTGGCATGGGCCAACGGCTGGAATCATTGATCCTACGTATTAAGACTGGTTAATATCATACCTAGTAGAGGGTTTGTTTGCTATTTTGTGTAGTTGCCGCTGTAGAGGGGGTTGTATTGTTAAGTTGACGCTGTTTTATACGGTTTGAGGTGCTTATTTCTCTAACCGTGTAGAGACTAACCATGAGTAAACAAGCGGTACGATAATACTGAGAAGGAGTCCTAGAATAATAAACGGAATTGCCCATACGTTAGGAAGCAGGGCTCCCAGAATAAATAATATACCTGCCCCGGCCCACATCATACCCGAGAGTCGGTGCGTTTTGCGCCATACCTCGGGACTTGCAAGTGTCCAAGGGGTACGGACACCTAGGAAATAGTTGTGTTTCACCTGCGGCATAAAGTTGCCAATTACCATAAACATCAGGCCTAAAGCTGCTATAAGAACCTTCCCCGCTGGGAAATCTTTATCCAATCCATAGGAGACCGACAACACTAGAGCAGTATCCAGCAACACGGCTATGGCCAGGCGGATCATTCCATGAGCATTCTCAAATTTACTGTAATTTTCTTTCTTAGGATCAATACTTCGAGTGAATTGCAGCAGCACCGGCAGCAAAATCCCCAAAGCTCCGAGTACAGAAATCAAAGTATCTTTGTCCCAATATTTATTGACCTTTCCTGTTAGGCCAAATTGCGCAGGAAGCAGCTCCGGCAGTCGGTTATAGTTTATTAGAGCATAACCTACAGTAATAAGACCGAGGATGACGATAGCGGAATCCTGCCATTTCCATTTGAAATTGTTCATTTTTTTCCCTCCGTTGTTGAAGTGATTTCCTATCTTTAGTTTTGTTCCTCTTCACTTTTCAAATCACGCTTATCCCCAGACTTTCCCGTACCGGTCAAATCAAGCAACCAACCCAGAACCTCCTCAAGTACAGTGGTATTCAGTGAATACAGCATGAATTGCCCCTGCCTTTCATCCTGAACAAGACCCGCATGTTTCAGTGCATTCAAATGATGGGAAATACTTGGTTTAGACATGTTGAAGTAGTCAGCAATTTCACCCGCAGTTCTATCCTTTTCACGTAACAAACGAATAATTTGGCGGCGGGTGGGATCGGCCAGAGCTTTAAAGGATTCATTCACTACAGCATCACCCTTTCGATATTTAGATAATTATCTAAATATATAATACAAAGCAAAGAAATTATTGTCAATACCTTCCAAAGCCTATTTTCCCCCTAGTTTCGGTTCATTGTCCCAAAGTAGAAGTCGTAACCCCCCTTATGCTAGAATAGGCTAAGAGAAGAGACCCAGACTACATAGAGCAGGAACGGTGGAGTAATAGTATACTTCATAGTTTGCCGTATTCTGAGAAATCAACGGGAGGAGGAACTGGATTGCATTTTATTTCTGAATTAATTGCACCCTTGTTCGAATGGATTCAGAGCCTTGGTTATTTTGGTATTATGATTGGACTTATGATTGAGGTTATTCCGAGTGAAATTGTTCTGGCGTATGGAGGATATTTGGTTTGGGATGGGCAAATTAACTTTTTTGGTGCCGTTCTGTTCGGTACAATAGGCGGTGTGATTGCACAGGTATTTGTGTATTGGATCGGACGTTATGGCGGCAGGCCTGTGCTGGAGAAGTATGGTAAATATATTTTTATTAAAAAGAAGCACATTGACCATTCCGAAGAATGGTTCAATAAGTATGGAACAGGGGTTATTTTCACGGCACGGTTTATTCCAGTAGTACGCCATGCCATTTCCGTTCCGGCGGGTATATCACGCATGCCTCTGGGCAAATTTGTATTTTTGACGACACTCGCTGTTATTCCGTGGACCTGTTTGTTTGTGTACCTAGGAATGACACTTGGTGACAAGTGGAAGGATATTGACGAGGTTGCTGCTAAGTATACTCATGAAATCATTCTTGCCGCTCTGGCGATGATCATCATTTACTTCCTGTTCAAATGGTATAAATCCAAGAAGAAATGAGGTAGTGAAGCATGAAACAAAATGTAGCTCCGAAATTTGGCACGGGTCTGACCCCTCGTCAATTTGTAGAGAGTATGACAAAGAATCAGCAGGCCTTCGAATCCTGGTACGAGAAATTTTCATGGGAAGACGAAGGGGATCAGGAGTATTTTGACAGCCTTAACCACCGTGATGATTTGCGAGTGCTTATTCTTGCGGCGGATTGGTGTGGCGATGTCGTTCGCAATGTCCCCGTAGTATTTCGGATTTTGGAGACTGCGGGCATTAAGACCGAGGTACTGATACTGGAAGAGAACCCGGAGGTTATGGATGATTTCCTAACTATGGGAGGACGTTCAGTACCCATTGTTATCTTTGCGGATACCGGCGGTTATGTTCTTGGGCACTGGGGTCCTCGCCCACAGCATGTTCAGGTTCTTATGAATGAATTCAAAAAGGATAATCCCGATCGTGAAGCTTCTGATTATGAGAGCAAGATTACTGAAGTACGCAAAGCCATGGGGCAAGCCTATGGGGAAGGAACGGAATCACACGCTGTTATTGCCAAAGAACTGCGTAGTTTGATCTCCGGATTCTAAAAAAGATGCTGAATATTCGTAATTATAATCTAGGACCCCTTCAAACTAACGCCTACCTGTTGACAGGTGCAGACCCTGCAAAAGGTATTATTATCGATCCTGGTATGAACCCCGCTGGACTGGTGCGGAACATCGAAGGAATAGAAATCGAAGCGATATTATTGACTCATGCCCACTTTGATCATATGGGCGGCGTTGACGAAATTCGTAAACTTAAGAATTGTCCGGTGTACCTCCACCCTCTGGAGAGTGAGTGGCTTACGAATCCGAAGTTAAACGGATCTCTTATGTGGCCGAATGTATCTCCACCGCTGACAACCGATCCCGCAGAGTTTGATCTGGCGGAAGGACAAACCTTGCACCTGATTGGACTTGATTTCCGAGTATATCATACGCCAGGCCATTCTCCTGGGAGTGTGAGTTTTCTCTGCGGCAATGATCTATTTTCAGGAGATGTGTTGTTTAGGCTCGGGGTAGGACGTACGGATCTGCCTGGTGGAAGAGAGCGTGATTTGTTTGACTCCATCCGGGGCAAGCTGTTCAAGCTGGATGACGAGGTAAAAGTATATCCAGGACATGGCTCGCGGACAACCATTGGTTTTGAACGGGAACGTAACCCTTATGTTTCCTAAGGTTAAGTAATCTCTATATCGGAATAAAGTGAAGGACTCTGGCTATTTATTCAGCTAGAGTCCTTTTTTATATGTTTCTGCTAGTACTGCAAGTTATTTAGCATAAAAGTGACGAACGAAACTGTGCAACTCTGTGCAAACGTTGTTGCCTACATGTTTTTTGGTATTTATTCCATTTTCCTATCTAAAAACGAATTAAATTACTTGTTGACAATGTTTTGATTGCAGGTTTAATATGATAAACAGCACAAGGCAAGCGCTTTCAAACTCTTTTTTTTGTGCAAATGGCTAGATGCACTCTTAGAGTAAAGAAAAGGTTGGCTTTTTCCTCTTTATTCTGCAAACGTTTGCGCAGAAAAAGGAACTTTTAGAGGGAAAGTGAGGGATTTTGGAGGAAGGGGGGACAATCAACCTGAACCGAGCAGCAAAACGCTGATTTTTTAGGTGGATAGTCGTACAAAGGGAGTTCTTCCAAGGTCATTTAATGTACTGGTGATGACCCGTACTTTGCTAACCCGATTGTCATCAAGAACCCGCTACTAAGGCTGCCAATGAATGCAACCGCTTGCACTAAGACGAAACCAAAATCATGGGAGGTTTGACCGAATGAATTTAGCTTTATGGAGAAAGAGAATATTGGTTATCGGTATGATCATTACTTTAGTATTTTCAAGCTTCAGCGTTGTTCCACTCCATGCTGGTGCAGAGGAATCTCCTGCTCTATCAGCAGCTCAGGAATCGGTTAGCGCTGTACCGGCAGGGCACATGCGTGTTCACTATCAGCGCAACGCAGGCGATTATACAGATCAGGGCTTATGGATGTGGGATGATGTAGCATCACCTTCCGCCAACTGGCCTACAGGTGCAGTGCCGTTCCCGGACAATCAAACGGATGGCTACGGTGCTTATGTGGATGTGGCCCTTAAAGAGGGAGCCAAAAAAATCTCTTTCCTTGTCGTAAACCGCGTTACACAGGACAAAGATGCAGGTGATAAGCTGTTCACCATTAACACACCGCAAACGAACGAAATTTGGATCAAACAAGGCTCCAATGAGGTTACGCCTTACGAACCTGTTGAACTTGCCGCCAATACCGTTCGGATTCACTATATGAGATCAGATGCGGCTCAGACCCAGTATGGTTTATGGCTATGGGATGAAGTGGCAACTCCATCCACTAATTGGTCATCCGGCGCAACTCCTTTTACGGAGGGTCAGATGGATCGTTTTGGTGCATTTGTCGATGTTCCGTTAAAAGAGAATGCCAAAAAAATTGGCTTTCTCGTAATAAAACCTTCCAACGGCGATAAAGATGGCGGGGATAAAACCTTTGCCCTAGTTGATCGCTACAAGCAGCTGTGGGTAAAAGAGGGCGATAACACCGTTTATGTTTCTCCTTTTGGAGAAGTGGCAGTGGGATTGGCTTCTGGTGAAGTCGTTTCAAGTAGCAAAATCCTCCTTGGCTTTACGTTAACCGACGGTCTGGATGCAGCAACGTTGAAGAATGAAATCACAGTCAAGGACACAGAAGGTACAGTTATTCCTGTTTCAGCTGTAACGATCACAAGCGCAACTTCCATTGAAGTGGATACAGAAGTTTTTGATGTGGAGAAGACCCCTTTAACTGTTACTTACTCCGGTAAAACAGTAATCGCTTCCACGGGCTGGAGAATGCTTGACGAAATGTACAATTACTCGGGTGACGATCTTGGTGCCGCCTATAATGCTGACAGCAAGTCCGCACTTCTTAAGTTATGGGCTCCGAAAGCAAGCTCTGTTGTGGCAAGTGTATACGACAAAGATAATGCTACTGTTTCTATAGGCCGTGTGAATTTAACTAAAGGCGAACAGGGCGTGTGGTCGGTCAATCTTATGCCTGATGACTTAACGGGCGTAACGGATGTTCGCGGATACTACTATCAATACGAAGTTACTAACGACGGAATTACCAAGCCGGTTCTGGATCCTTATGCCAAGTCGCTGGCCGTTTTCACCGTCGATACCACAGGTGCCCCAGGCGCTGATGGAGATACAGTGGGAAAGGCAGCTATCGTTGACTTAAGTCAAACTAACCCTGCCACATATGATTTTGGAAATATTCAAGACTATGAACAGCGTGAAGATGCTATTGTCTACGAAGTTCATGTTCGGGATTTCACCTCAGACCCTTCCATAGAGAGCAGTCTGACTGGAGAAAGATGGGGTTCTTATACTGCATTTGAAAAGAAGCTCGATTACATCAAGTCTATGGGTGTAACCCATATTCAGCTGCTTCCTGTGATGGCTTGGTATTATGGAGACGAGACAAAGATGGGGGATAGAGAGTCAGAATACTCAGCCAAAAACAATGAGTATAACTGGGGTTATGACCCTCAAAGCTATTTCGCTCCAGACGGTGCCTATTCCCAGAACCCTGCCGATCCTGAGCAGCGGATTAAGGAATTAAAAGGATTAATTGACGCGGTTCATGAAGCTGGAATGGGTGTAGTTCTGGATGTTGTATATACCCATATGGCCAAAAAGGAATTTTTGAACGATATCGTACCTAACTACTACGCATTTCAGGATGCTAATGGAGGCTTTATCGGTGGGTTTGGCAACAACCTGGCTACCAACCATAAAATGGCTGAGAAGCTGATGGTGGACTCCGTAAAATACTGGTTCAAAGAGTATAAAATAGACGGTATGCGCTGGGATATGATGGGTGACGCTACAGCAGATGCAGTCCAGCAGGCCTATAATGCCGCTTCAGCTATTAACCCTAAGGCACTCTTTATAGGTGAAGGCTGGAGAACCTTCGGCGGTGCCGCCTCTGATCCATCACTTGCAGGTAAGGGTGCCGATCAGGGATGGATGAGTCAAACGGATGACGTCGGTGTATTCTCCGATGAGATCCGTAATGAATTGAAATCAGGTTTTGGTTCGGAAGGCCAACCTAGATTTATTACAGGCGGGCCCCGTGATATAACAACAATTATGAACAATATTAAAGGGCAGCCATCGAACACACCAGCAGATGATCCGGGGGATATGGTCCAATATATTGAAGCCCATGACAACCTGACTCTGCATGATGTAATTGCGCAATCGATCAAGAAAGACCCTGCAATTGAGGAGAATGAGCTTGAAATCCAGAAACGGATCAGGCTGGGCAATATGTTGATCCTTACTTCCCAAGGTACTTCATTCCTTCAAGCTGGCCAAGAATACGGTCGTACGAAGCAATGGCTGGGCACGGGGATCCCGCAGGACAAATTTACGGAGATGAAAGATAAGGATAACACCTCTTTTGGTTATTTTATTCACGATTCGTACGATTCATCAGATGCCGTCAACATGTTTGACTGGACCAGAGCAACGGATGAAGTACAGTTCCCCGTACAGAGCATGACAAGAGAGTACACAACAGGATTAATTGAACTTAGGAAATCCACAGACGCCTTCCGCCTCGGTGATAAGTCTTTAGTGGATTCCAATGTGACCTTAATTCCATCGGTGGATATAAAGGCTACCGACCTTGTAATCGGGTACAAAAACAAAGCTACCGATGGAACCGGCATCTATTATGTCTTCATGAATGCTGATACCGCTTCAAGATCGCTAACTCTATCGGAGGATCTGACCAGTGGCAAAGTAGTGGTAGATAACGACGAAGCAGGCATTGTTGCGGTTAATCATCCAACAGGGTTTACCTTAACTTCAGATTCCATTACGCTCGAACCTCTTACTGCTGTAATTATCCAAAAGGATGCTGCGGGCGTTGTCCTGAATTCCTTGGAAACTGACAGTGGGAGCTACGCGCTACAAACCAACACGACGCATCAAACAAGTGTTTTTGCGAAATATGATGATGGCAGCAGAAAGAATATCACCAATAGTGCCGCCTACACCTCCAGTAAACCGGAAGTAGCTTCGGTAACGGATGGAGGAATGGTAAGGGCTGTC
The DNA here is from genome assembly GCA_023512345.1 of Paenibacillus sp. GTDB lineage: Bacteria > Bacillota > Bacilli > Paenibacillales > Paenibacillaceae > Paenibacillus_AQ. The sequence continues at coordinate 143,395 of JAILZT010000012.1, forward strand.
GCACCAGGAATAGCCGTAATTACAATTACTTATGAGGGCAAAATCTCAAAGGTAACAACTAAAGTAACGAATGAGCCTGTAGATAATAAACGATATGTTCAATTTACTTATATCCGTGGAGACAAAGACTATACGGATTGGAATCTTTGGGTCTGGAATACCGGAGCTAAGAACGATCAAATTGATTTTACAACTAAGAATGATACAGCGAGTGTATTAATAGAAGTGGCACCAAATGCTACTAGCGTTGGATTCGTCCTTCGGAAGGGAACCGACTGGAATACAGCAAAACAAGATTATCCAGATGACCGAACCATTCCGCTGACACAAGGGGAACAGTTCACTAAAGTCTACGTGACCAGCATGGTCAAAGAGCTTGATGTTAAACCGAGCATCAGCGGACCCGTCCTGAAGGACGGTGGAATTACGTTCCTGTACAGGGATGAGGCGATCTTCCGCAGTGGTAATATCTCAGCTATAACCAGTGCCAAGGTGAAGGTGAACGGCACAGAATATCCGATGGTTTACGATTCAGCTAATCAATGGTTCAGTTACCATCTAGCTCATGCAGCAGAGGGGAACAACCTATACTCTTTCCTAATTACTGAAGACGGAATCACCAATGAGTTCAATGATCCCAAAAATACCGTTAATGGTGAATCCCTACTGGTCTATCACAAACCATCAGTCACAATTACGGCTGCAGTTTCTCCAAAATCCGTTACATCCAATCAAAATGCGACGATTACGGTTAATGCAAGCTCCTCGGAGAAAATCGTCTATCAGGATGCATTTATGGATCTGACAGCACTTGGAGGTCCAAGTAAAGTCAAACTCGATACAGAGCTCCTCAAACAGACGGTCGCAGTGAAGGATTCTGTGGCTGCAGGAATGAAGAGTATTCCTATCACACTTGGGGATCAGTATGGAAACAGCCACAAGCAGACCGCTGCAATTGAGGTAAAAGCTAGAACGTATACCGGATCGAAGCTGGATTTTGACTGGGATGAGGCACGCATTTATTTTGCACTAACCGACCGGTTCAAAGACGGCGATGCAACCAATAACGAGAACGTCGATAAAAACCACCTGGAAGCTTATCACGGCGGTGACTTCAGAGGTATGATCGACAATCTGGATTATCTACAGAAGCTAGGGATTAATACCCTTTGGATCACGCCGATTGTAGATAATATTGATTTTAATAAAGGCATTGATTTCAACAGTAAGCAGTATGCCTACCATGGCTACTGGGCACAAGATTTCACCAAGCTTGACGAGCATTTGGGTGACATGGCAACCTTCAAAGAGCTCATTGAGAAGGCACATGACAAGGGCATCAAAATCATGGTAGACGTTGTACTTAACCACACGGGTTATGGATTGAAGACGGGAGATAACAGCCCAACAACTGCTGAAGACAAAGCGCGTTTTGACGGAATGCTGCGCACAGATGGTATGCAGTCTGATACAGATCCTATCAAAGGTGAATTGGCACAACTGCCGGACTTCAAAACCGAAGATCCTGCGGTGCGGGCGAAAATCATCGAATGGCAGACAGGTTGGTTGAATAATGCAAGGACTGAACGTGGAGATACTATTGATTATTTCCGCGTCGATACAGTCAAGCACGTAGAAGATACCACTTGGAAAGCTTTTAAGAACGCACTGACAGCCATCGATCCAGGATTTAAGATGGTTGGCGAATATTTCGGCGGCACTATTGATAATAACGGTGGAATGCTGCAAACCGGACAGATGGACGGACTTCTTGATTTTGGCTTTAAAGAAAAAGCCAGAGATTTTGCAAATGGTAAAATCAATGATATTGATGCTTATCTGCAGGACCGTGAATCGAAGATCGATAATACTCAAATGATGGCTCAGTTTCTAAGCAGCCATGATGAGGACGGCTTCCTTTCGAATTTTGTGGGTGGCGATAAAGGTAAGCTGAAGATTGCAGCCGCGTTGCAAATCACAGCGAAGGGACAGCCGGTGATTTACTACGGTGAAGAGCTGGGCCGCTCCGGTAAGAATGGCGGAGATATGTCTAAAGGGGAGTTCAGTGAGAACCGTGCGGATATGCCATGGGATCAGCTAACTGCTGAACAGGGACTTCATGATCACTATCAGAAGCTGCTGAACATTCGTGCCAAATATTCCAAGGTGTATTCCAAAGGTACACGAACAAAGCTGGCGGGTTCGGATGAACTGGGTTATCTAGCTTTTAACAAGCATTACGGTAATGAAGATGTCGTAACGGTCATCAATACGAAGACGGATGCGGTATCTGTAATCATACCTGTACCTTTTGCAGCCCATACAATTATAAATGACGAATACAGCAATAAAACTTACACGGTATCGGCTGACCAAAAAGTAACGATTAATTTAGCAGGCAGAGACAGCGGGGGAACCGTCATACTAGCTGCAATTACAGGTACGACAAATGGGGGTTCAGCACCACTGCCTACGACTCCAACCCCTCCGACGGATATTCAGGCAGTAAATACCGACAGCTTAAAGAGCGGTAAAGATGGAAAGGTTGAAGTCGAAATTGCTCAGGGTAAAAAGACCGTTCTTCTGCCTATTCAAGCTGCAACAACGCTTGGAACGAATAATTTGGTGGTGAAGATAGGAGATATGTATGTAACCCTTCCAGTTGCAGTATTGAGTGCGCTACAAGGCTCTGTCTCCAGTACTGAACAAACGGGTGCTCAAATTTCTTTAGAAATCCATCCAGTTCAGAGTAATGAGGCTAAACCATTAATAGATCGACTCAATAAATCAGGTACTAAAGTTACGAACGTTACAGATGTGAATGAATTTAAGCTGGGTGTTCTCAAGAAGGACGGAACGACTACTAGGGTCACAACCTTCAAGGAACCTATAACACTTACATTCAACCTTAAGGGTAATCCCAATAAGGATGTCATCGGTGTATACCATTTAGATGATAACGGAACGGTGGAGTATGTAGGTGGAGCTTTAAAAGGCAATGTTATTACTGCAGAAGTTACTCATTTCAGTAAATATGCAGTACTAGAGGTGGATAAGTCATTTAAGGATGTCCCAGAAGCATATTGGGCATCTGCGGCGATCAAATCACTCTCAGCGAAGCAAGTAATAAACGGAGCGACGGATTCGGAATTCAAGCCGAAGAACAATGTCAGCCGAGCAGAATTTACAGCTATGCTGGTTCGTGCTCTGGGTGTAGAGGTCGAAGGAAAGGCTGCATTTGCTGATATAACAACCGACGCTTGGTATTCATCTTATGTAGCAACTGCTATTAAGCTGGGTATTGTTAACGGACGGAGCAATGACAGGTTTGCACCTAATGCAACGATCAGCCGTGAGGAAATGGCCGTTATGCTTGTCCGGGCTCTGGAAGCCAAACAAGGGGAGAAGATGGAGGGTATAGCCCGCCCGCTTACTTTCTCAGACGCATCGAGTATCCATGAATGGGCAGTTGCATACGTGAATACTGCAGCAGAGCTGGGGTTGGTACAGGGCAGTGCGAACAATCAATTTGTACCTGAAGGTTTGATGACCCGCGCTGAAAGCGCCCAGGTTATCTATAAACTGCTGGCTCAGTAATAATGTATTAATGAAATTAAGGTGGACAGCAGGATACAAAATTGCTACAATACTGTTAATTAAATGTAACATCTAACTACGCGAAGCACGCAGACTGTGGAATAATCCCGGTTTGCGTTCTTTTTTTGTCTTTTTTTAGGGATAGCCGGCTGAAATGGGGGAGTTTTCTTTGAAGATAGACCTGCAATACCTTCTGGATTACGGAGACAATGAGATCATTTGCCGGGAAGCCGAACAGTACTATACATATAAAAGTGACAGTGAACACGTGATACCTTCTTTGCCATCAGGAAATACACCACATTCTCTTTTCTGGAATTTCCCTAATCGGAGAGGCCGCATTCAGCCTTGGCGGCAAAAGCTTTGGGAACAACAAAATAAATTCTGAAAATATTATTCTAGGCGTTGAACGATTGTTAAGCGCTGATCGTATTATCTATGACATTCCAGAGAAGTGGCGGGGGAGCAGATGATTCATTGTGATCAGAGAATTATAAAGGAGGCTCAGCAGGGTAATGCCGCAGCGTTAGCGGAGCTGCTACGGGACCACTATACCTTCTTGCACAAATATTTGCTTAAAGTAACTTTGGACCCTTCTCTTGCAGAAGATATTTGTCAGGACACGATGTTAAGGAGCATGGAGAAGATTACATCCTATAATGGCAGCTCCTCTTTTTCATCCTGGCTGATAACCATTGCTACCCGGTTGTACATAGACCGAATAAGGCGAAGTAAACGGGAAAGGGAATGGAACCTCCGTCAGGAACAGGGAATCCGGTCCATTCGCTGGCAATTCGAAAGCCGCAATGAGGAATGGAGTGATGTGCTGGAGGCCTTATCCCACCTGCCCTCACCTCAGCGGGTGGCTGTTTTATTGAAGCATTATTATGGATATGGTTATGAAGAGATAGGGGTTATGCTGCAAATTCCAGAGGGGACGGCTAAATCACGAGTAGCCTATGGGCTGCAACAATTAAGAAGGGAGCTGGAAGAGGATGAATAATGAGGACAATATGCAGTCTGACCACCTTGTGGAGAAGCTTAAGTCGGGGCTAGACCGATTGGATAATGTTTATTCAGACCTTAATCCTCCTTCCCTAAGTACGCTTACCCTGCAAATAAAGGCAGAGGCTGTAAATCGCCGTAACCGGGAGCGCAAAGAAATACTGCTCTTTTGGCTGCTGTCCTTATGCTTAATGGGATCGTGTTTAATTTTACTGATGGAAGCTCCCTTATTTTATTTGGTAATTCAAGGAGCCATTCCAGTAGTAGCGCTTGTCGTGGCAGTCATTTTTCGCCTTAACCGGAAGGGTCGAGGTGCAGAAGAATGAATGATTTGCAAGAATTACCGATATGGGTGCTGCTACTTATCATTGGAGCTGTAATGCTGCAAGGAACCTGGTTGTTCCGCAACGCCCGCAAGCGGGGTAAGAAAGCTTGGTTCTGGGGCTTGTGGGGAGTGACTACTGTTCCGATGCCCACCCTAGTCTATTTAGTAGTAGTAGTGCTTCCCGATTTAAGACGTAAGACCCTAGAGGATCATAAATAATAGTAACTTTTTTATACAGGAGAGATATTTATGGAGGATGTAAATTGGGCATTAATCTGGCCTGTACTGGCGTTGCAAGTTTTATTGGCTATTATCGGATTGTTCTCTCTACGAAAAGCCGAAGCAACTAGAGGACCCAAGTGGTTATGGGTTTTTATTATTATTTTCGGTAATATCATTGGTTCTATCGCTTACTTTGTAATTGGAAGGAAGGATGTTTAATAATGCCAGCACTAATGGAAGTAAGGAGTTTATCCAAAAGCTTCGGTAAACATTTATCTGTGAATAATATTGATTTTGATATTGAAAAAGGACACTGTATTGCTCTGCTTGGACCGAACGGTGCAGGCAAAACCACTACGCTGCGCATGCTGGCTGGCCTACTCGTGCCCACGTCTGGCAGTATTCGCTTTGATGGGTCAGCACCTGGGTCAGACTACCGCAGACAGTTAGGTTACCTCCCCCAATCCCCATCCTTCTACGGTTGGATGAGTGGTGAGGAGTACGTGATTTTTGCAGCTAAGTTAAGCGGTTTAAGGTCACGCGAGGCTGCAACAATGGCAACTGAAGTGTTGGCACGTGTGGGATTGAAGGAAGCTGCACGCCGCCGGATCGCTGGTTATTCTGGAGGAATGAAGCAGAGATTAGGGCTTGCCCAAGCATTGGTTCATCGTCCTCAACTATTATTGCTGGATGAACCTGTGTCTGCACTGGACCCCATTGGCCGACGCGAGGTGATGGAAATGCTGCGGGAAATTCGGGAGGAGACCACAATCATTTTTTCCACACATGTGCTTCATGATGCTGAGGAAATATGTGATGATATCATACTGCTGAATCATGGCGGGATTGCCGAACAGGGAACACTTGGAGAGCTAAGGACCAAACATCGTATCCCTGTTATCCGAATGCGTGTCGAGAATCAGGAAAAAGCTATGCAATGGCTGGAATCCTTAGCTTCTAAACCCTTTGTCACAGAGGGCCATGTGTCGGGAGAGGAAGCTGTGCTTAATGTGAGTGATATTGGTGAGGCACGCCAAATAATAGTACAGGAAGCTGCAGCCTATGGTATTCCGTTGCTGCAATTTGAAGCAGGATCATCGACGCTGGAGGATTTGTTTATGAAGGTGGTGGGATCATGAAGAATATGTGGGTGTTTTGCCAAAAAGAAATACTCGAACTGATCCGCAGCTATAAGCTGGCTTGGATCCCGGTGGTGTTCATTATACTGGGTGTCATGCAGCCATTAGTCACCTATTATATGCCGGAAATTTTAAAAGCATCTGGAAATGTTCCACCTGGGCTGCTTGAAGCTTACGAAATGCCCAGTGCTGCGGCCACGATGACACAAGCCATAGGACAGTATGGAACGATGGGCCTGCTCGTGCTGGTATTGGCGGCGATGAACAGCTTGTCCGGTGAGCGTTACAGCGGAACTGCAGAGCTGGTGCTGGTAAGACCAGTATCCATAGTATCGATCGTTTTTGCCAAATGGTTTGCGCAGCTCATCTTGCTTATCCTTTGTCTAGGACTCGGAGTTGCAGCGGCGGCCTACTATACAGAACAGTTGATTGGTGGTTTATCATGGAAGTTTGTGATATCTGCTGCGGGTCTATACGGTCTATGGCTTCTTTGTATTCAGTCGCTAACCTTGCTTTTCAGTTCGTTTTTGCGCGGTCCCGTTGCTGCATTTATGTCCTTGATAGCAGCGGCGGGGCTCTCGTTGTTCCACACCTTGCTTCCGAATGTGTTCGATTGGACTCCGGCGAGGTTGCCTGCTTATTCGGCTGGAGTCCTTGCTGAAGGCAGTAACAAGCTTGGAGCAACCTATGCCGGATCACTTGTATCTGCGGGTGTTCTTATCATTTTTTGTATTGTCGGAGCTTCTCTAGCAACTGGAAGAAAAAAGCTTGCAAGTTAACTGCCCCCTCCTAGTAGACATCACTATCTTTTTTTAGTAGACTGTTGAAATAAGTAAACCATGATAGATATGGATTCGAGGAGGTAGGGCGATGCTGCAATTAGGCGAGAAGATTATCATTGTTGCGGATGCTTTCGAGCAGAATCTTCCTATCGGGGATTATGGTTACTTGATTGCTTATGACCGTAATCCGGATAATGCATTTGATTATGTCATTCGTGTGCCTCAGGCAAATCGTAATTTCTACGTTACTGCTGAAGATATTGAGGCGGAAGAAGATTTGTTGATAGTGGAGGCAGAAAGAGCTACGCATGAGGCATTGATTGATTATGCTTTGTCTACTTACAATGAGAAGCTGTTCCATCATTTAATGAACGGCGAATCTGTCGAGGCGGAAGAACCAGAAATCATTTCACAAGAGACTCTGTCCCAGGCGGAATTCATCAAACAGGTGAACCTTCGAGCTTGGATTTAAAGGGAAAGCCGGCCCAAGGCCGGCTTTTTCTAAAATATGAAAATATAATATAGTCTTTGTTGAAGACATAAGCTCCACTTTTGTGGGGCTATTTTCATATGTGGAAAAAACTAGGACGAAATACAAGCTCATTGAATTGTACAAGCTTCTACAATATAATTAGAACGTTAATCCGGGCGCTTTAGCCCTTTACACTAGGAGGGAAATACCTTATGAGCATCACGGTCAAGGATGTGCAGCATGTGGCCAAGCTAGCCCGTCTGCAGTTAAGCCCGGAGGAAGAGGCAACTTTCACAGAACAAATGAATGCTATTTTACAATATGCAGAGAAATTAAATGAGCTGAACACGGATAATGTTAAGCCAACTACACATGTGCTGCAGGTCAGCAATGTAATGCGTGAAGATGTAGTTAGAGAGAGCCTTAGCCAAGATGAAGCTTTGCTTAACGCACCTGATCACGAAGACGGACATTTTAAAGTGCCAGCCGTTCTAGAATAGATCGAAGAAATAGGAAAGGGGATGTAATCTTGAGTCTGTTTGAATATCGATTACCCGAATTACATAATATGCTGCATAACAAAGAGGTATCAGTCAGTGAGTTGACCGAGGAATCCTTGTCAGCAATTGCCCGGCGAGATGGAGACCTGCATGCTTTTTTAACTTTGAATGAAGAGGGGGCGCGGGCAACTGCCCGGTCTTTGGATGATAAATTAGCCTCAGGAGAATCCCGTGGCCTGTTGTTTGGACTTCCTGCGGGAATTAAAGATAACATTGTAACCAAAGGTCTGCGTACAACCTGTGCCAGTCAGTTCTTGACTAATTTTCAGCCCATCTATGATGCGACAGTAACCGCTAAGCTTCGTCAGGCTGACGCTGTAACCATTGGTAAGCTGAACATGGATGAGTTCGCCATGGGTGGTTCTAACGAAAATTCCAGCTTTGGAGTGGTTCGTAATCCATGGGATTTGGAACGTGTTCCCGGCGGATCCAGCGGTGGTTCTGCAGCTAGCGTTGCAGCTGGAGAGGTATTCTTTTCTCTAGGTTCAGATACCGGTGGATCTATCCGTCAACCCGCTTCCTATTGCGGCGTAGTTGGCTTTAAACCTACCTATGGTCTGGTTTCACGTTATGGCCTAGTGGCGTTTGCTTCATCCTTGGACCAGATCGGTCCAGTTACGCGTAATGTAGAAGATTCTGCTTATGTCCTGCAAGCTATCGCTGGTTATGACTCTAAGGACTCCACATCTGCAAAGGTGGACATCCCTGATTATTTAAGTGCACTTACCGGTGATGTTACTGGACTGCGTATCGCAGTGCCAAAGGAATACTTAGGTGAGGGTGTTGACGCTTCTGTACGTGAGGCAGTATTAGCTGCTCTTAAAGTGTTGGAAGGTCTGGGCGCTGTGTGGGAAGAGGTATCACTGCCTCATACTGAATATGCAGTAGCTGCTTATTATTTGCTGTCCTCATCTGAAGCATCTTCTAACTTGGCGCGTTTCGACGGCGTTCGTTACGGTGCGCGAGTGGATGAAAGCGGCGGCTTGCTTGACCTGTACTTGAACTCTCGCAGCCGGGGATTTGGCCCAGAGGTGAAACGGCGCATTATGTTGGGTACGTATGCGCTTAGTTCTGGGTACTATGATGCTTATTACTTAAAAGCACAAAAGGTGCGGACCCTGATCAAGCAGGATTTTGATGAAGTATTTAAGAAATTTGATGTTGTAATTGGACCTACGGCGCCAACGACAGCGTTTAAGCTGGGTTCGCAAACCGAAGATCCGCTGACTATGTATCTGAACGATATTTTGACCATTCCGGTGAGTCTTGCGGGTATTCCTGCGGTTAGCATCCCTTGCGGGCTTGCAGACGGGCTTCCAGTAGGGCTTCAGATTATCGGTAAAGAATTTGATGAGACCACAGTGCTGCGTGTAGCGCATGCCTTTGAACAAAATACAGAACATCACAAGCAGCGTCCACAGCTGTAATATCTTCCAAAAGGAGGGGAATGGGTTACTATGTCATCTAAATATGAAACAGTCATCGGACTGGAAGTTCACGTGGAGCTTCATACACAGTCCAAAATCTTTTGCGGTTGCTCGACAGAATTCGGGGCCCCGCCTAATACACACACTTGTCCCGTATGTCTTGGTCATCCCGGTGTCCTGCCGGTGTTGAACAAGCAAGCGGTAGAATATGCGATGAAAGCCGCTATGGCACTGAACTGCACTATTGGGGATGTCAGTAAATTCGACCGGAAAAACTATTTTTATCCCGATTCACCAAAAGCTTACCAAATTTCGCAGTTTGATCAACCTATCGGTTTGAACGGTTGGATCGACATTGAAGTGGACGGTGAGACCAAGCGGATCGGAATTACCCGACTCCATTTGGAGGAGGATGCAGGGAAACTAACACACGTAGATGGTGGATTTGCTTCTCTCGTAGATTTTAACCGAGTAGGAACACCTCTTATAGAGATCGTTTCTGAGCCGGATTTAAGATCCCCTGAGGAAGCACGCGCTTATTTGGAGAAGATTCGGGCAATCATGCAATATTGTGATGTCTCCGACGTCAAAATGGAAGAAGGCTCTATGCGCTGCGATGCGAATATCAGCCTTCGGCCTATCGGTCAGGAGGAATTTGGCATCCGGGCGGAGCTTAAGAATATGAACTCCTTCCGTGGTGTTCTTCGCGGCCTTGAATATGAACAATTCCGTCAAGGTGAGATTTTGGATGACGGAGGTATAGTCGTTCAGGAGACTCGCCGCTGGGATGAGGCCGGCGGCAAGACTTTATCCATGCGCGGCAAAGAAGAAGCACATGACTACCGTTATTTCCCGGACCCGGATCTGATCGTACTTCATATTGATGATGCTTGGAAGGAAGCCATCCGGGCTACTATTCCTGAGCTTCCGGATGCTCGGCAGGTTCGTTACAGTCAGGAGTACGGTCTTACAGCTTATGATGCAGGTGTAATTACTTCTTCGATGCTGTTGGCTAATTTCTTTGAAGAAGCTCTTCATTACACACAGGACGCTAAAGCTTTAGCCAACTGGATCATGGGAGACTTGCTCGCTTATCTAAATGGGAATAATCTGGAGCTGTCTGAAGTGAAGATAACTCCGCAAGGTCTGGGTGAAATGATCGGCCTTATAGCGGGTGGAACCATCAGCAGCAAGATTGCAAAGACCGTCTTTAAGGAAATGTTGGAGAGTGGCAAACTGCCAGCCGCCATCGTTGAGGAGAAGGGTCTAGTTCAAATCAGCGATGAAGGTGCAATCAAAGGGATAGTAGAGGCGGTTGTAGCCGCCAACCCACAATCCGTAGAGGATTACAAAGCAGGTAAGCAGAAAGCTATAGGCTTCCTTGTTGGACAGGTTATGAAAGAAAGCAAGGGTAAGGCCAATCCGGGTCTTGCGAACAAGCTATTGGCTGAAGTACTTAGCCGTTAGGCTGATATTTGGGTAATATAAAGAAGCAACCTATAGTGAGGGCTTGTCGGCAACGACAAGCCTTTCGCGTCTATAAGGGGATTGATAATATGAGTGAAATTATGAAGCTGAACCTGCAGGATGAATTCACGATTAATGAACTATGGACTCTTCAGCATAAAGCATACCGTTTGGAGGCGCAGCTGATAGGCTTTCAAGATATACCTCCACTATTGGAGACTAGGGACATGCTGCGTCGCAGTATCGAAACCTTTTACGGGTGTTTGAGCCGGGAGGGGGAGATCATGGGAGCTGTTGCAACACAGGAAGAATCGCCTGGTAAACTTACCATTACACGGATGATGGTAGATCCTGATCACTTTCGAAAAGGGATTGCCGGCAGTCTATTGAATTATGTATTTGAGCACTATGACAACATGAAGCAATTTATTGTTTCTACGGGTAAGCTTAATGCTCCAGCGGTTTCTTTATATATCAAACATGGATTTATTGCCGATGGAATCGAGGAAGTTGCTCCTGGAGTTGAACTTATTGAATTCAACCGTCCTGGGAAACTCGGATCATGATGCTGAGTCCTAACCAAAAATCCCTTAGAAAGGAGGAGCTCCAAAGTGATGAATGTTACTGAACAGCCATCGGTACCAGAAGATTTAAATAATCCGGAAGTGATACCTCCGCGTCCCAAAAGACGTCGTCCTAGAAAACATAAATTTCTTGCGGGCCTGCTGGCAGTGCTGATTCCAGGGACTGGACATTTATATTTGGGGCTTCTCCGCAAGGGGATTTCGCTGATATTTGTTATTCTGCTGGATATCGCTGCGTTGCTTTATTTCTCTTCTATTGGGATGCAGATCAATGTACCCCTGCTTATTTTATTGGCCCTTTTCATACCTGTACTCTATTTTTATAATGTGTTCGATGTTCTTCAGACCTCTGATCGGATTCTCCACCATCTAAATCGTAATATTGCGAGTGAAGAAGAGGGGGCTCAACTTGAATCTGATATAGCACCGTTGGTTTCTAAGCGTCGCTCTTTGGTGAGTGAGCCCGGGATTTCCTTTGGTCTTTTGCTGCTATTTGGAGGGGCATTACTTTTTCTATTCCGTCAAAAGCCGGTCTGGCTCCGGTCTTATATTGAACATTATTCAGGCGTAACTGTTGCAGGAGTACTTATCATCGGGGGAGTACTGCTGGGTGTACGTGAGGTCATTCAAAGAATTATCAAGCATCGAGTAAATGGAAATCCTGCCAAATACCGTGTCGGAAGATACACTTCAGCCTTGCTGCTTATAGGTGTTGGGGTTTTGATGTTGCTGGACTGGAAAGATCAAGCGGATAATATGCTTCTTTTGCTTAAATGGTGGCCTATAGTACCTGTATTATGGGGGATCGAGTATATATTGATGTATTTTTCTGTGCGCAGGGCAGGTTCTGGAACATCCCTTACGGGCAGGAAGTTCAGGCTTGATGTTAGTGGTGTTTTATCGGCAATTGCCCTATCGGCCTGTGTGTTTATAGTGGCTGAGCAGGAGCATTATATTCACTTATGGAACCGGGTTAATCTTAATCTAACCGCAGCGGCAGTGGATTATGGGGAAGCGACAGGCAGTAAGTTCCAGAAAGCCCCTTTAATCGTACCCGTTGAACTTAAATCAGCCAAAATAACGATTGATGCGATCAATGGTGATATTTTGCTGCACAGGGCTCCCGTTGAGGATATTAAGATTGTGGCTACCGTTTGGGTGGATCAGTTGGATGGAGTTATGGCAGAGGCGATCTCGGAGCAGTCTTTTCTAGATGTAGCTGGGGGCTCGAATATTAAAATAACGCCGAAGGGTCAGGCCTACGGAGACTCTGGAAAACGCCAACCACGCATGGATATGGACATTTTACTTCCTGAAAATCGCCGCTTTAATCTAGAAATACGGACGATGAATGGCGGGATTACCCTCCAAAACGTAGAAGCCATTGAAGAGATTTCCTTAGAGACTGGAAACGGTCAACTCATACTCAATAAGGTATTAGGAAACGTTAAAGGTAAGACACTGAATGGGGCGGTTAAGGCTAGAAGCGTACAAGGAAGCGTAGATCTTTCAACTAGCGGTGGTGATATGAATGCCTGGGCTGTGTCAGGTCCTCTAAAGCTTTCTACTGCTGTTGGTAACGTAGGAGCCGTGAATAACGGGGGGACAGTCGATATTGCTAGTAAGAACGGTAATTTAACCGTCAAAGAGGCGAATATGAAAGTGCGTGCGGAATCTCTTAATGGCAGCATTGAAGTTCGGACAGGACAGGTTGGTGGAGATTGGGATATTTACAGTGCCGTGGGTGACCTGGAGCTATACCTACCCTTCCAAGGGGACTATATCGTAGAGGGATCAAGTGGTTATGGGGATATCACATCAGATATTCCAGAATTAATTATTGATAAAAAAACGATATCTGGACAAGTCGGCACAGGTGAATACAAGCTTCATGTAGAGGGAAACAGCAACCTAAATGTGAGGAAGTATTGAAATAAGTAATATTTATTATATAATAATAAATATAATGTAAAGACCGCGTTGACAATACTGAAAACCCAGTCTTACAATTAAAATTAGATTTACTATTCTGTTTTACCACAAAGGGCGGTGACATTGATGGGTAGTGGCGTTCAGCATGCATTGGAACAATTGAAGACAACAGGTGTCCGTATTACGCCCCAGCGTCATGCAATATTAACATATTTGATGGAAGCGATGAACCACCCAACAGCAGACGATATTTACCGGGCGCTGGAACCAAAGTTTCCGAGCATGAGTGTAGCAACCGTATACAATAATTTGAAAATGTTCATGGAAGCGGGCATGGTTCGTGAATTGACCTATGGTGATAACTCCAGCCGTTTTGATGCGAATGTATCTGACCATTATCATGTTATCTGCCAGATTTGCGGTAAGATTGAAGATTTCATTTACCCATCTCTACATGAGGTGGAGCAACGTGCAGAGCAGGCTACCGGTTTTAAAATCAAGGGTCTACGGATGGAGCTTTATGGAGTTTGCGAGTGCTGCACAGAGTAGCAAATTGACATAATAATATAATTAAATTTATGGCTGAGTATGCCGGATGTTTATAAGAACGTGCTGAATCCCTAATCGGAGGAATCACGTTTTATTTTTATTTGGAAACCAAATGGGCTTCTAATGCGTATTCTATAGGTCGAAAAAAATAGCTATTATATGGAGGATTCAATCTTGGACAGAAGACAGAGACAGGGGCGTGTGAAGAAACGCGGAGGTTTTCTTCGCCGCCTGCTTGGACTTTTTATTATAGCGACAGCAATTTATTGGGTTGTTTTTTATGTAATGCCGAATCGTCAACACGTAGATCCAGATTGGAAAGGAATAGATAAGCCTATATTTATCAAAGGTGAGCTTACTAGTTACTCTGCTTCCGGCACTGGAGAAAGTCTGCTGCTGCCTTTACCTTTTCTACAGGAATATGTAGATTCTTCGATTCGATATGAAGCTGAGAGTAAATCAGTCATTCTTTCAACAGGTAGTGAATTACTATATATGCAGGAAAATACGACTAAAGCGAGTTTGAATAACCAACCTTTGCAGCTCCGATTAGCACCTGAGCAGAAAGGTAAAGTAACCTATCTTCCGGCGGAAACGCTGAAAGGGTTATACGGCTTTGAAATACAGCAAGATACAGTGACTGGAGCTGTTCAGGTAATGCTGGCTGGCGACACGGTTACGGTTGGTAAGATTAAAGGAGACAAGGGGGATAAAAGCATTCCACTTCGCAGCGAAGCAACTATTCACGCACCCATTGCAGCGGACATGCCTCCCGGAACCCTTGTGAAGATCTGGAACGAAACTGAGGATTGGTTATATGTACAAATGAGCAATGGATTTACGGGCTTTGCCCGGAGTAAAGATATCATTCCAAATGGTCAGAAAAAAGTAGAGGCACAGCCGTTAACTCCTACACGTGCAGAACGGAGCTGGAGCGGTAAGCCTGTTAATTTGATCTGGGAAGCTGTGTATGAACGTAAACCAAATACCAATTCCATCGGTAAGCTCCCGGGTGTTAATGTGGTAAGCCCAACCTGGTTTAGTATTGTAGATGGCGAAGGTAACGTTCGTAGTCAAGCTGATAGCGCTTATGTACAATGGGCACACAAGCAAGGTATGGAGGTATGGGGGCTTCTTAGCAACAGTTTTGAGGCAGACATGACTACAGCGGCATTATCGACTTATGAGAAGCGCATGCGAATTATTGACCAGATGCTTCAATACAGTGATTTATATGATTTGGATGGGATCAATATTGATTTTGAGAATGTCCACACGAAAGATGGCGATAACGTCACGCAGTTTATGCGGGAACTGAAGCCGATGGCTCAGGCTAAGAATCTAATTGTATCTATAGATGTAACGCCGAAATCGAACAGCGAAATGTGGTCATTGTTTTTGGATCGTCGCTCCCTTGGGACAACGGCTGATTTTCTTATAGTAATGGCATACGATGAACACTGGGCTTCCAGCCCTACAGCAGGCTCTGTTGCCTCGTTGCCATGGGTTAAAAATTCAATAACCCGCATTATTGAGGAGGACAATGTCCCCCCTGAAAAGATTATTTTAGGTGTTCCACTGTATACTCGTATTTGGTCTGAAACACAGGTTGATGGAAAGAGCACAGTAAGCTCCAAGGCTGTAAGCATGAATACCGTCACCGAGATTATTAGCGAAAACAAGCTGAAACCAAAATTTGATCAGCAGTCAGGACAGAACTACGTTGAATACAAGGAAGACGGAATACCACGTAAAATATGGATTGAAGATAAGGTATCTTTACAGGCGAGAGTTCAATTGGCGAAGGGGTTTCGCCTTGGAGGGATTGCCTCCTGGAACCGAAGCTTTGCTAATCAGGAAGCATGGCAAGCATTAAGTGAGATCCATCAATAAGTTGTAATGAAGAAGGGGCTCCCGAAGATCGGGAGCCCCTCATTTGTATATTATTGCTTCAGCTGTTGGCTTTCTAGCTGCTCTGATGTGATATTTGCGTGCTCAGGGTCCATAGTTAATATTGTATGGCAGAACATGCAACGGTCTGTCTTTCCTAACATCTTGGTCATCTTGTTACATTCGGGGCAATCCACTTGAACCGCACTTGTTGACAACATTCCTGCCCAAAAATATATAGCCAGACTTGCCATCATGGAAATCAAACCGATAACAAGACCAATTGCCGCCATAATTTTTCCCGCATGCCCCCAAAATACTATACCCGCCGTTCCAAGAATCATTAGCCCCATACCCACCATGGTCAACAGCAATCCCCATGTGCGAAAAGCATTAATTTTGGCAGATTTAAAAATCATGAATTTTTGCTCCTAACTTAAATATAGTTCGAACGTCTAGAAGGAACTAACATGTATAGGTAGAATTATATTATTATAAATGAATTATAGCTGAACTGACGCAAAATCGCCATATTTAATGGAGGGAAGCATGGAACTATCTAATTTGACATTAATGAGTGGAGAAACGTTTGATGAGAGTGTTCTAGGAGTCGTTACTTTGCGGCGGCAAGGAAATACTTCATTTCAAAGCGCACTTCTTCAAGAATATGATATGGTCGTCCTGATGCTTCATGAGGTAGAAGGGCAGGAACGAACTATACGCAACACTCTAGCTGGCGGCCTTCGTATCCAGACACAGCATATCGATATTCAAACTTTAGAACGGGCTGTAAGTGCAGGAGATAATAATGAGCTTGTTACTAGTCTGCTGACAGGCGAGGTGGTTTGGGACCCGCAAGGAGTTCTTGAGGAGTTGAGATGGATAATCACTCAATTTGAGCAGCCTATTCAGGAACGAGTACTATTAATGGAGCTGGCTCGTTTTTTGCATATGTATGTGAAATCCAAACGTTATATTGCCGCAGGTTGTGTTATGGATGCGTATAATTGTGTCTTAATAGCCTTGTACCATTGGGCCCGTATAGAAGTGAGTGAAGGTGGTAGATTTCCAGAACCTGCAGTGTGGGATCAAGTGAAGAGCCAGAACACATCTGTCTATAAGTTATATGAAGAGTTAACAATTAGCACTGAGACGTTGGAGCAAAGAGTGCAGCTTGTATTATTGGCTTGTGAATTTGCGATTATGTCAAAGATGGCAGATTGCTGCACGCTTCTTTTTACCATCCTAGGCAGCCGTAAGGAACCATGGGGAATGGAAGAGTTATTAAGACAACCGGGTCTCAGTCATTTGGAGCCTGAACTGCCGCTGCTGTTAAGTAAGCTGGTTTCCCGTTCGTTAATTAGAGAAATAACCTCTTGGGCAGATGCTAATTCCGGAGCGGGACACGCCATACGCTATACTATATAAAAATAGATAAAATACTGTAGGATAGGGAGAGGCAATTGCACTCTCTTTTTTTATTTAACTAACAAAAACGGTTGATATTTTGGAGATAATATTTAGGGTTGACTCATGACTAGTTAATGTGATAAATTATAACTCGTCCCTCTGAAGTATTGAATGAATTCAGAAACGTTGAAATGACAACCTAGAAAATTAAATTAAAAAAAGGTTGACTAAAACGAGGACGCCGTGATATATTATAAAGGTCGCTGCTGAGACAATATGAGCGACAAACGAGACATTGATCTTTGAAAACTGAACAACGAGTGAGTGGGATTTTACGAGAGTAAAATCCAAAATCATGGACTTCTTGAAGAC